>NZ_CP145905.1:317500-1517500 GCF_036894955.1 Paenibacillus sp. KS-LC4 | reverse complement strand
AATCGCAGCGAGGCAAGATCGGATGACAGAACTCGAATAGAGCGACTTAAGAAAAGCATCCTCTATATCCAGCTGCATTATCGCAGACCCATACGCATTGGCGAGCTGGCGGAGCAAATTCCGATGAGCGAAGGACAGTTTTTCCGTTTTTTCAAATCAATGACGAGGCAGACGCCGGTTGAATATTTGAACGCCTATCGGGTGAATCAGGCGGCCGAGCTGCTGCTGCATACGGAACGCAAAATTTCAGACATCGCGCTGGAGGTCGGCTTCGACCATATCAGCTATTTTGTTAAAGTATTTCGCAAGACGTTGAACTGCACCCCGTCCGAATTTCGTAAGCAAAAGCGGAATCCAGTCCAAAATAGAAAAAATTACGATTTTGTAACCTTTTCATAACTTTTTTTTAAGATTCGCTTAAGATTCATCAAGTAAAGTAAAATTAAAATTAGCCAATGAGCGGAGGAAATCCTTTATGAAAACAATGCTGTTGTTTCAAAATAAAACGATTCCCGTCTATATAACGGATACGAATAAAAAAGCTGTCGAGAAATTGACCGATGTACTGAACCGCAAGCTGAACACGGGAAAAAATGCACTTAAGCTCTGTATCAAGTCGCTGATCAGCGTCGAAATTGTCGGCAGCGAAGCTACGCTGCATTCGTATCATGAGAAGGATACGTTAACCATTTCCCTATACTAAGGAGAATGAGACGTATACATGCTTGTATTTAGAGAAAAGCATGCTTGCGACAATGCCTTTTTCGATAAATGGACAAGCTCTAGCTGTAAAATATAGTTCTCTCCAGCAGGCGGAATGCTACCGCCTGCTTTATGTTTTTTCGCTTATTTGCGCAAAAAGATCCTTACTTTAAACGATTTAAGTGGTATACTAATTTTACTACTTTTGGGGGCTGTTAAATGAGCGAACAAATGAATCGTATTGAGCAGTTATTAATCCAATTTGCACAGCAAACGAATGAAAAGCTTGATCAAGTCGACAAGCGTCTTGATCAGGTTGATAAGCGTCTTGATCAGGTCGATACTCGTTTGGATCAGATGGACAAGCGTCTTGATCAGGTCGATACTCGTTTGGATCAGATGGACAAGCGTCTTGATCAGGTCGATATTCGTTTGGATCAGATGGATAAGCGTTTTGATCAGGTCGATACTCGTTTGGATCAGATGGACAAGCGTTTTGATCAGGTCGATACTCGTTTGGATCAGATGGACAAGCGTTTTGATCAGGTCGATACTCGACTCGATCAAATGCAAATTCAGCTTGATCGCATCGAAGTCGCGCAGAACGAAGATATTATTAGTATTGTTCGCCATACACATGACAAGGTTTCACATGTTAGTCAGGGGGTAACCAGCCTCAAACAAGATGTCGAATACATTGTGAAAGAACAGTCCATTATTAAGCTGGAAATTGAGCGTCTGAAGCATAAACAGCCATTGTTTTCTAATCAATATAAACAGGTGGTCGAAGACTATTAAGTCACATCCAAAATTTATAAAAAAGCAGCCTTCACATCGCCCCCGACGCGAGCTTGAAGACTGCTTTTTTCATGTAAATGAATAGGATAACTATACATGGTTACGATTAAAGCGTTGTAACCGTCGCCTTATGAAGCGGGTGCTGCTGCTGCGAAACAAGCAAGCTAACCTTCCACTTCACATAGAGCTCCCATGCCGTTCCATTGTCAATCAAATCCTTGCACGTATACAAGCCTTCTTCGATGGAATCGACGCGCTCTGCCAAATGAAGCCGAACCGCTGCATTAAGCAGCACCTGATTCATAAAAGCAAGATGGCCGCCTCCGTTAAGCACAGCCTCCGTCTCGGCAATTTGCTCAGCAGGCGTCCAGTCGACCTCAGGAGGCGTCAGCTCCAGACCATACGCATCCGGATCAATCATTTGCAGGCTGGCTTCGCCGTTCTCCACCTGGTACGTCCTCGTCGGCCGCTCGATGAACAAATCCTCCGAGCCCTCCATCCCTTGAACAATGAGCGCCTTCTTATAGTTCAAATTCATCATTAGCTTTGACGTGCGGTCAAACACCGTATTGTGATAAACGCCAAATATGATATAAGGCGAATGCCCATAATCGACAAGCTTCTCAGCTGTGTTCAGCACCGTTCTCATGCCCATCTCCTCACGCAGTCCATGCAGCCGCTTAAGCGGCGGACACCACTCTTCTGCTGGAACGAACAAAATGCCCGTCTCCCTAGCAGCTGCAAGTGATGCCTCCTGTGAAAGCTGCTTCGGATCTATACCCAGCTCAAACAGCAGATCCTGCAGCGTAATGCCCCATTTGGGAGGAAGCGAAGCAGTGCCGTGCAGCGTAACCGGTAATCCAGCCGCCGCTAAGACGAAGGAGGTCGCGAATGTGGCGTAAAATGATTTTTTCCTGCCGTCATATGGTCCTGCACAGTCTATCCCCTCCTGCACATGCTCGCGGCGGGCCTGGCTCCGGCACACGTTAACGAACGCTTCAAGCTCCTCAACGCTTTCCATTTTAATCCGCTCCGCCATAAAAAAAGCGCCAATCTGAGCCTGAGTCGCCTCCAGATTCACAATCCATTCGGCTGCTTGCACCGCTTCAGCATAGGTCAAATCACGCGCTCCCCTTTTGCCGCGCCCGACTTCCTTCAGTAGATTGGTGATCATTGGTACTCCCCCTTATTTTTGCTCCTGCAGCAGCTGATATACCTTCACAATGGATGTTGCTACATCCACGAGTCGTTTGCGTTCATTCATCGCCTGCTTGCGCAGCAAGTCATAAGCCTCCGCTTCGGAAACTTTTTTGATGTCGCATAAAATACCCTTGGCCATATCGATCCATTTCCGTTCTTCCAGACGGCCCTCCAGCTGCTGGCGCTCCATATGCCATTGCTGACGCTCGCTGCATTGCTTGGCGCCAAAATGGAATGCCCAATGCAGCTCCTGCTCGCTCATAAGCGGCGTAATGATGCCATCCACCGGAAGATCATCCTCGCAAAAAGCATTCGAAAGCGTTGCGGTTTCGGCACTGCACCACCAAAGCATCGGAATCTTTTTCCAACCTAGCAGCTTAGTGCCCCAATACTTTACGTCGTTTAATGGGAGATTTAATACTACCGCATCCGCTTGAGTCATATGCTTGCGCGCAAGCTCCTCGCTGCTGCCATACAAAACAAAGTAACCGCTGGATTCCAATATAGCTTCTGGAAAAAGGCTGCTTATATCACGGTCTGCCTGGTTTTTCTGTTGTTTAGGCTCCCGCTCGACTGCTTTATGTTCAATTAGTAATAAAGAACGCATTCAGGAGCGCCCCCTCCTAGTTAACTGTTGTGAATATTTATAACACAAAGACCTTTAATTTGTC
The DNA here is from genome assembly GCF_036894955.1 of Paenibacillus sp. KS-LC4. Classification (NCBI taxonomy): domain Bacteria; kingdom Bacillati; phylum Bacillota; class Bacilli; order Caryophanales; family Paenibacillaceae; genus Paenibacillus; species Paenibacillus sp. KS-LC4. The sequence goes on along the minus strand of NZ_CP145905.1, from coordinate 1,514,129 downwards.
GACACCTCAAATTATACAACAATTCGCGTAAGCTATATTGACACAATATAAAAATCCAGTGTATAGTAGCACTATCAACTATAACGTTTTTCACGAGTACAATGGCGTATTCGATTGAACCGGCAATGGAGCCTGGTTTCGTTCTACCAAGGGAAGCACAATTGTGTCCTTGGCAGCGAAATCAGGCTTTTTATATTTCCCTAGACAGAGCTGCCCTATTTGAGAGGAGAGAACCATTATGACAGACTCTAAAAAATTAGTCCTTATCGGCAACGGCATGGCAGGTGTCCGTGCAATCGAGCATTTGCTCAAGCTCGCCCCAGACGCTTACGAAATCACGATTTTCGGTGCGGAGCCGCACCCTAACTATAATCGTATTATGTTGTCCACCGTACTCGCGGGCAGTACCGAGCTTAAAGATATCATTATTAATGATTGGAATTGGTACAAGGAGAACAGCATTACGCTTCACACGAATCAGACGATCAAGAAGATCGATACGCAGCGCAAGGTTGTTATTTCCGACAGCGGTATGGAAGTCTCTTATGATGAAGTGATTATCGCAACAGGCTCCAAAGCCTTTATGCTCCCTATTCCCGGCGCAGACAAAGAAGGCGTCATTGCCTTCCGTGACATTCAAGATTGCGAGAAAATGTTCAGTGCTGCAAAAACGTACAAAAAAGCAGCCGTTATCGGCGCTGGCCTGCTCGGCTTGGAGGCTGCCCGCGGCTTGCTCAACCTCGGTATGGAAGTCACGGTCATTCATAAGCATCCTTATATTATGGAACGACAGCTTGATGAAGCGGCCTCGCTCATGCTGAGAAAGGAGCTTGAAGCGCAAGGCATGAAATTTTTATTAAGCAAGCACTCTGCTTCTATCACAGGCCGCGGCAGAGTCAAGGAGCTGCAATTTACCGATGGAAGCCACTTGGCTACTGACCTAATCGTGATGGCGGTCGGTATTCGTCCGAATGTCGATTTGGCTAAAAGCTCCGGTATTGACTATAACAACGGCATACTCGTCGATGATTTTATGAATACGAACATCCCTCATGTATCCGCACTCGGAGAATGTGTCGAGCATAGAGGCGTTGCTTACGGCCTTGTGGCTCCATTGTATGAGCAAGGCGCAGTGCTTGCGAAACGTCTTGCTGGCGTGGAAACGGCTGGTTATGCCGGATCGGTAACTTCCACCAAGCTAAAGGTTTCCGGCGTCGATGTTTTTTCAGCGGGGCGCTTTGTTGAGACCGAAGGCTCACGCGCCATGCGGATTCAAGATGATGTGGCAGGCACTTATAAAAAGCTCGTTATACGGAACGGCAAGCTGGTTGGTGCAGTATTATTCGGAGACACAGCAGATGGCGCTTCGTTGTTTGCTTCCATTAAAAGCGGAGATTCGATTGAAGGCCGCGAGAAAGAACTGCTGCTCGGCATTTCGAGCGATCTGCTTGGCAAGTCAGGTGGCGGTGCAAGCCGTCTGGAAAATATGCCCGATGATGAAATCGTCTGCGGCTGCAATGGCGTCACTAAAGGTGCCATTGGCGATGCGGTCCTTAATAAAGGCTGCCATACATTTGGGGAGCTAAAAGCCTGCACGAAGGCGTCCGCATCCTGCGGCGGCTGCAAGGCTGACGTCGAAGGACTGCTGCATTTCTACGCAGGTGATAAGGTCGGTGAATCGGCGAAGGAAGGAATTTGCGGCTGTACATCGCTTGGCCGTGATGAAATCGTCGAACAAATCCAAAGCATGCGTCTGATGACGGTCAAAGAAGTGATGCATGTGCTCGATTGGAATAACAAAGAAGGCTGCTCCAAGTGCCGCCCTTCCCTCAACTACTATCTAGGTATGCTGTTCCCAGAGGAATATGTCGATGAGAAGGAGTCCCGCTTCACGAATGAACGTTATCATGCCAACATTCAGAAGGATGGCACTTATTCCGTTGTCCCACGTATTTATGGCGGCGTGACGACTCCAGCAGACTTGATTAAAATCGCTTCGGTAGCAGAGAAATTCAATGTGCCGCTGGTGAAATTTACAGGCGGTCAGCGCCTTGACTTATTCGGTGTAAAGAAAGAAGATTTGCCAAAAATGTGGGAGGAGCTGGAGATGGCATCGGGCCACGCCTACGGAAAGACGCTCCGCACCGTCAAAACATGCGTCGGCAATACGTTCTGTCGCTTCGGCACACAGGATGCGATGGCTATGGGCATTAAGCTGGAAAAAGCTTTTGAGCGACTGAACGCTCCAGCGAAGTTCAAGCTGGCGGTATCAGGATGCCCCCGCAACTGTGCGGAAGCAACGATTAAAGATTTGGGCGTCGTAGCTATTGATGGAGCATGGGAAATTCATGTGGGCGGTAATGCTGGCGTAAAGGTAAGAGCCTGTGACCTGCTGACTACGGTAAAAACAGAAGAAGAGGTTATGGAATGGACGAGTGCTTACTTGCAATACTACCGCGAAACAGGACAGTGGAATGAGCGGACCGCACACTGGATCGACCGTGTCGGTCTTGATACAGTGAAGAAAGCGTTGGAGAAGCAGGAAGACCGCCTCGCGCTAATGGAGCGTGTACAGAAAGCACTCAGTGTGACGACAGACCCATGGAAAGAAATTGTTGATAATGATGAATTGCGTAAAAACTTCGAACCGATTTCCGGCCCGCTGCCGGTTTAACATCAGGAGGGAATAAATATGAGCAAGCTGCTGATTGGGAAATTATCTGATATTGATATTCGCGGCTCGCGCACCGTGCGTGTGAAGGAGACGGACCTTGCATTATTCCGTCTTGAGGACGGCAGTGTGCTGGCTATTGAAAATCGTTGTCCGCATAAGGGCGGACTATTATCCGAAGGCATGGTCTGCGGTACAGTTGTCCATTGTCCACTGCATGACTGGAAGGTTGACCTCCAAAGCGGATTGGTCAAGGAGCCGGATGATGGCTGTGTAATGACTTTTGACACCGAAATTGATCCAGAGGACGGCGCTATCTATATAACGCTTTAATTTAAATTAATACCATTTATAAATATTACTGATTTCCTAATATCATCGTTTTACTTTTATAATAGAGAGCAAGTTGAGCAAGTTATGCCATTGTTAATCTTAAGGAGAAACCATTATGTCCTACATTAAACCCGCAGAAGTATTAGACGCTATGATTGATACCGGGGCGGCAAAAGCAAATGCCGGCACGCTGCAAATGCTCGTTCGCGGGTTTCTCGGGGGAGCGATTTTGGCTTTTGCCACAACGCTTGCGTTTACAGCAACGAGCCAAACCTCACTTGGTCTTGCAGGCGCTCTCGTATTTCCAGCCGGGTTCGTTATCATTGTTCTCCTTGGATTGGAGCTTGTTACTGGCAGCTTTGCACTCCTTCCGCTAGCTGTTCATGCCCGCAGAACGAGCGTATCCCGAATGCTGTCCCATTTTATTTGGGTGATCGCTGGACACCTCATAGGCTGCGCAGCCTATGCGCTGTTGTATGGTTTAGTCATTACGAAAATGTTCACCGATATGAGCAACCCGCTCATTCAAATGATTATACAGCTTAGCGAAACGAAAACCATTGGCTACAAGCATATGGGGTATGAGGGCATGATGCTCGTTGTTATTAAAGCCATTTTGTGCAACTGGATGGTAACCCTTGGCATTGTAATGGCCATGACCTCCAAATCGACGGGCGCCAAAATCATTGCGATGTGGCTGCCAATCGTCATCTTCTTCGCCCAAGGCTTTGAACATGCCGTCGTTAATATGTTCGTCATTCCCGCAGGCATGCTGTTTGGCGCGCATGTCAGCCTTTCTGATTGGTGGGTATGGAATCAAATCCCCGTACTCGTCGGCAACTTTATAGGCGGTGCAGTGTTCACAGGGATGATGCTGTATTTGTCCCATTCTTCGCCGAAAAACCAAGCTGCAGACGTTAAAGCACAGTTAAAATCCGAGCCAGCAGCAGTTGAAGCAATTGTCGCCAAAGGAAGTGGTCTATGATGAAGCAAGCACCAGGTACGGTTTATATTGTCGGAGCAGGTCCAGGCGATCCCGAGCTCATTACTGTAAAAGCCATGCGGCGCATCCAGTCGGCTGATATTATTTTGTATGACAGGCTTGCTACAACTGAGCTGCTCGATTATGCCAGCAAAAACGTCGAGCTCATCTATTGCGGCAAAGCACCGAACGCCCATGCTATACCGCAGGAGCAAATAAATAAACTGCTTGTACAATATGCCAACCAAGGAAAAAATGTCGTTCGGCTAAAGGGCGGCGACCCCTTCATCTTCGGACGCGGCGGCGAGGAAACGCTGGAGCTTTCCAAGCATGGCATTCCTTATGAGGTAATTCCTGGTATTACGTCCGCCATTGGAGCAGCGGCAACCGCGAATATTCCGCTTACACACCGAGAGCATGCGTCATCCTTCGCCTGCGTCACAGGTACGCGCTGTCATGGGGATAAGGCTCCTGTACGCTGGGATCTCCTCGCACACAGCGTAGATACTTTAGCTATATATATGGGCGTCAGCCAGCTTGGCGCCATTCGCGAGGAACTGCTGAAGCACGGGAAAGCAGCTACGACACCTGTTGCGCTTATTGAACGAGGCACCACCTCAAGGCAGCGCACCTTTACTGGCACGCTTGAGCATATTCATCATCTGGCCGCTTCCATACAGCTCAGCAACCCCGCGTTAATTATTATCGGCGAGGTTGTCAAAGTGCGGGAGCAGTTGCTCTTGGCAGAGCAGCAAGCGGAGCAACAGGCCGCGCAATTCATTGGCTGATAGATATTTCTAAATGCAAGAGACCCTGGGGAGCTAGCTCCCCAGGGTCTCTTGCATTTAAAGCAGCGCTTTCTGCCAATTCTAGGTTGTGTACGCAGATTTGAGCGTTATACAAAATAATTATTAAAAATCTTTTCGGCCGTTCGTGTGGCCAGCGCTTGTGTAGTAAGAGTCGGATTCGGTCCGCCGATGCCGTTGAAGTGCACGCTGTTATCAGCAATGAATAATCGCTTGACTTGCATCGCCTCGCAGTTCGTATCCGTAACGTATCCCATTCGCATGGTACTCTCAATATGAAGCATAAAACTAAATGGCGTATCCGAGCGAATGATCGTTTTGGCTCCTGCCTGCTTCAGCGTCTCGGCAGCATATCTGGCCAACTTATCACGCCTTTGCAGCGTTTTTATGCTTGGAACATAATGAACAACTGGAATCGGTCCATTCTCGTCCTTCAGAAGTGGGTCCACCTCTACCCTGTTGTGGTAAAGCGTTTCATCATCCGTGAGGAGCAGCATCGTCATCGTTCGAGTATAATTTCTCATGAGCTCTTTCAATTGAGGACCAACAATCCGGCCGTGAATATCCCATGGCGCTCCAGGTTCGGGAAGGTTTAGGCCATTAAAACCTGCCTCGCTGAAGCCATAAGTCAAATAAGACATTAAACCCGGGCTCAGGCAGGATACCTGAAAAATCCCCGTTCCCGGAATATCAACTCTGGCTCCCGAAGTGTGTCCCATATAGGGATAGACGGAAGGCATGCCCAGTATGCTCATTAGTTCCTTTTCATCAAAAACGCCTGAAACCCAGTCGAAGCAATGATTCGTCAAGCCTCTTCCTACCCAAGCATTATGGGGCAGTCCAGAATTTAGCCACAGACGCGGAGATTCGATGCAGCCTGCGGCCATGACGACGGTTTTGGCATTCAACTCTCCGATTTCCCTTGTCCATGTGTCTCGAAATTGTACGCCTGTTGCACGGAGCCCTTCTTTGGGATCCTGCTCTGTTAAAATTTTTATCGCGAAGGAATTAGGACGAATGGCAACGTTGCCGGTTTTGAGGGCAAGAGGAATATAGCTGACGAGAGTGCTTCTCTTGGCGATTTTATCTACTGAAGGCCCGACCGAGCACCCGTTGACACAGTTCCCCTTCAAGGTGCATCCTTCCATGTGCGATAATTGGTCCAATGAATAATTAGGGTCCATTAGATGTTCATTTGTTGGAAGAATCGCGTTGGGGTTCGGGCGATAACCCGGTGTTGTCACATTGAGTGTTGGTATGAGATGCCAGCCTGCTTTTTTAGCTCCATAGTAAAAAAGCTCTTCTTTCGGAGTTGTCGGTGCAAACTGGACAGGTAAAGTAGCTTCGGCTTTCTCGTAATAAGGGATCAGCTCTTGATAGCTGATTGGCCAAATCCCATCAACCGCGATAGGAAAAGCCCTTGGCGACTGCGTCCAATAATGCTGGGTCGTTCCGCCAACTCCGGATAGCTGCCAGATATCTCCCTTCTGGCGCATAACTCGGTGCCAAGGTGTGCGCCTCCGGTCTGCCGGACCGAAGCGGAACACGCCGGACACTACATCATTCATATTGTTCTCGTACCCATTGTAAAGCTTTTTATAGAGGCCCACATCCAAATCATTGTAGCTGGAGCTCCATTCCCCACCACGTTCGCTGTTCGGTTTTTCCCAGTTTTTATTGCCATACCACGGGCCAGCTTCAAGCACCAATACTTGCAGCCCAGCCTCCGCGAGCTCCTTGGCGACGACAGCTCCGCCGCCGCCTGATCCAATTACGATGACATCGGCATCATACAATGGTGGATTTCCCTCCCTCTCGAACGATGGTCAGCTTATAACCTAGCAGCGCCCGATAACCCGGGACGACGCCTGGATAGCCGACCTGCTTCCAACTAATCGGAAAATATTCCAATCTTCGCTCGGTGGGCGTGACGAGCCGCGTCTTACCGTAGGCGGACCACTCCGAGTAATTGCCAAACATCGTTTGCCTAGTTAGAAAATCGACTATAAATCGGACATTTCCACCGTTATACTGATACGGAGGCTGCAAAACTCCAAGATCAACATCAAGCTGTTCAAGCATTGCCAGAACCCGAATTCTGTCGATAGGAGAAAGCGCGGCATAAGGACTACTTCCCCAAATCGCGTGGTTTGGAGCATGCTGCGCCCGTCCGGAAGTGACAAGCTCGACAGCACCTGAATTAAGCAATTGAGCTGTTGGAGCAGCTAGCGTAATGATAGTAAGATGTGTGCCTAAAAACAGGGAAAGACTATGATCCAATTCCCAAATCATATACTCATGTATGTGCAAATCTACCGCGCCGGCCGCTTGCTCTGCTCCGTACATGGCAAGCGCAGGAGTATTGGGCACAATCGCTTCCACAAGCGCCCGGAACGTCGCTATCGTAAGAGAGTCAACGGAATTCATATATGATTTTTTTGAATACATATCAGATTCCACCCTTTGTGAGCAAAGATGTTAGCGTCTTGACTCAATATAACAAAATCTATTCCGTTAGTTTGGCTATTATTCTTACGCAAACAAAGGAAAGAACAGCCATTATGGCCGCTCTTTCCTTTGTTTGGTTACAATGACCTTATGAAGTTGCTGTAGGAGCTGCTTCCGCCGCAGCATCAGAGCCTTGGCCCGCTGTACCTGTACCACCACCTGCGCCTTGGCCGCCTGGACGGCCTCCACCCATTCCTCCACCCATCATGCCGCCGATTTGAATCGTCGCCGCATTCTGTGTGCCATCGGTTACCGTGTAGGTGACAATGTCATCGGCTTTCAAGTCGGAAAGCGTCTTTGCCGTTTCAACGCGCTGATTGTTTTCGAAGGAAATGGCCGTTATCGTTGTCGCATCGGTCACCGTCACTTCCACTGTCTCCTCGCTGAACATGTTCTCCATATTCATCCGGCCACCGCCCTGTCCTTGAGCAGCTTGTCCACCATCCTGTGCTGGCGGCTCCGGCTGAGTTCCATCTGGTGCCGCTCCTGCTTCACCTTGCTGTGCATCTCCTTGCGCTGGAGGTGTGCCGCCTCCTTGGCGGTCACCTGGCGTAAAGGACGATTTGAAGAGCGTAATAGTCTGCCCATCAATAGATTTGATCTTGCCCATTGTGCCTCCCATCATCATGTCGCCTCGACCCGAACCGCCCTGCGCTTGGTTAGCACCGGCATCCGCTTGTGTGCCACTCTGCGAAGCGGCCGCTTCCGTGCCCGCGGCAACAGTCGCATTTGTCGCTGTCTGATTGGCGCTGCATGCAGCCAAGGTGGCTGTTATGAGAATCGTACTTAGTATTGTTTTCCAATTTTTCATAAAGGTTCGCTTCCTTTCAATAAGCCTTGCTTGATTGTACAAGCTCAGCTTATCAAACCATTATGAACACCGTATGAATGCCCACTGAACGTCCGCTGAATGTGCAAAGCTCACTTCGCGCTAACAACGCTTAGCGAAACGAGACCTGTATAGCTCCCAGCCTCAATTGCTTCAGTTGCTCGACCACTAGGCCGGCAATTTGCAGCGCACCGCGCTCCTGAAAATGCGTATTGTCCTCTACGCCATTGGGGAAATTGATAAACTCGCCTGGGGCCGCCCACATAAATAAAGATTTCGTTGCTTCTGGACCAAGTCCCTCAAACAGCCTGCGGCTTTCCTCCGCCAAGTCGATTAACGGTACGTTTTCCTCCTCGGCAAGCTCCCTCATAGCAATCAAATATTCGCCATGCGTATCGACAAGACTACCATCTGCTTCATAAAATCGCCGCTGTACGGAAGTCACCAGCACAGGAAGCGCCTCGCGCTGCCGAGCCCCGTCTATGTATCGCTTTAAATATTCCTTATAAGTGGTAAAAGGCTCCGTGCGTCGCTCCTCATCCGGCTTCTGGTCATTATGGCCAAACTGGATCAACAGCACGTCGCGCGGCTTCATCCATTGAAAAATCTCATCGAGTCGCCCTTCTCCAATGAAGCTTTTTGAGCTGCGACCAGATACCGCCCTGTTCTCAATGGCTGCGTCCTGCTTAAACCATTTGGGCAGCATTTGGCCCCAGCCTGCATAAGGATAACCATCCTCCGGCTGATCCGTAACCGTTGAATCCCCGGCAAGAAAAATAGTCGGCGTATGGTTGGAGCAGAGCACCTCGAGTGCATTAATGCGCGGCGCCAATCCCGTAAAGGCCAAGCGGATTTGACCGTCTCTTACCGACAACGCGAAGCTGTAGCGAATAAACTCGCCCGCTATCGTCCTTAAGCGCTGGGCAACGAGCCGACCACAGCCCGCTTTAATCGTCGTCTCTGTAACGGTTATGGCATCGCCAATTAATAGATTCACGGTGTAGACACCATTTTCGACATCTAGCAAAAAAGAAGTTTCCAAAGGAATGCAGAAATCGCTGCCCATGCCCTCTGCTTCCTCCCGGCGCTTCGCCGTCACCTTCGTCACCGAGCTGAAGCCATAGCCTCTGCCTGGCTCGTACAACGTAGAGTCCGTTACCTTCACATGTCCATCCCTCGCGGCTCCAATACCGAAATCAAATCGAAAACCATCTGTCATTGTTGTTTTCCTCCTATACATGATTTTCAGCCGTATCCCACCCTGATTGTAAGCGTTCTCTAATATTCACGCAGGACAACCGTCCTGCCGCCTGTTTTTTTACTCTCCTGGCGTAATACCGTTTGCTAGCGGCGTTCCCGTCCGCTTGCGGTTGCCGATTATGAAAATCAGTGTCCCGACACAGCCAAAAATAGCAGCCCCGATCAGCAGCGTACTGAGAGGCACACTATCTGACAAACCTGCGCTCAGCAATGGCCCAAGCGTGCCTCTGATGCCAAACAGCATCAGATGGATACCGAATACGACCGCCTCCCGGCCGGGAGCGAGCCTAAAAATATAAGCCAAAATGCCGATATCCCAGATCGCTTCGCCAATTCCCTGAATGCCATTGCCGAGGATAACAGCAGGATAGGTACCTATAAATCCATAGAGCATCGGAACGATGGCATAGGCAGCAATGCCGCCCAATATCGTATAGCGGATATCAAAGCGGTCAATCATCCAGCCCGCAATAAAATAGGTGACCAGCAATCCGATAAAATAGGCGACTCGCGCATATCCAATCTGCACATTGCTTAGTTCAAGCACCTGCACCTGAATAATTTGATAAAGCGGAATGGACAGCATGTTGCCGAAGCCCGTAAGTGATGTTGCCGCCAGCAGTACAGCCAGCTTCTTATTGCCCAACACGAGCTTCCACTGATCCCGCAGCGAGAAGCGCGTTACGGCTGCTCCCGGAGCGACCACCTTTTTCAAAGGGATTTTCGGCAGACGCAGCGTTTGAAACAGCAATACAGACAATGTTCCTGCCGCTGCTGCACAGACGAGTGGCCACGACGTACCGGACGCATCTGCCCATTTTCCGACCAAATAAGCAAGCGGGATCATAATGGCTCCCATGGCCACTCTCACATAGCCCATCAGCCTGCCTCTTACATCTGGCGGATACATGCGGGATACTAATGCTGCATATGCCGGGGCCTGAATACCCATTAAAATTTGAAAAATAAGCGCTGTTGCCACGAACACTGAAGGATAAGCAAACAACGCCGGGAGCAGTAAAAGCAGCCTGCCAATTAAATTAGGAATAATCACAAATGGCTTCGGATTGTTGCTCTTCTCGATCCAGTTCGCCCACAGCGGCGAGAATATAAGACCGATCGCCGGAGCAGCGGACAATAGCCCTACTTGAAAGTTCGTCGCTCCCTGCTGTATTGCAAACGGCATGTAAAACTGGTTAAGCACGACATTAAACAAGCTGAATAATAGGGAGGCGCCCACATCAATTTTGGCGTTATACCATACACGAGGAGTCATTTGCATGCCAAATTTATGCAACCGGGCTTTCGTTTCCATCTTCTGCTGCTTCCTTTCGAATCACTCCATTTTCCCGAAGAGCGTTCATTCATTTACGTTACTTTCATTAGAGCAAAATTCAACAGGAAGCGCAACAGAAGATTTTTGCAAAAAAAAGAGAAAGCTCCAGCCGCTATTTGGCTTCGAGCCTTCCCACTTGCCTTATAAGGTTGCGGCGATGAGCGCGAAGCACGCAACGGAAATGCCCGTGTACAGCCATGCGTTCGTTTTGCTGCAGGTTTTGCTAGTCCAAATGCGGTACAAATAAATGATTGTGACAATGACAGAAATAGCCGTAATCCCGCTTAGCAGCAAGCCCACCCAATCTGCTCCCGAGCTGGCCGCCTCATCGTGATGCCTATGCATGCTGCTTTCCATTGCTATACTTCCAGTCAACAGCAGGGGCAGCAGCAAATGAATGCCGTGAATGACAAGAGGAAGCAGCATTCCTCCAATAGACAATAGCGAGCTTCGCGGCAGCTGTTGCTTCGTAATGGACAGCCCTCTCCCTTCTGGAAAAATAGGTTCCTCCCTCATACTTACAATCAGGAAAACCATTTTATGCAAAAGGATTTTTATTTTTTTATTCTTTATTCTCGTGGTTAACAAAAATGGTTTCCAATGAAGCATGTTCAACCTCTATTCGAAATAGGTCTAAATGATAGCGAACTGCTCCAAATAGTTATGGACAATGTCCCTGCACTTGACTGTCTTTTTCGTATGCTTATTGTTATATTGTATAAGGAAGAAAATATTTATTCAGAAACGAGATTAGGTAGACATTCTGCGAATAGAATGAAGATGTTACTCTTCAATACATATTTGTCGAATCCCAGACAAATACGTTTGCAGCACAAGCTGCAAGGATTCATCCAATTGGTAGGGCATACCGAAGCCGCCCTTCTGCTCAATTGAGCTAAATCCATGCAGCAGGCTGCGCCAGCCGCGAACGATATGAATTGCCGTCTCATGCTTTAATTTGTAGCTATCCAGCAAATTAATAATGAGCCCGATCAGTTGCTCGCTAACTGATTTAAATTCAGCATTATCCTGTGATTGAGACGGAACTGTCGCCTCATAAACACCCGGATTCGAGCGGGCAAAAGAAATATAGGCTTTGCTCGCCGCATAAACGGCGTCTTCTCCTGTCAGACCTTCTACCGCCTTATTCATCTGCTCGTTCATTTCGCGCAAGCCATAAATCGCGAGAGCCATCCTCACTCCACCTAATCCGTCTATATGATTGTATAAGGAGGGCGAGCGAATGCCCAGCTTCTGCGAAAGCGATGCCATCGTTACCGCTTCGAGCCCTTGCGTATTAGCAATTTCTGCGGCCGTCCGAACAATCGTCGGTACATCCAAGCCTATTCTTGGCGACATATCATCTTCTCCTTGCTGTTGTGAGATCAGTGTTATTTAATCGGCATTTATAATATCAGTGTGATATTTCCTCTAATGTACCATAGAAACAGCGAGCTTGCGTTCAGCCACTTTGACTGCCTGCTCCATTGCAGCCACAGGGCTGGCAAGCAGATTGCCATGTCCGACTGCCAGCAAGGACGGTTTCAGCGCTAGCAAGCGCTGGGCACTAAGCAGCGACTGCTGCTTATTCCAGGTAGCCCATGCCGGAAATGGAAACAACGGACGCATTTGTCCACTGACCGCAAGGCCGCCACGCCGTTGAAAGGCATCGCCAGCAATTAGCTCTCCACCCCTAGTATCGAGAAAGGCCATGGAACCCGGCGTATGTCCCGGTGCTGCAACCGCCAGCAGTGAGCCGATACGATCACCATCCTGAAGCAGCAAATTCGGCTTCGTGGCTACATTTTTCGGTACGCCGCCTCTAATCGGGGTCGTCGGCTCACTCGGCTCCAAGGAGCGGTCTCCTCGCAGCAATCGCGCGTCCCTCGCCGATATCGCTACGACTGCATTCGGCAGCTGTGCTTTGAGTTTATCTAACGCGCCGATATGATCATCATGCGCATGAGTCAGTACGATACGCACAATCGGCTTGCCGAGCTTGCGTGCTGCCTGCATAATCGCTTCAGCATTATTCGGCAGTGCTGCATCAATCAGCGTCAAGCCGTCCTCTTCTTCGATCAAATAGCAATTTACAGGAAATACATAAGGCAAGTAGGTTAACTGATAAATATGCTGGTGTCTAGTCATTCTCACGATGCATCACTCCTCGTTATTTTGCACGGGTTGCACAAAAACTAATGTAATTAGTTTTATAATAGCTAATGACATTAGTTTTTGCAACATGTTTATTATTTCAGACAACTTATGCAGCATTAAAATCAAAAGAAGCTTATCCGCAGCGGATAAGCTTCCAGGCTTCAGCCTGTTTTATTTCGTCCAATCGAAATCCATTGCCTGCAAAAAAGCTCTCGCCAGCACCATATGGCCTGCTGCCGTCGGATGCACGCGATCCCACGCTAAAGTAGCGGAATAGAGATGGGCCAGCACCTTATTAAATGCCGCCTGTGTATCAATGAACAGACAGCCCGTTTCATCTGCAATACGGCGTACAACAGCGCCATATTCGTCCATTGTGCGGCGCATCGCATCCTGCTCATTGCTCTCCAGAAAGAATGGTGTCATCAGCACGATGCCGCTTTCGGCAATTGGCTTCGCCCTCGCAACCAGCTCGCGCAGCGTCTGCTCGTACTCCTCCAAATAGATATGCCATTCCTTAATGAACGGCGTATCATATTGGCGCCATACGTCATTTATGCCGATCATGATCGAAAGCACGTCCGGCTTCTTATCCGTTACATCCTCCTGCCATCTCGCTTTTAAATCACGAACCGTATGCCCGCTTGTTCCCATGTTCACTACACGAATGCCAAGCTCCGGGTATACCGCTTGCAGCAGCGCATCCACCTGAGCAACGTAACCTTTGCCAAGGGCGCCGAACAGTCCCTCGCCATCCTGCTTGTTTCGGTCGCAATCCGTAATCGAGTCCCCAATAAACAACAGCTTCTGACCACGTTCCAGCTTCATCCTAATCATTCCCCTTATATTCACGATTAGCCTTGCGTCTCGCGCCGCTTGAACTGCTCTGGCGATACACCGACGAATTGTTTGAACATTCTGCTGAAATGGGCCAGATGCTTAAAACCAAGACGATAGCAAGCTTCTGTTACCGTGACGGACGGCTCCATCAAAAAGATGATTTTCGCCTCATTAATCCGTCTTCGATATACGTAGTGAAACACCGTTACACCCGTCACATCCTTAAACAGCCTGGCGATATACGACTTGCTTAGATGAAGCCTTTCCTCTAGCTGATCCATATGCAAATCGTCCGTATAGCTGTGCTCCAGCAAGGAGATGATGCGCTGCACCGTCTGTTCCTTTTCCGTAGAAAACTCTTGCCGTTCCCTCAGCGGCTGCTCGCATAAACCAAAAATAAAATACAATAAATCAACGAAGGCAAGCAACAGACGATTGCTGCCTATCGCATCTCCCCGCTGCTGATGCACCTGCATTAGAGCCAGAAGCCGCTCAGCCTCTTCCTTATGCTCGCCTCTGAGCCGCAGGCGATGATTTCGCAGCTCCTCAAACGGCTCCATCACATTAAGTGCCTGCGGCAGCTCCAGCAGCGGACGCAGCAGCGAAGGCTCGAAATGAACAATCGAACGCACATAAGGAACCGATGGGTCGATTTTGGCGCAATGCAGCGTCATGCCAAACAATATCATCAAATCGCCCGGCTGCATATGATAAATTTGATCGCCTATCAAATAGTTGCATTTTCCTTCATGAAAATAATAAACCTCATAATAGGTATGCGAATGAAAAATAGGCTCCAGCGGTGTTTGGATTTGATAGCTGAAATCAATCATTTTAGCTGCTGGACTGTAGTCCGTTAATATATCGGACAAAATGACGCAGCATGTCTGGCGACTCCGCAAATTCCTTGCTGAAATCTTCGATGCCGAGATAGCCGTCGTAGCCGACAGCCTGCAAATCCTCAATGATTTGCTTCCATGGCACGATCCCTTTAGCTAGTCCCGTCCAGTCCGCCTTCCAGTTAATGCTGCCATCTGTTTCCTCTGGGCCAGCCTGCCAGCTCGCATTTTTCACATGCACATGTGCCAAATATGGACCTAGCAGCTCTAGTCCCATCCGATAGTTTTCAAAGCCTTCGTAAACCATGTTGCCGGGATCGTAGAGTACGCCAATACAGTCCGGGTCCAGCCCTTCGCATAGCCGATAAGCCGCGGAGGCGCTTGCCGCAATCGTCTGATGATGGGTCTCGACTAAGCCTTTAACGCCATACTTACGGCACAGCTCCTCCGTTTGCTTCAAATACGTCCGTGCCAGCGTGAACAGCTCGCCGAACGGCCTCGTGCGGTCATAAAACGGAACACCTACCCGGATAAAGGAAGCACCGACCCGCTTCGCCGCTTTCAGCACCTGCTCGGTAGTCTCCAAATCGCCAGCGGTAAGATATGGCGTCAGGCTAAGCGAGATCAGTCCATGATCAGCCGCCGCCTTTCCGAAGCGATCCAGCATTTCATCTCCGCCCGAGGGGAAAATCGTACAGAGGTTGTTACCCCAGAAAGAAGGCTCTTGACTCGCCACAGTCGCATCGGGCGCTTCCTTGTAACGCCATTCTACAGCATGAATTCCTGCCTCATGCGCCGCTGCCGCCAGCTCCTCGGGGCCCAGCTCGGGTGTTGCTACCGTAAATACAGACAATTTCATCATCGATTCACGCTTCTCCCTTCCTCGAACCGTATTGTGCGTTTACTCCCTCCGCTCTTTCCCTACTCGACCCGGACAGCCTGCAATTGCGCCTGCAAGCTAAGCTCTGCCGCTTTAAACGTATGCGCCTGCGTCATCGCTAGCTCCGTGCCATTCAAGCAATCAAGAATAAGCGCTCCAAAATATGGGAAGCCTACCTTGTCCTTCACATCAATTTTTTGCTCGCCTTCTCCATTCACGAGGAACAAATGATCGCTGCCGCCTCTCGTCAAATCGACATATTTGCGCAGCTCGATATAGCCTTCTGTGCCGAGAATAATCGTCCGCCCATCTCCCCAAGTAGACAAGCCATCCGGTGTAAACCAGTCCACGCGAGAATAATGCGTAGCCCCATTGTCCCCAATCATCGTAACGTCACCAAAGTCCTCAAGCTCTGGGTATTGCTTATTATTGTAATTCGCTATTTTGCTGGATTGCACCGTCGCATCCTTGCAGCCTGCGAAATATAGAAACTGTTCAATTTGATGGCTGGCAAGATCACAAATAATGCCGCCGTACTGCTCCTTATTGAAGAACCAATCAGGCCGAGCTGCTGCATTCAAACGATGCGGTCCGAGGCCTAATACATTCAGCACACGGCCAATAGCCCCGTCCTTCACGAGCTGCCCGGCGAATTCTGCGGATTCCACATGAAGGCGCTCGCTGTAATAAACGGCGTAAATTTTGCCTGTAGCCGCCGTTACTTTACGCGCCTCAGCCAACTGCTCAAGCGTCGTAAACGGTGCTTTGTCGGTAAAATAATGCTTGCCATGCTGCATAACCTCGACGCCAAGCGGGCCGCGTAAATTCGTAACCGCCGCTGCTGCAACGAGCACCACTTCCGCATCCTGCAAAATTTGCTGCTTCGATTCCGCCGGGCGGACCTCAGGATAGGTGCGCACAAATGCTTCTACCTTCTTCGGGTCTGGATCATAAACCCACTTGAGTGTGCCCCCCGCCTCCCGAAGACCATTGCACATGCCATAAATATGTCCATGATCCAGCGACAAGGCCGCGAATACAAATTCTCCCTCATTAACTACTGGCTTTGCCTTGCCTTTCGGGGCATAATTCATTCCATTTGCTGTTGACATAAAATATTGCCTCCCTCTCGCTTGCTTATAAGTTAGTTGTTAGTGGGTGCCTTTAACATCCAGCGTCTCATAACTGTTCATATCTTTATTCTTATCCGAATTGCGTATTCGCTCCTGAAGCTTTTCATAAAATAAATCCTCGTTAATCGGAAGATCGACCCATCCATCGGTCCAAGTGGAAAGCAGCATGGCATTGGACAGCTCCAGTCCCTTAATGCCCTCTTCGCCAGGAGCAAGCAGTGGCGTGCCGTGCAAAATCGCATTTACCCAATCCTGAGTAATGCTCATGTGATTGCCGCCATCGCTGACCGGAATTTCAAATTTCCAGCATTCCGGCTGGCCAAAGCCGCCTTTAAAGTTAGCATTAAATTCGGTTTCAGACACGCGCAGCCGCCAGAACGTCATTTTGTCATTTTCAATAACGATTTTGCCTCGTTCACCGGAAATCTCAAAACGATTTGTACCCGGTGATTCAAAGGTCGAGGTGACAAATACACCCGTTGCTCCATTTTCATATTCCACATAAGCCGTCACATCGTTCTCCACTTCTATGTCGCGATGTTTTCCAAAGGAGCAAAAAGCACGTACGCGCTTCGGCATCATTCCTGTCGTCCACTGCCACAAATCAAGCTGATGCGGGTCCTGGTTCAGCAGTACGCCGCCACCTTCTCCAGCCCACGTTGCACGCCAGCCGCCGGAATCATAATAGCTCTGCGAGCGGTACCAGTTCGTAATAATCCAGTTCGTGCGGCGAACTTCCCCAAGCTCCCCGGATGTAATCAAATCACGAAGCTTCGCATACAGCGGATTCGTGCGTTGATTGTACATAATGCCGAATACTTTATTGCTGCGCGCTGCCGCTTCATTCATCTCGCGAACCTGCTTTGTATAAACGCCAGCAGGCTTTTCAATTAATACATGCAGCCCAGCCTTCAGCGCTGCGGCTGCCTGCTGCGGATGATCATAATGCGGTGTGCAGATGAACACCGCATCCACCTCGCCTGAGCTGAATAGCTCCTCTGCCGTCGAATACAGCTTTAGTTCTGCGCCCCACTCCTGAGCTGCCTGCTCTAAACGTTCGGGCCGTACATCTGTAACCGCCGCAAGCACGGCGCCCTCTACTCTTCCTTCAATCAAATAACGGGCGTGTCCCGTTCCCATATTTCCAAGGCCAATTATGCCAATTCTGACTTTTTCCAATGATTAACATCCTCTCTATACCTGTTATAAGAAGGATCACTATAGATACATTGTAGCATAGATTGTTATGTAAGCGCTTGATTAAAAAGGTCGAATATCTGTTCATCATTTAACTGTCATTGTACAACCGAATTCAAATACCTTACGCTATCGACTAGCGTCTGCATCTAAATCCCCTCTCTTATTGCATAAGAAAAGCGGCAGTTATGTCCCTCAGGGACACACCGCCGCTTTTTCACCTATACCGAGAGCTGCCTCAGGCACGGATTTGCCGCTTACTTAATATTTTTTTCTGTTACATAAGCTTGCCATTGTTTCGTGTACTCGGCTTGAATTTTCTCAAGTCCAGCTTGCTTCGCTTTGTCCATGAATGTTTTCAAGCCTTCCTCGATATTGTCTACGAGACCAGCTTGCAGCGGGAACAAATATTGCTTCTCCACTTGCTCAAGTGCTGCTCTCTCAGCTTGGTAAGTGCTGTAATCTTCAGCAAAGCCGTTAAATTTATCTGGAACCTGGATTTTATCCAACTCGTCGAAGATCGCTTTTACGCCGTCATAGTTTTTGTCAAACAGCATGAACTCTGGATTTCTCCATGCCCAGCCATTCATTCCTTCACGAGCAAAGCCGTTGGAGCTTGCATCGCCGATCATTTGGTAGTAGCCATCTTTCACTTCATAGTTTTTGCCTTCAACACCATATTGAGTCAACAGGTTGTAGCGTTTGTCGGTAACCATTTTTTCATAGAATGCCAGTGCACGCTCTGCGTTTTTGCTGCTTGTTGGAATCGCATAGCCGTTGTGGATAGCATGTACTGGTGTTGCAATGCCTGTTGTAAGCGGGAATGGGTAGTATTTCAGCTCCCAATCCGGGTGAGCCGCTTGCACTTTAATAACCGAATCATTGAAGCGAGTCGGGTTGTCCCCGAAAATCGTTGCTGCTTTGCCGCTTGTCAGCTGCTCCTGAATAACGTCGTTGATGTTGAGCACGTTTTTCGGGATGTAGCCGTTTTTCTGCCAGCGCTGGATCAGCTCCAAATCCGCTTTTTGCTCATCCGAGCCCCAGTACGTGTAGATGTTGCCTGGCTCAAAGTAGTTCACGCCAAGACCATAAGGCAGCGCGCCAATTGCTTTGTGCTCGATATCGCGAATTTGGTTCACGAGGCTGCCGCGAACGTCTGCGCCAAGTGCGATAGGACGCATGCTCGGTTCATTGGCTTTAATGCCAGCCAAATACTCTTCATACGTTTTCAAGTCTTTAGGCTCAGGAAGGTTGTATTTTTTACGAAGGTCCTCCCGCCATACGAAGCCATTCGTTACATACTCTTTGTACGTTGCCGGAACGGTAAAGATTTGATTGTCGATTTTAACCGCATCCCACATATCCTTTGGCACAAATTCATTCAGCTTCGGCGCAGCTACAGGAAGCAGCTTGTCAAGCGGCTGGAAAGCGCCTTTTTTCGCATAGGACTGGTATTGCGTCCATTCTGCTGTAAAGATCAGGTCAACCTGTTGACCGGAGCCGAGCAGCAATTTATATTTTTGCTCCCAATCGGTCCATGATGTGTAGTTGAATTTGACGGTTGCATTCAAATCCTGAAGCGCCATTTCGTTAATTTTGTCTTGAATGATAGCCAAATCCTTCGGTGCATCGCCTAGCATATAAAATTGCAATTCTACTTTTTTGGAAGTATCAATACCCGTTTTCTCGCCTGCTTGCGCATTGTCTGGTGATGCTGTAGCTGCTCCACCATCTGCTGGACTGCTGGATGCTGCCGTATTTCCGCCACCATTGCCGCTGCTGCAAGCTGCGAGCATGCTCATAAGCAGCATTACGGTGAGAAGCATGACTAAACCTTTGCTCTTTTTCTTCATCATGTGAATCCTCCCTTTTATAAGTTGAACCTATTTATGTTAGCTGTACCCCAGTTGCAAGCTTGCCGCTATACACTCTGGTACAGTTCTAACCTTTGACAGCCCCAATCGTCAAGCCTTTTACAAAATAACGCTGAACGAATGGGTAGAGGAACAAAATCGGGCCCGTTACAATAATCGCCATCGCCATCTTGGTCGATTCCATCGGCATGTCGCCACCGAGTGAAACGCCTGTGCCTGCTCCCATCTGTGACAGGAAGCTCATCGCATTGATGATGTTGTAGAGATAATATTGAAGCTGGTACATCGTCGTGTCATTAATGAACAGCGAGGATGTGAACCAGTCATTCCAGTAAGCCAGCGCCAGGAATAGACCGACGGTAGCGATGCCTGGCATCGATAATTGCAGCACGATACGAGCGTAGATTGTAAAATCATTCGCGCCGTCAATTTTAGCGGATTCCGTCACCTCATCGGGAACGGCGGAACGGATGAAATTTTTCATCAATATAATGAGAAACGGCGTCATAAGACCTGGTAGAATGAGCACTGCGTACGTATCGGTGAGCTGCAAATATTTCGTCAGCATAATGTACCACGGTACAAGGCCGCCACCAAACAGCGTCGTGAAATAAATGAAGAAGGAGAAAAAATTCCGATATTTAAAATCTTTGCGCTGCAGGACGTAACCGGCCATCGTAATGAAAAACAGACCGAGAAAGGTACCGACAACTGTCGTTATAATCGTTACGGTGTAGGCATTGATGACCTGCTGCGGGAATCGCAGTACCGTTTTGTAGCCTTCGAGTGAAAATACCTGCGGGATCAAATGATACCCGTCGCGCAGAATTGATTCGTTCTGAGTGAACGAAGCTGAGACAATGAGCAGAAACGGAAACAAGCAAGCGATTGATGCGAGCAAAATAACTGTGAAAGCTATAATGCGGAACAGCAGCATATAGCTGTCGTCTTTGATTTTCATAAAGTAACCTCCATGTTCACTTTGTGTCGGTGATTAGAATAAGTGCGCGCTTGGTGAGGGTAGGATCGTCGCTGCGTAAAAGGTTTGGCTTACGATCGCCATTGCCCGTGGAAATTTTCAACTCTACCGCCAGCGGTTAATTTCCACGGGCAAAAGCGAACGCGTTCGCTTCTCCAGCTCAAACCTTTTACTCCGCTCTGCCCTCTTCACCAACACCCTTCTTCTAAAACACGAACCACAAAGATCGAATTCATACAGCAGAAAACAATTGATTTGACGCTTATAACTGCTTACATCTCTGTGTTTAGGGCTTCTTCGCCCATATGCTTAAGTACTTGCTTAATCACGAGCCTGTACACGAAGGCAAGGGCACTGCCTCTCAAAGGTATAACGCAAATGCAAATGCGACAAAGCATTTGTTACTGGGCTTGCTCTTGGCTCTTAAGGTGCGGCGCAAGTTCGACTGCGCTAATGAGTTGCTTCTTGGTTTTGGCTCTTGGTTTTGATTCTTAGCTCCTGGCTCTTAGCTCTTGGCTCTTAGCTCTTGGCTCTTGAACTAAGAGGTACAGCGCGAGTGTGTAAGCAACTAAGCTGCTTTTTCCTCCCTCCTAGGAGGGAGATGAAAAAGGCGCAGTGGAATGGAAAGGTTGAGCTGGAGAAGCGTGAGCGTTCGCTTTTACCCTTGAATTTCCCCCTTATGGGGAGAATTAAAGAAATTCAAGGGTAATGGCGATCGGAAGCCAAGCTTTTCATGCAACGCAGCCTCTTTTTCATCGCGCTCCTAAAACAATGCGTATTCGTCGTTTATTTTGCGAATAATATAGTTGACCGTCATAATCAGAATGAAACCGAACAACGATTGGTAAAGACCCGCAGCAGTCGACATCCCAATATCAAACGTAACTTTCAGCGAACGGTACACATACGTATCGAGAATGTCCGTCGCATCATAGAGCACGCCGTTGTTGCCAATTAATTGATAGAACAAGTCAAACTGTCCTTTCATTATGCTGCCGAGAGCGAACAGCAGCAGGACGACGAATGTCGTTTTCAGCATGGGAACCGTAATGTACCAAATGCGCTGAAAAATGTTCGCGCCGTCAATTTTAGCCGCTTCATAATATTCATCGCTGATGCCTGTAATAGCAGCCAGATAGATAACCATGCTGTAACCGAGGTTTTTCCATAGATAGAACAAAATAATGAGCGGCACCCACACCCAAGGGGTATTGTATACGTCAACTGGCTCGATGCTGAGCTGCTTGAGCAGCGTGTTCAAGAATCCGCTTTCATAGTTGAACAAGTTGTACACGATAACGCTCAGGATAACGAACGATACGAAATAAGGCAAAAACATAACGGATTGGGTTAGCTTCTTGAACCATTTTGTTTTTAGCTCGCTCAGCAGAATAGCCAGCGCGATGGCGAGCACATTGCCAAGACCGATGAAGGCTATATTGTAGCCAATCGTATTTAAGGTCAGTTTAGTCAAAATGCCGGATTGCCATAAAAACTTGAAGTTTTCCAGCCCAACGAATTCACTATTGAATAAGCTCGTATTATAATCGAACCTCGTGAAAGCGTAATAGATGCCGACCATCGGTAAGTATGAATTGATGATGAAAAATAAAATCGTCGGCAGCAGCATGAGAAATAAAATGCGGTTGGTGATCAGCTCGTGAAAAAAACCTCTTCTGGTATTCATGCAGGCTATGTCTCCCCCTTCAGCTTTGCTTTTTCTTGTTTTCATTTAGTACGACGCTAGCTGCAATTGCCCTCATGCTCACTTGCTTAGCTTTTTGGCAACAGCAGATAGCTGCGTCGTTCGTTGTGCCCTAAGTGTATAGCAGGCTCGAACCGCTCAGCTAGAGCAACATCAGGCAATTAGTGAAAAATACTGCGAATACCGGGGTGAACGAATTGCACCTCTATGCATTTTTCAGCTTTTCATAGGCCGTCCACTAACGCTGGAAAGTGAGAAAAACATAGAGAAAAAGCCGCTTTTCCCAGTGTGAACAGGAAAACGGCTCTTTTATAAAAACCTTGCCTATGTCGAGATTTGAAAAATCATGACGCCAAAAGGCTCAATCGTTACGGCTCCAGTTAAGCGCTCACTGGTCAGCAAATCGGTGTATGCTCCTTCTCCTAGCTCAAGCTTGGATGCAAAAGAATTATGATTTAGTACGAAGGTGTACGCTTCTGCCCCTTTATGACGCTGTGCAATCTCCACTCCGGCCTCTGCAACAAGTGGTGCATGAATGCCTTGCTTCTCGCAAAGCGTCTTCACCAGACCATTAAGCAGCCTCTGCTCCGGAACCGTCGCCACGTAATAGGCTTCGCCTTTCCCATAGCGATTGACGGTTAGCGCTGGCATGCCTGCATAAAAATCAGAGCCATAGCTGCCTATCGCCTTAGCACCTTCTAAATGAAGCAAATCACATAACAGCTCACACTCATAGGAGCCCCCTGTTATATGGCCAAAATGCTCACCCACTTCGACGGTATTGCGCATTTCTGGCGTCAAGCTGTCGATTTCCTCAACCCAGACGCCAAGCAGCTTTCTTAAAGCGCCCGGATAGCCGCCTAGCGTGACCAAATCATTTTCATTGACGATACCGCTGAAAAAGGTCGTTATAAACGTGCCGCCAGCCTGCACGAACGCTTCAATGCGCTCAGCTACGCCTGGCTTCAGCATATACATGACGGGAGCAACTACGATCTTGTACTTGGAGAAGTCGCTGAGCGGGCTGATGACGTCCATTTGAATGTTTTGGTCATAGAAAGCCTTATAATAGCGCTGCGCCTGATCCAAATAGTTCAAGTCAACGCTTGGACCGCTCGTGATCTCAACCGCATTCCAGTTGTCGATATCAAACAGCAGCGCGGCTTCCGCATGTACCGTGGCATCCAGCAGCTTGTCGCCCAGCGCCGCAAGCTCCTGCCCAAGCTGCGCACATTCGCGGAATACGCGTGTATGCTCATGCCCGACGTGCTCAATGAGCGCGCCATGATATTTCTCGCAAGCGCCAATCGAGCGGCGCAGCTGGAAAAACATCACCGTGTCGGCGCCATGCGCCACCGCCTGATAGCTCCACAGCCGCATAACTCCCGGGCGCTTGAGGCTGTTGTAGGGCTGCCAGTTTTGCTGGCTTGGCGTTTGCTCCATCAGCATGAACGGCTTGCCCTGCTTCAGGCCCCGCATATAATCATGGCGCATCGCCACATTGCCCATCGGCTCATTCATTTGCGGATAGCTGTCCCAGGATACGACATCCATCGCATCGCCCCATTTTTGCAAGTCAAGGCCGTTAAACAGTCCCCAAATATTCGTCGTAATCGGCAAATCCGGGGTAATTCTCCTCAGTTCTTCATACTCCCCTTTGTAGCAGTCAAGTATCGAATCGGACATAAAACGCTTATAATCGAGCGCCATCGGCTGAAAATGGCGATTGTCGCCGTTCAGATTGTTCGGCGGCACAATATCCTCCCAATCATACACCGTATGGCCCCAGAAGCTCATGTTCCACTCTGCGTTCAAGCGTTCAATTGTCCCGAACTTCGCCTGCAGCCAGACACGGAAAGCCTCCGCGCAATGCTCGCAATAGCAATGTGTGCCATACTCATTGTTAATATGCCAAATGAGAAGCGCGGGATGCTCTTTGTAGCGCTCAGCCAGCTTCGCTGCAAGAGCACGGGAGAATCGGCGGTACGTTTTGCTGTTTGGACAAAAATTAGTGCGGGAGCCATGCGTCCGCTTCCGTCCATCTACATCAACAGGCAAAATATCCTCATACTTGCGCGACATCCAAGCAGGCTGAGCAGCCGTAGAGGTGGCAAGGCAGGCGTAAATCCCATTTTCAGCAATGAGATCCAGCAGCTTATCCAGCCATTCAAAGTGATAGACATCCTCTGAAGGCTGTAGCTTCGCCCAGCTAAACACCGGAAGCGTTACGACATTAATGCCCGCAGCCTTAAATAAACGCATATCCTCCTGCCAAATCTCCTCCGGCCATTGATCAGGATTATAGTCACCGCCATACCATATTTTTGGAAGCTTGGAATGAATCATTTTGTCACTTTCCCTTCGACTTATCCATATTGCACTGCGAATTCGAGGAAAAGTCTAAAGGAAAGCAATAGGTTTGTCATCTGAACGTATTGGTTTTGCCAAAAAGTTCACTCCTGTGCAGTATGTTCACAACGTTCAAAGCAAGAGCGTTCAATTTTATGCATAGAATACATTGTAAGGTTGGCGAAGTGAAGTTTATAATATGAGCATAAGATTTGCCAGAGCTAAGGTGAACAAACCGACATATACGCATGTGCAAGTTACCGTTTGCAAAATCATTTTAGAAACTAAATAAACGTAAGCGCTTACTAAAAAGAGGGGGACAGCTATGAAAGCCACCGCATGGAAAAATAACGGGAAGCTCTACAGCAGGCTTCTGCTCAGCATTACATTATGTATCGTATTAACGCTGCTCATTTCGTCCTTCTTCTATTATCTTGCTTATACACGGCTGGATCTGAAGCAAGCCTATTTATCCGATGTCAGCAGCCTGACAAGGACGAGCCAGGAAGTAAACAGCATGACCGAAAGCGCCCAATCGCTTACCTTCCAGCTGTATAGGACGTTTACAATTTCCAAGCTGCTTTTTTATACGAAGCCGAATATTTATGACGTAACGGCAGCTATGAACGACTTGACCAACTACTTGAGCTCCATGCCGTTTATTGAGTCGATTTATGTATACAATTCAGCCAACAATCAATTTTACATTGCCAATCGTTCTGGGCAAAGCGGGATTTTTACCAAGGAGGAAATTTCCGATAAAGGCATTTTGCAGACGTTAGACGATTACCAGACATATAAGCCGTTTACTCCGATTCCGCGCTCCTATATGGCGGAGGCTACGGACAGCCCATTATTGCCTGGCCAGTCTTCTCCCATGCATCATGTATATACTTATTTAGGCTATGATGCGGTCGGCAAAAGCCAAACGATAAACTCAGCCGTCATCGTCAATATTTCATCGTCGTGGATTAATAAAGATATTGGCACCGTGGCAAGCGATTCACTCGGTAAATCCTTTATTATTGATGATCGCCAGCGCATGCTTTCGCGTGATACGCTTGCCCCTAAAACGCTGAGCAAGCAGGATAATGACATGCTTTCATCGCAAATTTACGGACAGCAGCAGCCGGGCTATGTCGTGGCGCGATTTGACGGTCAAAAATCGCTCATTTCCTATACATCGTCGGATGCGCTCGAATGGCAATACGTTCGTGTCACGCCTTATGGCGAAATCACCGGAAAAGTAAGTGCCATTCGCAATACGACGCTTGCCATTGCGGCCGCCATTCTCGCCATCGGCCTGCTTATTTCCTGGCTGCTGTCACGTTTGCTCTATCGTCCGATTCATCATATTATGGACAAAATGAATATGCTTGAGACCGAACGGCGCAACAGCTCCTATACAGTTAGACAAAATATTTTACGCAACCTGCTGGAAGGCACCCAGCAATTGCAGACTAAGACCCAGCTCGACAAGCTGGAGCAAAGCGGCATTACGTTCGACTTTACGAACAACTACCGCGTTGTATTAATTAAAATTGATGATTTGGAAACACTCAGGGAAACGCGAGGCAATGATTTACTCGCTTATAAATTCGCGATTATGAACATTAGCTGGGAAATTGGGCTCAAGCATTACCGAGTCGAAACGGTGGATATGAACGAAGACAGCGTTGTGCTGATGCTGGGCCGCCTTGATTCGACGGAGCAGCCGGATGACGAGCTGCTGCGGACAATGCTGCTGCAAATTCAGCAATCCAGCCTGGAATATTTGCGAATTGGCATTTCTTTGACGTATAGCCCGGAGGCACAGCAGCCTCAGCAGCTCGCCTCTCTTTATAAACAGGTGAAGGAGGCCTCGCTGCACCGCTTATTTTATGGGCATGGCTGCTTAATCTATTCGCAAAATATTATGGAGCTCAAAGCGAAGGAATATAAATTCCCTGTCGATAAGGAGAAGAAGCTGACCGATGCATTGATGGCTTCCAAAAATGTCGATGCGAAACAAATTTTCGCCTCCATTGTAGAGGAAACGGCTGAATATCCGATTCACGTCGTTCAGCTCGCCATCTCGCATTTAACGATGACAGTCAATACGATTTTGTACACGATTCATAAAAATAACAGCCTCGAAGTCGAAACCGGGCTGAATACGAATACGCCCTCCCTCGATAAATTCGAGACGGTGGAGGAAATGAACGCCTTATTTTTCACTTTGTTTGATGATATTCAAGCAAGGCTGATGGAGAAGCGCACGGTCAAGCAAAGCGATCTCATTCGTAAAATCAATGAGCTGATTGAGCGCGACTTCGCGAACTCCAATCTATGCTTGAATTGGATCGCCGAGGAGCTGGATATGTCCTCCATCTACATTAGCCGTGTTTACAAGCAGCAGACGCTGACCGCTGTCGTCGACGTCATTAATCAGGTGCGGCTTGAGCATGCCAAGGATTATTTGGAAAATACCGATTGGTCCGTCGTCGATATTGCAGACAAAAGCGGCTATACGAGCAGTTCCTATTTCCATCGCATGTTCAAGAAGAGCTTCGGCGTCACTCCCGCCGACTATCGCAAATCAAGACTCGCCCAGCATGGTTGAATGACATAGGCTAAAACTATAAGCTTTATCCCTATTATATATTAGACCTATAACTGAATATATCCTATGATAGGTTGTATAGCGCCGAAGGGAGCGATCAACTTGTCCATCTATGACTTTCAAGTAAAAACGATGACTGGTGAATGGCTCGATTGGTCAGCCTATCACGGGAAAATTGTGCTAATGGTTAATACGGCGAGTCAATGCGGTTATACCAGCCAATTTGCCGGATTGCAGCAGCTCTACGAAAAGCATCGAGAGCAGGGATTTGAGATTTTAGCTTTCCCTTGCAATCAATTTAACGACAAAGAGCCGGGCAGTGATGCTGAAGTAAAAGCCTATTGCGAGCAAAGCTTTGGCGTCACTTTTCCTCTGCTCAGCAAGGTGGATGTTCGAGGCAAAACGGCTCATCCTTTGTTTCACTACTTAGTGAGGGAAGCTCCCTTTCGCGGTTTCGATATGCTAACCCCAAACGGCAAGTGGCTGGATCAGTTTTTACGTGAAAAACACCCTGAGCTCCATGCTGGAGACGGAATCAAGTGGAATTTTTCCAAGTTTCTCATTGATCGCGGCGGTCAAGTGTCAGCTCGTTTTGAACCGACTGTGCAACCAATGGAGCTTGAAGCAGCTATTCAAGCACTGCTTTAAAAAATAAAAAGCAAGGTGCTTAGCTCGTCCACCCGAGCTAAACGCCTTGCTTTTTCTCAACCTTTGTAGGCCATCAGGCCTCAATCCGCCTATGTACCTTCGTTTTATTACTTTTGTCACTTTGGAATAAACTGATTAATCCAGCCGCCGAAGCTTTTCGGATTTCTCGTTTGAATCAAGACGACGCCTTCGCCGCGGAAGCGGCACACAACGCCTTCGCCGCTTGTAATGCTGGACAACCAGCCATTTGCAGCCTTCTCGATCCGATAATCCATATAGTCTGGCCATGCAACCAGATGTCCGTTATCAATAATAACTTCCTCGCCCGCAGCAAGCTGCACGGCATGAATCGTTCCGTAGGAGGAAAGAAACACCGTCCCTTTGCCGCTAATTTCAACAATAAAGAAGCCTTCGCCCGACAAGAAGCCTTTCGCCAGATTTTGCATCTTCGTGTTAACCTCAATGCCCGGCGTTCCAGCCAAAAAACCGTCCTTCTGCACATACAGCTTGTACGATCCATCAAGCTCAATCGACTCAATATCGCCAATCGCAGCGGAAGCTAGCAGCGCTTCACCTGGACCGCGTGTTGCAGACAGCTCTTGAAAGAAAAATTTCTCGCCGCTCAGCATTCGGCCAAGTCCGCGCATAATGCCGCCATCCAGCGTACCCTTCAGCTCAAGGTTTGGCGACATAGATACCATTGCACCCGACTCTGCTTTAATCGTCTCACCGCGTTCCAACTGCACCTTCAATAATGGAAAAGCGCCGCGGTATAAAATTTCATGTCTCATTTCAATTTACTCCTCCAATCATTCGTATTGCCTCCAGGCGTATGCCATTTTGCTGTCACCGCGCTTTTAGAAAAGCGGCCCGCCCATCATCATGCTGCTAAGAAAATTCCAGGAAGCACCACGCAAATTTAGTATGCTCCATTTTTTCTTCAATAGCTGACGCACGCGAAACAATCGTGATTTTATGGTGCCGACAGGAACCTGTGTTTCCTGGCTAATTTCGTCCAGCGACATATCGTAGAAATACCGCTTCACGACCAGCTCGCGGTCCTTATCGGACAAGCCCTTCATCACCTCGGACAGCTCCTTGGACAGCTCCTGCTCCAAATACACATGCTCCGGCCCTTTATCTAAGCTCGGCAGCGTTTCCTTAAGCGGCCATTGCGACATAAAATAATCCGGCTCCGCATCCAAAGAAACGCTGCGGCGCGTTTTGCGTTTTCTAAGCGTATCAATGCATAGGTTAATTGTAATTTGAAAAATCCAGGTCGTGAAGTTTTTGGAAGGGTCAAACTTATCGATATTCGTCAGCAGGCGAATAAACGTCTCTTGCAGGACATCCTCGCTTTCCTGACGGCTGCCAAGCATCCTATAAGCAGTTGAAAACAGCCTATCATAGTAGACCTTTGTAATTTCCGCGAAAACCAACGGGTCCTTCTCTTTGATCCGAACCGCTAACTGGGAAGCATCCATAGTTTCTCTCCAAACTTAAATAGGATAATAGACTTTAACATTGGCATTACCGAATTTTGGCGATGTCCTCGCTCGCCCTCTTATACGCCTTCACAAGCTCCTGAATTTGATTAAATTCACTGTCGCCTGGCCCAAGGCCATCCATAAACATTTTCTGCAGCACCGATTTAAAAAGGGTTGTCCGCTCCTCAATCAAGCTGCGCTCCAGCTCCAAAATTTCATCCAATGTGTGGCTATTGATGAAATCATCCAGCTCGCTCCGCTCGGCGCGGCCGCCTCCATCACCGCCATAACGCTCGCCCCGCAGCCTCTCTGGCTCCGGCATAGGCTCCTCATCCTCATAAGGATTCAAATTTACCGAGGATCGAATCGCTGATAAAATAATATTTTCTTTCGCCAGCATAATTTGGAACGATTTGTTTTGAAACAAATCACTCATGACGCTGCGACATAAATCACGATTTTTTAATAGGATGCCATCAAAGGGATGAATGGTCCAATTATCATTTGAATAAAATAAATTAAATATAAATTTCTCGCTGCCAAAAACGTATTCTACGTTTATTGTGTATTCATCCAGCATCTCAAATGAAAAATCCAACATTATCGTTCCCTCCTTACGAGCAGCAGGCCCAAAATCTTCCGATAAGTCAATTTTACCAAATGATCCGCCATTACGCTAATATTATATAAATTTCGACGCTATTCTCGCAGCTTATACATTCTTATATTTCAAGGCTAAATGACGGCAGCCGTCCATTGGCGGGCGCGTTGTGTTTCATTCCGAGAAATATAGAACAATGGCCGCATCTTCTTAAATTACAGAAAATACGGCCCTGCCCACGCTTATAATTGATTATGCCGCTCTACAATAGCCTCCACCCGTTCGCTGCTGGCAACGATCATCAACGTTATAATCAATAAGCCGAGCGTGCCTACTGCAATCAAAGACAACCATCCTCTCATTACATCGCTTTTGTTAAGCCTATGAATGAGCGGGGCCATCTATGTGTCTTGTTGCTAAAATAGAACGAGCCTTCTTTAATTTATGCGCTATTTAGCTGAGCAGCCTGTCCATTTCATTACCGCCAGCAGCTCCGCTTGAGATAGACGCTTGCGGTTGTCCACCAGTCGCAAGACCTAGACGCTTCGACATATTCTGATTAATTTGCGCCAGCTTCTCCGTATGCGTTTTGCAGGTCGCGATAATGTCACGGTTTGATTTCTCCGATGTATCGAGCGCTGTAATCAGATCGGCAATCGCCGTATTGACAGCCTCAAGCGACATCGCTGGCTTTTTGAGCAGCTCCGCTGACTTTTCTGTTGACGTTTTGAGCAGCTCAGCATTGCGCTTGAACTGGTCTTCAATCGTGCTGTTTACACTTTCTACTGCATTGGCGATTTTTAACTGATCCTCGATAGCAAGCGTAATCATCGCCGACACCGTAATTAGATTCGACGCTTTATAAATGCTGTTGTTGACTGCATCAATCAGCTTGTCGCTGTTGTCATTAACAATGTCCGTCGCGGCAACTGCCTGATTAAACAGCAATATATCCTCAGTCATCGACTGAATGCGGGTAACGACCTTACGCAGCCCACGCTCCAGATACGTTTTGCGCTGCTCATTTTCCGGCTTGGCAATTTCCGTTTCAAATAGCTCCTTGAGCTTGTTGCCCATCGCAATCTTCTCTTGCAGCGAATAAATTTCCTCAAGCGAGCTGCGCTTGAGCGTACGCATATTCACGATGCTCTCTTCAAGGCCATCCTTGCCGTCGCGCAGCCCTTGCACAATGGCATCAATATTCGTCCTTACCGACTGATATTTATAAACGTAATTTTTCACAGGCGACTTGCGGATCAGCTTGCCAATGAAGCCGACATTTTTACTTTGCTGCAAAGATTCACATTCATTACGCAGCGACAAAATCAGATTTGATACTTGGCTTGACCCACCCGACATCAGGGCAGCAACCGGACGCTCCAGCTGCTTCAGCGTCGCTCCTGCGCGCTCCTGCGTCTTAGCCCCTAGCTTGCCCATCTCGTCCATCAAGCCATCGAGCGACAGCGTATCGGCCTGAGCTACCTTCTGAATAATAACGGCCGCTTCCTGGACGGCCTTCTGCTCGTCTTCTTTTTTCAATTGAATCGTTTGTATGGACACTTTTGTACCCTCCCCCACGGATTTTCAAGCTGACATGCCTTTAAAACTCCGAGTAGTTATAGCGTTTGTGAATAACCTCCGCCTTGGTTTGCAGCTCCATCAAATCCTTATGTTCAATCGTTGCAACAATTTCCGAAATTTTTGTATTAATATCCCGCAAACCATTAAGCAAAATTCGGCGGTTTTTCGTCTTGGAGTCGCCACTAAGTCTCAAGAAGGGATTAATGACGCTGTTAAGCTCCTTGAGCACAAGCCGTCTGACCGTATGATTAATTTCATCATTGTTTAGCTCAGACAGTAGCGGCAATACACGATGCAGACGGAGAAAAAGCGAGCAGGCCTTCTCGACAATTTCATTGTCCAGCGTATTTTTCTGCCCTTCGGAAATGACCATATCCTCCAGCACCTCTAAATACTCAAGCACCGGCTCAAAGATAGGACTAATCGCTTGTGCTGGTGCAAATGCCCCGCCGCCCCCATCAGATGAAGAGGCCTGCTCAGCTTCTGGCAGCTGCCTGGGCTCTGAAGGAGCACGGGCTGGTGATGGAATCGCGTCGATAATATTCGTCTTGCGCAGCAGCCTCTTCTCATCCAGCACTACACCCGCAAGCGTAGCAGCAACAGGGATAAGCACCGTTATAAATTCTGGCAGCAGCCAGCTTGTTGCAGCGGCAATGACAAGTCCGATTGCCGCTCCGATAATCGAGCGTTTCTGAATCACTCTCTCACCCTCCAACCTGCCGTGCCGCTCGCTTCTATTCGAATGCTCTCATTCGCATGGGCTGCTCAACATGACTGGCAAGCACGCCATATTCAGGCGTCAGCTTGCCTACCGTTCCACCTAGCGCTAGCTTGACTGCCAGATAAGGAAAGTTGATGCCGCTCAGACAGGAGACATGGAGACCGCCAGACATCCGCGGATTAATCTCCAGAAGCTTGGGCACTCCATTTTTGTATTTCATTTGTATATTATAATTGTAAGGGATTTTGTACGTTTCTGAAACCCTCTGGGCAATTTCCAGCAATTCCGGCACATTGTCCAATAGGCGCAGACGACCTCCGGCTTTGCGGCGCGGAACTGCGGCAAGCAGTTCTCCGTTAGGCGCAGCCAAACAATCAATGCTATATTCAAACCCGTCAAGCAGCTCCATGACCATTAAATCGCCAAACTGCGGGACAGTCGACAAAGTACGGTACACCTCTTCAAACGACAGCGCGCGTGAAACCGAGCCGAACAAATCCGCCAGCTTGTCGCGCTCATTGTCAATGATGCGAAAGCCTTGTCCGCCTTCGCCATCCGTTGGCTTAAAGCAAACGCGATGCCCTTTTGAAGCCAATTCGTCATAGGCAGCCTTAAACAGCTCTGCCGTTGAAACGACATGATAATCGGGAATGACCATAATGCCGCTTTCGCTCACCGATTCATAAAACAGATCCTTGACCATCAGCTTGCCAAGCAGCTCCTCATCTTGACAAACGACGACTTTCACGCCTATTTCATCAAAACGCTTGATGCTCTTCACAATATCCAGCATATTCAGCCTTGGGACGAACACATCTATTTTGTGCCTCAAACAGAATTCAATGCAAAAATCAACGTAAGCCTCGCCTTGGACAGACGGCTCAATCTCCGCCACATCGCAAGCTTGCAGCGACATATGCTTCGGATCGGCATGTGTGCCATACAGCTCAAAGGCTGCACCATCGCTATTGTTGCGAATCGCATTCATATAATGATAAGCGACCGAAAACCAGCGGTTGAACCATACTTTTGTTACGTTGCTCATACGTTTGCCTTCCTTTCGAATGCCGCTGCTGTCTTAAGCTCAGCCATGACGGTCGATACAAAGTCCAAAATTTGCTGCGAAGCCATAATGCCCGAATTCGTTGTAAAGGTGTAAGCCCTATTTCCTGGCTCACGCTGCTCCTGACGATATAGCTCGCCATGTCTTGGCGCAATGGCATGACTTGCCGCATCAAGCAGACACTGGTCGAGCAAGGAATCGCCGGAGGCCGCAACGACCGTCGCTCCAAGCTGCTGCTTCAAATGCAAGAGCGCCGCGCTTTTGCTCACCTCGTTCGGCACGAGATAAATTTTGCGTCCTTGAACGGACACTTTCCAGCCCAGCGCTGTAATTCGTTCCACAGCACGACTCACCTGCTCTGTCGGCATCCGCTCACGATCAATAACGTAGGCGTAAAAAAGCTCGTCGCAATAACGCGCCCCATGAATCCAATCGCTGGTGGCCACCTCATCAAAAATCGCTTTTATTTCCGCCGCCGGAGCTGCGCTAGCCGCAATGAGCTTCTGAATATGCAAGCTCCATGCTTCGTCCTGCACCCCATTTACTAAAATATTGCCGCCATTGCTAGTGATCGCATACGTTGGCGCTATATGGTCTCGAAACAGCTCAATTCGCTTGTACTGCTCTATCGTCCGGGTCGTCACCGGTATAAAATGAACCTCCTGCGCAATAGCTTGCAGCAGCGGAAGCATATCCGTCAAAAAATACGACAGCACTTGACCATCCTTCGTTTCTGCAGGCATTACAACACCCGAGCCCTCCGCATTTACCAGCCCCATTGATCTCGTGGAATAAATGAGCGTCTGATCAAGATCACTGGCGAAAATCATACAGCTTCCTCCTCGGCGGAAGCTGCACTCTCCGCCTTCTTATTTTTCGGTTTAATAATGCCGCAGCAGGAATAAGTCAGCTCGGGAAACACTTCCACCGGAACGCCGCGATCGCTTGCGAGAAGTAAAATATGCTGGAGCCCCGGATTATCCAGACGGTCAACGAGAATTTTCCAAGGCACGCGCCGCAGCAGCACCCGTGTCGTCTCCCCTACGCCCGGCTTCACTAAGTTAATATCCTCGATGCCGTAAAGCTTCTGAATGGCCTTAATATCCTTCAGTCCCTGCCAAGTGGCTAATGCCTTCTCATCCATCAGCTTTACAGCTTCCTGCTTCGCCTGCTGCGCTATTTTGCTAAAATAAGCGGATATCGTATCAATAAAATGATTCGATAGGTCTTCCTTCACCCATTCCTTATAAAACTTCGCTCCGTGAAAATCATCCGGGCCAATAATATCGGCCCTCAACACCGTGCGGCTCATCAGACCGGACACGGTAGAATTAAGGCAGGCACTCGGAATGAGGAAATCCTCGCGTGTACCGAATATACTTGTACTGCATGCAGGATCGGCCAGTACCGCCAGCTCCGCATCCAGCTCGATTCCATACTTCTGCTTAAAGGTTCGACAGGCTTCAAGCAGAACCTGGGTAATCGCCCCTTTGCCCGTCCAACCATCGACGAATTGAAGCTTCGCTTCGGGGCCATGCTGCTGCAAAATGTAGAGCAGCGCATTTTCATCAATGCCCTTGCCGCGGATAATAGAGATGCTGTAATGGGGCACATCGAGCCCAAACGTCTCTTCTATGTAGCGCTTCATAAGAATGCCAATAGGCGTGCCCGCTCGCGCTAAAGAAACAAGTACCGTATGCTTGCCGCTGCGTTTGATTACCTGCTCGGCTACGATGCCCGCAGCAAGTGCAACCCGCTGCGCAGACTCCGTCAAGGTCTGGTGAAACAACTTAATGTATTCTGGTGTTGGCTGATATTCGACAGGCAGCATTTCTGAATAATGCACGCCGGATTGAATCGCTTCCTCGCGATCCTCCGTCCCCCGCTCCAACTGCACATCGCTCAAATCCTTCAATAGAAAAACGACGTCGGAAGGCTTATAACTGCCAAGCGGCTTCGGAGCTCCGATTGGTTTTTGCAACCGTTGTTCAAGCAAGCTTCTGCTCATGCCATTTCCTCCTTATGACTGCCCTTTGATGGACCGCAAATAATGACGTTAATCTGCTTAAATCCACATGTTTGCAGCGCCGACAGCAAGGGGGCAAAACGTTCCTCTGGCCAATCGCGCTCTGCAAAAATAAAACAATCGTCGTATTGCGAGACACCGACATTATAAAAAAAGTTGCGCACCTGCTCATCTTCCGGTGATGGAAACGCTTGTCCCGACTTAATCGCATAATCTGGCTTGTTAATCGGATGCACAGGGCTTCTCGTCGTTGAATGGTAAAATACACCTTGCCCCAGCTCCGCTGCTATTCGCATCGGAATATACATAAACTCGCCCGTGCCCAGACATAATGTGCGTTCTCCCACCCGCATACTTCTCAGCTGAGCTCCAGTCGCTGCAATGCTTGCATCAAGCGTTCCATTATCGCTGGAATGAACGCCGAAGCGTCCCGTTCCTGCCACATAAGGCGAAGCATTCACCACTCCCGCTGAATCAACCGAGCTGTAGGATGCAAGCTCGAACAGCTCGTCCAAATACATTTTATTCAGGCGACCGCTTGCTGACGCCTCAGCCCTCGTCTGTGCACTGGCCGCTACCTGCTCCGGCGAGCTTCCTTTCGCTTCGATAGCACCCTTCATTAGCGACAAAACCTCAATGGATACGCCAAGCTCCAGCGCGGCTTCTACAAAACGCTGCTCATCCGCTTCTGTTCTCCAATCGAGCAGCGAAGCTACTATATATTGTTGACGGGGAAATTGCCTTTGGATATCCCGTATTATATTCAAGGCTGTTTTACCAGTCGTGAGCTCATCATCGACGAGAACGATTGGCTCTTTACCGTTAAAAAAAGCAGCATCCAAGGCGTAGCAGCGATGGGCCACTGCGTGGGAATGCTCCTCTTCAAAGCTAATGAGCGATTCCATCGCCGGAATCTGCTCTCTGGTCGTGTGAAGATACGTGCAATTCGCACTGAACACGCGAAACATGCTGTGACCAAGCGCAGTTGCTGTTTCAGCAAAACCGATGAACAACGCCTGTTCAGGCAGCTTAAGCTTTGCGTCAATCACTTGATGATAAACCTGCTCAGAACGCTCCGGTTTAGTCAAGCCTTCGATGGCAGCAGCAAGCAGTTCATTAGCCAGCCTATGCTGCTGCTCGTCCTGAGCGTACCGTTTATAAAGCAGCAGAGACAAAGCCGAACCGCTTAGCAGCGAAGTATAAGGATTAACAGGCAGATGCTTGCCCAGCACTTTGCTGACAAACAGAAAGGCCCGCTTCTTGTTCATCCGCGCTGCCATAGCAAACAGCGTATCCGGCGATAACCCGAATGGGTTTGCTGTCACCGTAACCGTAACCTTAAGATTATCTAAAATGTTATACGTATGCTTGCTCTTGGCTTGCGAGTAAGGCGATAAAATGTTGTTCTTCATGCAGCACCCCGTATATTTTTGATCTTGCAATAACTCGATTAGCCCAATTCATATGGGGTTTTACTTCATTCATCTTATTGGCATAATCGCTCTTAAGTACACCAATATAGCCATTTTGGCTAGCTATAATGCTTTGAGCATCCATGTATTCCTCATAAGTAACGGCATAGAGGGATTGCACCGGACGAATATGCGACGGGTGAATAATGGTTTTGCCAATAATGCCGTTTTCCTTGTCCATCATGACCTCACGCAGTAAACCATCCGTTTCGGGTGCCGCTGACTGCCGGAGTGGCCAGCGCTCGCCTCTACCTGACGACTGCTCCGGCTGCAAAGGAAACAACGAGGGAACAGGAGCCTGCTTGCTGCTTGAAAAATATTCCCATACCGGTCCCGAGATGACATAAGAGGAGTCTACTCGGCCAAATACATTTATAATATCCGCCATACAATCGCGAACAGGCAAAATATCGTATATCGTCATCGTTTTGCTGCGACGCAGCCCAAACAAGCTGGAGAAGTCTGTCGCTCCAATACGGACGTTGAGTACATAACGCTTATAACGATCCAGAAGCTGCTTAATCGCCAGCAATTCCTCCATGCGAGACTCGCGATAAATAATAGCAGGAGTCTCTAATATAGGAAGCCCATAAAGCACGGGTGACCCCTCGCTCTGCTGACAGTTAAAAGCCGCAATCTGGCTAAAATAAGCCTCGCCATTTGCTGCTGTAAATTTAGGAAAAATAAAGCCGGTAATGAGGCTTATCTTTTCTTCCAGCCGTTCGATCATGCGGGCGAGCTGCTGCGCGCTGCGAATGCGAATGAATAGGAGAGGAAGATGCTCACGTGATAACGATCCAATTTTCAAAAAAGAGGATAACCGGAAAATTTGCTGCAGCAAAGAGTCCTCCGCCATTTCCACCAATTGGTCGCCAACCGCATCCTCCAGATCAATGACCATCGTCGTCAAACCTTCATGCTTGCGGTTTAAAATGTCTTCGGAAATCGTTTGGCGGGTAGCCGGACAATATAAAGCAGCTCCGACGGCATAAGCGAGTAGCTCCCGCTCCGTCGTATGATCAAATGGGGTAGGTGCCGAGAAGAAAACCGCTTCTTCTTCCTCCCAGGTAAAATAATCAAAGTATCGCATTCCGGTTTCCTCCTGATTCATTCCAGTAATCGACACTGTTCCAATTACTCGGCCCCGATCGCCAAATACGCGATCTATTCATAAAAAAATAATCCCCCCTTTAACCAGGAGGGATTAAGGGATCATTACCCGCATAAACCGCTATATAAACATGGTCTAGTTGCTGTTTGAAGTACCCTTCTTTTGTCTCATCAGGCTAAATACGATTGTACCGCCGAATAGAAGACCAATCAGAGCGAAGAAATAAAGGTGAGGGATTTCGATATGGAAGGCCCCCAAAATCATTTTAACTGCAATCAGCGCAATGAGGAAAAATGCCGTTTTTTCCAGCTCAGGAATTTTCTCAATCAGCTTGAGGAATACTTGGGCCACGCCGCGCATCATCAGAACGCCAAGAATACCGCCAAGGAACAATACCCATACTTCCTTGCTGACGCCAAATGCCGCGATAACGCTATCGATACTGAATGCAATATCCATTAATTCTACAGCGATAACCGTTCTCCAGAAAGATTGCCCTTTGTTTTCAACACTGTCTTCGCCGCCGCCCTTGAACAAGCCTTTATAAGCGATGTACAAGAGATAAGCTGCACCTAGGAATTTGACGGCTGTGAACGTAACCAAATAGGTACCAAAACCAATCGCCAGAAACCTGAAAATATAAGCGCCCAAAATACCATAAAACAAAGCTCTCTTCTGCTGCTCCTTCGGTAAATGCTTAACCATAACCGCGAGCACAAGCGCATTATCGGCGGACAAAAGTCCTTCCAATATAATCAGTGTTCCAATAATTCCCCAGCTGACAGGGTCGGAGAGAGTAGTTACTACTGCATTCCAATCAAAGAAATGCCCGTAGTTCTCCACAATGCTTGTGAAAAAATTCGTTAGCCAGTCCACTTCATTCTAACCTCCATTTTATTTGCTTCCTGCAACCCAGCTGAGACCCCAATCGAATGCGCTATCAAGCTTCCGATGTCCTTCAAAGTACCGAACAATTCGTTCAATGCTGAACGTTTCATTGTTCACATTCGTAATCATTGCAATTGCACACATGGCCTGTCCATTATCGTATTCATCCAGCTTTACGACAATATCCGGGCCGCCCTTCTGGCTTAGCGTAACGACCCCGTCAGCCTCAGACCAGCGCGTTACCCCTTTGTAAATAAAGGTAAAAATGAGCAGTCGCTTGATTTCTTTAATTTTCTCTCCGTTTATCCGGATATTTTCGCCCGTCGTTACGGAGCCTGTCCGATCATCACCATCAAGCATGACGTACGGCGCCCTGTTCAAGGAACCGAAGCTGTTGCCAAGCGCCTGAATTACGCCTTTGCTGCCATCCTTCAACTCATAAAGGCAAGCAAGGTCAAGATCAATACCCGTACGTTTGAACAATCCGCCGCCTGCTTTTTGGTTCCAATTAAGGTTAACCAAAATTTCGCCCAAACCGCCGTTTTGCTTCGTCAAATTAATGACGTCGCCTTTCTTTTTCAGCTCAATTTTGGAAAAATTGATCTTCGGCGCTTCTGAAGTCGACTGCTGCGAATTTACAGGTGCAGATGGTGGTGTAGGTGTAGAGCCAGGTCTTGGTGGAATGACGATGCGCGAGCCTTGCGTCTCCTGTGGTTTAGGAGGTGCTGGCGGGATCAGTGGATTCCGCGGTGCAGAAGACGTCTGCGATGCAGGCGGTACTGGCGGCGCAGGAGGAGGAGTTGGCGCTGCAGGAGCTTTGGGCTCATCCTTTACCTCAATGCCATAGCTTCCGCATAGGTCTTTCAGTCCGCCGGAATAACCGGCCCCTATCGCATTAAATTTCCACTCCTGATTGTACCTGTATAGCTCACCGATGACAATTGCATTTTCCACCGTAAACGGATCACGCAGGTCATAACGAATAATCTCCTGACCCGTGCTTTCATTCAGGAAACGTATGTATAGGCCGGCTACTCCGCTAAACTGCTGATTCCGTTTGTCGCCATCGTAAATCGTAAGCGTTATTGCGATTTTCTCAATCGCAGTGTCTGTACGGGAAAGATCAATCTTGAACTGCTTGCGATCGTTGCCGCCCGGCGATTCGACATATGATAAAAAAGCATTCGATGGATTGCCGTAAAAAAGCAAATCATTGTCGCTTCGCACCTTCCCGCCTGCAGCTAGCAAAAACGCGGAAGTATCAATTTCAAAGGAGGAAGGGGCTGACCATCCCAGGGCAACCGTAATCCGGGTTAAACCCGGATTAGACTTGGTTACATCAGCTTTCTGCCCCTTTACGAGCGCTACCGTCATACCTCTAGGCCGTAATTACGGCAAAGATCAGCTAAACCGCCAGCAAAGCCGCTGCCAATTGCTTGGAATTTCCAATCGTTCTCATGGCGGTAAAATTCACAGAATACAACAGCTGTTTCTGTCGAAAACTCTTCGCCAAGGTCAAAACGAAGCACTTCATTGTTGTTCGCCTCATTAACTACTCGTACGAAAGCGCTACTCACTTGACCGAAGTTTTGTTGGCGTACAGGAGCATCATGAATCGTTACCGTTATGCCGATACGCCCAATATGTGCCGGAACTTTACTGAAGTCGATAATGATTTGCTCATCGTCGCCTTCGCCTTCGCCCGTACGATTATCGCCTGTATGCAGCACAGCCCCGCCGTATGTTTCTCTATTGTTGTAGAAAATAAAATCCTCGGCTCCCTTTGCCTTTCCATCAGAATGGAGCAAAAACGCAGAAGCGTCAAGGTCAAACTCGCTGCCGCCTGCATATTTATTCGTATCCCAGCCCAGACCGACAACTACTTTGGTTAATCCTGGATTTGTTTTTGTGAGATCAATACGTTGGCCTTTTGACAAGTTAATAGACATATGATTTCCCCGCTTTCTTGAAGAGTAATGTGATAGAGGTTGGAACGTTAGAAAAAAGCTGTAAAGGGGCTTGCCCCCTTCCCCGCCATATCGCGCTAGGAAAAGAGAGCCTGCCCCTGCTTTTATTTTAAATGTTAGTTCAAGCCGTAGTCGCGAGCCAGACCGCCCAAGCCGTCTTTATAGCCGCTTCCGATTGCGCTGAACTTCCATTCGCCGCTGTGACGATACAGTTCGCCTACAACAACACCGGTTTCGATCGAGAAATCTTCGCCAAGATCGAATTTAATCAGCTCTTCGCTGCTTGCTTCGTTCACAATGCGGATGTATGCATTGGAAACTTGTCCAAAATTCTGGTTGCGAGCTTCCGCATCGTAGATTGTAATTGCGAAAGCAATTTTCTCTACGTTTGCTGGTATTGCAGCCAGTTCTACCTTGATTTGCTCATCGTCTCCGTCGCCTTCGCCGGTACGATTGTCGCCTGTATGTACGACTGAACCATTCTCGTTGGATGTATTGTTGTAGAATACGAAGTTTTTCTCGCCTTCTACTTTACCCGAAGCTGCCAAGAGGAATACCGATACGTCGAGGTCAAACTGGCCGCCGCCGTCATATTTATTAGTGTCCCAGCCCAGACCTACCAAAATTTTGGAAAGTCCTGGATTTGATTTCGTCAAGTCTACTTTTTGACCTTTGGATAAGTTAATTGCCATTGTCAAAGACCTCTTTTCATTTATATGGGATGGGTATTATTTGTATCGCGCCGCCAAAATATCAATATGTGGCGCATGTGCCCCTTCACCGATAGCGTTGAATTTCCATTCGCCATTGTGACGGTAAAGCTCGCCTGCAATAAGAGCGGTCATGCCGGAGTAATTATCCGTCAAATTAAACTTTACCAGCTCTTGCATATTATTTGCATTTAAGACCCGGATATAAGCCGAGCGAATCATGCCGAAATCCTGCTTTCTTGCTTCTGCTTCATAAATGTTGACAACGACTAAAATTTTCTCCACATCAGCTGGCACTTTCGCCAAGTCGATGCCGATTTGCTCGTCATCACCATCGCCTTCACCCGTAATATTATCACCCGAGTGAATAACCGAGTTGCAGACACTTTGCTTATTATAGAAGCAAATGAGGCTTTCACGGCTTGCCAGCTTTCCGCTTGCATTCAGCATCAGTGCTGAAGCGTCACAGTCAATGTTAGCCGCCTGCTTCCTGCCTAATCCGAAAAAGCTTTTTTTCTCTTCTACCGCAGGGTCCCAGCCAAGACCAACCATAAGCTTGGTAAGACCGGAGGCTCCTTTGGTCAAATCGATCTTCTGTCCCTTAACCAGATTAATACTCATGTTCGAGGTCACCTCCTTCCCACATCAGACGAAGCAGCTTCGTCATCCGTGGTGTTCGTTTTCATTCTACCTTTTCTACGAATGCAGCGCCCAACAAGTTTCAGAGAATTTTAGAGAATCGTATAAAGATTTTATGAAGGAAAGAACGTTCTGGATTAATCTGTCATTTATTCAAAATAACTGTTTAGCTTTTGCTTCCTTAAGCCATGTCGGGAATTCGACGAGCAGGCTGTCATACAAATCGTCGTCGGAAATTTTATCGAGGTTTTTCACCTTGAGGAAATTCGCATTGTCGATATAACGGCCATCCAAATTGTCCAGCTCGTCCAGAAAATAGAAGCGCTCATTGCCAATGCCGACAAATTGGAAGAATATGCCTAGGCGTGACAAGCCGCGAATCAGCTCGCGCGTCTCCTCTTTGTCAGAATTGTCCCCGTCTGTGAAAAAAAGGACATACACGGGAGGATCATTTTTAACTTTGGATGCATCTATTTCATATTCCGTACGGCTGCCCAAGCCTAGAAAACCACCCTTGCGGGTAAGCTTCAGCGCCCCTGGATAATAAAAGTCCGCGATCTGCCTCATGACGCCCGCATATTGCGTGCCCATCTCAAGCTTGTGCTTGCTCGTAATTTCCCGC
Source organism: Paenibacillus sp. KS-LC4 (assembly GCF_036894955.1). Taxonomy (NCBI): domain Bacteria; kingdom Bacillati; phylum Bacillota; class Bacilli; order Caryophanales; family Paenibacillaceae; genus Paenibacillus; species Paenibacillus sp. KS-LC4. Next base: position 1,471,313 of record NZ_CP145905.1, on the reverse strand, counting down.
TCTACAAATTGATAAAAATTCGCTTGATAGATTTCCCCAATTTCATGGTTGCTCAGTCCGAATGCGAATACATCCGCCGCTCCGTTATCATCAAAATTCATCGCCAGCGCAAGCGCGCGCTCCGCTGTTTTTTGAATAATGCCGCTTCTGTACAAATTCGTCATTGAGCCGGAAATATCGAACACGGCTGCTACCCGGGCAACCTGCCCATCAAGCCCCCGCTTAGTTAATGAAATCGTAGCTTTCTTCTTCAAATCAATTAAATGGTCTTCCGCTTGCTTCCTTAGATCAATACTCAAAGAGATCCCTCCTTAGCTTGATACTATTAACTATATCAAATCTAATATAAAATGACAAAAATCCCAAAGTCCATTGCTAGTTTATTGCTTTTTTCGTGCCAAGCACATACCTGCTATTTATACCCATTTTCCAAATGATTTAATCAGCTCACGCGAATACTTTGCCACGCGAATGGCGATAAAGCTCCTCATAATAGCCATGCCGTCTCACCAGCTCTGCATGCGTGCCCTGTTCAGCAATTTCTCCCTTACGCATCACAATAATCCGATCGGCCTTCATTACTGTAGAAAGACGGTGGGCGATAATAATCGTCGTCCGCCCCTTCGATACGATCGCAAGCGCCTGCTCCAGCAGCTGCTCGCTATACGAATCAAGATTCGCCGTCGCTTCATCGAGAATGAGAATTTTAGGCTGAAATACGATAATTCGGGCAAAAGAAATCAACTGCCGCTCTCCGGCTGACAAGCCGCTTCCCCGCTCGGACAGCCGCGTATTATAGCCCTCGCTCATGCGCTGGATAATCGTATCCGCTCCAACAAGTCGACAGGCTTCAATGACCGTATCCTCATCTATGTCCGTATCGAACAGCCGCACATTATCCAGCACACTGCCAGAATAAAGATAAGGCTCCTGCTGAACGAGGCCTACGATGCGGTGCAGCTGCGCTTGCTCCATGTCGCGTACGTCCGTGCCGTCGATTCGCACGCTGCCAGAGCGGACATCGTAGAAACGGCAGAGCAGGCTGATCAGCGAGCTTTTGCCTGCTCCCGTGGTGCCGACTATGCCGATTCGCTCTCCAGCTCTGATACGCAGCGACAAATCACGAATGACAGCCTTCCGCTGCCCATAGCCAAATACAACGTGGTCAAATTCGATATCGCCACGCACATTCGCTTTCGCAAGCACATGCGGCGTCGCCTGGTTCGCAAGCTCCGGCTTAAGCGCAAATATGCCCCAGATGCGGGTAACCGCAACTGTCGCCGATTGCAGCGTATTCCACTGCTGCGTAATCGTGTTAAGCGGCTGAAAAAACAGACGGATATACGTAATAAACGCGTAAAGCACGCCGAAATCCATTTGCTTGTTCAGCACGGCCATTCCGCCAAGCCATGTAACGAAAGCAATCGACAGATTGCTTAATATATCAAAGGAGCAGCGAAACCATACCTGCGTCCTCACTTCCTTCATATTAGCCCGGAAATAGCCTTCATTGCGCTCCGTAAATTCTCGCTGCTGCTCCTTCTCCTGATGAAAAGCTTGGATCAGATTCATGCCGGCCAAATTTTCAGCCGTAAAAGCGACAAGCCGCGAGAGCTGCGTTCGCGCACGCTGATAGGTCCGGCGCATATAAGAACGAAAACCAACGGCGATGCCCGCGATAATCGGCAGCAGAAGCAAGCAGTAAAGCGCAAGCTGTGCATCCAGCTGGAACATCAAAAATATAATGAACACTAGCGTCATGCCATCGCGCAGCACACTCATCAGCACTTGGCTGAACAGCTGATTCAGCGATTCTGTATCGCTGGAAACGTGGGTAATCAAGCTTCCGCTTGAGGTACGGTCAAAATACGACATCGACAGCTTCGAAATATGCTCGAACAGCTGCTTGCGGACTTTCGCCACAATGCTTTGCCCTGTGTATTGCAGCAAATTGTTCTGCAAATAGGTGAACAGCAGACTCATGGCTGCTAAGCCCAGATACAAAGCTCCTATGCCGATAATGGCACGATACTCCCCCTTGCCCGCCATTAGATGATCATCAATAATCACCTTTACAAGATAGGGCTGGAGCAATTCCGCAGCTATAGCCAGCAGCGTACATAAGAAGATGAAGGCAAAGCTCCATTTATAGGGTTTAGCAAAGGAAGCCAGCGCTCGAAATGCCGACACATATTTAATATCCGGCCTCGGTTGGTTGTCGCCCGCTTGCCGCTCGTTCCTCTGGTCAGCCTCCCAATTGCGAATGGAATTAGCCATCGGCCTCACCCTCCTCCTGAATCGCGCACAGCGATGCGTATAGGCCCGGCTTCGCGGACAGCTCGGCATGTGTTCCCTGCTGCGCGATCATCCCGCCCTTCATGACGATTATTTGATCGGCATGCTTGATCGCACTAATGCGATGGGCCACAATAATCGTCGTTTTTCCTTTGCGCATCCTGCGTACCGTATTCATAATTTCCGTCTCGGTTACAGCATCAACTGCGCTTACACTGTCATCCAAAATCATAAGCGGAGCCTGCTTAATGAAGCCTCTCGCAAGACTCGTTCGCTGGCGCTGTCCGCCTGACAGCGTCACGCCCCGTTCTCCGAGCTTCGTCTCGAACTGCTCGGGAAACGCCATAATATTTTCAAACATTTGCGCTTGCTTTGCTGATTCCTCAACAGCGTCCATTTCTCGCCCCCGATCCGAAAAAGCAATATTATCGCGAATAGAGGTGCTGAATAGAAAACCATCCTGCGGCACATAGCCAATTTGGCTGCGCAAGCTCTCCAACGTAATGTCGCGAATATCCGTCTCATCAAAACGAATGGTCCCCTCTGGCGCCTCATAGGTACGCAGGAGCAGCTTCATCAGCGTCGTCTTGCCGCTGCCTGTCGCCCCTACGATGCCAATCGTCATACCCGGACGAATATCCAGCCGAATATCCCGCAGCGCAGCTCCGCGAGCCCCCGGATAAGTAAAGGAAAGTCCCTCAACATGAATGCTCTTGCCCTGCAACTCAAGCGAAGCAGCAGTCTTGCTTTCCTGAATGTCCGGCGTCTCTGACAGCAGCTCGTTCAGCCTCTCCAGTGAAGCGCGTGAGCGCTGCATCGTATTAATAACGGTGCCAATCTGCTGAAGCGGATTCATGAGCATCCGTATGTATAGCGTTAATGCCACAAAATGCCCTATCGACAGCTCGCCGTTCACCGTTAAGTAGCCGCCTAACGAAATCGCTATAATTAAAGATAACGCGCCGAGAAATGGGATGATGGCCTGAAAAATCGAGGATACCCGGACCAGACGAAGCTGGTTGTCCTTGATTTGATCCACCGTTGTGAAAAAACGCTCATTCATGACCGCTTCAACAGCAAACTTCTTGGTGACGCGTATGCCCCCAAACTGCTCCTCCGCTGATTCCGTCATCGTGGCAAGCGAGGCCTGCACTTTTTTGGAGCGCTGCATAATGACTGGGCCGAATCTCGTTACAATGAACGGGATCAGCAGCAGCGGTACAATGGACGAGGCTAGCAAAAACAGCGGGATGCCGCTGTAAAGCATCATCGTCACGACAGCGAAAAACAGCGTCACCGCGCTCGCCGTCTGATTGACGCCCATCGAGATCGACTCCCTTACTCCAGTGACGTCATTGATGACATAGCTCAGCAGCTTGCCGACGCCATTTTTCGAATAAAAACGTTCACTGAGTCCGGTAAAATGCATAAACAGCTTGCCGCGCGTCAATCGCTCAAAGCGCCTGCCAATGTACATGATGAGAAATTGCGCAGCGCAAGCCAGCACAACGTAGCTCGCGCCAATGGCGAGCAGCAGCAGGCTGTATTTTTGAATAAGCCCGCTTGATAAACCGTTCATTTGCAGCGCATCCGTAAACCTTCCCAGCACCTGCGGAAAGAACACCTGAATGATACTGGATGCGACATGCAGCAGAACGGCAACGGCATACAAAGGCCAGCTTTGCTTTAGAAAATCGACTAAAATCCGTTCTTTTTTCATTCTGCATATCACTCCTTTGCCGACTAACTATTTACCACTATAGTATTCATTGTATCAGTTTATTCGCCGTTTGGGTTGAAAATGACGAAAGACGGCTCGCTTAAGCCGCCTCCGCCCTCCATTTGACCCTTGCCTGCTCTGTATGCCGCCCTACAATAGACCTTTGCGATGCAGCACCGTCAGCAAACGATAAAAGTCCAGTGATCCGCCTTCCGGCGTGTCGATGACGCCAGCAGCCACGGCAGCCGCAACCGCTGCTTTCGCCCATGCCGGCACCGTCATGCTGTGCTTGGCCTCTAGCTCCGTCACTCGCTTCACCAGCGCAGCAAACTGCTGGCGCTCCGCTTCTGTCATTGGCTCCCCCTCCCCTTCCGGCTTTTCCGGCTCTGGCTCTGGCTCTGGTTCCGCAGCATTGCCCAGCAGCACTTTGATTTGCTGTAAAAAGCTTTCCCAGCCGCCCGGCCGGCTCCGAAACGTATGCGGACAGTTTTTGCCGCTCCAATGGTTATGCTGGACGACTGCTGTAATCGGCAGCCCAAGCTTGCGCAGCAGCTCGGCTATGAGCTCCGCTGCATTCGCCTCCGCCTTGCTGCGGATGCCATCGCTATTTTCACAAATTTCGATTCCAATGGAGCTGAGGTTACCCGGTCCACTACCATCGCCTGCATGAAAGCCGTGCTCATTCACAGGCAAATGCTGCACGACCCGCGTATCATCCACGGTAAAATGCCAGGAAACGGGCAGTGCTGCGGCGGCACCTCCTTTTAAATATTTGGCATGGGAAAGCGCATTCGCCCCCTTCGAGCTGTTCGCTGTATCATGTACCGTCACATATTTCGGCCCTTGAATGGCCGTGCCGGGACGATTGCTCCTGCCTGCCGGAATAAAATCCTGTATCCAATCAGCCATCGTTCACCCTCCCTTCCTGCGTGTGCGTGATTCGCTCGCTTCTATTAGGAAGTGCGCCAATGCCGCAATTGGTTTGTACACCTGCCTGAGGGCGGCAAAAAAAGGCGGTGAAAAGAGTGCTGCTCCACTCTTTTCACCGCCCTGTCATTCAGCCAAAGCTGGCCTTTAATCTTTATTGGCCAAGCAATATTTTCGCATATGGCGAGTCGATTGGCAGCATGATGACCGGCTCATTTTTGAGCGTCGTCACATAGCTTTCCAGCGTCCGGTAAAAATTATAAAACGCCGGGTCCTGCCCGTATGCTTTATTGTAGATTTTCGCCGCCTGCTGCTCGCCCTCGGCAATGATTTTTTTCGAGTCGGCCTGCGCTTGCGACATCAGCTCGCTTGCGGTGCGGTCAGCCTTCGCCGTAATTTTGCGCGACTCCTCATCACCCTCGGACAAGTAACGTGCCGCGATGGATTGACGGTCGGAAATCATTCGATTGTACACGCTTTGCTTATTGCCTTCAGGCAAATCCGTGCGCTTAATACGCACATCAATGACCTCAACGCCATAATCGTCACGCCTGAGCGCCTCGGCTACATCGCGCGTAATTTCATCATTTATATTACCGCGCTCCGTCTGCTCACTAATAATATTATCGTAATTTACCTCTGACAGCTTGCGCCTAACCGAATTATATACCGCTTCATCAATACGCTGGACACCCGCGCTTACCGTCTGAGCCGTTTTCAAAAATTGCTCCGGCTTCGTAATGCGCCAAACGGTGTAATTATCCACGATAATCGGCTTCTTATCCTTCGTCAATATCGACGTTGGATTGCTTTCGTACGTCATTTGGTATTTCGGCAATGGCGATACATTTTCGATAAATGGAATTTTCAGCTTGAGACCCGGCGTTTCGGCAACCCGCACCGCTTCACCAAACTTCAGCACGACCTTGTATTCGCCTTCCTTTACGACGTACATCGAGCCTGCGCCAAGTATGACGACGATCACAAGGCCGACGAGCAAAATCAATTGGTTTTTCTTCATGGTGTTGCTCCCCCTTCCGCCTGCGGAGCAGGGGTTTGTGAATTGCTGGAGCTGCTTGAACCACTTTTGCTGCGCAGCAGCTCATTCAGCGGCAAATAATTTACTGTATCGCTATTACTGTTAGTAATGAAAATTTGCGCATTCGGCAATATTTTTTCCAGCGTCTCGAGGATTAGACGGCTTTGTGTAACGTCCGGGTTATTTTTATATTCAGCAAAAATCGCATTGAACTTCGCGACGTCGCCCTCGGCGTTCAATATCCGCGACTTTTTCTCCGCTTCGGCAATTTCAAGCAGCGCCTGTGCTTCACCACGCGCCTTTGGAATGCGATCGTTTTCATATTTTGCTGCGTTATTGATCTTTGTGTTTTTTTCCTCGCGGGCATTCGTAACTTCACGGAACGCTTCCTCTACCTGACCGCTTGGCGGCTCAATATCCTGGAATTTAATGTCCATAATTTGAATGCCGGTTTGGTATTTGGTTTGCAGCTCCAGCAGCTTCTCCCGCACCTTATCCTGAATAACGGTTTTTCCGTCTGTAATCGCATAATCAAGCTTCTCTGAACCAATAACCGAACGGATGGAGGAGCTTGCCGCATTGCGCAGGAAGCGCTCCGGATCATCAATGTTGTACAAGTAATCATGCAAATTGCTTATTTTCCACTGGACGACGGCATCAGCCGATACAATATTTTCGTCCCCGGTAATCATGAGCGCTTCGTCGTCAACGGGTGTGATGCTATCCCCATTTTGGCGGTATCCGATATGAATGCGCTGCACAAGCTCAGCCGGAACCGTAACAACCTGCTGAATCGGATATGGAAACTTAAAATGCAGCCCAGCCGTCGCTTCCCCCGTATATTTTCCAAATGTCAAAATGGCCGCGCGCTCCTGCTCCTGTACCGTATAAAAAGATGAAAATCCGAGCGTAACGGCTACGATGCCGATGGCTGCCCCGATGATCGCCTTTTTTACCGTTTTTGGATTAAGCGGCTGTTGGCTTCCTTGCGGTCTGTTTATTTCCGTGTTCAATTAAACCTCTCCCTTCTATTTATATGAACAAAATGAGAACAAACCTAATCTGTTCATACGTAAGGGGAGCCTATTAGGTGACAGTTTTTTCCCAGCGATTATAAATCCGCACAATCATGATCTTCAAAAGCAGATAAACCGGGATTGCAACCATGATGCCAACAATACCGCCCAGCGCCCCTGAAACGAGAATAAGCAGCATTGTTGTAATAGGATGAACGTCCAGCTTTCGCCCATAAATATACGGGGACAAAATATTTCCTTCAATCTGCTGAGCCAGCATAATGATGACCACAACCCAGATGACGGACGCAGGCTCATGGATAAATGCCACGATTACACAAGGAATGAGCCCTAAAATTTGCCCAATATACGGAATCATATTCATGAAAGCAATAACGAGGGCCAGCACCAGCGGATACGGCAAGCCGATGAGAAGAAAACCGATGAGCACCATCCCGCCAAGCAGCAAGCAAAGGGTAACCCTTCCAACAATAAAGCCGCTTAGCGCTTTGTCCATCTCCTGCAACGTTTCTTTCAACCCGCTTTTGTAACGCCGGGGAGCCCGCTCCAGCAGCTTGAGAACCGCAGCCCGGTCATCCATCAGCATGTAATAAAGCAACAGCGGCGCCGTAGAAACAACGATTATAAAATTGGAGAGCACGGAAAAGGCATTTTTCACATATTCGGTTGCCGATGCAATGCTTTTTGTCAAATAGGGCTCTGCTTTTTCCATTAAATTAAAGCCTGCAAAATCGAATTTCGACAAATCGACACCAAAAAAAACTTGATTTTTCTGCAGCTGCTCCAGCTGCCTTTGAAAGTCATCCGCAAGCTTCGGCAGCTGCTCCAGCAAACCCGTCAGCTGACGCTGCAATATCGGCCATACGACGATGCCCAGCAGCGTAATAAGCGCAGCCGCGAGCACATAGATGAGCAAAATGCAGAGCGGCTTCGGCAGCTTCCAGCGATGCAGTCGTCCTACCAATGGGCGAAGCAGATAATACAAAAATACAGACAGCACGATCGGTACAAAGATGATTTTCAGCGCGAGCATAATCGGGTCAAAAAACGCGGAATTGCGCGCAAACAAATACAAAATAAGCAGCACCAATACGATGCTGACCAAAATTTGATTCAATCGGGTTAAACGCATAGCGAAGCATCCCCTTTGTTCCTTAGTCATGCCTAACATTTATGCTTACCCCTTGCCCTGCTCCTGAAACCAAATCCCCGATCCTCAGCATTTCGGATGAACGCTTCTTATCCAAGCGTTAGCTTGGCATTATTTATGGCATCCTATCGTTATATTACCATAAAAGCCCCATTTTTCGCGGGTAAATGAACATGTGAGGTAATGATTATTGCTGGAATCGCCTTTATTCCTTACGATGTGTCCAAGGAGGTCAACTGGAATAAAATACAATTTAAGCGATTACAAAGGAGGAAACACAAGTAATGTCCACCATGTTATTTAAGAAAAAGGGGATCAAACCGCTCGCCTTCCTGCTCTGCTTTTGTCTAGCCCTTCCTTTTACATCTATGCTCGGAAAAGTTCAGGCGGCGACGCTCTACAGCGCCGATTTTGAAAGTGGCAGCGCCTCGGGCTGGACCGCCACAAGCGGCACCTGGTCAGTCGTACAGGATAGCGGCTCGAATGTATATGCCCAGAACAGCTCCTCAGAGGGTCGCACCTCCGCAGGCAATCAGGCTTGGACGAATTATAGCGTTGAAGCCAAGGTGAAAATTGATAATTTCAATGGAACGAACCGGACTTATGTAGCCGGACGCTATCAGGACGGCAATAATTTTTATGCAGCGTCGCTCTATAACAGCGGCAGCGGCAAGCTTGAAATACGCAAAAAAGTAAGCGGTTCCACAACCACGCTGGCAACCGTTGATTACCCCATTACTGCCGGTACTTGGTATAATGTTAAACTCACGATGGCTGGCTCTTCAATCACTATGCATTTGAACGGCACGCAGGTGCTGACGGCTACGGACTCCAGTCTCACTTCAGGCGCAGTTGGTCTCGTAAGCTTTAAGACAGCCGCTAAATATGACAATGTAATCGTGTCGGATTCGGTGTCGACTCCAACGCCAACGACTTCGGCAACAGCTACTCCGGCACCGACAGCGACTGCAACTCCGGCGCCTACAGCTACACCAGCACCATCTGCTACACCTACCCCTGCTGCGGGCGATCTATTCGTAGCGGCCAATGGTTCTGCCAGCAACAGCGGCACGATCGGCAGCCCGCTTACACTTGCAGCAGCACTGACAAAAATTCAACCGGGCAAAACAATCTATTTGCGCGGCGGCACCTATGCTTTTTCTGAAACGGTAACGATTGAACGGACGAACAGCGGAAGCTCGGTTAGTGCACGCAAAGGACTTGTCGCCTATGGCAGCGAGAAGCCTGTGCTGGATTTCTCCGCACAAGCGTTTGCCTCCACGAACCGCGGTCTGCAAATTAACGGCCATTACTGGTTTGTGAAAGGTCTTGAAGTGAAGGGTGCTGGAGATAACGGCATCTTCATCGGCGGAAATTACAATCGGATTGAAAATGTTGAAACGCATCATAACCGCGACACTGGCTTGCAGCTCGGACGTTACATTTCCACTGCCGGTTACAGTGAGTGGCCTGCTTACAATGAAATTATTAATTCTTATTCCCACGACAACTACGATCCAGATAATGGGGAGGATGCCGACGGCTTTGCGGCGAAGCTGACGGTTGGCCCAGGCAATGTTTTCGACGGTTGTATTGCGGCATATAACGTGGATGACGGCTGGGACCTGTATTCAAAAACCGAAACGGGAGCGATAGGAATTGTAACGATTCGCAATAGTATCGCCTATCAAAATGGTCAAACATCCGACGGTACAACGACAAGCGATAGCGATGGCAATGGCTTCAAGCTGGGCGGCGAAAAAATTGCTGTAAATCATATTGTCGAGAACAACATCGCTTTCCAAAACAAAAAGCATGGCTTCACTTATAACAGCAACCCAGGCTCCATTTCCATGAAAAATAATACCTCGTGGAGCAATGGACAGAGCAACTTCGCTTTTGATTTAGGCACCCATCTATTCACCAATAACCTGAGTCTAAGCGGCGGCTCCAGTGACAAAACAAGCGGCACCGACGTATCAAATACTAATGTTTGGTGGAAAAACAAGGCCAGCGTAAACGGCAAAGGCTTGCTTGCAAGCTCGGCTGACTTCGTGAGCCTGACGCCTTCCGTTATCCGCAATGCAGACGGCTCGCCGAATCTCGGCAATTTCCTCAAGCTGGCGGCTGGCAGCGATTTAATCGGCTCCGGCACGCCATCTGGTACGAATATTGGCGCACGCTAAGCGCGAATAAGATAAGGAAATTGCGGCCGCCCCCTTGCCTCAATGCGTCAAAACCGCTACCATGGTAAGGGTGCATAAAGGAAATCTGCTTTGCAGCTCCTTATGTGCGATTAACTTTTTTGCCTAAGGAGACTTAACATGTTAAAGCCAGGACGAAATGATGTATGCCATTGCGGCAGCGGCCGTAAATATAAAAAATGCTGTATCGAGCTGGATCGTGAGGAGGAGCGCCGTTTGGCAGCAACCCAAGCTTCCGGTGGACTACAGTCTTACGCGGACATTGAACGCCTGCTGGAGCAGGAGCTTGTGTGGGAAGCCCCATCCTATGGTGAGCTGGCCCGTGAACTGGCCCAGCAAATGAAGGAAGGCTACACGCCTGCCCAAATTAGCCTTGCCCTGTTTATGTGGAAGGAATATACGGATGCTAATACTCCATCGTTCCGAAAACCCGGCGTCTACTGCGCGGCTTTGGAATATTTGATCTGCGAAATTCAGAGCATTCCAAGCTCTAAAGCCGAGCTTGCCGAGAAGTACAGCGTATCCGTCTCCACTCTATCCAAAAAATGTACCGAGCTGACCAGCTTCTTTATGGAGCAATATGCAGAGCTTCAAGCAGAGCAGCCTGAGGCAGCAGTCACTGGCGTTGCTGAGAATGCGGAGCAGCACCAGCAAGCGGAGCTTGTGAAGGCGTAAGCTAGAGCCGAGCTTCAATCTATTACCGTTACATGGCTGCAATTAGCAGCAAAAGAGCCCTGCGCCTTCACATGAACGTGAAAGCTGCGGGCTCTTGTCGTTTTATGGTTTATTTTTATGGAAAGCTATCGTTAAACGCAAATACTGCTCGATGGCTATGGAAGCCACACCTTAGTCTCGCCACCGTCGCTGGAATATTCAATATACTCCGGAAACGCTTCTATAATGATGTATTCCGGATCATGAGGTCCTTCAAACCACTGCTTGAAGTTGTCATTCCACAGCCTCTCACGCAGCTTGTTATCCGCGCACAATTCCGCACGTGCCTGAATTTGCACAATATCCGAAGATGGCTTGCCATCGTATCCGACGAGAATATGAACATTCGGGTTAGCCCGCAGCTCATCGACCTTGCTCGTATCGCGATTCGTGGCCAAATATAAGTTAAGCCCATCATGGAAGAGCGCCATATAACGCACCATTGGCTTATCGCCATTTACGGTAGCAAACGAGCATACATGGTTCGCTTGCAGCACATCAATAATTTCCTGCTCCAATTTTTTTGTTGTATTCGGCATCGGTATCTCTCCTTTAAGGGTTCATCTTTTTGCTAGGCTTCCCAGCCACGCGCTTGCCATAGATTACCCCTTTTGCCGTTTATTTAATCGGAGCTATGTTTGGATGTTTATTCGACATCACTTGCCGCGAAGCGGTAAGGCTTCTTGGAATGCCGATTCGCATAAGAAGAAGCGACAATTGCTTCCGGTTTCAGACGAGCCTTCATCCCCATAGCTTCCACACGCAATACCATTTCCGCCACATAAGCAGCCGTCTTGCTGACAGCCGGATCGGTTCCAGCATCGACGTCAATGTACGCCTCGAAGGACGCGCCCTTGTATACAAAAGGGAGCACGATATTCTCCATTTGCACCCTGCGTTCGCCACCGAAAAATAGCGCGACCTCCTCGCTGTATGACGTCTCCAGCGACAGCTTCTCCTTAATGGATTTCAGTTCGCGGGGTATGACGACCTGCCGATAGCAGGCCCACGCCCCTTTGCCCTCACGCTGGATAACAACGCCAGTAATCATCGTCGTATGTCCTGCATGCACCTGGCAGTCGGTACCGATCATGAAATTGTAATTTGCATGTGGATCAAGCGACATAAAACGGACAATGCGATCATGCACCTGCTCTAAATTGAGGCGTCTTTCCGATACATTGTGAAACTCCATGTCGTGAATCAATTGAAGATGTTTTCTTATTTTCATCATCGTCACCTGTAAAGCAATTAGGCTTCTTCCCTTCTTTAGTTGGAGTAATGTGCTTCAAGGGACTCGAACCCTTAGTTGTCTTAATGACAGCGGATTTTAAGTCCGCCGCGTCTGCCAATTCCGCCAGAAGCACAAAATGATAGTGACGCATGGGGGATTCGAACCCACCGCATCCACGAGTGAAAGTCGTGTGGCTTAGCCGCTTGCCGAATGCGCCTTAATGGAAAAGCTGCTTGAAAAACAAGGGGTGCGGGTATCGAACCCGCCACATTCGGATTTGGACTCCGAATCGCCTGCCTTGGACATGTCCCCCTATATTGAATATGGCTGCCCCTCTTGGAATCGAACCAAGACGCACGGTGTCAAAGACCGTTGCCCTACCGTTAGGCGAAGGGGCATTATTTGGGGAGATTAACCGGACTCGAACCGGTACTTATCAGGACCACAACCTGACGTGTTTGCCTTTTCACCATAATCTCCATGGTGACGCATGGGGGATTCGAACCCGCCGCATCCACGAGTGAAAGTCGTGTGGCTTAGCCGCTTGCCGAATGCGCCTTAATTAAATACTGCTTAACAGTTTGGTGGTATAGAGCATTTGTTCTTATTTTTGATACAAAAAAACTACTTTCCCCCCTCGCAGTTCCGTCTTGTTCTCCCGTCCTCCGCTTCATAAGAAGCTAAGTTTCGAGAAGAATGCACAAACGGACCACTCACCTAGGGTGCAAGTAGTCTTCACGTATACAGATATTGATTTATCGGAATGTATGCCACTCCGGGCTTCAAGATCAGGCTGCCGCTACTCCCCCTTTGTTCAGGATGGGGAAGTCTGGCTGCGATACGTAAAAACGACGACTATTGGGTTCGATGCAGGCAACATGTACGTTTTCATTAAGCTCTTCTAAAGCTGGATGCTGATGCTCATCCGCCTGCTGTTTAACTGCTTCACTTTGCACTTGCTCATATGAATGTAAATCATGCTCTATCTGCCAATCCATGCGCTGTTCTGCAATATTTTTCATTACCTGCACCTTCCTTTCATCCTCGTTAGTTGTTATTTTCCAAGATGGTCCGGTTTCCCGATCCTTCATTTTACTTTATCACTTTAACGCTTTAATTTATGTTCGACTTGATGCTTTTCATACTAGCATATCGACTTTTTAGATGTCAAACCTTTTTATTTAAAAAATTGAATATTGTACACTTTATTGATTTTATTACCTTATATCCATAAAAATCATATAGATGGGCGATTCATTTTTTGTATATTACTTCAATTGCCCATTAAAAGTATCTCTGTAGAAAATAAAAAAAGGACCACTGCTCAGCGGCAGTAGTCCCCCTTCCCCTCCAACAGCCAGCCCCTTCAGGAGCTCAGGCGTATACCTGCTTCCCTTCATTTTGGCGTCGAAAGCATATAGGAGAAAGGCTGCTGCACGGGCTGTAAGCATTATCGGCCTGCACAAAAAGATGGCTGCTCTGCTCTGCTCAGAGCACCACGGTTGTTCAAGCTTGTTATCATGGTTTGATAATAAAATGGTTAACATGCGCCGTGCACTTCCTTTCCTTTGATTAATAAAAATGAATCCCATTCACAATTTAATATATATCGTTCATTTGAATGCTTATTAATTGTTTCCCATCTTATAGCAAATAATCCTGTCTTGTCAACAACAAATCTGCCGCCGATCGGCTATGCTTGCAAAATCCACACGTCATAAGGCCTAATCACTACTTCGCCAACAAGCGCTTGACCTGAAATCTGCTCCGTAAGCTCGCGTTTCATATGGATGGAAACAGGCTGCGAAGAATAGTTTAATAGCATATAATAATGCCCTGCCGCTCCGCTGCGCGGCACAACCTCAATCGCTTCAGTAATTTCTGCCCATTGCTCCAGCGGATCGGCGATTTGCAGCAAATCAAGCAGCCTACTCGTGCTTTCGCGCGTAAAGAAGGTACCGAAATACACGACCCTGCCTTTACCAAGCCTTCTGATTGTAACCGCTGGCTGTCCTGCGTAATAATCCTCCATATATGTCGCGGCAATTTCCACCTCGCTAACAGCCTCAGCAGCAGGCTCCAGCATTTCGTTAAATACGTGGGCCGCGCTCTGACCTGCGCCATTTATGAAGGACAATCCATTCGTCTCGCCCGGATTCAGCATCGTAAAATCGCTTACGCTCACGCCAGCAAGCTCGCGCAGCACACCTGGAAATGGCACCATGTATGCCTGATTATGCTGGTCCTTATAGCCGCTTCTCGGTCCAAGCACGAGCGTTCCGCCTTGCTCTACATAAATACGCAGCTTCTCGGCATCTTCTGCGGTCAGCAGCTGTGCATTTACATAAAACAGCAAATCATATTGGCTCAGCGCCTGGATCTCCGCCAAATTTTGCTTGGAAAGCATGTCCGCGGCCAAATGGCGCTCCGACAGCGCCAAATAAACCTGCTCTTCGCTATTCCAATAATCGTAGCCAATATAACGCTCTATTTTCACATTGCTATCGTTCGCATAATCATACATAATGGCTGCTTTCGCCACCACATCGGTGCCGATAATAACGTCCTCCAGCAGCCGCGTTTCCTTCGCCACCCGCTTCGCTTCCTCCAGCCGCCAATGCGGCTGATCACCGTACAAATTAAGCCCATGCCAGAGCGATTCCGCCCCATAAGGGCATGTCCGCCAGCGGAAATAAAGCACGCCGTCTGCGCCATGGGCAATCGACTGCCACGTCCACAGCCGCATCTGCCCAGGCTTTGGCGTCGCCTGCAAATAATCGCCCCGGTCGTTGTTCAGTACATTCCCGACCTGCCCGCCCGGTCCCGCCTGCTGCTCCAATACCGTAAACTTGGAAGACAGCCCCCGCACCCTGCTAAGCTGCTTGCCGCTAAGCCGATCCTTATGCGGATATTGCAAATCTGTGCGCATGAGCTGGAACGCCGGATATGAATCATAGGACATAAAATCAACGGAGCGAGCCGTCAGCTCATAATTATCAATATTGCCGAACAATCCATTATGGGTAATGAATTGCTTCTCAGGCAGCAGGCGCTTTAAAATGTCATATTGCAGCTCGGCAAATCGAATCGTCGAGTCCGACGTAAATAAATAAAAATCGAGCAGATGGCTTGGGCTATGGTAGGTCACCGTTGGCCTTGGCAAATAAATTTGCTCCCACGCATTGTAGGTCTGAGCCCAAAAGGCCGTTCCCCAAGCAGCGTTCAGCTCATCCAAGCTATCCTTGTATTTCTCCCTGCACCACTGACGAAAAGCCGTATGATCGCTCTCAGCAAAGCTGACATCTGAATGGCAATTCAGCTCATTGTCAATTTGCCAGCCAATGACGGCAGCATGCCCTTTGTAACGCTCCGCCATCATCGTAACAATGCCAGCACAGAGTCGCAAATAGATCGGCGCCGTGTAGTTGTAGTGCCTTCTTGAGCCATGCTCCATCCGCACACCGCGAAAATCTACGCGCAGCACCTCGGGATATTTTGTCGTCAGCCATGCCGGGGGCGCATACGTTGGCGTGCCGAGAATAACCTTAAGCCCTTCGGCTGCCGCGAGCTCAATCGCCTCGTCGAACATAGCAAACTGGTAGTTTCCTTCTTCCGGCTCCATCACATTCCAAGCAGTTTCGCCCATACGTACAACATTAAAGCCCATTTCCACCATCCGGCGAAAATCCTTCTGCCACATGACGCGGTCCCAATGCTCCGGGTAATAGCAAACGCCTAGCAGAAACTGCCCGCCTTCGTATTTTTTCCGATCCTTCAACAAAGCCTCCATCTCCTCTCACCCTTTAGACACGCGTAAGCGGCAGTCAGATTATGCTGGCTGCCGCTTCAAGCTACCCTTTTACCCTTTTACTGCTCCGCCGGTCAAGCCTTTAACCAGCGTCTTTGAACCAAACATAAAAATAATAATGAGCGGCAGCGTACCAAGCGTCAGCCCCAATATGCTAGCCGAATAATCGGTTCGAAACACCGTAGATAAATTCGCGATGCCCAGCGGCAGCGTATACAACGATGGCTCGTTCAGCGTAACGAGTGGCAGCAAATAGTTGTTCCATGAGCCGAGAAAAGCAAGCAGCCCCAGTGTGCTGAGTGCAGGCATCAAAAACGGTGTTACAATTCTGAAAAATATCGTCAGCTCGCCACAGCCGTCAATACGTGCGCTTTCGATGACCTCGGTCGGTACGCTGGATTCGCTGAACTGCGTCATGAAGAATACGCCGAACGCATTGTTTAGCGCCGCAATGAGCAGCGGAATATGCGTATTGTTCAGATGGAAAAACTTCATCTCCATAACGAACGCAATGAGACCGAGCTGGCCAGGAACCATCATTGTGCATAGAATGACGAGGTACAGCACTTTTTTTCCTGGAAATCTGAATTTGCCGAAGGCATAACCCGTAATCGACGACATGACTACCGAAATAGCAGTAAAAAGGACGGCAACATAGAAGCTGTTCCAGTAATTAAGCAGAAAATCACCGGACAGCACGGTTTTTAAATTTTCGAGCAAATATTTACCGGGCAGCAGCGGCAGCTGCTTAAACAGATCCTCAGAGAAGTACGTCCCCATGACGACCATGATGTAGAACGGAAGCAGGAACAGGATTGTAGTCACAGATAATAGGATGATGACGGACCATTTGGATACTCTCATGCTAGCTCTCCTTCCGATTCAGCCATTTGATGCCGGCTAGTGAGAACAAGGCGATAAACAGGAAGGTCGAATACGCAATCGCTGCTCCCTTGCCATATTTAAAGGACGAGCCGTTGAACGCAGCATCGAACATGTACCAGATTGGCGTAAACGCCGAGCCTTCCGGTCCACCTACGAGCGACGAGCCCGAAGCCCAACCGCTGAACATCAGCATCGGCTCCTCAACAAGCTGCAAGCCCCCGATAATCGAAGTTATAATCAAAAAGAGATTGATTGGTTTAAGCAGCGGAACCGTAATGTTTAAAAACACATCCTTTGGCGAAGCGCCGTCTACAACAGCCGCCTCATATACGGAAGGCTCCACACTCGCCATGCCCGCACAGTAGAACATAATGAAATAACCGAGGTTTTTCCAAAAAAGCATCAAAATAATAATCCATCTCGCTGTATCCGGTTCACCCATCCAATTGATTTTTTCACTGATGAGGCCGATTTGGACGAGGAAATTGTTCAGCATTCCGCCCTGCCAATCAAATACCATGGCAAAAATAATGCCTATCGCGACCGGAGTCGTCATGTATGGCGTGAAAATGCCCAAGCGAAAAAAAGCTTTGCGGCGGATGAATTTGCTCTCAATCAGGCTTGCACACAGCATGCCCACAATAATAAGCGCCGGCAAATACGCCACTAAATAAATAAGCACATTACCGAGTGATTTCCAAAAGTAAGTGTCATGCAAAAATAATTGCTTATAGTTGTCCAATCCGACAAAATCATGGTTGCCGAACAAATCCCAGTTCGTAAAGCTGATATACAGCGTAAACAATAGCGGGAACAAGCCGAATACGGCATAGCTTAAAAAATACGGCGCCACAAACAGATACGGCCATTTATGTTTCGTTAATGCTTTCATTCTCTCCCACTTCCTCTCTCTGCTGCCTAAAAGAACGATAACCGGCGTGTCTGTTCGCCGGTTATCCATGTTCATACTGCTGCTTAAACGATGAACCTATTTAAACTTGATTTCCGGATGATTTTTCTGCAGCTCCTGCTTCCAGTTATCAAGTGCCAGCGCTGCGGTATAGGAAGGGTCCTTCGTAAACGTCTGCATCGCCAAGGAAGAAGCATTATAAATATCTTGGTCGAATCTTGTGTAGGGCTTCGTCTTCATAGCCGGCAGCACTTTCTCCGTCCAGAACAGTCCCAGATCCTGCCCGCCATAATAGGAGTTGGCTCCAGAAGAGAACAAGGCCTTATCTTCAAACAACGACTTGAGCGGCACTAAGGATTCATCAATCTTCATGTTAAGCTCGCCGCCCTCTTTGCTCGCCGCAAACCATTCCAAGAACTTCCATGAAATTTCTTTATTTTTCGAGCCTTTCCAAATGCCAAGCGATGTTCCGCCGTAGCTGTAAGCGCCGCCTGGGGGAACCATCAGTCCCCATCTGCCATCGCTGCTTTTGTCATTTGGCTCGATAACGAATTTAGGCGTCCAGTTTGCAGCCGGGTAGAACAATACATTATCCTGTGCATACGATGCATTCCATGTAGGCGACCACATATCCAGCTTGGCTGTAATATCGGCATTGCGAATGTTTTCAAGCGTGGAGAAAACCGCCGTTACGCCTTTCGTATCCACTTCATCGCCCGTAATAAACTGCTCGGGATATTGCGGATACACAATCGTGTAAGCATCCATCATGCCAGCAAGCATCGCTGTTTTACCGCCGCTTTTCTCTTTAAGCTCTTTGCCTTTGGCAATGAATGAATTCCAGTCCGGGAGCATCGCTGCCAGCTCATCCGGATCATCGGTGCCAAAATATTGCTTCGCCAGATCGCGCTTGTAAGCCATCGCTCCCGGTGACACCGACCACTCCAGCGATACGAGCTGTCCTTTGTCGTTTTGCAGATGTGGCACTACCGCATCAAGCAGCAATGATTTATCGAAATTGTACGGCGCTCCGCCCAAATCATCGAGAATGTCCAAAGCGAACAATGCGCCGCGGAAGCCTGCCTCGCCCCAAATAATATCAGGCAGATCGCCGCCGGCTGCAACGGACGTTTGAATCTTTTTCAAATAGTCCTTGGCCGAAACCTCTACGAAATTGATTTTAATGTTTGGATATTTTTTGCTGAAGGCTTCAACTGTCGGTGCTTGAAACTCTTTGCTCCAGCCCCACATCGTAATGGTGCCGGAATCCGCTGCCCCGCCTTCTTGCGCCCCCTTATCCGAGCCGCTGCTGTTTGAGCCGCAGCCTGCCAGCAAGGCCAACACGATAACGAGCGACAGCATCATTGCCCAAGGTTTTGTTCTCATTTTGCTTTGCATGATTGTACTCCCCCATTTGTCATTTCGTAATCTGCTACTCTCATTGCTTGCTATAGGGCTCGCGATGAATTTCGCCTCACTGCCCTAGCACTTCTTCAGTGTAAAGGGCGTACAATCGACGCACAACGCAACAAAGCGATGGTTTTGTATAAAATCCGATGATGCAACGCTTAGCTTTGGCTAAAGTGCCGGCTGCTCGCTCGTGAAAGGAAGACGAAGCAGCAGCTCCGTTCCCGAACCTTTCGGATGCCCCATTTCCAGCCCATAGGCCTCTCCGCATAAATAACGAATGCGCTGATCAATGTTGCGGATACCGATGTTTTTTGTCCCCCTGCCGCTTGCTGCTTGTACAAGCTCCGCATCCTGACCTTGCAGCAGCCTATCTAAAATCGCCGCATCCATCCCGATGCCATTATCCGTTACGGCAAGCAGCAGCGTTTCCTCCACCCGCCTTGCTCTAATCCGAATCAACCCGCCGCTCTCCATTTCCGACAATCCATGAAAGATGGAATTTTCCACCAAAGGCTGCAGCAGGCTCCGTGGAATCCAAACCTCAAGCAGCTCTTCTGGCACATCCCACTCCAGCTTGAAGCGCTCCGCATAACGATATTGCTGAATGGTGGCATAATGCTCGATTAAGCCCTTTTCTTTTGCAAGTGTCGTAAACAAGTCTTGCCCGCCAACATGGACGGCATCCTGCATAATGCCAATAAAAGCCTCGACCATGCTTTCGATTGCTTCAAAGCGACGCTTGCGCGACAAATAAACGACTGTATTAAGCGTATTGTATATAAAATGGGGATTAATCTGGGCAAAAAGCAGCTCGGCGGACATGCGGCGCTTCCATTTTTCCTGTTCCCGCTGCTCCTCCATTTGCCGTTTAATGCTGTGCGTCATCGATTCAAAGCCATTTTTCAAAACCATCAGCTCATCGCCGCTGTTGAAATCAAGCTGAACGTTGTAATTGCCAAGCGATACCTGCTTCATTGCCCGCGACATCGACGAGATCGGACGTGTCATGCTCGATATAATCGGCGTAAACATCAGGAAGCATAGGACGATACATATCGCAATGAACACAAAAAAATAAATGCTAGCCGTCTGAATCGAATCATAAAAACGGTCACGCGAAATAAAGGTGATAATGGACCAATCCGCAGCTGGCAGGCTTTTGCTCAAATAAAAGCCCTTCTGCTCCACCTTCTCGGGAAGCGCCTGGCTCGATTGTTCAAAAATAATGGCTTGCTCCTCATCGCCAAAGCCATGATTTTGCAAAAAGCTCGTTCCCCCGCTCACCCAGGCATAGCGGTCAAAGCTCAGCTCCAATAAATCCAAAATGCTCGTAAAAGCCTCCTGTTTAATATTGAGCAGCAAAATACCCCCGCCTGCCGATTCATTTACCCGGATAAAAAAGCTGATGACCTGCTTATTATCAGAATCCAAGGAATTATGGGGCGCGGTAAACCCACTTTTGACGGGCTGCTTGATCGCATCCTGGAACCACGGCTTATTCAGCTCTTCCTGGTAATAGGAATCGAAGGAAAGAGAGGACATAAATACTTTGCCATCCGAGCGGACGATGGCAGAGGAATCCAAATAATCTCTTAACACATTAAACTTTCGGAGCTGCTGTACAACATCTGAATAGGCAGAAAGCTCACTGTATATGGAATCATAGCTCGTCTTGGCAATAAAACGCTGAATAATCTCATCATTCGTCATATTCGCGGAATATTTACGAATGTCGTCAATAAGCTGATTCATCCGCACCTCCGTCTGCTGCAAATGTATTTCACCGTCTCGGACGGTCTGCCGCTCCAGCAGCGAATAAAAATATCCGAATGCCAGCAGCCCGCACGCCGTTAAGGATAAAGTAACAATTATGATAACGCTGCCTAAAATTTTATATTTAATTCTGCGCTTCACCTGCGGATCACCGTTCCCCTACATGTAATCTTTTGGATGCTTGGACGTCGCTTTTTTGAACACTTGGGAAAAGTATTGGCTTGATTTGTAGCCGACCATCTCCGACACCTCGTAAATTTTATATTGCCCCTGCTGTAGCAGCTCCTTCGCCTTCTCCACCCGGTATTCAGTCATGTAATCGGAAAGAGTCTGTCCCGTCTCCTTCTTGAACACAGCCCGTAAATGAGCGCTGCTAATTTGCAAATGCTGAGAAAGCAGCTCCAGCGACAGCTCAGAATTGCTGTAATGCTTGCGTACATACTCCATAGCCTTTAGCACCCAACGGGAGTAAGCCTGCCTTGCAGCTACAGAGACTAAAATGAGCTTCAGCAACTCGGCTTTAACCTGTACGCTGCTGCGTCCTAAAGCATAGCCCGTCTCCACCTGGTACCGCTCGCTCAGCTCACGCCCAAGCTCCCGCAAAACATGACGAAGCGCCTTCTCATCTTGATTTTTGTCAAGCTGCTCGTTCCAAAGCTTGTCGAGTTGGCGTGCAGCCTCCTCCGCCTCTCCTTCCGCAAGCGCCTGAAGCACGGGTCTTAGCGCCGATTGCAGCAGTCCGAATGCTGCCCCTTCTGTACGCTGCTGAGCTGATGGAAGATGGTCATTCGATTGTCCTTGAGCCGCTACAACAGCGCCCGGCATTTGAAAAACACCGCTCATTGCCATTTGGCTGAGCCTGCGGAAGCTGCTGTGCAGGGCATTTCGCTCGGTTTGCAGCACCACATACAGATTCGGCCTTGCAGCCTCCTGTTTAAACGCTTGAAGCTGATTTTGCAGCCAACGCGAAAAAGCCTGTACCTCATTCCAGCAATATAAATAGCTTTGATGGAGAGGCAGCTTGAGGAGAAATATTACCCCTTCCCCATCAACCGTAAAGGCAGACAGCCACTGCAGCTCCATGCGCTGCTCTGCATGGGCATTTTCTATCGCTTTTAGCTGATCCTCATCAAGCGGCGGCGGTTCAGACAGCGTCTCTCCTCCTAACGTGTATACAGGGGGAGTTTTCATATACAGCATGGCAAGCGAACCTCCCAGCTCCTCCAGATAAGGATGCAGAGCCTCCATTGCCTCGATATCGCTTACTTGCTCTTTGCCCAGCACAACATCCGAAATGATGCTGCGCTTTGAGCGGCTTAGCCGCGCGCGCTCTGATTGCAGCTCCTCTTTAATGCGCAGCAGCTCGCCGAGCAGACGGTTCCGGCTTATTTCATGCTTTAGCACATAATTGGCTGCTTTCATCTCCAGCGCCTGACGCACATAATCAAAATCACGATACGCTGTCAAAAAAAGCAGCCGAGTACCCGGCTCAGCCTCCTGTATTTTCCGTCCCAATGTCAGCCCATCCATATGGGGCATCGAAATATCGGTAATGACTATTTTCGGGCGGTGCTTCAAAAATAGCTCAAGCGCTTTCATGCTGCTTGTCGTCTTCGCTACAACCCGAAAGCCATGCTGCTCCCATGGCACCATTTCATATACATTTTCCAAAGCCAACGGCTCATCATCCACGAGTAATATATCCATCATGCTCACCCTTCTTCGAAGGCTCGCGTTTGCGCGGAGCCCCCCTCATACTTTGCTTCCATTCAAACATACTAACGGGATATATTCAAACCGCAAAAAAGTTTTTTTGCAACCTTTTATTATTTGTCTCGTCAAATACGATGTAAGCAGCAAGCAAAATTTCACATTGAGGTGATGTACAATGAGAATCAAACATAAATTTATCATGTTATCCGCTACTGCTCTGTTAGCGATGTCTTTTGGCGGTATAAGCTTCGCGGCTTCCACATCTTTCAGTGATGTTAATCAGCCTTCTGTTAAAGATAAAATTGCTTCACTTCAGGAGAGGGGAGTTGTGAAAGGCGTGAGTGCTGACGCGTTTAAACCAGATGCTTCCATTACAGCAGCCCAAGGCATTCAATTGATTGTGAATGCACTGAATTTGAACATTGATAACATCCGATTTTTCAAAGCACCGCTAGCGACCGACTACTTCGCTAAAGCTAACAATGACGCCTGGTATGCAGATGCTTTAATCATTGCGGCGAATAATGGACTTGAGCTGCGAGCCGATCTTGACCCCGCCAAGCCTTGGACTAAAGAGGAGTTTATCCAATATTTGATGAAAGCTGCTGAGGTTACAAACCACCTGCCGCTCATCAACATTAAGCCGCTCGAATTCGCCGATGAAGCCGCTCTGGACGTACAGTATCAAGGGGCCGTTCAACGGGCGCTTGTGCTGAAAATTGCGGAGCTTGATGCAGAGGGTAAGCTTCATCCGAAAGAGGAGATTTCCCGCGCCGATGCTGCGGTTCTGACCTATAATATTGTTGAATATATTGCCGCGCATCCCGCTCCGACTTCTGTAGAGCCGGAGAATGGGACTGCTGAACACTAACTGCTCCTCAGTAACGGCCAGCATACGCAACAACAGCCTGCTCTCTTCGGAGAACAGGCTGCTTTCACATTTTTAGGCCAAATAAACAGGGATCAGCAACCATCATGTACTCTTTGCAAAAACACATGGGGCTCTAAAGTAATTTCAAAAGCACGCTCCCAGATGAATTCTGGATTATTCAGCTTAAGTACAACGCTGCTGTATGGCGCAAGCGACCATCTTCCATCTCGAATTTGACGGATGGCACAAGCAGGAGCGGCCGAGCCCATTCCGAAAGCCTGCTGCTCCGCAAGCATCGCCGTGTTTGCCTGCATCCTCCCCTGCAAAAGCGCTGTCAATAGCTCGTAATCGCTAGCGGAATTAAACAGCCGCATGTTTTGGTCAGCGGTCACATTCGTATATGGCGAGCGGCCTCGCGATTCTGTTCGCACCTCGGCAATCGTGAGCACCTTGTAATAATAGTCCTTCAGAAAACGCTTGAACAGCAGCGAGCCCTTCGCATTCATCGCCTCGTCGAGAGCAGCAGCGCGCGTCTCCATCGTCAGGCAAGCATAACGCGACTGCGCCATGCCTAATGCCATCCCGATTTTATTACCGGCTGTATTCCAGCCGCTATAGCCAAGCAGGCTGCCTGTATGTTTGCTGCCAAGCAGCGCTGTCGTGACGGCCGCATCTGACGCCCCTCCGCCCGTAAAATCAATAACAATCGTCGGCAGCAAATTCGCTGCATTTTCCGCTAAACGGCTCACCGCATGATCCGCTTGCTCAACTGCCGTAATCGCGATAATTTCCATATCGCTTTCGACGCTTTCGACGCCTTCCCCGCTGTCCACCGCCTCCCCACCTACGATATCAATATGACGCAGCAGGTTTTGGTGCACATCCATATATTCATAGGGATTCACAATGGCCCGGCCATCCGGGCCAAAATAGCGAATCGCATAGCGCGGCTTGCCGTTCACACAATAGAGCTTCTTCGCCATGCGCGCCAGCAAGCAATGACCTAAACCATCAGCATCTGGCAAAATAATAGCCCGCTCCGGATTTTGGCCATCCGTGCCGCCCAGCCACGCATTGATCCTATTTTCCACAAAAGCGATTTCATTCGCCTGAATCCCGTCAATATAAGCATCATCAACCCCAATAGCAAGAAAATCAATATACCCTTGCCGTGCAAGCTGATCCAGCATGTAATACGTCGTCGTCAATTTGTGGCGCTTCGCATTATAATATTGCTCCTTATCCACATAGACGGTATCAGGGAAGCTTGTGCCATCCGGCTGAATATCATAGCCATTCAAAATGGCCAGCAGCTCGCTCTCCTGCTTGCGCGGCTTCTGCATGAGCGCACGCGTCTCCGTGTAAGCCGGCATCGCCAGCCCTTCTACAAAGACGGTGGATGCCAGCCTCATAATCGTGTCGAGGACATAGATCGGCTTATAAGGATAAGCCTGCTTTACCTCGCGAATGACATCGAGCAGCCCCGTCATCTGATGATCATACTCTGGATAAGTGCCCTCGGCAGTAGCACGCAAACGCCTGCTTCCAATAAGCCCGCCATACACGAGCATATCCAACGATAGAATGAACCCGTCCACCTTAGAGGCATTGTGCAAAATAAAGCGTCGAATCTGCTCAGGCTTGCCGAACGTCGGCTCAGAAGTGCCGGTAACCAACGTCCCGTCTATCGTCATTTCGGAATCGAGACGATTGCGAACATCTCCTGAAGGCGGTACGATCACTTGAATACCAGCAGCTTTGCCTTGCAAAATAATATCGTCCAAATTCGCTGGACGGTCGTCGAGCGGAATATATAATACCTTTTTCATTGCCATCACTCCATCAAGAAAGGGTAGGTACAGCTCATTTCAACGTCTTGTACCTTCACTTATGTAGGTAACCATCTCAATAGAATAACAACCATAGAAAAAATTAATTTGTTTTTGCGCGATATTTTCAATAAAAAAACAGCAGCATTCCTCAAGGAAACGAAGCTGCTTTAACCCGTCTTTAGTCGTTTCCCATTTCCTCTTGTTCAACCGTATGCATCCTGATCTGCGAAGCAATCAAATCAGCAACTTCCTTAAGATGGACAATAACGATAATCGTCTTAAAATCTCCCTGTTCATCGAGGTAATTGATGCAGAGATACCCTTTTTCAGAATGCTCTTGAGCGGCTCCATTTCTATTCTCCAGCTTAAATTCTTGTTCTGTAATCGCTGAGGTATAAACAATTTGCTTGATTTCCAGATCCATTCGGAGGCCATACGGATTCCAAAATGTAAGCTGGTCAAGCAAAATCAAATCCACCCTTGTATATTTAGGAGCAGATAACCCATGAACATGAACAACTTCAAGTCTGGAGGTCTCTTCCCATAATTCCACTGCCTTATGAATTCTTCTTGAACTCGTCGCCCACATTGCAAATTCAAACATCAAACCTGAAAAAATATAAAGGACAATCAGTGAGGGGTAAGGATTTACTTCCAATGAAGCTTTAATCAACAATTTAAAATAAAAAATAGCAAGTAAAAACCAAACAAGCAGCCTAATAAAAGTTCGTTGTTTCAAAATAATCCCTCCTTCATCTGCCATTTCATTTTAACAAGTAAATATAAAAAAGCCATATTTTTTTACAAAACAAAAAGAAGCCTTAAACATCAAGGCTTCTGGAAGTTTTAAGTTATGGTGCGGTAGACAGGATTTGAACCTGCACGTCCATTGGACACTACCCCCTCAAGATAGCGTGTCTGCCGTTCCACCACTACCGCACATTTAGGGAAGTCTTACAAGGAAAAATGGTGAGTCATGTAGGATTCGAACCTACGACACCCTGATTAAAAGTCAGGTGCTCTACCAGCTGAGCTAATGACTCATACTTAGAAAGCATAAATGGTGACCCGTAGGGGACTCGAACCCCTGTTACCTCCGTGAAAGGGAGGTGTCTTAACCACTTGACCAACGGGCCTTAATTGTCGCACACAGTGATATTAGGCGTAAAAAAAAGACCGGCATGTTGAACGGCCTTCCGTTACAATCACTTTTGAGAAAAAATATGGCGGAGAGGAAGGGATTCGAACCCTTGCGGCTGTTACACCCTAACGCTTTAGCAAAGCGCCCCCTTCGGCCTCTTGGGTACCTCCCCATATGTGGCTCCCCGAACAGGACTCGAACCTGTGACAACTCGATTAACAGTCGAGTGCTCTACCAACTGAGCTATCAGGGAATACTTTGTTTTTCTCAGTGTTGCCTGTGAACCGCGGCGACAAGTAATAATTTATCATGTATCTGAATTTAAGTCAAGCGTTTTTAAAAATAATTTTCCGCGACATTTTCCGCACGCATATTTAGCGGGATTTATCCGCCTTTTTCGCGGGTATTCCATCCCGCAATCCTTGCATACCAGCTTGTACCGAAACGGCTCAACACGGCGCTCCGGCAGCGATTGGCAGTACCTCGATCCCCCCACCTGAGCAAGCAGTCGCTTGAAATCCTCATCTCGGTGACGATAGCCTCGTTTCAATAAATGCAGATGATAATGGCACAGCTCATGCTTAATTATTTTTTCCGTTTCCTCCACTCCGAACGTCGAAAGCTGATAAGGACTAATTTCAATATGATGCGACTTCATAAAATATCGCCCGCCTGTCGCCTTCAACCGGCCGTTGAATGTAGCCATATGCTTAAATGGTCGTCCAAAGCTTTCGAGGGACACCCGCTCCACCCATTGCTGGAGCTCCTCGTCTTTCATCGTCTGCACCATAAATCTTCATTCTCCCTTGTTCATTCGTTCTCTTGCATTCTAGTTTGCCAAATAAAATAACAGCCGTAAAGAGGCCGGTAAAAGTGTGGCGGAATCCGCTTCGTTTTTCTGGCATTTTTACGGCCCATACGCTACACTGTCAAGTAGTGATGCACTTTTGTGGCACGGCAGCTTAAACGGCTGCATGATGCAGCGAATGTTTTGAGGGGAGAATCCAATCATCTTATGCCAACGATGCGTTTTGTACTCATGAAACACAATGATCAGGTCTTCTTTGTAGAGATGCCTGATACACATGCCTATCAATTAAGCGCCCTTAACCTGCGCCTGCACAAGGAGCTGGATAAGCTTACTGCTGAGCAGGTGCCTGCGCTTCCATATGCGATTGCTGAATGTGACCGCGTAGAGCTGCATGACAGCTCGATTCGTATTGCTTCGGGCTTAGACTACATCAACGAGCTGGAACGCGAATTTGCGGCTGTTAAAGAGTCTGCTTACCCGCTTATTGCCCTGCTCACGGAAATTCGTGCGCTTCAGGCTCAGCTTGAGCAGTGGTACGAGGATGAAATCGGCTAAATAGGACCTGCACGGGCATTCGCCCTTCCCCATATGGTAGTAATACATCAGGAATAACCGGGAGGAGGGCGATCCGCAATGCCGCAGTGGCTGTGCAATCAAATGATGCGTGCGTTTCATAAGAAAGATCGCAGGCAAATTAAGCTGCTTAATGAATGCTGGTATTTTTATCGCAGCAAGCAAAGCACCAAGGATACGGATAACAACAACGAACTTACGATTCGCCATTGAGCGTCTTCGTACAGCAATGAAGCCTCTGGCTCCCACTCATGGAAGTGGATGCCAGAGGCTTCTTCGTTTGCTGCGATAAATTAGATTTTGTTGAAAAACGTAATATCGTTGATCGGCAGACGCGTGCTCGGATGGCCGGCTTGGGAAGCTTTGCCGATTGGCAGCAAAATGTTCAAAGCATAACGCTCTGGAATGTTCAGCAGCGCTCTTACTTTATCGCGATCGTAGCCGCCCATAGGTACGGTATCGTAGCCTTTTGCTTTAGCCACTTGCATAATTTGCATTGATACGAGGCCTGCATCAAATACAGTCACTTCATGCAGACGCTCTTTCGGAATGGACGTGTAAAGCTTCTGTGAGTTTGCAGCGAATGATTCGCTCATTTCCTTAGTCATAAGTCCAGCTTCTGCCATGGAGCCGTAAATCGTCTCCGCATTCTTATACATTTCCTGATCGCCTAAAACGACGATAACAGCTGCTGCGTCCACAACCTGCTGCTGGTTGTTCGAGATCGGCAGCAATTGCTGCTTAATAGCCTCATCTGTTACGACCAGAAAACGCCAAGGCTGCATGTTTGACGAGGACGGCGCTTTTGCGGCAATTTCCAAAATTTCTGTAATTTCCGCTTCCGTCATTTTTGCGGTATTGTCATAATGGCGCACTGAACGGCGATCGCTTAATACTTGATAAAAAGCTTGGCTTTGTTGTGTTTCTACAGTCATGATAATTCCCTCCAAAGTATCGTTTATATAAGTGCAATTCTTACTGTGTAAAATGTAACACAGTTAATTTCAAAAAAACATCTGCTTCACAAGCAATAGTATAGTACTCCATCCACTCACTTGTCAATCGTATATTTCTAACTATTTTATAGTTGGTTATCTATTCCCTTTTTAAGATCGCATACCCGTCTCGTCAGCTGTTCAATTGTCCCCTGACCCAGCATAGCGAGCGCACTATTTTTCACTCCCTCAGAAATTTCGCCAAAGGCTTGACGCATTTCCTGCCCAAATTCATGCTCTCCTGTCGTCTGCTCCAAGCCTTTGCATAATGGCTCCCCTAGTTGAAGCGCCAAATACACATCTGCCAGCGTAATTGCGCTTGCAGAGCGACTTAGCTTGTAGCCTCCGTCCTTGCCTTCCTTCGTTTCCAGCAGCCCTTCACGGGCAAGCTCAGCCATGACTCGGCGCAGCATAGTCGGCTCGACCTGAAGCCGTTTTGCAATTGCAGCGCTTGTGCAGGGCTGATCCTTATGAGCAAGTACGACGAGCGCCTGGAGCGCTATGCCAAACCATTTATGATGGGGAAAAGTGCTGCATTTCTCGGCTTGCATAGATACTCATCCTCTCTGTTGCTTTACATGGCAACTCCTGATATTCCCCATTAAGTATGACGGACTTGCCGGCAATCGGCAAGTCCGTCTTTAGGCTTTTATTAATCTGGCTTGCGCATCGTAAGGCCAACGCGCCCTTTTTTCACATCTACAGTCAGTACCCAGACGGTAACAGTGTCCCCTACAGATACGACATCCATCGGGTGCTTCACAAATTTATCGCTCAATTGGGAAATATGGACGAGCCCGTCATTTTTAAGCCCAATGTCGATAAATGCCCCAAAATCAATGACGTTGCGGACCGTGCCCTGCAGCTCCATGCCCGCGGTCAAATCCTCCAGATTCAGCACCTCGGTATGAAAAATAGGAGCGGGAAGCTCCTCACGCGGATCACGTCCAGGGCGCAGGAGGCTGTCAACAATATCGCGCAGCGTTGGAACGCCGACGCCTAGCTCAGAAGCGACAGAAGCCACATCAAGCTCCGTCAGCTTCTGTTTAAGCTCTTCTGTGCCGAGCTGGTTCAGCTTTACCCCTAAATGGTAAAAAAGCTTATCCACGACCGCATACGACTCGGTATGAATTGGCGTAGCATCCAGCGGATTTGCCGCTTCAGGAATTCGCAGGAAGCCGATACACTGCTCGTAAGCTTTCGCGCCTAGCCGCGGTACCTTTTGCAGCTGCGCGCGCTTCACGAAACGGCCATTTTCCTCACGATATTTGACAATGTTGCGTGCCGTCGTCGCATTAATACCCGCAACATAGGAAAGCAGCGACGCCGAGGCCGTATTAACGTCTACGCCTACATGGTTTACCGCCGACTCTACGACAGCGCCCAAGCTTTCATCTAGGCGCTTCTGGCTGACGTCATGCTGGTATTGACCGACGCCGATTGCCTTTGGCTCAATCTTGACAAGCTCAGCCAGCGGGTCCTGCAGCCTGCGAGCAATGGACACGGCGCTGCGCTCAGCAACGTCAAGAGAAGGGAATTCCTCGGCTGCAAGCTTGGAAGCCGAATACACGCTCGCCCCTGCCTCGCTGACAATAATATATTTCAGCTCAAGACCAGGCGCGGCTTGGCGAGCTTTAATCAGGTTCGCAATAAACTGCTCCGTTTCCCGTGAAGCCGTCCCATTGCCAATGACAATCAGCTCGACTTTATATTTATCAATCAGGCCATTTATTAAACGTTCAGCTTCCACTACTTTATGATGCGGGGCAGTCGGATAGGATACGGCTACCTCCAGCAGCTTGCCTGTATCGTCAATGACCGCCAGCTTGCAGCCTGTGCGGAACGCAGGGTCGACACCAAGCACGACATTGCCGCGAACGGGCGGCTGCAGCAGCAGATTGCGCAGATTTTCCGAAAAAATCGAAATCGCATGCTCCTCCGCTTTATCCGTCAGCTCACTGCGGACCTCGCGCTCAATAGAAGGCGCTAACAATCGCTTATACGAATCCTCAATGACAGAAGCAAGCACCCTTCTTACTGCCTCTGCCGTATGATTCCGTAAAATTTTACGGCCAATATGCTCATGAATCCGCTCAGCGGGCAACTCAAACGCCACCTTCAGTACATCCTCGCGCTCGCCGCGATTTATCGCCAGCACGCGATGCGGAGGCAGCTTTCGCAGCGGCTCATTATAGCTGTAGTACATTTCATATACGGATTCCGCTTTCGCATCACGCGCTTCTGTACGGATAAGCGAGTGCTCAAACGTATGCTTTCGCACCCAGGAGCGAATTGAAGCATCATCTGCTATATTTTCAGCCAAAATATCCATAGCCCCTTGCAGCGCTTCCTGAGCGCCGGGAACGCCCTTGGCCTCATCTATATATTTGGCAGCCTCGGCGAGAGGCTCGCCTTGGCGCGGCTGCGACCAAAGCCAATCCGCAAGCGGCTCTAGGCCCCGCTCCTTTGCCACGCTCGCCCGCGTCTTGCGCTTCTGGCGATATGGCCGGTATAAATCTTCAATTTCCTGAAGCTTAACTGCGGCGTTAATCGCAAGGCTCAATTCCTCGGTCAGCTTGCCCTGCTCGTCGATAAGCCGAATAACCTCGCGCTTGCGCTCTTCCAAATTCCGCAAATATTGCAGTTTTTCCTCAATTGCTCTAAGCTCAGTCTCATCCAGCTCGCCCGTCATTTCCTTGCGATATCTGGAGATGAACGGTATTGTATTGCCTTCATCGAGCAAGGCGACTGCCGCTTTAACTTTCGTAATCGGGATAGAAAGCTGCGCCGCTACTCCTTTAATAATCCGTTCGTTTTCCGCAGCGATTTGCTCCGCCGTTCGTTCCACCTTGCCAGTTGGTCCATCGAGCGCTTCACTCGTAATATTCGTCGTCGTATTTGCCAAGCGTTACGCACCGTCCTTTTTGCATTATCATAGCCTGCTTATTTGCCGCAGGCGGGCTTCTCCCTATTTTACCATTATGTTGGGCACGTGTTCAAAATCGTTGTTCCTTATTTGCGGCTCGAGCCTGCGTACCATCCTCAGACAGCACAAAAACCGCCAGCCGAAAGGCGGCAAATGCCACGCTGGCTGACGGTTAAATGCCCATTCTCGCCGTTCTTGCTTAAGCGATTAGCGCGTAAACGGATTATTCGCCTTCTCGAACCCAATCGTTGTCCTCGGGCCATGTCCCGGATATACTTTGACCTCATCAGGCAGCCTGTAAAGCTTGCCCTGAATGGAATCGTACAAATCCCGCTCGCGACTGCCAGGCAGGTCTGTACGTCCAACGGAGAGCCTAAACAGCACGTCGCCGGAAAAAAGATCGCTGCCGCGCAAAAAGCTCACGCTGCCCGGTGAATGTCCTGGCGTATGCATGACGTGAAATTTCTCGCCCAGCAGCGTAAGCGTCATCCCTTCATCCAGCGCGTATTCTGCTGGATCGGTTGTCAGCGGCGGCGTTACCTCCTGCCAGCGCATAGAACCATTTTTCCCTGCATCCGTCAGCCAGTCGGCCTCCAGATCGTGGATATAAACCGGGCAGCCTGCCGCTTTGCGAACCTCGTCCACGCCGCCCATATGATCGAAATGGGCATGGGTGAGCAAAATCGCCTCAATTTGCGTATCCGCAATCCGCTTAAGCAGGCCTTTCGGATTCATGCCCGGGTCAATAATAATGCCCCGTTCCTTGCCTGTTTCCTCATCCTTTACCGTTAGCAGGTAGCAATTCGTCTGGAGAGGCCCCAGCGCAAATGACTCAACTCGCATTTCACTCATCATCAATGCTCCTATTCTCTATTTAGAACGACTCCAGCAGGTCGCGCAGTTCCTTCACAATAACCGTCTGATAGCCTGTGCCTTCGCCATAACGGCGGCCCATTTCCTGACGGACAAGTCCAAGCTTCTCTTGATAATCGGCTGCTTCGCGGTCTGGATTTTCCAGCTTGAACGCTGTCATCGCCTCCTGAACATGCTTAGGACGCGGCCCCCATTGACCAAGCACATGGCCGCCTGTATCTGCAATAATTACAATCGGCACCGCACGGCCGCCCATCGTCAAAAACTGCTCCATCGTATCAAGATGCTCCTCCATAATGAGCACCTCTGTTGGAACGCCGCTATTTTCAAGCGCACGGAATACAACTGGAATATTGCGAATGACATCGCCGCACCATTCAGCCATCAAAATCAAGACGCGCAAATCGTCACGGTTGTTCAGCGATTCGAAATATTCACGATCGCTTTCATCCGTCCAAGCAAACTGATTATACCAGTCTTGAAAAGCCTCTTTATTTTTCTCCATGCCGTCGATGAATTGCTGTGGGCTGATGCCTTTGTTCAATTTTTCTGCTACGCTTTTGCTCATATTCATTTACCCTCTTTCTTTTGTTATATGTATCGTCATTCACGCAATCGCCATTCACACAGGAAAGCTTCATTACACCGATTTTTTACGTGATTTTCTAATTTTATAAAGCGAATAAATAATGATCAGCAATACAGCAAGAATAATAGCCGGAAGCACATAGTCCTTCGATTGCTCATGAATATTTTCCCAATTTTCACCAAGCGAGAAGCCTAAATAGACGAACAATAGCGCCCATGGCAGAGATGCTGCTGCGGTAAGTATCGTAAATAGCCAAAAATTCATTTTCGCCATGCCTGCCGGAATCGAGATAACCTGACGCATAACGGGAACGAAACGGGCTGTAAACACAATGCCGGAGCCATATTTTTTGAACCACCGTTCGGCAAGATCGACATGCTTCTTCTTAATCTTAATATACTTTCCGTATTTCTCCACCAGGGGACGTCCCCCGTATCTTCCGAATGCATACAAGATCCAGTTTTGCCCTACCGCGCCAAGCGTTCCAAAAAAGACGGCGCCTGCGTAAGAAATTTCCCCCTTATACACCAAATAGCCGCCAAAACCGAGTACGATCTCACTTGGAATGACCTCCATCAGCAAGCCGATCAAAATGCCAAAGTAGCCAAGGCTTTCAATCCATAAGAGCAGTGTATGCAAAACCTCTGAAATCCACTCCATCACGCTTGTCTCTCACATCCTCTCTAAACTACTGCTTCGTTTGTTATTCTACCACACGGAAGGAAGGCTCATCCAGTCGAAAGCGTGCAGGTGACGATCAAGCAGGCGGATGCATACATATAGAGGAAAGAGAGGAGCCGGTGTGCCATGAAGCCTACTGCCCAGAAGCATGATTCAAGCCTGCCTACCGCTCGCAAAATAAGGCGTGCTTGCAGCAATGAGCTGTACCGTACGGCCAAACGTTTGAAGCTGTGGGTGTCCAAAGAAAAGCTAGAGCAGGCCGAAAATTTATATTTTAAAAAGGTGGCTGTCCATCTGCTGTGGATTCACGAGCATAAAAGCAATCGCAAGCTGCTCGCCGATTGGTGGGATGAGAACGTCTCCGCTGAAATCGCCGAGCTTTGGGAGACGGATCAAGCAAAGCTGAGCGAGGCCTTTCGCGAATCGTTTGGCGGGTAAAGGCATACGAAAAGAAGCAGGGTATCCTTTGCAGGCCATCAGCCTCTCCGAAATACCCTGCTCTTCGTGCCAAGCTAAAAAGCACACAGCTTGCGAGCGCGGCTACCCTTCCCTTAGCCGTTCCAATGAAACGGTCTCCGTATTTAATGGGTTAGAGCCGATCTGTACAGTCGCCATATTATTAGCTATATCCACATGCTCAATCCAAACGGATTTACCATCGAGCTGTACGGCAATGGTTTGTGATGAATCATAAATTTGCTTGGCGCGCGATGCGTCCATAAGGTTCCCTCCCTTTGCTTGATTGCTATCTTCCTTCTTCCTCCATCGTATCGGTCGTCGATTCATCAATAAGGCCATTATGAGGCGTTACATTGCCTCCTCCGAGCCCTTCATTCACCATTCGGTCGATATCCATAAAATAATCGGAGCGCCCTTCGTGCTTGGCATCAACGCCATTCGCTGACACATTCCGCTCTTCGGTTGTCGGCTGTTCATTTCCATCTGCCATCGTTTTCCCTCCTTCCTTCATACGTTCGGCTAGCCTACCTGCAAAATATGCCCAGACCATAGCTGTTTCATTCACTAACAGATCAACCATTAACAACGATTAACAATGAGCAGCTACAACAATGGGGACAGCATATGCGCCGCCGCTTCCGCCATCTTTTGTATAGCAGGACGCTTCGAAAACGCAGAGAGGCTCAGCTCATCGCTGTCTTGCTCATCCTGCCGAAACTCCCTCCTCAGCTGTGCTATCGAGCGGGGATCGAATAAAAGCGCATTTTGCTCATAATTGTTGTAGAAGCTGCGCATGTCCATATTCGCCGTCCCTACTGACGCCAGCATGCGATCAATGATTAGCACCTTGGCATGTATAAAGCCTTTTTGATAGCGCAAAACCTTAATTCCCGCCTTAAGCAGCGGCTCTACATAAGAAAGCGTAGCCCATAATACTAGCTGTGAGTCACCTTTGCCTGGAATAATGATTCGGACATCGACGCCGCTTAGCGCAGCTACCCGAAGCGCCATGAGCAAGCCCGGATCAGGTATAAAATAGGGCGTCGACAAGCAGATGCTTTCTTTCGCTGCCATGACCGAAGCGACGACCGATTCTAATATCGGCTCCCCGATTTGATCGGGACCACCTGGCGTAATGAGCACCGGATCACAGCCGTCGCAATGATGCCTGGGCATATAACGCTCATCGTATAGCTCCTCATGTGCAGCAAAAGCCCAATCGCTCCTGAACAGCTGCTGCAAAAAATAAACCGCATCCCCCTCCAGCTGTACATGGGTATCCCGCCAAAATCCAAGCTTCGGATTTCCTCCCAAATACTCATCGCCTATATTAATACCTCCAACGAAGCCAATTATGCCGTCCACGACTGCAATTTTACTGTGATTGCGGTTGTTTAGCCTCCGTTCATACCAAGCATGGCGCGGCGGTAAAAAGCAGCTTGTCTGTATGCCCGCAGCAACAAGCTCATCAATGTAGACTTGGCTTAAATTCATGCTCCCGATGCCGTCATACAGCACGCGAACCTCTACCCCTGCCTTTGCCCGCTCAATTAAGGCTTGCTTGAAGCGTTGTCCGATTCCATCATCCCGTATCGTATAATAATCGAGATGAATATAGCTCTTAGCCCGGCTAATCGCCGCCAAGATTGCTTCATAGGTTTCCTGCCCATTTTTCAGCACATGAACATGGTTGCGCAGCGTAATACAGTGCCCCCTCGAAGCCGTCAATAGCCGGAAAAGCTGTTCTTGCCCATCCACTTCTGGACTTCCCTGCATATCGGTAAAGCTTTGCGCATTATGCGTCAGCTTCCCCGCTAGGAGCAGCTTCTCTTGAGCGAGCCGTTTATGTGTTTGGCTGCTTTGGCGATTTACTGGCCGTGCAAGCAGCAGGTAAAGCACAATGCCCAAAATCGGCAGCAGCATCGTAATCGTCAGCCAGGCAGCTAAGCGTGCAGGCCTGCGATACTCCATGGCAAAAATAAATACAAATTGCAGTAAATAAAGCCCTAGAACGATAGTCAGGGCTATTATAATCAACCAAACGGACATGTTGGTCCCCCTTGCCTCTGCCGCATTACCTGCATTCATACACTTGCTGATTTAGTTTCGGCGGTTCAAGGTTTCCTTATGCGTACATTTGCTCAAGTTAATGGGGCAAACGATTGTATTGCATAATAAAAAGCATGCCCGTCCGATTACCTAAATCGGATGACATGCTTTGAATGCTTTCATATTTTTGTATTCTGAATAAATAATGCCTGAAGCTAACCCGTACGCTTCATGGATGCCGAAGTATCGTTTACGCTGTGCATCCGATCCCATATCAGCTTATGCATACTGAAATGCCGACACAAAAACAGCGGAAGGCGCTTATGCTTAATGCCGAGCTTGTAGCCAATAAGCTTCGCAGCCGATTCCGCGACAAGCACAGGAATCAAATGATAGCGCCGTTCTTGTAGCAAGCATTTGAGCTGGGTTTTGACCAGCTTAAAGCCAGGTTTGCCCACTTTGCTGTATGGAATAATCCATTCATTGCGACACATGGACACCCCGTTGTCAAAAAAACGCCTGAACTGCTGCATCACGGTATAATCATGCGAGTGGTAGACGCCTGCTTCAGCAGCATAAGCAATATTATAGCCGTTCATGACACAAGTAGCTGCCATAAACATATCCTCATTGAAGATAACGGGAGCGGCAAAGCTGCCCATCTCATAAAAGGTTTCTTTGCGATAGGCTGCGCATACATTTGAGCAAATAAACGTCTGTATGCCCATTTGGTCTATATCCGCTTTAGATTTCAAACGTGGCTCTTGCGGATAGTTCGATTCCCTTGCAAGCCGTTCCAGTATGCCTGCATGAGGATAAGGGATCTGTCTTGCATAAGAGCAGGCTGTTCTGTCGTCTAGCAGCAGCGGCTGGATCAGCTTTTCGAGCACAAAGTCATCATAAGGAAGCGCGTCCTGCGTCATAAATACGAAGAATTCACCTTTCGCTTGAGCCGCCGCCAAATTGCGAGTTCCGCCATGGTCAAACTCGCTGCGCTGAACGGACAGCACCCTCGTCCCCAGCTTGCGTGCACGTTCCACCGTACCATCGTCTGAGGAAGAGTCCATTATTATAATTTCGTAGGGACGCAGCGTCTGTTTTTGAAGCCGCTCCACCTGATCAACCAAGCCCGCCCCCGCATTTAATGTTGGTATGATAACCGATACTTTCACATCCGTACTGCGGTCAGTAAGCATTTTTATTGACAAACCCTCTCACAATCGTCATTACGATAATTTTCAAATCCAATATAAACGTCCAGTTCTCAATATAAAAAATATCATGGACGATGCGTTCTTCAATCGACGTATCGCCGCGCAGCCCATTGGTCTGTGCCCAGCCGGTTATACCAGGGCGAATCTGATGCTTGATCATATACTTCGGAATTTCTTCCTTGAATTGGCTGACAAAATAGGGACGCTCAGGGCGCGGCCCGACGACGCTCATATGTCCGAACAGCACGTTGAAAAACTGCGGAAGCTCGTCAAGGCTCGTGCGGCGCAGAAAGCTGCCAAATTTCGTGCGGCGCGGATCATTTTCCACCGTCCACTGCGTATTGGAAATTTCACCCGTCGATACGCGCATCGAGCGGAATTTATACATAAAAAAGTTTTTGCGGTCAAGTCCCATCCGCTCCTGCTTAAACAATACCGGACCAGGAGAGGTTAGTTTAATTCCAATAACCGTAGCGAGCATAATTGGAGAGGTCAGAATAATGGCAATTAAGGAAAAAATAATATCGAATCCACGCTTCAGCACGCGATTGCTCAGCTCATCCAGCGGCACATCCCGCACATTAATGAGCGGAATACCAGCAAAATTATCAAAAAACGGCCTAGCTGGCAATAAATCAAAAAAGTCCGGTATAATCAATGTCTTAACACCTGTTTTCTCACATGTCTCAATAATTTGAGCATATTTCTTATGCGCTTCTAGCGGCAGTGCTACAATAACCTCATCAATCGTAAGCTCATTCAGCTTCGCCTCAAGATCATCCAGACAGCCGATAATCGGCTTCATATACTGAAATTCCTTCGTATGCTCTCCCTGATAATCATCAAGAAAGCCGACAGCTTCATATCCAAGCTCTGGGCGCCTAATCAATTTCTCATAAAAGCTGCGCCCCACCGACCCTGCGCCAACAATAAGCACATACCGCTTGTTATAACCGCGGCGACGGAAGGAGAATAACAGTGATTTTACAGCATATCGGTACAGCGCTATCGCTACAATATTCATAAGGAAAAAAATTAAAAGTAATTCCCGGGAAATATGTATCTCCCCTGTAAAGTAAAACAGGCTGAGCAAAAATAGAAAACTAATCGTTTGAATTTGAATGATTTTCAATACTTCATAGGAATAATTTTTGCGCCGCTTTGGTGAATAAAACTGTAAATAAAAACCAACTACAACAGCTGAGAAAGAATATACGGTTCCCCAAACCAAATAAGTGGAAAACGGAACAGAATTCACATAGGACAACCAGTCACTATAAAATTTAAGCCAATAGGCGGCTAGAAATACGATTAACGTACAGAACAGATCCGCAAGCATATACAACTGGGACAATATCCTCTGATTTTGCCGGATCATAAACGCAAATTCACCTACATTCTATCAGTTTTCGACTCTAGTAGTATTGTATCAAAATAAGGAAGCAAAAAGAACCCCACATGCTTCCATGAAGGGCGATCTTCTATTGCTTTCCATAAATAGTCTGTCCGCGCCTATTTTCCTTAGCTTTACGCTCCACTTGCTTGCGCTTGTCCAGCATAACGGGCAGCATTCTAAAAATAATGGGCCAAGAGCCTAACAGGCCAGGCTCTCTTAGTAGGATATAGACAAGCTTCGATGCTTCAACGAAGGCGAGAAGCGGAAGCAGCCAAAGCAATTGCCAGCCGACAGGCTCATTTTTTATTAGCGTAAACCAGCGGTTCTGATAGGAATGTCTACGGATGAATAATGGAATAGAGCGCCTGCCGCCTTGCTTCCAGCCTCGATGATGCAAAGCGGTTGCCGATGGCACATAATAAGCTTTCCAACCCAGCTTCTGCGCTCGCCAAGCCACATCTACGTCTTCTTTATAGGCAAAATAGTCCTCATCAAAAAACTGTCCGTCCATTTGAATATCAGCTATCATAGCCCTGCGGTACACAGCCGCAGCTCCTGAAACCCCGAACACCTCTCGTAGCTCGTTCCATTCCGCAGCAGGCTCTCCTGAAGCCAGATCATAGGCTTGACGTGTATGGCGCATACCAAGGCCTGCACTGTCCATTGTGGAGTGGTCTGAGCCTAAAACCAGCTTCCCTGTCACACTGCCCGTCTCTGGATGTCCCTCCATATAAGCAACCGTCTCTGCCAAATAGGCTGGGCCCAGCGTCACATCTGGGTTAAGCACGAGCACATAATGCGAGGCCGTCTGCCGAATCGCTTGATTTTGACCACCTGCAAATCCGTTATTTACAGAATTAGCTGTAAAACAGATGATTGCCTCTAAGCCTTTATCTGCTGCGTAAC
Organism: Paenibacillus sp. KS-LC4; assembly: GCF_036894955.1. Classification (NCBI taxonomy): domain Bacteria; kingdom Bacillati; phylum Bacillota; class Bacilli; order Caryophanales; family Paenibacillaceae; genus Paenibacillus; species Paenibacillus sp. KS-LC4. The sequence goes on along the minus strand of NZ_CP145905.1, from coordinate 1,431,178 downwards.
GTTCCACAATCGCTTTCGTTCCGTCAGTAGATGCATTATCAATAATAACGATGCGCTCTGGCTGCAGCGTTTGATGAAGAACGGCATTTAAGCATGCCTCAATATCGGCAGCGCTATTGTAGGTTACAATACAGACACTTGCTGTAGCCATTTTAGCCATCACTCACTGTCTTTTATTTATTGCATTTACGTCAGATCAACTACAGATCAACTACATAAAATCGTTCACAAAATGACGAAGGGCATCTCTCCATGGACGCAGCTGCTGCAAGCCGTTGCTTCGGATCGCTACCTGATCCATAACGGAATACGCTGGCCGCGGAGCTGGCCGTGGAAACTCATTCGTTGCGCAAGGATCTACTTGCACCTTCGAGTTGCCCGCTTCCTCGAAAATCGCCTGAGCAAATTCATGCCATGAGCATATACCCGTATTAGATGCATGATAAATGCCATAATAGTCGGTTTGAATAAGCTCTAGCAGAAACTGAGCCAAATCATACGTATACGTTGGCGAGCCTAACTGATCAGCAACCACTTTCAGACTGTCACGCTCAGCTCCCATTTTCAGCATCGTCTTCACGAAATTGTTCCCGTATTTTCCATACACCCAAGAGGTTCTGACAATGAAAAACCGATCATGCAGCATTTGTACGGCATATTCACCCGCGAGCTTCGACTTGCCGTATACTGTTTGCGGATTCGTATTGTCATATTCATTGTAGGGCACACTGCCTTTTCCATCAAAAACATAATCCGTGCTTATATAACAGAGCTTTGCACCTGCTTCCTTGGCAGCAACAGCCAAATTGCGAGTGCCTGCTCCATTCACACGAAAAGCCTCATCTGGCTCAGCCTCGGCTTGATCGACGGCCGTGTAGGCCCCGCAATGAATAATCGCATCAGGGCGATGCTGTGCTAGTACGGCACGGCATTGCTCCAAATTTACAACATCCAGCTCCGAGCGATTTAGTGCAATGATTTCGATGTTTTCAGGAACAAGCAGGTTGGCCAATTCAGCTCCGAGCTGACCTCTTGCTCCCGTAATTAGAATTCTCTGTTGTTTGCCGGCCTGTGGGCTATTCATGCCTGATCACCTAGTCGTTCCTTATACTGCGTGTCATAATATTGCTGATAAGAGCCGGATACGACCTGCTCCATCCATTGTTTGTTATTTAAATACCATTGAATCGTCGCCTTAATGCCGCTCTCATAGGCGAACTGTGGCTTCCAGCCCAGCTCATTGCGGATTTTGTCCGCATCAATTGCATAACGGCGGTCATGGCCGAGGCGATCTTGCACATAAGTAATTAGCGACTCTGGTTTGTTCAGCTCCTGCAAAATCGTTTTTACAACGTGGAGATTATCCCGCTCATTGCTGCCGCCAACATTGTAAACTTCACCGTTGCGTCCTTTATGCAAGACAAGATCAATGGCACTGCAATGATCTTCGACATAAAGCCAGTCACGAACATTGAGTCCATCGCCGTATACCGGAAGCGGCTTATCCTGCAAAGCATTTTGGATCATCAATGGAATAAGCTTTTCTGGGAACTGGTAAGGCCCGTAGTTATTTGAGCAGCGCGTAATATTCACCGGAAGGCCAAACGTCTCATGATAGGCTCTAACGAGCATATCTGCGCCAGCCTTACTTGCCGAATAAGGACTATTCGGGGCAAGTGGCGTCTCTTCCGTGAAAAGACCTGTAGCTCCAAGCGTACCATATACCTCATCAGTCGAAACCTGAACAAACTTGTTTACATTGTATTGCTTGGATAGATCTAGTAATGTCTGTGTACCCATAATATTCGTTTGCACAAAAATTTCCGGATGTAAAATGCTCCGGTCCACATGCGACTCTGCTGCAAAGTTAAGCACAGCATCCACACCCGCAGCAAATAGCGGCTCTAATGCAGACTTATCGGCAATGTCAGCCTTGACGAACGTATAATTAGAATGCTGCTCAATACTGCGCAGATTTTCTAAATTGCCAGCATAAGTGAGCGCATCCACATTAATGATGTGGTAATCAGGATATTTATTAATCATGTATAGCACAAAGTTGCTGCCAATAAAGCCGGCTCCGCCAGTCACTAATAGTTTCACGAGTTGAACTCACCCTTCATATACAAAGTTAATTTCCGCATCGGCAAGAACGGGGTGTTTACCATCCTTGTCAGAAAGAATCGGTGCGGATGTCGGCCAATCAATTCCAAGTGCCGGATCATTCCAAGCAATACCCCGATCATGCTCCGGAGAATAAAGAGCATCTACTTTATACTGTACTTCGCTGTTGGGCACGATTGTACAGAAGCCATGGGCAAACCCTTGCGGGACTAGAAGCTGCCGCTTATTCGCCGCGCTAAGGATAAAGCCCTGCCAATGTCCGAAGGTAGGTGAGCCTTTACGAATATCGACAACGACATCGTAGATTGCCCCGGCTGTTACACGTACAAGCTTAGTTTGTGCTTTAGGTGCCAATTGGTAATGCAAGCCGCGCAGCACACCAGCTTCCACTGAAAGAGAGTGATTGTCTTGAATAAATTTATAGTGCATGCCGTTAGTGTGAGCCTCTTTTTCATTGTAAGTTTCCATAAAAAATCCGCGAGAATCAGTAGAAACAGTACATATGATCAATTTAACTGCATTGAGTTGAGTATTCAATACTCTCATGGATACCACCGTCAATCATTATTTAAACTCGCCGAATTTCAGGAGCTTCTCGATTGAGAAAGCATAGTTAATTTTAATTCGGCTGTATTAAAACTGTATTCCTACAACGAAAGCTTTACTCCAAAAAATTTAAGAATATCTTACCACTATCCATGATTAATATCATATTAATTCGGCATCAGTTAATAGTGGATGTCTCTGATCCTTAATTGAAAGAATTGGATATCTTGTTGGCCAATTAATTCCAAGATTCACATCATCCCATCTTATCGCTCTATCATAATCTGAAGAGTAAAATTCATCGACTTTGTAATGTACTTGTGTATTGGGCTGTAAAGTACAAAATCCATGAGCAGATCCTACGTGAACTGAAATTTTCCTTTTATTCTCGAAGCTTAGAAGCTCCCCTATCCATTGACCAAACGTTGGGGAATTTCTTCTAATATCTACAACAACATCAAAATAGCTCTCCATAAAAAGCCCCTTGGGTCATCAAATACTTTAGGTTCATTGACATATACTCCAGCCAATTTTGTCTTAATAATATTCAATGCTTACACCCCATTTTTCCTGAATTACTTAAACTTCATAACAGCTATATTAGCCCTGCTTTTTAATGAGTACATATTTAGACAAAACATATGTGATTGGAAAAGTGAAGAAAATCGAAATAATCAAAGCTAGTTTCTCACTTATATGGAATTTTTCAACAAATAAATATATCAAAAGAATATTCAACAAATATTGCACAATATATACTATGGGGAATTTCAAAAAACTTTTAATGGAAACAGGTTGTTTGAATACAAAAATAGTATTAAAAACATATGAAATAACTATTCCAGCAATGTAGGAGATGGAATAAGCCAGTGAGTAATTAAAAATATTTAGTAGTGCTAAATACAAAAAATAAGTTACTCCTGTATTTAAAAGTCCAACTAAACCAAAGCCAATTATCTGTCTGAACCTATACAATTTTATATATCCCCGTTCTCATTGTAACTTTCAGAAAGCTGATCATTAATCAAAACGTATTTTGTTAGACAACTGGCACAATTGTATGCTGTATCTAATTTTTGCCCACACTTGCACACATATCCCATCATTTGAGCAGGATTACCGTACCATAAAGTATAATCAGGTATGGATTTAGTTACAACTGAACCGGCGCCTACCATCGCATATTTACCTATACTATTTCCGGCAATAATTGTTGAATTTGCACCAATTGAGGCAAATTCATTAATGATTGTCTTTTCAAACTCAACGGGATACTGCTTGGAGCGAGGGTTCAAATCATTTGTAAATGTAACATTAGGTCCAATAAATACATTATCACTAACTCTAACCCCGTCCCATATATATACACCGGATTTCACAGTCACATTATCGCCCAATACAACATCATTTTCAATAAAAGTATGATCATTAATGTTGCAATTTTTCCCAATAATTGCTCCGCTAAGAATATGCGTAAATGCCCATATTCTAGTATCAGCACCTATGTTCTCTGTCTCAACCAATGCAAGTTGATGCTTAAAATAGTTCATCTATTCACCCTCACTATAGACTTCATCAATTATATATGCTGGTCTCTTTCTGCTTTCATCAAGTATTCTCCAAAGATATTCCCCTATAATCCCTAACATAACCATTATTAATCCAAGCAAAAAAGTTACTAAAGCTATTATTGTTGTCCAGCCTTGAAGTGGAATTGAGCCAAATATTGCATTATAGATAACAAACAATCCATATAGAAAGCTTAATAATGCAGTAGATATTCCTATGAATGACATAACCCGTATAGGAGCATAGGAGAAGCTCACAAATGAGTCTACAAACAACTTGATCTTTTTACTTAAAGTCCATCTTGATTTTCCATGTTTCCTTTCCTTCCTAATATAGGAAATCGTATCTTGCGAATAACCCAGCCAATAAATCAAACTCATAATATTGGTGTTCTTCTCACTAATTTTATTTACCTCTTTAACGACTTGCTTATCCAACAATACAAAATCAAATCCACCGTTGGGATAATCCTTCAAGGCAAACTTTCTCATTAAAAAATAATAAGTATTCGAAAACAATCTTTGAGACAAGGATTCATCTCTACCCATCCGAGTTGCCAATACGACTTTATTCCCAGACTCCCAACTTGTAATCATTTTTTCAAATAGCTCTGGGGGATCTTGCAAATCTGCGGAGATAATGCCAATACAATCTCCCGTTGCATAGTGAAGTCCAGCCTGAATAGCTGACATAGAACCAAAGTTTTTACTTAACTTCACAACCTTAATTCTACTGTCCTTTTCTTTTTCAGCTAACAACAACTCTAAAGATTTATCTTTAGAACCATCATCTACAAAAACAAACTCCATTTCAAAATCTGGAAGAATGTCTTGTAAATTTTTCAATCTAGGAATTGTGTATGGAATATTCAATTCGTTGTAATAAATTGGAATAACAATGCTAAATTTTTTCTTCGTACTCATTTAAAGCCTCCGTTACTTTTACTGCATCGGACAAGCTCATTACCGGGCTAATTGGCAAACTTAGTATCTCATTATGAATTTGTTCTGATATAGGATAACAATGTTCAGCCCACTCCTTATAAGCCTCTTGTTTATGTGGTGGGATTGGATAATGAATCAAGGTTTGGATTCCTTTAGTTGTTAAATAGCTCTGAAGGTGTTCTCTATTGCTTGTTCTTATGACAAAAAGATGCCAAACATGAGTAGAATCATCTCCATTACCTACACATGGTAAAACCAAACTGTCATTTGTTATATGATCCAGATAATACTTCGCTATTTCTCTTCGCTTTCCATTATCATAATCCAAATGCTTCAACTTGACCTTTAGGACAGCTGCTTGCAATTCATCTAATCGGCTGTTTACACCCTTATAAAGGTTTTCATATTTTTTGTGCGAACCGTAGTTTCTTAGTGCTTTAAGTTTCATGTATAAATCATTATCATTAGTTGTAATTGCTCCAGCGTCTCCTAACGCTCCCAAATTTTTACCAGGGTAAAAACTAAAGGCTGCTGCATCCCCCAAGTTTCCAACTCTGTTAGCTCCATACTTTGCACCATGTGCCTGTGCGCAGTCCTCCACAATCTTTAAATTATATTTTTTGGAAATGACTTCTATCGGTGACATGTCACAAGCTTGACCATACAAATGAACAACCATTATTGCCTTTGTTCTATCTGTTATCCTTTCTTCAATTTTTTCGGGGTCTATATTATAAGTTAGTAAGTCAGGCTCAATCAATATTGGAATTGCTCCGTTAGCTGAAATAGCTAAAATTGTGGCAATATATGTATTAGACGGCACAAGCACCTCATCTCCTACACCAATTCCGTAAGCTCTTAAAATAAGCGTGAGAGCGTCTAACCCATTCGCTACACCTAAACAATATTGAGTTCCACAATACTGTGCAAACTCCTGTTCAAATTCTTCTACTTCCTTACCTAAAATGTACCATCCTGAATGCAGGAACCTTTCAATACTCTGCATCATTTCTGTTTCGTACTTCATATTCATTTTTTTCAAATCAAGAAATGGAATCATTTTTTTCTCCTCAATCATATAAGTTTTTTTGAACCTAAAATTAAAGTAATCAGTTAAAATACCCAAAATATTCTATTTGTTTGAGAATCAATTAAGTAGCTTATAAATAATGATGCACAAACACTTACCAATAAAGAAGCACTTATAATGATAACAAATTTCTTTCTACGAATATTTTCAAAAATATTTTGAATACCTAAACCTGCAAAAATTAATAATATTAAATAAATAGGATACCCAAATCTTGATTCAATTGCTGTTGTAGCCATAAATAAAGTGTAGCCGAACGCAGCGAATATTAATGATATTGTACCAAAATCATGCTTCCTTTGTTTTTTAAGCGCTACTACGCCTACTCCTATGAAAAACCAATTAATAAACAACAGAATCGCAGGAGTAATTTTAGATGTCACATCTAAATCTTTAATATATGTATCTATATAGCCCCAATCCAGCATACCAAAAATATGTGCACAAAATATAAAAAGAAATTCAAAAAAATTATTCCATGCTAATTGAAAAATACTCATAGCTGTTTCCTCGTACCAAGGTGAAAGAAAGTATAAACTTGGTTGTTCTCCCCCAATAGTAACGGTGCCATATTTCAAATATTGTGTGGCCCATACGGATTGTTGTTCAAATAAATTCAAATGTATTAAAGGTGTAAAGTGATTAAACTGTTTAATATTCATATATAATTGCGGAAAAAATAACAGAAGGCAGAACAGACCTACAATTACAAACTTAACAGGTTTGAAATCTTTTATTTTTATTAGACGATACGCTCCAATTATTAAAAAAATAGCCATAAATATAGCGCTTGAAGGTCTTATCAAAACTGAGCAGTAGAGTAAGATTGAAACAATTACGCCATTTTTCCACTTATTTAAATCAGATGTTAATAAATAAATAAGCGAAACAGTTACAACACAAGTTGCAATAATATCCGTTAGAAACAAAGTTGTAGCTTGTATTAAATAAGGATTCATCAGTCCTAGGAACAACACACTAAAATAAACTAGCTTTGTTTTGTTATATTGATAAGCCGTTTTAGCCATTAGAAATATAGTCAAAATATAAATAATGTATTGAAACAAGCTAAATATTATTTTCCATTTCGTGAAATCTCCATCAGTGAAAATGAAAAAACAAGACATTAACAGCGGATATAAATACGTTCTTAGATTATCCGCTATATTAAATAATCCATTGTGCAAAATATTGGTGCTAATTTCGATATACCGTACTTCATCATAATAATTCACAGTGCTATTTTGCATTATAAAATATACTAGTTGCATTAATGAAAAACCAAAAATCGATACAAAAAAAATTTTTTCCTTTCTGTTGAAATTAATATCTGCAAATAATCCTCTCATTAAGAAGAATACACCTCCTTAAATAATTGATAGTCTCTAATGTAATCTTCAGGATCATACAGGTGTGAGGCTAATACGAGCAGCACGCAATCTGTTGAAAAATCGTACATTTCATGCCAATCATTTGGTTCAAGAATCAAGATTTTTTGAGGAGAATCTAAGAGAATATCTGTTTGCCTCGTTAGATTATCTAAAAACACTTTACAAGAACCAGCAACTACAACTAATGCTTGTCTTGTTTTGTGATGCCCATGAAACCCCCTTCTTACTCCTTCTTGGGTTCCATGGATATAAAAAACTCTTTTTATGTCGAATGGAACCGTATTATTTTCTTCAATAACAGTTAATAACCCTCGTTCATCGCCTAAAACACTAATTTCAACTAATCGGCTTTCGATTTCATTTGATTTCATCATCACAACTCCCCCGCTGCAAGTTCTAATAAGTATTTACCGTATTCATTTTTTGCAAGTGCTTGTCCTAGTTTTACTAATTGCTCATTCTTAATATAACCTTTTAAGTAAGCAATTTCTTCAATACAGGCTACCTTAAAACCTTGTCTTTTCTCAATGGTTTCAATAAAATGTGATGCCTGCATAAGTGATTCATGCGTGCCAGTGTCTAGCCAAGCGAAACCTCGTCCCAATAGTTCTACCTTAAGCATTCCTTTTTCTAGATACGCCTTATTAATATCTGTGATTTCAAGCTCGCCTCTAGAAGATGGTTTGATTTTTTTTGCAATCTCTACAACATCATTGTCATAAAAATACAAACCTGTTATAGCGTAGTTTGATTTAGGTTTATTAGGCTTCTCTTCAATAGATAATGCCTTCTTATTATCGCCAAACTCCACTACACCATATCTATGCGGATCCTTCACTTGGTAGCCGAATACCGTAGCCCCGGTTGTATTTAAGGCGGCTTTTGTTAACATGTCGGAAAACCCTTGGCCATAGAATATATTATCTCCCAAAATTAACGCAACACGGTCGTTAGCAATAAATTCTTCTCCTATAATAAACGCTTGAGCTAGTCCATCTGGAGATGGTTGAACAGCATATTTAATTGAGATTCCCAAATCAGAACCGTCACCCAATAATTGCTCAAAACGACATGTATCTTCGGGAGTAGAAATAATTAAGATATCTTTAATCCCTGCTAACATTAACACAGACAAAGGATAATAAATCATAGGTTTGTCATAAATAGGAAGTAATTGTTTTGAGGTTGTTTTTGTTAATGGATATAACCTCGTTCCGCTACCACCAGCCAAAATAATCCCCTTCATAGTCCCATCCACCTCATTTGCTATTAAAGCAGTTAATTTTCACTCAACAAATCATGGTAATAATCAGTATTGTCTATTTATAAAAACGGGTTTTAATTTAAACTCCGTTTTCTACAACGACGAAGTAGTAAAATTAATAGAATGGCAATAACAGTCGTCATTGATACAGCAAGTCCTAATTTGAACATTGGTGGTTCGTAATTTAATTCAATCAAATGCTGTCCTTCATCTACGGTTACTCCCAAAAATCCATAATTTAATTGATATACATTTTGTTTAATTCCATCTACTTTGGCAGTCCAACCCGTATCAAACGGAATACTAAAGAAAATCATTTGGGACGAGTCTAACATAATGCTGCCTTTTATATTATTGTTATCTATTAGCGTTGCATTGAAGCTATTTGAAGCTAGCTTCCTTATATCATTCTCGTTATAACTTACAGGTTTTATTTTCACTACCGCATTAGCTATTTGATTATTATCCAGATTGTTTATAGTTAATTTAAGAGAGCTCACATTATTCACAAAGCCCAATGATACCGTATAAACTCCTTCATTCGTCGGGCTATCAATCACTTTAAAATTGTTATCTGCGAAATCATCTTTATTTGAACTCCAAAACAATTTGCTCTCTGCCCTTTCTTCAGTTTTTAATTGATAAGATAGTGTAAGCTCTCCATTTACAACCGTATCTAGATCAATAAGAAATGAAGATTGATTTTCTGAGAGTATAGCATTTTCAGTTTTAAGTTGGCTCGAAATATCTATGATTTCTTCTGGAATCTTACTAATTTGATCAGTAGCAAGCTGTTTAAAAGAAGATAAATTTAAGCCCTCTTCATCACTTACAACAAAAGCTTTAAATAAAGCATCCTCTTTTTGCATTGAATTTAGTTTTTCAAAATCTTCTTCCGTTATATATTGATCGTATGCATAACCAAATGGCAGCGCATATTCATTTTTAAAAGTATATACCCCCTTATTTTCGTGAAGTAATTTGAAGCCATACGGTGCTTCGTTTTCCAGGGCAAGATAATACTTAGTGTTTAATAAAGTTTCGAGTTTAACTCTATTATCTAAGCCACCTAATAATGAGTTGTTCCCACCTATCGAAACATTCATCTTTTGATAAAAATTAATAATAGAAGGCTGTATAATTGAGTTATATTCTTTAATTCCATTAAACTTCTGTATTAAAGCATCATTAAAAAAGCGCGAGTTATACGCTTTATTAATTCTATAGAAACCTGGATCCTCATTTTTGAGTTGCTGAACAACTTCCTGAGTAGCATCATAATAACCCTGTTTATTCTTTATATAGTCTGGGTCTAATAATAATCGATTATTGACTGTAGGATATGAATTACTTATAACTTCGATAAAAATTAAAAACACAATCCCACCTGAGAGATATACTTTCGTGCGCATCCTCTTTGTTCTTTGCGTAATCCAAAACAAGAGTACATAACAACATGCAAAAATCAAACCTATAAATACTACTTTATAAGAGTTGACCATTTGCTCAGACGATAAAAACTCAATTTTCCCACCAATGAATGGTGCTATACCTGTTAGAACAGCAACTGCCAAAAGAGTGGAAACCAATGATTTTAGATGAATCTTATAATTGTCATCTATCCAGTTCTGAAGAACCTGTCCTAAAACTAAAATATTGAAAATAATGACACCGAACATCCAACGATAATCAATTTTGCTGAAAGCATTAAAAAACAGGGAGAAATATGGAAGCAATACAAAAGTCAACAATATTATATATACTACTCCATAAACAACTTTTTCTTTTTTAGGCTTATTAAAAAATATCTGTGGCAACATAATCAAGCAAATAATTCCTGAATACAGTATAGGATCCTCGTAATAATTGATAAAACCATAAAAATCATTCCCAATACCCAATGAATTATTATTCATCATTCTTAAAACCATGCTTAAATAGTACTTAATGTCGGCAAGTTGAAATAAATCTACTTCTAGTTTTCCAGTTATACGTGGGCTATTCAATAAATAATGTACTGTCGGCAAAAATAAAAATGCTGCCAAAGCTATCCCGACAGAATAACTTAGAGCTGATTTGAAAATTAGCTGCATGAAGCTTTTTAATGAAAACTCATTCTCAAGAAGATAACGCATGACAGCATAGATTAATAAAAATATAGAAATTACATATAAGAAGTAATAAGAGCTTATAGCAATAAGCATAACTGATATCGAAAATAATCCCCATTTACTTTCTTTCATTAGCCTCTCAAATCCTAAGAGCAGTAAAGGAGCAAAAACCATAATATTTACAAATTGATAGTGCTGTCCCCATAAAACAAAATAACCATTAAAGACATATAATAATGTAATAATTAGTGCTGGAACAAATGATAATTTTATATAACGGGAGTATTTATATATACAACCGCCTGCTACAAGCATTTTCAAAACAGCCATTAGGCCAAAAGCATATGATATTTTATCTTGATTAACTAATGTATATAGATAGACAAATATATCTCCTATAAAAATTTGTGCAGCATAGTAATTATTACCCATACCCATATTATGAGACCAAAATGGCAATTGGCCTTGTTTAATTTTTAGAGCTAGATCATAAATAAAAGGCCAATATGTATCAAAAGTATCACTTCCAGTATCATTAAAAATATACAGCTTATGAAAAAAAACAAACTTACCATAAACAATTAATAGTCCTACTAAAATGATTCCCATGACTATCAGAAAATTTTTATTTTTTTTAAAAAAAACGGTCACAATAGCCCCCCTGTAGATTAACCTAATAGTTTCTTCACTTGATTATACACTTTGTTTTTCACTTTAAACACAAATGTCTTAAAAGTCATGCCTTTTATTTTATAAATAATCGTTTGAGGGCGGCTTAGAATGTGATCAGCATCTTCAAACCATGCTCCAATAGGCAATTCGGTTTGTTGATTTACATACTTATCACGTACGATTTTAAGATACTTATCAAACATTTCCTGTCTACTATGATGATGTTTGATTTCAGCTGGTACTCGGTATACCGAGGTCACCTTCTCAACATATTGAAAATCATATTTCAAAGCATATTTAAGCCATAGATCCCAATCCTCTAATACTTCTAGCTCAAGATCTATACCACCTAACTCATCGAACATTTCTCTCGAAAACAATACACATTGGATCGGAAAATAATTATGATGCAATAATACAAGTCTATTGAATGGTTGACGATGCTGAACATTATGAAGAATTTCTTCATACACATAGGGATCTTTCGAGCTCACTTTAATCGGAGTTTCAAAAGCATGGGCATAGGCAGCCTTCTTATCCGGATTAATCGTCAACTGATAACATAACACTTCAACATGATCTGCAAACAAAACGTCATCGTCATCTAGGAAATTAAAATATTGTCCGCTTGCCCTCTCCATAGCAAGATTCCCTACAACGCATCTGCCGACTTTTTCTTCAGTAGCAAAATAATTAATAGTTAAATCATCAAATTCAGCATCAATCATTTCCTTAGAGATGGCTGGGCCATCCTCAACGATAACTACTTCTATATTTTTATACGTCTGATTACGAACGCTCATTAACGCCTCTCTTAGCATCGCGGGCCTGCCACAAGTTCTAATGAGAATAGATACAAGTGGATTTTGCTCAGGCAAAGTATTAATATAAAAGGCTCCATCCCGAATGATTTCATAATCCCATAACAGAAATGAAGGTTTGAACGAATAACCTTTATTCCTTCGCTTCCATGACCTAAATCGTTGCCCGTCGGTAAAGCTTTTCAGCATTTTTTTTAAAACCGTACGACGATGCTTTGCAAACGGAACAGGATTAAAAAACAAGCTATAGTACAATAAATAGCCTTTAACAATATCCTTTAACGTTCCGAACTTGTAGCGAAGCATTAAATTATTATACGTACTATTGTAAAATTGATTTGGCTTAACCTGACCAGCACTTTCGTAAGTATAATGATGAATAATACTTTTAGGCACATACCTCAATTTATAGCCATGAGCTCTAAAACGCCAGCTTAAGTCTACATCTTCAGCATACATAAAAATTTTGTCATCAAACATTCCAACTTCATTAAAAAGATCGCGTCTTACCATACATGCGGCTCCGCTAGCCCATGTTATTTCCATTGTCACAGGGTTATACGTCTTTGGATGCTCGTAAGGAAATTGCCTGCATTCCCACAAGGCGACATCTTGTGAACTGGTTTCTGCATCTTTTATAAGCTCGACTAGTGAATTTTCTTCCACTTCCGTGTCTACGTTAAGAAAAAGCACATACTGTTGCTTTGACTTGGATACCCCATAATTGTTCGCTGCTCCAAAACCAATATTTTCTTCTAAGTAATGAGCATTGTAGCTGCCAAAATAATGAGACTTAGCAAACTGATCAATAATTTCCTTCGTTTTATCCTGGGACTTATTATCTACAAAGGTTAAATGAATGTTTTCTAAAGGGTACTTGCCGCTTATCATGCTTTCCAAGCAGCGCTCTATCCATTTTTCAGAATTATAGGTCACAATAACAATATCCAAATTTTCCAATGTTTTCACTCTTTCATCATAAATTATCACAGTCCTATTTTTTGATGAACCAACGACTTATGACTCTTAAAGGCTTGGTCAACCTCCATGTTTTTGATGTAAGTAGCTTCTCTAGCTGCAATTGCACTCCATGCTCTCGTTTTATGGCTGCTTCTAATAATGAACTTTGATGCTCCAAGGCTGTTTTTTGCTCCGCTAAGCTTTGTTTAAGTTCTAGGTTTTGCAGCTCAATAGCTGCTTTTTGCGCTTCTATATTTTTAATAATTTGCTGTTCTTCCTCCAGACGTACTTCTGCCTGCTCTAGTTGCAATTCTCTAGACCTGGAAAGCTGTTGCAAATTAATAATTTGCTGTCCGTAAATTTCATTTAGATTTGTAATGACCTGATCACTCTCTCTTATTACACGCATCTCAATATGTAATTGATGTACATTCTCCAATAAGAGTTGATTAAAATGCAGATAGATTTGCGGGTCATTATCCGTCACATAAAACAAGCAGTTTTCGGAGCGCCCGACATTGACTATGTTATGTTCTAAACGGATAATTTCAAACAAGTCTTCTCCCCTAAACTCAATAACGGTTTCTGCATGCTGATTCTTTAACGTAATAGTCGAAATTTGAATCAAAGCTTTAAAATTGGTCGGGTCTAGCCTGAGCCTTTTTCCACGTGCAAGATCCATTTTATCGAATGTGTAGCTTAAATACACACCATCGCTTGTAATAATCGCCTTTTTCTGAGAAGCCCTTTCTGAAAAGCCTTCATCTGTCTCGAAAAACAACTGTATAAAATCTGTGTATGTGTAATCCGATTCTAAATAGGATGCAGCAGCCGCTTGCTCCCCAGGCTTCCCTGAAATCGTAATAAACTGGTAAACATGTGAGTCCTTTCTCTGCTCTAGATATCGGCTTATTTCAATAGGAAGATCAGCATATTGTTTTTTTAATTCTGTATGCTCCGGGTGCAATAAAGTACTGTTCCACTCCTTCGCAACTAAGCCTGCTCCTTCTATTAATCTCTCTACACTGGATCTTGTAAAAAAACGAATGTGGGTATGATCAAGCAAGCCTAAAGAGCGATATTTAAATTCTCCTGACAGCAGTTCCATAATGACAGCTGAATGACTTATGTTTGGAATAGAGCTCAGTATCGTACCATCTACTGTTAAATAGGCGGCTACTTCTCTTAAAACCTGCTCAGGATCACGCAAATGCTCCAGTACATCAGCAAAAATGATATGATCAAACATGATATTTGGTGGCAGTTTATCCTTCCAAATCATTGTTTCAATATCACATACAATCATTTGCTCAGTGAAACTTTTTGCAACTGCTGCTGCTTCTGGATCAATCTCTACTCCATAAACCTTACACTGTAGTTCCTGCTGCATATAAGCTGTCATGTACCCTCTAGCTGGCCCAAACTCCAAAACGATAGAATTCGGTCTAATGTTTCGCAATATCAACGATAATGAATTATCCGATGACATATCTATATTAAAGTCATATTTCATATTGACCAGCTACCTTTCAAGGCTCCATTCATGTTCAAAAAATGTAAGTCCCTCTGCAAAATATCGTTCTGAGCTTATTCTAAAAGAGTCATATCTTGCCTTGTAATCTAGTCTAACTAAACCAGAGCTTTCAAAAAAACCTACATCAATTGAATACGTTCCAGGCAACAACGCTATTTTGTCATATTTCAAAATTAATTTATAACTACCCGGAAGTTCAGATAATTTATATTTATCGAGCTTCGTATTCAAACCACAAATATATGTACCTTGCTTATCAAATAAAGCTATGCCCCCTACCAGATCCTGTTGGGATTGATGCAACTGGTAATCCAACTCAATATATATATCTTCACCGAATTGAAAATGTTTTTTGTATTCCCCTTGTCCATCACGGAATTCTACTTTATTTATCGTAAGAACCTGTGAGCTTCGTTCTTCATCATGCAATGCCTTTTCATCAGATTCAATAGAGTCGAGCCCATGCTTCATAAAATCTTCGTAGTCTTTCGTTACTGAATTAGCATCTCCACGCTGATGAATTTGACCATCTATTAACCAAATCGCTTCATCGCAAAAATTGCGAATCGAATACCCGTCATGACTTACAAATAATATCGTTTTCCCCTGTTCCTTAAATGCCTTCATCTTTTCAATACATTTTAGCTGAAACTGCATATCTCCTACTGCTAAAGCTTCATCAACAATCAGAATATCGGGATCAACATGAATAGCACAGGAAAAAGCTAAACGAACGTACATGCCTGATGAATAGGTTTTAACCGGTTGATCCATGAACTCCCCTATATCAGCAAACGCCTCAATGGCCGCCATTCTTTCTTCAATTTGAGCGGAAGTAAAACCGTTAATTGCTCCATTCATAATTGCATTTTCGCGACCGGTGTATTCCGGGTTGAAGCCGCTACCGAGTTCAAGTAAAGCAGCAATTCTGCCATTAATATTTATTTCCCCTTCGGTAGGAGTCAACGTTTGAGCAATAATTTGCAGCAGCGTACTTTTGCCTGATCCATTTTTCCCGATGATGCCAACGGTCTGCCCTCTGTAAATATCCAATGTGATGTTCTTAAGCGGCCAGAACTCTTTATAGTTATTTTTGCGCATGATGACTTGCTTTAAGCGATCTATTGGCTTTTCGTACATCTTAAAGGACTTGCTAATTTGTCGTAAGGAGATTATAGGATCATAAGACATCTGCAAATCCACCTTTCGTTTTGGAGAACCAATAATAACCTAGCCAGGTTGTAATTAAACCGATTGAAGTTCCTAGCAATAACCAAGACCAACTTGGAAATTGGCCTAATATAATGACTTTCCTCATATCCTCTACTACATGACTAATAGGATTTATATAATAAATTCCTCTTAAATTTTCCGGAATGATAGAAATAGGATAGAATATAGGACTCAAAAACATTAATGCTTGAACGGCGACACCTAAAAATTGGCCAATATCTCTTATAAATACGCCGAGTGAAGCAAAAAACCAAGATAATCCCAGTGTCATAAGCGCCAGTGGTAGCATAACTAAAGGCACTAATATAATTGTCCAATTTATTACTCCCATTAGCAAGATTAAAGCCACCAATAGTATCCCAAAGCTGATTAAAAAATGGACAAAAGCAGCTCCTACAATCGTTACTGGCAAAATTTCTAATGGAAAAACAACCTTTTTAACATAGTTGGGGTTGCTTACAATGATAGCCGGAGAGCGGGTTATAATATCAGAAAAGAAATTAAAGGTAATAAGACCACAAAACAAAATCAAAGCAAACTCAACCTGACTTTCTCCTGCTCCTCCACCCCATTTTGCTCTGAATACAACGCTGAAAAAGTAAGTATAAATGATTAGCATCATCAGAGGATTTATGAATGACCAAACCATTCCCAGATATGAGCCTTTATATCGTCCTGATACTTCACGTTTAACAAATTGATTAATTAAATTTTTTTGCTTCCATAACGTTTGAACCATTTTTAATGACCTCGCATTTCCTTAATAGCGGGCTACTCCTGCCTCTGATTAGACAACAACATCATTTTGTTTTAAATATTGAATAATAACTTCTATACTATCTATAATGGACTTATTTTCTGTTTCGATTGTAATTTCAGGGTTTATTGGCACCTCATAAGGAGAGTCTATCCCTGTAAAATTTTGGATATCTCCATTGCGGGCCTTTTTATATAACCCCTTTGTATCTCTTTTCTCACAAGTATCCAATGAGCATTTCACATAAACTTCTATAAATTCTCCTGGCGCAAAAAGCTCTCTGACTGCTTGCCTATCTTCGTTAAAGGGAGAGATAAATGCAGCTAACGTAATGATCCCCGCGTCTGTGAACAGCTTTGCTACTTCCCCAATACGCCTAATATTTTCCGTTCGATCGGCAACAGAAAAACCAAGGTTTTTATTTAGTCCCATCCGTATGTTGTCCCCGTCGAGCACATAGGATTTAAGCTGGTTTTCAAAAAAATAGGCTTCTACAGCATTTGCCAAGGTTGATTTCCCTGAACCAGACAATCCAGTAAACCAAATAACACAGCTTTTATGGTTATTTTGCTGCTGTCTCATTTCTTTTGTAACTGTATATTGTTGAAACGTCAGCTGCTCATTTCTCTCCATATGTCCACCCTATTTTGCATTATTTATTAGTTGACTTAAACCGATTTTTCAGCCTTCCTATCTTCCTCATAAAACGATAACTGATGGTCTGCTGAATCGCCAGCATTTCCCTTTCAAGCTCATTGTTTAATTTATTACTAGCTTCGAGCTTTTCCATTATATTTTGCAAGTAGATCTCTTTGGCTTGATTCATCTCCAAAAGATTTTGCAGTTCCTTACTATAGGCTATTTTATTGTGCTGCAAAGTCGAGAGTGCATCATTTAATTTTTCAGTCAAATTTTCTTTCAAATTTTCTGTCTTGCGTTCTAATGCTGATAAAATTCTTCTGTTGTCATCTATCTCCTTTTGCAGCCTATCCGAAATTAAATGCTGGCTAATAAAAGCACCAAGTTCGGAAGGAAGATGTACAACCTTTAAAATTAACTTAATTACTGGATTTTCTATTGTAACAGGAGAAATTATAGTCAATTGTGGATCATATGTCTTCGATACGAAACAGTACTGATTACCTCTAGTTAATAGTTGAATATCATATAATTCATTTAATTCATTAAATCCATTTTTATAATCCCAAATATGAAGAAGAGATTTTCCATCTCCTTGAAGCAATTGTAGAGATTCAATTTCTACATAGGCAGGAATGTCCACAGGATCAATTCTAAACTCTCCTTGATGCAGCTTCCCCTTAACTTTTATACTCACTTCTTGTCTGGAACCATCCGCCTTAGATGATGCACTTGAGACAAGCATTTCCGAATATCCCTCTTCAGTAGGTAAATAAACTTTCGTCGTAAACGGGACAAAATTCATTTTACAGAAAAGTTGTGAATACTCTTGATAAGACGAATAAAGCTGCCTTATAGCAGCATTTTTATCATTAAATAATTCAGGCTTCTTCTCAAAAAGCAAAAGCAATTGATAAGTCTCTTTAACTATTTTCGGCGCCATTTCAAGTTCACTATCATCAATATGTGAATGTCGTAATGCTGGCTTTATATGTTGTTCAATCCGATTTTGAACATTCTCCAATTCTTCTGAAGACATCGCTAGCCAATGTAAAGATTCGGACAGCTTTTCAATGGTTTGAGCTGGTTCCTTTAAGAAGCGATCAAAATGTATAAATCGAACATTTTCATCTTCGCAATATTTTAGCGCACTGAGAGTATTTAGCGTCCACATTGCAAGTGAAATATTTTCCTGAAACCCATTGCGATTATTTAAAGACGATGAAACCTCATAAGGGTGCCTAGTCATAAAAACTACGCTCAATTCAATATTCAACTCTCTAAGAACATTTTTCCATAAGGGAAGCAACAAACAGCTTCTCGGATCTTTCCATGCCCATAAAGGAGCGTCTGAAAATTGTTCGCGTACCAATTCTTTCATAAGTTCTTTGTAGTAATTCATTTCTTCAGCGTTCCACCACTGGTCATTCAAGGTTGCAAGCATGTCCCATGATCCTGACAAAAAACCTAGGATTTGATCGTGCAAGCGAACAATTTTAGCATGCTCCCAAAACCCATCCGGATTATCAAAATTCGGCTTTATCAGATCCTCCTCTTTGCCTAAATATGCCCCCATAATATTAATACCACGAGTAAGTACGGATGTTCCGCTTCTATGCATGCCTAATATACAAATTGCCTTTGATTGAAGGGATCCCACTGTTTTTTCGCTCCTTATCACTCAAACACTTTACTCTCAACTTCAAAATCTACATATTCGGTAAATAGGGCTTCCTCATTCACCCTAATTCTAAAAGCGCTTATATCAATAACACGATGAATAAAGGTCTCTCCCTTATTCGAATCAGCCAGCACTCCTCCGTTCAGAAAATAAATTCCCGTATTAAGCCTTGGCACAAAACGAAATTCCACTTTAATTTCGGAGCCGCTGTTTACTTGGTTTATTTGCTTGCCATACTTGGCAGAGGCTGCGCCTCCCAAACCAAATCCATTCATCGTTTTAATTAAAAAGCCAAATCGCACATTATGATGCTTCTTCTCAAATTTTACTTTATATTTAAATAGATAAGGTTGGCCAGATGCCAAAACATTTACCTGTGCACCTTCTTCATTATAAATGCCTGCTTCAAATATTTTTGCTCCATCCTCATCGTACTCAACAGGTCTAATATTATCCAGCAGCCCTGCATCAAAATAATCTTCCAGTTCTGAACAAATGTTATCTTCGCTAGCTGACACCTGATCCTCTTGAATAAGGACTGTATCGATCACTTCTTCTTCCAACTCATTATCAAGTTCAGATACTTGACGAATAATATCATCACGCACCTGCTGTTTTCTCTCAGGAGAAGCATAAAGAAGCTTATGATATAGACTAACTACGCTTTTGCTCTTTCCAATTATAATCTGCTCTCCAGAATCAAGAAGCATTGCTCTATCACATAATTCTATAACAGACGCACCCGAATGAGAAACGTATAAAATCGTTCCGCCGCTCTTTTTAAATTGTTCAATTTTCGCATAGCATTTGCGTTGAAACAATTCATCTCCAACTGCTAATGCCTCATCTACAATGAGAACATCCTTTGGAATAACTGCTTGAACGGCAAAAGCAAGCCTAACTATCATCCCAGAAGAGTAGGTAGATATTGGCTGATTCATAAAATCGCCTATTTCTGAAAAGTCTACAATCTCATCATATAGCTTATCTATTTGTGATTCATTTAAGCCCCAAATAGCGCCATTAAGATATACATTTTCTTTTCCTGTGTACTGCATATTAAATCCGCTGCCTAACTCAAGAAGTGCGGCAACTTTCCCATTGACAGTCACTTTACCTGAGGTTGGCAAGAGAGTTCCTGCAATAATTTGTAAGAGTGTGCTCTTCCCAGAGCCATTTCTTCCTACAATACCTACTGTTTCGCCTTTATAAATATCCAAATTAATATCTCTTAACGCCCAGAACTCTCGATAATATTGTTTATTTCCCCGGAAAATCATCTGTTTAAGCCGATCCTGTGAACTACTATATATCTCAAAATGTTTACTAACGTGGGCAACTGAAATAATTGGTTCTGTCATTTGGTTGTAGAACCTCCGCATTTATCTTAAAAGTTTTCCGAACATTTGGTTTCATTATACCTCATTTTAATAGCCAATATGATAACTTGATGGCAACTTGGAAACATTTTTCACTAAATTATTACGAAATTCAACACAGAGCGTCACCATAAATCGCCATCCAATGGCATTCATCCCCCTCCCCCATATAGTAATCCCCCCCATCATTTGTTAAAATAGCTCTATGAAGAAAACTACTACGCAAACAAGGAGTACATATTAATGAGTGCTAGGAAAAATGCAACACAAAACACAGCGGGATTAGCAAAAGAGCAGCCGCTGCTGCAAGGGTTACTGACGCTCGGGTTAGCCTTGTTCGTCCTAATTTTCCCATACGATCGCGGATTATTCAACGGCTATGAGTATGCCTTCGAATCTCCCATTTACAACGCAGCCATCTATGGCTACGTTTTACTCGCCGCAACCGCCTTGTACGCTTATCTCACGGGCTGGAGGCTGAACAACCACCGCAGCGTGCTGTCGCTTGCGATTTTGCTGCTGCCGGCCATTTACTGGCTCTCTTCCATGCAGGCTGTCTCCAGCTATTATGCCAAGTTTATGACGTTTGTCTTTTTCCTGCTCGCCGCCCTGTTTCTGACCAGTCTATATGCCGCTGGAAAAGTACAGATGCGCAAATGGCTGGAATATGGAGTTATGCTGTCCGCCTATTTAATCGTTTTTTTCGGCCTGCTGAACTTGTTCGGCCAGCAATATTACAAAGACGCTATGTGGCTTGCCCATGACGGCTACCGGCTCAGCTCCGTTTTTCAATATTCCAATACTTACGCCGGCTTCCTGATTGCCATCTTTCTGGTTGCCGCTTATTATGCGGCAACCTGTGAGCGCTGGTACATGCGTCTTGCTAATTCCATTATGCTCGTACCGATTTTAATTTCCTTTTTTCTCGCTTATTCGCGGGGCGCCATCGTTATCATACCTGTAATGCTCATTGTGATTCTGCCTTTCCTAAAGCTGGCTAGACAGTTTGCTTATGTCGTTTATGCTGGTTTATCCGCTTTGCTGACTCTCGTTATTTTGGGCAAAATTACGGCTAATACCGAAGCGATTTCCGCAATTGTCCAGCCTACCGGAACGAAAGCAGCAACGACGATTTCAATGTTCGACAAGCTGCCGCTGCAAAGCTGGGCACTGCTTGCTGGCGCTGCCCTTGTGAATACAGCGCTAATCCTACTTATACACAACAAGCTATTTCCTTGGATTGAAAAAAAGAGTGAGCGCCTTGCACAGCGCAAATGGTCATTTGTTGCTTTTCCCGTTGCGATTATCATTGTCGGACTGCTAGCAGCCGTATTGCTTATTACAAGCGATGGCATACGTGATCTGCTGCCCGAAAAAATCGCTTCCCGCTTTGAAAACATCAACTTGCAGCAGCACAGCGTTCTCGAGCGCTGGACCTTCTATGAGGATGGTCTTAAGGTTGCCAAGGATTATCCGCTGCTCGGAGCAGGCGGAGGCGGCTGGCAGGCTCTTTATGAGCAATACCAGAACAATCCCTATTGGAGCAGACAAGCGCACAGCTTCTTTATTCAAACGCTGGTTGAGGTAGGCTGGATCGGGTTTGCTGCGCTGATTGGGCTGCTTGTATACGTCTATTTCTTATACATCCGCTCTTATATTCGTCACCCGGAACGCCGAGGCAGCCACTTGATCTTTTTTATTTTGGCCACGACGCTGCTGCTGCATAGCGCCATTGATTTTGATATGAGCTACGTCTATTTGAGCACCTTGCTGTTCATCAGCTTAGGTGCGATGCTTGCACCGTATGGCAAATCGTTAGCGTTTAAACAAGAAACAGAGCATGTGCAAGGCAGCACCATGAAATGGATCTATCCATCTGCAATCGGTGTGCTGGCGGTTGTCCTGCTAATCGGCTCCGCACGCGAGAACAGCGCAAACCACACATTCCAGGAAACGTACAACACGGCTGCTGCCGGACAGGCTCAGCTTAACCAATTGCTGCCTTCACTTGACAAGGCCATTAAGATATCGCCTGATCATTCCGTTTTCAGCCTGACGAAATATGAATGGCTCATGCAGGCCTATGAGCAAACGCAAAATGCTACAATGAAAGAACAGGCGCTGCAGACGCTTGCAGCGGGCAAAGCGAATGATCCTTATAATCGCACCTTTATTTTGGCTCAATACGAAAATTTCAAAAAGGACGGCAACACAACAGAAATGCTTAAAGTGCTGGAAGAGGGCATTAGCAAATTCCGATGGGATATCGTTTTGTACGATCATGCCATTGTAGAATATGTTGCTGCTATGAGCAGCGACGCTGGAAATGCGGATGCTTACCGTTCGCGGGCGTTGGAAATTAAAGCCGAGGTCGAGCGGCGCATAGCCCAGCTTGCAGCGCTGCCTCCTGAGCAATCACAGGGTCGTGAATTCAACTTCACCTCTGCCATGCAGCAGGCACTGGCAACGATAGAAAGTAAATAATTTGCCTACGGACAAGCGCCTCCCGGGTCGCGTCTACAAACGGTTAAATGCTGCATGTTTTAACACATGCTCCCGTTTAAAGACGCTTCCTAGTAGGCGCTTTTCCTATTTTTCTGACATGTTTCCCACCGTAGCAGAATAAATTGCAATAGAACGTTCTAAATTCTCATACCGGCCGGAAGGAGAAACCTCTATTGAATCGATCGCCCCATTCAAAGTGGTCATTTGTAGTCATGCGCGGCGCCGACAAAACAGTCAAGCAGTTTCATGTCTCAAAGCGATCCGTCATTGCGGCTCCCGCCGCCGCCGCACTGGCCGTGTCGGGCTGCTTTGCCGCGCTGCAGCTCAAATCCGTCTTTGAGCTGCATGAGCTCGAGGCGCAGCTTGTGGAGCAGGCAACGCAGCAGGATGAACAGACGCAGCAGTATCAGCATACCGTCGCCAATAAGGATGAGACGATCCTCGCCCTACAGCAGCAGCTAGCAAGTCTTGCTCAGCAAACCGAGGACATGCAGACGCGTGTAGATGAGCTTCTTGCACTTGAAAACAAGCTCAAAGCGTTCATCGAGAAATATGGCAGCTCTGATTCTGGGATAGACACAAGCAGCCACATGCCTCGCCAGCAATCTGAACAGCTGTATAAGCGCGAGCAGGCTTTGGCACAGCAAGCCGGCTATGAGACCAGCGCTTCCCCGCAAACGAGCGGAATGTCCTTTCGAGCTTTGGCTGCTTCTACCTCAATTGACGTTCAATCGTTGAGCGAAATGGTCGATGCTTTGGAGGAAACGATGGCGCAGACGCTTCGGCAAGCTCAAACAAGAAGACTGCAGGTCGATTCCTATCCATCGGGCTGGCCTACCTATTCGAAGAAGCTGACCTCCAGCTTCGGCTACCGCAAAGACCCTTTTACAGGGAAAGCTGTCTTTCATGCCGGTATTGATATTGGCGGCAAAGCTGGCGACCCTGTTTTCAGCGCGGCGGATGGAACGATTAAGGAGGTTGGCACTGGAGGCTCAGAGGGCAACTATATTATTGTCGACCATCATAACGGACTGCACAGCGTCTATATGCATTTGCAAAGCATGGAAGCCAAGGAGGGAGAACAGGTCGTACGGGGTGAAAAAATCGGCTTGCTAGGCTCTACCGGCAGAAGCACTGGACCTCATCTTCATTTTCAAATTATGCAGGGCGATGAGGCCGTCAATCCTTTGCCCTACTTGCTTCAACCATCCTAAGCTGTGAAACAAGGAGGTTTGTCTATGTCTATGTTTAAGGAAAACAAACGAATATCTCCCACGGATACATTAATTGGGCAGGGGACCCATGCGGAAGGCAAGCTGATCTCGGAAGCAGGCCTCCGTATTGAAGGCGAATACCGTGGAGACATTGAATGTGCAGGAGATGTTATTATTGGCGAATCTGGCATAGCACGTTCTAACATAACCGCAAAGGATGTGACTGTGGCGGGCAAGCTTTTCGGCGATATTACGACGAAGGGACGGCTCACCATTACCGCAACCGGGCAAATCGCAGGGAACATTAACGCCCATTCCTTAATCATTCAAGATGGTGGAAGCTTCAATGGCACCAGCCATATGGAACGGGGGCAGGCCCCACTTACACGCCCGCTCTCCGAAACGGACGGTGCAGGCAAAGAAGCGACTGCTAAAGACGGCAGCAATCGGGATAAAGCCCGTCAGGCCGTCTAGCAAGCAGCTTAAAGCACACACTGCCAAAAAAACACATAGAACAAGCCATCCGAATTGGCTTAGGAGAAGCAGCCTGCAAGCATCATTAGAGAACATACTGTGCAGAGAGCTTCATTTCATTTGAACATACGAAAGCAGGGCAGGCGATCATTCGCCTGCCCTGTAAGATTTCACACCCGCTCGCTCCCTTATTCTGAAGCCAGGCTGGCATGTCTTTTTTCCCAAGGGACTTAACCCCCGGCCGCAAGGCTTGCCTCCTGCTTGTACGTGCTCTCTAAGCGCCAACGTCACGCTTCTCGAACACGAACCAGGTCAGCGCTGCAAATAGCGCATAATAGACGGCAAGCACGCTAATCGCAAAGCCGAGCGTCCGACCGCCTACTTCTCCGGCCAAATAAGGCACCAAATCCAATTGGACGAAAAACAAGTAGTCCACCCACTCATAGTTGATTAGCCCGATAAAAGGTCCAACAGAGATGGAGGAAAATACGAGAAAAATGGATAGTCCAATGGCAAGTCCGCCGCTACGAAATACTGTTGACAGCATAAACGCGATCATTGATGTCACAAGCAGTGCAATAAAGCGCATTGCATAATATTTCATATTATATACGGCTGCCGACCCTTCATATTTTCCATCGTCCATGAAGAAGCCGTGAATCTCTCCTGCCGTTACATTCGTAGAGTCAAAAAATAAAAAATTGAATGCAATAGTAAATGCATATAACAGCAAGACCTGAAACAACGCGAACAATACGACCGAAAGATATTTGGACAATAAAATCTTCCATCTCATCCATGGGCGAATGAGCAGCAGCTTAATCGTTCCGCTCGTAAACTCCTCAGCAACACTCCCCGCCGCAACAACGGCTGTGAACATTGCAATAAGCAAATAACCTACAGCTGATTCATATTTTACAAGTGTCCACATGGATGGCGCACTATCTTTGGATATAAAATAAACAGGTACGGTCATAAATATAACCAACGCCAGCAGTAGCCCCGTCATAATCCATGTTCTTGTGCGGAGATAGATTTTCATATTTTCATTCAATAGCAGCTTGCTGAAGTTATACACGTTGAGCGCCCCCCGTCTTCTCGAGGAACCGATCCTCTAAAGATTGATACTGTGCCTGAATGGCGTATACTTTAATGCCTGACGCTACGAGCTTCGCATTAAAGATTGCGACTGCTTCTTTATCCGCCCCAACAGCGATGGCTTGGCCAGCCCTTTCCCCGGCTATCCCCTCAGCTGCCGCAACAGCAAGCGCCGCCTCTAAGTCGTCTACTTCAAATACAACCCGCTGCATGGCCGTTTGTTCTGACTCCCTGTTTTTCTCAACCTTGACGACCTCGACAAGCTTGCCTTGCTGGATGATGGCCACCCGGTCGCACATTAGCTCCATCTCGGCTAACAAATGGCTGGAGACGAATATCGCGAGTCCTTCTTGCTTGGCCAGCCTTTGCAAATAATCCCGCAGCTCGCGAATGCCCATGGGATCAAGCCCGTTCGTCGGCTCATCCAAAATAAGCAGCTTTGGACGATGCAAAATCGCCTGCGCTACGCCCAGCCGCTGCCGCATTCCAAGCGAATAGGTATTGACTTTATCATGAATGCGCGAGCTAAGCCCGACAAGCTCCGTTACCTCTTGAATTCGCGACTGCTCAACGCCAGGAACCATCCGGGCAAAATGAACCAGATTTTGATATCCGGTCATATATTTGTACATCTCGGGATTTTCGACAATGGCACCGACATGGCGAATTGCTTTCTCAAATTGCTTTGAGATGCTGTGGCCATCGATTTTGATTTCGCCCTCCGTTATTGAGATGAGGCCGACCATCATTCGGATCATCGTTGTCTTTCCTGCTCCATTCGGACCAAGGAAGCCGAACACTTCACCAGCCGGCAAGTCAAGGCTAAGATGATCAATGATCGTCCGTTTGCCGATGCGCTTCGTTACATTTAGCATTTGTACGATTGGCTGCTCCAACTTCTATTTCCTCCTTCTCCAGCGGACCGCATGTCCTAACCCATTTCTTATCGCGATCTCATTCTGATCTAACATTAATCTACCTGCATCTAGCCCTACCCAGTATAATCGAATAAGGAAACAAATGGAACATGCACGCGTGCAGCAGCAATGAAATAGAAAAAACCTCCTGCTACACAACTTCTGTAGACAGGAGGTTTTGGCTTGCTGGATAGAAGCTCGTTTGATAGGGATCATAATCAGATTTCGCAGTTAACGGGATGACTTCACCTGTTACGCTTCGCAATTGTGCCTCCAACTTATTAGTATGGCTGGCTTGTGCCTGAGCACAAGCTCTACAACACCCTAGCCGATTTACTACACGGAAAAATCCGGTTCGGAATAACACATTCGCTTGCCCTGTAGGTATCATGTTTTGGCATCCGACGCAATAGAACTGCTCCTGAAGCTGAATCACCTGATCACTCCTTGTATACTTATTGTATCACTTTTTATGTAAAATGTTACGTAATGTATCTGTTTATTTATATTTTATGGTATTTAGCGAATAATGTCAACAAAAAACTCAAATTTTGTCGTCTTACAGAAGCATCGGACCCTGACAACATTTTGTCAGGGCCCTTATCCTTTTTTATAAGAGCAGAAGGCTATAAACCTCATCCATTTATATGCTCATTTGTTTTTTTAGAAGCTCGTGAATTCGATTGCGCTCCTGATCACCGACGATATAATACCAAACCTTATCTATCATCTTACCGGTGCCGCCTATTTCAGCGCTATCCAGCTTTTCGATCCCTGTCCCATATTCTTTAAAAAAGGTTTTCATCTCATCAAAGGTTATATTCGTTCTTACATTGTCGCCCATCTCCGCAAGCAGATCGCTTAATTGTGCAGCCCCATATAAGGTAAACACATTGGATATAAGCTGCTTCAGGACAGCGCGCTGACGGTCATTTCTCCCCCTGTCCCCTTTCGGGTCCTCATATCTCATGCGAGAATAAAGCAGCGCCTGTTCACCATTTAACTGAATGGGCCCTTGCTCAAACGTATAACCGCTGAAATCAAAAGCATATGGATTGTTGACGGTTACTCCGCCAAGCTTGTCAATGATTTTCGAGAAACCCTCCATATTGACCCGAATATAATAATCAATCGGATAATCAAGAAAATGCTCCACCGTCTGCTTTGACATTTCCACCCCCCCAAAAGCGTAGGCATGATTTATTTTGTCAGTCGTGCCATGCCCAATAATCGCCGTTCTCGTATCACGCGGAATGTTGAACATAAAGATCGAATGCTTGTGCGGGTTCACTCCCATGACGATCAGCGTATCTGTTCGTCCGCGATCATTTGTCCTCTCGTCTACTCCCATCACTAATACGGTGAAGGGCTTCTGACCGATTATGGCTTCTTCTATACCGGATACCTGCAACTCCGAATCGGAGCTTACGTACGGAGTAGAAATGATGGGCTCAAACATATCATCAGCCGTTTTTTCAAACTTTCCATAAAGATACCTGCTGTATAAAGCCGTTCCCAAGCCAGCGACCAAGCATACGGTACTTACGATGATAAGCGAGCGTTTCACCCATCGTTTCACCCGAAAATCCTCCTCAATTGACAAAAGTGCTTCTTGCGTTCAAACTGCGGTATAGCTGATGGATTTTCTGCTGCTGCGGATGTTGGGCGAGTAATTGTTCATTTAATAGGCGGGTAATAATGGATTTGATAAGCAGTGGGGGCTCGAAATGCATACCGTATTCGAAAACATTATCCGTTCGTTTACGCCAAACGACATTTCCCTGAAGCCGGATGTTTTTGCCGGACAGCTTCATGCGAATTTCTACCATATAAAGCCGATGTACGGGGAGTCTTAAAGAAGACCAGAAGCATAACCCCTCCTGACTTAAATTCAGCACCAGCACCGTTCCAGTAGATGGACTTATTAATACGCCATGCCGATTGAGCAGCCTTAGCCCTGCTTTAATGCCTGGCTTAAGCTTTAAACGGACGTTGCTACGCGAATATTCTTCTTTAGCATCCATTTATTTCTCCTTATAGGTATAAAGTATTATAGGCTGGGGATAATTAGATACATTATGTATCAATCTTTTCTTTCACTTTAAGATACAATTTGTATCATGTCAAGCAAAAAAAATGTAATACAATATTTTTTGCGACATTTCGTTGCAACAAATGCAAATCTAACGTTTCCGTATTAATATAGGTGTAGCAGTAATAATCCAATATGTATGTATACAAACTAGGTTTTGCATAGCAAAACCTACCGTTAATATGTTGTAAGCACGTTTATGCTTACGAAGTTGGTTTGTTCCACAAACCTAAGTTTACGCTTACGAAGTTGGTTTGTTCCACAAACCTAAGTTTACGCTTACGAAGTTGGTTTGTTCCACAAACCTAAGTTTACGCTTACGAAGTTGGTTTGTTCCACAAACCTAAGTTTACGCTTACGAAGTTGGTTTGTTCCACAAACCTAAGTTTACGCTTACGAAGTTGGTTTGTTCCACAAACCTAAGTTTATGCTTACGAAGTTGGTTTGTTCCACAAACCTAAGTTTATGCTTACGAAGTTGGTTTGTTCCACAAACCTAAGTTTATGCTTACGAAGTTGGTTTGTTCCACAAACCTAAGTTTATGCTTACGAAGTTGGTTTGTTCCACAAACCTTTAGGAGGGGTCATATGAATATAGGCAGCAGAATTGCTCAATTGAGAGATGACAGACATTGGACACAAGAGCAAACCGCAGCAAAGCTTGGCATTTCACGTGCTGCTTTATCTCATTACGAGAAAAATCGCCGGGAACCAGATTCCGAGACATTGAAAAAATTTGCCGATCTATACCAAGTGTCCGTAGATTTTCTTGTTGGGCGCACCCTTCATCCGCAAACGGTGCTTAGCGACGACGTTCGCAATTTTACCGAGCATTTGGAGCTAGCCGATGATGAAATATTGGAGAAGTTTAATTTGAGTATTGATGGGCGTAAGTTGACAGTGGAAGAAACGAAACGGTTTATCGCTTTTGTACGAGCGGAGAGAATGATGAATTAGAGTATTTATTTGGATGATGGATTCGCTAGCGGCGGCCATTTCTCTGGAGGAATTCCCATTTGAATAAGTATATCCTTAATATCTAATTCAATACGGCCTGAATTTTTCTCTGCCATCTTCGTATCCGACTCCTGCCCTATGTATAGTTTAAACAATACTGTTATTATACCCAATACCTTACTGGGAATTTGTCGTAAGGTGGGAGCACAATTGTTCTTTTTTTGTTGTTTTTTTGTCGAATTACGTAGATTAAAGGTAAATTTTATGCGATTATTGAAATACTTTTCATTTTTCCTAAACAAGTGCACACTGCTTGTACGAAAAGAAAACCGTAAAATCTGCATACATAAACAATCATAACCTTTGCTTTATAAAAAAAAGCAATGAAAAACGGCCCTCCGAAAAGGAGAGCCGTTTTTCATTTATCTATAGGCCTCATGGATTAGCCGCCTGTGCGGGCAAGCTCTTTCATGCTGGCTTCAAATGCTGACAGCAGCGCTGCGTCTTCCGTCAACCCGGAGTCTTCAGCTTTGCGGATATACTCCAGCATTTTCTTATAATCTTTCGGAATGACTTTTACGAAATTAGCAAGTGATTGATCCCATTCATTTAGCACACGACCGCCAATAGCGCTATCCGTATAAGCAACATGGCGTTCAATCATGCCGCGCAGCTCTGCAATGTCGGCTTCGTCTTCAAGGCGCTCCAGCAATACCATTTCGATATTGCAATGCTTGTAGAAGTCTCCTTGCTCGTCATAGATGTATGCAACACCGCCTGACATCCCCGCTGCAAAGTTACGGCCAGTCTGGCCAAGAATGACAACTCTTCCGCCCGTCATATATTCACAGCCATGATCGCCCACGCCCTCAACAACAACGTTCACGCCGCTGTTGCGAACTGCGAAGCGCTCGCCGGCAATACCGCGAATATAAGCTTCGCCGCTTGTTGCCCCATAGAGTGCCGTGTTGCCAATAATGACATTTTCCTCAGCGGCAAAGGTTGCCTTCGAGGAAGGAGCCACAATGACCTTTCCACCGGAAAGTCCTTTACCTACATAGTCATTCGAATCGCCTTCCAGCGATAGCGTAATGCCTTGAGGAACGAAAGCGCCAAAGCTTTGGCCTGCCGAACCAACGAAGTGGAAGGAAATTGTATCCTCTGGCAAGCCCTTCGCGCCATAACGACGCGTCACTTCGCTGCCAAGCACTGTTCCCACAACACGGTTCGTATTCAAAATTGGGAATGTACCACGTACTTGCTCCCCATTTTCCAGAGCGGCTTTCGCTGCTGGTACCAGCTCCTGAACGTCAAGGGACAAATCCAAACCATGGTTTTGCTCTTGCGCACAGTATCGAATAGCATCCTGAGATACTTCCGGTTGATACAATAGCGGCGACAGGTCAAGACCCTTCGCTTTGTAATGATCAGCCAGATGCTTCGCTTCAAGAATATCTACGCGGCCAACCATCTCCTGAATCGTACGGAAACCAAGCTCAGCCATAATTTCCCGCAGCTCTTCACCAACGAAACGCAGGTAGTTGACCACATGGCTTGGATCACCCATAAATTTCGCGCGCAGCTCTGGATTTTGCGTGGCTACACCGACCGGACATGTGTCCAGCTGACAAACGCGCATCATCACACAACCGAGTACAACTAGCGGTGCTGTCGAGAAGCCATACTCTTCAGCTCCGAGCAAAACAGCGATCGCAACATCGCGTCCGTTCATCATTTTGCCGTCTGTTTCAAGCGTAACACGATCACGCAAATTGTTGATCATCAGCGTCTGGTGGGTCTCAGCTAGACCAAGCTCCCACGGTAAGCCCGCATGACGAATCGAGTTCATCGGAGATGCGCCCGTTCCTCCATCATAACCGCTGACCATAATAATGTCGGCACGGCCTTTAGCAACACCTGCTGCAATCGTACCAACGCCAACCTCGGATACGAGTTTAACGTTAATGCGCGCACGCGGGTTCGCATTTTTCAAATCATGAACCAGCTCAGCCAAATCCTCGATGGAATAAATATCATGATGCGGCGGAGGCGAGATTAAGCCTACACCTGGCGTGGAGCCACGAACCTCGGCAACCCAAGGGTATACTTTGCGTCCTGGCAGCTGTCCGCCTTCTCCTGGCTTCGCGCCTTGCGCCATCTTGATTTGAATTTCATCCGCATTGACCAAGTAGTTGCTCGTTACGCCGAAGCGTCCCGAGGCCACCTGCTTGATTGCACTGCGGCGGGAATCGCCGTTCGCATCTGGAATAAAGCGCGCTGGGTCCTCGCCGCCTTCTCCTGTATTTGAACGTCCGCCAAGGCGATTCATCGCAATCGCAAGGCTTTCATGCGCTTCCTTACTAATCGAGCCGAAGGACATAGCGCCTGTCTTGAACCGTTTAAGAATGGATTCCAGCGGTTCAACCTCTTCGATTGGAATCGCTGTTCTGCCATCCTTAAATCTCAGCAATGAACGAAGCATCATATGCTTCTTATCCTCGCCTTGAACAAGATTGGAGAATTTTTTGTAAAGCTTATAATCATTGGAGCGAGCCGCCATCTGCAGGGTGTGGATCGTCTGCGGACTAAACAGGTGGTCCTCGCCGTCTTTACGCCATTGGTATTCGCCGCCAGATTCAAGCTCCGTTACACGGCCTTCCTGCTCTGCGTAAGCCAAGTTGTGATATTTCAGTGTTTCCTCGGCAATGACATCAAGTCCAATACCGCCGATACGTGAAGGTGTCCAAGTGAAATATTCGTTAATGAGCTCCTCTTTCAAACCAAGCGCCTCGAAAATTTGAGCGCCACGGTACGATTGAATCGTGGATATACCCATTTTGGACAATACCTTCGTTACACCTTTAGTCGCAGCTTTAATGAAGTTTTTGACCGCTTTCTCATGCGAAATATTTCTCAGCAAGCCTTGGCGGATCATATCATCAAGCGTCTCGAATGCTAGATACGGGTTAACCGCACTCACGCCGTAGCCGAGCAGCAGCGCAAAGTGATGCACCTCGCGCGGATCGCCGGATTCAAGCAAAATCGCTACTTTCGTCCGAGTACCTACGCGAATCAAATGGTGATGCAAGGCGGATACGGCAAGCAATGCCGGAATAGCCGCATTTTCTTTATCAATACCGCGGTCGGATAAAATCAAAATATTATGACCTTTGTCAATAACACGGTCCGCTGCCTCGCACATTTGCTTCAGTGCAGCACGCAGTCCCTCTTCACCCTCGCTTGCTGTGAAGAAAATAGGCAGCGTAATCGACTTGAAGCCTGGACGACGCACATGGCGCAGCTTAGCAAACTGCTCATTGGACAAAATTGGCGTTTCCAGCTTTATATGGCGCGCACTCTCCGGCTCCGGCTTCAGCAAATTGCGCTCCGGTCCGATTGTTGTGCCAACAGCCGTTATAATTTCTTCCCGAATCGCGTCGATTGGCGGGTTCGTTACTTGCGCAAACAGCTGCTTGAAGTAGTTGTACAAGCGCTGAGGACGATCCGACAATACAGCAAGCGGAGCGTCGTAGCCCATCGAAGCGATCGGCTCCATGCCGCTGCTTGCCATAGGCTCAAGCACCTTGCGCAAATCCTCAAACGTATAACCGAAGGATTGCTGGCGCTGCTGTACCGTCTCATGATCAAGCTCCGGCAATTCCGGCGCGTCCGGCAAATCCTCCAGGTCGATAAGATGCTCATTCAGCCATTCGCGGTACGGCTGCTCCGTCGCGATTTGCTTCTTCACTTCCTCATCGGAGATGATTCGGCCTTCCTTCGTATCGATCAGCAGCATCATACCTGGGCGCAGGCGATCTTTATACAAAATATCCTCTGGCGGAATAACAACTGTACCCGCCTCAGAGCCAAGAATAATATGATCATCCTTCGTCACGTAATAACGAGCTGGACGCAAGCCATTGCGGTCCAAGAAAGCACCGATCTGCACACCATCTGTAAAGGCCATCGCAGCCGGTCCATCCCAAGGCTCCATTAACGTGCTGTGGTATTCATAGAAAGCTTTCTTGTCATCATCCATACCTTCGTGGTTGGACCATGGCTCTGGCACCATCATCATTGCCGCATGCGGCAGGGAGCGGCCAGACAAATACAGAAATTCTAGCGTATTGTCAAACATCGCTGTATCCGAACCATCTGGATTAATGACAGGTTTAATTTTATCCATGTCACTGCCGAACAATTCCGTCTCGAACAACGTTTGACGCGCATGCATCCAGTTTACATTACCGCGGAGCGTATTAATCTCTCCGTTATGAATCAAATAATGGAACGGATGAGCGCGTTCCCAGCTTGGGAACGTGTTCGTACTGAAACGAGAGTGGACAAGCGCCATCGCTGTAACGACGGACTCATCGTTAAGCTCCACATAGAAGGAGCCGACCTGTTCAGTTGTAAGCATGCCTTTGTAGACAATTTTCTTCGTAGACAAGCTCGGGAAATAGAACATTTCTCCGCCTTCCTTGCCCGAAAAGCGAATAGCGATTTCCGCCCGTTTGCGAATGACATACAGCTTGCGCTCAAATGCCAAGACGTCCTTCAAGCTTTCGTTCTTACCAATAAACACTTGGCGGACAAAAGGCTTAACCGACTTGGCAGACTTACCGAGCTTAGCATCATTCGTCGGCACCGTACGCCATGCAATGAGCGTCTGGCCTTCCTCACGAATAATAGCTTCAAGATCGCTCTCCAGCAAGCGGCGAACGTTCTCATCCTGCGGCAGAAACACCATACCTACGGCATATTCTCCCTCGCTTGGCAGCTCCACTTCCATTCGCTTCAGCTCATTGGCAAAAAACGCATGAGGGATTTGAAGCATAATTCCCGCTCCATCTCCAGTGTTTGGTTCGCTGCCTTGACCGCCGCGATGCTCCATATTCTCCAGCAACGTCAGCGCCTGGCGAATAATCTTGTGCGACTTTCTTCCTTTGATGTTCGCCACGAATCCCATGCCGCATGCATCTTTCTCATATTGAGGATCATACAGACCTTGTTTCGGCGGTAATCCAAAAATTTTCTCTTTCATTGTGTGCAACCTTTCTATCAGAAGATTTTTGGGGCATGCATAACGGAACCAAGCCGGGTAGCTGTGAGAACAAGCAGTTATGCTTCATCAAACAGGCTTCTAGCTTGATGGCCAAGCGGATAGTAAAACCTATCTGCCAGCCTATCACTTTGCATAATTACTCAAACAGTTGTATCCAACAGCGTGCTGCATAGATGTACACAAACTTTTCAGCTGCACCTACAGGAAAACGTTCGTGTTATGTTGAATAAAAATAAGCAGCACTGCGGGGATCGTTTAAGGTTGACTATATTCCGGGCTATATTCCGCCACTTGCGATTATTACAGTATTTTAACATCAGGCCAAAACGGAATCAATTTAATATTTTCATAATTGTGAGCATATCGGCATTGTTCGTGTTCTTTCTGCAAACTTTATACACAATTATGCAAATGAATGAAACCCGCTGCTACTATTTTATCAAAAGGAAGTGTCTAAGTTGTCTGGAAAGTGGAGGAAAGTGTCGTTTCTATTTATAATTGTCGGTTTATTGGTGGCTTCACCCGTGTTGCAAATAGCCGAAGCTGCAGAAAAAGAAGCCGAATCCTATCAGATCGTCGCACTTGGAGATTCACTAACTGCCGGCTATGAGTATGGCTTTGATGCGAAATCTGTGCCTTACGGGTATGCGGAGCATGTCTATGAGCAAGCCTTGTTTCATGGACTTCGAGCGGAGTATGCAAACTATGGCCTGCTTGGTCTAACGTCAACCGGCTTTAGTAACTTGCTTAATGCGGTAAAGGAAGGCAAAAGCGTCAAAGTGAGCGAAGTACAGCCTGGACTAAAGGACCCGCGTGCTGCCGCTATCCTTAGCGAAACAGTACAAATAGAAGGCAGCATTCGCGGCGCTGATTTGATCATAATGACGATTGGCGGCAACGATCTGCTTGGGCTCGATTCACAACTCACATCCACAACAACGGATGAGGAGAAAGCACAGCTGCTGCAGGCTGTACTGGCACAATTCGAAACAGAGCTGACTGATGGGCTGCAGGCGGCAACCTCACTCGCGCCAACAGCAAAATTTGTAATCGCCGATCAGTACATGCCAATTCCGGCTTCGGTTACAATCGGCGGGTTAAGCTTGCCTTTGCCTAAAGATGCAGCGCTCCTGCGTGAATTTCAATTAAAAGCGGTGAGCCAGATTAATGAAAAACTTAAAACGATAGTAGCCGCTACTAAAACAGCAGGCTTCGATATTTCTATTGCTGAAGTCAGCAAGTCTTTTGTCGGCAAGGAGCTTGGGTATACGTCGATTGCTAACAAGGATGTCCATCCGACTCGCCTTGGGTACGCGGCTATGGGTGAGACTTATTCTACCACAATATGGAATGAATATTTGAGCGTTCGCACTCGCCCGGCGAATGTGCCCGTCTCTATAGTCGTACGGGGCAAGGAGCTCGCAGCAGCATCTCCTGCCACCATGAAAAGCAATCGCACCTTCGTACCGATGCGCGACATTACAGATGCCATTGGAGCAACGCTTGTATGGAACAAAACAAATCAGACCGCAACCATTTCCTACAATAATCATACGGTAGCATTTACAATTGGATCACCTACTATCCTTGTTGATGGCGTGAAGAAAAAGCTAAACAGCCCTGCCGCTTATTTGCAAAAGAGCGGCAAAGAGCAGAAAACCTATTTGCCGCTAGCGGTTCTCTCCGAGGAGCTTGGCTTGCAGGTTACCTATCGCAGCACGCTTCAAGCGGTCTTTATCAACTAGCTTAAAGCTAGGCCATTTATAAGTGTGAAATTTATAAATGGGCTTATATTTTAAATAAAACAAACGGCAGCCGTCCTAAGTGTGAACGACTGCCGTTTGTTTTACCCGATTGGGCAGCACAATGATTGAGCTGGATAAACGACTACTTATATTGCTTTCCAAGCTGCTCAAGCAAAGCAAGACCCTGCTCTGACCAGCGCTTCAACCGATCAAGCGCAGCCACCTCGGCCTCCAAGGCAGCACGCAGCGATTCGCGGTAATCCGGTACGTGGCCGCTAAAGCTCTGCAACTGGCGCAGCGGTATCATCGTCTTCTCTGTATAGGCCAGCGCTGGCCGCTCATGAAACAGCGGTACATCCGGCTCGTACGGATGATGCAAATCACCTTGCTGTGGATGCTTAAGAACAGCCAGCACCTTGAACAATGCACGAGGTCCATGCAATTCCATCACTTCACCAACATAAAGGCCCGATCTTACTTCCGCTTTCACAATGGCTCCAACTTCAAATGTACTCCTTGCTTCTTCCATTAATTATGCCTCCTACTTAAGTGTCGCATACTTCTGCTTATTCAAGTAGCCGCAACACCAGCTTTATTTTAAATGAAACGATCAGAATGTATAATCTGCTTCTGGTTAATACCATTCTAATCATAAAGGACGATGCCACAGGCAGGCAAGCTCAGAGCAAGGCTGCTTGTGGCAGGCTGATGCACTGGCATGTGCAGCCGTCCACCTTGTGAACGCAAAAGGCACGGCCGCTTACATTTTAATAACCTGGAATGACTTGTGTTCCCACTCTTGGCGACGTATTATGGAATTAGAAAAGTAGGTGACCTTATGCGTAAGAAAAGAGTGCTGCTGCTCTCCGAGGGCTTCGGCTCGGGACATACGCAAGCCGCATATGCTCTAGCGGCGGGATTGCGCCAAATTAACCCCGAGATTCAAACCCGCGTAATTGAGCTGGGCAAATTTCTTAATCCGGTAGTCGGGCCATGGATTATGTCTGCTTATCGCAAAACCGTAAGCAAACAGCCAAAAATGGTCGGCCTGATGTATCGCAGCAATTACAAGAAATCGCTAAACCGCTTTACGCAGCTTGCTCTTCATCGCATGTTCTATACACAAACGTCTCAGGTTATTTCCCAATTGAAGCCGGATCTTATCGTATGCACGCATCCCGTTCCCAATGCAGTCGTAGGAAGACTAAAGCGTCTTGGACTACATATACCGCTGTACACGCTTATTACCGATTACGATGCCCATGGCGCATGGGTCAATCCGGAGGTCAGCAAATACCTGGTGTCTACCCCGCTTGTGAGAAACAAGCTGATGGAGCGCGGCGTAATCCCCATGAATATTGAAGTGACAGGCATTCCGGTACACCCGAACTTCTGGACAACCTACGACAAGCAGGAGCTGCTGCAAAAATTCAACTTAAAGCCTATGCCTACTGTGCTTATAATGGGTGGAGGCTGGGGATTGATGTATGAAGACAACCTCCTTGAATATATGACCAAGTGGCGCGAAAGCATACAATTGATTTTCTGCGTCGGCAGCAATGAGAAGGTAAGGGAGAAAATGCTTTTGAGCCCTATGTTCCAGCATCCGAACATTCAGGTGCTCGGGTTCACCAACGAGATCAGCAAGCTGATGGACATTGCCGATCTACTCGTGACGAAGCCGGGGGGGATGACCTGTACCGAAGGCATGAGCAAGGGAATGCCGATGCTCTTCTATGAACCGATACCGGGACAGGAAGAAGAAAACTGCGAATATTTTATCCGCAATGGCTTTGGTGAAATGCTTGATTCTGCTGCAATGGTAGATAAGTGGTTTGCCATGATTCAGGAACCGTATACTTCAGGCCAATTCCGAGAAAGCTTGCTAACGAAGCGCAACCAACAATACGACCCGAAGAGCTGTCCGAATGCCGTCCTGCGTTTAATGCAGTGACGGCGTTTTTGTCAGATTCCTCGGCCAGTCGATAAGGAGTGGAAAGCGAATGAAGGAACGCAGCATGGATGGTAAAACGATTATTTTACGGGTGGAAATAGATATTCAGCAAGCCCAGTTCGGCAAAGCCGCGACGGCTATTGAGACCGCTGGCGGCGATATTATAGCGATTGATGTCATTCATACCGATAAAACAACGACCGTGCGGGATTTGACCGTAAAAATGACCGAGGCCGGTACAGCCGATCGCATTTCCTCGGCTCTTAGCACGCTGCCCGGCATTCGCCTTCAGCACATTTCCGATCGCACCTTTCTGCTCCATCTCGGTGGCAAAATTACGGTTCAGCCAAAAACGCCGATTCAGAACCGCGACGATCTCTCGCGCGTTTATACACCAGACGTCGCAAGAGTATGCCAAGCGATTGAACAGGACCCGTCCAAGGCGTTCACACTTACGATTAAACGCAATACCGTCGCTGTTGTCTCTGACGGCAGTGCCGTGCTTGGTCTTGGAAATATCGGGCCATACGCCGCAATGCCCGTTATGGAGGGCAAAGCGATGCTGTTTAAGCAATTCGCTGACGTTGATGCGTTTCCCATTTGCCTCGATACCCAGGATACGGAACAGATTATACAAGCCGTCAAGCAATTAGCTCCAGGCTTTGGCGGCATTAATCTAGAAGATATTTCCGCTCCACGCTGCTTTGAGATCGAACGCCGGTTGCGTGAGGAGCTTGATATTCCTGTGTTTCACGATGATCAGCATGGTACAGCCGTCGTCCTGTTCGCCGCAATGCTGAACGCGCTCAAGCTGACGGGACGAAACATTTCGGACACCCGCTTCGTTATATGTGGTATTGGAGCAGCAGGTACAGCTTGCACGAAGATGCTGCTTGCCGGCGGCGCAAAACATATTATAGGAGTCGACCGTGAAGGGATTTTAAACGCTGACCGACATTATGATAATAGCATGTGGCAGTGGTACGCCGAGCATACCAATACTGAGAAGAAGACGGGTCATTTGGCCGAAGCGCTAGCTGGTGCAGATGTTTT
Source organism: Paenibacillus sp. KS-LC4 (assembly GCF_036894955.1). Taxonomy (NCBI): domain Bacteria; kingdom Bacillati; phylum Bacillota; class Bacilli; order Caryophanales; family Paenibacillaceae; genus Paenibacillus; species Paenibacillus sp. KS-LC4. The sequence continues at coordinate 1,391,390 of NZ_CP145905.1, read as the reverse complement.
TATTGGCGTATCAGCAGGCGGAATTTTGTCCAGAGCGCATGTCGAGTCGATGAATGCAGATCCGATTGTATTTGCAATGGCGAATCCCGAGCCTGAAATTCGTCCGGAGCTGGTCGAGGATATCGTTGCTGTGTTTGCAACAGGTCGATCCGACTATCCGAATCAAATTAACAACGTGCTGTGCTTCCCTGGGATTTTCCGCGGGGCACTCGATAGCCGAGCAACAACCGTTAATGAAGAAATGAAGCTGGCTGCCGCTGAAGCGATTGCTGCTGTCATTAGTGATGACGAGCGCAGCCCGATGTATATTATCCCCAGCGTTTTCAATGCCAAAGTCGTAGAAGAGGTACGCAAACGCGTCATCCATGCTGCTATCGAGAGCGGTGTAGCTCGCAGACATCCGCGCGAATAGCCACACAGAAAGGAAGAAATGCTACATGTCTACAGCATCCTTGCAGCGGCGGGAAGCGATTCCCGAGCTGCAGATTGTTCGTGCAATGGCCATCCTAGGCGTATTATCGGTCCACTCGACCTCCTACGCTACGCTGAAAATGGTCAATTCCGGCTACTATTTCTTGTATAACTTTTTTAATATATTTATGAAGTTCGGCACGCCGACCTTTATTTTTCTAAGCAGCTTTGTGTTATTTTACAATTATTATACGAGGCCGCTGGATGCTAAGCTAATCGGCTCTTTTTATAAACGCAGAGCGCTTTATATCATTATTCCTTATTTGGTGTTTTCCATTATCTATTTCATCCTGCTGCATTACAACTACTATCCGAACAGGCCGCTAGATGAAACATTAAGCAGCTTCTGGGATAAGGTACTGACGGGCAATGCTTATACGCATTTGTATTTTGTATTTATCAGCATACAGTTTTATTTACTTCTCCCTTTGTTTCTGTGGCTGCTGAAAAAGTTTCCGGCATTGGTCAAATGGGCGATACCGGCTGGCTTTGCCATTCAATGGGCTTTCGTTCTCATTAATAAATACGCACTGACAACGCCGATTCCGAATAAGGGCAGCTATTCGCTATCCTACTTCTCGTACTATTTGATGGGGGCAGCAATCGGTATCTATTTTCCAAAAATCAAGCATTGGATTATTATAAATAAGCAGCATGCAACCCGGTCGCATGTTATCGCCTGGATTGCCCTTTGGTGTCTATGGCTTGGCGCGGGCCTGTGGCATGTAAGCATCTGGTATGATACGAGACTTAAAATCGAAAGCTATCATTCCCTGCTGTATGAGTTTTTGTGGAATATGCATACTTTCTTCTCGGCGCTTGTGCTGCTTCAGCTCGGGTTTCTGCTTTACCGCAAGGCCGCGCCTTGGCTAGTCTCCTTGCTCTCAAAGCTTGGTGCTTTGTCGTTCGGCATTTATTTGGTTCATCCGTTCATCCTGTTCTACTACCGCGAATATCCGCCTGTGACCGGCAACTCCTTGCTGCTGCACAGCTGGTATGCGGGCGGCTATGCTGCTGCGCTTATCGGCTCTTGGATTATCGTTTCATTAGCCGCGAGGTTTTTGCCTTTCTCCTGGGTGTTGTTTGGCAATTTGCCAAAGCCGAAGAAACGGACCAAGACACCAAGCGCGCCGCAAAAAGACTTCACTGCTTAGATTTGAGTTATATGTGCCCTATGAACGGCCTCTGGCCTCCATCGCTGCTTTGCGATGGAGGCCAGAGGCCTTATTTTTTTATAACAGATGCCGCTTAAGTGCTCTACACTCTTACTCTTACTCCGCCTAAAGCGCGCTGCCTCCATACAGGAAACGATATTCCCAATGCGTGCCTGCTATGCTGCTAATCGTTACGCCGCCCGCCTCATTGGAATATGTATGCAAAATTTTGCCGTCTCCCAAATAAATACCATCATGTGTAATCGTGGCTGACGATTTATTTGTGCCGGCATAGGCAGAAGCCTTACTTCCCTTATAAGACATGAAAAACATAATATCGCCACGCTTAAGCTGGCGCCAGTCCGTCACTGCATTCCCTCGCTGCGCTACATAATCTCCTTGCCCCCTCGAATCAGCAGGCAGCTTTATGCCTACTCCATCCAGAAAAGCTTGCCTTACAAAATCAGAACAATCAAAGGTTGCCGTGTTGCTGCGGCTTGAGCCGTATTCATAGGGGGTGCCTAAATATTTAAGCCCCGCCGCGATGACGCTCTCCACAGACCCGGTAGACGGTGCTGTAGTGCCGGGCGATCCGCCTGAGCTGCCTGAGACGCTAATATATTGGGATTGAGAGCTGACGTAGCCAGCTTGTCCAGAAGAATCTTTAATCTCATACCAGCTGCCGTTTGGCTGCGATACAATAACTACCTGTTCGCCAGCCTGCAAATAACGGATACGGCTAGCCGAAAGCGAAGCGCCGGTCCGAAAGGATACCGATTTTTGAATAGTACCTGTTGCCGCGTTCGGATTCGTTACGGAGGGCACCGAGAAATAGGAAGGCGAAGCATAGCCCGTCCGGCCTGAGGAATCCTGAAGCTTGTACCAATATGCGTTAGACGCATCCAGTATTGTGACTTGTTCTCCTTTTTTAAGCATACGAATTACGGGAGCCGAGGCCGATGGTGCGCTGCGGAAGTTCACGCCTGCATCTACGGTTGCGCTCTGAGCAGCCATTACGGTGGGAATTGAAGCCGAGACAGAACCGAGCATTAGGGATGCAGTAAAAGCAGCAGTGATCATCCTTTTTTTCATGGTGTGTTTCAAGCTGTACGCCTCCTTGGTTGTATAAAAAATAAATGGTGCTTCAACCATTGTAGAGGCGCTCACTTGCTGCCAGCATCAAACTTTTTTCCTATTTACCAATTTGGAAAATTGGTAAATAGGAAGCATTAAGTTTTTACATAAAAAAACGAAGAGGCCTTCGCATTTGCGATCGACCTCTTCGTCCAAAGCTCTGTAACTACTGCTGTTACTGACTTTAATGCTTGATTTACTAGCTCTGGAAAGTAAGTCTATAGTCACAAAATTCATTTAAGACTAAAGCATCATATCAAATGGATTATTTTCCCTTGGGAACAATTACATCCCTATTATTCGACAACTTTTTCGACCGTTCACTCGAATTTGACACCATCAAGCTCATGGGGCTCTACATGGACATGAACACTCATAATATTGTGCTTGCGCTCCATGCGATGCTCAATGTCATCACAAATGACATGGCTTTCGATCAGTGTGAGCTCGGGATCAACCTGTACAATGACGTCAACCAGCACGTTGCTGCCATGAACGCGGGCTTTAATATCCTTAATGGATTTAACCCCTTTCGTACGTTCAATCGTCGCCCTGAGCGTCGTCAGCTCATTCTCGTCAAAGCCATCCGTCAGCGCATGGGTCGAGCTGTAGAAAATTTCCCAAGCCGTCTTGCAAATAATAATACCAACCGCAATTGCCGCTACTGGATCGAGCCATGGAAGGCCAAACTGAGCGCCGATAATACCAATCGCAGCTCCCGTACTGACGAGCGCATCGGATAAATTATCCTTTGCCGCCGCCATCAGCGCCTGATTGTTAATCCGCTTCGCCAGCCGCCGATTGTAAACATAAACGCTCAGCATGACGACAGCAGAAAAAATAGCGATCCAAGCCGAGTTAAGCGATGGCGCCGCTTCTTTTCCCGACCACAACGAGCCGACAGCTGTAATCAATACTTGAATGCCGACCGTTGCCATAATAAAGGACGCAATCAGCGCGGCAATCGTCTCTGCCCGAAAATGTCCATAAGGATGATCTTTATCCGGCGGCTTCTGTGAAATTCGCAGCCCGATAAGCACCGCAAGCGAAGCCACAATATCCGTTAAATTGTTAAAACCGTCCGCAACGAGCGCACCTGAAGCAAAATAGTAGCCGCCTCCTAGCTTTAATGCAGTCAGCGTCAAATACGTCGCAATGCTGAGCCAAGCACCCTTCTCGCCCTGCTTGATTTTTTCATACTGATCCAAAGCGTCCTTACCTCATTTCCTAATGATCTCCAAGTAAAGGTATCATACCCGACTAAACCAGAGTGGGTCTAGAGAAACAGTGTTGACCTTATGCGTACTTTTATGCAGCAGGGCAACACTTTACCTTGGAAACCGCATAACGACAGGGACTGAGGTGGATCGCTTCGAAACGCTATTTCAGAAAAAAAATTTTGCGCGGCCGCTTAATTGGCTCTTGTTGCTGAAAATCAAAGGAGCCTTGCACCATTTTTGACGTAATCGCATTCCAACGGCTGCATACTTTACTCTCTGCCATATAGGAGAGCACGCCTCGTTCTTAGCCTCGTTTAGCTTTAGTAAACTTCCTTCCACTCGGCAATGTTGGCTGCATCAAATTTAAACGGATCGCCTAGCATAATCTGCGTGCCGCCAATGTCGACAATGACTTCCTTATCGCCGAGACGTCCTGCCGTAAATTTGTCGCCTACCTCGCCTGTAATCGTACCGTTGACGAGCGCATCAGCCGCATAGCCGGACAAGTAGCCTACATCGAGCGGATTCCACAAGTACATCCATTCACTTACGCCGCTTTCAATGTATTCCGCCATTTCGCTCGGCAGGCCAAGACCTGTCAAATGCACTTTGCCCTTCAGTCCTTTGTCGGTCAGCACTTTGCCTGCTGCTGCAATTCCTACCGTCGTTGGCGCAATAATGCCCTTAAGATCAGGATATGATTTAAGCAGTGCTTCTGTTTCCGATACGCTTTTATCCCGCAGATCGTCGCCGTAAGCAACCTTCACTAGCTCGATTTCTTTATATTTCGGGTCTTCCAGCTCCGTTCTCATCCATTCAATCCATGTATTCTGGTTCGTCGCCTGAGAGGTTGCGCTGAGTACCGCAATTTGCCCTTTACCGCCGATCATATCGGAAATAGCCTGTATTTGCACACGCCCGATCCGCTCTGGGTCAGCTTGGTTAATATGCACCATACGGCTTTCACCGTTAACGGCGGAATCAAGCGAGAGCACCTTAATGCCTTGGTCCATCGCTTTTTTCAATGCTGGCTGGAGGGCATCAGGATCATTACCTACAATGGCGATAGCTGAAACCTTTTGCGAAATCAGCTCTTCAATCATTTGGATTTGCGCTTCGGCAGTTGGCTGATCCGGTGCCTTCAAAATCGCTTCGTGACCAAGCTCCTCAATCGCCTGCTGAAACCCCTCCATCTCCTTTTCGCCGTAAGGGTTGCCTGTATTTTTAAAGATGATTGCAAATTTCTTCTTGCCGCCGCTCGCCCCGGCATCGCTGCTCGTTTCTCCTGCTTTATTCGTCGATGTGCTGCATGCGGCTAAAAGCGTTAACACCATAATCACTGTCAAAAATGTCGCTACAACCTTCTTCATCTGTATTGCCTCCCTTTAATGTATATATATAAAAAGCTGCATTTCTTCCGGATGAGTCGGGCAGGCTGCCGCAAACGAAACGCTCTGCTCTCTGCTGCCACTCCCGCTCCTGTTAAAAATGCTGCCGTTTACCGCTCTGCAATTACTCTGCATCCCCTTACCTCTACACGGTATTACAACCGCGCCTTTGTCCTTAGCTGCTCTCCTTTCTTGTAAGAGAAAACAGCTTCAGCTTCGGCAGCATAACCGCTACGATAAGCAGCAAACCAAGAATAATGAGCAGCACTTGTGCGGGCACATTGACCAGACCGAGGCCGTAGCGCAGGAAGCCGATTAAGAACACGGCCAAAATCGCGCCAATCATTCGTCCTTTTCCACCCGCTGTACTGATACCGCCGAGCACAACCATTGCAATAACATCCAGCTCATAGCCTGTTGCCACATTCGGCCTTGTGCTGCCCATACGCGAGGTGAGGAATAGCGCTGTAACTGCCGCCATTAGGCCCGCCAAGGTGAAGACGATAATTTTCATCCGGTCGACGCGAATACCCGAGAAGCGGCTGGCTGTCAAATTATTGCCCATCGCATAGATGCGTCGTCCGAAGGTTGTGCGGTGCAGCAGCACGATGAACACCGCCGCAAATGCTGCGAACACAATAAGGATAAATGGAACCGGGCCAACATAGCCCCAGCCAAGAAAGCTAAACCAGTCGGGAAACTTGCCTGCCGCTTGATCCTCAAGCAAAATATAAGCGATGCCGCGATAAATGATCATCGTTGCCAGCGTCACAATGACCGAGGAGAGCTCCTTGAACTTGACGACTAATAGGCCATTAATGAAGCCGCATACAAGTCCAACACCGAGGCAAATGAGCATTGCGATCGGCATGGGAACGCCCGAGTTATAGAGATCGGCCATAATGACAGAGGATAATGCAACAATCGACGCTACAGAAATATCAATGTCCCCGAGTATAATGATCAGCACCATCGGCAGCACGATAAAGGCTTTATCGAGAAAGGTCATCGTCGCATCCCTGAGGCTGTCAAAGCTCCAATAATACTCCGACAAATTCATGTTCATAATGTTTACGGCAATAAAAATCAGCACCAGCATCCATTCCCATTGCATAAAAAAGCGCTTCCATGAAAAGGCCCGGCTGCCCGAAATGACACGTGTTTCCATCGTTAAATGTTCCTCCTCATGAGGTTATTGCGGTCAACGCCCCGTTTAACGAGCGCATTCGTAATAACAGCGATCAATATAATCGAGCCTTGAATGCCCATCTGCCAAAAAGGCGATACATTAATAAGCGGCAGTGCATTATTAAGGATGCCGAGCAATATCGAGCCTAATATAACACCGGACACTTTTCCCGAGCCGCCTGCAATGCTAACCCCGCCAAGTACACAAGCTGCGATAACGCTTAGCTCGTAGCCCATAGCTGTATCCCCTTGCGCTGAAGCGAACTTCGATACCCATAGCACGCCTGCAAGACCAGATAAGCCGCCCATAATCGAATAGACGAGCCATAAAATCCGGTCATTGCGAATGCCGCTTATTTTCGCCGACTCTGGATTGCTGCCCACCGCATATATTTGTCTGCCGGTACGGGTGTGATTGATGAAATAATAAAACACAATATAAATGACGACTGCAATAACAATCAGCGTATTAATTCCAAAAATCGAGCCTGTGGCAATCGCTTTAAAGCTTGTTGGCATTTGATGGGCACTTACCCATTTGCCGCCGCTCGCCATAAAGGTCAGCCCGCGAAACACATTCATCATGCCGAGTGTGGCGATAATCGGGAGAATGCCCATTTTTGCAATGAGAAACCCGAGTACGACGCCGCACACTAGCCCGACAGCTGTTCCCAGCAAAATCGCAATCAGCGGATTGACCTCTGGGAACGCGTTAACCGTCAGCGCAGCAACCATGCCTGATAGCGCCAGCGTCGCCCCAATCGACAGGTCGATGCCTCTCGTAATGATGACGAGCATCATGCCTACCGCCAAAATGCTTAAGATTGCCGTGTTCGTAATCATATCGTTCATATTTTCCAGCGTTAGAAAGCTTGGATTGCGCAGCTGCACGAGGAGTGACAGCACAATAATAAATGCTAACAATCCCAGCTCACGAAACTTCGCGACCATAGCGCTCAGCGACTGCTTCTCTGCTGGCTTGTTCACTAACCCCTTGGCAGCCATTTTTGTTTCGGCCATTGCCGTCCCACCCTTTTCGTTCATAATGGACTATTCTCTGTTCAAAAATAACGCTTGCGTATGGCCCCGCATCAGCAGCGGAAGCGAACTGCTCTTGCTTAAGCTCGACTTCGCTAAGCCAGCGCCTCATTCGGGCTGCGGCTTTCCATCGCCGCCTGCAAAATATTTTCCTGCGTCACCTCGCCCTGACCGAGCATCGCCGTAATCCGGCCTTCGCGCATCACCGCGACCCGATCGCACATCCCGATAATTTCCGGCATTTCCGAGGAAATCATAACGACGCCGTAGCCTTGCCCTGCCAGAGTGCTAATAATTTCATAGATGGCTGATTTTGCGCCAACATCTACACCCTTCGTCGGCTCATCGAGAATGAGAATGTCGAGGTCGGCGGTCAGCAGCTTGGCGAATACCACCTTCTGCTGGTTGCCGCCCGACAGCGAGCTGACCAGCTGGTAAATGCTCGGCGCCTTGACGTTCATTTTTTGCGCCAGCCTAACCGCTTCCTCCTCCTCCTTCGCCGTATCCAGCGAGCCCTTGCTGACGAAGCGTTCAAGCGAGGTCAGCGTAATATTGCGCGAAATTTCCCAATCCAGCACCAGCCCCTGCTTCTGCCGATCCTCAGGCAAATAGCCAATGCCAAGCTTCATCGCCTGCTGCGGATTTTCAATTCGAGCCGGCTCACCCTTCACAAACACCTGTCCTCTGTCATACGCATCAATGCCGAACAGGCTTTGGAATACCTCTGTGCGGCCTGCGCCTACAAGTCCGGTAAAGCCTAATATTTCTCCGCGCCGCAGCGAAAAGGAAATATCTGCGAAATAGCCCGTTCTGCCCAGCCCCTCCGTCCTCAGCACCTCATCCCCAAGCGTCGCCTCCGTCTTCGGGAACAGCTGCGTAATTTCACGGCCCACCATGGCGACGATTAAATCCTTATTGTCAATTTCATCGACCTTCCAGCTGCCGATATATTTGCCATCGCGGAACACGGTCACCTTGCTAGCTAGGCGATACATATCCTCGAAGCGATGGGAAATAAAAATAATCGAAGCACCGCGATCCCGCAGCCGCTCTGTGATCCGATATAGCTCCTCGCTCTCCCGCTTAGTAAGCGCCGCTGTCGGCTCATCCATAATGATGATTTTCGCATCGGTTGACAGCGCTTTCGCAATTTCGACGATTTGCTGCTCCGCTACGCTTAGCGAGCCCATCAGCGTACGCGGGCTGAATTTTGCGCCAAGGTCATCCAGCAGCCTTTGCGCTTCCTTGTGCATCTCGCCCCAGCGGATGCGGCGCGTCCCTTTTTGAACCTTTTCATGACCCATAAAAATATTTTCCGTCACACTGAGATCCGGATAGCAGGTCACATGCTGATAAATCGCGGCAATGCCGAGCCGCTTCGCGTCATTCGGGCTTTGAAACTGTACCTTCTGTCCATTCACATACATCTCGCCTTCAGTTGGCGCATGCACGCCGGTAATGATTTTAATGAAGGTGGATTTGCCTGCCCCATTTTCACCCATTAACGCATGGATTTCGCCGGGTGCCAGCTGGAACATGACATCGCTCAGCGCCTTCACTCCGGGAAATATTTTTGTAATCGCTTTCAATTCTAAAACATATGGCTCCATCGGCTTGCTCCTATTCGTCAGCTTATTTAAAGCAAACATGAAATAGCTTTTTCCAGTCACTTTAGATGTTCATTTACTTTCTTTTGTGATTGTTCATGTTCGTTAATTTATCATTTCTACATGATTCGCGCAACTCCTTTTTTAAAAATGGCTGTTTCGAAAAAAAAATTCGCGTCGGCTAGACCGGAATTGGGTAAATATGAGAGGATAGATGATACATACAAAGGGGATTAACAGCATCGTTGTCCGCCTCAATGAAGGAGAGAAGAGTTTGCTTTTTTATTTGCTATTATTTATTGCTATCTTTCTTTTCCCGGTCAGTTCCATCGTATTAATGATTCGCAGCTGGATTGTAAATGAACGCACAGCCGTTAAAAAGGTTTATGTGACAATAATGGAGATTCTGTGCTTCATCGCCATGGCGGGGTTTATAGGTTTAGGCTTTTTATTCAACAGCTATGGTATAGCAGGAGGCTTGCCGCTGCAACAGAGTGATCTAACGGGGAACTTTCTGAATGGCTACGCTACTTTGTCCAATGATTATGTCGTGACCGTTATTTGCAGCTTTATTTTGAGCTGCTTCGCCTATTGGGCATTAAAATTAACTAGGGGGGCTTTGTCGCCAATTCTTTTTGCAGCAGCCTCTGTTCTCCTCATTGCCAATGTCATCTTCGCTATCTTGTATTTCGCGCATATCGGCTTCGGCCGTTACGGTGATGATTCCGCTGGAGCCACTCCTATTATTTTGCTGCATTTAGGCTTCGCTTGCTTAATCGGACTATATGTCGCTGAGCTTAAGCATTCCGCCAATGCGTTTATGCACAGCTCCCAGCAAGAAGAGATCGTGTACAGCAGCAAATGGCTGCGGTGCTTGGACTATTTTCGCCAAAAATATTCCCGGCTGCCGCTGCTCTGGTCGATTGCTTTTTTCCCAGTCATGCTAATCGTCCAGCTGCTGCTGATGCTGTTCGGGCAGCGCCCCGATAGCTTCATCCGCGTATTTCTCGAGACGAGCAGCTTTCATTATTCGCAATTGCCAGCACCTCCGCCCGTTATCGTGCCAGGAGACGGCCATTATTTATGCACCGTTTCGGTGAGAGGGCATCGCAAAATCGTCAAGCCGCTGCGCGCCGGGCTGCGGCACGGCTCCAGAATCGTCGTCAACCGCCAACTGCTGGTTGCGAATGCTTTTGAAAATATTATCGAGGAATACGCGCCGCGAACGCATAAAATCATCCGCCGCTGCTACGATAAATACGGCTATCCGCTCAGCAAGCACATCAATCAGCCATGGTCTGCCGATGTCGTTTACCTGCTGATGAAGCCGCTGGAATGGTTTTTTCTCGCCGTGCTATATACGGTGGATCGGAACCCCGAGAACCGGATTCATCGGCAGTATAGCGAGCTGCGGAAATAGCTTTATCGGCACTGAAAAAAAGAGAGATTAGCTCTGCTTGAAGAAGCAGACTGATCTCTCTTTTTCGTCTCATCGCAGCCATACTGTAGTTAATAATTTCTGTGCTGTTGAATCATAAGCTACATCATCTTAATAATGAATCCAGTCTTAACCCCCTGCTGGAAACCGCAGCTTTCATAAAATTTATGAATTTCCTCTCTCTTAGACCCTGTCATTAACATAAGTTTGTAGCAATTCCTCTCCCTTGCAATTTCAATAGCTTTATTTAAAACCAATCGTCCGTACCCTTTTTTTCTATGATCCGAATGTGTAACTACATTTTCTATCAATCCGTATGGTCTTCCGCTTCTCGTTAAGTTCTTGATCAATGTTAATACACAGGTCGCAACAATTATGCCACCATATTCAACAACAATGATCTTCATCATTTCATCATTTAAAATCGCATTCCAAATTTCTCCGATCTCTTCTAAGTCTAAATCAGGATCGTCTTTATTTAAATGTTTATACAACTGGAGAATCTCAGGTAATTCATTATTTCGAATGAATCTGACTATTGGATATGACATCTTTGTACCATCCTTGTTTAAGAGTTACTTTTATTATGACTTGCCTCGCCGCCTGAAGCATAATGCAATATCCGCTCAAGCGTCGCTTCCTCTCTTAGCATCGTATGGCGGATCGAGCCGCCATGCATAACGGCAATTCGGTCCGACATGCCGAGCATTTCTGGAATATCGGAGGACAGCATAATGATTGATTTCCCAGACAGCACCAGCTCGTTCATAATGTTGTAAATGTCGATTTTGGAAACGACGTCGATGCCCGCCGTCGGCTCCTCAATGATAAAAATCCGGGCATTGCTGAACAGCCACTTGGCTAAAATAACCTTCTTCTGCTTGCCGCCGCTAAGGTGCATCGGCTGCTCCGTCTCTTCGCCTGTAATTTCCAGGCGATCCATTAAATCCTTGGCATAAGCAGCCTCCTGGCCGCTGCGAATAAACCCGGCCCGCGACACACGCGGAAGATTAGTCAGCGTAATATTTTCCGCTATCGGCGCATTCAAGATCAGCCCTTCCTCCGAATGCAGACCCGTCACATAACAAATGCCGTTTGCTTTCGCCTTATGCGGCGTCATCTCTCTAAAGGAGCGCCCATTCAAATGAATGGCACCTTCATACGGCCCCTCTATGCCAAAAAGCACCTTGGCGAGCGTTCGCCTCCCCGCGCCACCGAGCCCGGCAATCGCCAAAATTTCTCCTCTGCGCAAGCTCAAATTGACATTGTTCAGCCTTCCCGCCAAGCTGAGTCCTTCCGTACGAAGCAGCTCAGCGCCTAGCTGCACCTTCAGCTTCGGATAGCGATTATACAGCTCCTTGCCTGCCATCGCCTCGATAATTTCTGGCATACTTGCGGTATCGTCCATGCGCCAGGTCCGAAGCACTGCGCCATCACGAAGCAGCGTGGCCTGATCCGCAATATGCTGGAGATCCTCCATACGATGAGAAATGTACAGAATGGCTACCCCGAGCTGCTTCAAATGACGAATAGCCTTGAACAGCCGCTCACACTCCTGATTGTTCAGCGCAGCCGTCGGCTCATCCATAATAATAATGCGCGCCTGCTGAGATAGCGCTCTGATCAGCTCAACGAAGCGTTGATCGCCGATGGACAGTGTATTTACGCGCGCCCGGGCATCGACCGCCATACCAAATTGCTGCAAGTAGCTTGCAGTCTGCTCATGCAGCAGCTCCCAGTCGATTAACTTCGGCCATAACAACGGCTTCAAGGGCTCGCGGCGCATAAAAATATTTTCCGCAATGCTCAAATCCTGAAACAGCCGCAGCTCCTGATGAATGGCCGCAATGCCAAGCTGCTGCGCCTCATTCGGGCTGCCGATGCTGACAAGCTCTCCGCAAAGTGAAATTTCGCCAGCGTCTGGCGGAAAAAGTCCGGCTAATATTTTCATCAGCGTCGATTTACCCGCCCCATTTTCCCCAATAATCGCGTGAACCTGACCGCTTTCAATCGTCAAATGGATGCCATCCAGCACCGTCGTTTCATTAAAGCGCTTTCTAATATTTCGCAGCGTCAATAATTCGCTCAAGTTCGTTCTCTCCCCCGCACGACTACTCCAGCTCAAACGTCGTATACAGCTTGATTGCATGATCAAAATAATATTTTTTGTATTCGGCTGGCAGCTGTTTATTTGTGATGACTTTGCTTGCCATCGTCAGCTCTCCAAGCTTCGCAAAGCCCGGCGCATCAAATTTCGTATAATCCGCTGCGATTACGATTTCGCCCGCCATGCGCTGCACGCCTTGAATCATCATCGCTTCCTCATAGCTGTCTACTGTGTAGCCTGCCTGAAAATGAGCTCCCTTAACGCCTATAAACGCCTTCGTCACATAAATGCCGCTTAGCGTCTGCAGCGCAAAGCCGCCTATGAGCGTCGAGGTGCCCGCAATTAAATCGCCGCCCGTCAGCATAACCTTCACTCCTGGCGTATCCTTGAGCGCTAGCGCAACTAGCAGATCATTCGTAACAACCGTCGCCTTCTTATCCTTCAAGTGCCGGGCTATTTCCAGACAAGTCGTACCCGTCCCGATAAAAATCGCTTCGCCGTTCTCAATAAGCCGCGAGGCAATTTGCCCAATAAGCCGCTTCTCGCCCTGCAGCTTATCTTCCTCGACCAGTGTCGGCATACCGGGCTGATCTTCTTCATTCAGCACGGCACCGCCATATATTTTCACCAAAAAACCTTGCTGCTCCAGCTTGTCGAGATCTCGCCTAATCGTTACCTCGGTCACCGAGAAACGCTCGCTCAGCTCCACAACGTCAACGCGCTTGTCTTTTATTAGAATTTGTTTGATTTTTTTGATTCTCTCTATCGCAAACATAAGGTATGCTCCACTTTCTATAAATGATTCTTATGGTGCGATTATAGCATATTTCTGTTTGTTTGTGATCGACCCTCTCCCCTCCCTAATAACGCTTACTATTTTTGCCGATACATATAGGTAGTGAGACTTACGGACTATTGCTGCAAAAGATGCCAGGGAGGCTGCTTTCATTGATGAATAGCTTGTTTATGCGTATTTTTATGTTTTTCTCGATTATTTTGCTTATTATTGGCTCAGTGCTTGGAATTACCTTGTATCGTTCCTCCGCTCATTTAGTCGAAAATTCAATGGGGATGCAAGCACAATCCGTTGCTGAGCGGGCAGCCAGCCTTGTTGATACACAGCAATATGATAAGCTCAGCGCAGGCATGGAGCAGACCGATTATTACAATGAGCTGCGTACGCAGCTTAATGATATGCGTGAAGCGAACGGTTTAAAATATTTGTATACGCTTGGCATGCGTGAAGAGGGGGGACAGCCTGTCTACTTTTATGTTGTGGATGGCGCCCCCCAGGACGCAGCAGAGGATGATTTTTCCTCCTTCGGCTCGGTTGAAGAGAATCCCTATACTGGCATGATTACAGCCTTTCAAGAGATGAAGCCCAGCATTGGCGAGCTGACTCAGGATGAATATGGGGAAACTTTATCCGCTTATGTACCGATTATGTCTGCTGATGGCAAGCTGCTTGGAATCGTAGGCGCTGATCTCGATGCTACGAAGGTTTACGAGCTGATGGAGCAAAATCGCAATACGATGATTTGGATGGCGCTAGCAATTTTCATGCTCAGTCTGTTGCTCGTCTATTTGCTCGCCCGTTATTTGACAGGGCCGCTCGTTCAGCTCAAAAAGCTGATTGCTCGCGTCGGCAGCGGCGACTTGACGGTCGCTATTGATTTAGACCGCAAGGATGAGGTCGGGCAGCTTGCAGCCGCCTTCAAGGCATTAGTTGAAGATACGCGCACAGTCATTAGCGGCATACGCAGCAGCTCTGATCGGCTGCTAACCGCCGCCGAAGCGGTTTCTTCTCATTCCCTTGCGACGAAGGAAGCAGGCGTTACGATTACGGACAGCATTCAGCAAACGTCTGAGGGAGCTGCTGCACAGGTCGTGCGCGTCGGGGAAGTTACGCATGCGATGGAGGCGATAACCTCAAGCATGCAGCATATTGCCCATTCCGCTGCCATCGTCTCGTCCGTATCGGAAGCAACGACCAGCAGCGCTAAAAGTGGCGAGGGAGCGATTGCCGCTGTCATTCAGCGGATGGACACCATTCATGCCGCCACTTCCAAAATGAGCGATACGTCTGCACAGCTGGAGCAGCATTCCGGTAAAATCGTCGAAATTATTTCGATTATGAAGGGGATTGCCGCACAGACCAATTTGCTTGCCCTCAACGCCGGAATCGAGGCTGCCCGTGCGGGCGAGGAAGGACGCGGCTTCGCCGTCGTCGCCTCCGAGGTGAGAAAGCTGGCAACCCAATCACAGGAATCCTCCGAGCATGTGGCGACGCTCATTGCAGAAATTGTCCGCCATACTTCTGATTTGTCTAGGCAGATGGAAGCGAGCAGCGCGGAAGTGCTCGCAGGACTCAGCGCTGTACAGGAGGCAGGGGCATCGTTCGCCTCCATTCATTCCGGCATTGGCACCATTAATGAGCGCCTGCATGAAGTATCTGCCGCCTCCGAGCAGCTGTCCGCTGGATCGCAGGAGGTCGCTGCCTCCATCGAGGATATGGAGAGCATTTCCCGCGGGTCGGCCTCGCGCTTTGAACAGGTCGCTGACGCTTCCGGGCGGCAGCTTGCCTCGATGAATGAAATCAGCCTCTCAGCGGAATCGCTGCGCCAGCTCTCTAAAGAGCTGAATGCACTCATTGGCCGCTTCAAAACCGAGCCACTGTGAATAATGGTGAATAAACGAAGCCTTCTTTTGCAGGCAGCGACTGTTTTATAGTGAAATAGAAGCATAAAATCCAGTTATTTCAAAGGCCTTCATTCCCTCGAAGGCCTTCTTTGTTATATAATTAAGGTTGGCCTATAAGCCCTGCCACGCCGGTATGGAAGCCTGGTTGACAGATAGGAGAGTAGATATGGACATTATACAAATGGATATTAATCTGATTGATGAAGATACGGATCAGCCCCGTTACCAATTCGACGAGCAGTCGCTGCAAGAGCTCATCACTAGCATTGAGGAGCTTGGCCTGCTGTCGCCGATCAAAGTCAGAAAAACAGATAACGGACGCTACAAAATTATATATGGCAACCGCCGATACAAAGCTTGCATCGCGCTTGGGAAGCGGACCATTCCTTGCATCGTCTCAACGATGACCAATGAATTGGATATTTATTTGGAGCAAATTGCCGAAAATTTGACGCGCGAGGGCTTCTCGCCGATTGAAGAGGCGGAGGCGTTTCACAAGCTGCTGAACAACGAAAAGTTTAGCAGCTCCGTTAAATTTCTTGCGAGCAAGCTCAGCAAGCCGGAATCGTATATTAAAAATAAATGCGAGCTGCTCAAATTCAGCAGCGCGGTTAAGAAGCGGATCGTCAGCGGCACAGCAATCCGCAAGGATGTGCTGACGGAGGATCAGCTGCTTCCGATTAAAGACTTGCCAATGGAGCTGCGCGACCCGCTCGCGCTTATTTTCGCGCGTGACGAGATGCCCGTCAGCGATGTCAAGAAAATCGCCAAGCTATTCAAGGACCCAGAGATTTCTGCAAGCACGAAAGAGAAGCTGCTGTTTAAAAATGGCCCTGGACTGCTCGAAACATGGTCCGTTCGCCAGAATAACAAAGCCGAGCGAGCCAAGCCCGCCCAGCCGGCAGAGCCTAAAAAGAAAGCTGCTTCGTTACAAGCCGAGCCGCAATCTGTGCAGCAGCCTATGGAGCAGCCGTCTGTGGTGCAGCAAGAACAGCCGCTGGTCGGCGCAATGGACAACCTGCCTAATTATAGCGCTGCGCTTGCTGCTAATACGGCTTCTGTTGATAGTACTGCTGTATCGGCCGCCCAATCGGCAGCTGCTAATGTGCCTGTAGCGGCTCCGTCTGCCTCCGCCGCAGCGACACTCGCAGCCTCCGAAGGAGAAGCGAGACTTGATGGGATGCCATCTGTTCTCGCTCAGCTTCAGCAGTTAATGACGACGCTGGAGGCTGCGGGCGCACCGCCGCTGGCGAAAGCACTTGAAAGCATGGAAACGGAAGCCAGAGACACTTTTCTACAAGATGTAGACAAGCTAATTGTCCATTTGCAGCATCAGCTGATGGAATGGAACCAGCATAAAGAATAGCCTGATCCCGGCCCGCTTCAGCCCAATCATAAGCGCTCCAACTATTGGAGCCTGTGGAGCTATTGGAATGACTACAACATTAAACGCAAAAAAGGCATCCTGCTCGTCTCCTAGACGAGCAGGATGCCTTTCTCTATTTCAAGCGCTATTCAGCTCTATTATTCAGCGTACATTTTTTCCCGAAGCGCTTTAACCTCATCGCTTTCAAGGTACTCATCATACGTCATCATGCGATCAATCAGTCCGTTAGGCGTAATTTCCATAATACGGTTCGCAATCGTTTGAACGAACTGATGGTCATGAGAAGTGAACAGAACCGTGCAATCCGTATCAATCAGGCCGTTATTGAGCGCTGTAATGGATTCGAGATCCAAGTGATTCGTCGGCTCATCCATCAGGAATACGTTCGAGCCGCTGAGCATGATTTTGGAAAGCATGCAGCGGACCTTCTCTCCTCCGGACAATACGCTTGCTTTCTTAATCGCATCGTCACCGGAGAACAGCATCCGTCCGAGGAAGCCGCGGATGAACGTCTCATCCGGATCTTTGGAATACTGGCGAAGCCACTCAACCAAGTTCAGATCAACACCATCGAAGTAAGACGAGTTATCTTTAGGGAAGTAGCCTTGCGTTGTTGTAACGCCCCACTGATACGTACCCGCGTCCGCTTCAACCTCGCCCATCAGCACTTGGAACAGCAGCGTCTTCGGCTGTTCGTTCGGGCCAACAAATGCGATTTTATCGCCTTTATTAACGGCAATCGTCAGGTTATCCAGCAGCTTCACGCCATCCACCGACTTCGTCAAGCCTTCTACGAGCAGCAGCGATTTGCCTGCTTCGCGTTCACCCTTGAAGTTAATAAACGGATATTTCCGATTCGACGGACGAATGTCATCGAGGGAAATTTTATCAAGCAGCTTCTTACGGGAAGTCGCCTGCTTGGATTTCGATTTATTCGCGCTGAAGCGCTGAATGAACGCCTGCAGCTCTTTAATTTTGTCTTCCTTCTTCTTGTTCTCGCCGCGCATCAAGGAAAGCGCCAGCTGGCTGGACTCGTACCAGAAGTCGTAGTTGCCGACATACATCTGGATTTTACCGAAATCAATATCGGCGATATGCGTACATACCGTATTCAGGAAGTGACGGTCATGGCTGACCACGACGACCGTTCCTTCATATTTAGCAAGGAAATCTTCTAACCAGCGAATCGACTCAATGTCCAAATGGTTGGTAGGCTCATCGAGCAGCAAAATGTTCGGTTCGCCAAACAACGCTTGCGCGAGCAATACACGTACCTTCTCGTTACCACTCAGCTCAGACATCGACTTGTCATGCAGATCAGGTGTGATGCCGAGGCCATTGAGCATTTCTGCTGCCTGCGACTCAGCCTCCCAGCCGTTCATATCAGCAAATTCAGCTTCCAGCTCGCCTGCACGCATACCGTCTTCATCGGTAAAATCAGCCTTCGAATAAAGCGCATCCTTCTCTTTCATTACATCATAAAGCTTCTTATGGCCCATCATAACCGTTTCAATAACAGCAAACTCGTCATATTCAAAATGGTTCTGTTTCAGTACCGCAAGACGCTCACCCGGTGTAATATGCACTTCACCGCTCGATTGCTCTACTTCGCCAGATAATATTTTCAAAAACGTCGATTTTCCTGCGCCGTTCGCGCCAATAAGGCCGTAGCAGTTGCCCGGCGTAAACTTAATGCTAACATCTTCAAAAAGCGCCCGCTTCCCAAATCGAAGCGTTATGCCAGTAGTACTAATCATGGTTCGCAATCCCGTCCTTCACATTCATTCTCATTATCTTGCATTATTATAGCACAGTATGCCCGCAAACGAACCTCGAATTGTCAATTCGCTGCATTTTTCCGCGCGAACAGGCCCCGGTGAAGCCGCCATTTTCAATAAGCGGCCTTTCGGGACCTTGCTTCATCTGTGCTTGTACCGGCAAGTCCGCATCAGGGCATGTGCACGGCTATTCCTGATCCAGACTTAGTCCCAGTGCAGCTTCACTTCATTTCCTGTACGGGACGACTCATATATCGCATCCAAAATTCTGCTGTTCGTATAACCGCTCAGCGCCGAGGCAATCGGCTGCTTGCCTTCCTTAATGCAGTCGATGAAATGCCTGCTCAGCAGCACGCGATCCTCTTCCCCATCAAATGGCGTAATTTCTGATTCCACGACTTTATCATCCTCATGGGTAACGTAGCAGCCATTGGTGCCAACAAGCGCCGCGCCGCCCTCCGTGCCCATCAAATGGATGAACGGCTCCTCGCTAAGCGAAGCCGAATGCGCGGCCCAGCTGACGTCCAGCGACAACGTCGCGCCATTTTCAAACTTGATAAGCGCCGTCGCCAAGTCCTCTACATCATAATAGCCGTCCCAATTTGGTGTACCCCAAGTGCCTATGCCGCGTCGCTTCGGACCAAACTCGGCGTATGTCGAGCCATATACCGATACCGGACGCGGGTTACCCATTAAATACAGCGACAGATCAAGCATATGCACGCCAATGTCAATTAGCGGGCCGCCGCCTGCCTGATCCTTGCGGGTAAACCATGAGCCCCAGCCGGGAATGCCTTTTTTGCGAAACCATCCGGTTTTCACATTGTAAATCGAGCCGAGATCGCCATTTTCCACACGCGCTTTAATCGCACGGTTAATGCCGAGCCAGCGCATTTGATGCGCCATCATCAGCACCTTGCCCGCAGCCTGCGAAGCCTCATAGATGGTGCGGGCCGCTTCGGCATCAATGGCCATCGGCTTCTCCAGCAGCACATGCTTGCCCTGCTTCAATGCCTCAATCGCTAAAGGCGCGTGAAATTGGTTTGGTACGCCGATGATGACCGCATCCAGCTCCTGGTCCTCAAGCAGCGCCTGCGGACTTTTATGAATGGTCGTTATGCCAAATTCCGCTGCGCGCTGCTCGGCAAGCGGCAAGTATGCATCCGTTACCGCCGTTACAATTGCAGCTTCTGCTCCTACCTTTTGGAACGTTTCCATATGCACTTTGCCGATAGCTCCGGCCCCAATTATTCCTATACGAATCGGTTGACTCATTACATGTTCCTCCTATAGTAACGATGCGCTGTCATTTATTAATGCCGTTCATTCTGCTTGCCTACTTACTAAGTATACGCATGAAGCGGCCGGGAAGTCATTTCACAGTTTTGGCTTTCTCTTGTCCGCGTTTGGCATTTATAGTCCTGCAAGTCGCCAACATTCCCCGTGAGGCAGCACAACAATACGCTCCTTCTCAATGCAGCGGCTATCCCGACAAGCTTCTAAACGATCCAGCGCTTCGCGCGGCGTATCGTCGGCGAGCTTAAAGGCACCGTAATGCATCGGCACAAAAAACCTCGCCTCCACATCCTCGAATGCCTGCAGCGACTGCTCTGGCGTCACATGCTGCGGCCCCATGAACCATTCTGGCTCATAGGCGCCTATCGGCATGAGGGCAACATCAATTTGGAACTTGCGTCCGATATCCTTGAAGCCCGGAAAATACCCGCTGTCTCCTGCAAAATAGACGGTAGGCGCAATACCCGCTATAGGACGGGCAGCATGCCCCGCTCCATCGGTATGTCCCAGGCGATCAACTTCTTCTGCTGCCTTTGCTGCTGTTGATGCTGCATTTGGCGCTCCCACTGTCTGCTGCTTGCGCTCCGCCACACTGGCGCTGCCGCCCAAGCCGTGCAGTTGAGCTTGCTCGTGCGAGTGGTCGCCGCTTCTGCTTGGCATCGCAGCATAGGGCTCCATCACCCAACCGCCCCAATGCGAGCTGTTCATATCCCACGGATTGCGCCTCGTCCAATGCTGAGAGGGCACAAAGGTGAACTTAACGCCATGAATATGAACCGATTCCCACCAATGCAGCTCCTTGATACGGCGGAAGCCTTTGAGCTTAAGCTTGCTTGCAAGCCCCGCAGGAACAAGAATTTGCTTGCCGCCTCCTAGCTTGCGGAGCGAGTTAATGTTCAAATGGTCATAATGCGAATGGGAAATGAGCACAACGTCAACCGGGGGCATATCGCTGATGGGAATGCCCGGCGGCGCAAGCCTTTTTTCAAAGGCCATATTGCCTGACCAGACGGGGTCCGTCACAATATTAAGCCCCGCCATCTGGATTAGAAAAGTCGAATGCCCGACCCAGGTGACGGAAGGGTGCTTGCGGTTATGATGCAAATAATGCAGATCCGGCGCTACATTCGGCACGGTATATGAATAATCCTTGCTTTTAATCTTATTTGATCTTTCCGAGCGCCATCTTTGAAACTGTTTAAAGGAGTTATGCTGCTGAACCTGCTGTTGATTTTCAAATCTTCTGGGTTTCATTCTGGCTTCCTCCTACGCTTTATATAAATAGAGTATAGCATTAAGATACCAACTACGAGCGAGCGAAGCAACTTTCCAGCCGCTTCTTATGCACCTTGGATTCGCATCCTCCTGCAAATTCATGTAAACTAAACCCATAACCTTTGAATTGTATGAACGGAGGATGATAAATGTGAAGCTTTTATCCATTGAACCGACGCCCAGCCCGAACTCCATGAAACTGAATATGGATGAATCGCTGCCGCGCGGCGTAAGACAGACTTTTTCGAAAAAAGAAGCTGAACACGCACCGGAGCCATTGAAAAGCCTCCTTGCTATAGATGGGGTGCGCAGCATTTTTCGCACCGCTGATTTTATTGCCCTCGACCGCGTATCTAGTGCGGATTGGGCGCTCATACTCGGTGAAGCAAGGACGCTGCTGCATGGAGACGGCAGCGAGGCTGGTCAAGCAGCCTTGACCGAGAACAGCTATGGCGAGGCGCATGTACTCGTACAGATGTATCGGGGCATTCCGATGCAGGTACGCGTAAAAAACGGCGAGCGCGAAGCTCGCTCCGCGCTGCCTGAGCCATTCACAAACGCTGTCAGCGAAGCGGCCGGCTCCTCCATGATTCGCGAGCGCAAGCTTGAGGAGTTCGGCGTCCGCTATGGCGAGCTTGAGGAAATTGCCGCCGATGTCGTCCTCGAGCTGGAAGCCGCCTATACGACGGAGAGGCTGAATGAGCTGGTCGCCGCCGCGAAGGCGCAAGGGGCAGCAGGCGACGATGCCGCAGCAGCTCCGGCAAAGCCAGCGCAGCGAACGGCGGACGAAATCGCCGAGCTGCTGGAATCGCCTGACTGGCGCATTCGTTATGCCGCGCTTGACCGCTTGACGCCAGAGCCCGAGCTGCTGCCCCTTCTCGCTAAAGCACTGAGCGACGACACCGTGTCGATCAGAAGGCTAGCCGTTGTTTATTTGGGCGACCTTCGCACAGCTGAAGCGATGCCTTATTTATTTCAGGCGCTCCGCGACAAATCGGTATCGGTGCGCAGAACGGCTGGAGACACGCTCTCCGATTGGGGCGATCCTGCCGCTACTGCGCCAATGATTGAATCGCTTAGCGACACGAACAAGCTTGTGCGCTGGCGGGCTGCCCGTTTTCTTTATGAGGTTGGCGACGAATCGGCCATTCCTGCCCTGCGCATCGCAGCACAGGACAGCGAATTTGAAATTCAGCTGCAAGCCCAAATCGCTTTGGAGCGCATCGAGCGCGGCGAGGAAGCAGCTGGCTCCGTCTGGCAGCAAATGACGGCCGCCCGCCAGCAGGGCAAATAAAGATCGGACTATATACACTTTAGCGCCCTTACTTTAAGATTACCTTTCATTTTACAGCGATAAACAAGCGCAAACGGCTAAGGTTGTCCTCTGGCCCCAATACTGCCGCTCCGTTTCGCGGTTAAATATAAGCTGATTATAAGGCTGAAGCTTCTCCATTCTAATAACTCAAAAAAAACCTCTTGGCTCACCTCCAATAAATGGAAGGGAGACAAGAGGTTTTTGGCTGCTTAGCTCGTTTTTCTTGCTTGGCGACTCGTTTGTTGCCTTATTGCTTGTGCGGCTTGTGAAGGCTCAATAGGACAGCTGCAATTTCACTAGCTGCGAGCCATCATGCAAATAAGGCTCATAGCGTGCAGAGTAGCCAATCGGTACATTCAGCGCAGCTATGGCGCTTTTGAGATCGGCGGAAAAGGTAGCGCCCAACATATAGCGAAATTCAAGGCTGGTCGCTCCGCGCTTGACGCCAGCACGAATTTTTTCGGTCAGCGCTGCACGATCAGCGACGATGTTTTCCGGCTTCAGCCACTGGAAGCCAAGCTGCTGCCCGAGCTTTTTGTAAGAAGCTGCGGCAGAGCCGCCCTTCTTCTCAAGCTTGTCTAGCTCTGCGGCGTACGAAGTATTCGCGGCCGGATAGCTTTTTTTCCATTGATGGTCATGACGCATTTCCTTGTCGGTCTTCAAATAGTAGCTGTACTGGATCGTATCAGCTGGCGCCGCAGGGTCGTTCGAGACCGGATCATCCCATGTTACATCGAGATGGTACCAGTTCCCGTCGAGCTTAACCATATTCCACGCATGATCACCTGTATCAACTGTACCCTCGGCAATCCTCGTCGTTATGCCTGCTTCACTCAGCATTTTGTAGGCAAGCAGCGCGTAGCCCTGACATACGGCCCTTCCCGTCGTGAGCGCTTCATAAGCGGTATATTGAGTCAGCGATTGATCATAGCGCAGCTTTCCTGCGATCCAATCATGGATCGCCTTCACCTTCAAATGATCATTCATGCCGGGAGTGACCAGCTTCTTAAGCTGCTGTGCAACGACGCGGTCCACCTCAGCCGTCTGCGCCTTCGATTCCCGGTAGCTCGCCTCCATCTTGATCGTTGAACGAGTGCCGAGACTGCGTGTCGTATACACATACGATTCCAAAATATACGCCGTATAATCATCCTTCGCCATCGCGCGTTCAATGATTGCTTTAAGCTCTGCCGACAGCTTGCTGCTATCCCCATTATATTGAAGCGTAAAATGCTCTTCTCTATTTTTAAAATGCGCGGCCATTTCCTGCTCCAATTGACTAATCGTTCCGCTGCCTTGACCCTGCTGCTCTGATGCCGCGAATACAGGCAGCCACTCCGGCTTCATTGTAAAATAAAGCGTGCCTATTACCGCCGCCGTGATGACCGCCGGTTTCCATATAGAAAAACGCATCATGCTCACCCACCTTTTTTGTAAGCGATTTACTTCTTGTAATCTAACTGTAATATATCGCTCAGGTTATATTCATCTTATCCAATTATACTAGCTTTATGACCCCCCTTTATTATATATTCTCTCTTGCAGCCTGCGGCCGTTGTTGCCGCAGGCCCTTTTATTTATTACCCCCAATAGATGATAGAAAACTATAATAGCAAATAGACTCCTTGGGCTGACTGCCCGCTACCCCTTATTAAAGCTTGCTAACCGCATCAACGAACTGCCGCGCCCGCTCCGTAACTAGCTCAAGCTTGCCTTCGCGCACCCACTCAAGGTTAACGAGCTTGCCGCCCAGACCGACGGCATTCGCCCCAGCGCCAAAATATTCACCAAGATTATGCAAATCCGCTCCACCTGTTGCCATAATCGGAATATGGTCCAGCGGGCCGCGAATCTCTGCCAAATATTTAGTGCCCAGCGTCCCCATCGGAAACAGCTTGACCGCTTCCGCCCCAGCTTTCCAAGCTTTGACGATTTCGGTAGGCGTCATAACGCCAGGCCATACCGATACGCCATGCTCAGCGCCGTATGCAATAACCTCCTCATCGAGATTCGGAGAAATGATAAACTGCGCCCCCGCAGCCACTGCCTCCTGCGCCATTTTAAGATCCAGCACCGTACCTGCGCCGACAATCGCTTGATCGTCAAATTTGGTGCGCCAGCGATGAATCATCGTTGTAGCGCCCTGCGTATTCAGCGTAATTTCCATCAGACGGATACCGCCGTCTATTAATGCCTGTCCAGCAGCATCAGCATGGCGATCCTCGATTCCTCTAACAATTGCTACGATTTTGTGCTCTAACAGCTGCTTTAATCTTTCACTCATTCCAATGCTCTCCCCTCGGCTTTACAAATCCTGATTCCAATAATCGCGTAAAATTTTCAAAAATAAATTCGGAAATGCCAGCTCCTCCATATGCTCCGGCCCAATCCAGCGATACGGCGCGTGAAGCTCGCCCTGCTGCTCTAGCTGCTGCTCTAGCTGCTGCTCTAGCTGCTTCCCCTGCTCCGTGTCCACCTGCTGAGTTTTCACCTGCTCCTCCAGCTGCATTCCAGCAGTTGTATAGACAGCCGCAGCTTCAGCAGCCATTTGCGCCATTGGCACTGCTTCACCGATGTTCATCGCACCTAGATCAGCCTTATAAACTCTCATTTTCCAATGGATATGGCTGAAAATATGATCGGCGTCCATCAACTGACGATGAGGACGAATAAGCAAGCCCGTCTCGCCCGCGACCGCTTCGGTCAGCAGCCCGCCAAGCGGTGCTTGCTCCGTCAGCTGCTCCTCGCTGAAATGAAGCAGCGGCTCCAGCTCCTTCGGCACAAGCAAATGCGGCAGCTCCCACATTTGCGCAAGCAGCCCGGTAGCCGGGCGCTGCCTTACAAGCACCTTGCCTGCATGTGCGCCTAACCCTTCCACAATGACGCCAATTCGTGCTTCCGGCCGCGGCGGCTTTGCCTTCGATTTAATAGGCAGCTCCGTCTCGCGCCCTCCGATTCTTGCTTCACAATGCTCCATTACCGGGCATGGCAGGCAGCTTGGAGACTTTGGCGTACAGACGAGCGCACCCAGCTCCATTAAAGCCTGATTGAAGTCGCCTGCTGCGCCTTCAGGAATCAGCTCGGCGGCGAGCTTTTCGATTTTCACGCGCGTAGCCGGCTTTGCAATATCATCCTCCAGCGCAAAATAGCGGGACAGCACGCGCATGACATTGCCATCTACAGCTGGCTCAGGCCGATTAAAGGCGATGCTCATAATAGCGCCGCTCGTATAGGGTCCCACGCCTTTCAAGGCTGCGACGGCTGTTTTATCATCCGGCACCTGTCCTTGATGCAGCTCCATTACTTGGCGTGCTCCCGCTTGCAAATTCCGCGCCCGCGAGTAATAGCCTAGCCCTTCCCAGCACTTAAGCACCTCGGGCTCGGGCGCTTCAGCAAGCGCCTGAACCGTTGGGAATTTTGCCATAAACCGTTCATAATAGGGGATAACCGTATCGACTCTCGTTTGCTGAAGCATAATTTCCGATACCCATATCCGGTAAGGGTCGCGGCTTTTACGCCATGGCAAATCGCGATTCCCTCTCTGGTACCAATGCAGCAGCTCTCTGCTAAAATGTTGTTTCGCTTCCGCTGTCATGTATTTCCGTACTCCTCTCGATCTGTTTGCCCGGCTTCCTGCCATGCGCTGCTGCAAATAATACGGCGGTATTCCGAAGGGGTAATGCCCGTCTGCTGCTTGAACAACCGTGACAAATAATGATTGAGCATGCCAACCTCCGCAGCAATAGCGGCAATCGGCAGGCTCGTCGTGCGCAGCAGCTTCTTAGCTGTCGCAATTCGCCGCTGCGTGATGTATTGAACGAGCGAGCAGCCGACTTTATTTTTAAACGCAGTATGAAAATCCACATGTGATAGGTTGGCCAGCCTGGCTAGCACGCCAATTGGAATTTGATATTGCAAATTTTCCTCAATAAAATGAAGCACTTCATCATAGACGAGCACTTCATTCCAGTGCTCATGCTCCGACAGCTGTAGTAATGTCGTGTTTTGTTGCGTCCGGCTGTTCTCCATGAACAGCGCAAGCAGCTCGTAAAGCACAGCCTTCGTCCGCAATTCGCCCGTAAGATCGCTATCTTCCTGCGCCGCCAGCATTTTCGTAAACAGCTGCTTGACGACCAGCGCGTCCTTCACTTCAACCTCCAGCGGCAAATGAGCCAAATGGATATAGGATTGGGCAGCCATCTCCGCGCGGAAATGGCACCAATAATGAATAAAATGATTAGCACCAAGCGAGCCATATCTTCTTGCCCAGCCTGGACGCAGCAAATATAACCGGCCAGCGCTGACCTTATATTTGGACTCGTTCAATTCCAGCCAGCCTTCACCTTTATCAATGTAGCATAAGCAGAAATAGTCAGGCTCCACACGCCTCATTATCCAGCCTGCTGGACTTTTCGTATAGGATGCCACCATTACATCAACCTTTAACTGCTTAAACTGTTGGTTGAGCATATGTTCGCCCGTTATTTCCATATTCCTTCCATGCCTACCGATCTCTTGACGTATTTTCTTGTTAGCCTTTTCTATTATAGCGCCCCCCTTGGCAAAATCCTATGGAAGTTGCAGCAAGCAATCCGCTATACTATCTCTATGATTTCTTAATATGGATAAATTGGAGGAACCCAAATGTTACGTAATAATCTATCAGTCTGGGTCAAAATGCTGCTGCTTGCAGTCCTGACTACAGCCCTGCTTGCTGCCTGCGGAGGCACGTCACAGCCGGGAACGAAAGCAACGCCGCATATGGATGCGCCAGAAGGCACAGCCTCTGTTTATAAATCCAACTGCATCAGCTGCCACGGCACAGACCTGCAAGGCCGCATGGGGGCTCAGACCAATTTGCAAAAGGTTGGAGCCCGGATGAGCGAGGCAGACATAGTGACACAGCTGGAAAATGGCGCAGGCTCCATGCCGTCGTTCAAGGATCGTCTCACAAGCAAAGAAATCGCAGGGCTCGCCGCTTGGCTCGCCGGCAAGAAATAGACGAGCAGGCTTATCCGCCGCCATCCATAGGCGGCGAGCAAGCCTGCTGCCAACACATGCTTTATATAGAACGCACCGAATGATAGCGGCGGCTTCAATGCCCAACAATCAATCTCCTTATCTTTATCGGCATGCAGCCCCCTGATAATGACAAAGTTGACATCAACATTACAATTCGTAGCATAATCTTGTATAACTAGCTATTTTGCTACAATATGCAAAGTAATTAAGCAAGCTGCTCGACAATGGCAACGGCAGAGGCCAGCTCTCGGTCATGCGTAATCGTAATATGAACGCGCACGCCCGCAGCAGTTAATCCAAGCCTCTGCCATGCAGCATCTGACAATATACATTCCGGCTTTCCAGATTCCGACCGTAAAATATGAATATCGCCAAAGCCAATTATGCTGCCGATGCCACAGCCAAACGCTTTAACTACCGCTTCCTTCGCGGCAAAACGACCCGATGCGAATTGAACTTTCCGTTTTCCTTCATAGCTCTCAGCCAGCTTAAGCTCCTGCTCTGTCAAAATTCGCTGCAAAAACTTCCCCGCCGTGCTGCCGGCAAGTATCGTCTGCATTCTGCTCATATCCGTTATATCATGACCAATTCCTACTATCATTGCCTCGCCTGCCTTCAATAATTACTTTCGTATATGTACGCTTCCCTACCGCGTATTTGCTCCATAATAACAGAAGCTTGCCCGCTTTTGCAGCGGACAAGCTTCTAAAAGATACGTTTTTAATTAAATACCAGGAATAGGCGCGCGCTTGTGCTCGGTTTTGAGGTATTGCTTCTCCAGCTTTTCCTTCGCCTCAGCACCAATTTCCTTGCCCTCCAAATAATCGCTGTTGTCATCGTAGCTAATGCCGAGCTCATCCTCATCAGTCTGCCCTTCCCATAAACCAGCGGATGGCGCTTTGTCGAGAATGCTCTTCGGCACGCCAAGATGCGAGGCAAGCTGGCGTACTTGACGTTTGTTCAGAGAGCTGAGCGGCGTAATATCAACGGCCCCGTCACCCCATTTTGTGTAAAAGCCTGTTATAGCTTCGGATGCATGATCCGTACCAACAACGAGCAAATTGAGGTCAAAGGCAAGCGCATATTGGACAACCATACGCGTTCTTGCCTTCACATTGCCTTTACCGCCGCGGCTAATATGACGATGGATACCGATACCCTTCAAACCGTGCTCCGTCTCTATGGCGATTTCGTCTACCGCTTCGCCAATGTTCGTTTCTACGGTTTTTGTAATACCGAATGCCTCAGAAACCGCGTAGCTGTCGGAAATGTCCGACTGCTCGCTGTAAGGCTGGTAAACGCCAAGCGTCATATAGTCGCACCCCGTTTCAGCCGTAAGCTCATCGGTCGCTTTTTTGCAAAGGCCCGCTGCTACTGCACTGTCGATGCCGCCGCTAATGGCGATCAACAGACCTGTCGTATGGGAATCCAATACGTATTTTTTGAGAAAATCAACGCGGGTGCGGATTTCCTGATCTACATCAATGACAGGCTTAACGCCAAGTCTTGCTATAATATCTGCTTGTAAGCTCATAGCTCCTCCTGCCTTAGCGGCAGAACCGATCGAACGCATCAGCCAGATCGGCTGCAATATCCGACGCGGAACGGTTCTCGATTTGGTGACGTTCAATGAAATGAACAAGCTCTCCGTCCTTCATTAGAGCAATGGATGGAGAAGAAGGCGGGTACGGCGCAAAGTATTCACGGGCTTTAGCTGTTGCTTCTTTATCCTGTCCAGCAAATACCGTAAACAAATGGTCTGGTGTAATATCATGCTGCAGCGCTTCCGCTACGCCTGGGCGGCATTGTCCTGCTGCACAGCCGCAAACGGAGTTTACGACTACGAGCGCTGTACCTTTGGATTCAGGAAGATTTTGCTCCACATCCTCGGGTGTGCGAAGCTCTTGAATGCCAAGACGCGTCAAATCATCACGCATTGGTTGAACCATATCGAGCATGTATCTCTCAAATGACATGGACACTGAAATACACTCCTTTTTGAAAATATAAGAATTTATAAGCGGACACTTATAATTAGGCTTCTATTTCTCGGACTGAAACGCGCCGTCAAAGGACAGCTTTCGGCCGTTTCACCTTGTAACCTAAATTTAGTTACTATTATAACGCTGGTTAGGAAAATAAAGCAACAGCCGTCCATGTCGCAGCTGCTGCTTTAATATTCCTCACGCCTTCTGCTCCCAGCTGCTGGCGGGCAGCCTTCGCCGCTCGTCTCATTAGACAGACGGGCGATTCGGACCGTCCAGCTTCTTGTCGAAACCGGCTTCGGTCTGAGAAGTCCCATTGCGCTTTTTAGCATTTTCAGCTTCTTGCTGCTCCTGCTGCAGAGATTGTTCAGACTTTGCTTGATTGCGCTCCATGCATTCTCCTCCTTCATCCGTCTTGTATGACTGACAGGCAAAGGTAGTATGTGCAGGCTTAGTTTCCATTATGTGATTAGAGCAATAGAACGCTAACTATAGCTCCGTTTCTTCCAGCATAAAGGTTAATATGAACGTCGTTCCTTCCCCTTCCTCAGACTCCACCTCCAGCTTGCCATTATGCCTTTCAGCAATGCTGAGGCAAAGCGGCAGCCCTAGTCCCGTTCCTTTGGACTTTGTCGTATAAAAAGGCTTAAACAGCTGGCTCATCTGATCTGCTGGAATACCTACGCCATTATCACGAATCCGAAGCAGCACTTTATTTTCCAAAGGAAGGTAGCGAGTAAATATGTGCAGAACGCCCTTTTCCTCTATTGCCTCCATCGCCTCCATGCCGTTGCGCACAAGATTTATAATTAGCTGCTTCATTTCCTTGTCCGACATAAGAAAGGCGGGCAAATCATCGGCAAGCTCCGTTTGTACAACCTGCCCTCTAAGATTGGCGTCCGCCTCAAGCAGCGGCAATATTTCCATAATGATCGTCTGCAAGGAGTGCTTCTGCATGGGGACGGAACGATTTTGCGCCAATGATAAAAAGTCGCTAATAATGGTATTCGCCCGATCCAGCTCCTCCATAACGATCTGGTAATACTGCTGCTCATTCAGTCGGCTGCGCTCCCGCATCAGTTGCATAAAGCCCCGGATTACCGCCATCGGATTGCGGATCTCATGCGTAATGCTTGCTGCCATTTGTCCAATCAGACTTAGGCTCTCCATTCGCCCCAGCTCATCGCGCAGCAGCGTAAGCTCCGTTACATCTTGGACAATAAGCGCTGCTCCCGCAATGGAATGATCCTCCTGCCTTCGAATAGCAAATGCTGTCTTAAGCAGCGTTTTGCCCTCTTCCGTGCATGGTCCTTTACTGCTCTTGGCTCCAGCGAGCGCCTCCTCAAGCAGCTTAATATAGGAATTGTCCTCTTTTGCAGCAAAAAAGGTTTCCATACGTACATTTTCTGAAAACAAATCCCCGCTTGCCGCGAGCTGCCGTTGGAACAGCTCCTTGCCCTTAGCATTCAAATGCGTGATAACACCGCGCTCATCTGTGAATAAAATCGCCAGCAGCATTTCATCAATGAACTGCTGCTGTTTTTCCACCTCCAGCCGATAGCTGGACGAAACATTTTTGAGCTCCAGCTGCAGCCGAGAATTTTCAACAAATTTCTCCACAATAAAAATAGACAACCAAATAGCAAAGAGCGAGCCAAAAAATAATAAACCGAATACCGCAACAAGCTCAGTTGACCAGTAAACGCCCTTACTCATCATAAACATGATAAATATTAAGGATATGTAGATGGAAATTGGCGCTATCGATTTAACACCTATGAGCCGCTTTCGTTGCAAGGGCTTCTGTCCAAATCGCTTGGCAAAGAGCAATACAATAGGAGCGTGAACAAGCATGAAAAAGACAAAAATCATATGATCTGCATCAGTGTCAAGCGCTGGTACTCTAAGGATAATATAGAGCAGATCAAGACTAAGGGCACCATATACCCCTCCGTATAAAGAGCCCAAAATAAACGGAACGAAGCGGAAGTTTAGGTCATATCCATAAAAATCCGTCGAAACCGACATACACGCAACCATCGCGATTGCGCTTGAAGCCGTTATAAACACTCGAATATGCTTTTCCTTGCGCTGCTTATAATGCCAGAGCTGAAAGGAAAATACGGGAATAAGTGAGATTACGAATTGTAATAGCAATTCTTTCAACACGAACGACAGGTCTCCCCCCCTAATCGCTTACTAGATTAAATTGCGTGATCCTTTTTGCCATCTGTGTGCATATCCAGCCAGTTTGTCACCACTTCAATAAAATGCTGTGCTTCCAAATCATTATGAAGCTCATGATAGCCGTCAGCCCAAGAAACAAACGTACATGACTCGCCTAGCCGCTGCGCTACCTGCTCGCTCGCTTCATGAGAGGTGATCTTGTCAGCTGCGCCGTGTATAAGCAGCAATGGCACTTGAAGCTGAGTGCAATTGGCTATTGCCCATTCGCCTGAATCATGGAGATTCATAAAGGTTTTAACCGTAATGCGCGAATGGCACAGTGGATCTCCCTCTATATGCACGGCCTCCTTATAACCACGACGGTACAGATCCCCGCTTTTCAAGCCCGTCGATTGCGGCAGCCCTGGCCAAATGGCCGCAAGCCGCTTCCCCAACCACAGCTTGGCACGCGGCGGTTTAAAGGCCAGCTTTAGCCATGGACTAGACAGCACGAGTGCCTTCACTGCAGGCCGAAGCCGCAGTGCGCAATTCATCGCAATGTTGCCGCCCATACTGTGCCCGTATAGAAAGAGCGGCAGCCCTGGATGGCGCTCCGCGGCCTGCTCCACCAGCATGGCGGCATTGGCCGCCGCATCATCTACAGAAGGCAAATGCCCCCTTGACCCGGATGAACGGCCATGGCCCTGCTGATCAATAGCTATGACAGCATATTGAGCGGCTACGAGCCTCGCCGCATATGAACGATAACGTTCACCATGCTCGCCCATCCCATGTATGAGACATAAAACGCCCTTTGGACGTTCCTTTTCCGGCTTCCATTCTCTTACGTATAGTTCAGTATCCGCATAACCCTGAAACGTCCATTCCATACGAATCATCCAAGGCACCTCCAACTGATGAATTATGTTCTATTATAACTCAATATTTCGTCCGAAGAATGGTACAATAAACAAGATTGCAGAAAGAAAGGCTGAGTGAATCATGTACGATATTATAATTGTTGGCGGAGGCCCCTCCGGTCTGATGGCAGCGGTAGCTGCAAGCGCGCACGGCGCCTCTGTTCTACTCGTTGATAAAGGAGACAAGCTTGGGCGCAAGCTCGGCATTTCCGGAGGCGGACGCTGTAATGTGACGAACGCAAAAGAGATGGATCAACTCATCCAACATATACCCGGAAACGGAAAATTTTTATTCAGTGCGCTGAATGCGTTTGGCAATCGGGATATTATCGCTTTTTTCGAAGGGATGGGCATTGCTTTGAAGGAGGAAGACCGCGGCCGAATGTTTCCTGTTTCCGACAAAGCCAAAACGGTCGTCGATGCGCTCATCCGCAAAGTTCGAGAGCAAGGGGTGGACATTCGAACAAATACACCTGTTCGCGAGGTTCTTTACGCGGATGGTGCTGTACAAGGACTACTGCTGCAAAACGGCGAAAAGCTCGCGGCGAAGGCCGTCATTATCGCTACGGGCGGCAAATCCGTCCCCCATACCGGCTCCACTGGCGACGGCTATCCTTGGGCTGTCAGCGGCGGGCATACGATTACCGAGCTGTATCCGACAGAAGTGCCCCTAACCTCCTCCGAGCCTTGGATACGCAGCAAAGCTTTGCAGGGCATTTCACTGCGCGAGGTAGAGCTAACGGTGTGGAATGCGAAGGGCAAAAAAATGATTACCCATGAAGGCGACATGATCTTCACCCACTTCGGCTTATCCGGCCCAACCGCCCTTAGATGCAGCCAATTCGTCGTCAAAGCGCTCAAACAGGCGGCAAGCAAGGAGCAGCGCGCTTCTGGCGCCGTTCAAGGCATCGACGCAGCAAATGGAAATATCGGCGGCACAGACGCTTTAGATGCGGCAGAGTACTTAGGAAGCGAAGCAAGGGAGGCTGCAACCGTACTTCTCACAATCGACCTGCTGCCGGGGCGCTCTGAAGCCGAGGTTTATCAGGAAATGATGCAAATGGCAAAGCTGGAGTCCAAAAAAGCAATCAAAAATGTGCTTCGCGGCTATTTGCAGGAACGGCTGCTGGATTTTCTGCTTCAGCGAAATGGCATCAGCGGCGATACAACGTATGACAATCTTCCCAAGGGGCCGTTTCTTGCGCTTGCCAAGCAAATCAAAGCCTTCCCCGTTAAGGTGAACGGGACGCTATCTATTGAGGAAGCTTTCGTCACTGGCGGCGGGGTTCATTTGAAGGAAATTGATCCGAAGACGATGGGCTCCAAGCAAAGCGCCGGCCTTTATTTTTGCGGCGAGGTGCTCGATATTCATGGCTATACAGGTGGCTACAACATTACTGCGGCCTTTTCAACAGGCTACAATGCAGGAAAAAGCGCGGCACTGGCTGTCTCAGACAGCTAAAGCCGCGCTTTTCTTTTGTCCAAAAAGCCAGCTACAGCTCCTCGTTCCAATCCTCATTAACGATATGTGCGGGAATCGTGATACCGTCAAGTGAATAAGCGGTTTCCGTGTAAGCGTTCGCATCAATGGCAGCTTCCTGAATAAGCCGGCCGCCATGCATCTGCATAATCTCAAGCGCAGAAATGAGATCATTCCCCTCCATATGAATATGCAGCCGTCCTCCTTCATGCAGAACTGGATCATAACCAAGCTGCTCCAGCGTATCGAAGGCCATCCCTGCACTCGTAATATTTGCGAAATCAAACAATAATGCAGAGTTCATCGGTTTTTCTCCTTTCGGGCATTGACTCTATCTCTAGTCTGCCCCAATTTGTTAACGAAGTATGACTAAAGGGTGTTGTCATTTCGAGTTTTTTTCTGCATAATTTAAAATACGAGATATGTCACATTTGATAACCCTTAATGTAATCTAACTTAACTTTAAATAGATCGCCGATTGAAGGAGGCATTATTAGCATGCATACGATCTTTTACCAGCTAGCCGACCCGATGATGATTGTGGAATATGATTTTAACCGCTGGTATATTCGCGATATTAACAAAGCCTTTACCGGTCTGTCCGGCTATCGAAAGCATGAGCTTCTGGAGGTCAACCCGGAGGATTTCGTGAAGGATTCGCAGCCTTTCGGGCAGCTGATGGCGAAGCTTATTGAGGATGATCAGCTGACATTCGACTGTGAGCTGACGACACGCTCTACGATGACGGCGATCGTTCGGCTGAGCTGCCGTAAATTTCAAATGGAGGAGCAAACGTATTATATGCTCGTCTGCAAGGACGTGTCTGCCGAGCGTTGGGGCGATGAATTCGCTGTCGATCATAAAATCATGATGGCCATTGGCATCTCGGAACAATTCCGCATTTTTTCGCTGAAGCGTTATTTTGCCCCGCTTGCCCAAGGCTCAGCCAGCTTTTTGAATCGCA
Organism: Paenibacillus sp. KS-LC4; assembly: GCF_036894955.1. Lineage (NCBI taxonomy): Bacteria > Bacillati > Bacillota > Bacilli > Caryophanales > Paenibacillaceae > Paenibacillus > Paenibacillus sp. KS-LC4. The sequence goes on along the minus strand of NZ_CP145905.1, from coordinate 1,356,357 downwards.
GCATTTTTGATTTGGTTGCCGAGGAGCACCGCGCACCGCTGCGCCGCATCATGGAAAGGGTCAAGAGCATTGGCAAAATTGAGCATTTGGAGCTGCATATGCAGCTCGGGGATGGCAAGGATACCGCAAAAGCGTTGATTAAGCCTTTTTATTCGGGCAACAAGGCGTTTCATAGCTATTTAATTATGCTCACAGAGCTGAACCGGCAAGCCCAGGAGGAGGACCCTTCCTACAAGCTGAGAATGCTAATGCTGAGCAAAAATATTTCCGCTACATCGCTCTCCCGCTCCACGCTCATTTCCTTGACGACCATTTCCAAAATTCGCAATGGCAAAATAAAAAAGCCCCAGCGACTCACAGCCGAGCTGATCGCCAGCGAGCTTGGGGTAAAGCCGGAAGCGATTTGGAGCAGCTTTAAGCAGTGAGTCGGCAGGTGAGCAGATGTAAGCTTATTGTTCAGTGAGTATAAAGGATTAGACTGGCCTATTAAAATAAGCAGCGGCGACCTAGACTTGAGAAATAAAGTCTTAGACTGCCGCTGTTGCCATTAAACAAACGTTACCCGTTATTTAAATATTAATTTGCTGAATAAATCATTACCTCCCTATATAAAACTTTGCTGTCGATTCAATAAAGGCTAGTGAGAATTTAGTCCTTCATTTGTCTAACATTTTTGAAAAGTACTTAGGAGCCTCCTTGAAACCTTGTCTCTCATAAAATTTATGAGCGTCTATTCTTCTAGAATGACAATGAACTTGGATACTGTCACATCCCCTTTTTCTGGCAGAGACAGAGGCAAATTCCTCTAATTCCTTTCCAATTCCTTTACTTCTAATTGAGGAGTCTACAACAAGATAACTAATTAATGCAACATCTCCTCTAACACCTAATTGCGGGATATAATGAAGGGAAATACAGGCAATAACGTGTCCTTCATCTTCATAAACCATTAATTCTTCGTTGGGGTCAGTTAGAAGTCTTTCCATGTTCTCTTTAATAAAAAATTCGGTATCCGGGTAGCCTAATTGTGCCAATAGTTTGGCTATATCTTTCCAATCCTCCAATTTTGCAACTCTAATCATAAATTTCATCTCCACTCATCTCACACTTTATAGGGTGTCGCTCGACATAAATCATAATTTGGTTTGGATATGAATAAATAACTATCGGCAACTGTAACCCTTCACCATAATCATGGCATTATATTAGCAAATTTACTAGAACCACGGTGTGACTATTCCAATGCAGGTGTGGTTTATTGCTGCTAGACCATAACTCATAAAATATGCCAGCTAGCGCTTTTACATAAACTGCCTGTTAGCTTAATAAAGCTTCATCAGTCTAATACCTTAATTTCTCTGTCTAGAACTTTATTTTCTTCTGACACTTCTCACTTCTTCTCTGTATTCCATAAAAAAAGCCGCTTCTCCTAAAAAACAGAAGAAGCGGCAGCCAATTGTGTTCTTGCGGGTAACCTCGCTAACCGCGATATGCGGCTAACGCTTCGTTCAAACTGCGCGTTTGCGTGTAAACATGCTGATAGATGCGGAACAGCCCTTTATACGCTTCAACAGCTTCAGGCTGCGGCAAATATTGCTCGGCATGCTTCACGAACTTCGCTGCACAAGCCTCCAGGCTTTCAAACCAGCCACTGCCGTATGCAGCAAGCATCGCTGCGCCAAGGCCAGGGCCCTGCTCGTTTTCGAGCGCTACTACCTTAGCGTCAAAAATGTCAGCCTGCATTTGCAGCCAAATCGGATTTTGCGCGCCCCCGCCAATAGATACAATCGTATTGACCGTTTTGCCAGCCTCGCGGAACATATCGACTGATTCATGCAGTGAGAACGTGATGCCCTCCATCACGGCACGGGCAAAATGAACCCGCTCATGCGAGCCATCAACGCCAATAAAGCTGGCGCGAATGAGGGAATCCGGATGCGGCGTACGCTCGCCTACGAGATAAGGCGTAAACAACAGACCGCCTGCTCCCGGCTTCACTTCCCCGATGCCTGCAAGCAGCTCATCAAAGGATTCGCTGGGCGCGAACGTCTTCTTAAACCAGCTCAGGCTGTAGCCTGCCGCCAACGTCACGCCCATTGCGTAGAAGGAATCCTCCTTGCCGTGATTGAAGAAATGCACTTTGCCGGCAAAATCCTTATTTTTGTCATTTTCATAGGACAAAATAACGCCGGACGTACCGATGCTGCAAAGCGTCAAGCCTTCGCTCAAAATGCCAGCGCCAATTGCGCCGCAAGCATTGTCGGCTCCGCCTGCGAACACCTTCACTGAAGCTGGCAGTCCCGTGCGCTGTGCCAGCTCAGCAAGCAGCGTACCCGTCTGTCCATGTGACTCGACGAGCGGCGGACAGAAGCTTGCCGACAGCCCGAATGCTGTGAGCACCTCTTCGCTCCAGCGCTTCGCTGCTACATCCAGCAGCAGCGTACCTGCCGCATCGGAATAATCCATATGCCGCTCGCCTGTCAGGCGATAGCGCACATAATCCTTAGGCAGCAGGAACAGCTCTGCCTGCTGAAAAGCAGCGGGCTCATGCTCGCGCACCCATAGGATTTTCGGCAGCGTAAAGCCTTCCAGCGCGGGATTGCGCGTAATACCGAGCAGCTTGTCGCCAAGCGTACGCTCGATTTCGCGGCATTGCGCCGTTGTGCGAGTGTCATTCCAGAGAATCGCATTGCGAACCGGATTGCCTTCACCATTCAGCAGCACAAGACCGTGCATTTGGCCGGAGAAGCTAATGCCCTCGATTTGCGCGCTTGCTTCTGGCCCAATGGCAGCGGACAGCTCGCCAAGCGCCTCTAGCGTTGCATCTACCCAATCATCAGGCTTCTGCTCGCTCCAGCCCGTATGCTCATGATAAAGCGGGTAGCTGCGGGAAGCTTCGCCCGCAACCGTGCCTTCTTTATTAATGAGGAGCGCCTTGACGGCGCTCGTTCCTAAATCTATTCCAATGACATAGCTCATAGCCAAAGTCCTCCCGACTTAAACGCTGAAAATAACTTCGCTCAGCTGTAGTCTAATACGCTCTTGACGACCAGACTCTAGGCGGATCGGGTTGTTTTGCAGCGCGTATTGCTCAAGTGAAGCAAGCGTTGCTTTGCCGGAAACGATGTCAGCGCCGATGCCTTCTTTGAACGTACGGTAGCGGTTGTCTACGATGCCGTCGAGAATTTTCTCTTCCGTCAGCTTCGCAGCTGCTTTCAGACCCCATGCAAAGCTGTCCATACCGGCAATGTGACCGAGGAACAGATCGTCTGCTTCGAATGATGCACGACGAACCTTCGCATCAAAGTTAACACCGCCACGGCCAATACCGCCCGCTTTAAGCACTTCGTACATTGTGAGTGTAGTGGAGTAAAGATCAGTCGGGAACTCATCCGTATCCCAGCCCAGCAGCAGATCGCCTTGGTTTGCATCAAGGGAACCGAGCATGCCGTTGATAGCCGCTGTGCGGATCTCGTGCTCGAACGTGTGACCAGCAAGCGTTGCATGGTTCGCTTCAAGGTTCAGCTTGAAGTCGTTTTGCAAATTGTATTTGCGCAGGAACGAAATCGTTGTCGCTGCATCAAAGTCATATTGGTGCTTCGTTGGCTCTTTCGGTTTAGGCTCAATCAGGAATTGTGCGTCGAAGCCGATTTCTTTCGCATAAGCAAGCGCCATTTCGTACAGGCGTGCCAGGTTATCCAGCTCAAAGCCCATGTCCGTGTTCAGCAACGTTTCATAGCCTTCGCGGCCGCCCCAGAAAACATAGTTTTCAGCGCCAAGCTCTTTGCCGACTTCCAGACCTTTTTTCAGCTGTGCGCCAGCATAGGCATAAACGTCAGCGTTGCAGGTTGTGCCTGCGCCATGAACGAAGCGCGGGTGCGAGAACATGTTAACCGTGTTCCAAAGCAATTTTTTGCCGGAAGTTTTCATGTTTTCTTTCAGCAAGGCTACGATAACATCGAGGTTTTTGTTCGTTTCTTGCAGTGTAGCGCCTTCTGGAGCAATATCGACATCGTGGAAGCAGTAGAACGGAATGTTCAGCTTATCCATAAATTCAAAGTTAGCTTCTACGCGAGCTTTAGCGCGGTCAAGACCGTCCAGCTTATCCCACTCGCGGAACATCGTTGCTGAACCGAAAGGATCTGTGCCGTTTGCGTTAAAAGTGTGCCAGTAGGCAACAGCGAAGCGCAGGTGCTCTTCCATCGTTTTGCCAAGAATGACTTGCTCCGGGTTATAGTGTTTGAATGCAAACGGATTGTCTGAACCTTTGCCCTCAAATTGAATTTTGCCAATGTTAGAAAAATAGCTCATTTTTATAAAACCTCCTGATAGGGTATGGGATAAATGCTTTGTTGCATATCTCATGATGTAAACGCTCCCCAACAGCATAACATGATCAAACTTAGTTTGTCTATTGACTAAACTAAGTTTTTTTGTGTTAAAATAGTCCTATTCATCTGTGATACAATACATTACATGGATTTTTAGATGGACGGAGGCAATTGAGTTGAAACTAAAGACGACCGGCGACTTGGCGCTAATCAAAAAAATGAATACCGCGATTGTGCTGGAGGCCGTTATTAAGCATGCCCCGCTCTCTCGCGCCCAAATATCTGAACGAACCGGACTTAATAAAGCGACCGTTTCCAGCCTTGTGCAGGATCTGATCGACAATCATCTCGTTTTTGAAAATGGCCCCGGCGAATCGAGCGGCGGACGCAAGCCCGTCATGCTGCTGTTTAATGGACAAGCCGGACATGCCATCGGCATTGACCTTGGCGTCAACTATATGCGCGGCGTGTTAACCGACCTGCAAGGGACTGTCCTTAGCGAGCGGCAGCTTACCTTCAAAAAGCGCGAGCAGGATTTAGCCCTGAACCAGCTCATTGCCTTTATTGAGGAGCTTGCAGCGCAAGCCCCGAGCAGCCATTATGGCCTAATCGGCATCGGCGTTGGAGCGCCGGGCATCGTCGATGACAAAGGCGCGATTCTGTTTGCGCCGAACCTTGAATGGCAGCAGGTGGAGCTTCAGCAAATGCTGGAGGAACGCTTCGGGCTGCCTGTGACGATCGACAATGAAGCGAATGCCGGCGCACAGGGCGAGCAGAAATACGGCGCGGGTCGCGGCATCGCCAACCAAATATACGTCAGTGTCGGCATCGGCATCGGGACGGGCATTATTTTAAATAAGGAGCTGTACAAAGGGGCTTCCGGCTTTTCCGGCGAGCTGGGGCATTTGTCGATTGAATATGGCGGCAAACCGTGCCGCTGCGGCAATCAGGGCTGCTGGGAGCTGTACGCTTCAGAAAATGCGCTGCTGGAGCAGGCAGAGCCGCTTGGCTTTGAGACGCTGGAGGAGCTGCTTGCTGCCGCAGAGGGAGGAAACCGCGAGGTGCAGGCGTTATTTTATGCCATCGGTGACTATTTGGGCGTCGGCATTTCTAACATTGTAAATGTGTTTAATCCAAACGTCGTCATCATCGGCAACCGTATGAGCCGTGCACAAGCTTGGCTGGAGGAGGCCATTCACGCCTCTATCGCCCGCCGCACACTTAGCTATCACCGGGAAAAACTGCAAATTTTGTTCGCCGAATTGCAGGATCAGTCCGCCGTCCGCGGCGCCGCTTATTATGCGATTAGTACGTTCTTCGCGAAGGTTAAGAGCGGCCAGCCGATTTGAGGTTAAATACCATTTATATTGCAACCTATGAAAATAACGAAGCAGCCCATATCGAAAATACGGAACTGTTCCTCGCATTAGATCATTAGATGCGAAAAATGAACGACGCAGACCAAGCGGGCGTAGTATGCTGTGGAGTTTATAGCAGACATGGCTAAAGGCATTCATTCTCGGGCATATGCCGCACATGTTTTAAAGAAACATTCTCCTATCAAAAACAACCTCTGTCAGATGTGGATGGAGGTTGTTTTTCTGTGAAAGAACATATTTCATGGCGGGTATTGCGGCTGAGGGTCAAGAGGTTTTGTTACTGACAATTTTCCGCAACAAGAGTCTTGATAAGTCTTGAAGTTTATTATTTTAAATCTTGACAATACTTGAGTTTTTGATTAATGTGAATGTAAGCAGAAGGAGGGAAGAGGATGGATAATAATTACCAAGATATCTTAGATCAACTCTTTAAAACAGACCCTGAGAAACTAAGAACTCGATTGAGAGATCTAGAAATTGAGCGAAAGATTATACTATCTCTTTTAGAAAAAGAAGATGTCTCGCCCAGACTTCACAGTTCACCTGTTCACGAATCACTTTTTGAAAGCCATGAAGATTCTTTACAAGTTGATGAAATTTTTGGAGAAGCCATTCTAACGGAAGCAGACCTAGCCTATAATAACTTGCGATTCAAAATTAAGTCTCAAATCGCTAAAGTTCTTCCTCATAATGGAAAGGTTAAGGTTGTTTATCAGGACATATCCATTGAAGGGTCGATCCCTCCATCAGTAAGAGGGCGTATTAATGGAGTTCACTTATATAAGAGATTTCCTGATGTATTCCAATTAGGAGCGAAATTGACTGTTAAATATTCAACGGCTGATCGCATACTAAGTATATTAAGTGTTGATAACGAGGCTGAATAAGCGGAAATTGTGATGAGTTGAATATGAAGAAGAAGGACAATGGGACGAAAGTAACAAAGGAAAAGGTTGGTCAGATGAAGAATTGCGAGTTGTATTCTCGTTTGCACCAACAAAAGAGAATTGTATAACCTTAGCTAAGGCGTTTAACAGAGGATATGGTAGCATAGAACAGATATTCCGATGGGAAGCGACCAGTGATAAATCCATTACTAATTCGGAACGGAAAGATGACAAGTTCATTAATCTAATTAAACGCGTTGCAAAAGAAGTTGGTTGGAAAGTGTAAACTCAACTTTGATGAATAAATTAAGCCACCTCTTTAACCGCGAAAAGATGGAATAACCTTTAACTATAGCCGCAAAAGGCTATGGTGTTCTTTTTCCCCGCCACAAGCTTGCTATGTCCCTAATTATTCCAAAATAAAAAGCCCCCTGCTAGGGCAGACTTATTTAAGTCAACAAATAGACTCCACCATATGAAACAGGTGCAACCACCCTTCCAGCTCCCTTTACTTAAACAAAAAATACTCTAAAATTAAAATTAACGAATTACTTATTGAAATTAACTAAAAAAAAGTTATAATGGAGAAGTACTATTTAAACACGAAGGGAAGTTATAATGATGTCTACTGTATTGTACATTACTGCACACCCGCACGATCACTCCACATCTTTCAGCCTTGCTGTAGGTGAAGAGTTCATTAACGCTTATCGTGAAGCTAATCCTTCTGATGAAATCGTTCATCTTGATCTGTTCAATCTTGATATTCCTGCAATTGATGCTGACGTATTCAGCGGTTGGGGCAAGCTGCAATCCGGCACTGCTTTCGATCAGCTTTCTGCTGCTGAGCAAGCAAAAGTTGCACGCCTTGGCGAGCTCGTAGATCAGTTCGTTGCAGCTGATAAATATGTTTTCGTTTCTCCAATGTGGAACTTCTCGTTCCCTCCGGTTCTGAAAGCATACATTGACGCGGTTTCCGTTGCTGGCAAAACGTTCAAATATACGGCTGAAGGTCCTGTAGGCTTGCTTACTGATAAAAAAGGCTTGCACATCCAAGCTAGCGGCGGCGTTTATTCCGAAGGCCCTGCAGCTGCAATGGAAAGCGGCTTTAGCTACCTGAAAAAAATCTCGTTGTTCTACGGCATTCCTTCCTTCGAGCCGCTGTTTGTTGAAGGTATGGCTGTATCGCAAGATCAAGGCGCAGCTATTAAAGCACAAGCAATCGTTAAAGCGAAAGAAATTGCTGCAAGCTTCTAATTTCTAACGATAAGCTGCAATAACGAAAAACTGCCGAGGATTTTTATCCTGGCAGTTTTTTTATTTCTATTCCCGCTCGTTATAACAATCGACACCTTCAGCCAGCAGCTTCTCCAGCCACTTCTGCTCAAGCTCCTCCGCCGCTTTTTTATATTTGCGCATTTGCTCGGCCGACGTGCCGCCCGGCGTAGCCGGGAGCACATCCTTGTAATCGAACAGCACCTTATCTTCAAGCTTCATTTTTTCCAAAATATCAAATTCGAACTGCGCTGCTCCCTGCTCATTCCAATCCATTTGCAGCTCATCATTTTTGTGCGTGCCAAAGTCCAGCTCAAACCGCACGCGGTTCAGCGCCCCATCCATATTGGAGGTTGAGCCAATAAACCTGCGTCCGCTTGCCGTATTCGTAATTTGATAGACGCCCATCACTCGTTCCTGCTCCATATACTGTGCCGTCAGTTGCTTGCGCTCTTCTTTATTCATCGTTTTTCCTCCTCAAATTCGTCCATTCACTCTCAGCCAGCAAGCCGCCCTTGCCAAGTCAGCCTTTAACCCAATATTCGCTGCCATCATCCGTACGGTCAAGAAAGCCATATTCAATCAAATAACGGCGCAGCGTCACATAGTCCGCTTCCCAGTAACGTTTGAGCAGATCATTTACTTCCTTCTCCGTGTACTTGCGCGATGCTTCAAAGTATGCTGAAATATGGCGCAAAATCGCCACCTTGCGCTTTTCCTTGCGTGGAAACGAAGCAAGCGGACCATTCGGCCCCTGTGGAAAATATTGCTGCATAATCGACTCGTATTCATCCTCCGTTATCGCATACCGTTCATCAATCTGCGTCGCTGTGCGGTGAATCGGCATAAAACGCGGTGCATCTGCCGACACTCCACTCTCCATCAGCTCGATGGCGGCCAGCAGCAGCTTCGCCTGCTTCGCCTTCTCCTTCAATACAAACCGATGGTTGCGAATGGTCGAGGCGCTGCCTCCTCCTGAGCTTTTGACGATTTCCGCATCGGACATGCCTGAGGCGAACTGACGAATAAGCTGCTTTTGCAAATCGGTAAGCCCGCTCGCCTTCTTATCCAGACCGAGCAAATAATCGAGCATCGAGCCATGGCTATGCTGAACATGATAGGCCGCATATTTGCGGGCATCATACCATTTATCACGATTATCACGATCAGGAACACGAAATATCTCTCCATCCTCGAAGGCTGCTCCACATATAAGACAGCTGTAGCGCCCCTCTTCTTGAACGAACACAAAGCCTTTCTTCAAGTCGACAAGCTCTGCTGACCAGAATAAATCATTTTGCGACAAAACAAACACCACCTATTTGAAACGGTTTATTTAATAGACATACTAACATTTTGTTTAGTTATTTACAATATCCCTTAAAAAATCAAATAAGAAAAGGCAGGGAAAGCTCTCCCTGCCCTGCGATGTTTTAGGATTGCAAAAAATGTACCAGCTTAAGCCCGCCGATCCCTCGGCAGTAAAATACCGAACAAGCCGAGCAGCGGCAGCACGCTGGAGGCGTACATCACCTGCGCGATGCTGTAGTGGTCGGCTGCTGTGCCGAGCACAATGGCTCCTAAGCCGCCCATGCCAAAGGCGAGGCCGGTAATAAGCCCGGATGCCATGCCGACTTTTCCTGGCATGAGCTCCTGCGCATAGACGACGCTGACCGAGAAGCTCGACTGGAGAATGAGGCCGAGCAGCGTAATGACGGGGTATACCCAGAAAATCGGCAAATGCGGCAAAATGACGGTTAGCGGCGCTGCCCCTGCGATGGAGAACAGCAGCATCCGCTTGCGCCCGAAGCGGTCGGACAGCATGCCGCCAAAGAAGGTTCCGGCGACACCAGCCGCCATGAACAGAAAGAGCGGCACCTGCGCCGCGCCAATCGACAGCCCATAATCCCGCTGCAAATAAAATTGATAAAAGCTTGTAATCCCCGCTGCGTACCAGGAGCGAGCAAACACCATGACGAGCAGCAGCCCCAGCGCAATCGCCACCGCTTTCGTGCTAAGTGCATCCGCATTTGCGGCGGCGGCACCGCTCTGCTTCGCCTTGCGATCGGCAAGCCCTTTCGCCGCAAGCTCCGCTGCGTACCAAGGCACGATGCGCAGCAGCAGCATAATTCCTGCCAGCGCAAGCAGCGTCCCCCATACGGCACCACGCTGCCCAAGCGGGACGAATATAAAAATCGTCATGAGCGGCGCTAGCGCTTGCCCAAAATTGCCGCCGACCTGATAGATCGACTGCGCCAGTCCGCGCCTGCCGCCCGCAGCAAAATAAACAACCCGTGAGCCTTCGGGATGGAATACCGCTGACCCAAAGCCGACGAACACAACTGCGAGCAGCAGCGTCCAGAAGTTTGGCGCAAAGCCAAGTCCCGCCATCCCTGCCATACTGCAGCACATGCCGGCAATAAGCATCCATGGCGCAGGCTTTTTATCCGATAAAATGCCAATAACCGGCTGCAATACGGAGGAGGTCATATACAAAGTAAACGTAATCCAGCCGATCTGGCCGAACGTTAAACCGAGCGATTGTTCAAAAATTGGAAAAAGGGCAGCGACGACCGACTGCATGGAATCATTCAGCAGATGGACGCCGCTTATAGCGAATAATATGCCAAATAACGCTTTATTTTTCGAATCAACTGTTTTGGTAGCTTTACTCAATGATTGTACCTTGGTCATTCCTCGCGCCTTCTCTCACTGTTTCTGCTATGCTTAACCGACCCAGACGAACACAGGGCTTGAAATTTGCAGTTGCTCGCCTTCAAGCGTCAGCAGACCGCTGTCTGCATCCACCTGATAGCTGAGCAGATGATTCGTCTTCTGGTTCGCCACGAGCAGCCTGCTGCCATCCGGAGCAAGTGTAAAATTACGCGGACCTTCCCCGCCGCAGGAAATATGCTGCACAAGCGTTAAGCTGCCGTCTACCCCATTTACTGCAAATACCGCAAGGCTGTTATGGCCGCGATTGGAGGTATACAAAAACTTGCCCGACGGTGCCAGCGCAATATGCGCCGCATCGTTGTACGCGTTAAACCCTTCCGGCAGCGCGCTTATCGTCTGCACATGGGCAAGCGTACCCGCATCCTCTTCATTCATTCGCAGCACCGACACCGTGGAATCCAGCTCATTCATTACGTATACGATAGGAAGCTGCTCGTGCAGCGCCAAATGCCGCGGCCCCGCTCCTGCGTGCAGCTGGTAGGAGGCTACATGCTGAAGCGGCTCCCCTGCGTCTGGATTTTGGCGGTATATGAGAATGGAATCCGTGCCGAGATCCGTTATGTAAACATAGGGCGATGGCCCGCCGAGCGGCAAAATCGCATGGGCATGCGGCGCATCCTGACGGCTCGCATTTGGCCCAAGCTCTCCCTTGCTGCCGACAACTGCTATCGCCGGCTTCAAGGAGCCATCCTCTGCAAGCGGCAGCATCGCTGCATTCCCACCTGTATAATTGGCTGCGAATACGGATCTGCCATCCGAGCTGACATAGCATGGATGCTCGCCATGGGTAGACTGGCGGTTTAGCTCACTCAGCTTGCCGGTTGCTGAGTCAATCGCATAAGCAGCAACCTCGCCGCCCCGCACACCACTTGCTTGCGCCGTTTCACTGACCGCATACAGCCTGTCCCTTGCTTCATTCACGCTCAGAAATGACGCGTTTTCTATACCCGTTACCTGCTGAATGACCGTTAGCGAACCATTTTCGCTATCCTGCTTCGCTACATAAATACACGGCTCCACAACGCTGCCGTAGCAGCCGATATAGACAATTCCTGCAAGCTTGCTTGCTTTCATTCGTATTCATCCTCTCATACTCTCATTATGTAAACGGTATTTTATATTATAGTGAACATAGCACAAGGAAAATAAGCATGACAACCGTTTTCGAAAAAACACTTTCCAATGTCTTCTACCCATGCTATAATGTAAGCGCTAACATTATTTCCGTTTTCATTCTCATTTCTTGAAGGGGGCTTATGGAATGATGAATACTTCATTGAACGGTGCACGTAATATTTACGAGGATTTTGAGGTCGAGTCGGACGTCCTTTTTTTCAAGGTCGGCATGCCCGAGCTCGTCAGCTTCCACGGCAGAAACTACAATATAAAGAAAAGAATGACCGGGGAACAAATTCGCAAGCTGATTGATGACAGCCATTTTTATCAAGTCAGCTCCAATTGCTACATTAACATTCGCAAGGTGAAGGCGATCACGGACGGCATGGTTTATTTTGGCACCGACGCATCCGACTCCAAGAATATCCCTATTCCTAGACGTAAGCAAACCGTTATCAAGCAGCTCGTAAGCCAGGCGCAATAATCGGTTAGCAGGCACATACCGCATAACACTTCACCGCATCCCTATCCGCACACCTCAGTCACCCATTCACACACAACCGCCGTATACCGTCATTAACGGAATACGGCGGTTGTGTGTTTACATTGATCCTGTTATTCTAATCTGGAGTATGAAACGCCAAATATTCGCCAAATTTAAGGAGGCTATTATGAGCAAGCAAGGACAAGCGCTTGAGCAAGCATTTCATGGAGAACCAGCCGTTTGGCTAAAATGGGGCGCCTACGAGGCAGCGGTTTTGCCCGAAGTAGGCGCTAACCTGATTGCGTTCCGCGATATAGAGAAGGGCTATCATTTTTTGCATGAGCCGGCTGAGAGCGAAATGGCCGAATTTAAAGCACGTCCTGGTACTCACGGCATTCCCGTGCTGTTCCCTCCAAACCGTTATCAGGATGGCACCTTTACAATGAATGGCAAAACTTATTCGTTTCCTATCAATGAGCCATCAACAGGCAATCATTTGCATGGCTTCGTACATACGGCTGCGTGGGAAGTGCTGGACTATGGCACACTGAAAACCGAAAGCTACGTGCTGCTTCAAATCGCAGTGGATGAGCAGCATCCGATTTATGCTTATTTGCCGCATCGTTTTGCAATTACGCTGCGCTACTCGTTGAATGACCAAGGACTATTCCAGCATATTTCCGTACATAACCGCGGGAATGACGCCATGCCTTGCCTGATTGGCTTCCACACGGCGATTAATGCGCCTTTTGCCCCGCAAAGCGCTGCGAGCGACTACAGCTTCACGCTGACAGCGGGCAAACGCTGGGAATTAGATGAGCGCATGCTGCCGACAGGTCAATTTCAGCCGCTGAGCAGCAACGAAGAGAAGCTGAAAACGACTGGCGCTTCTCCTTATTTCGAGCCGCTGGACAATCATTATACAGTAGAGGCGCGTAACGGCCGCAATCAAATGGAGCTGACGGATGCGCGTGAGCAAGTAACCTTGGTTTACGATGCAGGAACGGCCTATAAGCAGTGGATGGTGTGGAACAGCAACGCCTCCGGCCAGTTTTTCTGCCCTGAGCCGCAGCTTAACCTCGTTAATGCACCGAATGTCGATCTGCCAGCAGACGAAATCGGACTGGTCAGCCTAGAGCCAAACGGCATCTGGGAAGAAACGAGCCGCCTGTATGTAAAGCCGGCTGCCAAGTAATAACAGGCAGCACACCCGGCCATAAACGGCCGAAAGCCGAAGCCCCGCATACGAGCGGGCGCTCCGGCTTTCTTTGATTTAGAGAAGTAAGGGATTTCCATGCCGCCCCTCTACTCCTCTACTTCAAAAATCGAATCCACAATGATTGGGAGATTGTTTCTTACCGATACAGCACCAAGAACGGAGCGGGCATGGCTTCCTTTTTCTCCGAACACATCCATCAATAAGTCTGAGCAGCCATTCAGCACCTTATGATGCTCTTCGAATTCAGCTGTCGCATTGACGAAGCCTTGAATTTTCACGGCCCGTTTTACTTTATCAAGGGAGCCCAGTGCATCTTGCAGCACGGCCAGTACCTCAAGTCCCGCCTGCCGGGCAAATTCATAGCCTTCCTCCGTCGTGAAGTCTTTGCCCAGCTTGCCCTGCGGCCCTCCAACTGGCCCCTTGCCTGAAACAAACAGCAGTCCATTCACATTAACACAATTTGCGTATTTTGCCGCAGGCTCACTCGCCCTTGGCAGCACAATACCAAGTTCAATAAGTCGCTTACTAATCGTAGATTCGGACATGCGAACACCTCCTATCAATTGGTGCAGCTAAATTAAATCGCTGGCATAACATTACCGCCGTTAACCGGCACATACGCACCTGTAATGAAGCTGGACAGCTCGGACGCCAGAAATGCGACTGTGTTAGCAATTTCCTGATCGCTTCCCCGCCGCTTCAGCGGTACATTTTTCTCATAGCCTTCATTTCGCTCACTGCCTGCAGCACGGTCCCGTTCGCTGATCGTCCAGCCCGGCGCCACTTGGTTGACCGTAATGCCGCTCTCGCCAACCTCCTTGGCAAGCACGCGGTACACGCCGTCCATCCCTCTTTTGCCTGCTACGTAGGCCGATTGGCCGGGCGCATTTTGCATCGCACATTCCGTATTGATGCCGATAAAACGACCGCCGCCGCGCTCCACCATTGCGGGAACGAAAGCTTTTGCCAAATAGACGCTTTGCATGACGCAGGATTCGAACTGACTTTCATAATCCTCCACCGGCTGCTTCAGCACGCTTTCCCACTGGTACTGAATGACGGCATTCGCCACGACAATATCCACATGCCCAAGGCCTACCGCCGCTTCCGCTTGCAGCCGCTCCACATCGCCTTGCTTCGTAATATCTGCCTGAACCGTAATCGCGCGTCTGCCCAAAGCCTCTACCTCCTGCTTTAGCTCCAACGCCTTGTCCTCATTGCTACGATAATGAATGACGACATCCGCCCCGCAGTCTGCGAGCGTTCTAACCATCACGCGTCCTAAGTCTCCAGTCGCTCCGGTTACAAGCGCGATCCTACCAGTCAAGTCAAGTTGCAGCATTAACGTTCAGCTCCTTCGTTTATTCATAATCGTCGTCCATCCTTGGCAACACTTCCCTCCTAGGCTACCATAACCTCGTACCATGCGTATATTTAAAATTTCAATATTGTGCTTGATTTGACGAATGATGCCTAATGCTGCTTCTGTATCCATAGCAATGCGCGCTTACGCCGAAACGTCGGCTGTTCGCAGCCGGTAAATGGCAGCGGCGCTGAATGCAGCCGTATAGAGCACATTTACTACAACAACCGTCAACTGCTGCTGAACAGGCAGACGCTCCGGGCTCAGCACGCCCATGCCTATCGTCAACAAAGAATGTGGAAAAAACAGCCCTGCCTTCGCTGCATACATGCCCAGCCCCAGAAAGGTTGCCCCTAGCCCGATGCCTACAGGGACGGCAAAGCTGCGTATCCGTAAGGACAGCAGCAATTGCAAGCTGCTAATCGTAATGGCTGCCAGCCAGCCCCGCACGAGCCAGCCGAATAGTTCTCCCGGCAATTCGGAGAGGCTTAATCCAACCATTGCCCCCCCTATCATATAAAGCACGGCAAATACTACTTGCACAAAGCCCGTCAGCATACTGGCTGTATAGAGCTTCGCCCAAAAAATGCTGGCAACCGGAATCGGAGCGGTCATCATCATATTCCAGTTTTTGCCTGAATGCTCCAATCTGCAAAGATAGGCACAGCAAATCGCAATCAGCGTCGGGAAGAAAAACTCGCCATAAAACAGCCCGACCTGCGACCATAAGCTATACCAGCCATTTTGCAATACCCCCTGATTCATATATAAATTACCGCACCCCATCAGGATGCTGACAATCGGCAGCGCAAGCAATACGATCCATAGATGCGAATGGCGCAGCTTCAGCCATTCAGCGGGAACTACCCTTTTCAGCATAAGCAACCTCTACACCTCCTGTCTGGATATATGCCATCGTCCTGCCCCATAGATCAACAACCCTAGAAATAACAACAGTCCCAGCATTGGAAGTCCCGCTCCTAAATCCCGCGCTATAAATTCAAGCCGATTATCCGTATAGCTCTGGGCGACCGGACTAAGACCCGAGTAATACGACCAGATGAACAATGCCCTTATTGCACTTGGAAACAAATCAGCAGTCATGCCAATGAACCCGCCAAGCATGCCGAGACATAGCGCGAATGCCTGATTTTTAAGCGCCATGGATAACCACTGCTGCAAGGCAATGACGGCCAGATGAGCAGCCATCGTTCCAGCAAGCAAGCGTCCGAGCAGCATAAGCGGCACCGCTTCCTCAAAACCGTTCATTTTACCGAAGCCAATCAGAGCTGCTATTTGCACAAAGCAGGCAAGCAGCAAAATAAAGGCCACGCAGCCATATTTGGCAGCATATAAGCTCTCCCGCTTGACTGACATGGAAAGCAGCAGCTTCCACGTATTGCCCTTATGCTCCATATCGCAAATACGCGATACGCAGATCGCTGCGAGAATAGGGGCAAACAGACCGTTCAACGATGCCGTCATTGCAATAAGCGGCACCCAGCTCGCCTGATCCGGATTACGTGCGATGGACATGCTTGTTGCCATAAACGCCCACCCCATTTCCACCCCTATCATCAGCAGTACCGTCATCCCGACGTATGTTCGGCGCAGCTTGTAGCCTTCCAGCCAAATCGCGCGGATCATAGACTGCGCTCCTTCCCTGTCAATTCGAGAAACAGGCTCTCCAAGCTTTTTTTATGCTCTTCTATGCGCAGCACGTCGATATCTGCTGCAAGCAGTCCCCGATTGATTCGCGCTACCTGACCATCTGTCAGATGACTTAATCGCAGGAAGCCATCCTGTAAAATCGGCGCAAACCCTTGGGCGGCGAGCAGCGAATGCGCCATCGGATTTTGGCTCGTCTTAAAGGCAATGGTCGGCCGACCTTCATTTCGCAGCTGATCCAGCTTGCCTTGGAACAGCATTTTGCCTTGATGGATAATGCCTACTGAGGTGGCAAGCTGTTCGATTTCCGACAAGAGATGGCTGGATAGGAGCACCGTCATCCCAAGGCGCTGCGGCAAAGATTTAATCAGCTCGCGAATTTCACCGATACCTGCCGGATCAAGGCCATTCGTCGGCTCGTCCAGTACGAGCAGCTTAGGCGAAGCCAACAGCGCCATCGCGATCCCTAAACGCTGCTTCATGCCCAAGGAATACTGCGATACTTTTTTATTTTGCTGCTGCTCCAGCCGGACAATTTTCAGTGCTTCCCTCACTTGGCTTGCGGGCACATTCCGCAATCGCTGCACGACGCGCATGTTTTCCAAGCCGGTCAGATGGCCGTAGTAGGAAGGCGATTCGATCAGAGAGCCCGTCTGGCTTAAAATAAGACGGCGGTGCTTGGTCAGCTCCTTGCCGAATACGGATACGCTGCCCTCCGTCGGCTGGGCGAGCCCTAAAATCATTTTTAAGGTCGTCGATTTCCCTGCTCCATTCGGTCCAAGAAAGCCATAAATCTCTCCCTCCTCGACCAATAAATCGAGCTTTTCGACGGAATAGCTGCTGCCATATCGTTTGGATAGGCCACGGGTAGATACAATCGCCTGCATCTTCATTCACTCCCAGCTTCATATTGTTAATCAAGCATAACGATGCCGCCTTGCTGTAAACTGAAGCTAACCTTACGTCAGCCTTAAATCAGACAGATGACGGCTCGCCACGCTCCAAAACGAGCAAAAGCAAGGTATACTGAAAACGGGTGATTAAAACGATGGAAGACTTAAAGCATAAAAAACTGCTCATCGTTGATGATGAGAGCGATTTAAGGGAAATGGTCGAGGGGTTTTTACGCAAAGAGGGCTATACCCGCATTTTTCAGGCGGCTACCTGCGCTGAGGCACTGCGCAGCATAAGGGCGGCTAAGCCGGACCTTGTCCTTATGGATATAATGCTGCCTGACGGGGACGGCTTCTCTCTGCTCCAGTCACTGCGGCAGTTTTCCAACGTTCCTGTGCTTTTTCTATCCGCCAGAGGAGAGGATGAGGATCGCTTGCTTGGTCTTGGGCTAGGCGCCGACGATTATATGGTGAAGCCTTTTTTGCCGCGCGAGCTGCTGCTGCGCTTGAGCGCGATTTTACGGCGAGTATATGCGCCATTTCGCCAGGAGCAGCGCCCTATTTTTCAACTGGGTCACCGTGTTATAGATTTGGAAAGCGGCATTGTGCGGACGTCCAGCGAGAACGTTTCTTTAACCGCTAAGGAGCTCGTCCTGCTAACCAAGTTTTACGAAAACCGCAACCGAATTGTAACCAATGATGCCCTCTGCCAAGCAGCGTGGAGCGATGATTATTACGGCTATGAAAATACATTAATGGTTCATATTCGCCGCATTCGTGAAAAAATCGAGGAGCTGCCCTCTAGTCCCGAGCATCTGCTGACCGTTCGCGGCTTAGGGTACAAGCTGCTGGTCAAGGGGGATGAATAATGGGAGGCACTCTGCGCATTTTAAAACGTTTTATTGGGGCGACGATGCTCATCTCGCTCTCTTTGCTTTTACTTAACTTTTTGCTGCTGCTCATCTGGGTTAGTACGGGAACGGTCGAGAAAAGCTCGCCAGCCGCGGTTGTACGGCATACGGCTGAAGGGCTGAAGGCTGCGAATGACGGATATGCTCTTGAGGCTGAAACGGCGGCACTGCTGGAAGAACAGCAGGTGTGGGCGATGCTAATTAGCTCGGCGGGGCAGGTGTTGTGGGGACATAGCTTGCCCGAAGAGCTCCCTGCCCACTATAGCTTGACGGACGTAGCCAAGCTTTCCATGAGCTATTTGATGGATTATCCCGTATTTGTGTGGGAGTATGGAGATGGTCTTATTGTAATCGGTTATCCGAAGGACAGCCTTGTCAAATACCAGCATATACTGCCGACCGACTGGGTCAAAAATTTGCCGCTGCGCGCCCTGCTCCTTCTTATCGGTAACCTTGTGCTTGTGCTGATTGTCGCCCTGCTGATCGGTTCCCGGCTCCTGCTTTCCATCCGTCCGCTGACGCAGGGCATACAGGCGCTTGCCGCGGATCAGGAGGTGCAGCTTGTGCCCAAGGGAATGCTCGCTGACCTTGCCCAATCTGTCAACCACGCCTCATCGCTGCTGCATCAGAAAAATGCTTCGCTCAAAAGCAGGGACGAGGCGCGCTCCAACTGGATCGCTGGCATTTCCCACGATATTCGCACCCCGCTTTCCATGGTGCTCGGCTATGCCAGCGAGCTGGAGGAGCATCAAAGCATTCCTCCGTTGCAGCGAAAGCACGCAGGTATTATCCGCTATCAAGCAGAGAAGCTGCGTACTTTAGTCAGTGACTTGAATCTCGTGTCCATGCTGGAATATGAAATGCAGCCGCTCACCCCGAAGCCTTTGCGGCTGGCAGCGCTGACGCGCCAAGTGGCCTCCGATCTTATTAATGCAGGGCTTGAGCCCAGCTTTACGCTCGAAATGGACGACTTAAACGAAACCGCTCAAATATACGGGGACGAGCGCCTGCTGCTGCGTGCCATGACCAATCTCGTCCACAATGCCATCCGCCATAATCATCCACAAGGCTGCGACATCAGGCTGGGAGTCGAGCTTGCAGGCAATAACCGCACGTGCCGCTTCATCGTATTAGACAATGGACGAGGCATCCCGCCGGAAGAGCTTGCCGATGTGCTGGAGCTGCCTTTTTCCGCAAATCGAAAATATGCCAGACCTTCCGGGCATGGTCTCGGGCTGCCAATGGCTTTCCGTATAGCCAAAGCCCATCATGGACGGCTGACGTTAACTAACCGGCCTGAGGCCGGTCTCGCTGCCGAGCTTGAGCTGCCTTGCTTGGAAGCGCGATAATCGGGTGTACATTGGCTTTGACCGTAAGGCGGGTTTATACCGTGCGATTTCTGGAGGCGCCAAGGCCGGATAGGAGCATCAGCGTGCTAACGACAAGCAGCAGCAACAGCGGGGGCTTCCAGCTTGCCGTAATATCATGAAGCATACCGAACAAGATCGGTCCGGTTGCCGCCAGCAAATATCCAACCGATTGCGACATGCCGGAAAGAGCAGCGGAATCGAAGGCATCCTTTGCTCGCAAGCTCAAAAAGATCATGGCTAAGCTAAACGCACATCCTCCGCCAATTCCGAGTAAAACCGTCCACAACGAAATGAACGCATTTCCTCCGAAATAAAGACCTCCCAATGAGACAAACAACAGAAGTGTCATGATGATGACCAGCAAATGTTGATTCTTCATGCGTCCCGCCACAATCGGCACAATGAACGCTACGGGCAGCGCGGAAATTTGAAACAGCGACAGCAGCAAGCCGCCGCTGTCTTCATTCAAGCCTCGGCTTGACATGATTTCAGGCATCCAGGCGATCAACACATAGAACAAGAGAGATTGCATCCCCATAAAAATCGTAACCATCCATGCCAGTGGCGAACGCCATAGACTTCGGCGCTTCGACATACCGCTCTTCGCTATCCCAGCAGACGCCAGACTCGCCCGTGCTTGAGGCAACCAGAAAAGCGCGGCCAACAGAACGAGTATGCCCCATATGCCGAGCGCGCCATTCCAGCCGAAGCCGAGGTCACGGGCGACTGGAACACTGACACCTGACGCAATCGCCCCGCATAAATTCATTGACACGGAGTACACGCCGGTCATGAGGCCGACTTGCTGAGCAAAATTCCGTTTGACCAGACTTGGAATGAGCACGTTGCACACCGCAATTGCCAGCCCAATCAAAGCAGTGCCTGCAAACAAAGAAGCGGTTGCGGTCAACGAACGGATCGCGATACCCGCCATGAGTAAAACCAGTGCGAAAAGCAGGGTCCGCTCCACCCCGAAGCGGCGTGCAAGAATGGGTGCGAACGGTGAGAGCAGCGCGAAAGCAAGCAATGGCAGTGTAGTAAGCAGACCTGCCGCAGCATTCGATAGTCCGAGGGATTCGCGAATCGAGCCGACCAATGGGCCTACCGACGTTAGCGGCGACCGCATGGACAGTGCGATCAGGATGATGCCGAGGATGATCGGCCAACCCAGCGACAAAGATTTCTTCGCCATCATTGACTTCGTATCGCTTGTTACGCTCATGTCCGCTCGCCTCCTTTGACCGCAAGAATAGCTTTCGATTCCGCAATATAACGGTGAACCGCTGCCACGGCACGATCGGCGTCTTGATCGACAATCGCTTCGACCAACTGCCGGTGCATTTCCACAAATTCGGCATTGACTTCGTAACGGGTCAAGCTTGTAATCGAATCTTGTGACGCGTCCGCGATATGGTTGTATAAATCAATCAAGATTTCATTATGAGACGCCACGATGATGCCTTGGTGAAGACGGATATCCTCCGTAACAACGCCATCCATGTCACCACGTGCTGCCGCACCCTCCCAGCGTTCCAGTTGGAGAAGAAGCTCACGTGCCTCTTCGTCCGTTCTGCGTTGTGCAGCCAGATGGGCTCCCTCTCGTTCGAGTGCATGCCGGACTTCCAATGTTTGAAGTGTATCGGATCGCATAATTCGTTTTTGCAGTACCACTCCCAGCACACTCGAAGAGCTGACGTACGTTCCGTCCCCTTGTTTCGTCTTCAAAAGTCCCGCGTGAATCAACGCCCGAACGGCTTCCCTCAATGTATTGCGGCTAACATTCAACTCGACCATCAGCTCCGGCTCAGCCGGAATACGCATCCCGACCTCCCACTTGCCAGATTCGATCTGTCCTTCCATTTGCAATGCGACTTGCTCGACCAGCGTCAATCGATTTGTTTTCTGAAGCATACGTCAGTCCTCATTTCTAATATTTATCAAACGTAGGATGTTTGGTTATTTGGTATTTTAACATACTTATATCGTGGAGACAACTTCTTCCCTAAAAAACCAAGCTTCGATATATTGGAGTTTGCATAAACATCCTGGCAAAATTGTAATTCTATTATTTTCTACCGTTACCAATCCTCATTTAATGTCGTATAACTCTTTAGATTGCTTTGCTGCCCGCATAGATGCTGTCGAAAAAAAGCATTCTTTCGATAAACATGTCCAGCCAATCTAGCAAATGGGCAAAAAAGAAGCTACACTAAGGCTATCGCATTATCAGAGGAGGGATCAACGTTGCCAAAAGCGCCATTCCTTGTTTCTACTCTATTATTCATGTCCTTGCTATTTCTGCTATTTCCGCATTCGGTTGCCGAAGCAGGCATGTGGAGCAACATAAAGGGTATTTTCTCCGCCCCCGAAAAAATCGACGCGCTGGAGCAGCAATATATTGATGCCAAGCAGCAGCTTGATGCACAGAAGGAGCAGCTCACCGAGTCGCTGCAAAACGCAGAGCAATACGCAGCCAGGCAAGAGGAGCTTATGCAGCAGAACGAGCAGTTCCGCAAAGCCAATGAGCAGCTAATGGAACAGAACAACGCGCTTATTCAGGAAATGGAGCAAATCAAGCAGAAGCAAGCCAGCTTTACGCAAAGGCTTATCAATACAGCACTCATCATTATGAGTTTGATTTTTGCCTATATTCTTTCCCTGCGCGTATGGCGTTATCTCGTTTGGCGCAAGCAGAAGCATGCTGGCAGAGGAGTGTAGTCGATGAAAGCAACCTCCCCCGCGCCGATTGGACATGTGAAGGTAACGCTTCAGGATGCGGACAAGCTCCATGTACTCCATCCGGGAGCGATTATTGCTTACCAAGGCGCACCGCAGCAGCGCGAGGATCGTTTTATGAATTTGGCAGGCGTTTATCGCAAAAAGAAATGGGTGCGCGCTGTGCTAAGCGGCCCCTCCGAATTTATAATCGGCTTGCCGCCGGGCTGCTCGCTGGAGACGATCACAATTGGACCGGAAAGTGATTTGCTGTTCGACTACCGCCACGTGCTCTATTTCACAGACGGCATGCAGCTCAAAAGCGTCATTCAGAAAATGAAAAATGTATGGATCACCCGCGAGCTGGTGCGGATGCGCTTCTCCGGCCCCGGCGAGCTTGGCGTCATTACAAGCGGCGACATTGCGGTGCTCCAGCTCGATAAGGAGCGCCCGCTTTTCGTAAATACCAGCTCGCTTGTCGCTTATCCCGCGAATGCGACCATTCAGCTTGCCGTCTACGGCAATCAGCTGGCAAGCCAGAACATGAACGTTCAGTGGAAAATAACCGGCAGCGGCCCCGTCCTCATTCAGACCGGCTCGCATGGGAAAGACTTGGAGCATCCGCTGCAAAACGACGGATTTTTCAAGCGTTTACTACGTGAGGTGCTGCCGTTCGGCAGTGTGTATATTAAGTAGCAATAGCGCAATGCAAAAACACCCAAAATCGCTGATTTGGCGAATTTCGGGTGTTTTTTTGTTTTAAGGCGCTATGCTTTTCAACGAAGGTGAAATTGCTAAGCTTCAATTGATAAATTAGAAGTATCTGCAAACTAATATAGTCATGAATTTTGCGCTTTCAATTCACTAACTTTTTTCGGAAAGCTACATTTTGAATATCTCACATACTTCATACGGAGTGCGACTATATTAGTTGCATCTGGCGAAGCAAAGTACAAGTTTCAATCCACGCACTCCATACGGAGTGCGACTCCGGTGGCAAGGTCTTAAAGTCACGCTAACGGAGTTTCAATCCACGCACTCCATACGGAGTGCGACGCCTCATGAGTTATTCGCAGCGCAGGGCTTCCAGTTTCAATCCACGCACTCCATACGGAGTGCGACTTAGCAAAGCGTTGGGCGTAGATGTTGATATCAACGTTTCAATCCACGCACTCCATACGGAGTGCGACCTATGTTTAACAAACTGCTGTATCAGTTACACAGTTTCAATCCACGCACTCCATACGGAGTGCGACTATTCAGGTTGTCAGCGCCAGTGCGCATATATAGTTTCAATCCACGCACTCCATACGGAGTGCGACGATAAGCGGACAGACAAAACGAGTTCAGCAAAATAGTTTCAATCCACGCACTCCATACGGAGTGCGACAGCGAAAAAACAAGTGATTGATTCCATCATGGCATCAATCACCTGATTTTTCAATACATCTAATACTATAAAAATCTAAGTCAAACCTTGACTTTTTCTATAACAGCTCAAATTCGACACCGTTCTACAATTTCTGAGGTGCGAATCCCCTAGGGTTTTCATGTGAGCTTCACATTCGCACCTGTACCCTTCATACGTTATGCCGTTTTAAAGATCGCCACCGTATGCTGGAGATCATCCGCAAGCTGGGCCAGCGACTGTGCCGTCGCAGCGGATTCTTCGCTGCTCGCTGCTGACTCTTCGGCTGCGGCGGAAACATTTTCAACCGTAGTCAATACGTTGGCCGCTTGAGCTGCCTGCTCTTCACTTGCTGCCGCAATTTCAGATACACGGTGACCTGTATCGTTGACCATCTTCGTAATGCGCTCGAACGCTTCACCCGTTTGCTCCGACAACGCTGCGCTTTCCTCGACTGCGTTCACGCTGCGCTTCGTATTTTGCTGCATGCCTTGAATAATAACGGTGATTTTCTTCGTCGCCTCGCCGCTCCGCTCCGCCAGCTTGCGCACCTCATCGGCAACGACTGCAAAGCCGCGGCCTTGCTCGCCTGCACGTGCCGCTTCAATAGCAGCATTGAGCGCCAGCAAATTCGTTTGATCAGCAATATCCTCAATGACCTCAATAATATCGCCAACCTGATGGGAATCCTGCTCCAGTTGGGACATTTGCTCGCGCACGCCATTCATGCTTTTCACCGAGTTGTCGATAATCGTACGGCCTTCTCTAGCAATTTTCATTGCGGAATCGGATAGCTCCGAAGCCTGCTCCGTGCTTTGAGCAACCGACTGAATCGCCATCGTCAGCTCGCTGAACAGCTCGTGAATCGTCTGTGCCGCCGACGCCTGCGCCGTACTGCTACCTGCGATTTCCTGTGTCGCTGCCGAGATTTGCTCTGCTGCCGCAGCAACGCTATGGGAGGATTCCACAATGCCGCTAACCGTTCCGTTCAAACGGTCAATCATATGGTTAAAGGATGCAGCCAAATTGCCGACCTCGTCCTTCGTATGAATGTCCGCCTTCTCGCGCAAGTCGCCGTCTGCTACTTTACTTGCAAGCACAACGATACGATTAAGCGGCTTTGAAATCATTCGGGATAATACAACTCCGAAAATAATGCTCAAGAGAAACGCCACGACCACAATAACAATCGTAATGAATAAAGCACTGTTATAGGAGCGCTCGCCCTGTTGGTTGGCTGCGTCCGCTTCACGAATCGAAAGCTCAATGCTATCCTTAAGCGTTTTGAAAATAACATCACCCTGCGTTTTTAAATCACCGCTGATTAACTTTTTAAAAGCGTCATTCTGGTCAGCAGCATCAAGCTCGATACCCCGGTTATAAATTACCATATAAGCTTTCCAATCCGCATCATAACTTTCAATGATCCTTTTAGCATCATCGCTCATATTTGTTGCTCTATATCTATCAACAGCCGATTCGACTTGTGCTATCGTTTCCCTAATTGTAGCAAGCTCTGCCTGCTTCTGTTGCTCCGTATCATGCATATACAGGTTTCGAATTTGAACCCGCAAACGAGTATAGTTGACCTGTGCTTCATAAGCTTCCTTAACTGGAATTAAATTATTGAAATACATATCATCCTGGGACGCATTCATTTTACCCAAATTGTAAATACCGAATAGCCCCACGACACCTAAAATAATCGCAACAATCAGAAATGCGGATATTAATTTGACGCTGATTTTCAAGTTGTAGAACCAATTCATATCAAATACCCTCCCTGTTCTATCTATTATTTGCTGTTGCTGCTTTGTTTTCTTACCGACCCAGCTAACGCTGCTCTAGCTGATGCCGCTCGCCTTTTTCATAATGCCGCCAATTTCCAAAATCAACGCAATGCGCCCGTTGCCCAAAATCGTTGCTCCTGAAATACCATCCACCTTGCCCACGTAGGAGCCCAGCGTTTTTATAACGACCTCTTGATTGCCAAGCAGCTGATCGACCGCAATAGCAAGCCGCTGCTCCGCTCTGCCGATCATCACGACCGGGATTTTCTCAGAGCCGCCCTCCGAACGTGAATAGCCGAACATTTCATGCAGCCATACGAACGGGACAATCTGATTGCGAATTTTAATAACCGGCGAGCCCTTAATCATTTTGAGCGTGCTTGTATCGACTCGAATAATTTCCACGACGGCGCTCATGGGCAAAATAAACGTCTGGTCGCTCGCCTTAACGAGCAAGCCGGTTGTAATGGCGAGCGTCAGCGGCAGCCTTATCGTGAACTTCGTTCCCACGCCGACGGTCGTATCAATATCAATAATGCCGCCAAGCCGCTCGATATCCGTCCGCACGATGTCCATGCCTACACCTCTGCCGGATACATCGCTAAGCTGGGAAGCGGTCGAGAAGCCCGGGTGAAAAATCAGACGCAGCGCCTTATGCTCATCGAGCAGTGCCGCATCCTCCTCCGAGATAACCCCTTTAGCGACGGCGGATTTGCGCAGCTTATTCGTATCAATGCCCCCGCCATCATCCTCGACGACGACGACAACCTGATTATCCTCATGCGCTGCGCTGATGCGAACGACTCCCCGCTCGGGCTTGCCGCTCATTAGCCGCTCCTCCGGCATTTCAATGCCGTGGTCCACCGCATTGCGGATTAAGTGAATCATCGGATCGCCGACCTCTTCAATAAGCGTGCGGTCAAGCTCCGTATCGCCGCCAATCATTTGCAGATCAACGTTTTTGCCCAGTGTTTGTGCCAAATCACGCACCATCCGCGGGAAGCGGCTGAACAGTTGCTCGATTGGCAGCATCCGCACCTTCAGCACATTTTCCTGCAAGCTGCCGATCAGCCGCGATAGATGATCGCTAATTTCGCCAAGGTCATCCATCGTCTCCGAATATCCATGAGCCTGATGCAAGGTTTGAATGGCCTGCTTCAAACGAGTTTGGTCGATGACCAGCTCTCCGAGCAAATCGAGTACATTTTCCAGTCGTTCCACGTTGACGCGAATCGTCTGCTGCTTCATTGAAGCTTTGGATTGCTGCGGCTTGTCTGCGGCTTCCTCAGCTCCGCCTCCAGCAAAATCAGGCAGCATGTCCACAGCCTGCTCTAAAGCTGCGGCTGTCTCTGCTTCCGCTTGAAACGGCTGTACGGCCTCCACCCTTACGCTCTGCACATCCATCAGCCCAGCTACCGCCTGCTCAAGAACAAGCGGCTCCACCTCTTGAGCAGCAAGCAGCCACCGCACGGCATGAATATCCTGATCATCCTTTACCAGCTTCATATTGGGCTCATTCCAGAGCACCTCGCCAAACGCACGCAAGGATACATCAATAATGCTAATGCGAGCAAGCCTCATCATGCAGTCCTCGGCAAGCTTGACCGTTATTGTAAATACGGTTTGACCGTTATGTATATATTGTTGCAGCACCTGCTCCGCCTCTTCCGGCAAAGCATCGCCCGCTGCTTCCTTTGCAGCAGCAGCCGATTCCGTATTCGCTTTCGAGAACCGTTCCAGTTCCTTAATGACCGCTGATGGGTTCGGCAGCAGCTCCTCATGGATAATGCTGTTTTGCAAATCTTTAATAAAGTCGAGACATTGAAAAAATAAATTTGTCAATTCAAGCGACATCGCAAGCTCTTCATTACGCAGCATATCAAGCAAATGCTCCCATTCATGGGTCAACTGCTTGAGCTCCATATAGCCCATTGCAGCAGAGGAGCCTTTAATCGTATGTGCCGCCCGGAAAAGCCGCTGAATGCCCTCGGAATGAGAGCCTTGCTTTTCCAAAGATAAAATTTCTTCTTCCATCGTCATAATCTGTTCCTCAAGCTCTTCGAGAAACACCTGCCTAAATTCCGAGTTATCGAACATATGCACCACCTCATAAGCGTTGACTTGAGAGCTGACTTACTGCTTGAAATAAGCCGTGTGAAGCAAGGCGCATTAATCGCGCAGCAGCACCTCATCAATCTTTAATATGCCGACCAATTCTGACTCTGTAAGACCGATTCCTGTAAAATAGGCGCCATTGATGCCGCCTACCCGCTCCGGTGGTGGCTGAATATCGTGAAACGTCGTTACCTTGTGCACCCGATCCACAATAATGCCGATCGACTCCTCCTGATGATGAACAACGACGATTCGCGTCGCTTTTGAATACACATCCTCATCCAACGAAAATAACGCGCGCAGGCTAATAACCGGAATGATTTTGCCGCGTAAATTAATGACGCCCTTCACATAAAACTGGCAATTCGGTATTTCGGTAATTTCCTGCATTCGTATTATTTCATGTACTTCAGCTATACGTATCCCATAGCTCTCTTCACCTACGCCAAACTGTACATATTGCATTTGCTCTACCCCCTGCATAATTTCACCCCCTTTCATGTTCTGCCTCTGGTAACGTCCAGCAGCTTTCTGCCAATCTGCTCAATGGGAAGCACATAATCGACTGCTCCCCGATCAACGGCCGCCTTTGGCATACCGTAAACGATGCAGGTTTCCTTCGCTTCCGCTATCGTCGTTGCTGCTTGCTTCGCCTTCCTTGCTTGAAGCATTTGCTCTGCGCCATCGCTGCCCATGCCTGTCAGCAGTACAAAATGCCGCTTAAGCTCCCTAAGCTCCGCCACCGAACGGAACAACTCGTCCACTGAGGGACAATGAAGACCCGCAAGCGGTTTTTGATGAAGCTTAATGAAGTAACCTCCATCCTTCTCCTCCACATTCATATGGCTGTCTCCGGGAGCGATGAACACCGTTCCATTCACTAGCGGCTGCTTATCCTTCGCCTCAACGACCTTCACAGCGCTAACTCCGTCCAGTCTTTGAGCGAGCGATGCGGTAAAGGTCGCTGGCATATGCTGCACAATGACGATGGGATGCTCAAAAGAAGCGGGCAAGCTTTTGAGCAGCACGGTTAGCGCTTGCGGCCCTCCGGTAGAGGAGCCTACAGCTATAAGCTCACGAACGATAGATGCGGCCAAGCTTGTTTTTCTCAGCTGAGGCTGAGTCGCAGGCTGCGCCTGCGGCACGCCCGCGAGCTTCAGAAGCCGCTGAATCGGCGCTCCTGCTGCATTTTTTATTTTTTCACACAATTCTGACTTTACTTTATAAATATCGGCTG
Organism: Paenibacillus sp. KS-LC4; assembly: GCF_036894955.1. Taxonomy (NCBI): domain Bacteria; kingdom Bacillati; phylum Bacillota; class Bacilli; order Caryophanales; family Paenibacillaceae; genus Paenibacillus; species Paenibacillus sp. KS-LC4. The sequence goes on along the minus strand of NZ_CP145905.1, from coordinate 1,327,460 downwards.
ACAATTCTCCTGAAGGCTTGGCGACAAAATCCACCGCTCCGCGCTGAAGCGCCAAAATGGTCTCTTCCCCGCCAAATTTTTGGATGGAGCTGAGTATAATAACGGGGGTCGGCACGCGTCGCATAATTTCCGAAAGGGCAGTAAGGCCATCCATGCCGGGCATTTCCACATCCATTGTAATAACGTCTGGACGCAAGCGAAGAGCTTCAGCAATAGCTTCCTCCCCATTTTTCGCTTCTCCTACGACTATAAGCTTCGGATCTTCTTCAATGTATCGCTTGATTAAATGCCGCATAAAAGAAGAGTCATCTACCACGAGTATTCGATGCATCTTCCGTCCTCCCGATTTGCTGTTTGCTGCGTCTTATTTCCTATACAATAACAAACGGCTCTGAATCATAACTGAATCTTTTGTCGATTTTTAGTGAATTTTAACGAATTTAATTAAAATGGATGGAAACATCGTATCCTTTCTCCATATTTTCGAAAACGTAAAAAAGCCACCTTTGTCTTAAGCAAAAGGCAGCTTCTTATGTACGGTTATCAGGTTGCTTGCATGAGCGCCTCATAGCGACCCACTAGCTCGGCATGCGGACATGCTCCAAGCTCCCCGGCAGTGCGATTGCAAAACTGCTTAAAAACGGTGTTGGCCTTCACCCGATTGCCAGCTCTCATATAACAGCGGATTACGAGCCACAAGGCCCCCTCATCGTAAGGCTCCTTGTTTAAGTATTCGAGTGCATACTCCGTTGCTGCATGAACATCTCCCTGATTCAGCAGCTCCTCAATCAACCGCTCCAAAACGAGGCCTCCGATTAATCTATAGTGCTCACGCAGCCGATAAACCCAGACGCTATGAATATCCGTCAACACCTCCTCCTTGTATAAATTAACCGCCTGTCGAAGTAAAAATATATTGCCTCTATCGACCGCCCGTTTTGCCAGCAGTGAAAATTCAAGCATATCGGTGGACATATGCTCGGCCGTCAAAATATACTTCTCCCGCAGCGATTTAATTCGAATCCGCCCGTCGAGCCCATTGCGCTTCAACAGCTGGCGAAGCTGATAAACGCAAGTATGAATGTATGCCCTTGCCTTCGCATCCTCCATGCCTGAGAAAACATCATCTATAATTTTTTCGACGCGGCATTCCCGGTTCATCCATAAATACGCGAACAGCTCCTTCGTTTTCAGCACCTTCCATTTGACGGGCCCTGCTGTCCCGTAAAGGTTCAGCTTGCCGAAGCATTGCACGTCGACTCTGCCATTGTTTTGTACCGCCTCGGCGGCCATTTTATTCCTCCCGTTTCTACGTTGAAGCACGCGCTCCACCGTTCGCTGAAGCCGCTGAGGAGCTACTGGCTTCAAAATATAATCCTCCACGTTAAGCTCATAAGCCTGCAACGCATGATTATCGAATGCCGTGACAAATACGGTAGCCGTCCCTGGGCAATTAGCAAGCATCTCCTCCGCGAATGTAAGACCCGAAATTTGCGGCATATAGACGTCTACGAACACGACGTCCGGCGGCTCTCGCTTAATAGCCGCAAGTCCCTCCAGCGGGTCATCATAAAGCTGAATGGAGCCGATTCCTTCACAGTTCGATAAATATTCCTTCATTTCCTCAAGCGCCCAATGTTCATCATCCACCACCGCAACGTTCAACATTTTACTGCCCTCCCTGTTGTGCTGGTATCAAAAAGGTAACGGTCGTGCCTCCGCTTTCGCGGCGTCTAATGTGCAGTCCCGATCCAAAATGACGGAGCAGACGCTCATTAGTATTCGCAAGCCCTATTCCCTGACGCAGCTGCTGATCGCTCGGCAAACGCCTGCCTGGCGGCTGCTTTCTTTTGCGCATAAAGCTTTCTAGCTGCTCCTCGGGAATACCGACTCCATCGTCCTTAATAATGACGCGAATGCCTCCATGAACGTTGAGCGTAATAATGTCAACTCTGCCGCCAATGAGCTTGGCTGTAATACCATGGCGAATCGCATTTTCCACCAGCGTCTGAATGATAAAGGGCGGCAGCTGAAACTGCGTCGCTCTGAGCTCGTAATTCACTTGCAGGCGACTGCCAAATCTCGCCTTCTCCAAGTCCAGATAGGCTTTAACGAGGGCAAGCTCAACCTTAAAGGACACAGCCTCCGCCTTATTCTCAAAATCAAAGCTGCTCCGCAAAAATTCACTTAAGCTGCGAAGCAGTCCCCTCGCTTCCTCCGCATTCCGCTTGCTGATGAAAATAATAGTTCCGATTGCATTAAATAAAAAATGCGGCTTAATCTTCGCACGCAGCATCGCCAGCTCCGTCTCCACAAGCCCTGCCTCTGATTTTCTCAGTTGCAGGAGCATGCAGAGCTTTCGCGTAAGCTCTACAGCGGCGAAGGGCCGCAATAAATAATCATTCATCCCAGCTGTGTAGAGCCGCTCCAGTTGTTGTCTGTCTTTTATATCCAGCAGCATAATGATGTATAGCTCCTTGCTGCCGCTTGCCTCATGAATCGTGCGGCACGCAGCTTCAGCATCCTCTGTCAATGAAGCGTCAATCAGACATATATCCGCCTCGCCGCCTTGCTTGAACCAGAGCAAGGCATCCTCCAGCCTGCCTTGGGTCGAAATTTGTATATGTTGTTCCGTAAAACTAGTTGTAATAATCGCTCTTTCGATTACGCGGTCATGAACGAGAAGCGCATGAAGCACTGCAAATCCCCCATTCCAAATTATAGTAGATAAGAACGTCTAGTAACTATATCGGTTTTAGGTGCTTGTCTTTACACTATGCCCTGCATGGAGACGCAGAAAAGACCGGTTGCATTCAACCGGCCTTGCACGAAACGCATGTTTTTCCCTTAATTGTGCTGTGCAATATTCTGCTGTCTACTCTTCCTTCGGAATCAACTTATAAATTTCTCCTGATTCAAAAGCATCAATGAGCCGTCCCAGCCACCTATAATAAGCGAGCGCTTCCTTAAGCTTCTGTCTGTCGCTTGCGAGCACATCAAGAAAGGCTTCGGATTGCTCTGGATTTTCCTCCAGCTGTTCAATTTCCTTAAGAGAACGGGATAAGGCAAGCACATTTTGCTCAGCAGCCTTCCTCCATTTAATAGAGAAAAAATCCGTGAAGTTCTCGTGCCAATCCGGCACCACCTCATACAAATCCTTGCGTGAGCCTTTGCCCCATACTTTATTGATCATTTTCAGATCGTATAATGTCCGCATTCCGGTGCTCATTGACGTTTTGCTCATTCCCATCGTAGCACTCATTTCGTCCAGCGTTACAGGCTCGCGGTTGAAATACATATTGCCATATAAATGCCCGATGGACAGCGTAATGCCGTATAGATCCATGTTTTTGCCGATTGATTCAATGACGCGCCGCCGCGTCTTCAGCAGCTGCTCCCGCTGCTCTTCTGATAATGCTGCAAGTTCATCCATGTCGTTCCTCCTGAGGAGTGGCGTACCCCATTCATCCTACAACATGTATTGTAATCAAACGGCTAGGGATATGTAAAGAATCATGTTGATATGAAAAAGGGAGCTATCAGGAGTATTCTGTACGAAAAGTTTGTAAAGTTATAACTGCACAAAGTATACAGAGGCTCACGCCTTTTGACCTTTACATTGTTATCCAACTACACTTGTTAGCAGACGAACACTCGAAGCTTGGTGAATAAGCGTTAGGCAAAACGTCCACCTCGCTTCCTGTGCCAAGGATCGTGGAGGGGGTACATCATGGCTATTATAGAGGCTAGGAAGCTGACCAAAATATTCGGTGCGGACCCAAAAAAAGCAATACCGCTGCTGGATAAGGGCTGGTCAAAGGAAAAAATTTTAAAAGAAGCAAAGCTGACTGTCGGTGTGAATCAAGCCGAATTTTCGATAGAGGCCGGACAAATTTTTGTCATCATGGGCCTATCGGGAAGCGGTAAATCGACGCTCGTTCGCTTATTGAATCGTTTAATTGAGCCGACGGGCGGACAAGTGCTTTTTAATGGCAAGGATGTGCTCAAGATGACGGCGGAGCAGCTTCGCCAGTTTCGTCGCAAGCATGTCGGGATGGTGTTTCAGAAGTTTGCGCTGTTCCCGCATCGGACCGTATTGCAAAATATTGAATACGGCCTTGAGGTTCAGGGCATCGCGAAGTCAAAGCGCCGGGAGATGGCGCTTCAATCGTTAGAGCTTGTCGGCTTGAAGGGCTACGGCGACAGTTATCCCGAACAGCTTAGCGGCGGGATGCAGCAGCGCGTAGGTCTTGCAAGAGGGCTTGCCAGTGATCCCGAGGTATTGCTGATGGATGAAGCGTTCAGTGCGCTTGATCCGCTGATCCGCAAGGATATGCAGGATGAGCTGCTGGAGCTCCAGTCCAAGATGAAAAAAACGATTATTTTCATCACCCATGATTTGAATGAGGCGCTGCGCATCGGAGACCAGATCGCCTTAATGAAGGATGGCAGCATTGTGCAAATAGGGTCGCCGGAAGAAATTTTAATGCAGCCTGCCAATAAATATGTGGAGCGCTTCGTCGAGGACGTCGATTTGTCCAAGGTGCTCACCGCCTCCCATGTCATGGCGAAGGCTGAGACGATTACGAATGAGAAGGGACCGCGCGTTGCGCTCCAGCTCATGCGTGCGAGAAGCATCTCCAGCTTGTATATGGTCGACAAGGAGATGCGACTGCTTGGTGTCATCACGGCGGATGATGCGGCGAAAGCGCTGAAGGAAGGGCTGACGCTCGAATCGCTAACCCAGCGTGATGTTCCAACCGTAACGCCCGATACGCTGCTCAATGAGCTGTTTGAGTTAATGGGCAGTGTGCGCTTGCCCGTTGCCGTCATCGGTGAAAATGGTCGCTTGAAGGGCATCGTGATTAAAGGCGCAGTGCTTGCCGCACTCGCAGGCAATACCGAAATAGAGGCAGGTGTTAAAGCATGAATATACCGAAAATTCCTTTAGCGGATTGGATCGGGGCACTGGAGGCATGGCTTGAAACTCATCTCAGCCCGCTTTTCAAGCTTATTAAAGTGGTTATTGGCGAAACGGTTGGCGGATTAAATACCGCACTCGACTTTCTCCCTGCGATCGTACTCATTATTCTCTTTACCGCAGCAGCTTGGTTTCTCGGCAAATGGCGCATGGCGCTGTTTACGTTTGTCGGCCTGCTCATTATTGATAATCTCGGCTATTGGAGCCAGACGATGCAGACGCTGTCGCTCGTGCTGACCTCCGCCCTCATTTCCGTAGTAGTCGGTGTTCCAGTTGGCATTTTGTGTGCACGTAAAAATAGCATCCAAAATATCGTTACTCCGATTCTCGACTTCATGCAGACGATGCCGGCCTTCGTATACTTGCTGCCTGCCGTCTCCTTCTTCTCGCTTGGCGTCGTACCCGGCGTCATCGCTTCGATTATTTTTGCGATTCCGCCGACGATTCGGATGACCAATCTTGGCATTCGCCAAGTGCCAGAGGAGCTGACGGAAGCGGCGGATGCCTTCGGCTCTACACCGTCGCAGAAGCTGATCAAGCTGCAATTGCCGATTGCGCTGCCAAGCATTATGGCGGGCATCAACCAGACGATCATGCTGTCGCTTTCAATGGTCGTTATCGCATCCATGATTGGCGCTCAGGGCGTTGGCTCGTACGTATACCGTGCGGTGACGCAGGGCAACACAGGCGTTGGCTTTGAGGCGGGGATCGCCATCGTTATACTCGCGATTATTCTCGACCGCTTGACGCAAAATGCGATTCGCCGCACGAAAAAGGCGTAAATCACTATAGGTGCTCTCCGCCATCACGACGGAGTAGCTGATATAGCAATCGAACTATTTTTAGAAGGAGTGTTACTATTGAAAAAGATGAAAATGCTAGTTGCTGCCGTTATGCTCGCTGTATTGGTCGCCGGCTGTTCCTCCGCCGGCGGAAGCAAGGACATTACCCTTGCTTATGTCGCTTGGGATTCCGAAATTGCCAGTACCTATGTCGTGAAAGAAGTATTGGAGCAAAAGCTTGGCTACAAGGTTGAAATGCTCCAAGTCGATGCCGGGCCAATGTGGGCGGGCATCTCCGATGGAAGCGCCGACGGCATCGTTGCTGCTTGGCTTCCAAGCACGCACGCCTCTTATGCGGATAAATATCAGGGGCAATATGAGGATTTAGGCGCTAACCTCGAAGGCACCAAAACCGGACTTGTCGTTCCCGCTTATATGGATATTAACAGCATTGAGGACTTGAATGATACGACGGGCCCCGCGCTGGATTATAAAATTATCGGCATTGAGCCAGGTGCCGGACTTATGATGGCGTCGGAAAAGGCACTTGATGAATACGGCCTGCGCGACAAATGGACGCTGCTTGAAAGCTCGTCTGCTGCGATGTCGCAGGAGCTTCAGAAGGCTTATGACAATAAAGAGCCAATCGTGGTAACAGGCTGGACACCACACTGGATGTTCGCCAAGATGGACCTGAAATATTTGGATGATCCGAAAAATGTCTACGGCGGCGCCGAACAAATTCATACGCTTGTACGCAAGGGGCTGAAGGAGGACAAAGCGGAGGCTTACGCGTTCCTCGACAAGTTCAACTGGACGCCGGATGATATGGCGAAGGTCATGGTTGCCATTCAAGGCGGAGAAACGCCAGAAGCAGCGGCGAAGGCTTGGGTTGAAGACAACGCCGAGTTGGTTGATGCTTGGCTGAAATAATTCCTTGTAAAACAATTCAAGCTGTCAATCGTCTGTGAAAATGTCACCTTAACTGTGCTATGAAAATGTCACTTGTAAGCGTGGAGGCCGCCCTTACCAGGAGGCCTCTAAATAATCGTTGTGCTGCGAATTTATCTTGTCTTGGAACGTACTTGGTTTTGTGTTACGCTTAGTGATGTTGTTGTCATGCGTGGTTTTCCACGGATGATCGTTGGCGGGTTTGCGTGGCTGCGCAGAACTCGCCTTTTTCTTTTGCTCGGGCTTAGGCCGTTCTGTTTTCTTGAGCTGCAAAGCTTGTCCACGATGCCAAATGAACACGTCTCCTGAAAGCGTCTGGCGCACTTCAACGACTGATTTCGCGTCAAAACGCTGAGGTGAGGGTTCCGCGAAAGTGTAGACCGTACCCGCATAAGAAAGGGTATGGCCTGACCCCAACGTTCGAAGCTCGCGGATCGTAAAGATATGATCAAGTTGAACGTTATCGCGGAGCTTCATGTAGGCGGATTCGCTGGAACGCGGAGCAACGGCAAATTGCTTGTTATGCTTCGCGATGAGCCGTGGGAGCGCTACGTTTGCTTCTTCCATTGAGGTGATGCCAAGCAGCCGTAGCTCAATGACCAGACGATCCTGTAAGGTCAGCCAGAGGCGTTCAACACGGCCTTTCGCTTGTGGCGTGGTTGCTTTTATATGTTCAATATGTAGCTCAGCCATCGCCTTTCCAAAGTGAGAGAGAGGCTTTGTTTCGCCAGCAAGTTCCTGTTCGACGGTAAGCTTCTCATGGGGCGAGCGGAAGATCGTGTGTCTGTCGCTGTAAAGGCTAAGCGGGATGCCATATTTCTGGATACCCTGTTGCATCACAATCGAGTAACCCTCCCGACATTCGTTGGGGCGAAATACAGCGCCAACGACAGTGCCCGTAGCATCATCAATAGCCGCATGCAAGGAAAAGGCGGGAGTGTGCTCCTCCAACCATGCATAAGAGGTCGCGTCGATCTGCCAGAGCATGCCCGCTTGGGCTCTACGCTGACGAGGCTGGTGAGTCTTCGTCTGGCGTCTTTGCTTGGCTTGTTTGAGTCCTTTAGCGAGCAGAATACGTCTCACACTGGAACGGCTCAGTTCCATGTTCTCATGCTCTTGGAGCAACTCGGCAAAGTGGCAACTGTTGCTGCCCTGATATTTTGCTGTGTATAACTCGGCTGCTCGTTCTTTTATGTCTTCCTTTAATGCGTGTATCGGCTTCCTTCCCCGATTTTTATGGGCAATGCCTGATTCTCCTTCTGCTTTATATTTGTTCTTCAGTCGAATGATTTGTCTAACGGAAATTCCTAGCGTCAAAGCCCCCTCGCTGTTTGTCAGATGTCCATCCCCTATTTTCTGCACCACATGGATCTTCTTCAGTTCTTTTCTCGTCAATGTAATTGTCTCCTGTCCCATAGTGACATTATCTCAGAACAGTTATGGGGTGACATTATCACAGAAGAACAACATGTAAAACAATTCAAGCTTGCTTTCATCAGCAGCGCACGTTATAATACATTTTAATTTCATTACTACGACTTGCTGATGACGAGAATCCAACTCCGAGGCGTTCTCGTCAAGAGAGATGCATAGCACTTCTCCTAAGTTTACCGGGCCCGCCCGTTATCGCGGAACCAAAGCGGATCGTTCGGCATTGCCGTCCGGTCAAGTTGGGTGGCACCGCGAGTTTAACGCTCCTCGTCCCAAAAGGATGAGGAGCGTTTTTTGCGTTTTTATTTAAACGGTGAAGGAGCGCGGTAACATGCTGGACATGAAATGGATTCGCGAAAACAAGGAGCTGGTGCAGCAGGCGGCGGAGCGTAAGGGGCTGAATTTTGACGTTCAGCAGCTGCTTGAGGCAGATACTCGCAGACGCGAGCTGCAGCAGCAGGCGGACCAGCTCAGGCAGGAGCGCAATACGCATTCGCAGCGCATTGCGAAGCTGATGCAGAGCGTAAAGGCGAGGCGGGAAAAGCCACGGGCGGCGCAAGGGGGTGAGCAGGGCGAAGCAACGGAGCAGAACAAAGCAACCGAGAAGGACAAAGCAACCGAGCAGGCCGAGCAATTGAAGCAAACGGTAGCGAAAATTAATGAGCAGCTAAAGCCTTGTGAGGAGCAGCTGCTTGAAGCCGAGCAGCGATTCCGCCAGCTCATGCTGGAGGTGCCAAATCCGCCGTCGCCCGATACACCCATTGGCAAGTCGGATGCGGACAATGTGGAAATTCGCCGAATGGGCAGCATCCCGGCTCCCTCCTTTGCGCTGCGGGATCATGTGGAGCTTGGCGAGCTGCATGGCATGATTGATATTAGTCGAGGTGTTCGCACAGCAGGCTCGCGCAGCTACTATTTGAAAGGCGCAGGCGCCCTGCTGCACCGCGCCGTACAGCAGCTTGCGCTCGACTATTTGCTGGAGCGCGGTTTTACGCTGCTTGATGTGCCTCTGATGGTGAGAGAGGAAGCGATGTACAATACGGGCTATTTCCCGTCGGGCACAGATTCGGCTTACCGCATTGACGGCGAAAATCGCTGGCTGATCGGGACGTCGGAAGTGCCGCTAGTCGCCTATTACGATAATGAAATCGTCGATGCTGCCGAGCCGATTCGGCTTACCGCAGCAACCGCCTGCTTCCGCAGCGAGGTCGGCTCGGCTGGACGGGATGTGCGCGGCCTCTACCGCGTGCATCAGTTTGCGAAGGTGGAGCAGGTCGTGCTTTGCGAAGCCGATCCTGACCTTTCGGAGGCGCTGCTCCACGAAATAACAGCGAATGCGGAGCAACTGCTGCAATTGCTGGAGCTGCCCTATCGGGTTGTTGCGGTATGTACCGGGGATATGTCGCAAAAAAATGTAAAGCAGTTCGACATTGAGACGTGGATGCCAAGCAGGCAAGCTTATGGCGAGACGCATTCGTCGTCGAATGTACATGATTTTCAGGCGCGGCGGTCGAATATTCGCTATCGCGATGCGGAGGGCAAGCTTCGCTACTGCCACACGCTTAACAATACGGCGGTTGCAACGCCGCGCATTCTCATCCCGCTGCTGGAAAATCATCAGCTGGAGGACGGGTCGATTTATATTCCAGCAGCGCTGCGTCCCTACATGAGCGGACTGGAAACACTGCAAGCTCCGATCACCTACATGGCAGAATCGGCTCAGGAGCAGCTCTTTCCGAAATAAGGCATGACTCGGCAAAATGTCGCCACAAGACTGCGGAATAGAAAAAGACAAGCGCTGCTTAAACGGCAGCGCTTGTCCCTTTTATAATTAAACAGCAGTCCGATAGAAACGGGAAGATTGCTGACTCGCTTTATTTTTCCACCCCTAATGGCGTTATCGTTATTTCAGCAGCTCTGCCAAGTAGGCGACTAGGCGATCCGACGTTTCGCTGATGCCCTGCTCCATTCCCATTTCGACTACCGTTTTGAGTGCTTCCTCGGTTGGGTAGCGGGTCACGCTCACGAACTTGGTTTTGCCATCGGCTGTCGCTTCAAATGTCATGATGACGTCAGCCGCCGGCATATCCGCAGATTCATTGCCCTCGGCGTCGGAGAAATAGTCGACATAAGCAATCTTTTCATTTGTCACAATTTCGTTATAAACGCCCTTACCCCACGATTCAAAGCCGAAAAAGTCCCCTTGGTTCTCGTCGACGCATTTCATACAATAATGCCATACGCCGCCCGGTCTAAAATCTATTGTGCAAGCTGATAAAATCCAGCCATTCGGTCCCCACCAATGCTTCAAATGCTCCGCCGTCGAATGTGCTTCAAACACGAGTGCATGCGGCGCGTCAAAAATCCGCTCCATCGTAAGTACCTGTCCTTCAACCTTAAAGCTTAGTTTATTCGTCATTGTGATTGCCTCCTGAATGTTTGTTTGACTTGCTTTCCCGTCTCCGTTCCTTCAACCTGCCTTAAGTAAAGCTCCAAGTTGTCCAACCGCTCGCCTCATAATCCGCAGGCGGGTCATGTCAGGTCGGATAATATGCTGAATGGCGCTGTTAAAATCATGGGAAGTCAGCGCAATGAAGATGCTTTCGTTTTCCCGAATTGAATATACCATTATAGGAATATTCCAGTCAAGGAATAATTAAAAGACTTCCGTCGCATGCGATTGCATACTGTAATTTTGCACAAAAAAAGCCGCTAATAAGCATAAAGCTTGTTAACAGCTCCTGTTAAAGAAAAAAAGGAGCTACATCCTCGCGGCGCGCGCTCCTTCTAGCCCTTCAATGCTCCGGCAGCCCGATCAGTACTACTCTGGTCAGAGGCCCCAGATAATTGGTCGAATATTCGCTCTGGAATTGCAGCAGCGCTAAGGGCAAGGTCATTTCGCGGCGATTTAAACTTGTCATTTTGTGACATTGAATCATTTGCTATACTGAGGAGGGCTATCTATTTTTACAGCGCTAGATAAGTAAAACTAGATTAGTAGATTGTAGGACAAGCACGTTTAAACATGGAAAAAAGAGGGTATTAATGATGAGAGCGAATATGCGTGAGGATCATCATGAATGGCTGGAAATCTATCATTTCACGCCTTCTGCTTACAGGCTGCCGAGTTTATGCAGCAGCTTTTGCAGCTCGTCAGCCACTTTGGTTCGCTAAATACCGATCTCGCATGGCTGAGTCTTTTTCATAATCGCACGCACTTTACTAAACAATTCAGCAAAGCATACGGCACTACACCGGTTCAATACATCCAGCGATTAAAAATGGGAGAAGCCACGCGGCTTCTGGCACAAACCAGCTATACGTTATCGGAAATCGCCAGCTCCATCGGCTTTCCCGACCTCTTCTCCTTTTCCAAAGCTTTCAAGAAAATTAGAGGTGTTTCGCCCAAGCAATACCGCTCACAGCTCATTAGCGGGCAAAGAGAGAGTAACGATTGACAGCTGTAACTGTATAAATTATAATTACAGTATTATTACTAAAATTGTAATGGATTTTGAAACAAGCGGGCATAATTGCAGGTTCCATTAAACGACAGGTGGTGACTGGAATGATTAATGAGATGATAATTAAACCGGGCGACTGGATGAACGGAACGACAGGAAACGGCGAGCTAATGCTCGGCTTTGTAGAAAGCGTTGATGCTTCCCACGGCACGGTACGACTATATGTAACGGCATGCGACAACGAGCTTGCTATCGGCAGAACGATTACGCTGGCAGCTTCACAGGTTCATCCACTGCGTTCGTCACCACTGTATACGGTACAGCAATTGACGCAGTTGATCGACCTTGCGCTTGCGACGAGCGATGAAGCTTGGTTTAATGAGCTTTCGGCTATGCTCGTCACCTTGAACAATGGCAAATTGCCGCAGGACAGCTCCCTGCCAAGCACCCATACCAATATTTTCAACCGTCTGGGCATTTCGGTTAATGGAGAAGCGAACGGCTTGTAACACATAGAGGCAAAACTATACAAAACTACTTGCAACCTCAACAAAAACCGTTCCTTTCGTTAATGGCAGGCCAAGCTTGCCTTTAACAAAGAAACGGTTTTTGTCGGTTTACCTATTCCTATTACCTTTTACCGCTCAACCTACTATAGCTTAAATTGATCAATTTGCGTGCGAAGCTTCTCTGCCATGTTAGCAAGCTCCGCTGAGGAGGAAGCGACTTCCTCCATTGATGCCATTTGCTGCTGTGCGGCGGCAGAGACATTTTCAGATTCAGCAGCGGTTTCACTGGCGGAATCGGCAATATGACGAATGGATTCAACCAAGCTGCCTGTGCCTGAGACGATTTCCTCAGCGGCAGTCGAAACACTTCGGATGCTGTCTGCAACCTGTTCCACAGATGAGCGAATGTGCGTAAACAGCTCATTCGCCGCTTCTCCGGCTTGTTTGCCTTGGGCTGCTTGCTCAACGGTCTGTTCAGACGCATGAAGAGTTCGCTTAATCTCAAGCTGAATGCTGCCAATGAAGCCGGCAATTTGCTCTGCGGATGCCATTGATTGTCCAGCCAGCTTCCGAATCTCATCAGCAACGACGGCAAAACCTCGCCCTGCTTCACCTGAGCGCGACGCTTCAATCGCCGCATTTAAGGAGAGAATATTCGTCTGGCGAGCGATGTTGCTTATGCTAACTACAACCTCACCAATTTTAGCGGACAAGCCGCTAAGATCTTGAATCGTGCCGGACAACTCGCGAATGCCGAGCTCCATCTCGTCCATTTTTCCACCAAGCTGATTCATTGCGGCTGAGCCGTCCGTTGCCAGGGTAGTCGCCTCAGAGGCAATGGCCGATACATCTGAGCTATGCGCAGCGACTCCGTTAATTTGCACAGCAATATTTTCCGCTGCATCGCTGCCATCTTGTACGCTGGACGTTTGCCGCTCCGAGCTTTCGGCCACGACCAATATAGCCTCGGAAATGCTCTGCGCTGCATGAGCACCTTGATCGGCACCTGCCGCAAGCTGCTTCGCAGACTCCGTCAATTGATCAGATAAGTCTGCAACGCCCTTCATTAATTGATGCATTTGATCTCCTGCTGCATTAAAAGAATGAAGAGCCACGCTAATATCGTTTTTGCCTTTGACCGGAATGCGATACGTGAGATCGCCTTGTGCCAGCAAATCAATTCCGTGTGTCAATTGACGGATAGGATGTACAATTCTGAGCGCTATTAATACGCTGAGCAGCATCGCACCCACAACAATGATCAGCCCTACGATTATTATGAGCTTCAGCAAATCATTAACCGATTTTAAAAACTCGCTTTCATGCACATAAGTGACAACGATCCAATTGATATCCGTTTTCGTGAAATAGGATAACTGATCGAACCCTGCTTCATGGGAATGAATGGCCTTGTAATTGCCCTGAAGCGCATCAGCAAATCCTTCATCCAGTGCAGGGTTGTTCAAATCCGCAAGCTTTTTGTTTAAAATAAAGGACTCGTCCGGATAATAAATAAATGTTCCATCCGCAGTCATCATAAGCGCTTTTCCCGTCTCGCCTTGCTTAAAGTGAGCAATGTTATCGACAACCTCATTAATCGGATATCCTGCTGTATAAAAACCAACGGGTTGACCATCCTTCATTACAGGAGCACCAATAGCAACGCCAAGCTTATTATCTACTTTAGAAATAATCGGATTAGAGACGTAAGGGAGTCCTGCTTGTATCTCTTTTATATAGGGACGCTCAGATAAGTCATATTCCTTGCCGTTCGCGTCAATTGCAAACTTCCCCGTCGTATCAGGTGAATACAAAATCGTTGTGAATTCAGGATGCAGCTTCTGTGACTTGGCAATCAAGTCCATATGCTTCTGTTTGTCATCGCCTAAATCTGCGCCTGCCTCCGCTAGCATTTTAATGATGGTCTGCTTCTCTTTCATTCTGCTGTCAACTTCCTTGGCCAGCAGCCTCGTATTCAATTCCATTTGTTTCTCCAATTGACCCCTGACCTCATTTGAGGTGGGAGCATAAAACGTAAACGAAAGTACCGAAACACAGACAATGACGATTAGCAGGGTAGACAGCACAATTCGCCCGGCTGTCTGACGGAGGGAACAGAATGTGAGTAGTGCGCGAATAAAACGCGAGTTTTTTAAAGCCATGAGTTATCCCCTTTTTAAAAATGAATATTGTGTAGTTACTATATCGGTAAAAGCATCCAACTTTTTAACTAATCTAACACTTTTTCGACAAATTTCTACCCGCTCATTCGATTGCAGCCCAAGCTCCGCCTAACATCTTACACCTTAAAAGCACTTAAAAATATATTTTCCTTTATATGAATATTTCTGTTGTATAAGCAAGTATATATACCATTTAAAACATATCGAATGATTATCTAATGTCACAAAACCATTCAGCCAGCAGCACTACTACAGCGGTCAATGGAACAGAGACTATCGTGACCCGGTTGCTCAAAGCCCCCCGTGAGCTTGTATTCAAAATCTGGACAGAGTTAACCCAAGCTCCTTCAGCTTCTCTCGGTTAATCTCCGCCTGCTTGTGCATCTCTGCCATCAGCAGATGATTGCCGAACTGCTTGTACTGTCGCACCTTTCAGGCCTGCCACCCGCCGCAGCATTAGAAAACCTCAAGAAAGCGAACAATACAAAAAACAGGCCAATTATGGAAGTCTCTGACCATAATCGACCTGCATCGTGTAAAGGAATAGCGTTACTTAGGTTGCGAAATTAAAGCATTTATGTGCGTACTAACAAAATGAACTAAATCTTTATAATGAAATTACATAGATTAAATGTGTTAATGGTTGAATGATGAGTTCATTCGGCACTGGGTAGGGGATTTTTGAACAGCCGCCACTTGTATGATTATATTGTTTGGTATTAGCGGCGGATAAAAATGAAACTACAGCACGGCAGTTAACTCGCATTGTGGCGTTGTTGATTTGTACTATGAATTAATTCGAATCTTCAATTATTTTCATAAAATGATAATCCTATAATCTTTATCTGTAATAATAAACTTGTCATTATATTCTATAGATAAACCCTCGTATTTTTGGATAAGCATCTCACTAAGGTTTGATATATTCAAACCTTCCCGAAGATACAAAAACAGATCATTAATATTTCGATTCATAGGATCAAGGTGCATCTCGACTTTCATCATATCATTTAAAATTCTTTCAATAGTAGTTATTCTGTATACTATCTTCTCAACATCTTCCTCCACATTAGTATCGTTACCAAACATTTCACCAAGTGATGAATAGTTCGGTTGTCCCCCTCTAAATATTTCCACCAATCCTATAACTAACTCCTGAAATGAACTTTCTGAAAATTTTACTTTTAACAACTCCCATGAGTTATCAAACATCCAACTCATATCATTGGGATCGTTATCACTATCGTCCAAAACCCCCATAACTGTAGGTTTTCTGTAAAGAAATTTCGAATTAATTCTTTCATCATTATTTAAAAACACTAAATTCCCCTCCCATTTTCTCTGCCATTTTACTATATAATATATCCCAAACTGCTTCTGTGTTACCTTCTTTAAATAATGCTTGAACCGTAGGGTCACCAGCAAGTTCTCTTTGTGTTTGTTTAAAAAATTTCTCAACATCCAGTGGATGTATCGCCCATCCTCCAGTGCCTCTACTAATACTAAACGTTACCCCGTTTGGAGTCACAGCTCTTATTTCTGCCATATCGAAATATACCACTGTTTCTAGGTCCGCAATACTAAACCTACTGCTACTAGGATGATTATGAGTAAATATAGTATCCTTTGCTATATCTTTATAAGAAGAAAGATCAATTTTTGCTTGTTCACCATCAGAGATTAATTTACCAATCACATTGCCGTCTTTATCGAAAAACAGACCATGCTCAAACGGCTCATTTCTAATACCGTCTTCCAAGTATTTAACTGTTGATGGAGCTTTATCTACTTTCCCTATACTTGATAGTAAATTTTGACCACCCGAACCCTCGCTTACTACACCAATCTTCTCCATCCCCTCAGGGGTCACAAGCTGATTGCCAAAGCCTAGTCCACTGCCACTTCCTGCACCCTCCGGTTTAACCGCTGGACTTTTCGGTACCGTCGGTTCAATCCCTCCTGGTGCCTTTATTTTAACCGAGAACAATAAGCCGAGTACTCCGATTACATCCTGTACATGCTCCTTGGAATTCGGATTTTTCGGCGCGAACGCTCCCTGCACCATCCCCGTTAAACCCAGGCTCAAATAATCCAAGTACGCAGACACCGACTCATTCCGATTCGCCGTTCGATTCTCATGTCCCTTCCAAAACTCACCTGGTACACTGATTAAGCCCATCGTCGCGTTGTTAAAAAAATCATACACCGAGTCGTTGCTCTTGTTCGCTCGATCAACGTGAGCATTGTATAAATCCGTTGCCACTTCCGCTATGCTATTTCCGGTTTGCTTAATCGCAGCCCATTCCACTGCAGCTTGGTTTTTTATCACGCTCCAGTAGATCTCAAGGCTTTGCATCGCATCCTGCCCGAACTTCTCCAGCATGCCCGGCTTTTCCTCGACGATAACTTCCTTTGGCGGGGGATCGTATTTGCTTAATGCCTGCATGCTCTGCAAAATCGTCAGCACGTTCAGCAGTCCGCTTTTTACTTGCCCCTGCTGGACATCCGTTACTAAGCCTCCCGCAGCGTCTCGTATCGTTTGCTGCAGCGCATGAATTTCCTTGAGCTGCACCCTCGCCAGTTCGCCCGTCGGACCCGGCGTTTGCGCCATCATCACCATAAACAAATAGCGAGCGTTGTCCGGCAGCGGCACCCGCGTCGTCAGATCCCCTTCCAGCGCAAACGATGGATCATACTCACACGCCAGCAGCGGCACCTGCTTGAAATAGCTCGTCATATTGACGTTTGGTGCAAAATAGCTCTCTGCTACGCCAAGCTCCTTCAGCTTCTCTCGGCTAATCTCCGCCTGCTTGTGCATCTCCGCCATCAGCAGATGATTGCCGAACTGCTTGTACACCGCATACGCTGTCTGCGCCTTCGCGATCAGATCCCGCTCCGCGAAGATCGCCTCCAGCTTCATTTCCGCATCCAGCTTCTCCGCCGCTGTCGCACCTTGCAGGCCTGCGACCCGCCGCAGCTCCTTCACCAACGGATCGCTCGACCAGCGGTCCCGGCTGGCTTGCGGCAAGATCCGGTCGATTAGGTTCGTCACCATCGGGCGGAAGGTGACAGGCACGGGCGTATAGCTGCCGCCGCCTGTCGTCCCTACCCGCTTCAACAGGTCAACACGCTCCAGCCCGCTCAGCCCCTTCGCCAGCTGCTTCGCTTCCTGCGCCGCTTCCGCCTGCACCCGCTCGATGCCCTTCAGTGCTTTGCTGATCACTTCCGTCATCTGCTCGGCTTCCTGCGTCAAGCCCGTCAACTGCCGCTGAATCTGCTCCAGGCTGCTCAGCATCGGCAAAGAGCGGTCCCAGCTCGCGATCTTTCCGCTCACCCGCCGTCGCAGCTCATCCGTGTCCGCTCCGATTCGCACCATCTGCTGCTGCAGGCGCCTCACTTCATCCGGTTTAAATACAACCTGCTTGCCAGCCATTGTACACCTCCTCGCTTACCCGTTCTATCTCCCCGTGCCTTGGAAGTCGTTACGCACCGAGAAGCTCGATTCAAACATTGCAATATCCCCATATTGAAAGCGGTACGTCTGACCGCTATAGCTCACGCTGCTAAGCGGCTGTCCTTCAATTTCCCACATATTCGCCATCGGCGCGTCATACCGGATTTCCGGATTCGCCTTGCGCTCCTGCTGGTAGGCGCTTAGATCAAAATGAACCATCAGATAGCCGTTTTTCAAAAACGCGGCCTCACTGCCATTGAGCGCCCCGCCGTTTTGCCTGGCCACCTCTAAAATATTCGTGCCCTTCGGCAGCACATACGGTGCGATTGGCAGGCTGTACTCCCCGTACCACCGCTGCACGCTCCGCAGCGCTTGCACCGCATTCACACTAGCTGGCACCTGTGAACCGCTTGGCCCCACTAGCGTGCGGGACGCATACGACAGCTCTTCTAGGCTGTATCCTGCACTAATAACCGTTTTCCGCGTAATGTAGTGCTTCCAGAACTTCTCCCACGAAGCGCCAAACCGATTCGCTGGTGATAACAGATAGTCATACTCATAGCTCGCTGCTTGGCTCAGCGAGGTCGTCGTCACCCCGCGCAGCAGATCGGCCAGCTGATACGTTCGGCTGTACAGCTCCTGATCGCGCGCCGAGCCAACCTTAATCAGCTTATTCCGTGGACCGGATACGTCGTAGTACAAGTCCACCTCCTGCGCGCTTCCTCCCTGCTTGCTCACAAACCAGAAGCTTGGCTGGATTTGAATACCTGCGTCCTTGCCGCTATAGCTCCCGATGGTTTCAAAGTAGAACGAGATGGGATAGCCATTATGCGGCACCGTAGCCGCTTCCCTTGGATGCGAGCCTGGCCGAATCGGCAATAGCCGTGAAGGCTGGCTCGCTAGATTCGTCTCTTCTCGATCCTTCGTCCGTCCACCCGATTCATAGACATAACCTGAATGCTGCTTCGAGCCTTTCGCCGTGCGAAACACCGATTCATAGCGCAGATCGCCAATGTCCGTAATGGTGAAATCTGAAATGCGGCCTTGCACCGTAAAGAGCAGCGTGCGGCTCGCTCCATAGTTCGCGAGATCCCCATTCAAGTCCGTCTGATACGCCGACGAGCCATCCGGTGTATTAATCGCCCACGCCTGCGTCACCGCATCGTAGTTCCCTTCCGGTACCCAGACCGGAATGCGGTACGTTTGCTTCGCTGCTCCGACAGGATAATCAATCCACGTTTGCGCGGGATAGAAGGTGCTCCCATGGTACACATCAAACGGGAATACAATTCGTTTGTTTCGCGTATATCTCGCATAGTCCCGGTTGCCGTATCCGAGCTGATTCAAATGCGGCGCCGTCTCATCAAAGTCGACGGAAAACTCCCGTCCCAGCACAAGCACCGTTCGCGCCATATTCGGGATGACGCTCTGATCAAAGCCGCGATTTTCATCTGGTGCTTCGGAATCATTGACCACCGGGGTGTGGACGGTCACCGTATTGAGCCCTTCAATCGGGAACGTTTGAACATCCCCCTCCCCATTGATGCTCAGCAGGCTCTCGTACGACAGGATGCCATCACTCGGCTCATCCCGGCTGTTCGCCCGCGTACCGGGTATGATCAAACCGCTTTCGTAGAGCACATCCTCCCCGATCTCCTCGGCTTCTACGATATCAATCGGCTCTGGCGTTTCATCGTCCTGCTGCACGTCATCCATAATGACGGAGCCGTCGAAATCCAGACGGTCATTCCATACCTTGATGCGCCCAACCTGTCCTTCCGCTTCTTCGGTCCAGTCCTCCGACGGCACGCTCGGACGCTCGCTGCCGCCATCAAGCGTTTCGCCCGCCAGTACTTTCGCACGATATGGCGGCTTCTCCATATGCTCAGCCGTCACGCCCCCTTGCACATCAGGCGCGGTATAGCCGTTTGGCAGCAGCGTAATCGCTCCATAGGGCAGTGCATATTGATTCAGCGTTGCTTGCTTCAGTCCCCACGCATCGAACGTCGTGATTTCCCAGTAGGCAAACGGTCGTTCCACGTCATATATATTCGTCACTGTTTCGGTTTCCTGATGGCGAACCGTTCGGGTTCTCGGGTTGCCATCCGAATCGGTCCCATCCGATTCCTCGGTCTCCCACTTTAACGTATACGTTTTCGACACCGGAATTTTAAACGTACAGGTACCTATTTCTTGATCAAATGTATAGTCAAAGAGATAGGCTTTGCCGAATACATTCGCATATAGCGCGTCACTGCTCGGAATCCCCTTGCTCACATCGAACTGCTCTGCTCTTCGCGCATCTGCCCGAATCTCGCCTCGGGCATCCGGCGTTATCGAGGTTTGACTTCTACTTAGACCCGGCGTTGGAACGCACATGTCCGAAGGTTCGCAGCTTGCTCCTGTACACGCGGTAGCTCCCACCGTCAGCGTAATTCTCGCCGTGATGTTATACCCATTTGCCCCATCGTCTTTCCAATTCGCTGTAATAACAGCCGAGCCTCGGCTATGTGCCGTTGCTAAACCAGTCTGTTCATCGACGGAAATGACGGCCGAGCGATCACTTTTCCACGTCACCCTATTCGTCATGTTCTGCCAGCCTAAAGGCTTAAAGCCATCCGTCTTTATTTCAGCCTTCATCTGACTTGTCGCTCCAATGGAGGCAGGCGACTCTCCAATAATTCGTATTTCTTTCGTTTGCTTATCGACCCCACGCCAAATTAATAATGTTTCAAAAATATAATGAACCCCATATTTCTGCCACACGCCTCCTGGTCTAAAAATCCCTAATGGATTGCTAATCTGATGATTTGGACCACCTGTGGTTACTTTATAGACCAAATAGTTTTTATTCGTTCTACCAGCATTCAGCCAATCTCCAAATGAACCTGGATATCGTTCCATATTCACAAATCTATGTTCACTCGAATTACTAGAGAGGGAATACTCCCCCGCCTGCATAGCATGTGCCTCGTTATTTACATCTACAAAGCTTCGTGGTGCATACAGTGACATATCCGTTACACCAACGAATGAAGTTGGGACTGGATATGGATTCGTATTTCGATCTGCACCCGTATTCATATTAGCCGCATTAGCTAATCTTGGATAACCTTCAGCCTCTGACTCAGAAGATTCCGCCCTAAAGCTGCCATCATCCAATTGCGTCCAAATGATTTTGGGCTTGACGATGTCTCCCGCTACTACTTTATAATGCTTATGCTGTTTGGAGCCTGTATACCCAGCAGACAGAGGCTCAAATGTAATATCGCCAGCTGGAGGAAGTTCAATTTCGTCAGCTTGAATCGTTTCATCCTCTACAGCTGCGGCAACAAAATTTACTGACCCTGTAGCAACTAGAATCAGTAAAACACCCATTACCACAAAAAAATTTCTCACCTTTGCATCTTCCCCGCTTATTTTCTGTTCAGCATAATTGTGCCTACAGTGCCATCAGATGAAGTAATCCATTGCATACCATATGTAGAACCAATAGTGGTCCAGATCGTTCTCGGTTTTCCCACTTGTAAAAAGTCTGAAAAGTCGTTGTATTTTGTATAAGGACCATAATTTCTTGGCACCGTTTCATATCCAAACCGCTCAGGTGAATCACCAAAAATAACTGATCCCCCTAAAAAATCATAACTATCTTGATATTCATCGGGGTATTTCATCTTCTTTTCAGCCGTAACAGTTGTCTCCGTATAAATGAGAAAAGATGCGCCCATTCTTGTATCAAACATACTTCCATAGATACCTCTCTCCTCCGTTCCCAACGGTTTCGAAATATCTACTACTATCATTTTATGCAAAATAAAGCTGCCCCGTTTCCCCTTCATAATAAATTTTTTCCCCATGATGTTATAAACAGGTGCCACAACATCCTTACTATCTTTGGACCATGTCGCATTGCCAAGGCTAACCGCATTCGTACTATACAGTCCAACTTCTCTCAATTCATTTAATCCTCTATAGCTTTCCGCCTTGCTTCCCTCAATTCTTAAATAGCGATAAAGCATG
This sequence comes from Paenibacillus sp. KS-LC4, assembly GCF_036894955.1. Classification (NCBI taxonomy): domain Bacteria; kingdom Bacillati; phylum Bacillota; class Bacilli; order Caryophanales; family Paenibacillaceae; genus Paenibacillus; species Paenibacillus sp. KS-LC4. Next base: position 1,305,685 of record NZ_CP145905.1, on the reverse strand, counting down.
ACCGCAACCTCTGCTCGCGTCGTTGTATTTTCCAGTCCAAAGCTGTCATCTGGATTTCCTTTCATCAATCCTGTTCCACGTGCAAGCGCGATGTATGGCGTTTGGGTTTTGCTAATACCTGTCTTATACGTCTCGGTAAATGGCAATAACGTACCTTCTACCTCTTTCAATGCCGTTTCAAAACTAGCTTCACTGCGCACCAGACCCTGTGAAAACCACTTCGCCATATCATATCGAGTCATCGCTTCATTGGGTTTAAACTTGCCTCCTGGCGCATCGCCTGCCTTAATAAAACCAGCTCCTACTGCGCCTTCAATAGCACTTGCTGCCCAATAGCTGCTCGGTACATCGGTAAAGCTCAGCTTGCTTCCATCCTTTTTATTTTTCGTTATTCGTACAAGCACACTCGCAAGTTCAGCACGTGTAATGAGGCCATTGGGCTTAAACGTTCCATCCGAGTATCCCTTAAGATATCCATCCGCTATTGCCTGCTTGATCGTCGCTTCTGCCCAGTGTCCCTTTATATCCTTAAAGCTTGCAGCACTTGCGCTCGCATACACCTGCCGATTTTTCAATGCTTCTTGGTTTGGCATAGTTGCTTCTTTCGCCGCAGCCATACCGCCTTGCAGCAATATACTGATAGAAACGACCCCAGCTATTATATTTTTTGCCTGTCTTTTCATTTCTCATTTCTCCTTGTTTATAAAAGATATATGAAATATAGAACTTCATTTTCAATTATTTACCTTACCCATTATTACATCAAAATACCTAATTTTCCACCTGTTTTTTTGTATATAATATGAGATTTTGAATTTCAAGTCTCAATATCCTAGCTTAAAAGAAAGGATTATCAACAATTACTTACTATTATTCATGCAAAATTCACTTAGCTTTCATGCATGGCTAGATTTAAAATCTATATATCCTTTCAAGGGATAATAATCCAAATAAACGATCTAGTATGCACAGAGAATGTTATTTCAGGAAAATCGGATAGGGATATGAAAAAAGTCGTAATGACTTAAGTATCACTTAAAACGTGAACTGACTAAGGAAGACAACAGCGAGGGAAACGAGAATGGAGAAGCGATTTTCCTAATGTTGAAGGTTTTCAATTACTACCATTATATTAATTTACTTGTCGCTCTGTTAGAGTTGCCACCCTATACTCTGTCTTGTTCTTCGTCATGCACTCAGTACAGGATTTCCTTGACCACTGGCTTGGTCCGCCTAAACTAAAATGGACACGGGTGATTCTGGCAAAACAGGCTAGCTTGTCAGCGTTAGAGAATTGACGAATATCTCCTATTTTAACAATCAATTCCATCTCTGTAACGGTGAAGCGAACATAATAAAAAACAGGTTGATTATGGTCAGATCTGACCATAATCAACCTGTTCATTGTAACGGAATAGAGTTATTTAGGTTATAAAATTAAAGCATTGTAGTGCGTACAAAGAAAATGACGAAATCTTTATACGGGTATTACATGGGGTAATTGTGTTATAGGTTGAATGATGGATTCATTCGGCATTGGCTAGCCCCATCATAAGAAGAATCCTGACCTTTTCTTAGACAATTGCCTAAAAAGGAGCAAGACCAGTTTCAATATTTTTTATATATCTTTATTTTCTGTATCAAGTGCATCCAGAACTTCATCCTTAATATCTTGTGGAGGAAGTCCTCTAGATAAAGCCCCTGAATTGCGCGGCCATGCATATTTTCCACATACTAACTCATTATGGTGATAACTGATTCTCCCACCTCTCTCAAACAGCTTAATAATGGGATCATATAAATCATTAAACTTCAAGGCAATTGGTAATTGATTGTCAACTACGTATGCCCATTCAAGATAAAATTCACAAAGATATTCTGTAACCCAATCAATGTTTGAGTTAACTAACTTAACACAATCTTCTTTTATATAACTAGGTATATCAAACTGGACAATTTCAGCTGCATTAAATACAGCACGTCTATTATCATCCTTGGAATTAAAGTCTAAAAAAATATTCCCTCTTCTAATAAACTCTGTTACTAAAACAGTATAAGAAGGTTTATCCCCCCCCTACTTTTTCCCATTTAATGTTTTTCACTCTTTTTTTGGCTTGTTCAAAATTACTATCCAAATTCTCCACCTCATATTTTAGGTTTAAATCCAGGAAAGCCTCCAGGCTGTGGTGGTGCTAACTCATGAGCACCTTTTGTGCTTTCGTTCATTGTACCATCTTTGAAATAGTTCTTATCACGATACGGTAATCCTTCTTGCATCATTTTACTTTCTGCCAGTTTGGAGCGCTACGATAAAAATGCAGTCGATAAACACCCTCGTATGAAATAAAATGAAAGTTGACGAGGGGATGAGAAGCAATGAATCGGTACGACAAAGCATTCAAAGAAGAAGCGGTAAGATTAAGTGATGAAATTGGACCAAAGAAAGCCGCTGAGCAATTGGGTGTAGCCTACCACACCTTGCAGGGATGGAGAAAGCAAAGAATCTTGCACGGCGACGGAGCGCATATTGGGAGCGGACGCGCTTATGCATCTGCCGATAAGACGGCGCGTGAAATCGAATTAGAAAGAGAAATAGGCGAGTTGCGACGCGCGAATGAAATCCTCAAGGACGCACTTGGTTTTTTCGCAAAAGACCGGAAGCGGTAAAAGCATGCAAGCTCTATGCTTAATCCGTGAACGACGGGATCGATGGACCGTCAAGGAGATGTGCGAAGCGCTTGCTGTCAGCGAATCGGGCTATTATCGTAGCCTAAAGCCTGCACCCATGCAGGAGAGACAGTAACGGCTTCTGGTCAACATGAAAGCCATCATCAGTGAACATGAAGACAATCGAAATTACGGTGCCCGGCGCATGCTGCTGGCGCTGTCGCAAATAGACATCCACACCAGCTACAGCACCGTCTATCGCCTCATGAAGAAGCACGGGCTGCTGCAGAAAGCGAAGCGTCACCCGAACGGTATTACACGTGAGGATGCCGCAGCTCAAAAGAGCGAGAATCTGATCCAAAGAGATTTCAGCGCCTCGTCACCGAACCAAAAGTGGCTATCGGATATCACCGAAGTTCCTTTCTCAGATGGCAAACTCTATCTGTCCGCGGTGCTGGATTGTTACAACGGAGAGATCGTCGGCCTTGCCATGGACGACAACATGCGCAAGGAACTCTGCATCCAAGCATTTGAGAACGCGTGCAAGGCAAGAAACGCACGCGGCATGATTTATCACAGCGATCGCGGCAGCCAATTCACAAGTCAGGCATTCCGAGCGTGTCTGGCTAAACGCGGTGCCATTCAGAGTATGAGCGGCACAGGGCGCTGCTATGACAACGCAAGAATGGAAAGCTTCTTTGCTACGTTAAAGAAAGAAAAGCTGTATGAAATTAAAACCGAACACTACCCGATGGCGCAGATCAAATCGATCATCTTTAGATATATTATGACCTACTACAATAGACGGCGCATCTACACTACGAACCCAGGGGCTGGCCCCCAACGATTTACCGTGAAAGAATGCTGTCATACGCAGCTTAGCAACAGGATTTCTTCATGAGTGTGTTTTCAGACTGCACTTTTCTTGACAACTCCAAACTTATTTATTCATACGACTACTAATTCACACTTATTTATCTTATATAAGATCAAGCTCATCCAAAGTCCTATCACTTATATCCTCTGGTTCAATTGTGCTCATGCTCGTAGAGACAATTCGAGAGCGCCCACTACTGCCACAAGTTAATTCTCCATTATGGTATCGTATCCTTCCTCCTCTACTAAACAGCTTGATTATTGGAACGTATAATTCTTGAAATTCCAGTGCAACAGACTCACTCTTACTAGCTAAATAAGCCCATTCCAAATAATTTTTACACGTTGATTTAACAAGCCATTCATCTTGAATTTGGTTTAATTCATCACAATATTCATATATATCAATAGGCACCTTTATGCCACACATATCCGAAGCACTAAAAACTGCTGGCCTTCTATTAGGATCTCTGTTTATATAATCGTAAAATAGAGATCCTCTTCTTAGGAACTCGTATAATAAAACAGCATGCGACGCCTTATTCACTTCCTCATATTTCCAATCAATATTTTTTATTACAGATCTAGCTTGTTCAAATATCGTATTCAAATAAATATCTCCCCTCTTATTTTCACTATTCAACTATATAGTATAGTCTAGGGTTATAAAAGACTTTCATCTGGTTTAAAATTTGGGTCTGGATAGTCTTTTGGTGGAGGAGGTGCCAAGTCATGCGCTCCCTCATAAGGCGGCTTCCCAGTCAACCCTTGCTTATGATCCCAAGATTCAATTTTACGATATGGAATCCCTTCTTCCATCATCTTACTTTCTGCTAATTCATGATCTGCTAGTTGTCTAAACCATGCTTTTTCTACAGGTGATAATTCAGCCTGAAGAGCTTTTTCCCATCCATAAGCTATATGATAATCTGGGTGGAAGTAGCCTTTATAATAATATTTCCCATTATTAGAATCAGGTAAATTAACATGTTCTGTTAAAATAAGATGTTTTTTTAGACCAACTGCCTCTTCTAAACTAAGACCGGTGTTTTTCGCAAAAACTTCGATCTCTTTCATATCTAAGCCTGTTGCCCTTAACCGATCATATGTCTGTTGTGCAATTAACTCTTGCTTAATAAAAGGTTCGAATTGAACTTGCTTCCCTCTTGGTTCAATGGGGATCACAGTTATTGGTTTCCCCATCCCCTCAGCCTCTCGCTTCAGCCGCTCCATCTCTTCCAAATACCGCTTCTGCACGTCTGTTTTCGGGACTTCAATTATCGACTTGTTGTTAGGAATAGAGTCCATGAATTGGAACCCATCAGGAGTTACAAGCTGATTGCCAAAGCCTAATCCACGGCCATTTCCTGCACCCTCCGGTTTGACCGCTGGACTTTTCGGAACTGTCGGTTCTATTCCTTCTGGAACCTTCACTTTAACCGAGAACAATATACCGAGGACACCTAGGACATCCTGCACATGCTCCTTAGAATTCGGATGTTCAGGGGCAAACGCTCCCTGCACCATCCCCGTTAGACCCATGCTCACATAATCCAAATACGCAGACACCGACTCATTTCGATTCGCCGTTCGTTCAACGTGCTCCTCCCATAGCGCTTCGGGCACACTAATCAAGCCCATCGTTGCGTAGTTAAAAAAATCATAGACCGAGTCGTTCCTCTTGTTCGCTCGATCAACGTAAGCATTGTATATATCCGTTCCCACTTCAGCTATGCTATTTCCGGTTTGCTTAATCGCAGCCCATTCCACTGCAGCTTGGTTTTTTATCACGCTCCCGTAGATCTCAAGGCTTTGCATCGCATCCTGCCCAAACTTCTCCAGCATGCCCGGCTTTTGCTCGACGATAACTTCCTTTGGTGGGGGATCGTACTTACTTAATGCCTGCATGCTCTGCAAAATCGTCAGCACGTTCAGCAGTCCGCTTTTTACTTGCCCCTGCTGGACATCCGTGACTAATCCACCCGCTGCGGTTCGAATCGTTTGCTGCAACGCATGAATTTCCTTGAGCTGCACCCTCGCCAGTTCGCCCGTCGGACCCGGCGTTTGCGCCATCATCACCATAAACAAATAACGTGCATTGTCCGGCAGCGGCACCCGCGTCGTCAGGTCCCCTTCCAGCGCGAACGATGGATCATAGTCACACGCCAGCAGCGGCACCTGCTTGAAATAGCTCGTCATATTCACATTTGGGGCAAAATAGCTCTCTGCTACGCCAAGTTCCTTGAGCTTCTCCCGGCTAATCTCCGCCTGCTTGTGCATCTCCGCCATAAGCAGATGATTGCCGAACTGCTTGTACACCGCATACGCCGTTTGCGCCTTCGCGATCAGATCACGCTCCGCGAAGATCGCCTCCAGCTTCATTTCCGCATCCAGCTTTTCTGCTGCTGTCGCACCTTGGAGACCTGCGATCCGCCGCAGCTCCTTCACCAACGGATCGCTTGACCAGCGGTCTCGGCTGGCCTGCGGCAAGATCCGGTCGATCAAATTCGTAACCATCGGACGGAAGGTGACGGGCACAGGTGTGTAGCTGCCGCCGCCTGTCGTCCCTACCTGCTTCAACAGGTCAAAACGCTCCAGCCCGCTCAGCCCCTTCGCCAGCTGCTTCGCTTCCTGCGCTGCTTCCGCCTGCACACGCTCGATGCCCTTCAGCGCTTTGCTGATTACCTCCGTCATCTGCTCCGCTTCCTGCGTCAAGCCCGTCAGCTGCCTCTGAATCTGCTCCAGGCTGCTCAGCATCGGCAAAGAGCGATCCCAGCTCGCGATCTTTCCGCTCACCCGCCGTCGCAGCTCATCCGTGTCCGCTCCGATTCGCACCATCTGCTGCTGCAGGCGCCTCACTTCATCCGGTTTAAATACAACCTGCTTTCCAGCCATTGTACGCCTCCTCGCTTACCCGTTCTATCTCCACATGCCTTGGAAGTCAATGCCCACCGAGAAGCTCGATGCAAACATTTCGTTAAGCCAATAGCAGTCCATACCCTTCTCGGTTTTCCTACTTGTAAAAAGTCAGAAAAATCCTTGTACTTTAACGAAGCTCCATACTGTCTTAGCAAGGTTTCGTAACCAATCTCATTTCTCATTTTTCCTTGTTTATAAAAGATATATGAAATATAGAACTTCATTTTCAATTATTTACCTTACCCATTATTACATCAAAATACCTAATTTTCCACCTGTTTTTTTGTATATAATATAAAATTTCGAATTAATGCATGGCTAGATTTAAAATCTATAAATCCTTCCGAGGGATAATAATGCAAATAAACAATCGAATATGTACAGAGAATGTTATTTTAGAGAAATCGGATAGGGATATGCAAAAAATCCAGCAGGATCAATTTACTACAATATACAAAAAAAGCATAACGCTGCAATTCAGCGTTATGCCCTCTGCACTTGCCTATGCTTCTCCACCTGCTAAGCTCTCTCCACTTTCTTCACAACCGGCTTGCTAATGCCTTCCGCCGCACTGCCTGTTGCTGCGAAGCTATCGGCTTCGTAGTTATACGAGATTCGCTCTGGCAGCGGCATGAGATTGCCGCCGAGCAGTCCGCGAACGAGCTTGCGACCAAGCTCTGGCGTCATACCGTTATACCAGTTGCCGTCGGGATAGACGACCACATTGCATGCATCCTCACATCTGCCGTTGCACATCGTCTTCGTCGTATGGACGAAGGAATCCGCTTCGAGCCTTGCAAGCTCCTCACGGATGGCGAGCGTTACCTCTTCCGCGCCGCTGCGCTTGCAGCTGCCCCCGTTGCATAGAAGCAGATGATGGCGCGTTTGCGTCAGGTTCCAAGTTGCCATCCTCTGGAAGCCTCCTTTCCTACCTCGTTTCCCGATGCAGCGTCACCCGCTTAAGACGAGGGCTGTATTTGCGCAGCTCCAGCCGCTCCGGGGTCGTACGTTTATTTTTGGAGGTCGTGTAGTTGCGGTCACCCGTCTCCGTGCATGCCAGCGTTACAGTAACTCTCATTAGGCTCACCTCCTTTTATAACATACTTTTAAACGACCTGTCTTCCTTATAAATGACCTGTCTTCTTAATTTATAGCGCAAGCCTCCTGCTGCGATTGCGGAAACGGATCAAACAAGCTGTTCCAATCCTGCTTCATCTCTTCCTTCGTCAGCAAGCACTGGTCAAGCGAAGCTTCAATCTCGGCCCGTTGCAGATCAATACCAATGAACACCACTTTATTGATTCGGTCGCCATACATTGGATGCCAGCTGCTCGCCAGCTCAGGCTCCTCCTCCAGCAGCAAGTGCTGCTCAGGCTCGGGAAGCGCAGCCACCCACAGTCCAGCAGGGCCAAATTGAATGGACGGCCCCGCCTGACTAATGCTCTGCGCCTGCAAGCTGCGGGTTGCCAGCCACATAATGCCTTTTGCCCGAACGATAGCTTCCGGCCACTCCTCCATCCAGCGCATTAGCCGTTCCGGGTGAAAAGGCTTCGCCCGCACATAAACGAATGAGCCGATTCCGTATTCCTCCGTTTCTGGCGTATGGACTGGCGCATTCAGCTCCCGCATCCAGCCAGCCGATACGCTCGCTTCTTCAAAGTTGAATCTGCCCGTATTCAAAATTTCCGCAGGATCAACCTTGCCCTGCTCGGTGCGAATCAGCTTGGCGCGCGGCTGCAGCGTGCGAAGCACGCCCTCCAGCTCGTCCAAATCCTCAGCGCTGACCATATCGCATTTATTAAGCAGCAACACATCACAAAATTCAATTTGGTCAATCAGCAAATCAACAACCTCTCGGTGATCCTCCTCATGCGCTCCCTGACTGCGTTCAAGCAGCGTCTCGCCCGAGGAATAGTCATGCCAGAAGCGATATGCGTCAACGACCGTCACCATGCAGTCCAAGCGGCAAAATTGCGACAGGTCAATGCCCTGCTCCTCATCAATATAAGTGAATGTTTGAGCTACAGGAACCGGCTCGCCCACGCCCGTCGATTCGATCAAAATATAATCAAAGCGCTCCTGCTTCGCCAGCCGCTCCACCTCGCGCAGCAAATCTCCGCGCAGCGTGCAGCAGATGCAGCCATTTGACATTTCCACCAGCTGCTCATCGGTGCGGGAAAGCCCGCCTTCTTTTTGAACCAAAGCCGCATCAATATTGACCTCGCTCAAATCATTGACGATAACCGCCACCCGAAGCCCATCGCGATTGTTCAGCACATGATTGAGTATCGTCGTTTTGCCCGCTCCTAGATAACCGCTCAGCACCGTCACCGGAATTTTAAAATCTGCTTGCCTCTTCACTGCTGCTTCCTCGCCCATTCTTTTTCACGCTTCCCTTCATCTATATAGCTTTGCATAAACACGATATCATTGGTCTCTTGCTGCGGCTTCAACCTCCCTTATTCGTTCAAAGCAAGCTTTAGTGCTTCCAGATTGTTTGTCATCACGCCAATATAATCGAGCCCGTCTTCCGTTTCTTCCTCGGTCAGCCCCTCAAGCGGGTTCAGCACCGCTGTCTTGGCACCAATTTCGCTCGCGATGGTGCTGGCGATTTTCGGATCAACCAACGTTTCGAAAAAAATCGTCTTTATTTGCTGCTCCTTCGCCAGCTTCACAATTTCCGCCATTTGCTCCGGGGAGGGCTCCTGGTCAGGAGACAGGCCGGAAATCGGCACCTGCGTCAAGCCGTATTCACGCGCCAAATAGCCAAAAGCCGCATGCTGCGTGACGAACTCGGTTCGCTTCGCCCCTGCAAGCCCCGCCTTATACGCATCGTCCAGCTGTTGGAGCTTCGCAATATAGGCATCTGCATTTGCTTTATATTGGTCTGCATGGGTTGGATCTGCTTTCGCAAACGCCTCTTGAATGGCCGCCACCTCTGCCTGTGCCAGCTTCGGACTCAGCCATACATGCGGATCGAGACTATGCTCATGCTCGTGAGCATGCCCCTCTTCCTCGTGGGTAGCCTCCTCATGCTCCGCAGCATGGTCATGGTCGTGCTCATGTTCGGCATCCGCATGTGCAGCTTCTGAGGCACCATTCGCTACTCCCCCATGCGAATGCTCGTCTTCCCCGCCTTCGGCTAATTCTATGCTGCTGCTCGCCTCCACGACGACACGTTTCTCATTTACTGCACTTTCCAGCGCCTGCTCCGCCCAGCCTTCTACGATGCCGTTATAGACGAATACATCCGCTTCTTTCAGCACCGCCATGTCCTTGGCACTTGGCTCCCAGTCATGCGGCTCGGTTCCAGCCGGAATCAGCGCCGTTACATCGGCGTAATCCCCGCCCACCTGCTTGCTGAACTCATACATCGGATAAAAGGTCGTTACGACCTGCAGCTTCTTCGCTTCCGCCTCCCCGGCAGCTTGCGACACGCTCGCTTCAGAGGCAACGGCACCTCCGTTATCGACTTGAGCGCCAACTGGACTTGCTCCATTCATGCTGCCAGCCGCGCCGCATCCCGATAGCAGCAGCACTGCTGCGATAAATAACAAAGAAAATTTGCTAAACATAGCTTTCATTTTCTGTACCTCCATTTGTGTGAGTAGCTGACGCATCCAGTCTACCGCTCTTTATGCGGGGAAAAACGTCCTGCTTCGCCAACTGCCCCGTTTGATGATTGTTAATGATGGTGCGATTTTGCCGATTGCCGAGCTTCCCGGCTATAACGGACACCTTTTTTAATACAATGCCTAAGCTCAGCAGCGCGAGCAAAAATAATGCGATCGTTCCGCCCGGCGGCGTTCCCAGCTCATACGAGGCGGTCAGTCCCGAAAATACGCCTGCAACGCCGACAAGCATCGCAATCATGAGCGCTGCCGCAAAGCTGCGGGCAAGACGTACCGCCAGCGCCGCTGGCAGCACGATCAGCGCTGATACGAGCAGCACGCCTACAATCGGCATAGCCGCAGCGACAATCATACCCGTCACCATGCTGAACAGCATGGAGATGAGTCGGACAGGAATGCCGCTTGCTTGCGCCGTTTCCTCGTCGAACGCCATCTGATACAGCGGTCTGCGCAGCAATATAAAAAAGCTCGCTCCTACGGCCGCTGCTCCAAGCATCAGCATTAGCTCCGTTTCGTTCACTGCGACGACAGAGCCGAATAAATAAGAGGAGAAGCTTTTGTTCATCCCTTTATTCAGCCCCATCAGCACAACGGCGCTCGACAAGCCGCCAATCATAATGATGGCAATCGACATTTCGCTGTAGGCCCGGTAGGAGCGCCGAATATATTCAACGGCAATCGCTCCTGCTACAGCAGCGGAGAACCCGGCGTAAGAAGGATTCCAGCCCAGATAGGCCCCTGCGGCAACGCCAGCTAATGAGACATGTGAAAGCATATCCGCCATCAGCGCCTGCCGTCTCAGCATTAAATGCACACCCAGCACAGAAGCGACTAAAGCGATGATGCCTCCGGCGCAAAATGCCCGCTGCATGAAGTCGTAGTGCAGCATTTCCATCCTCCCTCCCCCTTCCGTTCCAGCTCAATGATGCGGTTCAAATACGGACGGACCTCTTCGAGTCCATGGGTTACCATCACAACCGTCCGCCCATGAGCCTGCACATGATGATGCATTAATTCGTAAAAGCCTTTGCGGCTTGCTTCATCCATTCCTGTTGTCGGCTCATCCATGACGAGCAGGTCGGGCTGCTGTGCCAGCGCTCGGGCAATGCACACCCGCTGCTTCTGTCCGCCGGACAGCTCGCCGATTTTGCAGCCGCGCTGCTCCCACATGCCGACCTGGCGCAGCGCCTCCTCGGCACGAGCTCGTTCCTGCGGCCGCATTCGCCGCAGCCAAGCTCCGCTCTCGTATGCGCCGGACCTGACGAACTCCAGCACCGTGCTTGGAAAGCCGCTGTTAAACGCCGCGATCTGCTGCGGCACATAACCAATCACGAGCCTCTTGCCGCTCGTGCCGAGCTTCGCCAAATAAACCTCTCCACTCCACGGCTTCAGCAAGCCCAGCATCAGCTTAAGCAGCGTCGTCTTCGAGGCGCCGTTGGGCCCGGTTACCGCTATAAATTCACCAGCATGAATGACCATATCCGCCTCATTCAGACTCGGTACGCTGCCGTAGCCGAACACGACATTATTTAATGAAGCAAGCTCCACGCTGTCTCTCTCCTTTCGCTCCAATGCTATTTTTCAAAAAAGATAATAAGGTTTAAGCTTCACCCTCAAAACGGCCGCTTTACTGCCAGTGGATGGCACCAACCCTTTGCATTTAATCGTAATAATTACGATAATAATTCAAAAAAAGAAATCGCCGGCAGCGATTCATTAACGGTTATCATGTTGTTTAATAGTAATCATTACGCTTAATGAGTATAGCAAGCCGCTTTTCATTCGTCAACTGCCTATTTTGTGCCAGCCCGCCGTGCCTTTTACGGAGGAACATTCCCTGCCTGCGCTGGCATCGGGGTCAGATCCAGTATACAATAGGAGTCATTATTCAATAATTTTCCGGCATAACTGCCCAAGAAAGGATGCTTACATTTCAATGAGTACATCCGTTGAACAACATCGCGAGGAAGCACCTAAGGCCGTTAATTGCATGGTCATTACCGTATCTGACACGCGTACGCCCGCTACCGATAAAAGCGGCACGCTGCTTATTGAGCTGCTCAAGGCAGGCGGTTATCAGGCGACGCGCTACGCCATCGTCAAGGACGAATACAGCGAAATCCAATCCGCACTGCGCAGCGGAGCTTCGGACCCGGCGGTTGAGGCGATTTTGCTCAATGGCGGTACAGGCATTGCCAAGCGGGATACGACCTATGAGGCTGTAAAGGATTTGCTCGATAAGGAAATGCACGGATTTGGCGAGATTTTTCGCTACTTGAGCTTTACTGAGGATATCGGCACGGCGGCAATTCTGAGCAGGGCGATTGCTGGCGTTTACGAGGATACGGCGATTTTCTCCATGCCAGGCTCCAGCGGCGCAGTTCGGCTGGCGGCCGAACGCATTATCATTCCTGAGCTAGGTCATGTCATGCGGGAAATTTATAAGGATCTTCGCTGACCGCTTTAAAGTAAGTCTAGGATTAACGAAGCTCTATCTCTCCACGGATTTAGAAGGGGATGCTTACCTTCATTCATAAAAACAAGAGAAAGAGGGGGAGCCCACTCTTTCTCTTGTGTCTTGTCTCTTGTGTCTTGTGTCTTGTGTCTTGTGTCTTGTCTCTTGTGTCTTGTCTCTTGTGTCTTGTGTCTTGTGTCTTGTGTCTTGTGTCTTGTGTCTTGTCTCTTGTGTCTTGTGTCTTGAGTTTTTCTCTCTTGCTCCCTATTTCCCCCTATCTTTTCAGCTTTGTTCCTGCTCCTCTTCCTGCCTCTTTTCAGCCCTCGTCTATGCTTCTCTCTACGATTTTACGAAAAGTTCGTTCGTTTGAACGTTGCATCATTTTTAGAGATGGTTGTATTGAGGGCGCTCAAGGCGTCCAGCCGCAGCACATAGTTGTAATGGCGAACGTAATAGCCGGGCTGGCTGTACGATTCAAAGGAAATTTTCGTGCTGTCTCCAAGCCCGCTGACGATGTTGAAGGTCGCATCCTGTTTGAACGCATCCGTTCCGTCATATTGCTGAAGCACAATCTGATTGCTGGCATTTCGGCGAAAAAAATAGCCCGGGTAATTCATCGACTCCAGCGATACGGACGACGCGTTCGCAAGACCCGGTACGACTCGGAACTGCGAATCGGCAGCCGGAGATACACCTGAATCAACGCGTCCAACATAGTTATTATGACGAATTAGGTAACCAGCAAGAGCACCCGCTTCAAAGGTGCTGTAGCCCGCCGCCTCCGCCGTCGCCGGACCGAGCAGCCGAACCTCGTGCAGCGTTGGCGTATACCAGTTGCCCGGATTGTTGAACAGCACCGCACTCACCATATTAATTCGCACATAACGCGCTGTAAAATGCACCGCATCGGTCGTAAAGCCGTATGCGGTATTCGTCGTGCGGTCAATGACGGCATAGTTCACGCCGTCATTGCTGATTTCGATTTTATATTTGTAATAGCCCTCGGAGCCCTTATACATAAACCACGAAATATCAACCTCAGTAATCGTCTTCGGTGCTCCAAAATCCACCTGCCACCATGCCGGCCAGCTGTTGCTTGCAGCCGCCCATGACACTTGGGCGTTGCCGTCGTTGCCATTTGCCGCGCTGCTTCCCGAGGCTATGCTGCTGGCGGTCGCGGTTTTGCCCAGCGCATGGTTGACTTGCGAGGGCAGCGTGACCGCGCCAGTTCCAGCATCAATGTCCCAGGAGCTATACCAATTGAGCGTGGCGCTATTGCTTGCATCATTCAGCGTGAGCGGCAGCCAGATGAATTTGTGGTCACTGAGATTGAGCGGATTCCAGCGGTCCGCCATATAGATGTAGCTGGTGACGGCGCTGCCCGTCACAGTCATAATATTTTCAATCTGAGAGCTGTAAGCCGCCGGATCGCCAAAGGGCGAGATCGCAGACCATGTGCCGTTCATCGCCGAGGCTGTGGAATAGCCGCCTTGGTTCGGATACCAGCCCGAAGCCTGCGAGGTGAACAAATAATACGTATTGTTTTTCTTCACAACAGCGGGCGCTTCGCGGTAACCGTTCTCATAAATCCAGCCGACGAAGCTGCTGACGCCCGTGTAATCGGCATTCAGCTTGAAAATCGCCATCGTATCGTTGGCACCGCCATTTTTCCTCGAAGCAGTAATGAGGTAGGCACTGCCATCGGTATCGGCAAATACCGTCATATCCCGGGACTCGTAGTTCAGCGGCCGGAAGCTGCCTTGATACGTAAATGCTCCATCTGGTGTAGAGCTCGTCGCAACGGCAACGCGGGCGAGCGAATAATCGCTGCCATTTTCATAATGCATCCAGAGCACATATTTGCCCGTTGCAGCATTATAGATGACCTTAGGGCGCTCGATCTTGCTCGTATTCAGCTCCGCTGCCGAGGTTTTGGTCAGCACGCTGCTGCGGAAGGTCCAATTTTTGAGGTCGCTTGATGAATACACGTTAACGGCATCGAACGTTCCGCCCGTCGCATGCTCGCCATACCAATAATAGGTGGAGCCGACTTTTAATATGTTCCCGCTGTTTGCAAGAATCGGGTTGCCAGCGGTGTCCTTCCAATCCGTCCCGTTTACAATACTTACGCTGGCAGCGTCAGCGCGGCCCGCCGGAATCGCTCCGGCAGCAATTGAAAGCAGTAGAGTAAGCAGCAAAACAGCGATCAAACTTCTTTTTCCCATAATCACCATGCTTGAACTCCTCCTTTATAATGATGCGACGCCTGGTTAAGACCAGCAACGCACATCCCTTATTTTAGCATTTATGTAAGCGATATCAATTGAACAATCCGGCGAATGGTGAACGATCTGGACTTCGACGGATGATGAGCTATTTATCAAAAATTTGCTATTCAAACTCGTTTATTGTAACATTTTAATAGTTTGAGAGATTGCTAGCTTTGCTGCCTATTTTTATATATTTATACATTCAGGAGATGATCTCGATTAGTTACGCTGCTGCATTTGCAATGTCATTCTTTATTGTGCTGCTGCTTATCCCTCCGCTACGCAAGCTTGCCTTCCGCATCGATTTTGTGGACAAGCCCCGCAAAGATGTCGAACGCAAAATACATAAAGAGCCGATTCCACTCACGGCGAGCTATGCTATTTTTGTCGGCTTTATGGCTACGTATTTAGTATTCGTAGATGAAATTACAATGAAAACAGTCGCTATTATAATAAGCTCGATCTTGCTGCTCATTATTGGCACAATTGACGATTGGTACAAGACGCATGGCAAGGATTTTCCGTCATTGCCGAAGATGCTCGTTCAAGTGTCGGCGGCGGCAATCGTATTTTTCGCTGGTGTATCTTTCGAGGGCTTCTACAATCCGCTCAGCGGGGAATTCGTCAATCTGCCTTATGCCCTGCAATTCGTATTGACGATTTTATGGATTTTCGGGGTAACGACCGTTATTAACTTCTCCGATGGCATGGACGGCTTGGCGGGCGGCCTTTCTACGATTTCAGCTGTGACGCTGTTTATTGTGGCTCTTGCCAAGGGGCAAAGCGATTCCGCGATGCTGGCTATTATTTTGATTGGAGCAGCAATTGCTTACCTGCGCTACAATAAGCCTCCGGCCAAAATATTTATGGGTGACGCTGGGGCGACGTTCCTCGGCTTTATGCTTGGGGTCATTGCACTTGACGGCGCCTTCAAGCAGGCGACTGTGCTGTCGATTTTCATTCCGATTTTGGCGCTTGGCGTGCCGATCTTCGATAATATTTTCGTCGTAATCAAGCGTATGATTCAAGGCAAGCCCATCTACCAAGCAGATGCGACACAGGTTCATTACCGCCTGCTGCATTCCGGGCTCAAACCCGGACAAGTGCTGTCGTTTCTGTTTCTCATCAGCGTTTGCTTCTCGCTATTTTCGATTATTTTACTTATGATTCCGGTATAAAGCATGGATTGCCAAAAAACCTCTCCCGTGTGGCAGAGGTTTTTTTGGCGTGGAAGGGGCTTCCTTACCTTAGTCGATGCGAATAGCTAATGTCCGTTCAGACGCTCCATCACGCGGTGCAGCAGTACGCTGACCTCCGCTCGCACTGCATGGTCGCCCGGAGCAAAAAGCTTGTCCGTCCGTCCTTGCAGCAGCTTTAGCTCGTACAAATAGGCAATGTCCTGCTCCGCCCAGTGGCCGCTAATATCGCTAAACGGATGCACACCAGATGCAGCCTTTTCCTGTTCACCTGCTGGCTCGACCGGGCCGAGCGCCTTAAGCTCCCGCGACAGCACGGCGGCAATTTCCGCCCGCGTAATCGACTGATTCGGCAGAAAAACACTGCCTTGCGGCCGCTCTACACCTTGCAGCAGACCATTTGCCGCGGCTGTCTCTACATAGTCGTATGACCAATCGCCTTTGCGCACATCGGTAAAGGTAGGCATGGATTGCTGCTTCATATCCAGCTCGAATGCAAGCACAGCGGCCTTCGCGAACTCTGCCCGCGTCATGAGGCGCCCCGGCTCAAAGGCGCCAGCTGCCGTCCCTTGCATCACCTGCGCAAGCGCAAGCTCCCCAACAGCTGCCGAAGCCCACTTCAGCTTCGCAACCGCCTCATAGTCGTTGAATTGCTTGAGGCGCTGCTCGACCGTCAACCGCGCTTCCACTTTCGCAGGCGCTTGTCCGACGACCTTCGTCGCGCCTTCCTTGACTAATTCTGCGCCAATGCTGACGACCGGCTCATTTACTCGATGCTGAATATTCAGCCCCGGATTATCCGGCAAAATAATAATCGACTTCGCCAAGCTGAAAACAGCAGCTCCCTCCTTCTCTGCCTTAAAGGTCAGACTGCCCAGCTTTCCGTAGCCTGAAAATAATGCCGGGCCTCGCTGGGCCGTCGCCTCGGCAATTTGAATAAGGCCTGCTGCGGCATCAAGCTTGTTCAGCAGTTGCATGGGACTCGCCGAAGCTGCAAACACCGCTGGCCGCAGCAGCGCCCCCGCCTCGTTTTCAACTACAGGCGCTATTCGCTTTGAATCGTATTTCATATGTACCTCATAGCCTTGAACCCCACCGTAGCTCCCCTTAAAGCCTTGGAGCCATACAGCGACCTCGAACACATCGCCAATCTTCACCTGATCCGCAGAAGGAACAATACGAATTTGCGGCAGCTTGTCTGCTTCCGCCTTCTCTGCTCCCGATGCCGCTGCCGTACCAAGCCATGCAGTGACCAGCAGGCTTAGCCCCATTAATGACAACCATTTTGAATGCTGACTCCCTCTCATATTCATCTCTCCTGTCTTCGACTTCTTGCGCCTATACCTCATTCTAAAAATAAGGAGGGGAGCCAATCGCGCTCCCCTTCCATGTTTCACTGCCGTTTTATAATCCGTCTCTTGCTCTTTACCACTTACTTCTTACTTCTTGCCTCTTACAGCTTGAAGTTGCCTAAAATAAAGGAAATATCAAGCAGGTCAACCGCGTTATCCCGGTTAATGTCAGCTGCGCTTGCTGGCGCATTGGCCCAAGTTGTATTCCGCGACTTGCCGAACTGCTTGGCGACAAGCTGGAGATCGGCAAGATCAATTTTACCGTCGCTATTCACATCGCCCGCCTGAAGCGGTCCGACATTAAGCGTCGTATCCTCGCCTGCCACCGTCACCGAAGACGCCGAAGCCACATGGCCTGGCACGACTACACGCACGGTATAAGTACCCGCTGGAACAAGCAGCGTATAGCTTCCATCCGCCTTCACTTCACCAACAGCTGCAACCTCCTTGCTTGCTGTAATCGCCTCTACGACAACTTTATGCACACCATCGGCACCTTGGTACCACGTCTCGCCATAATTCACACTGCTGCCGAGAGCTTCAGCCGTTATTTTGCCTGTAATCCGATGCTCTGGCTCGGTAGGACCCTGCGTCACCGTCACAGAAGCATCGCTCACACTGCTATAAGTAATTTCTTGCGTATCGCTGTTCAAGGCCCGAACATTGGACAGCTTAAAATCTCGTTTTCCTGAGCTGCCGCTGGAAAAATGGAACGTTGCCAGTGTACCGGAGCCGCTATAACCGCTGTGATCCCCGGTCAACGATAGGACATAGTCGCTTCTCGCACTGCCATTGCCGAGATCAACAACCGTCTCATTTACGATAAGCGATCCGCCAGGGCTGACCTGCTGCTGGTAGGTGGACAGCGTAACGCTTGGCGTAACCGAGCCTTTTACTAGAGCGCTGTCATAGGTCAAGCTGAACTGCGCCGCATATAGACCCTTTACATGCTCAAAATTCACATCAATATCAAAGGTTTCACCCGTGCGCACACTAGTCTTTGAAGCAACAGCTGCCAATGTGGCAGGCTGCTCATTCGCACTCTCATAGTTGACAACAAAGGCTGGCTCCAAGACGCCATTATCGGCGGCATCATACACATACACGTCAAACGTGTTGCTTCCTTGCACAATAGGCACCGAAATCTCGAAGCGCCCGTCTGCTGCGATCGTCGCATCATACTGCTGTAAATCGCCGTTGGCATCCTCAGCGACGGCAGCAGCGCCAACTGCCGAATAATCCCCGAACAACGTAATGAGGCGGTCACTGATTATTCGTCCGCTAATCACACCGTCATTGCCTGTAACCACAATGGACGGGTCAGCCAGTTGTGCAACAGGAGCCTGCACATCCACGACAAATTCGGCAAGCTGGTCAAGCAAAAAGTCTTCTGACCCAAAACCGATCCAAGGCACGACGACATAATGTCCTTCACCAAGCTGCTGAGGGCCGCGAGACGTCAATATTTCTCCGTCCCAGCCTTCAACGATGTAGCTGCCCGGGGAAATGCCCTGCGCATTTTCCACAATGACCCCTTTCCAGGACAAATTGCTTCCCGAAACCTCATAAACATCAAGTGAAAAATACGGCAGCGTAGCATTTACACGGAACTTAAGGTCGGTCGTATCCGCTGCACCATCACCATTTGGCGAGAAGAGAAACGGTTCAAGCGTAATTTCCGATACTTTTGCCGGAAGCTCCACGTCGCCTACATAGACAGCGAGTGGAAGCTGTATAGTCTGCCCTCCACCCTGAATGACGACTTCACCCTCGTAACGACCTTCCTCCGCTGCTTCAGCTACCTGCAGCGCTACATCGAAGGAAGCTGTATCGTCTGCCGCCACCGCGAACGTATCTTCACTAACGCTCAGCTCTCCTGCCGCCTCGCCGTACCATATCGTCGATACCGCATAAGAGCTGGCCGTGCCAGAAATATCCTTTACTTGGATCGTTTTCGCCGATTCATCTCCTGGAGCTAACGCTCCAAAAGATAAGCTGCCCGTCAAATAAGACGTAGCGGCAGCGCCTGCTACTGCAATTGTCGTTTCCTCCACGAGCGCTATCGCTTTTGCATTAGAAATTTGCTCCAGATCAATCCGTCCTGCCCCTTGATCCATATGCGAATAACGCTCACCGCTGCGATCTGCCAGCTTCTTCGCATTGTTCATCAGCAACCCTTTTACCTCAAATGGAGTAAGTCCTCTTTCCTTTTGAAGCAGCAAAGCCGCAGCGCCTGCAATATGAGGACTCGCCATGCTCGTGCCTTGCTTATTTTCGTAAGCATCCGTATAATCGCCGCCATAAGCAGGCACGGATGAACGAATGGCTACACCTGGCGCCGAAATATCCGGCTTAATAGCCAGACCCGGCAGTGATGGACCGCGCGAGCTGAAATCACCCATCATATCCTGTTCTACTGTTATGCCAAAGTTGATTGCATACCCGCCAGACCCGGCAGCCGCGTCAACCTTCGCTTTCAAAGCAAGTCCATCCTCCTTGGAAATGCTAAGCGTAGGGACATAATCGACCCCCGCATTCAGCGTTCCACTGAAGCCTCCTGTCGCATTGTTATAAATAATGACAGCCGCAGCTCCGGCATTTAAGGCATTCAGCGCCTTCTCGCCAAAAGTAATAGAGCCGCGTGAAATGAGTGCAGCTTTATCCGTTACATCTTTGCCAATGAAATCCTCCGCTGTTCCTAATCCCGCATACACAAGCTCCAGAGCATTATTTTCGAGATTGCCAAGCTCAGGGGAGTAGGTCATATAGCCGCCATAAATGGTACCTACTCCGCTTCCTGTCAGCACAGGCACAGAAAGCGGAGGCGTAGAGGCTCCAACGGAAATCGCCAGCTCCGCTGTAGCCGGAACGCCAACCGTATAAGGCTCAGGTCCATCATTGCCGTTCGCCGCAACCGCTACAACGCCTGCCAGCATCACATTATTCAGCGCGACGGCGCTCGCCTCGAACTGATCATTAAAGTCATCGCCAAGCGAAAGATTAATGATATCCATGCCGTCGATAACCGAGCGTTCCATCGCGGCGATAACATTTTCGGTCGAGCCTCTGCCTTTCGGTCCCAGCACGCGGTAAGCATAAATATCTGCACCGTATGCAACGCCTTTTACCCATCCGCTTTCGCCATCCGGGTTTTCCGGATCTCCACGCCCTGCCACGGTGCCAGCCACATGCGTGCCATGGGAGGTTGCCACCTCGGCATCATTCGGATCGGGAAGCGTCTCATACGGATCATTATCATTGTCGACAAAATCATAGCCGCCCTTATAAGCATCCTTTAAGCTTGGATGGAGATAGTCAATACCGCTATCAATAACCCCAACCTTAATGCCTGCCCCTGTTAGGCCGCTGTCCCAATAAACAGGGGTGCCGATAAATGGAGCACTCTCGTCCATTTTGGCCTCCACGCTTGGCTGCGGCTCAATGATAATTTCCGAGTTCGGATAGATCGCCTTCACGCCAGGCAAAGTAAGCAGCTTGTCCACCTGATTTGCCGGAACCTGTACCGAGTAGCCATTGAAAATTTGCTGGTACTGACGCCCAAGCTTCACATTCAGCTTCCTTGCAGCAGCAGCAAAGCTGGATTGCTCCTGCTTCACCATCGTCTGATAGCCGGCAATCGACTTGGCCTGACCTTGCTGTGCCTTGACGCTCTGCACGGCAATTGGATCGGATACCAGCTCTACAATGACGCTGATCGTCTTGCCGCTGTCCGATTGCGGCACATAGTTTTGCGGCGTACTGAGCAGTGGTGTTGTTCCGTTTGCAGCAGAGTCTGTCGCCTCCACCTTAAAGCGCTGCTCCCCCTGCGCGCCAAGCAGCCCTGCCGACTCCTTCTTGCCGGCTGAATCAACCTGCTCATAGACGAATTTCGGCAGCTTCAGCTGCTCGGACACAATGGAAGATTTAACACTTTGCGGCGCCGCCTCCGCCCCCATTGCCCCTGCTGGAAATAATAAGGTGAGCAAAAGCGACATGACGATTAAAATAGATAATTGCTTATTGCGACTTGTTTTGCGTTTATACCATTGCTGCATGAAATCCCTCCTATTTTCTTTGTCCTCTACTTAAAACCGCACCTTGCCTCCTCTCTACTTTCGTATCACAAATTCCCTTTTAATCCATAAATATGTATTTCTATGCTCGCTAAAATCTATTGTAAAGGATCATTTACGAGAAAATTGTAGAACCGTCTGATTATTAAAAATATTTTGGAGCAAGACAAAAAAAATCTGGCAAACGCCGTAAAGCAGCGCCTGCCAGATTGTCAATGAATCTATGAATGAAGGATCGTTATGCGCCAGCTTTCGTCAAAATGAGCAAAAATCAGGCTTAAATTATGATTTATGATTTCGTTTTTGTCGCTGCACGCACGATAGGCGCGACCTTACCAGCTAATAGCTCGATGCTTTCCGCAACCTTGGCATATGGAATGCCGCCAATATCGAGCTGGGCGATAAAACGCTGATGTCCGAACAGCTCATGCTGACGAATGATTTTCTCCGCTATTTCCTCTGGACTCCCGACAAACAAGGCCTGATCGGGTGCCGTCATTTCGGCGAACTCCTCCTGCGTCATGCGGAAGTCGCTGCCGCGTTGGCGGTTCATATGCCACCAATAATTCGTGTAGTAGGGATAATATTCCGCACGCGCCTGCTGACTGTCCTTCGCAATATAGCCGTGACCGGTGACACCAACCTTCAGGCTCGCTGCATCAAAGCCAGACGCCTTTCCCGTTTCGCGATAAATATCTACGAGCGGCTTGAATCTGTCTGGTGAGCCGCCAAGAATCGCCATGATCATGCCAAGGCCGAATTCACCCGCGCGTACAGCGCTCTGCGGCGAACCGCCTACGCCCACCCATACCGGAATTTGCGGCTGAACCGGACGTGGGGCAATTGCAGCGGCCCGGAGTGCGGGGCGATGCTTGCCCTGCCAGGTGACCGTATCCTGGCGGCTTAGCTCGCCGAACAGCTCCAGATTTTCGCTAAACAGCTCATCATAATCGCTCAATTCATAGCCAAACAGCGGGAACGATTCGACGAATGCTCCGCGTCCCGCAATAATTTCCGCACGGCCATCCGATAATAAATCCAGCGTCGCATAATCCTCAAATAAGCGCACCGGATCAACCGTACTGAGCACGGTAGTTGCACTAGTCAGCTTAATACGCTTCGTTTCCCGGGCAATAGCTGCCAGCATAACTGGCGTTGCCGAAACGACAAAATCATGGCGATGATGCTCGCCCAGCCCGAAAATGTCGAGCCCTCCCTCATCTGCAAGCTTTGCCGCGGCAATAATGTCCTGAATCCGCTGCTTCACGCTTATCGTTTCCACCGTATGAGGATCGGGCAATATATCGCCTAACGTATAAATACCAATTTCAATTCCGCCTTGCGGCTCCCCCAATTGCTTCTCCATAGCTGCTTATCCACCAATCGTCAGCAAACTGGAAATGCCCGAAGGATCTGTAACCATCCAGCCATCTGCCTGCTTGCTGAATTGTATTTGCTTTTGCCTCAGTCTATCCAGCACTTCATCCATCGCTGCTTGATCAGGAAGCACTATCGTGTAGTAGTCCAGTCCTGCCGCATTTGCTGGAGCGGCTGGTACACCTACGCCTGCCCATGTATTCAAGCCAAGGTGATGATGATAGCCGCCTGCCGAGATGAACAAAGCGGACCCGCCCATGTTGAAAATAATATCAAAGCCTAATGTGTCGCAATAAAACTGCTCGGCTTGAGGCAGATGGCTCACATGCAAATGCACATGCCCAATAACCGTGCCTTCCGGCAGGCCATTCCAAGCCTTGCCTTCGGAAGCCTCCAGCAGACCCTGAATGTCAACGGGATCAGTCGTCATTCTGTAGCCGCCGCCCTCCAGCTTCTCCCATTGCTCGCGGGGGCGATCACGGTAAATTTCTATGCCATTGTTGTCTGGATCATTGAAATAGAGCGCTTCGCTAACCAAATGGTCGCCCTGCCCAACCGGCACATTATGGCTTGCCAAATTACGCAAAGCAAGCCCCAGCGCTTCACGGCTCGGCAATAAAATCGCAAAATGATACAGCCCCGCAGCTGCACGCTCCGGCAGCACAACCGCACCCTGCTGCTCCTGCAAGATGAGCAGCGGACGCTTGCCGTCAGCCGTCAGCTGCACTTCGTTCCCGCTTCGGGAAAGCTCCTTAAAGCCAACAACCGCTTTATAAAAAAGGAGCGAGCGCTCCATATTACTTACTTTAAGCTTCACATATCCAATATGTGCAGCTGGATGAATGGAAATAGTCATTGTCCATCGCCTCTTTATCTGATATATTTGTTATAAGAATATATGTTTTATATGAGAAATATTATCACGTAAATGCTGGCAAGTCAATAAAACATTTGCTACGATGGATGAAGCTTAAGCCACATACACAGGCTCAACCGCCACAGCTTAACGACATCGGTTAAGAGGCAGCCTATGTTTCAGGAGGTACTCATGGATATTGGCAATACGATTCGCTCTATTCGCAAAAAAAAACAACTCTCCATCCAACAGGTTGCGGAGCTTACCGGATTATCGCAAGGGTTCCTAAGCCAAGTAGAAAATAACAAAACCTCGCCATCCATCTCTACGCTTGATCATATTGCCGGAGCATTGAATGTTCCGCTCGCCTTCCTGCTCCTCAAAAACGATGAGCGGATGCAGATTTTACGCAAGGATGAGCGTCGGCACACTTTGTACAGTGGCGGGAAGATGAAGGTCGAGCAGCTTAGCGAGCGCGGCTCTGTCAAGATGATGCTGGTCGAGCTTGAGCCTGGCGCCTCGACGGCAGAGGAGCATGCCCATGCGGGGGAAGAAATTCACTTCCTTCTCTCCGGCACGCTCTACGTCGAGCAGGGGGACGAATCGGCGACCATCTACGCAGGCGATTCCTTTAGCTGGAAAGCCTGCATGCCCCACTATGCCAAAAATATTGGCGAGGATAAAGCCATTGTGCTCATTTCCATTAATATTGATGCACCATTGATTTAGCCCAACCTGTTAATCCGGATTTAAGCAGCGTTCTCTCAAGAGAGCGCTGCTTTTTTTTACTGCCTGCCAGCAGCCCCTTTTTGCCCCTCCTACCTAAGCAGCAGAATAAAAAATAAAGCTGTCGGTAAATATATCCTTAACTTATTCAGCTTTAACCACTCTATTAATTCAGGGAGAATAACGATGGTTGACATAATGGATTACCGGCTGATGCCTTTCAGCACCGAGCTAGCAGCCAATATCGAAATTCTCAACACGATTTATAATGGCTCCGTTGATATTAAAAGCCGGACCTTCCCGATTGCCGGGAAGACCGAGGCTTTTCTTTTATTTATTGATGGTATGGTTAACGAAACGCTCATCGACCTGCACATTCTTGCTCCGCTGCTGCAAACCCGAACCGAAGCGTCTGAGCTTGATTTTGCCTATATCCGCTCTGTTGTCTCGACGAGTCAGCTTTCCATCGCTACATCCTTTAACGAGCTTCTTCAATATATTTCGACCGGAAGCGCTGCGCTGCTCATCAATCATCTGCCATTTGGCATCGCCATTAATTTGTCCGGCTGGAAACAACGCGGCATCGAGGAACCGGCGGCAGAATCCATTATTCGCGGTCCGCGCGAAGGCTTTACCGAGACGATGAGCGTCAATACCTCCATGCTGCGGCGCAAAATTAAAGATGCTGCCCTAAAGCTAAACTCCATTCAGGTTGGGCGCTACACAAAAACTGAAGTAGTCATCGCTCATATTGACGGCATAGCCAATCATTCGCTTGTCGAAGAAGTTCGACATCGCATCGAAGGAATCGACATAGACGGTGTATTGGAAAGCGGCTATATCGAAGCATTAATTGAGGATCACCCGTATTCGCCTTTCCCTCAAGTTCAAGTAACCGAACGGCCTGATGTGGTCAGCGCCTCCCTGTTGGAGGGAAAGATAGGCATCATGGTAGATGGCACGCCATTTTGCCTAATTGCGCCAACGACTTTCATGTCGATGCTGCAATCGCCAGAGGATTACTACCAACGCTTTATGATTAGCACCTTCATTCGTTGGCTGCGTTTTCTGTTCCTCTTTATTTCACTGCTGCTGCCATCCCTTTATGTGGCGGTGCTGACCTTCCATCAGGAAATGGTGCCGACATCGCTGCTGCTTAGCATCGCCAAGTCCCGGGAAGAAATCCCCTTCCCCGCGCTGATTGAGGCGCTGTTGATGGAGGTTTCCTTCGAGGCGCTGCGGGAAGCGGGCGTTCGCCTTCCTAAGCAGGTAGGCTCTGCCGTCAGCATCGTCGGAGCACTCGTTATCGGGCAAGCCGCGACATCTGCTGGACTCGTCTCCTCGCCAATGGTTATGGTCGTGGCGATTACGGGCATCGCCTCGTTTCTCCTGCCGCAATACAGCGCTGGAATCGCCATTCGCGTCCTGCGTTTCCCGATTATGTTTCTGGCGGGCATGTTTGGCCTGCTCGGCTTGATGCTAGGCGTCATCGCCATCATTATTCATTTATGCTCCATCCGCTCACTTGGCGTACCCTACTTGCAGCCGCTTGCGCCAATGAAGTGGAGTGAAATGCTGGATACGCTCATGCGCGCTCCAATTTGGAAGAACCGCAAAAGACCAAGCTTTACTGGACGTAAAAATGAAATCAGGCAGTCCCCTTACAACCGTCCCGAGCAAGAAGAAGGCGAGGCCTCTCCATGATTCAGATGCTGCGTTTGAAGCTGTTTATTCTAGTAGCGCTGCTGCTTAGTCTAGTACTCGGCGGATGCTGGGATCGCAAGGAAATCAATGATTTAGCGCTTGTGACGGGGGTAGCGATTGACAAGAAGGACGACAAGCTCATCGAGGTGAGCGTGCAAATCTTCATTCCCCAAGGCTCTACGCAAGGAACACAGGGTGCCAGCGAGGCGCCGGGAGGAACCGGCACCACCTTCGTACAATCGGCTCATGGTGAAAATATTGCCGATGCGCTATCTCAGCTTCAGCAAAAGTTTTCACGCAAAATCTTTTGGGGACATGCCGAGGTATTCATCTTTGGCGAGGCCAAGGTCAAGCAAGGCTTAAAGGAGGATATGGACTTTCTGATGCGGGATTCAGAGCCCCGTGAGCGGGCATTTGTCTTCGTCAGCAAAGGGAAAGCCAAAAAAATTTTGGAGCATCACTCGATATTGGAGCGGAATACATCGGAGGTATTGCGGGAGATGGCGAACAATAAAACGAGCATCACGTCATCTATGGCTCATTTGTCTGAAATGCTTGAGGATGATAGCAAAACCGCCTTACTGCCTTGGGTAGAGCTAATGTCTCCACCGAAAAAAGACGATCCAGCGCGCAGTGTCGGCTACATAACCGGGACTGCCATCTTGCATAATGGCAAGCTGGTAGGTGTTGCTGACAATCGGGTAACCAGAGGCATTTTGTGGATTATGAATGAAATGGACAATGCCATTATTACGATCCAGCCAGAGGGAGCCAGCGGTACGATCTCAGTTCAACTGCTAAGGAACCGCTCATCTATGAAGCCGAGCTATCAAGACGGCAAATGGACAATGACGATTCACGTCTCCTGTAAAAATCAGCTGCTGCAAAACACATCGGACATCAATTTGACCGAAAGCAGCGATAGCCTGAAAAAAATCGAGGGACAGCTTGAACGCAATATTGAAGAGCGCATAAGCTTGGCGGTTGCCAAAGCTAAAAAAAGCTATAAGGCGGACATATTCAACTTTGCCGGAGCCTACCATCGCAGCTATCCGCGCCTATGGAAGCAAAACCAGAAGGATTGGGATGCGATTTTCCCTCAAATAAAAGTCATTGTTAAAGCTAAAGCAGAAATTTTGCGCCCGGGTATGTTCAACACCCAAGAATCCAAGTAGGGAGGAGAAGGCTACATGATTAAAGAGAAAATCAACGGTAATCAAATTTTCTGGCTGATATCCACCATGCAGATCGGCATGACCATCTTGCTGACCATCAATCCTTCCATTGCCGTCGCCAAGCAGGATGCATGGTTATCCATTGCCATCTCTACGTTGTTCTCCATGGCTCTTGCCTATGTGCTGTCACGCATAAGCCTTTTGTATCCTGGCGATACTCTAGTCAACTATGCACCGAAAATAGTAGGCAAGTTTCTTGGGCACACGATCATTTTGTTGTATTTCATTTATTGGTATACGGTGATGGCCATTATTTTACGGCAGTATGCTGATTTCATGATTGGCACCATTTTGCCGCTCACGCCCATCCTCGTTCCGATTATTGGCATGCTCCTTGTGGCAGCCTATGTTTCCTTTGCAGGAATTGAGGTGCTTGCAAGGTGCAGCGAGGTATTCGGCCCCTTAGTGCTGCTTGGCATTATGATGCCGCTTCTGCTAAATATGTCGCAAATTAAAATAAACAATTTACTGCCGTTTATGGCCGATGGCAGCCCGCTTACGCTGCTCAAGGGCGCGCTGCCTACCGCTTCCTTTCTAGGTGACAATATTCTGCTGATGATGATTCTTCCCTTCCTCTCGAAGCCGAGCGAGGGGACAAAAAGCGCTGTACTCGGGTCCATAGTCGCTGGATTATTTACATTGCTTTCCGCAATGGAGTGCATCGCCATCTTCGGCTACTCGACATCCTCTCGACAAACCTATCCGTTTCTCAATCTGGTTCGCTTCATTTCCTTCGGCTTTTTGCAAAATCTTGATGCCATCGTCGTCGCCATCTGGATTATGGGTATTTTCATTAAAGTATCGTTGTATTTGTTCGTTGCCGCTTACGGCAGCGCCCAATGGTTCGGAGTGAAGCGCTGGCGAATGTTCATCTTTATCGCTGCCCCCGTCGCGCTTATACTTGCGATGCTGCCGCGCAATTTTGTTGATAGCTCCATCCTTTACCCTAAGCTCGTCGCCGTACCTTTTAATTTGCCCTTCCTATTTATTTTACTGCCGCTGCTGCTGTGGATTGTAGGTATAATTCGCAGTAAAAACAAAAAGAAAAGCAAACCTGACAGTCATTAAACTCGCAATCGCCCTGCTGAAAAAGAAAATGCCCGCAGCCGGAGCACCTGTTGCCAGATACTCGGTCTGCGGGCAGCTTATTGCCTGACCTGCTATTATTTTTTCGCTACTAGAAAAGCATCAATTTGGCTTTGCACCTCTGCGAGAATTTTATCAATACCGGCCGCTTTCACCTGCTTGTTCAAATCCTCAAGGCCTTTGTCTACATCTTTAATCGCGCCATATTCCAGTGGAATAGCAAAGCGGAGCATTACATTGCCGACGTTCGCCACCTCCGTCTTCACCTTGCTGTTGTCAAAAACGAAGGTTTCCAGCGGGTAGTGGTAAACCTTTCCTTCCCAATCCTTCGTGAGCGCAGTTGCTTCCTCTGGGAAGGACGCGTTGTCACGGTTAAGCGGCGAATTGAAGCCCCAGCTGGAGAAGCCTGTGAAGTTCACGCTTTTATCTGTCGTATCGTATTTATCGTCACCTACGGCTGTGAAATGCACGCCAGGAATGCCGTATTGCACCAAGTCATGAAGCTCTCTGTCATTTTGCATCAGGTCCACAAACATCAGCGCACGCTCCGGATTTTTGGAGGTAGCATGGACAGAAACGCCGTTTTGTGTCGATACGGCATTCGATTTTTTCGTATTTGGCGTAATGTCCGCAAGCGCAAGCTCATAAGGCGATTTTTCCATGCGCATCAATGCCATGAGAGAGCCGAGCGTTCCCAAATTATGCGTAATAGATGCTGTTTTGCCTTCCTTGAAATCCTGCTGATGGTCATTTTTATTGTTTAATACGTTTTTTGACCAGGCGTTATTGTCAGCAAGATCTTTGTAGTAATACAGCAAATCCTTGAATTCCTTTGTTTCATAGACATTAAACACTTTACCTGCTTCATCCGTCAGCTTAAAGCCGATCGGCAGGTCGAAATCGAGCATATTCCAGTCATTTTGCTGCTTGAGCAGAATGCGGTCTAAATTGTGCAGCTTCCAATCGCCAGTTTCCGGTGTGAATGGCGTAATGCCCTTCTCGTTTTGAGCAATTGTTTTCAAATAGTTAGCATAGGCTTCCGGGCTGTCGATAGCAGGAAGGTTGTATTTTTTACGCAGGTCCTCCCGGTATAAAATCAGCTTCTCTACCGATTCGCCTCTGTTTTGCGGAACCATGTACAGCTTGCCGTTTACTTTCGCTTGATCCCAGCCTACCTTGTCCATCGCTTTCCACGTTTCCGGCATATATTTGGACAGCATATCGTCGGTCAGCTCCAGAAAGCCGCCTTTGAGCGCCTGATCGTTATAGCCCGCCCAGTTCGCAGAATAGATAAGGTCAAAATCTTCATTCGCCGCCAGCTTCAGCGGATATTTTTGCGCCCAATCGGACCAATCCAGAAATTCGGCATCGACCGTCGCATTGATTTTTTCCTTGAGCTTTTTATTAATTTCTGCGAATACGGCATCATAATCAACCGGCTTCGGGCCGACAAACACCATTTTCAGCTTAACCTCTTTGGAAATATCTACGCCGTCCTTCGTCTGTGACTGCGCAGCGGAAGAATTGGCGCCTGACGCTGGCGCAGTGCTTGCTTCTGTTCCTGTATTGCCACCGTTGCCGCATGCTCCAAGAACCATGGCTAAAGTTAAGGCTACCGCCGGTATAACGACTTTTTTCTTCTTTTGCATATTGAATTTCCCCCTTAAATGTAACTGTTGATATGCCCATCTATCCTGATAAACCAAGTTCCCTTGGGATTATCCTTTCACTGCGCCAATCGTCAAGCCTTTTACAAAATACTTCTGGATGAAGGGATAAGCAAGCAGGATCGGACCGCTGGCTACAACCGTCATTGCCATCTTAAGACCTTCTGACGGCAGGCTTGTCGTCACAACAGCGCCTGAGCCCATCATTGCCTTGCGCATACCATCCATGTTGCCCAACATTTTGTACAAATAATATTGCAGCGGCATCAGCTTGTCGTCCGCAACGAACAGCAGGGCATTATACCAATCATTCCAATAGCCAAGAGCAAGGAAGAGACCGATCGTTGCGAGCGCAGGCTTGGACAGCGGAAGAATAAGTCTCATGAAAATGAGAAAATCGCCTGCGCCATCAATTTTAGCCGATTCAACAATCGCTTCTGGTATGTTGCTCATAAACGATTTCATGACGATGATATAAAACACGTTCAGCAGCAGCGGCACAATGAGCGCCAGCCCCGTATCCTTCATATGGAGATAATTGACGATGAGCAGGTACCAAGGCACAAGCCCGCCGCTGAACAGCGTCGTAAAGAAAAAGAAGAAGGAGAAAAAATTACGCCACTTGAAATCTTTACGCGATAAGCAATAGGCGGTCATTGCGGTCAGAAACAGGCCGATCGCCGTACCGATAACGGTAACGGAGATGGTGACCCCATACGCCCGAATCATTTGCTCAGGATATTTGAACAGGATTTTATAAGGCTCCACCGAGAAGGCAGTAGGGAAAAATTGATATCCCTCACGCACTATCGTGCTTTCCTCCGTTAACGAAGAGGATACGATTAGAATAAAAGGCAATATGCACAGAACCGACAGTACGGTTAAGGATGTATAGCCGATTATGGCAAGAAGCTGGCGGTCAAGCTGACCGCTTTTCAGAGACTTGTTACTGCCGATATTAGCATCAGATACACTCATTTTCATGACCTCCCACTAGAATAAGGCGCGATCTTTGTCATACTTGCGAACGGCATAGTTAAACAGCATAATGGTGGTAAATCCGAGCACCGATTGATAAACCCCCGCAGCGGCCGACATGCCAATGTCATTCGAAGTGATGAGTGACCTGAATACGAATGTATCAATAACATCAGTAGACGAGAACAACACACCATTATTGCCGACCATATTGTAAAACATCCCAAAATCACCTTTGAAAATATTGCCCACTGCCAGCAGCACCAATATAATGACGGTCGGATATAAATTAGGAATCGTTACCTTGAAAATACGCTGAAAAATGTTCGCGCCATCAATTTCCGCGGCCTCATACATTTCGGTATCAATGCTCGTAATCGCCGCCAAATACATAATCGTACCATAACCTAGCGTTTTCCACGCCGCGACCAGTACGAGAATAATCGGCCAGTAGGCAGGCGTATTATAAATATCAATGGGCTCCATCCCTATATTTCTGAGCAGGGAATTAACCGTTCCAATGTCAAAGCTAAGCAGGTTGTAGGCAATCGCGCCCACGACAACCCAGGAAATAAAGTAAGGCAGGAATAAAATCGACTGAGCGATTTTGCGGAACCATTTGCCCCCAACCTCAAACAGCAAAATCGCCGTGAAAATTTGCAGCACATTGTTGACTACAATAAAAGCAATATTATAGAGCGCCGTATTTCTTGTTATGCGCCAGGCATCGCCCGATTCAAAGAAAAACCGAAAGTTGTCCAGCCCATTCCACGCGCTGCCGAAAATTCCGCCGGCATAATCATAATGCTTGAAAGCAATAATAATACCCGCCATCGGTATATAAGCAAACAGTAGAAAAAATAAAACGGCTGGCAGCAGCATGAGCAAAATAGCCCGATATTTGATGACATCCTGTATAAATCCGTGTCGCTTCATCTGTGCTCCCCTCTCTTCTCTTGTCTGCTTTTATTATAAGAAAAGCAGGACGTCCGCATAATTAAGGGGAACAACTAAAACTTATACTAATTCAACGATTGCATATAATAGCGGGCAAAAAATAACCCGGAATCCATCGGACTCCGAGCCGGCACGTTGAGGTAAACACTGAAAAACGCTTAAATGTTATGTTTTTTCCGATATTCCCCCGGCGACATGCCAACCTGCTGCTTGAATTGGCGATTAAAATAAATAATATTTTTATAGCCAGCCAGCTCGGCAATTTCATAGATCTTCTTAGTCGGGTCCTCCAGCAGCTTGCACACATGCTTCATACGCAGCTCGCTTAGAAAATCGCTAAACAGCGTATTCGTCTCGGCTTTGAACAGCTGACCCAAGTAGTTCGGCGTAAAATCAAAGTGGGCCGCCACCTCATTGAGCGTAATTTTCTGATCGAGCCGCTGCTCCACATACAGTGCGATTTCTTCAATCAGCTTCCGCTTCTGCCGCTGCTTCTTCAAATACAGCAGCTCGGACAGCTCGAAAAACCGCCTTCTTAGCCAGGAGAGAATGTCGTGCACCGTCTCAAATTGAAACAACACAAACGGCTGATGGGAATCCCATTTTAAAATTTCATATAAATGCTCATTCATTTGCTGGAGATCCGCATGCAGCTTGGACGTAATGCGAATGATGAGATCGTAGATGTCGTTTTTCCCTGTTAGCGGCTGGTCGCCGCTAAACAGCTCCCGCAGGCAATCATCCACCGTCGTCAGATCATATTCCAGCATCGCCCGCAGCATTCGGTCTACCGTCTCCTCAAGGCTATATGCCATCGCTGCTTTAGGCGACCAGGATGCTGCATCGTGAATGAGCCTGTTTTTCCCGACAATCCATTTGATGCTTAGAGCTGCCTGTGCCTGCTGATAGGCGTCATGGAGCTTGGCAATAACCGTTGTATGCATGCCGGCGCCAATCGTAATAGAATAGGGAAAGGCTTCATTAAACGCTTGCACCAGCTTTTCAAGCAGCGCCTTGCATTCCGCCTCCTGCACCGTCGCCAGCAGCACAAAATGATAGTCATAGCTAGTCAAAAGCGTCCCCACCTGATGACGGTCAACAAAGGTGCGAATAAACAAAGCCATTTCCGCTGTTAAGGAACGCCGCTCATCCGCTGTCATCTTGCCCAGCTTCCACTCCATATCATCTATTTCAATAATGGCAACGGCTGCTCCGCCTTGCAGCAGCGGTGTAAGAAAGCTGTGAAGATGCTGCTCCACCCGCCCAGATGTCGGCTCGTTGAACCAGCGCAGCAGCAGCTCCTGATGCACCAGCGTCAGCGTCTCGGTCAGCGACTGGCTTTGCAGCCGCTCCTGCTCAATTTTGTTGCACAGCTCCAGCAGCATATCATGCAGCTCGGTATCGTCAACTGGCTTAAGCAAATAGCCGGAGGCGTTCAGTTGAATCGCTTCTCTCGCGTAGCTAAAATCCTGATGGCCGCTTATAAAAACAAGATGCGCCATCGGGTTAATCGCCTTCGCCCTGCGGGCAAATTCCATCCCCGACATAATCGGCATACGAATATCCGAGAGAATCAGGTCGATGCGCTTCTGCTCCATCATTTCCAGCGCCTCGAACCCGCTAGTTGCAACAGACACATCCTGCAATTGCAGGCGCTCATTGCCGACTACCCGTCGCCGGAGCCATTCCAAATCAATCGCCTCATCATCCACGAGCAATAAACTAATGTCCATCCTTCATGCTCCCCTCTAAGCTGCCTATAGCCAAGCCCCTTCTGCATCCTCCCGCATCTCGGCGCTTTCGACCGGAAGAATAATTTGCACCGTTGTGCCCGCGCCATAATGACTGCCAATTTGAATGCCAAAATCCGTGCCATAGCGAAGCTTAATTCGCTCTTCGACGTTTTTCAGACCATATTTATCCGATTTAGCCTCTTCCACTTTATCCGTTTGTCCCGCAGGAGCAGGTACAGGCAAGGACGTATTGGAGAGCATTTTCTTCAGCGTATCCGGTCGCATTCCGATGCCGGTATCAATAATTTTCAGCTCAATGCGGTCGCCCAGCCGCCTGCCCGTTATGCGAATGGCTATCCTTTTGCCAAACCAGGCATGCTTAAATATATTTTCGACAAAGGGCTGTAAAATCAGCTTAATCATTGGCGTTTGCAAAATGTCCGGCTCGATATCGTAATAAACCTCGAACGTATCGGCATATTTTACCCGCTGAATGTCCAAATACGTCTTTACCTGCTCAAGCTCCTTCTCCAGCGTAATGTACACATTGCCGCCATTTAGCGTTAAACGGTAAAACTTCGACAGCCCTTGAACCATCGCCGTCACCTTGTCCGTCTCGCCCAAATTAGCCAAGCTGCCAATCGTCGAGAGCGTGTTATACAAAAAATGAGGGCTGATCTGCGCTTGCAGCACGTCCAGCTCCGCCTGCTTTTTCTGAATGCCCTGCACGTAGACATTTTTAATCAGCTCTTGAATGCTCGTCGCCATTTGGTTGAAGGAATTGGCGATGTGGACAAACTCGTCATTGCCGGTAAAGCCGATTCGCTTATGAAAATTCCCCTCTTGGAAGGAGCGAACCAAGGTGACGATTCGCTTCATCTTTTTGCCGGAAAGCCGGGCAACGATGTAGCCAATAAACACCATGACTAGAAAGCTGATTAAGCACACGGCGAAAATAACCTTTTGCATACGGCTGGCGTCCTTGTTTAAATAGGCATGCGGCACAAGCGTTTCAATGACGAATGGCGTTCCGGGTATATTCTCTCTTACACTCAGGTAGGAGGAGGATTTAGACTGGTCGCTGGTTAGGCCGCGCGTATACATGACCTCGCCTGATTGGGTGTTTAGAAGCCGCAAGCTGATGCCTTGATCAATCGGAAACGTATCGAAGTTGCCAAGCAGTTCATCGAAGCGGGCCGTCACACGCACATAGCCGATAACCGAGGCTATGCCGCTGGAGGACACCAGCTTCCGAAAATGCGAAACGTTTTCCAGCTTGCGGTCGGAAGCCAGCTGGATCCAAAGATTATCCTGATTGGAGGCTTGGAGCGACTTGAACCAGTCCGTATTCTCGATTTGGTGCACCGACAGCACGTAATAGTCTTTTCGTTGAATCGGCTTGTCCATATCATCGCCGGGCACCTCGTACAATTTCTCGTCTACGGTGTAGACGGCAAGCCTGATATTATTGCCATACAGCTGGAGCGGCGCTCTCATCTGCGGGATGATGTCATCCTTCATTTTCAGCATCATTTCCAGCGGCTCGCCTGTGTTTTGAAGCGCATTCTGAAACGTTAAGCTGCTAAAAAGCGTGCTCGATATGCGCTCAATTTCGTCCATCTGGTATACAATATTATTGCGTGTCTGCTCGAGAGCGGTGCGAATGTTCGTCTCCGCCATCTCCGTTCGTGACTGAACGAGCATCGTATAAGATATATAGCCGACCAGCACATCCGTCAGCAATACAAGCGCCATATAAGGAATCATCATTTTATACGTAAATGGTATATACAGCTTGCTCAGCTGGAAGCTCTTCATCTGTCTTCCCCTTTCGTGTCATGCAGCGCTTATGTGCATCATTCTACAATATAGAAGGGGATTTTGGTATGGCAATAAAATCACTATTCCTGCACTTATTTTATTCATATAAGAAAATAACCCGTAAAGTGTAAACTCTTAGAGTCTACTTTACGGGTTATGACAATTTAACTATTACGTTTATGAATATTGATCTACATTAAATACAAGAATTTTATCATGAATGATATACTCGGTACGGCTATTAAATGGTCCTTTATTCCAGCTTTTATTAAACGCATATTTTGCAGGACCTGTCCCAGATGCTTTCGCATCATACCAAGCAATAAAAGCATTTACTTCTTGAATCGTTAAATCATATTCTTTCTCAAGACCATTTGTCATAATGATTGTCAAAATGGCTCTACCTGTTTCTTCAAGAGCTGCGGAGCTTTCATTTGAATAACCACTTGTTCCTACATTATTAATAGCAGTTATTACATAATAGTAAGTTACTCCTTGGACAACATTTTGATCATTATAGCTTGTTCCATCTACGTTGGTAGCTATTTGACTATAAGGTCCTCCCGGTGTCACGGAACGAAATACATTATAGTAGGTCGATTCGCCAACAGTACTCCAAGTGAGAGCAATTTGTTGTGTTTCGGATACAGGTACTGCTTGAAGGTTAGTTGTTGCTTTAGGCAAAGATACCAATTTCCCAGTAGCATCAATATCTACAGCGTCAAATACAAAGTTAGAAGAAGAATTGGCCGCAACATAGGTAACCGTAACGTCATGGATGCCATTTTGTAATGTAGTATTTTCATATAGAAGGGTTTGAGTTTGCTCGGCCCCTTTAGCTTTAAACGTGTAGTCCGTTCCGTCAATTGTTATTTTCATTGAATCAGATTTATCCGGATTCCGTGACCCTATAATTCTGATCTTTGTTCCCTCAAATTTGAAGGTAACTTTCGATCCATCAGCTAGCAAGTTAGTTAGTGTATTGTTGTAATATTTGTTATTCCCACTTACAAACGTTGTAGTGCCACTATAAACAAAGTGATTGTCAGAATCGTCAAACCTTTGCCAACCAGCTTCAGCTTGCGTTAGCTTGGTACTGCCAACAGTCGCCGCATATGTATTGGTTTGAAATGAAAAAAAAGTTACCACTAAACTTAAACATAATACCCACTTCGCTAATCCACTCTTCCAACGCATCTTTATCCCAGCCCCTTGGTTATGTAATAAATAAATTATATTCCTATTTAATTATTTTTAATAGACTGTTTCGAATTCATTTTTCGAGTTACAATAAAAGATTGGAATTAAAAAAAATAATTAAATGTAATTATTTTAATTATTAAATAAATTAAAGATATTTGTTTTTATTTATTTTTTTAAAAAAATAAGTTTATGGATTACAATAAATTCTTTTTTATTATATATATTCATTTTAAAAAAAATCACTAATTTAGTTTACGGAAATTAAATTAGTGAATTTAATTTTTCACGAAATACAAAATAGTAATTTTCCATTTCAAATTCAAAATTAAAAAAACCTGTGTACATAAGGCCACGGGTTTCTAAGCTTTGTCTTATCCTCAATTACATTTATTTCACAATACTTTCAAGCACATCATCAAGCATTTGCGAGCTGGCAATTGTTCCTGTGTAATGCCAGCTCGCATTGTTGTGATATGAGTAGACGTTGTTATTTTTCACTGCTGGAATGCCCTTCCAGATCGGATAGCTTACCTCAGGCATCGGCCCCCCCATGCTTTTTTTGG
This sequence comes from Paenibacillus sp. KS-LC4, assembly GCF_036894955.1. NCBI lineage: Bacteria > Bacillati > Bacillota > Bacilli > Caryophanales > Paenibacillaceae > Paenibacillus > Paenibacillus sp. KS-LC4. The sequence continues at coordinate 1,268,339 of NZ_CP145905.1, read as the reverse complement.
CGGACAGACGCTCCGCTATTTTGGCTTCTGATCCCATTTCAGGCCATAGGCGGACAGGAAAACCCTTATTGCCCTCAATATCCCATCAAAATGGCTTATGGCAGCGCATTAACGTCCCCTAAGTCCGCGGCGTGCGTCATATCCGTCATTCTGCTGAAATAGCGGCTGCTGTGTCCACCACCAAACTTGACTTTGCTCAGGGAGTTTGCCGTTCCGTACCCACCTGCATTGGAAAGCAGCAGGCTCCAAGCAGCCGCACAAACGCGGCTAAAACCTCCTAACTACCGAGCGGTACATAAGGAATAGGAAATACGGACTGCCGATCAGCATAATAATTAGGCCTGATGGAATTTCTTTCGGCGCCATGATCGTTCTACCGAGCGTGTCGGCTATGACGAGCAGCAAGCTGCCGAGCAGTCCAGACAAAATAATAGACCGTCTCGTGTGATGCCCAATCATCATGCGCACAACATGCGGTGCCATAAGCCCGAGAAAACCTATCGTACCTACGCTCGCAACAGCTCCCGCTGCCAGCAATACGCCGATAATCATCGCCCAAAGCCGCGTTCCTCGAACCGGCAGGCCAAGGCCAATCGAGCTTTCGTCGCCAAACGCCAGCAAATCGAATTTTCGGCCCAAATAGTAGGCAACCGGTAAAAGGATAAGCAGAAACAGCAGCATGCTATAAAATTGATTCCAGCCTCTCCCATACGTTGTGCCCGTTAACCAAATGAGAGCTGTACTATTCCAAAGGCTCGCCTTGACGATCATCGCCTGTATGCCCGCAGAGCCGATTGCCGATACGGCGATGCCCAGCAAAATAAGAACAGACGGATTTAAAGATTTGCGCCAAGCTAAGAAAAAGACAAAGGCTGCGGCAAAAATTCCACCAGCAATTGCCGCCAGCGGAAGAGCAAAGATTGTTGCATTCGGCAGCGCAACCAGCACGATTAGTGCGCCAAACCCCGCCCCTGACGTCACGCCAATAATTGAGGCATCAGCCAGCGGATTTCGGACGGCGCTTTGAATTAAGACGCCGCTTATAGCAAGCGCTATCCCCCCACCAGCTGCAACGAGTGTACGCGGAAGCCTTAATTTCAACAGTACGGAATAGGATGAGTCTCCTCCACCGACGAGGCCGCCCAGCAAATCGGCAATCGGTATTCTCGATCCTCCAAGCGACAAGCTGACGAGGATGATAACGATGAGCAGCACGGTCATGGATATCGCAGTCGGAGCGAAGCGCATACGCAGCGCTACCCCGCCGATGTTCATAGATGACTGCCCGGAGCCCGAACCGGATATATTTTTCATCTTGGTCAGTACGAGCCAGATGAGCCAAGGCGCTCCAATAATCGCCATGACCGCGCCAACCGGCATTTCCCCTAAATTGCTCCGCACCATTCGAGCAAGTACATCCGCCGCCGTAATAAGCAGTGCTCCCCACAATGCGCTGGCAGGAATAAGCAAGCGATGCTTGCGAATACCGCTAAGCCGGACAAGATGGGGCGCGACCAGACCAACGAAGCCGATCGGACCAACGACACTGACTACAATCGCAGCCAGCAGTACCGAGAGGCCAAGCCCCATTGCCCGTATTAGGTCTACGCGCTGCCCAAGCGAGCGAGCCGTAGACTCATCTAGCTCCAAGGCATCAAATTGCCTTCCGGCGAGCATCGCGATTCCGAGCAGGGCAATGACGAAGGGCCATGCATATTCGACTCCGCTCCAGTTCAGCTGAATTAAGGAGCCTGAGCCCCATAAAAATAAATTTTGCGTTTCCGTCTGCTTAAAAATATGAATGGCCGTAGTAAACGCTCCAAGCACCATAGATACGATCATGCCTGATAAAGCTAGCCTAATTGGCGTAGCCTTCCGGCCGCCGCTCAGGAAATAGGCAATTAACGCCGCCAGTAAGCCCCCGGCCGCCGCCAGTAAAAAAGGGAATTGCTGCTGTAGAGCAGGAAAAGCTACCACGCCAAGGACAACCATAAAGTATGCCCCGGCATTGATGCCTAGTGTATCTGAGGCAGCGAGCGGGTTTTTCGTTATCGTTTGCAGTAAGGCGCCAGCCGCAGCGAGCGCAGCTCCGGCCAAAATGCCAATAACCGTGCGCGGCATGCGGATATCCCACAGCAGATTATGCTCCATCACATCCTGACGGCTGAGCAATCCATCTAACACGGTGGCTGCCGGAATTTTAGCTTCCCCGAAGCAAAAACTAAGCAGAGATAACACGAAAAGGGCGGCAAGGCCGCCCCCAAAAATTCCAATTACCCGCCAGACCATTCCGATAGTAGCTTCATTGTTAGGATTATCGTTCATCTTGGCACTCATTTCGTTAATGTATTCACAACTTCATCCACGATTACTTTCGAGGAAATTGGACCGCCGAACACCCAGGTCGCGCTATCAAGTCCGTAAATGCGTTTCTCCTTAACGAAGGTAAGACCGTTCCAAACTGAGTTATCCTTTAGTTCTTTCGAAAAAATATTATCATCCTTTTGAACAATATAAATCAGATTGGTGTCTTGAACCGCCGGCAGCGCTTCAACCGTCGAGGTGCTAAATCCGTAAACCTCAAATTTTTCCGATTTCCAATCATTTTTCAGACCAATCCGATCCAGCGTTTGTACGGCAAGCGAGTTGTCGGTAAAAAGGCGCAGCGTCGCTGCATTTTGGTAGCTGTACGCTTGCGTCAGCACGTAGTTGAAGCCGCCCTTTCCTGCCGCAGCTAGCTTAGCCTTTGCATCCGCATAATGCGCATCGAGGTCAGCTAGAACTTTAGTGCCTTCCTCTGTTTTGCCAACAGCAGCTGCAATCGTTTTGAACACTTCTTCCATCTGGTCGTATTGATTGATATCCCCTTCAAGCGGGTATAGACTAAAAATCAACGTTGGCGCAATGCCTTTCAATTGATCATAAATCGCTTCGTGGCTATTCGTATTCGCTATAATCAAATCGGGCTTCAAAGCCGCAATTGTCTCCAGATTCGGTGCGTCACGCATACCAACATCCGTCACATTTTCATCCAGTGGAGCTTCTGATGTCACATACAGCTTATATTGTGCGTTATCGGCATTACCAACTGGCTGCACGCCAAGCGCAATCACATCCTCCGTAAATGTCCACTCTAGTACGACAACCTTTTGCGCGGGCTTATCCAGCTTAACCTCGCCTTTAGCATCCTTTAATACAATTGGTCCAGCCGCAGCGGACTCCCCATTCGAATTTGCAGCAGCTGCCTGATCAGTTGCAGTTCCTTCTGCTGTCGAAGTATTCGCAGTGTTAGATCCACAGCCTGCTACGACGAGCATTACAACGATAAGCATAATTAAACCTACTAGCCTTCTGTTCATTTTGTTTCTCCCCCTATTATTCTAAAAATCAAAAGCTATTCTACTGCGATAATGTTTATCATTATGTTGATAATGATTATCATGATTGGGCACAATAGCTATATTAGCTACCATTTTACCGAAAGTCAATGCTTTTCTCACAAATAACCACCTCTAAAGCAAAGCCAAAAAAAGCCAAACAACGATTCCCTCATACACGAGCGTAAACGGCTGTCGCCGTCCTCTGGCGGTAAAGCTACCGTTTCGCGTAGAAATATAGAGAAAGGATCAAAAAATTACATCCTTTCTCTATTTATGAGCAATCGCTGTTTGGCTTACTTATAATAGAAGTTTGGGGATACGTTCGAAGCTTATATATAAGGCTAATAAGACTATAAATGAATTTCCTTGTTCGATGAGAAGGAATAGGTGTGTCCCGCTTTAGCCATAAATTCAATCCTCGCGAGACCCGGCCCGCTTATTGTGCATAGGCCAGCCTCTGTACACGCTACCCTGACCTCTACCACCTTCAATTCCGACCACTGCAAGCTTACAGTAAATCCTCCACGCGCTCTAAGACCACGGAAAAAGCCAGTGCTCCATGCCTCCGGCAGAGCTGGCAGGAGCAGAATTTCCCCAGTATGACTCTGCAAAAGCATCTCGGCGATGCCTGCCGCTCCACCAAAGTTGCCGTCTATTTGAAACGGCGGATGATTGTCGAACAGATTAGGCAGTGTCGAATGATCTAATAATGCCACAACATTGGAGAGAGCTTTCTCCCCATCCTGAAGACGTGCCCAAAAATTAATAATCCAGGCACGGCTCCATCCCGTGTGCCCGCCGCCGGCGCTCAGCCTGCGCTCCAGTGTTACACGGGATGCAGCCGCAAGCTCTGGCGTCTGCTCCAGATTAAACTCGTCGCCAGGATAGAGGGCAAACAGATGGGAAATATGACGGTGACCCGGTTCCGACTCCTCATAATCCTCCATCCATTCCTGAACCTGTCCATATTTGCCGATCTGCGGCAGCGGCAGCCGTTTCAGCGCTGCGGCAAGCTCTTCAGCGAACGGCTGATCCCGATTCAGAATTTCACTGCTGCTTATGCAAGCGCCGAACAAAGCCCTAATGATTTGAAAATCCATAGAGGCACCCACGCAGAGTACACCGCTCTCCCCTCCGGGCAAGGAGTAACGGTTCTCAGGAGATACAGATGGACAGGTGACCAGCCTTCCTTCTGTATCTTCTATTAAATAATCCAGTAAAAACTCTGCCGCCTCCTTCATGGTTTCATAGGCCTGTTCCAGAAAGGAGCAATCCTTTCCAAAACGATAATGCTCCCAGAGATGCAGGCAGAGCCATGCTGCGCCCATCGGCCAGAAGGAAGCCGGCAAATAAGTATCCTGCGGGGCGGTATCCGCCCAGATGTCTGTATTATGATGGGCTGTAAAGCCTCCGCAGTCATACATGACTCTAGCTGTGCGGCGGCCAGGCTCTCTCATCCGTTCAATCAGCTCAAATAAAGGCTCGTGACAATCCGCTAAATTACTATTTTCCGCCAGCCAGTAGTTCATCTGAGTATTAATATTAATCGTATATTTACTGTCCCATGGCGGCAGAAAACTGTCATTCCAGATGCCCTGCAAATTAGCTGGCAAAGAACCGGGACGACTGGAGGAGATCAGCAGATAGCGCCCATACTGAAAGTAAAGGGCGACTAAACCATTGTCCGCCTTCCCTTCCTTGAACCTGCCTAGCCTTTCATCAGTTGGCAGCTCGACCATTGCCCCGCCATTATCCGCCGGAAGCTCTAGCTCCACCCGATTATATAGGGCTTTGTAATCCTGAGTGTGCCGAACGAGTAATTCATTATACGGCAGCTTCTCCAATGCGCTTAGCTGTAATTTGCAGTGTGTCTCGGGATCGTTGTAACGAAAGGTAGTAGCCGCCATCAGCAATAAGGTTACACTGTCCGCCTTCTCAATAAGGAGATGCTCACCAACCGTCCGGCAGCTTCCCCCTTCAAGGACAGCCTTAAGCACCACCCGGAACTGACTTCCCCCTTCACCCCCGCATTCGCCTTTCATGACCAGTCCGTTATGACCCCATTTTTCCGTCTTCTCCATATACCTCCACTGATTGCGGTTGAATCGGGCCTTCAGTGATATCGCTCCTGGTGTATCGGCAGTAAACCGCAGCACAATCGTCTGGTCAGGATGACTGGCGAACAGCTCCCGGGTGCAGCTTGCAGCACCTATACGATAACTGACCCTTGCCACTCCGTCAGACAAATCCAGCTCCCGCCGGTAATCCTTAGCCTCTTGGTCATGTCCACCCATCGTAAGGAGCAGATCACCGAGCGGCAAATAATGCCGCTGGGTTTCCGGCAGACCCGGCAGTGTAAGGGCTGCGAGCTCCTCGGCTTCCTTCAGCCGTCCTTGCATTAACAGCTCCCGCAGCTGCGGCAAATGAGGCAGCGCATCTTCATTATTCCTATCCCGCGGTCCGCCGTACCACACCGTATCCTCATTTAGTTGAAGCTTCTCTTCATATACGCCACCAAAGATCATCGCACCTAATCGACCATTGCCAATAGGAAGCGCCTCATTCCACTCCGAGGCCGGCTCTTTATACCATAATTTATTTTTTTGTCCGTTATTCAACAAGTTTCATCGTCCTCCCTCACTAAAAAGACTCTTTCATTCTAAGTTATGCCTTATTCATATAGAATGTAGAAAATTAACTTATGCATGAACTATTCTATCCTCTTCTATACTAGCCTGAGCTTAAACGCAAAAAAACCTGATCATCTAATATACTTAAGTTTTTATTTAATTGATCCAGCCCTTTTCGGTCATAAAAAACCCTTGATACATCGGTATCTCCTGATGTATCAAGGGTTTTGGTTGTCTCAAACATGTATTGTACTTTGTCTCAGTTATAATAGAATCTTACAACTTACTTTCAAAAACAATTTAAACCTTATACGCACGCATAGCCTTAATCAGTTCTTTAAAAGTCGGGCGCTTGCCGTACATCAGGACGCCGGTGCGATAGATTTTCGCGCCCAGCCAGCCGAAGATGTAGATGGATACGAACAAAATGCCCAACGACAGCAGCACCTGCCACACTGGCGGGTTCGTCAGTCCAATTCGCAGCATCATGACGAATGGCGAGAAGAACGGCACATAGGAAGCAACCTTCACGAGCATCGTATCCGGATTAGAAATGCTGAATGTGCTAATGTAGAAGCCTGCTAGCGACAGAATTGTAATCGGCATAACTGCCTGCGCCAAATCTTCCGTCCGGCTTACAATGGAGCCAATCGCCGCATACAGCATCGCATATAGGAAATAGCCTGCCAAGTAGTAGATGATTGCATATACAATCAGCGATGGGTTAATTTGATTGAAATCAATGTTCCAATTCATAAACGCATTTTTATTTTGCGGCAACGATAAATTAATGATCATTACGGCTCCATACAGCACCAGTTGGAACAAGCCGACGAGGAACATGCCGAACACCTTTCCGAACATTTGCGTCAGCGGCGATACGCTAGTAATGAGTATTTCCATAACCCGCGAGCCCTTCTCCGATGTAATTTCTGTCGCAATCAGTTGCCCCGTCACCATAATGACGAAGAACAGCATAATGACGATAATGGATACGAGTCCCATATTGACCGCTTGCTGCTGTGGCGATAAACCATCAGTATTAGACCCTGTTCCCGCTTCCGCAGCAATTTGCATCGTTTCAATTGAAACTGGCGCGAATAGCTGCACCTTCTGCTCCTCGCTCAGTCCCGCTTCCTTGAAAATCATTTCGGTGCGGATCGTTTGCAGAGCACCTTGCAGCGAACGAGTTGTGGATTCATCCATCAGCTTCTCAGACTTATAAGTTACAGCTGGCAGGCCATTGGCCTGAACGTCGCCAAAGGTCAAATACCCTTTAATTTTCTGATCAATAATGCCCTGCTTAAGTGCCTGCTCATTGCCAGCATCCGTGCCTGTGTCCGCAAAATCAACCAGCACCACATTAGGCTGCTCCTGCTGCGAATAATAAGCTTTGAGCTGCTCGGCAAGCTTTGTTCCTTCGGCCGCGCTGCCCGCTTCCGACTGAATATAGCCGATCGAGGCCGTTTTTACACTGTCATTGTTAAATAAGGAAATTAGATAAGGCAAATTAGCGCCAATCGTAATAATGATTGCGAAGATCAATGTCATAACGAGAAAGGATTTAGTCCGAAACTTATTGCGAACGGTAAAGCTGACGACTGTCCAAAAATTACTCATGCTTTTCACCCACCAATTTTATAAAGATTTCGTTTAAGGTTGGCTCCATTATCTCAAAGCGTCGAACCTCTGTCTGCTCCATCGCATGGCGTAAAATAAGCCCGCCCGCCGCTTCGTTCTCAATTCGGAGCTCGTAGCCTGATTCATTGCGCTGCACATTCGTTACGCCTTTCAGCGTCTCCAGCCCCTTCACGGTGCGCTCGGTTCCCAGCATGACGCGCTCGCGTGGATACTGCCCCTTGAGCTCCTTAAGATTGCCTTGCAGCACCGCGTTCGAGCGGTGCATAATCGTAATATTGCGGCACAGCTCCTCCACATGCTCCATACGGTGTGTCGAGAACAGCATAGTCGTGCCTTCTTCACGGAGCTCCTTCACCGCAGCCTTCAGCAGCTCTACGTTCACGGGGTCAAGCCCGCTAAAGGCTTCATCCAGAATGACGATTTTCGGCTTATGAATGACCGAGGCGATAAACTGGATTTTCTGCTGGTTGCCCTTCGACAGCTCCTCCAGCTTCTTATTGTAATATTCCGGCACGCCGAATTTTTCCAGCCAATACTTTAGGCTTTGATCGGCATCCCGCTTCGACATCCCCCGCAGCTTCGCCAAGTACAGCAGTTGGTCGCTTACACGAACACGCGGATACATGCCCCTCTCCTCCGGCAAATAACCGAGCATTTGCAGCTGATTATGGCTGTATGGCTTACCGTTATATAAAATTTGGCCCCCATCGGGAAAAATAAGTCCCAGCACCATACGCATCGTCGTCGTTTTGCCCGCGCCATTCGCACCTAGCAGGCCGTAAATTTCTCCTTCTCCTACTTCTAGACTAATGCCATTTACGGCTGTTTTATCGCCATATTGCTTATAAATTTGTTCGATTTTTAATGGATTCATCGTCGTAGCCTCCTCGTTATTATGCTCTAATATGCTGTCTGTCCTGATCAATTAAGATCGCCAAAATATCATCAAGGTCGAGCGGCTGCCGCCCCATGATCTGAATGCCCGACTGCTCCAGCCACCGCTCGGTGTCCCGTGCCTGCCGCGTAATGATTTGCATATTTCCGCCGCCTGCATCCTCGATTATGCAATCGCCGGGGATGCTCTTGACATCCCTACCATCAAGCGAGCTGCCACTCACATAAAACATATGCCAGCTGCTAAGCAGCTCATCTTTCTCGTACATGCCGAGTATACGGCCCTGCGACATAAAGACGATATAATCCGCGAGACGCTTTACCTCCTCTACAACGTGGGAGGCCATAAGAATCGTCCGCTCTCCATCATTCATATAATTGTGCAGAAAGCTCATCATGCTGCGCCAAGCCAACGGATCGAAGCCAGAGGAAGGCTCATCAAGGAGCAGCAGCTCAGGGCGATGGGCAAGCACAAGTGCAAATTCATACTTGCGCCGCGTCCCCTTGGACATTTTGCCAAGCCTGATGCTGTCATCGACCTCGAACATTCGCAAAATTTCACGATACAGGTTTACATCCCAATTCGGATACCATTTTCGCACAAATTCCGTCTTGTCCGAGGCTCTTAACCTATTATCATGGCTGCCAAACAGCTCTGGTACATAACCGATTTTATTTTTCCATCCCATATCCTTGTGATCTGCAATAGAATGTCCGAGAATGCTCAGCTCGCCCTTATCCGGCTTAATCAGGTTCAGCAGCATTCGGAAGGTCGAGCTTTTGCCCGAGCCATTCGGACCAACAATTGCGGTGACGCAGCCCTTCGGTACTTCCAGTGAATAAGGGCCCAGTTGGAACCGCTCATGCCGCAGCTCTACTTCGTGTATTCGTATAGCAATATCGTTGCTCATGACTTGCCCTCCCTCTATGCTTAATCCTTAAAAAGCTTCTCCAACTGCTCGCGAAAAATCCGTTCCAGTTCCTCGCGGGAGCACTTCACTCGCTGTCCCGCTGTAATTGCTGTCTCGAATGCTTCAACTACAGCATTTAGCCGATAGCGATCACGATCACCCTGCTCAACCGCAGCAACGTAGGTTCCCGTTCCCTGCCTCGTTCGCAGCAGCCCTTCCGACTCCAAATCCTGATAAACCCGTCGAACGGTAATGACGCTGCATTTCAACGATTGTGCAAACTCCCGAATAGACGGGAGCAGCGTTCCTTCGGCCAGTTGTCCACTAACAATCAGCGCTTTCAGCTGTACTTCTATTTGATAATAAAGCGGTTCTGCGCTTTGCTCATTAATTTGAATCGGCAGCCACACGGCTTCACCTTCTTTGCTTAATTACTGAATGTCTTGCTTTTTAAAAGCTTCGTGTTTCCAAACGGCGTTTAAGACTCATATAGCTGACGGCAATGCCAACGATACTTATCAATAATCCGATTAACAAATACCACCACTCGCCATTTTCCATTGCACTTAACAAGCTTTGGACAATCGAAATATCATTGACACTAAGCAAGAACGTGAGCAACAGATAAAAAACGCTATAGACTATACAAACGAGCATATACGTTTTTCCACTGTAGCCGTACTCCCAAATGGCATAGGTTGCTGCCATACCAAGTGAGTATAGAAACCAGAATAATCCGAATAAAATATAAGAGCCCGGAGAAATCGTTTCTTTCATCCCATTAACCCAAAAATACTGACTGAGGAAAAAAACAATCTGCATCGGAAGCAGTATAACCACAATTTGCAGCAGCCTTCCCCAAATTAACTGAGGCAGCGATATCGGCAAGATGCGCCATTCAGCCAGCTTCCCGCTAAAGGTATCTTGACGCCAAGAGAGCATATTCGTATGGCTCAGCACAAAGCCTAAACAAGGAAGCGTCGTGAGAAAAACAAAATCAATGGGCCAATACTCGGCTGCCACAACCAGCGGCTCATCTAGCTGGAAGAGCGCCCCCCCAATAATCGCCAAATATAAAGCTAAAAAGAACGAGCCTAGAAAACCCCAACGAGTCTTCCGCAATTCGTAAATTAAAATATGACATGCCCCTTGCCACATACTCACAAGCTTTCCTCCTGTCACTCTGTATACTGTATATATCTTTATACACAGTATAAACACACCCTCTTTCGTTGTCAATCCATCGCCAGCAAATTTTTACAAAGCTGCTTTGCTGCCTTATTCTGCTTTACTACTCTATCCGAACGATCCGGCAGCAGTAAGACAAAAAAGCCTTGTCCAGCACCTATTAGGCACTGGACAAGGCTTTACTACTTTCCATTATATGCTGCAAATTAGAAACGCGCTGCTGCTGCTTTCGCTTCTTCAATGGCATGAGCAACAATCGCTTCCGCTTCATTTGGCATTTGGTTGTGACCTTCTGCAATCACGATTTCGAAATTCGTTACGCCGAAAAACTGCATAATGTTGCGGACATAATTGAGGGACATTTCTGCTGCCGCTGCCGGACCTTCGGAGTATACGCCGCCTCTTGCATTAAGCAGAGCAACCTTCTTATCAGGAATAAGGCCAACTGGACCTTGCTCGGTATATTTAAATGTTTTGCCTGCTTGGTAAATGTAGTCAATATAAGTGTGCAGCACAGCAGGAATCGTCAAATTCCACAGCGGGAAGCCGAAAACAACTTTATCCGCCGCAAGAAATTGATCAATATATTTGCCGGAAACGTCAACCGCTGCTTGCTCTTCTGGTGTCAGCTCATAGCCGCGTGGCGCCTTGAAATTGCCGTTAATCATATTAGCATTCATATACGGAAGCTCTTCTTGGAACAAATCGAGCTCTGTCACGACATCATTCGGATGTGTTTCTTTATATGAATCGAGAAAAGCTTGATAAAGCTTTACGCTAACCGCTTGGTCTAAGCCACGATCATTTGCTTTTACAAAAAGTACAGTACTCATAATCAATATTCCCTCCGTAAAAAAGCGCTCTATTCGGGCAGCTTCTCTATTGTGTATTTGTGATAAGCTTTATTTTACAAGCCTTGTGCTCACAAATCATCGGCCAATAGCATGAAAATCGCCAGCTTAGAGGCGCGGAGGGCTTAAGTCCAGACTTACGCCTCCGGGCCCAAATAATGAATGCCACGCAGCGCAGCCTGTGTTCGATCCGTTACATCAAGCTTGCCAAGAATGCTGCTGACGTGTGTTTTGACTGTTTTTTCAGCAACGACTAATGCCTGGGCAATTTCTTTATTGCTGCTTCCTTTCATCAATTGCCTGAGCACCTCCGTTTCACGGGGCGTCAGCGAAGCAAAGGCTATTTGATCTGACTTGGATCGCGATCCATCGCGCTTCGACTCTGCTTGCAGGGGCGAATGGAATAAGCGCTCCTCTATATCATCGAGCGGTGAAGAGGCTGCTCCCGCACCAATTAACACGCCGGTAATATCGGGATGCAGCTGAATATTGCCTTTATAGGCGCTCCGTATCGCCTCCGCTAGTTGATCCGGTGCGACATCCTTCAGCATGTAGCCAATTGCCCCCGCCTGTAGAGCAGGTACAATATGGCTGCGGTCAGCGAAGCTGGTCAGCACCAGCACCTTTATCCCCGGATGCTGCTCGGCAATGATTCGGCTTGCTTCTATGCCGTCCATAACAGGCATTTGCAAATCCATCAAGATCAGATCCGGCTGCAGCTCAGCCGCTTTCTCCACCGCTTCCTGTCCATTGGCTGCCTCTCCGACAATTTCAAAATCCGGCTGCAAGCTCAGAAAAAAAGCAATGCCCTTCAAAACAATTTGATGATCGTCCACGAGTAAAAGCCTAATTTTCATCGGTCGCTCTCCTCTGATGCCAGCGACATGCTAACTCGAATAACCGTTCGCTGCCCTATCTCACTATGAATCATAAATTCACCGCCGAGCGCCTCCGCTCTTTCACGCATAGACAGCATCCCCATCGTCTGTCCATTCAGCTCATCAGGTGAAAAGCCTCGCCCATGATCCTCAATTTCCAGCAATACTGCCCGCTCCGATTTCACCATTCGAATATAGGCCTCATTCACACCAGCATGCTTTCGAATGTTGTTGAGCCCTTCCTGACCAATTCGCCACAGCCCCTCCTCCAGCATTCGGGGCATCTCCTTCAGCCCTTCTGCCTTCGTATGTACAGTAAGCTCCATCCTTTCACCGTATTGCTTAAGCGCAGGCAGCAGCCCATTCTCCAAACCAGCCGGATGCAGCTGCCAAATAAGGCTACGCATCTCCCCAAGCGTCTCCTGCGACAAGCTGGAAATTTCCTGAAGCGAGCGCTCCACAATCGGCTCTTTACCGCCAAGAATCTTTTCTGCCCCTTTAGCGATAAAGGACATCGAAAATATTTTCTGCATCACCGAATCATGCAAATCTCTTGCCACTCGGATTCTTTCCTCCATACGAGCAAGCTCCCTGCGCTGCTCAATGACTCTCAAATTATCAATGCTGAGCGTCAAATGCTCACCGAGCGCATACATAAATTCCTCAGGATAATGATCGAACTGCCCATTATCCATACTGCTAATGAACAAAACACCATACGGACAGCCTCCCCTTCGCAGCGGAATCGCCACGGCTGATGAGAATGTCTTTAGCCCCGCAGCTGTTAGCGGCACAACCGTTTCCTCCTTGCTATCCACGGCAACGACGAGACGATTATGGTGAAACGCTTCGGCAACAAGACCTCCCTGTTCACAATCAAGCTGCTGCCAGCCTTCCCTCGTCTGCCGTCCATCGTAATTAGCACGAAGCGAGAGCTTATCCTGCTCATAGACGAATAAAGCCATTTGCGGCCAATTGAACGCTTCAGCTATATGTTCTATGGCTTTAAGTGGAAGCTCGCTAATGTCCTGCACAGCATGGATTCGCGTAATAACATCCCCAAGCTTCGCATAAAGCAGCGCGCTTCGCTCCTGTGCCTGATATAGGCGGATACGCTTAATTGCTGTTCCTATTTGGTAGGCAACCGCCTGTAGTAGAGCCAGCTCCTCATTCGAAAAAAAATCCTTGCCCGCCTGCGCTGCATTCAGCAGTCCAAAGCTTTCTGCCCCTGCTTTCAGTGGTACCGTCGCATGATGGGTCAAGCCGCCTTTATCGCCGGAATTGATTTCCGCAGCATATACGATTCGTGAGCATTCAATAATGTTGACCGCGCGGTTCAGCTTATTTTGCCGATAGCTTTCGGTGCACCAGCAGCCTTCTCCGCACATCGCCTCATTATCGTTTGCAGCAAGGGTCGAAGGAAGATTTTGCGCCGCTGCGCATATGCTGTCTGAATGCTCATCAAGCAAGAAGATCCAGCCCGTCGTAAAGCTCGTGACCTCAAGCAGCTTCACCAGCACCGCATTTAGCATGACCTTCATATCATTCATTGAATTGAGCATTTCGGCAATTTCCTTGAGCGCCGCCAGCTCATCTGCATGAATCTCTCTAGGCATAGCAAGCCCCCCTTAATACAGCAAAGCCGCGAATCAGCTTCGCGGCTTCGTTGTCGTGATTTTAGACCTTATAGACCAAATATAGCGTCAATCATCGGCTTTGTATGCCCGCCTGGATACAATAAATAGAGCAGTACATAAACAAATACGCCAGTAATCGCTGTTAAAAACCAGATGATCGACGTTACGCGTCCCCACTTCATATGCTTGGCATACTTTTCTTTAAAGCCCAGCACCAGCGTCGTAATTCCGAATACCGCTGCTACCGTTGCGAGCGTAATATGGAAAATCAGAAAGATAACATAATAGAGATGCATGCTGTCGGGTCCGCCCCATGTCGTATTGCCGACAACGATTGTTCGTGAGGAGTAAATAATAAAGAAGATGATGGCTGCAATAGCAGCTGCAATCATTACTTTCTTATGCGCCTCAACCTTCCGCTTAATAATTAGTCCCCAACCGATTGCAACGAGTATCGCACTAATAACGATAAACGAAGTGCTTATTGTTGGGAGAATAAAATACCAATCCAATGTCGATCCCACCTATATCGGTAAAATGGTAAATCCGTATATCTATTATGCCGTACCTGTATTGGTATTAGGCAAATCGTCTTCTTTTTGCTCACGCTTGTACCATTGCTTGAATATATACGCCAGTATAATGCCATACATGACTTCTTGCAATAGCTTCATGACGATCCCGCCAAGCTGCTGATCCTCAACCACATCCATTAAATTGAAAAATTGAGGGCCGTCGAACATCGTAAGCAGCCTTGTCGGATCACCCGATACACAATAACCCATCGCCAGAACCCAAACGTTTGGATCATTATATACCGCATACAAGGGGGCGCTTGCAAATATAATTAAGGCGCACGCGGGAGTGAGCAAAATGCCATTCGCGAAAACATACGCCATCTTCTTCAAATCTGTCAGGCGATTCCATTCCGGCACAGGACATGCAATCTGCCACCACATCATAATCGCAGCAATTAGCATAACAAAATAATAGATACGGTGAATCGTATAGTGAGTCATGACAAAGTCATGAATGCCTGGAACGTGGTAAAAAGAAAACAAGAGATTAAACAGCAGAAGCGATACAATAGGATTCATTAGAAAATGGAGCGAACGCCATTTTGTCGAAGCAAACAGCTTGCGCCACATAAATGCAGGAATTGACAAAATAAGCATTGGCGGCACAATGAGATACGAAATCGACATATTGAACATATGGAAGGTGAACATTAAATGTCCCAGGAAATTAAGCGGCCCGCCATTGCACAAATAATAGAGAATAGCTGAAACAACAAACATAAACCGCTGCTTGCCTGTTGCAGACGCCTCAAGCGGTGCGTGCTTCTCCCGCCATGGTCCGTTCAAATAAAAATACAAAATCACAACTGCAATTGTACCGAACATGTACCATGGGGTCCACAACTCTTCAAAACTGAAATATTCCAGGCCAAGCATGGCTGCAACCTCCCTTTATCTTCTGCAAAAGAGGAGGGAACCCACCCGGGAACCCTCCTCTGTGCAATTGTAAATCTGTATTACCACCAAACCCAATATTCTGCCATAACGATACACGTGAATGCAATGAATACACCCATAAGAATGCCGATCGTCGCGAAAACGTGACCGCGGTCCTTCATATGCATCCAGAATGCCATTTGTACGAATACTTGGAGCATAGCGCAACCCATAATAATGATATAGATGAAGCTTTTATTGATTTCGCCAGCCGCAACCGCAGCAAATGCTACGAGTGTAAGCAATATGGAGAAAATGAAAGCAATAACATGCTTCTTAGGTCCTTCTGAGTTGTGGCGAACGGGACGCTGCTGTTCTTCAGCTGTCGAGTGATTGCTTGCCATTTGGCTAGACCACCTTTCCCATCAAATAAACGACGGTGAAGATAAATACCCAAACTACGTCGATAAAGTGCCAGTACATCCCTGCAACATACACTTTAGGAGCGGTAACAACGGTAAGGCCTTTTTTCATCAACTGCCCGATAATGCTGGAAATCCAGACGATACCGAACGCAACGTGAGCGCCGTGGAATCCGACCAGTGTATAGAAGGAAGAACTGAACGCACTTGTCGTAAAGCCATGTCCTTCATGCACATAGTGGTAAAACTCATAAATTTCGAGTCCAAGAAATCCAAGTCCGAGCACTACGGTTACGATCAACCAATTGATTAACGCTTTTACATTATGATTATGCAACGCTTGGATAGCAAATACGCTAGTTAAGCTTGATGTAAGCAAAATAGCAGTTGCTGCTGCAACGAGCGAAAGCTTAAACAGCTCATTCGGCTGCGGTCCATCCAGCACTTGATGGCGAAGGGCAAGGAACGCTGAGAACAGCGTTCCGAACAGAACCGTTTCACCACCAAGGAATAGCCAAAAGCCTAATACTTTATTGCGGCCCTCAAGAGTGGCTTTCTCGGGCTCATGAGGAAGCTGCCCCTCTGCATGTGAATGTGAACTCATGCTTTAACCCCCTTGTCTTCCAACTCTTCCGGCTCAATGTGGAAACCGTGATCATCATATACCGAGCGAAGGAACATGCTTCCGAACGTAATAAGCAGGCCAAGACCGGCAATATAGAAGCCGATATGCTCTGTAATGAACGTCCAATCTCTCGAATACATCAGGCCAAAGCCTGTAATGAACAAGCCAAGCGACATTGTGAACGGCAGAATAGAAGGAGATGGCATGTGAATTGAGCCAATTGGCTCAGCAGGTGTCATGCCTTTGTGTCCATCCATTTTTTCTTTCCAATAAGCATCGTAGCCGCGAACAAGCGGAGTTTGCTTAAAGTTATACTCCGGAGGCGGCGATGGAATGGTCCATTCCAGCGTACGGCCATCCTCCCACGGATCATCCGCTGCATTTTGTGGTTTTGCATTCGTAATGACTACGTTCAGGATGAACATAATCGTACCAATACCCATCATAATCGCACCGATTGTACTAATCAGGTTCATTTCATTGAATCCAAGGCCGTCCAGGTACGTCCAAATACGACGCGGCATACCGAGCAAGCCGAGGAAATGCTGAATAAAGAATGTCAGATGGAAGCCGATATAGAACATCCAGAACGTCCATTTTCCAAGCGTTTCATTCAGAATGCGACCGAACATTTTAGGCCACCAGTAGTGAAGACCGGAGAAAATACCTAAAATCAGACCGCCGACGATAACGTAGTGGAAATGCGCAACGACGAAATACGTATCGTGATACTGGAAATCCGCTGGCGCAGCTGCAAGCATAACGCCTGTAACGCCACCCATAACGAAGGTTGGAATGAATCCAACCGCATACAAGTTAGCACTCGTAAACTTGATCGAGCCGCCCCACATCGTAAAGATCCAGTTGAAGATTTTGATACCTGTCGGTACCGCAATCAGCATCGTTGCTATGGAGAACAAGGCGTTTGCTACAGGACCTAGACCCGTTGTAAACATGTGATGCGCCCATACCATGAAGCCCAAAAAGCCGATCAGAATAGTCGCGAACACCATCGAGCTGTAGCCGAACAGGCGTTTACGCGAGAACGTACTGATTACCTCGGAAATAACACCGAAGGCAGGCAAAATGAGGATATATACCTCAGGATGTCCGAAAATCCAGAAAATATGCTCCCATAATACAGCGTTACCGCCATTGTTAGGGTCGAAGAAGTTGGCATCGAATACTCTGTCGAACATCAATGCTGCCAAGCCTACAGCAAGTGCAGGGAAAGCAAACAAAATAAGCGCTGACGTAATGAACGAAGCCCACGTAAACATCGGCATCCGCATAAAGGTCATGCCTGGCGCACGCATATTAATAATGGTTACCAGGAAGTTAATGCCCCCAATTAGCGTACCGATACCGGCTATCTGAAGACCGAGAACATAATAATCCATCCCATGTCCAGTACTAAACGCCGGCCCTGAAAGCGGTGCATAGGCCGTCCAGCCTGCAGCCGGTGCGCCTGTGCTTGTGAACCAGCTTACATTCAATAATACGGCTCCGAAGAAAAACGTCCAGAAGCCAAGTGCATTTACAAACGGAAAGGCAACGTCGCGTGCGCCAATTTGCAGCGGAACGACCGCATTCATTAAAGCGAACAGCATCGGCATCGCCGCCAAGAAAATCATCGTCGTACCGTGCATCGTAATCAGCTCATTGTATGTATCCGCACTAACGAAATCATTGAGCGGCTTCCAAAGCTGAATCCGAATAAGAAGTGCTTCCAAACCACCGACCAGAAAGAAAAAACCGCCGGCGATCAAATATAAAATACCGATTTTTTTGTGGTCAACCGTTGTTAACCAGTCCATCAGACCAGAGTAACGCTTAACCGCGTGTCCTTGAGCCAAGTTGGTACCTCCTTTTCATCAACGATGATCTATTTTTCGTTATCCAATGTTAATTCTGATAAGTATTTCGCAATACCATCAAGCTCTTGCTGCGTCAGATCGATCTTGCCCATCAGATTGCCTGGCTTAATGTCATCCGGGTTTTCAATCCAACGATGAAGATTGTCGTAAGTGGAACCTTCATTGGAGTACTTAGGATCATCTGTATTAATCAGGATACCACCAACGGAATCACGACTTCCGATACCGGTAAGGTTCGGATACAATGGTCCGCCTTTGTCGCCTACAGCGTGGCAAACGAGACATTTGCTTTCGAAAGCAGCGGCAACTACCGGATCGCTTGGCATTGCTACTGGCTTTTGAAGCGCGGCTGCCCAACGGTCGAACGATGCATCATCAACCGATTTCACCTTAAAATCCATCAAGCCGTGGGAAGGTCCGCAAAGCTCGGCGCATTTTCCCAAGTAAACGCCTTCTTTTGGTGCCGAGAAGTACATTCTATTGGCATTGCCGCCAGGATTCGTATCAATTTTACCTGCAAGGGAAGGTACCCAGAACGAGTGAAGCACGTCTGCTGTCTTCGCTTCAATCGTAATGATCTTGCCTTTCGGAATAACCAATTCCTGTGCAGTCTTAATACCCAGCTCCGGATACTCGAATTCCCACCAATACTGATGTGAAGTCACGATAACTTTAACCGCATCTGGATCGTTTGAATGATCCTTTGACAGGTTAAATACGGACTGTACAGTAGGAACACCCAAAATAATCAAGAGAATAATAGGAATTACGGTCCAAATAATCTCTAGCTTGTGGCTACCTTCGACCTGCTTGGGAATCGACTTATCCCCTCTGCGTCTGCGAAAACGAACAATGACAAACAAACAAAGCGCAAATACAACCACTACTACACCAATCATGATTGAAAATGCGAGCTTCATCAATCCGAATTGCTCTTGCGCTACGGGCCCCTGGGGATTCAGCGCGGATAAATCTGCTCGTCCGCATGCTGACAGCACCAATACCATCAAGGCCAGAAGCGGCGTAAGCCGTTTTAAAAACTGCCACCGATTCATCAATAATCAACCCCACTTTTGACGTTTTTGCAGCTGTAAACACCCCGAAATTGTGGCAAACTGCTTGTTTTAAGCTAATAAAAAAAGACAACTTCTGCGACCTTAATACCTTATTAAATATAAAGTTGAAGCCCTTATTTGTCAATGTTCCACAGAGAGTTCACAAATTGTTCGCAAAGCTGTCAAATTCGTTATTTTAAAGCGCTTTTTTCGAGAATCACGGGCTTTCCGTTCACAAAGTCAAATCTGTATAGCTTTTCCTGTGTATATTTAATCGTTCCCTACAAACCCTATTCTTATTACAGCAGGAATGGAGGTTATCCCAATGCCTAAAAATCGAATGCTTCATGCGTTATTATGCGCCGCACTTCTCGTTTGCTCAACTACTGCCTGCAACTACGAGCAGCGGGTACAAAACAGCGACTACGATTATGGCAGCAGACAAGCCGGCGATCCAAAAATGCTGGGCAGCAAAATGTATGGCACGACGACAAGCAATCCGCATCAGCATGACAATGCTTTTTTTGAATACAGCAATACCCTCTCGAAAAAGGTGACGGCTTTAAATGGCGTTGCCTCGGCGAACGTCATACTGACAGACAAAAACGCTTATGTCGGTATTGTGCTTGATTGGACCGCTGTTGGCACAAGAGGCGCTGGCGGCAATCGGGAGCAACTGAACGGCGGGAAGCCGGAGGATGCCTACAACACAAGCCGTGTCAGCCCGCTTGAGGACAATCGTCTGCTCGTCAAGCCCTATCAGTCGTATTTCTCAGTCAACGACCACAATGAGCTGTCGCCAGAGCTTAAACAGACGATCGCCAAGCGTATTCGCGAGCTCGCTCCCATGGTGCAGGAGGTGCACATATCCGCCAATATGGATTTTGTGAACCAAATGAATGATTATGCGGTGGAGTCTTGGGGCGGACGACCGCTGACGCCGCATGTCGATGCTTTTAATACTTTGGTGAAACATCAATTTATCGGCGGCAAGCAAATGCCAAAGCCGATTCAATCCAGAAAAATACCATAAAGTCTTGCCTTATCGTTATGAATCAAAAAAACTCTTCTATTATATATGCTGATGCAACGCAACAATGAAGAGAGGGGACCGTTAAGCAAGGTCCCCTTTCTTCTGTTTCCGCCTAATGAACAGACATAGCAGCATGGCAGCAAGCGACCAGAGCGCCATCGTCCCGTAAAGCTTCGCCCCGCCGTACTGATCCATGAACCATCCCCCGAAGGTTGCCGATACGATGCTGGATACTCCAAACAGCAATACCGCCAGCACCGTCTGCCCCGTTGCCTTCCATTCCTCAGGAATAATCGCATACAAATATTGAATCGAAGCCGCATAAAAAAGCACAAAGGAGACGCCTTGCAGCAGCTGCAGCCACATGAGCCCGGCAGGATCGGTGACGACAGCAGACAGCGCAAAGCGCAGCGCATAAAAACTAGCCGCAGCAGCGATAACGGCCAGCTCTTTACCCGGTTTAATAAAATAATGGCTTATGGCAAAAAAGACAACCTCAATAATCGTCATTACGGTCCAGGCTTGCCCGACCAGCTCTACATCACCGCCTAAGCTTTTGATGTAGAGGCCGATATAATTATCATTCATCCGGTGCGGCACAGCGAGAAACAGCACGAGCCCGAGAAAGCATAGCGTCTGCCTGCTTCTGAGAAACAAGCCGATATCCTTAGCCGCAATCGGCTTGGAGGCTGCCGGCACTTCTGCAAGCAGACTGCACAGCAGCAAGGTAATGACCCCATAAGCCAGAAACAATATCGCCAAGCTGCCAATGCCATAGTGCTTACCCGCATAGCCAATGATGGAAGATGCCATCGCAAAACCAAGCGCGCCATACATCCGAATCGAGCCAAAATTGACCTTGTATTGACGGGACACGCGATAATTGAAGCTTTCAACGAGAGGGTCGGTCGGCATGAAGAAAAAATACATCAGGCTAATTCCTACAAACAACGGCACCAGCTCTGTTGAGCGAAAGAGCATACCGCCGATTACGACGGATATCGCAATTAGCAGCAGCAAAACCTTTTTGACTACTTTATATCGGTCGCTAATCATGCCCCAGAGCGGCTGAGATACGACGCCTATGAGGCTGCCCAGCCCCAGCATGAATCCAATATTTGTCGCGCTGATATTGCGTTCAGCCAAATAGATGGGCAGAAAGGAGAGAAATAAGGCAAACAGCGAGAAATAAAAGTAATTGTATGCGCGCAAAAGTATAACCTGTCTCATAGCTCTCCCCTTAACGTTATATATTCACCTCCGTATATGTTAAAGTAGATTGTCTGCTTTGAACAGACGATTTTACCGCATTGATGACTCTGCGTCATTAGCCGCCCGCCTATTTTTTATTAATTAGCGCTTGCAGCTTGTTTATCGCACTTTGATAGTCGGACCTGTCCTTCTCATCAAGAAACAGCTGATCTTGAAGCTGTAGTTGAGCCTCAAATTGCTTCATGATCTGAAGAAGCTGCGTTTTGGGATTTTTAGGCTTTGTCGGCTCAATTATTTTATTGCCCGTCTGAAGCATGAGACCTCCCTGATCGTCCACCTGGCCCAAAAAAATGTCCTTTACTTTTACTTGCTGCTCACGCAGCTTTTTGTTCAGCCAATTTTCATCAAGGCCTGCCTCGCGCAGCGCCTGTACGAGTACTTTTCCATCCATTATAATGGTTTTAGCTTCTGCCTGCTCCGGAACCTGAATGCCTAGCATTTCGGCGGTGAGCGGTTGCTGCTCCTTCTTCAGCAGCACATTGATCTCGCCGCTCTGCTCCATGATGGCAAACTCCACATCCGCTACTTGATAAACATCCTTTTTGCGCAGCTGCTCAAGCAGCTCGTCCAGAGTCATACGCTCCTTGGTTAAATTTCTCTCCAGCAGCTTTCCTTTTTTAATAAGCACCGTTCCTTGTCCATCTATAAAGTTGCGCAGCTTTTTGCTTTTCATCGTCGCGAACTCAAAGCCTACAGACACAATCACCCACACCGATAAAGCCACAATACCCAAATACCAGTCATTATCGAGATCAAGCGAAACATAAGAGGCGATATTGCCCATCGTAATGCCGGTAATATACTCAAATAACGACAGCTGCGAGATTTGGCGCTTGCCCAGCAGCTTCGTCATGCCAAATAATATGACGACCGAGGACAACGTTCGCAGCGTAATTTCCAACCAATCTTGCATATAAGATTCCGCCTCCTGCATTGATATGCTCTTGCACCTGTTAGAAGATGGATCATCCATCTTTACCAACAATAGAATATCCAGATGGGCAAAACTCATACATGCTCAGGTTTTTTTCATCTGCCCTTGCTATTCTTCCTTGCATGGGCTATAATGAACTTTGATGTGTTATATTTAACCCCCAAATATCCCTCCTAGAGATTCAATGTTTTCCACAGATTTTAATCTTCTTTTCTGGATTTTCTTTTCTGTTATTTCTGAATTCTCACGTTCGTGCTGTACGAGCTTTGATTCACACTGGCGCGGTCTAGGAGCCGCAAGGATGGAAGAGAGGTAGGGCTTCCGTTGTTTTGGAGTTAGGTTACGAAGCAAGATTATGCTGTCTTGCACAATTAACAAGGGATATAACGGCCATCTTGTTGCAGAAGGCCCGGTTAAATATACGATACACAAACAGCGGCACCTATTATTAGGGTGCCGCTATCCAATTTTATAGAGGTATTTTAGCTATTTGATCCTTTTGCCCCAGACAGCAAGCCCTTTGTCGTTCATGCCGGTAAATACGAGCGTAGGCTCGTTCAGCTCCCAGTCCCATGCTGGCAGTACCAGCACCGTCTCGACCGCCGCCTCCGTCTGATCCTCTTCTTGAAAGTACAAGCGCAGCGTATGCTCGCCGTCAAACTCCCAATAGTCGACTGCATCTTTTGCGTCTTTGGCGCCAATCTTTCCGTCTTTTCTCAGCTCTAGCCTATCCGAATCAATCGGCCCGTCTATATATTTCTCGTGTACAATGCGCTCCCATGCTCCCACCAGCGCAGCCTTAGGCAGCGTCTGTACCTGTTCCCCCGCGAAACGCTCCGGCGATACTACCGGCCAGCCGTCCCCAGTCCAAAGCAGCTTGCGTACATGCAGATACATCCAGTTCGAATCCTTCTCAGGACGAGCATGATGAACGATATAATCGCTGTCGCCATCCTGTAAAATCGAGTTATGGCCAGGTGCGATCCAGCCCTCTCCTTCCGCGAACCGATAGCCGCCCATCAGCTTATTGCCGACATCGAAGGTCGGATCATAGGCAGTATCGAGCAGATCCCGTCCGAGAGAATCCAGAAAAGGCCCTGTTATCGACGACGAGCGTCCTACTCGCACATTATAATCCTGACTGAGCGAATCGTAGGAAACGAACAAATAATATTGCTTCTGCTCCGCATTATAAATCATATAAGGACCTTCCACGGCACCCGATTCCAAGGCGGCACGAGCTGCAATTTTCGTCCCGAAGCCCTGCTCCTCAAGCTTGCCCGTAGCCGGATCAAGCGGAGATACATAAATTCCCCCGAAAAAAGAACCATACACAAACCAAGGCTTGCCATCGGCATCCTTTACGATGTTGGGGTCAATGGCATTCGGTTCATCACCTGATCCTGTCTTTATAACCTCTCCTTCGTCTGTCCACGGTCCTTCGAGCGAATCGCTTGTTGCCACACCAATAAACGAGCGATTCGAGCCGAAGGTTGACGCGGAATAATACAAGTAGAAGCGCTCGCCCAGCTTCGCAACCTCTGGCGCCCACATCCCTGTTGCTCCCGTCCAAGCCTCTGCTTGCGCTGGGACACCATCGAGCGCATAGCCTACCCATTCCCAGCTTATTAAGTCCTTCGATTTTCTGACCATGAGTCCCGGCTTTGCCGTCCCGCCAACCTTAACATCCGTCGAGAAAATATAATACGTATCCCCCTCCTTAATAATAGAAGGATCATGCACATTGCTTATATTCCAGCCCTGCTCATTGTCGATTGACGAGGTATCGTACATCGGGTAGCTAGGCGGCGCCTGCGGATATTTTATTGCCTCGCCGGAGCAGCCAGACAGCCATACTGCTGCAACTGCCGTAATCGTTAACAAATATCGTTTCATAGGCGCCTCTATCCTTTCACGCCAGAAATGGCAACCGATTCAATAATTTGCTTCTGGAACACGAGAAAAATAATAAGCATCGGCAGCAGCGCAACGAACGAGGCCGCCATAATAAGCGCATAGTCGGTCTGAATCGCATACGTCGCGTTAAAATTCGCAATAACGAGCTGAAGCGTCTGCTTCTCTGGCGAATTCAAATAAATAATGGGCGCCAAATAATCATTCCATACCGCCATAAACCATAAAATGAGCTGCGCCGCCACAGCTGGGCGGATAAGCGGGAAAATGATTTTGGAAAAAATGCCGAAGTACGAGCTTCCATCCACTTTCGCCGCTTCAATAATAGCGCTAGGCACGCTCGTCAAATACTGACGCAGAAAAAAAATCATCATTATATTGCCGAATAAACCAGGCACGATTAGCGGCTTCAGCGTATCGACCCAGCCAAATTCGGAGAATAAAATAAACTGCGGTATCATAACCGCCGGGTAAGGAATCATGAGGGCGGAAAGCAGCAGCAGAAAAATCATATTTTTGAAAGGAAACCGCAGCTTGGCAAAGGCGAACGCCGCCAGACTGGAGGTGAAGGTGCCGATAATCGTCACGCACACCGTAATGATCAGGCTGTTCTGGATGCCGCTGAGCAGCGGACCCTTCTCCCATATTTCAATATACTTCTCAAAATGGAACGTTTCCGGTATCCATACCGGAGGCAGCGCAAAAACCTCCGCCTTCGACTTGAAGGAGGTCGACAGCGTCCACAGCAGCGGGGCAATCATGAATACGCCGCCGATACTGATGACGATAAAAGCGAGCAAATCGGTAGGCTTAAATCTTTTTAAAGATAGCATAAGTCAGGCTTCACTCCTTTCCTGCAGGCAGGTTTATTCCATATCCTTCGAGGAACGTTCATTCAAGCGGAACTGCACGAGTGTAATAATGAAGATAAATAATCCCAGCAGCATCGCCATCCCCGAAGCATAGCCCATCTGCAGGTTCTCGAACGCTTTCTTCCATACGTAGAAAACGACCGTTGCGGAGCTGTATTCCGGCCCGCCCGTTGGCGTCATAATGTTAACCTCAGTAAAAATTTGCGCTCCCCCGATCATTTTCGTGACGACGATAAAAAACGTGACAGGCTTCACCATCGGAAACGTAATGTTCCAGAAAATTTTCCAGCTATTCGCTCCGTCCAGCGCCGCCGCTTCATAATAATCCTTCGGCACGCTTTGCAGCGCAGCCAAATAAAGCAGCATGGAGTAGCCGATATTTTTCCAAATCATCATTAGAATAAGTGCAGGCTTTACCGTGTATTTATCCGTGAGCCAATTCGGGCCCTCAAAGCCAAACAGCGCCAGAAACTGATTCACTAGTCCGTAGTCACCGTTATAAGCCCACTGCCACAAAATGGATACAGCCGCGAGTGAGGAAATCACCGGCACATAATAGATGACCCGGAACGTCGTCGTACCGAACATTTTTCGGTTCAGCCCCATCGCCAGCAGCAGCGCCAATGTAATTTCAATCGGAATGCCAATCATCATAAATATCGTATTAAAGCTCGCCTTATAAAAAAGCTCATCCGCGACAATATCCTTAAAATTGTCCAGACCGATAAACGTCATCTGCCCGAGCCCGTCCCAATCGGTGAATGAGCCATATAGGGTGTAAAGCAGCGGGTACAGCGTAAACAAGAGATAGCCAACAACAGGCGCCAGCACGAATAAATACCCGTAATAGCTTTCCTTTCGGTAAAGATGCGATCTTGCTTTCATGTTTCACCCCTCATAATGGCCGGTGGCGGAGAAGCAGGCACACCTGACGGCATTGCAGCTAGGCGACTAGGCAGCTAGGCAGCTAGGCGGCAAGGCGGCCGCCTTCTGCTGGAGACAAACAGCCTTGCTTCGCCCCAGCCATCCGTCCGTCCGTCCGCTCGCCCTCCCTCCTTCCGGTACTGAGATTAGCTTTACGCCTTCGCTTATTTCTTGGATTTTGCCTCCTGCTCAATCGCTTTATCAAGCAGCTTCTGCATCTTAGGCTGTTCCGCCTTTACATAATCCGCTGCTGTCAGCTTGCCATCAAGCACAGGCTGAATGTCGGTGAAAAATAACTGATACCATTCCGAGTTGTATGTCAACGTATTAGGAATCGGCTTGCCGTAATCCTCGACGATACGCAGGAATTCTGCTTTATTAGCAGGCTTCGTAGTCGTGTCGGCCGCCCATTTTTCCGCCATATCAATCAAATTCGGAATTTGCACCTTCGCATCGACGAGCTGCTGCATGCCTTCCGGCGATGCGGTCAAATACGTTACGAGCTCCGCTGCTTCTTCCGGGTTCTTCGAGCTGCTGGATACGCCGATGCCAAGCGAGCCAAGGAAGGTTGCCGATTTGCCTGTCGAGCCAGCGGGGTAAGGGATCAAATCGTAATCGAAAGGAAGCGTCTCATACGTCGCAAGATCCCAAGGGCCTACCGGGAAAAAAGCGAGCTCGCCCTTCATCCAGCGCTGATACGTATCAAGCGTCGCCGCATCCTCAATGGAAGGCGTGATTTTATGTACATTTTGCATATCGGCAAAATATTGCAGCGCCTCCGCAAACTTCGGATCGTCAATCGTCACCTTCGTATTCGTTGCATCCAGCCAGTCCGCGCCATTGCTCCAGACGAAGGCTTGCAGCGCCCAGTTGACATTAAAGCCCGTTCCATACTGGTCGATTTTGCCGTCGCCATTCGTATCCTTCACCAATTGCTGATTGACCTTAATGAATTCGTCCCAGGTGTACGGCTTTTCCTTATCAGGCAACGGGATTCCAGCCGCTGTGAACATATCTTTGTTGTAGCCTAGCGCAAACGGGCCGACGTCCTTCGGCAAACCATATATGCTGCCCTGGCCTACGTTATTGCCATCATAGCGGTAAATATCGACGCCGCGCTTCCATAGGTTATCGAAGTCGACATCCTTCACATATTCGCTAATATCCTTGAGCACTCCCGCATTTACATAAGCTCTTAAATCACCCGGCTCAAAATAAAACACATCCGGCACGCTTTTCCCTGTAATAGCCGCCTTAAGCTTCGTCGCGTACTGATCCCCCGTCGTCGTAATAATCTTCACCTTAACGTCAGGATGATCCGCTTCAAATTTTTTGACCGTTGCTTCGTATGCTTTCTGCTCCTCTGGTCCGCCGCGGAACATGAAGCTAATTTGCTTCGTGCCTCCCTGCCCAGCCTCGGAGCTTCCGTCTGTTGGCGAATTACTGCTGCATCCTGCAACAACTCCCCCTATCACAAGCGTCGCTGCCATTGCTGCAAGTAAACTTTTTTTCATCCTCAAGCCCTCCTCCTCAAATTGAAACCGCATACATATTTCAAAAAAGTTGACGTGCATCATGCTGGTATAAGTACTGGCTTACGCTACACATCTGATTTCAAGCCAATTGCCCCTTCAACCGTCGTATGACGCCGTATGATTGCATATCGCCTAACAAACATTGATAATAATTTTATTAATTATTAATGTTTTTATTATTAAAAATAATAATTCAAAGCGCTTACATTGTCAACTATATTTGTTAGATTTCTGGAACTTACTTGCATAGCTAAGCTCTGCGTAGCTCTTCTCCTTACTTGCCGTCTCGCACCGGAACGCCAAAGCTAGGTTTGCCATCCGCCGTCCAGCCAAATACTTGCGCTCTTGTGTGGCGGTTCGGATCATAAAGCGGATCACCTGTAATCTCTTTATAATTGCGGGCATGGTAAATTAAAATATCCTGCTTGCCATCCGGCGATACCGTGAAGCTGTTGTGGCCAGGGCCATATTGTCCATTTTCCTCGCTCGTTGCAAATACAGGCTCCGGCTCCTTGCTCCATGAAGCTGGATCAAGCAAATCACTGTCCTCCGAAGCGCTCAGAAGTCCAATGCAATAATGATGATTCGTCGCGCTCGCCGAATAACTAATAAATATCGTGCCGCCACGCTTCAGCACTGCTGCTCCTTCGTTGACGTAAAAGCCGATTTTCTCCCATTCGTATTCGGGCTGGGCAATCATAATCTGCTTGCCGCTCATCGTCCATGGGTTGCTCATTGCCGCTATGTACAAGTTGGAGTTGCCTGCTAGTGCCAAATCCTTCTGCGCCCACACGAGATATTGAGTCCCCTTATGCTCGAAGCTTGTCGCATCCAGAGCAAACGACTCCCAATTGGCAATAAGCTGCCCTTTTTCCACCCAATGCCCTTCGAGCGGATTAGCGGATTCATTTTCCAATACGAACATGCGATGGTCGAACAATCCTTCTACCGTCTCCGTCGTCCGAGCCGCCGCGAAGTAGATGTACCATTTGCCCTGAACAAAGTGCAGCTCCGGCGCCCAAATGTTCGCGCTCATCGGCCCTTCTGCATATTTTCTCCAGACGATAACAGGCTCTGCTTCCCCCAGCTGCTGGATCGTGCGCGCTCTTCTAAGCTCAATACGGTCGTATTCAGGAACGGACCCTGTGAAATAGTAGTAGCCGTCGGAATGGAGATATACCCATGGGTCCGCACGCTGCGGTATAATAGGATTGACGAAAGGTTGCTCAACTTGAATCTGCTGCTTCAGCACAATCAAAACCCCTTTATTAATTATTCATAAATGTATTATTTACTTTCTTCGATGTTAATATATCAACAGTTTTATGTGACTGTCAACCTGATTATGCCTGTTCAAAGGCGTTTCCTTGTCTGTTTAAAGCAAATCATGTATCATTGGTGTCAATCAGTGTTATTCACATATTTATTAATATTTCAATATCCGGAGGACGCCACGTTGAAAATAGAACTTTCCGAACAATATTTGCCTGTATTCGAGGCTATGTCCAGCAACGTCCGCATCCAAATCATTCACCTGCTGTCGCAAAAATCAATGAATATCCGCGAGCTTGCCGAGGCGCTCGGACTTAGCAGCGCCATTATGACGATGCACGTCAAGAAGCTGGAGAAAGCAAACATCATTCACTCGGAAATGACACCCGGCAAAGGTGGAGCGGCCCAGAAGGTTTGCTCGCTCAGCATTGATAATTTGGAGATCATGTTCCCGATCAAGGATGTCATTCCGCGTGAGGTGCGCCGGACCGATATTTCGATTGGCCATTTTACCGATTTGGACATTTCGCCAACCTGCGGCATTTGTACGCGTGACTCCATCATTGGCATATTCGACGATCCCAGACATTTCCTTGATCCCGAGCGGCTGAATGCGAAGATTTTGTGGTTTGGGCAAGGGTATATCGAATACAAGATGCCAAACTACATGCTGGGGAGCGAAAACCCGGAGCAGCTCGAAATTTCGATGGAAATTTCCTCGGAGGCCCCTTTTACGAACAACAATTGGCCTTCGGACATCAGCTTCTTTTTCAACGGCATAAAGGTGGGCATGTGGACGAGTCCCGGGGACTTTGGCGGCAAAGGCAAGCTCAATCCGCCGTGGTGGTTCGAAAGCGTTAATCAGCATGGGCTGCTCAAGCATTTGATCGTGAAGAAGGAAGGCACCTTCATGGATGGCATCAAGCTGTCCGAGGTGACGATTGACGATATTGATATTCGCAGCAACCAATGGACCTTCCGCATCGCCGTTGAGGAAAATGCCGAGCATATCGGCGGTGTCACGCTGTTCGGCTCCGGCTTCGGCAACCATAATCAGGACCTGGTGTTCCGCCTGTATTATACGAAGCAGCCGCACGTCCAAACATAGACCCAAAGCTAAAACCAGCGGATGCGCTAGAGTGGCGGGATCGCTAGATCGCCAGGGGCGTCAGAAGCGCAAATGCGTCAGGTGCGCTAGTGCGTCAGATGCGTTAGTGCGTCAGGTGCGCTAGTGCGTCAGGTGCGTTTTGGTGGACACAGCGGGCGTTATTTTAGTAGAAACACGGGTTTAGGCAATGGCTGCGGACCCAGAAGTCGCTATTACCCTGTAAATGTCCATTTTTTCGGGATAATGAGGGGGATAGCGTCTTTCCTGTCCGCTTACCACCTAAAATCGGTCCAAAAGCCGGAATAGCGGAGCCTCAGTCCCCGAAAAAAGCGTGAGCTTCACGAACTGTGAGGTCTGGATGTTAGAAGAAAATAAAGTTGTAGACTCAGAAATTAAAGTAATAGACCGTAAAATGGTGCTCGTTGGTTAAGCTAACGGGCAGGATAGGCATTTTTTGAAAGGCTATTAAGGCTATTGATACACTAGAAAGGTGCGAAATTTATGATAGAAACAAAACGTCTTATAATTAGAGAAATGGTGCAGTCCGATTACGATGCATTGTGCGGCATATTGTGTGATGAGGAAGTTATGCGTGCTGCTTATGAAAGTGCATTTAACTTAGAAGAAGCACAAAATTGGCTTAATAGACATCTCAAAAGATATGAAGAATATGGTTTTGGACTTTGGGCAGTTGTATTAAAAGAAACAAACGAAATGATTGGTCAATGCGGCTTGACCATGCAAGGCTGGAGAGAACAAGAAATTTTGGAAATAGGATTTTTGTTTCAAAAAGCGTATTGGCACAAAGGTTACGCAACAGAAGCGGCAATTGCTTGCAAGGAATACGCTTTCTCAGTTCTTAATGCAAATAGCGTTTATTCTATTATTAGGGACACAAATATAGCCTCGCAAAAAGTTGCTGTTCGAAACGGTATGAATATTATTGATAAGGATACGAAGAATTTTAGAAATATAGATATGGAATTTTTCCTGTATTCTGTAGAGCGAACTGTTTGAAATTGACGGAGAACGTTAGTTCAACAAAGTGGCGGCAGTCTAGTCGTTTATTTTCTTTGGACACTGGGCTAATTGCAGGCTGCGTTTTGCATACCACCCTATTGCAACGGCACGTAACACGCAAAAAAGCCGCATCCTTAGAAGGAGGCAGCTTTTTCGTATGGATAGGAATGGCTATCATTTAATGATTTCAGTGAGCATCAGGGGAATGAAAAGCATTCATATTCACATATTGATTAACGGGCTTGCGGTAGCCGCGCGGGCGTTCTTTATTTGGATCGCTTTTGCCCAGCGTTATCAGCATAACCGGCACATAACGCTCGGGGATTTCGAACAGCTCCTGCAACTTATCCGCGTCAAAACCGATCATTGGGCATGTGTCCCAGCCCATATCCTTCGCGATCAGCATAAGCTGCATCGCTGACAGGCTCGCATTGCGAATCGCATCGTCCCGCTGGAACAGCTCGCCACGCGATTCGTAAAACTGGATCACGTTTTCATTTTCCTGATCGTAATCGAGCTTGCTCATCATACCCAGCGCGAGCATGCCTGCGTTCAGTTCGCCCACATTCAGATGCGCTTTCGTATCGCCAAGCACAATAATGGCTGCTGAGGCATTTTTTACTTTATATTGCTTGGAAGCCGCATAGATTTTTTCTTTGCTTTCCTCGGATGTCGCCACGATGTAGTGGCTGTGCTGCAAATTAAAGGCGGAAGGAACGAAGCGGTTTAATGAAAAAAGCTGCTGAAGCTCCTCCTCCGAAATCGCTACATTTTCCACAAAATTCACGGCCGAACGACGTTTTTCGATAATCGTTTTAAGTTCTCCCATGTTCAAACGCTCCCTCTGAAAAATCATTTTATGTAAAGTGGCTTAAAAGCTTGCTTCTATATTTGTAATTATAATATATCTACTTTAATTTTGTAAGTAGTTTTCAAAAAATATTTTTGTGATTATTTTTACGGATACGATAACGTGCGTAGGTAAGAAATTTCTCTGCTTTTATGGTGCGAATGTGAAGCTCCCATGAAATCCCTGGGGGATTCGCACCTCAGTTTTTGTCGAACCTTGACGAAAATGAGCAACTCCGCAAAAAGTCAAGCTTACTCTTATCTTTTTTCGATATTATTTCGTTGAAAATAGCGCCAATTCATGCCATGATGGGATTAATTAATACTGTTTTTGCTGTCGCACTCCGTATGGAGTGCGTGGATTGAAACAACAACCAGCGTAACTAAATCAAGTCCACCTGCCGTCGCACTCCGTATGGAGTGCGTGGATTGAAACACGTATTCGCAGTGGTCTGATGCTGCTAATGCTGCGTCGCACTCCGTATGGAGTGCGTGGATTGAAACGATGTGTTTTTCTCGCCTGCAGCAAGAAGTAAAGTCGCACTCCGTATGGAGTGCGTGGATTGAAACATATGTTCACGCCTACGTAGAAGGTACCTTGGACGGTCGCACTCCGTATGGAGTGCGTGGATTGAAACATACAGAAGCAATTAATTGTCCATATTGCGGAGGTCGCACTCCGTATGGAGTGCGTGGATTGAAACACAGTTAATCAATATGATGGCGTCCCGATGATTTGTCGCACTCCGTATGGAGTGCGTGGATTGAAACTCAGAAACGCGTTTTTGTCATTAAGCGGGGATCAAGTCGCACTCCGTATGGAGTGCGTGGATTGAAACCCTCAAGCGGAAGCAAAATAAGTGCAGCGATAGCGTCGCACTCCGTATGGAGTGCGTGGATTGAAACCTTTATCTCGCAATTTTTCTTCTAACCCAATAGGTCGCACTCCGTATGGAGTGCGTGGATTGAAACAATTACTACTGCTGCACGAACGCCTGTTGTATTGGTCGCACTCCGTATGGAGTGCGTGGAGTGAAACAATCTTCGCTGGCTGGCTGGATGCTGCTGTATATCGGTCGCACTCCGTATGGAGTGCGTGGATTGAAACGGCCAGTTTGATTCGTCCCAAATATCGTCATCTTGTCGCACTCCGTATGGAGTGCGTGGATTGAAACCGGATCATGATTTATTAGTCGGAGGTTTTCCTTGGTCGCACTCCGTATGGAGTGCGTAGATTGAAACTTATCCAATACCTGAAGCATAGAAATCGCTCCTTGTCGCACTCCGTATGGAGTGCGTGGATTGAAACCGAAATTGCGACCGCAGCAACGCAGTCAATATTGTCGCACTCCGTATGGAGTGCGTGGATTGAAACACCCAGCCTGCAATCCCCCAGAAGATACGCCATGCAGTCGCACTCCGTATGGAGTGCGTGGATTGAAACGGGGAAAGCATCCGACCGCGAGCGAAAGAGCTTTACGTCGCACTCCATATGGGGTGTGTGGATTGAAACTCGGCACTCTTGTACAACGAATGAACGCGGTCAGGGTCGCACTCCGTATGGGGTGCGTGGATTGAAACTGCATCGTGTTCAGCGCGTGTCGCTGCGAGTGGTAGTCGCACTCCGTATGGAGTGCGTGGATTGAAACGCCAGCCCTGCAAACCATATTGAACGATGGACGCGTCGCACTCCGTATGGAGTGCGTGGATTGAAACTCAATAATCAAGGCGGGGATACCGTCGCGGCCATGTCGCACTCCGTATGGAGTGCGTGGATTGAAACACGCTGGCGCCACGCTTCGCACTTTTTGGCGATGGTCGCACTCCGTATGGGGTGCGTGGATTGAAACTCAAGTTGCTTGAGCCAACGCTGATCAACAGCGGTCGCACTCCGTATGGGGTGTGTGAAATGAAACCCAAAATTTGCGTCATAGGTTAGTACGCCTTCATCGTCGCAATCCTTGTCGAAAGGTTAGCAAGGCATGAAGTTTTGATATAGGAAACATTCGAAGCCGTCTGGCACTTAGGCATCTTACGCTCTGAATGATTGAACAGTAAGACATAAATAAATAGAGGGGCAAAGGCCCCTCTAGGCCCCTCTGCCCCTCTTTACTATTTCCGCCAAAACATTTCAAATGTCAGCTACGTATATTTAAATCAAAGAACACAAATCAACAGATAGACGATGAACGGGAGTCCGCACCTGACTGGACAGCTGGTAAAGAAATGAAGACCTTGGCACCTCGGATACAAGTTTCTAACAAGACCTTCCATGTTTAGCTCGCTCGGACGCATAGAAAGCATTCGGGGTATTGCCTGATTCTGAAAATATTAGCTCATAGACTCTGCCGAAATCGTCTCGCAGCCGTTGAATACTGCAAAATTTTGAAAGCACTGCTTTAAGGCTGCTCGCAATTGCTTTGTTGGCTTTATGCCGTTCTCATACCAAATGTTTTTAACAACGAGCGTCCCGGATTTTCGCTCTGCGATTATCTCAGCTCGTCCGATGAGACTTTCTCCGTATAATATAGGCAACACATAATAACCGAATTTCCGTTTGATTGCTGGCGTGTAAATTTCCCATGTGTAATCAAATCCAAACAATTCGTTGATCAGTTTTCTGTCCCATATGAAATTATCTAGTGGGGCAATCAGCTCGCAGCGCCATTTCGGTGTCGGATTTTGCAGGACGGCTTCAATAAGCGTCAAGTCCTCCGCACGGCAGTACAGTATATCCTTCATCTGTTCCACGACAACAGCTATAATGCGGGCTTCCTGCAACAGTTGTCGGAAAACCTCGTTGCGCTGCTCCGATTTCAATCCCCATATGTTCAGCCAAGCATCAGAAGCTCGGTTCCATAAAAGTCCAACAGCGCCGATGCGACGCAGTACCCGCCACTTATGATGCTCAAGCTCGCCTTCTATCGGCTCTGGCGCATTCAGCAAGCTTGGCTGTATGTACTTCTGCGCGAGATCGTAATACTTGCGTGTTCCTTTTTTATGATGGATAATCAATTCTCCTGTCGAATACATCTGCTCCAGCACCGACCGCGATACATTGTTTCCGCTGCTCCAGTGGATCACCGATTGCCAAGAGAAATTCCCATCCAATTTTAAATCGTTCGAACTTAGCGCACCGTGCTTTTGCATATAAACTCGTACTTGCTCTGTCAACGCTTCCATTTCGGGATAGTGCTTGGCATGCTGCCGGGCAGCATGTCTGTACCGTTCAAAATACGGCCAGTCCTCAACAGGGATAATAGCCAGATTTTTATCCGGATAATCAATCAGTAATCTATCTTTATACAGCAGCTCGTCGAGTATATCCTTGGAAAATGGTTTGATGCGCGACTGAAGCACCAATTCGGCGTTTTTTCCACAAACATCAATGGGATCAAATTGAATACAGCTCACCTGACGCACAAAATCCAATACGCCCTGCTTTCCGGTAAATTGATGTTCACCCAACAGCCCGTGCTTCAGTAACAGAAATTGCCGTGCCTGACGGTTTGTCAATTGGATCATGTATACGTCAGCTCCTTAATGAAACAAACGGGATTCGCTTGCCCTATTCTAATAGTCTAATCATCGAAAATAGCTCTTTTTCAACGATTTCACCCACACCTAATCCCTCTATCCATCAAAAAAGAACAAGTGTTCTTATTTGATTTTACCACTACCTCAAGTATGAAAACAAGTGCTAATGAGAAACAAGGACTCACGAGGCTTTACTTCGTAATGAATTAAGAGAATTCGGGCTGTCTGGTTTTCCATTAGGTAAATTTGGCTTTCAAGCACTATGCTTTATTCCGCCTCGCTCAGCTCCTGTTCAATGACAGCTCGGATGGCCTCGTAATCGAACGGATTCCCTATTCTCTTATTGTTAATCATAATGGTAGGCGTCTGCAAAATATTAAAATCCTTCACGAGCTGCTGATCCTGATCGACGCGTCCCTGCACTTCCTCCGAGCTCAGCAGAGCCTTGAACTGGTCTTTATCCAGCCCTGGAACAGCCCCCTCCGCCACCTGCATCAGCTTCTCTACCGTAATCCAAAGTCCATCATGGTCTGCATCCGGCTGCTCCGCAAACAAGGCTTCATGGAAATGCCAGAAATCATCCGGGTTCGATTCGAGCACCGCTTCTCCAGCCAAAGCGCCTAAAGCAGATTCTGCCCCATGAAATAAAACATTCACATACGAGAACGAGGCTTGCTTCGTATCGACATAATCCTTTTTCAATTGCGGCCAAATCTGGGAGCCCCATGCCTTGCAGGACGGGCACTTGTAGTCTCCGAACTCTACGATAGACACCTTGGCGGCTTTATCCCCCAATGTAGGCTGACTTGATATAGGCGGAGCTACTGCTGTTTCCTGCTCGATGCCTGTCCGGCTTTTGGAAATCTCATTAATGGCGAACAGCGCAATAAACACAACGACAATGACTAAGGTATACCAAACTAATGTCCTTGATTTCGCATTTTTCTTTTTCACTTTGACTATGCCCCCCGTATAATTCATAATAATTGCAGCGCTTCACACGAAAGCTTCTATTTCCCATCTAAGAGAAGTAATCTCACCTCACCTTAACATATGAGCAATTATTCATCAATCATCTACCCCCTCATTACTGACGTCAAAAAGCCCCGCGTCTAATTTAGATGCGAGGCATTAATATTCCACTTTTCAAAAAAATTAACTATCACAAATGTGTATGACCACCGCTTGCTCGATCCGTCACCGTTCCTACAAGCTTCCCAGCAAATTCGCCCGCACGCCTGCCAGCTTCTGCTCACGTACCAGCTTGCCATTTTCAAAAATCGTCTTTAGCACGTCCTCCTGCTTTCTTGCCTCATACTCTTGAACGCTCAAATCGTCCGTCAGTGTCAGCACGCCGTCCTGCTCGGTTACAAGCACGAGTCCGGTCTGCGATTTTTTCACTTTGCCGATATCGGTTGCCGGGTCTTTGAAAATTTTGCGTTCCTCGCCGTTAATGATCGTAAACGTCGATTTCAGCGCAAAGCCGAACGTATCGCGCGTATTGTATTGGTACGTAAACGAGCCGATGCCAAATACCATATTTGTCGAAGCAAAGCCCTTCTCCGCCAGCTTCTCGCAAATTTCACGGCAGCGGCTAATCGTAATCGCATCTCCATATATCGCGCCAATGTGGCTGTCGAGCTGCTTATAGCCCTTCTCGGTCACGCTGCCGCCGAAAATATCCCACAAAATTTCAATAACGCCCTTCCGTGCCAGCGGATGCTGCGAATCGGGATCACCGCAAATGATTTTGACCGGGTCGCCACTGTCTGGACGAATAACAACCTTGCCGTCGCGGGCGAGAATATCCTCCTTCAGCTCTCTGACCACCACATCGAGCACGCTCCATAGATCCCACGTATCCGAGACAATCGAGACGAAGCCTTTCGGGTATACCTCATTGATTAGATAACGGTACGAAGCCATCTCATCAGTGCCATGGGCGCACATGACGCTGTGCTCGGTCGCTGGAATCGAGGTGCCCACCAGCTCTTTTTCCATATCCGCGCCATAAAATTGCTCGAGATACAAAATCGCCGGAACCGTATCCGTTCCCGTAAACAACAGCAAATGCCCCGCGCCGCTGCCCTTCGCCGCTTCCAGCGAGCTCATGCCCCGCATCGAAAAATCATGCCCCTGAAAAGGCACGCCCGACGTATCGCCATTCGTCAGCAATGCGTATTGCTCCAAAATTTTGCGGTATTCAAAAGCAATCGTCGCGCTCGTCGTCGGCATCCACAGCTGGCACGACATGAGCGTCTCCAAATAATTGGTCACCCAGAAAAAATCGGGATGCGTATTTTCAATCGTCAGCATCGGTACCTTAACCGGAACGATTAAGCCCTCCTCCACCGCCTTAATGCGAATCGGCAAGTAGCCGAGCTCATGCAGCGCAGCGATGTGCGAGGCATCTGGATTAGCGTCACCGAGGGCAAATTTCAGCACGCGGCTATACTCCTCCACAACCTCTTCCTTCGTTCTTGCAAAAAAATGCTCATTGAAATAGTCGATCAAATATTCCTTAATGAAGGCTTGAAAACCAAAGGCGACCACTTCCTCGACGCCTTCCAGTCGGCTAGTGCGGGCGGTCCAGGTCGAGTAGACAAGCTCCGTCCCTTTCGGATACTGGTTTTTGTGGCTGATTTTATAAAAATCACATAGCAGTGTCGCTGGGTAAGCTGTCTTCGTCGTCATTTTAAATCTCTCCCCATTCAAAAAGTTGAATTTTCTCATGTCCCGCTTCATTCAGCATCGTATTGGTTGTAAACACTTTATCAATAAGCGGCGATTCGAGCAGCTTGCCCTTATGAATCGAAGGCTCACAATGCCCTACCAGCAAATAAATTTCCGCCGCGCCCAAGCCTTTGAGCTTCTCTGCACTGCGCATAAACGTTCCCCCGTAGGAGCAAAGATCATCGACGATAATCGCCTTAAAGCCTTCTCTCGCAACCTCGCCTACTACATCTAACCGTTCAATTTCGCCCGTTTGAAAATTCCGCGCCTTAAAGCCAACCAGCTCATTATAGCCACGAACTTTGCTATAGCGCTTCTGCGCCCCGGCATCGGGGAAAAATAAATAGTCCGCCGCACGGTCAAAGCCCGTTGCCTCAACCACTTGCTCCAGCAGCTCAATCGTCGGATACCTGGCTGAGCAATGGTTAAGCAGCGCAAGCGTCACATCCGAGTGCGGCTCCAGCACCGTAACCTGTTCAAATGCCAAGGCATTGATCAAGTCACTCACATATTTCAAAGTAAAAACAGAGCTTCCCTCGATCCGGTCCATCCGGCTGTAAGGCATATAAGCAATCGTCAAGCTCGTCTGCACCTTGCGACTGTCCAAATATTGCTTCACGAACATCAGCTTAATCAAGTCGCTGTCATTCTCATATTTAAATGCAAGCGTATTCTGCTCGGCCATAAGCGCCGTAATCGCCTCACCATCCACAAGCGTTTCTCCGTTGGGAAAAGTCTTGAATACCAGCTCCGTGCCATTTAGCTTGATCATCTTATTCACTCTCCTCGCTGCTAGCTATAAATCGACAGCTGCGGCTCTAACCCCGTAAACCGATACAGCTGAGCCGGTCGCTGCGAATACTGATTGGAGGACTTTAACGCTCCCGTCGCGTCCACAGCCTTCTCAATAATCCCGCTGCGGCTTTGCGTCGATGTAATTTTCCGAATAAAATTTTGCTCCGCAAAATCCGGCACGACCGCTTGAATGACCTGATACAGCTCGGCAATCGTAAATTCATCCGGCAAAAAAGCTTTCGCAATCGTCGTCGTCAGCATCTTCCGTTGAATTTGGAGCAGCGCATCCTCGATCATAGTCCGATGGTCGAAGGCGAGTTGGAGCTTCAAAGCCTCAGCTACCGGGAACAGCTGTACTTCCGAGGCATCGACCGCCGCCTGCCGATTCGCAAGCTGCTGCTCACCGACGAGTGCCAGAAACGCATGTGATATCATCCAGCCACGCGGATCACGTCCGGGCCCACTATATACATTAAAATATTCGAGATGAACCTCGCTAACCTGCGTTTCCTCCAGCAGCTCGCGTCTGGCGCATTCCTGCACCGTCTCGGTTTCCAATGTAAAGCCGCCTGGCAGCGCCCATTGCCCCTCGAAGGGCCAAATGTTACGCTTGATCAGCAGCACCTGCAGCTCATGCTGCGGCAATGCTTTCTTAACCTTGCTGCGCTCGGTTGAAACAATCGTAAAGATCACGATGTCCGTTGGCGCTCCATCCGGCGTTCGGTAATGCTCCGCCGAATAATTAGATTCATTTTCGATCAATTACTTCACTTCCTGTTACCAATTAATTTTCCTTTTGATATTATCATTATGACATTATTAAATTATTTGTCAAGCCTTTTGAATAGGACAGGTTAACGTTTGCTGATCGAATGCTATGCAAATAGCGGGAGCCGCTTCTTTTCAAGAGCAGCTCCCGCTTTTATATTCTCCCTCGCTTCACCCTCTAAAGCTGCGGATCAACCGAATCCGCCTCCATGGATAAAGCGGCAAGCACACATGCTTACTTAGGCCAATTGTTAAGGCATGGCAGCCTGTTCATATTAATGCTAACTACTGCTGTTCTGGCGCTTTCTAATTTCATTTACGCCCACAATGACCGCAATCAGCTCATAATCTCCCAGCAGGCGGGTTTCATTCCACATGCAATAAACGCCGCTTTGCATCCAGCCGCTCGTCTGAGCGAAGCTCGCAATCAGCTCCTCGCGGCGGTTCATAATTATATACTCCTTG
Organism: Paenibacillus sp. KS-LC4; assembly: GCF_036894955.1. Classification (NCBI taxonomy): domain Bacteria; kingdom Bacillati; phylum Bacillota; class Bacilli; order Caryophanales; family Paenibacillaceae; genus Paenibacillus; species Paenibacillus sp. KS-LC4. The sequence goes on along the minus strand of NZ_CP145905.1, from coordinate 1,227,865 downwards.
GAAAAGGCTTGCGACTCAATTAAATAACAACCACGCCCGCCCGCATCATATTCGAATCGTCTATTCATGAAGCTCATCCTTGGGCGCAGTACACCGAGCAGAACACCGCAGCTGTCGCTTACTTCCCATTTCATCAAGAAAAAATGAATTTTCGCTTGGCACATTTTCATTTCATTGGCGTCATAAACTTCCACTGAAGTGCCAAACGCACCTTTCGGAATAATCAAGCCCGCAGACTGCCCCGCCTCATTCATAATGCTTGTACTGCCGGAATTGAGGAAGCTTTCTCTGAAATATAAGGACATGCAGCCTCACTCCCCTTCTGCGATATCATCACCATATACGAAGTGCTCCAGCAGCAGCATCTTCTCCTCATTCAGCTCCCCTGAGTTATCAAAATCAAGCACCGAGGCGGCTGGAATCGGCCAGTTCAGCTTGCGCGGCCCCAGTGAACGGCTGAAGTCTTCCCAATTGCTTAGCTTCCATTCATCAAGCTCAAGACCCCGTTCCTGTATCCGGCTGCGATGCAGCTCCTGATCCCGCAGGGAGACGAGCACCACCCGCACAGCTACATCACGCAGGCTTGCACCGATAGCCGACAGCTCCTGCTCGATCCACAGCGGATCGGCCGTTTCCTTCGTGAAGGGGCCGATGACGAGCGCGTCGGTACCAATCGCTACATTTTCCAATGCCGCATCCATCGTAATCCGGTAGCCGAGATCGCGGCAGCGCACCTTATACAGCTCCGAATCCCGATCCTTCGGATCAAGCCCCGATGCTGTCATAATCGCTTCGGCAGCAGGACGCAGCAGCGTATCCATATCAAAAATCGCAGCCCCCTTGCGCCGTGCGAGCGCCTTGGCCAGCGTCGTCTTGCCCGCTCCCGCCCCGCCTAGAAAAAATACTAATTTACGCAAATGACTCGCCCCCACACTTTAATAATCAAAACCCGCTTACATGAACGTTTGAACATGTTGTCAACTCTATGTATCTACTATAAACGATTTTCTAGCTTGCCTGTCAAAAATAAACCGCTCAGCAGCTGTTATCCCAGCCACCCTCATACGCAAAAACCTCCAAAGCTGCGCGAATATGCAGCCTTGAAGGTTTTTGTGCTTGGAATCTCGTTTACTTCGAATTTCCGAGGTCAATAAGCTCTGCCTTGATCAGCATACGCTGAACAATAACTGCCGTTTCCGCTCTCGTGATGTTGCTTGTCGGCTTCAAGCCAGCATCTCGGCCTTGAACCAAGCCGCTGTTTATTGTCGCAGCTACAGCCTGCTTCGCCCAAGCATCTACAGCCGTACCATCTGTAAACGAAGCAAGTGCAGACGCCACCTCAGCTTCGCTCACAGCCGTGTTCAAGCCTGTAAGCTTCATCGCCCTCTCAAGCATAACCATCGCTTCTTGGCGTGTAATTGTTTTGTTCGGGCGGAATGCGCCGTCTTCATAGCCTTTAATAATACCGTATTCCTGTGCTTTAGCTACTGCGCCCATGTACCAGCTGCCAGACGACACATCATTGAAGCTCGTTGTTTTTCCGTTTTCGGCAAGTCCCAGCGCCCGAACGATAATCGCCGAGAACTCCGAGCGCGTAATGGCGGCATTCGGATTATAGTGCGTATCGTCGATGCCTTTCACAATAATACGCGAGCCCATATCGTTTACCGCATCTTTGGACCAATGTCCTTCCACATCTGCGAACGTAAGAGGATTCCAGATCAAAGTATATATGCTGTTCGTCAAACTGCTGACGACTGCATAATAATTTTTATCATGCTGTGTTACGTATGTCGGCACATGATAGACCGTTCCGTCCTCCAGAAGCACGGTTGCCGTTGTAATTTTGCTCAGGTCTGTTCCAGCTGGCAGCGGGATTTCCCGTTGCACATACGAGCTGAACTTGTCTACGACTACAGTTTTTCCATTGTAGGAGGCGGTCACTGTAAAATCAACTGGCGGCAGCACTACGCTGAACCCGTCTTTACCCGCCGTATTTTTAACCAGCTCGATGCTTGCATCATTGCTCTTCGCGATATCCACTCGCACAACGATATCCGTCAGCTTCACTTGAACGCCAAGCTGTGAGGACAGGCTGTCGATGGAAATTTCCGATGCAGGCAGCTTGTAATTTCCGTTAGCCGTCCGAACTTCCAGAATGGCCTGATTGTTCTCCATCGCTTTCACCGCATCCCCAGTCAATACTGTGGAAACTTTATCCGAGCTTACGCCCTCAACAGGAATAATGATGGTCGAATTACCGCCCTCCTTGGCGAGCTGTGCTGTCAGCTTGTTCGTATCCACCGTTGCTGTCAGCGTACTTTTCCCATCCTGCTTTGTTGTGTTTCCAGTAGCAATCTGATCGTACTCCTTGCCATTCACAATGACTCGGAAACCTTCAAGCGCCACTTGTCCTCCATTTGCAGAAGGAGCGGACGAGCCAGACGAGCCATTGCTGCCGCTGGACGAATCACCGCCCGACCCTTGTGAGCCTGTTCTCGGCGTCGCACTCGCTTCATTGGAATAGCCGCCTGTTCCTTCTTCATTATTCGCTGTAACGATAAAGTAGTAGGTTGTTCCATTAGTCAGTCCCGTTACGGTAAAATTCTCGCTGCTTACAACTGCAATTGGAGTTGGAACAGTCCCGTAATTACCAGCCATTGGTGACACATATATACTATAAGAAACCGCTCCTGGTGCCCCGGTCCAGCTCAGCGTCACCGTTCCATTGCCAGCAGCTCCAGTCAGTGCAGTTGGCGCTGGGGCTCCAGACGCATTCACCCTCACCGTACTCGTTGCTGCCTTGCCGCCATCTTCCGTCGTTCCAGTTATCGTTACCGTTCCGGCTGTAAGCGGCGTAACTACTCCGTCCTCGTCCACCGTCGCTACCGTTGGATCGCTGCTCGTCCACGTTACCTTCTTATTCGTTGCATTGCTTGGCGACACACCCGCTGTCACTGTTCCTGGGCTGCCTCCAGCTGTAAGGGTAATCGCCGCTGGGCTCACCGTCACTCCTGTCACCGCCACGTCCGTCTCATTGACCGTAACGATGCTCGTTGCTGTTTTGCCGCCGTCTTCCGTCGTTCCAGTTATCGTTACCGTGCCTGCTGTAAGCGGCGTAACTACTCCGTCCTCGTCCACCGTCGCTACCGACGGATCACTGCTCGTCCACGTTACCTTCTTATTCGTTGCATTGCTTGGCGACACACCCGCTGTCACTGTTCCTGGGCTGCCTCCAGCTGTAAGGGTAATCGCCGCTGGACTCACCGTCACTCCTGTCACCGCCACGTCCGTCTCATTGACCGTAACGATGCTCGTTGCTGTTTTGCCGCCGTCTTCCGTCGTTCCAGTTATCGTTACCGTGCCTGCTGTAAGCGGCGTAACCACTCCGTCCTCGTCCACCGTCGCTACCGACGGATCACTGCTCGTCCACGTTACCTTCTTATTCGTCGCGTTGCTTGGCGATACGCCCGCCGTCACCGTTCCCGCGTTGCCTCCAGCCGTCAGCGTCAGCGTCGCAGGACTCACCGTTACTCCCGTCACAAGCACGTCCGTTTCATTTATCGTCACCGTGCTCGTTGCTGTCTTGCCTCCGTCTTCCGTCGTTCCGGTTATCGTTACGGTGCCCGCTGTAAGCGGCGTAACCACTCCATCCTCATCCACTGTCGCTACCGACGGATCACTGCTCGTCCACGTTACCTTCTTATTCGTTGCATTGCTTGGCGATACGACCGCTGTCACCGTGCCCGCGTTGCCTCCAGCCGTAAGCGTCAGCGTCGCAGGACTCACCGTTACTCCCGTCACAAGCACGTCCGCTTCATTTATCGTTACCGAGCTTGTTGCCATCTGGCCTCCATCTTCAGTTGTTGCCGTAATGGTCACGGTGCCCGCTGTAAGCGGCGTAACCACTCCATCCTCGTCCACTGTCGCTACCGATGGATCACTGCTTGTCCACGTTACCTTCTTATTCGTTGCATTGCTTGGCGATACGACCGCTGTCACCGTACCCGCGTTGCCTCCAGCCGTAAGCGTCAGCGTCGCCGGGCTCACCGTCACTCCCGTAACGGGCACCGTCACTCCTCCAAGCTTGACCACTTGATCAGCTGTCCCAGGCACCATCCAGATGCTCCGCCCATCAAAAACGCCGCCGGAAAAAGGCCCCATGCCTATCGTCGTCGTACTCGGCCAATTGTCGAAAGCCGTCATTTCTCCCGTGTCTTTATCCATCTTTACAAGCTGATCCGAAGATATTCTAGGCAGCATCCAAATATTCTGACCGTCAAAGACACCGGTAAAATATTGGCTCCCACTAGCTATGCTGCTTGGCCAATTGTCATACCCTGTCATTACTCCCGTGTCTTTATCAATCTTGATAACTCTGTCTGCTCCCAAAGGGGTGAGCCAGATGTTCTGACCGTCAAAAATACCGCCGGAAAAGCCGCTAGGATTAATATAATCTTTCGTATAGCCACTTGGCCAATCGCTGTAGCTCGTCATCTCTCCGGTATCTTTGTCAATTTTGACTATACGATCTACTCCGCCAGGAACCATCCAAATGCTCTGGCCATCAAAGATGCCCCCGTTAAAGTTTCCAGTGACTAGGAAACCGCCATTAGGTACTGTCACACCCTGGCTTGTAAGTTGAACATCGCTTGGCCAGTCGTTATAGCCGGTCATTACCCCTGTATCCTTGTTGATTTTAATGACATAATTCGACCCATAAGGAACCATCCAGATGTTCTGGCCGTCAAAGACACCGCCAGAGAAGTTCGCCATGGGTGTATAAAAAGGATTTGGATTTGTCGCAGTGCTTGGCAATGTGAAGCCGCTTGGCCAGTCATTATAACCGGTCATTACCCCTGTATCCTTATCCACCTTGATCACCCGATCCGCCCCATAAGGAATCATCCAGATGCTCTGGCCATCAAAGACACCGCTAAGGAAATCCGGCTTCGAGCTGCCTCTAACAAACCCGTCAGGCCATGCTGTGTAGCCAGCCATCGCTCCAGTATCCTTATCTATCTTAATCAAGCCTGCCGCTCTGCCAGGAAGCATCCAAATGCTCTCTCCATCAAAAATGCCGCTCGAAAAATCGTTGTTTTGTGTAAAGCCGGCAGGCCAGTCGCTATATCCCTCCATTTCGAATGTATCTCCAATCGGGGATGCAGCAATCGTCCCGCTGTAGCTTGTACCGTTCTGATTATAAATCGGCGCAGGCCCGGCAAATGCCGTTATTGAAAATAAATTGGACACAATCAATAGCCACGCTGTACAGATCAACAGCATTTTTTTCTTCTTCCGTGTGTTCATTCGTGTACTCATCCTCCCGCATATTAACTTCAAATTATCCCTTATTTCGACATTATACTTTATCGTTGTTGAACCGAATTTGAACAAAATAAAACGGCCTCCACCATCCGTAGGACGGGGAAGCCGTTCGTATCACCGATTATGTATGTGAAGCTTGTACATTTCTATATTTTAAAATACAGACGTGGGATTTAGGGCTAGCCCCCTTATATCTATATCCGGCAAAGCGCCTAATTCGCCGGCAAACAATTCCTTCAGCCTCCTCTCCTGGGCCGCGGCTGCTTCCTTGTTGCTCATCAGCAAGTGCAAGGCGATTATTTTAACGTGAATTCGCTCGGCAAACGGCTGCTGTTTTTCCCATCTTTGCAAATACAATAACGCAAACTCATAGCGCTGCTGCCGCACTTCCGTATCGACTGCCCATTCCAGCAGCTCGATATATTTAAGCTCAAGCTCGGAACGCCTCGTCTCCGCCCATTCGTACCCATTGTCCGTCAAATAACCGTTGCGGTACAGCTCCAGCGCTCTTTGCACTGCATCTATGCCGCCCCCGTTTTTGAACCGCCGATAGCTGCTTTCAAACTCCTCACAATCCCAGCTTTTCGGCTCCCATAACAAGCGGTAGCGTCCCCCTCCGGCACGAGTCTGCTCGATGACATCAAATAGACCAAGCGCTTCCAGCTCTTTGCGGAGCTGGTATACCGTCGTGTAAAGCATCGCCTGTGCCCGCTCCACATTCCGATCTCCCCATAATGCATCCATAATGCTTTCCATCCCAATAGGCTGATCCCGATGGTGGAGAAAGAAGGCAAGCAGCTCCTCCGTTTTGGTTCTGCGCAGCTTGAGCGCCTTCCCCTGACTCGTTTCCAAGGAAAATGGCCCAAAGCTGCGGACAAGGATATCTGCGGGCTCCGCTTTTTTCCCTATCCCTCTCTTCTTCGTGAATCGTTCCAGCGTTTTGCTGATGCGCTGTGCCGTCATCGGCTTCATTACATAATCAAAGGCTTCCGACTCAAAAACATCAACCGCATAATAATCATAGGCTGTCACGAAAGCGATCCCTACATCAGGTCTGTGCCTCTGAATCTGTTCAGCCAGCTCCAGCCCATTCATGCCCGGCATTTTCATATCGACAAAAATCAGATCCACCTCTACCCGATGTAAACACGCCAAAAGCTCCTCAGCATCGTCAAAAAGTCTCTCTATTTTCACATCGGTGAGCGTCTTCAGCACACTCTCAGCCATCTTCAAAGCCGGAAGCTCGTCATCAACCACGATAACTTTAATCATCCAAGTGGTCTCCCTTCGGAATGCTAAACTTTACTGCTGTTCCCCCATCGTGAGGGCTTACAATCTCCAAGCGGCGCCTGTATATCCGATATAGACGCTGCTGGATGTTTTTTATAGCCACGCCGCTGCTTTGCACTGCGCCCCCCCCGATTCGCGCTGCATAGATTGAATCTTGAAAGCCTACGCCATCGTCCTCTACCGAAATGACGACATCATGCTCCTCCTCGCGCACGGAAATTTTAACGTTTCCCCCTTGCTTGCGGCTCGCCAAACCATGCTGCACTGCATTTTCCACCAAGGGCTGAATGACAAGCGGCGGCAGAAGGCAATCCACATCGCTGTCTATCTCGTAGATAACCTTCAATCGCTCCCCAAAACGGGCTTTTTCAATAAATAAATAGGCCTCTACCAGCTCTAGCTCCTTGTGCAGCGGAACGAGCTCCTCCAGGTTTCTGAAATCGAAGCTGCCACGCAAATACTCGCTGAGCGAAGCCAGCAAATCCCGTGCAGCCTGAGGATCATCCAGTGAATACGCCGAGATGGTGTTAAGCGCATTGTAGAGAAAATGCGGCTTGATCTGCGCTTGCAGAAAGGCCATCTCGGCAAGTGCAGATTCGCTCGCGGACTTTTTCATATCCAGCAATGTTCGGATGCGCGCCTTCAATTCGCCAGCCTCGACCGGTTTCCCGAGAAAGTCATTTACTCCCGCATCGAACGCTGCCAGCATTTCTTCTGGCCGATTTCTTGCCGTAAGCAGCAGCACGGGGAGCTCGGATAGCGAGTATTTTTGGCGAATGCTCTGGCACAGCTCGTATCCTGACATTTCCGGCATCATCAGATCGACAACCGCCAAGTCAATTCGGCGCTCCTGCTCCAGCTGTCGCATCGCCTCCTTACCGCTAGATACGGCAATAACCGAATATTTTTCGACGGACAAAAGATTGAGCAGCACCTGCCGATTGGCCGCATCGTCATCCACAACGAGAATCGTAACCGCCCCGTAGCTTTGCAGTTTAATCGTATCTGCCGGGTAGCTTCGCTGAGCTGTACTCGCAAGCCTTGCGTGGATTCTGTCTATTCCCTCCTCAGCAGGCTGCACCTCCATGCCATCTGCGAGCGGAATCGTAAAGGTAAATACCGAGCCTTTACCTAGCTCCGACTCAGCCCAAATGCTTCCGCCGTGCAGCTCTACAAGCCGCTTGACGATGCTGAGCCCAAGCCCCGTTCCCCCTTGTTCCTTCGCAAGCTCCCCTCCAGCCTGCTCGAATGATTCAAAAATAACGTCCAGCTTATCATTGGGAATGCCAATACCCGTATCCGATACGGTTACCACAAGCCAGCCATTATCCTTATGCGCTGCAACAGCAATTTCCCCTGAAGCTGTAAACTTAAGCGCATTGCCGATTAGATTGTTCATAATTTGCGTCAGCCTGTCTTCATCGGCATAAACATAGTGCTGATCACTTAAACGATCTATGAAGCGTATCGGTTTTGCACCGGCAAAATGGTGAAACATCTCAAATATTATGCGCACAAGCGGACGCAGCGCAACAGCCTGCTGATGCAAAACAAGCTCGCCGTTTTTCAATTTGGAGAAGTCAAGCAGATCACCGACCAAATTGCTCATTTTTTTGCCTATGCCTACAATCATCGCCAGGTTTTCCTCCTGCTGCGGTGTCATCCGGCCTGCCGCGCCCTCAAGCAGCGATTGGGAAATATTAATAATGCCATGCAGCGGTGTTCTCATCTCATGGGAGGTGTTCGCCAGAAATTCATCCTTCAGCCTATCCATCGAGCCGAGCCGCTGTGACAGCCTCTGAACCGAGTCAAATGCATTGACAAATCTTCGGGATAAAAGCAAGCCCTGCGCCATGAAAAAGCACAGCCAAGCCGCCATTTGAAATGATACGTATGAATGGACGCCCAAAAACTCCAGCATGGAAGCGACCGTCATGCCCAGCTGCGACACAACGCTGATCAACATATACACCGAGCCTTCCATCCTCCTTACGACTGCGACTAGCATGACGTAAATGACATAGAGAACGGCAATAAGCGCCAAAGCAAAATTAACGATTGAAAACCGCGTAAAGACGGAGGCTGGAGTTGCCAACGTCAGGAGTACGGTGAATGCTATTAATGCCCCGGATGATTGCAGCGCGATTTTGTGGAAAAGAAGGGGCAAGGAATATCTCGTATACAGCAGCAAAAACAGCACCGCGAACACACCGGAAAGATCCTGTATTTTCGTAAACAGCTCGTAGGGAATTTCCGGGAACGGCATTAGAAGCATTTTTTCGCCATGTGTCATAAAATAGAAGCAGATCGCGATACAGCACAAGCCGAAATAGAGCCATGATCGGTCATGCCCCCTCATTTGGAACAATATAATGAAATAAATGCCCATTAATAGAAAGGTTGTTGCTGCAAACCAGTCCTTCGCCACCGCAAACTCCCGTACAGACAGGATGTCCTCCTGGTATCCCAAAAGGATAGAATGGGTTATTCCACCTTGAGAATAGCGATAGTTGGCAACCTGCAAAACAATATCAGCCTCGCCGCCCTTCACCGTAAAAAAACGGACATTTGGCGCATTCACGGAAACCGTGTCCTCCTTGCTCTTTCCCGGAATGCCGCGGCCGCCAATTTCCCGGCCGTTGACGAACAGCTTATGGGCTGTTTTAATATTCGTCTGCCTGATGCCCAAAACATGCTCACCTGTTTCTGGAAGCTTAACACGGAGACGGAAGGTTCCGTAGCCGTAGGGGGAAGACTCCTCCTCCGCCGCTCCATATTGCTCCCATCTGTCTGGCACATGGACGTAGTTCGTTCTCTCTGGCGCTTGTCCATCCCGCTTCTTCAGCTCGAAATCAGCTGGGACCAGCAGCTGACCTCTGTAAAATTCCCACTCCCCATCGAGCCGAACGATGCCTTTCTCGGAGAAGGACCACTCAGTCAAATTCAGTTCCCCGTTGATAGCTTCTGGAGCGTCGCTGGCAAACGCCGCAAAGGGAAGCGCCATAATAGCCATCCATATTCCACAAAAAACTATGATGGCAATCGCCACTTTTTTTCGCATCTTTCTTCCCCTCTTACGTCAGCCGTTGGTTGAGAATATCCTCAAGCATTTATTTGCTATTATTCCCACTAGTTCTTCTCTACTATAAACGATTTAGCAGCACCTGTTCAGACTCATCGCAAAAAAACCTTCAAGACCGCGCTAAAACGCAGCCTTAAAGGTTTTTCGTTACGGTGCAGCGCCAGGCATATGGACGGCATTTACGCAGCCCGCCTCACGCCATAGACTGGCCTATTCTAGCCTTTGTCCCCTTAGTGAACGCTAATATTCAGCACATCTCCTGCAAGCTGGGTGTTCACGCCTGCTCCATCCGTACCGATTAGCTTGGTCACCGCAAGCGCGGTTACATCAGCTGGCGCATCCGCTTTAATGCGGAAGGTCAGCTTAAACAAATTGCCCAGCGGATTATTCAGACCGTCGCCGGCATGACGGCCCTGCAAGCTGATAACACCCGCAGCATCCACATGCTCGTCAATAACAAATCTGCCTGTATCAAGCGATTCCGGCGTTTTTACCAGCTCCAGCACATTCGGATCGTATTCGATTCGAATGCTTTGCTCCGCAATGCCTCTTGGCACATTTTGCAGGGCATAAACGACATCAAAGCTTTGACCCTTCGCCATCGCCTTCGGTCCAATTAGCTTTGCAGAGGCCGAGCTGCGGTTATCAGCGACCGGCGTCCAAAAATTCGGAATAGGCACATCTGCAAAATTCGTGTCCGATGCAAAATAGAAGCTCGTGTACGTCGGCTGATTGTACGTCGTATTTTGCCAAGCTACACCTGTACGGTATTGGGCATCATGCATCAGCGTATACAGCTTGCGATCCGTCAGCTCCGTGCTCGTATAGATGCGAATGGCCGAGCTGTCCACAGTTCGCACAAGCAATTCCTCACGCCAATCTCCGAAAATATCCGCTACAAGCGAAGGTGTTCCCTTCGTATGATTGTTGGTACGGGTTCCGGTTGCCGTAAGCAGTGTGCCCCGTTTCCAATCATCAATCGTCGGCGTGTTTTCAAGGGAGCCATTCACGATTTGCGTCGTCATATTGCCCGCCCATTTAATATTCATGTTCGTGCCTGGCGAGGTGGTGCTAATCTGCGTTCCGCTTGCTGTCCATGTGCCGACCGCCCATGTCTCCAGTCCTCTATGCTCGGGATCAATGTCGCCAACCATGCCTCGGCCCGTATCCTTGCCGGTGTAGCCGCCATAAATTACTTCACCAGTTGCAGCATCACGCAGCGAGTAGCCATAAGGGGCATAGGGGCCACCTTCATGCACCATGAAAATTTCCAAGCCCGGACGGTCTGGATTAATATCTGCTACATGCAGCGCATCGCCATGTCCAAGACCTGCATACGCCCCCGGATTGGCACTGCCCGGCGGCAAAATATCGCCTGAGCTGTAGAGCAGTGTCCCATCATGGTCAATGGTCGAGGAGCCATAGATGATTTCCTGCTTGCCATCGCCATCCACATCCGCCGTGCTCAGCGAATGCGCGCCTTGGGTCGTCAGCGATGCAAAGGCCGGATTCAGCCCCGGTCTGCCGTGCGGCCCATCATTGAAAGGATTCGTCATCGGCACCCAGCCGCTGTCGACAAACCAATGCTCGCGCAAATGCTTGCCGTCCCACTCGTAGGAAACGAGCGTCGAGCGCGTATAGTAGCCGCGGGCAAAAACGGCATAAGGCTTGATGCCGTCCAAATAAGCTACGCCCGCAAGAAAACGGTCTACCCGGTTGCCCGGCTCAATCCGGCTCATCGCATAGTCGCCCCACATGAGGCCATCGTCATGACGACCTGGCTTATAGGCAATCGTCTCCAGCTCCTTGCCTGTCGCTCCCTCAAACACGGTCAAATATTCCGGCCCGCTCAAAATAAAGCCTTCAAAATCACGCAGCTTATTGTTGCCGCTGCGCGCCGGCGCATACACGTCCATAAAATAATCCGTCAGTTCCTCCGCATCCTCAAGGGAAAGGGGGTACGCATACTTCGGAGCAAGGCCGAAGCTTTCTTCCAGCGTTGCCGGCCAGTTGCCGCTTACGACCTCCTCATGCTTGTCCCAATTCATGAACATATTCACGACATGATCATAATAGCCCTGCTTGCTCACCCGGTAATCATCGGCATGGCTGTAGCCTGCCGCAATATCCTCTTGCGGCATCGTAATATATTTCTGCGAAGCGATGCCGCCGCTGCCGTCGTATTTTATTATTTTGGTGCCTGGTGCCGTTTTGAACATCATTTCCGCCTTGCCGTCACCGTCAAAGTCATACACCATAAATTCGGTATAATGCGCGCCCGCGCGAATGTTCGGTCCTAGCTCAATGCGATACAGCTGCGTACCATCAAGCTCGTAGGCATCAATAATAACCTCGCCGGTGTAGCCCTTCTGCGATACATCCTTGGAATTCGACGGGTCCCACTTGACGATATATTCGTATTGCCCGTCACCGTCTACATCGCCAACGCTCATATCGGCCGCCGAATACGTGAATGCCTCGCCTACTGGGGTAACGCCGTCTGCCGGCATATTAAGCGGCAAATCATAGTAGCCATTACCCCATGGCACAGCCTCGCTGCTTCGCGCCAGTTCCACCCCATCCACTACAGCCGCCACCTGGTAACGCGATGAGGCGCTGCCCTGCGGGTCCGAGTAGTTCGTGCTGTCTTTTACCGTTGCAAGAAGCGTGCCATCCCGATAAACATTAAAATTCGCCCCGGTCATCCCACCATCGGAATAGCCACTCACCTCATTGCCTAGCAGCCGCCAGCTAAGAAATACGCTTTCCGAAGAAGCGACAGCTACGAGCCCTCTATCCAAATATTCCAGCTGTACTTTGCCGAGAGCCGCTGCTGCTTGCCCTGAAGCTGTCGCCTCCGCAGCAGTTGCGCCTGCGGCGCTGCCGCATAGCAGCGTAAGCCCCGTTAACGTAGCGGCCGTCTTTTTGAGCCAGTTGGATTGGTTGCTGAACATCAATCAATCGCATCCTTTCGAGTTGAAGATTATTTGGTTGCGCTTACAAAAATACAGGGTAAATTCGTCTGCCTCCTTTTCCTAGCTCCTGATTAGCGCAGTAAATCCCTTTTTAGTATATAGATTCCTATTTTATGCCACTAGACAAAAAACAGAGTTTTTCCATTAAATAACCGTCTTTCCCTATCGTTAGAGGATGCTCCCTTGCCTTGCCTTGCCTTGCTTTGCCTCTCTCCTTTCGCAGGTTCAAATGAGCTCGTGAATATAGGTTGAACTAGAGAATAGAAGAAAGACTAGCCATCGAACTGTAGTCCTGACTGATTGATGATGAACTAATTGACTGACTGACTGTTTGTTTGTTTGTTTGTTTGTTTGTTTGACTGACTGATTGGCTGTCCGCCTTGTCTAAAGGGAATCGGAGGGGAAGAGGACCGAGCGGGCGTTATAGCTGAACATTTCCCCTTTTTTTCCGCTTCGCGGACACAGAAGACGCTATTGACTCCAAAAACCGTGAAATAACAGCAAAAATCGGAAGATAGCGGCCTCACAGTCCGCCAATAGGAATAGATGAGCTCATTTTTTAAAAATAAGGTCTGTGCAGTCCACTAGGACTAGGACACTGCTGTCAGCAGCCATTTTCACATAAAGCTAAGAGCTCGGCTAGAATCTCCTTGTCTAAGCAGCCTCAAGCATGATTCAACACTAGTGTTATATTGGATATATTCGATAGACCCAGCTATGAAGCTATATCACTTGTGTCAAAAAAAAGAGAACCCCTATTTCGAGTTCTCACTGTTCCATGAGTTCTGAGTTCTGAGTTCCGAGTTCTGTCCTCTGTTCTCTGTTCTCTGTCCTCTGTTCTCTGTTCTCTGTCCTCTGTTCTCTGTTCTCTGTCCTCTGTCCTCTGTCCTCTGTCCTCTGTTCTCTGTCCTCTGTCCTCTGTCCTCTGTCCTCTGTCCTCTGTCCTCTGTTCTCTTCTGTTTTCTCATTTCTGTTCCCTTGAATCTCACACGTTAAGCTTATATCTTCGAATATTTGCCGATTTGATTGTTAATTCAGCGTTTGATGCAGCACAGCAAGCATCTTCGCTGCTTCCGCTCGCGTTGCGCCGCCTTTTGGATCAAAGGCATTGCCGCCCTTGCCGGCAATAATCTCTGCCTGCTGTAACGAAGCAACCGCCTCCGTTGCCCATGCGCTGATCGAGCTTTGGTCGGCAAAGCTTACTGCGCTAACCGACTTAGGCAGTGTAAAGCTGGCCTGATCGGTAAATCGCTTCAGCATAACCGCCATTTCCTCGCGGCTAATCGGCTCATTTGGCTTGAACGTATTGCCGGCTGAGCCTTGGACAATCGCATGCTCTGCTGCCCAGGCTACATAAGGCAAGTACCAAGCTCCGGCTTTGACATCTCCAAATGTGGAGGTGCTGTATCCCGATATATCGGCGTTTGCAATACCAGCTAATATTTTAGCAAATTCGGCTCTCGTAATGTTTTTATTAGGTGCAAACTGGTTGCCTCCGCTGCCTTCAATCATATCGCGAGCTGCTAGATAGGAGATGAATGAAGCTCCCCAATGGCTGTTTGTATCGCTAAAGCTAATTTTGTTGTAGCCAATAGCGTAGTGGCTAAGGTGATTCGTTACGAAAGTAACCTTGCCATTGCTGTAGCTGGAATGATTCAAGAGACTAGGTTTTCCGTTATTGTCGATATAATAAGCAACAATGGCGCTTGTATCCTCACCTTGTGCAGGTGTATAAGGAATATCAAGCTGTATGCTGTTGCCGCCAAAGGTAGACAGGCTGGCAGCTCCGGATTCAATCGTAATATCCAGCACCGGTCTTGCCCCGACTACATTTTGGGCTTCTGGTGTAAGCGTGTCGACAGCGGCTTGCGTCACCTTGACGTGAAGGCTATTACCTGCCGCCTGCTCAATCGCATTCAGCGTAGTGGAATGAATCGTTATGCTTCCGAATGGCGTCACTAAAACCACTTTATCCAATTTGCCAGCAGTTAGACTCGTAACGGCAGCTTTGGACAATGTGATGCCATATGCTTTGGCATTATCTGCTGAGCCAACGGTCAGCGTAACGATTTTCGCCCCCGCATCTTTTGCTTGAGCCTGCTCTACCACGGTTTTAATCTGAGCATCCGCAATGACAGCCTCTGCATTTCCATTAGCATCTGCCTTTGCTGTCACTGTAACTCCCGCATTCTGATCTACAGGGTTTGCTGGAGTAGGTGCTGGAACAGGTGCTGGTGTCGGCGTAGGTGTCGACGAATTACCCGAGCCTGATGAGCCTCCAGAGCTTGATTTATTCGTAATTTCCAGCAAAATTTTATCCGCCTGATATACGATCTGCGTATTATATTGGCTTGGCACCCCGCTAATTACAACGGAGGAGAATTGTCCGCTTTGCTGATTAGCACCGTGGCTCACAAGAGTGACCGAGCCACTGCTTGGCACATAGCTGCTAGGGAAATTCACCTGCAATTTTCCGTTTGCATTTACCGTACCCTTCACTTCCAGCACATCGCTAGCGCTCGCAACGTTCAGCTCAAGCGTTCCGCTCGCAGCTTGTGTGAAATCTCCATCAATCGTCATTTTTCCAGCCACATTCTCTGTAAGCGTACCGCCGTTATTCACGACATCGCCGCTTCCAAGCGCTGTAGCCGAACCGCTCTCCAGCGTACCCGCATTAATCTGCGTACCACCGGAATACGTATTGGCACCGAGCAGCTTCAAGGCGCCGGTTCCTTCCTTCGTCAGCTTGCCGGCACCGGCAATGTCGTTCCTCCAGCTGTCCGCTGCATGGAAGCCGCCCTTGCTGGCATCCATCGTCACCGTTACATCACCGTCAAATGCGCCGTAGCCATCTGCTGCGGCAAAAAGATTGAGACGTCCCCAGCCCTCTGGATCATCCAGCACCGGGTAGCCGGAAGAGAGGCCAGTCGTAGCCAGCACCGCACGACGCTGCTCGCCTGTCAAATACGGCTGGCGTGTTTCCAGCAGCACCTCTGCCCCTTTAGGCACAGACATTGGCTCCGTTGTGGAAGCGATTTGATCAAATCCGTAGGTCAAACGCTCGGTAAATTGCGCTTTATTTTTCTCATAATCCGTAAAACGATCCTCCGAAGTACCCGTTTCTGTCAATAGAGCGGTATGGGCTTGATTATAAGCCTCCTGCTTAAGCGCCGCATAGTCTGGGTCAGACAAGGCAGCCGCCGCTAACGCCGTCGCCATAACGCGACCGCCTATAACATCAAGCGGTGAATGCATGCCGGCAATAATTCGGCTGTTCCCCATCTCCGAGGCGCGGGTCAGCAGCTCCTGGAACCGTTCAGGCACCGCATAGGCTAGAGCATAAGAAGCCAGATAAGAAGCATTCGTGTGACCGCTCGGGAAGCCGCCGTCCGTAGCTGGCGTTGCACTCCTTGCAGGAACTAGCGTAGGAACAATCATCGTAATGTCATTAGCCCAGCGGTAAGGACGCATATAGCTGTAGAAGCTTTTAGCAGGGTTGCCGGAGGCGGAGTTGCCGCGCAGCGCGCCGATCAGGTCTACCATTTTGCCAAGCTCGGAATCGGAATCTCCCGCTTTATTGGAGTCATTGCCATCATTGTATTTAACGGTCGTAGCATCGCTCGGAATACTCGTAATGGTCGTAAAGGTTCCCGACTTGGCTCGATACACCTCAGTCAGAGCGCCAAGACCTTCAGTTGCTCCGTACGATTGATTCGTTCGATCAACATAATAAGCGAGCTCTTCATCCTCCGCTGTACGCGTTGCTGCAATGTTCGCCACATATTGAATGTTGTAGTCCAGTACGCTGCTGTTCAGCTTCGTACCATTGTCCCATGAAGTCCCAGGCTTCCATAGCTCCTGAAACCCTGACAATACACCGATGACCGGGTTGCCATAAACCGATTGATTGACCGGAATATTGTTTTTGTAGGTGTCTACAAAATGTCCCCATGCCGGAGTCGGCGGCAGCTCAATTCCCGCCCCATTCGATGCCGCGGTTGCAGCATTCAAACCTACGGAATTAGAAAGCAGTAATAGGCCCAATGCAACAGATGCGTACTTTTTTGTTGATTTCTTTTTCAAGTCGAGTCTACTCCCATCATTTCGATTTTTGTGTTCCGAACCGATTTCGAGCGTAACACTTGACTCCGAGGCTGCTCAATATAACAATTTCTGAAATGTATCAAAATCGTATTCTATCCCCGCTAATTCATGCTATTCTCCCTATTCCGGCTCAAAAAATGAAGAAAGATAGGCTCTATGCCATAGAGTCCTTTGCTGCTATCGTTGGCGTACAGAAAAATGTTAAGATTTGATTAAAAGGTATAAGTCCATCCATCCAGTAGTGTATAATCTAGGCGGTGAGGAGGCGTAGACCGTGAAGAAGTGGAACTCTGTATTTGCTAATCTGGCTGTATCTTATATTTCTATCGTGCTAGTCATTGTTCTCTTGCTCTGCTCCGTCTTCTATATTTATTTCTCCAACAGCTATGAAGAGGAGCTTCACGCCAAAAATCAGCTGATCATAGACAACACAGCCCAAACAATCGAAGCTACGGTGCTTCGGAGCGTTCAGCAAATCTATTTAAATCTATCTCTCGATAAAACCGCAGATATTCGTTTATTTGCCGATCCCTCCTACAAAAGCAACCTCAGCAAAGCCATTGATCTACAGCAATTGCTCCAGTCAGAGGTGGCTGCCCATTCCGACCTCATCTATGCGGCGCATTTGTATTATCCAAAGCAAAATATAATGCTCTCCTCGAATTACGGGCTGACCTTCAATGCCGCTCAAGGCAGCAGTGCCGTTTTTTTTGCCGATTGGATGAATGGGATGCGGGGCAATAAGCAAAACCAGCTCTGGACAACAACCCGGCTCATTCCACAGGATATATATTCCAGTCTGCCGAATAGCAAAAGCGAAGCCTTGATCACCTACGCGCATAGTTATCCCTTTCAAGCTTCTGGTGAAAATAGTGATATCCTAATTGCGATAGATTTAAAGGAAAGTGCGATTAGCGGGGTTATTCGTAATATGATGCCAGCGCAATATGATAACACGTTTATTTTGGATCGCTCTGGCAGCCTTATTTCGGGCTCAGACTATGAAAGACTGGACTTTCACAACGCCCACGAATCCAAAATCAACGAAACCTTACTGTCCAAGGCGGAGTCCGGCCGCTTTAAAGACACGATTAATGATGCCCCCTACGCGGTTTCCTACCAAACGCTGCCATCGACGGGCTGGAAAATATACAGCGCCATGCCTGCCAGCTTCTTCTATCAAAAGTTGATTTTCGTGCAAAAGCTTGTCCTATTCATCTGTGTAGCTGCCCTATTGCTAGGAATCGTATTATCCGGCATTTTTGCAAGAGTGAGCTACAGTCCGATCAAGCGGCTAGTAATGAGGATAAAGGACTTATCCGAGCATGCGCCTGAAAATGTAACGAATGAATTCAAGCTTATTGATACCGTTTTCATTAGACTGAACAATAAGGTCAGCAATCTGGAGGAGACGCTTCAGGCCAATAGCTCGGTTATTAGGCATAATGTATTGCTGAACCTGCTCCACAATAGCAATTCAAGAGAAAAACTGGCGGAGGAGCTCCCCTTTCTCGGCATCTCTCAGGTCTACAGCCATTATTGCAGCATGATTGTAAATTCGGGCCAAGCCTATGTCCATTTAAGCTCCAGAGATATGCAGTATGTCGTGTACCGAATGATTAGTCAGTTAGAGGGGGCCTCTGTGCCGGAGGCGCATATTATTGCCGAGGAGCTGCCGGACAAGACGATCGTTATCCTTGTTAGCGCGAGCGAAACGTGCGACGTATTTTTAGAGCAGCTGTCCCGTTTTATATTAGCGGAAGCTAAGCAGCAGTTTCAGCTGGACCTTCAAATTTCACAGGGGTGCTGGGTAGAGGATATTATCGAGGTCCACCAAAGCTATACAGAAGCCCAAAGCTTAATCAAATACGGCTATTTTCTGCCTGATAGAGCTATTCTGAATGATCGTGCTCTTCTGGAGCGCGAGCAGAGCCTCGAAGAAATTCCACAAGCCATGCTTATAAAATTCCGAGAAAAATTGCATACCCGGCAATTCGATGAAATTACAGCTGTGATCCAGCAGCTGGTTTTGACGATGCGGGAAGGCAGGTATGCTGCCGATTATTGCCGTTTTATTTTAGCCAGCACGGTGTACGTGTTCTCCGATTATTTGAAAAGCGTCCGTTACCAGCCGCATGACCAAGGTCAATTGGATTTCTACAATCAGTTCAACGAGCTCCCTAATATTTATTATTTTCAGGAATGGCTGGTGAGCTCCATTGCGACATGCCTTGCACAAATGGACAAACGAAACAACGACCGAGCAATGTCCAGCATTGATGCGGCCAAGCATTATATTCACCAGCATTTATCCGAGGATTTGTCGCTTGAGACGGTAGCTGCTCAGGTGTTTATAAGCCCCAAATATTTGAGCAAGCTCTTTAAGGAAGAGAGCGGCGTCACCTTTACCGACTATGTGACCAGCCAGCGAATGGAACGAGCAACCGCTTTGATCGTGAACAATACGATGTCGGTTGAGCAAATTGCGAGCAGCGTCGGCTATAGAACCGCGGCTTATTTTATTAAAAAATTTAAAGAACGGCATGGGTGTACGCCAGGCAATTATTTGCGCCATACCGTTAAACAAACGTAGCCGCTTCGACCATACCCTGTTTGCAGAAATACGATTTAAGGAAGGTTTCATCATGAAAATGAAGAAATTACAGCGTATCATCACCCTTATGGCAGTCGTATGTATTAGTTTTATCAGCGGATGCGAAGCAAGCTCTGTGCACCTGTCTGCTGCCAAGGAATTGCAAGCCAAGGTAGCTTCTTACAGCCCGCAATACAACATTTCCTGGACGACGCATCTCAATCTGCCTGTACCAGAAGATGCGGAGATGGTGCGCCTCCTTGAAAATAAATTCAACGTCCATTTGGACGTCTGGAATTTAGAAAATAACAAATATGAAGCGCTTCTCGATATGCGGCTGGCGCAGGGCGAAATTCCTGATTTATTTAGAATCAGACAAACTCAGGATCTCCTGAAATATCAGCAGCAAGGCTTGCTGGCTGAAATTCCGCTAGAAATGCTGAATCAGTACGCTCCGAACATTATGAAATCCATTCGCGAAAATGCACCCGCCTATGAGGATTACGGGAAAATCAACGGCAAATATTATGGCATTCCTGTCGTCAATCCTACAAACATTTATCGCATACCTGTCGTATATAGAAAGGATTGGCTCGATAAGCTTGGCCTAGCCGTGCCTGAGACGCTATCCGATTTTGAGAAGGTCATTTATGCATTTGCGAATGAAGATCCCGATGGCAATGGCATCAAGGATACCTACGGCTTGTCCAGAGAAGGAATGAATGTCGTTTTCGGCGCTTTTGGGCAAATTGTCTTCGCGGATCAGCTTTACTTTGGAGTGAAAAAGGATAAGCTCGTTATCGGCGCCCTGGAGCCAGAAATGCAGGAGGCTTTGCGTTATCTTCGTAAATGGTACGCTGACGGCATCATTGATCCCGCGTTTATTACCGGCGAAAATAAAGGCGGCTACAAGCATCTTTCCCATGCCTTTATCAATGGAAAAATCGGCATGACCTCGATGGGAAACTATTATCACTGGATTCAAGCTGGCGATTATTTGGCCTTAGAGGATGAGAGCGGCGCGAATGGCGCGGAGCTTCCGGTAGAAGCGACCTTTAACGCAAAGGAGCTAACGGTGGGCAATCCTCAGGCCCGAATCGTGTTCGGCCAGCCTTTTCGTGGGCCGGAAGGAAAACGGGGCTCCAAAGCCTATGATATGCTGATGAGCTTCACCGCTATTGGAGCTGACGCCGCAGAAGATCCAGGCAAGATGGAGACGATTCTCCAAATACTTGACTATGTGAGCGCGAATCCTGATCCCGATGTATATACCTCCATGAAATATGGAGTCAAGGGCACACACTGGACATGGGCAGGCAGCGCGAAGGAGGATGTCATTGTGCTGCCTCCCTACGACACCATGCCCAACTATCAAAATACGATTGGCGCCAATTTAGGGATGACGGTACCATCGGCTTCTCAAGAACGAAGGGAGAAATGGGCGTCAACCTTGGGGCTTGATCAAGACGGCATCTACAACGCTTTAGAAGTTGCGACTCCCTCCTTAATCCATAACGGAGCTGAATTAATCAAGCTAAAAAACAAAGCCTATGTCGCCTTTATTACCAGCGAGAAGCCCTTAGAGGACTTCGACCGTTTCGTCCATGAGTTTATGAAGGCGGGCGGAACGAAGGTGCTTCAAGAAGCAAATGACTGGTATCGCCAGCACGCTGTAAAATGACGGAAAACCATGTATAACCTCTGCACGTTTATTCCACAATAAGAACGTTTTGTTAGAGGCGCCTGCCGCGCCATTACAAGGAGGTTATAGGATGAGTCCATCTACAACACAAGCGCCAGCCCAGACGCTGCCGCCCCAGCATCAGGATCAGCAGCCTGGACTGGAATCCGTTATGCATCCGCAGCCTATTTATAAATCCGCAGCTTATAAGGCTGCTGGGAAGCTGACAGGCAAAGCGGCGATTATTACTGGAGGAGACAGCGGAATTGGACGTGCCGCAGCGATCGCTTTCGCAATGGAGGGCTGCGATGTCAGCATCGTTTATTTGGAAGAGGACTCCGACGCGAAGGTTGTAAAACAGGAGATTGAGCAGCTTGGCAGACGCTGTCTGCTCATTTCTGGCGATATCGGCGATGAAGCCTTCTGCCAACAAGCGATCAAGCAAACCGTTCAGGCATTCGGCAAGCTCGACATCATCGTCAACAACGCTGCGGAGCAGCATGTGCAGCAGCGCCTTGAGGATATTACGGCGGAGCAGCTTACTTCTACGTTCCGCACCAACGTATTTGCGATGTTTTATTTGACGAAAGCGGCGCTCGCCCATTTGAAGCAAGGCGCCTCCATTATTAATACGGCATCCATTACTGCCTATCGCGGCAATGAGACGCTGATCGACTATTCGGCCACGAAAGGCGCAATCGTCTCCTTCACCCGCGCTCTATCCGCCAATTTGGCGGGCCAGGGCATTCGGGTCAATGGAGTCGCGCCAGGCCCCATCTGGACGCCGCTCATTCCGGCAAGCTTCGATGCGCAGAAGGTCGCCACCTTCGGCGGCGATACGCCGATGAAGCGTCCCGGCCAGCCTGCCGAGCTTGCCGCCGCTTACGTCTATCTCGCATCGGATGATTCCAGCTATGTCACCGGGCAGATGATGCATGTGAACGGCGGGGAAATTATTAACGGGTAACAAAAAAAAAAGAGTGCGCCTCCCAGAATGATTTTGGATTAGCGCCAGCTTACGCAGCCTTATCCAAGTACCTGCTTCTGAGAAGTGCACTTTTTATTTACCTTTAACCTACTGGCTATTGTTAACCTATTGGCTATTGCATCTATGAGCTAGAATGCGCCGCCACTTACTAATTTGCCGTATTCGCCATGGTTGTGAATAGCAGCGTGCTCGATCTGTATCGTTGAATGGACGATGCCGTAGCGGTTTTTTAGCAGCTCATTCATTGCGAGCGTGATACAATAGGGTTGAATATTACTTCGAACCAGCACATGCGCTGTAAGGGAATAATGGTCCGTAGACACTGCCCAAAGATGCATCTCGTGCACATCCTCAACGCCTTCCACACCTCTCAAATCACGACGAATTTCCTCCAGATTAAATGACTCCGGCACAGCCTCCATCAAAATAACATACGCCTCCCGAAATATCTTGAAGCCGCCAAATGCAATAATACCGCCAATGACGATACTGATAATCGGATCTAAAATGGACAAACCCGTAAACCGAATCAATACAGCAGATACGATAACCCCAACCGAGCTAAGCAGATCGCCGATGAAATGCCACAACGCGCTTTTCACATTGAGATTATTCTCTTCCTTCATGCTGCGGCTCAGCACAAGAGTGAGCACGATGTTCACGATTAATCCGATAATAGCGATGCCGAGCATGAGCCCCAGATCGACCGGCTCTGGATGAAGGATTCGCTTTATTCCTTCTACGAGAATAAAAAGCGCGATGACAATGAGCGCCAATCCGTTCAAAAATGAAGCAATAATCTCGAAACGTAGAAAACCGTAAGTGTACTCCTTGGTCGGACGTTTCATCGACATGTAGATGGCGAGCATACTCAACCCCAATGCAACAACGTCAGATACCATATGAGCCGAATCTGACAGCAGCGCAAGCGAGCCAGACACAACACCGCCGATTACTTCAACAACTGTGAAAAACAAAGTCAATAGAAGCGTAATCCACAGCGTCTTTCTGGAAGCTGATTGCTCTTTCACATGCTCAAGATGATGAAACTCACCTATTTTCAAAATAACCATCCCCTCAAATTTTATAATAATTATCTTTTTATAATTAATATAAATATATACCCATTTTCGTCTACAGACAAATGGACATTTTATGGATAACATGAAGGATAATCATTCTCTCTGGCTGCAAGGGAGCAAAAAAAACGTCTCTCAGAGCGAGAGACGCTTTGAGAGACGTTTTTTGGTGATAGGCGAATTGTGCTGTTCCCCGCTTACTCCTCCTCCGAGCCCAAATGCACTTTATCCTCTTCATTATCGCGAATCGTTTTCTGAAGCACAAGGCAAGCAACAATCAGGAAAGCTCCGGCGATAGCGTAGTAGCCTTTTACATAAAATGGCTCCTCCAGGGTGTACAAGCCGACGTATTGCGCAAGCACGGCAATGATGAAGCCGATCCAGGCCATGAACGTGAAGGCCGGCGTGTTGCGATTGCGATAGGAAGGATTTTGCTCCTTCAGAAATTTGTCCTCATCATTGTCGCGGGCCAGCTTCTGGAGCGTAAATGAAGTAATGACTATCAAAATTCCAGTTACGGCGTAGTAGCCCTGAACCGAAAGCGGCTGATTAAGCGTATAAATACCGATAAATTCAAAGGCGAATGCGAGTACGAAAGCTCCCCAAGCCATAAACGTATAAGTTGGTGTATTCCGGCGACGGTAAAAGTTCATTGATTTGCGAGCAGGCATTTGATTTTCCATAATAGGCGTCCTCCCGTATAACCTTGCGGTTATTTGTTTGATAGCCTTATCTTACCTGTTTTCGCTGGAATAAATAGTACCATCTTCTCTTAGTACCAGCTGCTAAAACAATACGGCTAGGTAGCTCGCTCAAGCGTTTGCTGAGCAATAGCTCAGCACTTGCTCTGCACTTGCTCTGCTCCTAGCTCTACCTTCGCTCAGCGCTTACTCTGCTCTGCACTTGCTCTGCCTATGCTTATTGCTCGCTCCCGCCTGTCCGCCCTTTCTCCTCCACCTGAAAAGCTTGGACGGCGCTATCCAGCCGCTCCACGAGTCCGCCAAGCTGCTCGGCAGCAGCGGTCACCTGCTCGAAGCCGTCCGTCTGCTCCTCTACCGCATCGGCCACCTGATTGGACAACTCGCTGCTCTGTGCCGCAATTACCGCAAGGCTGCCAAGCTGCTCATGCACTTGGCCGACACCGATGCTAAGCTTAGCAATATGCTCGCTGCTCTCCTTGATTTGGCGGGTGCTGCCTGATACCGAAAGCGAGATGTGGCGAAGCGCTTCATCCATCTGCTTTACCACCTCGGATTGTTTGCTGCTTTGCTCCCTCACATCCGCCATTGAAAGGACGGTTTTCCCGATATCCTGCTGCACCCCTGAAATGAGCGCCACCGTTTCTTCCGTCGCCTCGCGCGATTGCTGGGCAAGCTTGCGCACTTCCTCTGCTACGACCGCGAAGCTGCGACCCGACTCTCCCGCTCTGGAGGCTTCAATCGAAGCGTTCAGCGCCAAAATGCCCGTCTGCTTGGCGATGCCGCTGATCGTCGTCAAAATTTGATTTACGCTATCTGCCTTGCTACGCAAATCGCTAATAATTTCGCCGATTTGCTTCGTCGCCTCATTGCTGCTGTCATTGCGTCTTGCCAGCTCCTGCATCAACGCAAGCCCCTGCTCATTGCCCTCATTCATCTGCACAATGCCCTGCCACACCTCCTCCGTCTGCTCGCGCAGCACGGAGGCTTTATCCGCAAGCTCTGTCGCGGTATCCGCACAGGCAGCCAGCATCGCCGATTGCGACCGATTGCCCTTGGCAATTTCCGCGACCGATGCCGTCATTTCCTGCGCCGCAGCCGTCGTCTGCTGCGCAACGGCCAGCAGCGTATGCGACGACTGACCGATTTCCACAGTCGTCTCCTTAATGCTGCCCGTCAAGCGGCGCAGCTGCTGCACCATATGATTAAATCCGCTGCCAATGCGTCCAATTTCATCCTTGCCTGTATAGCGAGACTGCACATCCAGTTGTCCGGCGCTGACCAGCTCCATATCCGCCACGATTCGCTTCAGCGGCCGCACCATGCGCGTGCCTACTATGAGTGCGGTCAGTACGGCAAGCACAATGACGCCCAGCAGCAAATAAAGAATGAGCCATGTCTGCTCGTTAACCTCCTGATAAATATCATGGGTGGGCGATGCCACAATTAACGTATAGTCATTCGACAAGCTCGCATAGGAGACGAGCGTCTCCTCCCCGCCCCACTGAGTCAGCATAATCCCTTGCGGCTCCTGCTCTACCTTTTGGGCAAAGGCCGCATCCACATCTTTAAGCACAGCAGCCTCCGTATGAACAGGATCAATAAGCAGCTTCTGGCTGGCATTAACAAGAACCGCATAGGTATCATCGAACGTGCGAATATCGCCTAGAAAGCTTTGAAAAAGATCAAAACGAATATCCATCCCCACAATGCCGACGGATTCTCCATTTTTGAATAACGGCACCGTATAGCTGATCATATCGACACCGATATTTTCATTGCGGTACGGATCGAGCCACATCGGCTTTCCTGACTGGACAGGGAGATAATACCAGCCTACATGGGCGGTATCGCTTGGATCATATTGACTGAAATCGGTTGGCGTTAGCTGCTGCATCTTGCCGCTGTCATCCGAGTCGGCATGAAAAATTCCGGAGGTAGGCGCAGTAAATGCTGGATTGAACCGCACATAGAAGGACATGGCACCTTCCGTCGCATCCGCAAACTGTGCTGCAATCGGGCGCAGCGTCTCTTCATATTGCCTAACGTATTCGCCATCTGTCTTGAAGCGCTCCAAATCCTCCAGCAGGGATACGGCCGTTATCGCCAGACCATCAACCGAATTTTGAATCGCATTGATTTTGGAATCCAGCTCGCCAGCCGCGCTGTCTACCGTCAGCTCTGCATTATCCCGCGAATAGCGCTCCAAAATGTTATTGCTAGTATACAAACCTGTAAACCCTACAATCGTTCCAGACAGCACTGCAAAAATAATAATTGCCAGCATGATGCGAATACGAATGCCACTCATCCTACTCCTGCCTCCTACGAAATCCTTCTCAAGAAGGACTTTCACCATTTCTATTTTTTTCCTTCTCCTTCCTTTATCGGCTGCAATACCGTTGAAATGAATATAAAAAAGACAAAAACTTAGTTCGAATGAACTAAGTCTTTGTGTTAGGCTGCGGCTGTCCTTTGACCGTTGTTTATATCGTATAGCTGACCTTCTTCTGAGACGATATTTCCTCTTTGCCAAGCACCTTGTTCAAGATCAAATTTTCAAAATAAATAAATCCACTGTCCCGGCTGCGCGGACGATCAAGCGTAATTCGCTTGTCGAGAGAAATGACGCCCTCCTCAATCAGAATTACCCGATCTGCCAGTGCAACAGCCTCACTCACATCATGCGTAACGAGAACGACGGTGAAGCCCTGCTCCAGCCACAGCCGCTCAATTAGCTGCTGCATTTCAATGCGCGTCAGCGCATCGAGCGCACCCAGCGGCTCATCAAGCAGCAGCAGGCGCGGCTTGCTTGCCAGTCCACGGGCCAGCGCAACCCGCTGCTTCTGCCCGCCGGAAAGCACATGCGGCCACTCGCCTGCGCGGTCCGCAAGCCCGACCTGCGCCAGCGCCTCCGCCGCCTTTGCCTTATCCTTGCCCGGCGTGCCAATCCGCACATTGTCCAGCACGCTCTTCCAAGGCAGCAAGCGCGCCTCCTGAAACAGCACGCGAATATTTGTCCCTCCGCCTTGCTGTTCGCCGCTTCCGAGCAGCAGCGTGCCCTCCGTCGGCAAATCCAGCCCGGCAATCAGCCGCAGCAGCGTGCTTTTGCCACAGCCGCTGCGACCGACGATGGCGACAAATTCGCCGCGGTCTATTTTTAGATCAACGCCCTTTAGCACCTGCTTTCCAGCATATTCCTTGCGCACTCGGCTTAACTGGAGCTGAGCCCCTTTGCGGCTATCGGTCATGTCATCCCCTCCTATGCTTTCGCACGGCTGTAATTCGGATTCCACTGGAGCAGCCGCCTCTCAAGTATTTTTGCGATGCTGTCGGACAGCTTGCCCAGCAGCGCATAGATGATAATGCTCAGCACCGTTACATCCAGCTGCATAAATTCGCGGGCATTCATCGCCATATAGCCGATGCCCGAATTTGCTGCCACCGTCTCTGCGACGATAAGCGTCAGCCACATAATGCCAAGCGAATACCGGACACCGACTAGCACGGAAGGCAAAGCCCCCGGCAAAATCACTTCCTTATACAAGTCGAAGCCGCGCAGCCCGTACACCTTGGCCATTTCAATAAGCCCGCGGTCAATGGAGCGAATGCCGTGAAAGGTGTTGAGATAGATGGGGAAAAAGACGCCCAGCGCGACCAGCAGCAGCTTCACCTCTTCGCCAATGCCGAACCAAATAATAACGAGCGGGATAAGCGCCAAATGCGGCACATTGCGCAGCATTTGAATCGACGAGTCCATCACGATTTCTGCTCTTGAGGAAAAACCATTAATAAGGCCAAGCAGGAAGCCGATGCCACCGCCAATGAGAAAGCCCAATATGGCGCGGCGGGCGCTAATTGCAATATTTTCAGCCAACTGACCGCTTTTAATAGAGGAGACCAGCTCCTCAATGACCTGTAGCGGCTGCGGCAGCACGTTAGCGGCGATAATGCCCGTAACCGTCAGCACATGCCAGGCGATGAGCAGCAAAATTGGCAGCAGCCATGGCGTGAAGGAGGACGTCCAGAAGCTGTAGGATGGTTTCCGCAAAATATAGCTCTCCTTTCAAGCCCCAAATTATTTCAGTGCATCCGCGAAAGCGTCGCTCCAAATCGTCTTCACATCAACTGGATTTTTAAGCAAACCGACCTTTTGCAGCGTATCGGCAATGTCCTGCTGAGACGCAATCGCTTCCTCCGATGGCGGTAAAATCGTCGTCGGCTGCTGCGCTTCGCCATCCTTCAGCGTTTGGAGCGCCTGCTCTACAGGCTGCTTCGTATTTTCAGCTACAATGCCTGCCCATTTCTCTTGATTCGCACGAATCCACTCATTGTATTGATTGAGCCTGTTCAGAAAATCCGCAATCGCTGCATGCTTGCCCGGATCTTCAATCGCTGCCGGATTCGCCTCAATCGGGAAGTTGCCGGATAAAATGCTCTGGGCAGACGCCAGCGTCGTAGCGCCGTTTTGGCGTCCCGAAATGATCGCATTTCCGTAGCTCGCCAGTGCATCCACGCTGCCGCCGATCAAGGCGCTAAGGCCATCGGAGGTTGACAGCGCTACAGGCTCAATGTCCGTCCAGCTCAGCCCTGCTTCTTCAAGCATTTTCAGTAAAAAATAATGCGCCGTTGTGCTGCTGACGTAAGCGACCTTTTTGCCCTTCAAATCGGCTACGGATTTCACTGTCGAGCCTTTTGGAATGAGCAGCTCCTGCTGGAGCGTGCTGGATTTTTGAATGGCAATAATTTTGAAGTTGCCGCCGTTTGCGGCCTGCGCTGCAAACAGGGGCGGAATTTCGCTCGTCAAGGCGACATCCAAATGTCCGCCTGCCATCGCCTCCAGCTGCAAATTGCCGCCTTGGAAGACGCTGAATTCAATTTTGTAAGGCGTATCATCGAGTCCCGCTTCCTTGAAGCCGATCTTTAAATTTTCCCAGCCCGTCTGACCGATATTCAGCGTGACTTTGCTCAAATCCGGACCGGCCTCCACTGCCGGGCTGCTGCTCTCAGAGGATGCAACTGGACTTGCCGAAGCTGCTCCAGCATTCGATGCTCCCCCTGCAGCTCCATTGCCGCAAGCGGCAAGCAAGCTTGCCAGGAGGATTGCTAAGCTTAAGCTTAGCCATTGTCTCTTTCTGTTCTTCACGGTTGATTCCGCCTCTCTAGTTCTCGTGTGTAAGGTTTCCCCTTCATGCTTGCTTATTATTGTGAAGCAGCAGTTGCCTTGCTTCTAATGCGCTGCCCCAACTGGTCCGCTGCAATAATCGCCTCAGCGATTGCCGCTGGATGAAATGCAAATGGCAGCTCGGCAGCTTTCGCTCCATCAAGCGGCACTTTACCCGCAATATCATAAGCGATTTTATTTGCGCCTTCTTCAAACCCGAGCTGCGCCAGCGTAACCGGAAGGCCAAGTGCATTCAGCTTCGCCGCCAGCCGCTCCGTCTCCACGGCTGTTTGCCCTTGCAGCAGTGTGTGGGCAATGAGCCCAAATGCAACCTTCTCGCCATGCAGCGAGCCATGCGTTTTCGCAAACTGCGTCAGGCTGTCGTGGATGGCATGGGCCAAAGCGCCGCGTGCCCCTCCCGCCGATACGGTGTTCACTTGTCCAGCCAGCCAGACAATCGCGTGACTCACCTCATGAAATGCGGGGGTCACGATACCGTCACCCGCATTCGCATACGCCTGCTGCGCATAACGGTCCAGCACCTCGACCGCCAGCTCCGACGTTTTAACGCCAAGCCGCACATCAAGGTCGGCGGGAAGCTTTTTCACATTGACGATCGTCTCATTCCACTTCACATACGTATCGCCTATGCCCGATGCGAGGTAGCGTTTAGGCGCAGCAGCGAGCACAGCCGTATCCGCGAGCACCAGCTGCGGGGATTGCTTAAGCGGCAAATAGCCTGCCGAGCGGCCCTCCTCGTCGTACAATACGGTGAGCGCTGACCATGCCGCGCAGGTTGCCGCTATCGTCGGCACCGTCACGCTCGGCACATGAATTCGCTGCGCAACCGCCTTGCTCAAATCCAGCACCCGGCCGCCGCCAATGCCAACCAGCACATTGATATCCTGACTCGCTGCCAGCTCCGAATAGGCTGTAATCTGCTCCGTCGTCACCTGCCCGGAAAAACGATGCACCTGATAGGTGACATTGACCTCATTCAGACTGGCAAGCAGCGGCGCTGCTGCCTCAAGCGCTTTTTCCCCACCGATGATAAAGAGCTTGCTGCCGATTTCTGCGATTTTCGCTCCACCCTCTGCCCAAGCATTCGGCTCGTTTACATATTGATTCGGTGCTTTTATTTGTACCATTTGTTCGCGCATCCCCCTTGTTTGTAATCAGCTTTACAGCCACTTATACACACTATTCATAGTTGTTTACTTGTATTTAGGCAAGTATAGGCTACCTCTATCCTATCGTCAATCGGCATTAGCCCAGAAATAATCTATTACTCGATTATAAAAATCTATACGCGCAACCGCATTTACTCGCGAAAAAATACAGAACGGGCATCGTTGCTGCTTAGCAACGGCCTGTTCTGCATCTTTTCCCCTTTATAGCCCATTCGTTTCTACACGCTCTGTTTGAATTGTCCCGCAGCCATAACAAGCATCACTTCTCCATATGCTGTCTTAGCTCGGGGTACTCCCGTTCGAATGTTTTCACCATTACATACAGCTGGATTCCCCTTGCCGCCTGCATTGCTTCCTCCGCCAGCTCAATTGCCCTTGGACGATTGCCCTGTTTATACTCGGTGTAAGATAGCAGCGACTGCTTCATCCAAGCCTTAGAGATTCGGTTTATATGCTCATGAGCCTCTGCGAACTCTTTTCTCTCGATATAATAATACGCTTGATAATAATGCCTATATTCCATGGGCATAATCAGCTCAATTTCGTGTAAAGCATTTTGAACATCCTTGTTATAGTGAGCTTGCAGCGTCTTGAACAACGCCTGTTTGTTCTTTTGCTTATACTGCTTCATCAGCTTCGCCATCGTCTCGTCAAACTCTTCATCCAGACGATTGGCTACCGCATAGTTGATATAATAGCTAGGTATGCTGCGGTTCGCGAGCAGAAACCTCTCGATCCTCACCAAGCTTCTCGTCCCTAGAATGGTATAAAACAACGGGCCCAGCGTTACGCCCACATACGTCAAAAATATAATGATAATGGTTAGCGGTGTAATAACCTCAAAAAATCTCAATAAAAAAATAACAATGATAGCAACAAAAACATAAATGAATGTTTTCTTTACAAAGCCCATCGTAATTCTCCTTTATTTTCTTTTAGAGCACTTGCTCATTCTACCGTCCTGCTTTATTCAAATATAAAAAAGGATAATGCTCCTACTGTCTGCACAGCCCGAGCATTATCCATCATTCCGTGCTATCCAGCCTTCACTTGCTGCGTATCCTCGCTGCTCAGAACGAAGTGGCTGAGATCATCCTGCAACTGCTGAGCCATATCGCGCAGCGCCTCTGCCGAGGCTTGAATTTCCTCCATCGACGCAAGCTGCTCCTCCGTAGCTGCGGCCATCGTTTCCGCCTCATCCGACGTTTTATTCGAGATGCTCGCTACTTCGCCAACCGAAGCCGTAACCTCCTCCATGCCTGCGGAAATTTCCTCGGCGGCTGCTGACACCTCCTGAATTTGATCGCTCATCGAGCGAACCTCATGCAAAATATCGCCAATCGTCGTATTTGCCTGCTCAATAGAGGCAAGACCAGAAGCCGTCTCCGATTTCATCTCACTCATGGCCTTCACATTCTCGCTCACTAGCGCCCGAATATCTCTGACCAGCTCGGATATCGTCTGAACCGACTCGCTCGTCTGCTCGGCCAGCTTGCCTACTTCGGACGCTACGACGCTAAAGCCCCGGCCATGCTCGCCAGCTCGCGCTGCTTCAATGTTCGCATTCAACGACAATAGCTGCGTCTGCTTCGCTATCGCCATTACAGCCTGTACGATTTGGCCAATTTGTGCCGAATGCTCATCCAGCTTGGAGACGACCTCGCCTGAACGGACAGCCGAGGCTTGAATACTGTTCATTTGGCGTACCGTCTGTCCAAGCTGCTCTTCGCCTACTTGAGCATTGCCCGTCACCTTGAACGCAGCGTCCGCCACTTCCGAGGCTGCTTCGGCTATGCGGGTAATGCCTACCGCCATTTCATTCATCGCCTTCGACGTCTCATCCGCCGATACGCGCTGTACATCTGTTCCTTCGGATACCCCTTGGATCGACTCGGCAATTTGCTTCATCGCTAATGTCGATTCATGCGAAATCGCTGTAAGTTCCTCTGACGAAGCCGCAGCTTGCTCGGATACGATCTGATTTCTCCGCAGCAATCCATTTAAAGAACGAATCATTTCATTAAAGGACATGCCCACCTGACGCAGCTCATCTCTCGTTGCCAAATGCAGCTCCTTGGAAAAATCGCCTTTCGCCATTTCATCCGCGCGGTTACGCAAGGCTGCCACCGTTACCATCACATTACGATAGAATGCCATGTAGAAAATAGCGACAAGTACCAGGGACAAAATCGTCAAGCCCAGCAGCAAGCTACTCTTAGCTGTCAGCTCATCAACACGCTGCTGAAGCACCTGCTCAAGCTCTGTATCTACCTGCATATAAAAGTCGTTTAAAATACTAATCGACGCCGTTCCCGACTTAAAAAACTCCTCCCCATTCATGCTAAGGTTAGAGCCGCCCAGCACACCTGTTTTTAACAGTGCTACAAAACTGTTGAGTGATGTCGCCGCCGTCGCTCCGCTTTTTTCCAATGCAGGGATTAGTGCCTCATTCCCGCTTAAAACATTGCTCAGCGACTTATTCATATCGGTCAGGGAAGAATGAATCATTTCCGCTTCCAAACGAAGCATAAGCTCTTCGTCAGCCCCCATTGCTTTGCTTGTAAGCACACCATTTCCTTTGCCGCGAATGACTGCCGCATGCTCCATGAGCGAAGGAATTTGCTGCACGAACATAGAACCCAAATAATAAGAATCCATCTGCGTATCAAGGGACAGCCCCGATTCATCCGCGAGCTTGACCATAATATTGGTTAAATCTAATACAAGCGTAGAATGACTATCAAAACTGTCGTCAGCCTTCATCGTAGCGTTGCTCGAATCCAATTGTGTCCACTGCTGCTTCCAGGTCTCCCAAAGCTCCTGCGCTCCTGCCATATTTGACGCTTTCATCACGGGGTCTATCGTTTGAATCAAGCCAGCTATTTCCTGTGATTTGGCATCTACGTTTGCCTTGGCATCAGGATTTCCATTCAACATGCCGGATGATAACCCGCGATGCTGCTGCACTTGTAGCATAAGCGGCATTAATTCTTTAATATTAGCCACTCCAGCCTGTTCTTTTTGAATGTACGCAATGTTTCCTTGCTGCTCGCTAAACCATAGAACAAACAACAAAGCCAGCGGGATCATAAACAAAACACTGACGAGCATGAACTTCTGTGCATACTTCAACTTGGACATAAGAGCTGTGAAAGGACTTAATACTTTAAAAAACATGAGACCCACCCACCTAATTATTTAATTACTATTCATGAATAGAAATATCGGCTATAGACGGTCAATTGTTTAGTAATCTTTGAGTAAAAGTCATTGTGTGATGGGATTCCGCCCTCATTTCGACAAATTTTGACGGGGGGCTAAAATCAAAAATGGAATCAACGAGGCAAAGCATTAACCTAAAATAACCGATTACCATGTCTATCCTGAACTTCCATAATAAAAGAAGGGTTCTATTTAATGAGGAACGAATAGCCTACGTTAGAGTTTTTAATTATAATGATTGGACATCGACCAGACAAATACGTCTACTTCAACTGGTTTAACAAATGACCCTGACTGTCGGCAACTGTCGGCAATCTTATTTAGGATGGAGGAATAAAAATATGCCTAGCATTAACGTCTATCATTACGATGCCTTTAGCCCTATTCCGGGAAAAGGAAACCCGGCAGGTGTCGTTTTATTAGGGAACGACCTGACGGAACAAGATATGCAAGCTGTCGCTCAGCAGGTTGGCTTTAATGAGACCGCTTTCCCGCTGCCATCGGCTGTAGCGGATATCCGAATTCGCTTCTTCACACCGGGCCACGAAATCAATCTTTGCGGCCATGCCACGATGGCAACGATCTATGCGCTTAAAACTAAAGGTTTATTAGGCGATAAAACAGAGCTAACAATTGAGACAAAAGCAGGCGTGCTTCCTGTCCGACTGCATACGACTGCACAAGGGCAGCTTCAAATCACAATGACGCAGGCGGCTCCGCAGTTCCGTGCTTTTAACGGCTCCTATGCACAGCTTGCTTCTGCTATGGGCATTCAGGAAGCTGACATCGAGACGAAGCTTCCCGTTGTTTATGGCAGCACAGGTACATGGACGCTGTTAATTCCGATTAAAAGTTTGGAAGCCTTCAAGCATATGAAACCGAATAATAAGGTGTTCCCCGATATTTTGCAGGAGATGCCGCGGGCTTCCTTGCATCCTTTTTGCTTAGAAACGTATTATCCACAGGCTCATATGCACGCCCGCCATTTTTCATCGCCGTACTCCGGCACGATTGAAGACCCTGTTACCGGTACAGCATCCGGCGTAATGGGAGCCTATTATGCTGCGCATTTGGCTGATCAATCACAGCATAAGCTTGAGCTGTACATCGAACAGGGTCATGAAATAGGGAGAGACGGACATGTTCAGGTTACAGTCACTAAACAGCACGATGAACAACTCATCGAAGTGACGGGCACAGCCGTTTATGTGGATGCTTTGGAAATAAGCCTGCTGTAAATTTGGCATATGCTTTGCCGTTGATTATAATAGTGGGCGAGAGCTGAGAATGAGAGAGGAAGAGATATATTGAGTCATACCGCACAGGATGTAGCCGATTGGATGCTTGGTGAGCTGAAGTTTGCTGGCATTCTTCATCAGGAGAAGGCCGTTGCCCATATTATAGAGCATTTTGGCGAGCAGTTCATCTACGTGAATGAGCAAGGAAATACGTCAATTGACAAGGAAGTAAAAAAAGCGTTCAAAAAAGGACATGGCGGCAAGGCAGCCTGGGACCGCGACGGTTTTTTCTGGGGCTGGACTTAGTGTTAGACTTTAACTAGAGCAACACGCTCGCACATATGAGCCAAGCAAAAACGACTTCGTCGTCCTTCCATGGCGATGAAGAGCTTTGCCTTAGAAATATAAGCCCATTTATAAGTGTGAAACTTATAAATGCTTATATTTCAAAAAAAGCTATGCGCGCCTTCGGTTACTAAATAACCGAAAGCGGCATAGCTTTTTTCTGCTAGAGTGGAGCTTGCAATGCCCGCTTGCTGCGCTGGTACGCCCAGTGGTTCGTCGGTCCATGTCCGCCGCCAATTTGAATGCCGTCCTCGATAGCCGCTTGAATAAATGCTTTCGCCTGACGCATCGCAGCTTCCATATCAAGCCCCTCGGCAAGTCCCGCCGCAAGCGCCGCCGAAAAGGTGCAGCCCGTGCCATGCGTGCGAGCCGTTGCAACTCGCCGGCCTGCCAGCTCGGTAAAGCCTCTGCCATCATACAGCAGGTCGATAGCTTCCGCGCCCGTATCGTGACCGCCCTTAATGATGACGTAATCCGCACCATATCCAGCAAGCCGTTTCGCCGCTTCCCGCTTATCGTCCGCCGTGGCAATTGTTATGCCCGTCAGCTTCTCCGCTTCCGGCATATTCGGCGTAATCACTGTCGTTACAGGCAGCAGCTTGTCCGTCATTGCCCGAATAGCTTCCTCTTGCAGCAGCGAGGCTCCGCCCTTAGCAATCATAACCGGGTCGACGACAACATTTTTCCAGCCAAGCTCGGCAATCGTTGCGGCAACAGCCGTAATAATCTCGCTATTAAACAGCATGCCCGTCTTCAGCGCATCGACGCCAATATCCGAGCCGACCGAATGCATTTGCTGCACAACGGCCTCCACGCTAAGCGGAAATACGCCCTGCACGCCAAATGTATTTTGCGCAGTAATCGCGGTCACCGCAGACATGCCGAATACGCCAAGCTCCTGAAACGTTTTGATATCCGCTTGAATGCCTGCCCCGCCGCCGCTGTCCGAGCCCGCAATCGTCAAAGCAGTCGGGACGCTGCGTGGTGCCTGCCCATTCTCTTGTACGCTCATTTTTTGCTTACGCCCCCTTCTCCATCAAATGCCGTACCAAGGTGAAACGGCTGTCGCCACCCTTGGGCGGCGCGCTTCACTCCGAGAAATATAAGCCTAGCTCTGCCTAGCTGAAACGCTCAGGAGCGAATGCCCGCATGAACTCCGGCAGCTTCTTGCCTTCTACGCTATCAGCCGCGAGCTGTGCTGTAATCGGACTAAGCAAAATCCCATTGCGGTAATGCCCCACCGCCATCACGACGCGGCCCGATTGCGCGAGCGAACCAAGCAGCGGAAAACCATCCTGCGTGGATGGACGAAGACCCGCCCATGTATGGAATGGCGTCCATGCTTCGAGAAACGGAAAAGCTTGCTTGTTCCATTTTCGCAGGCGTTCAATGCCCTTCTCCGTAACGGTCGTCTCGAATCCAGCTACATCCTCAGAGGCGCCGCATACGAGCGTATTATTTTCCTTTGCCACGAGATAGCCTTGATTGCAAAACACCATATGATGAACGGGCTTCTCCTCCGTCATGTAAGCGCAAATTTGTCCGCGAATCGGATAGACCGGAATGCGAAGACCAAATGCAGCTTCCAGCTGCTGCGCCCAAGCTCCCGAGCATACAACGAGCCGCTCCCCTTCAAAAACACGCCCGTCCGCTGCTTCCAGCACGACCGAGCTCTGCCATTCCTTAATCGCAACCCGCTCCAGGTGCTCATGAATGTGAACGTCCATCAAGCGGCAGGCATCCTCCAGCGCCTTAACATAATGCGGCGCATACAGATGGCTTTCCTCCGGCGTATGCAGCGCTGCCCGCACCTTGCCTGACAGCTTCGGCTCCAGCCGAAACACATCGCCGCCTTCAAGCAGGCTGCCCGACGAGCCATACTCCCGCTGCCAGCGCAGCCTGCCTTCAAGCGCCAAAATATCTGCATCATGGTAAGCGATATACATGCTTCCTGATTCGGTATATTCGAAAGGCACACCCGAAACCTGCTTCACGCGATCTGTAAACGAAGGATAAAGCCGCAAGCTCTGCGCACATAAGCGAAAAAAATCATCCGGCCCCTCTACATTTTCCGAAAAAGGAGCCAGCATCCCCGCAGCCGCTCCAGAGGCTTGTCCGCCGCAGCTGCCAATTTCCAGCACCGACACCTGATGGCCGCGGCTGCGCAGCTCGAACGCACAGGATAAGCCGATAATGCCGCCGCCCATGATTACAATTCGTTCTCCCATGTCCTAACCAGCTTTCCTTGTTGAATGATGCGGCTATTTCAGCTTAAACTCCTCGTAACCGCTGCTTGCCGAAGCATAGCGCTTCTTTGAAATGCGGCCGGACAAATAAGCTAGACGGCCAGCTTCGATGCCAAGCCTCATCGCCCGCGCCATGCCTGCCGGGTCCTTCGCCTTCGCAACCGGTGTGTTCATCAGCACGCCAGCCACGCCAAGCTCCATCGCCTGCGCAACATCGCTGACCGAGCCAAGTCCGGCATCAACGATAATCGGAACCTTCGCTTCCTCTACAATAAGGCCCAAATTATAGGGGTTCAAAATGCCAAGACCCGTGCCAATGGGAGCCGCTCCCGGCATAACAGCCGCAGCGCCCGCTTCCTCCAGCCGCTTGCAAATAACCGGATCATCCGACGTGTATGGAAGAACGGTAAAGCCCTCTTTTACGAGAATTTCCGTTGCCCTCAGCGTTTCAATCGGATCAGGCAGCAGCGTGCGCTCATTGGCGCTAATTTCGACCTTGATCCAGTCGCTGAGACCCGAAGCCCGCGCAAGACGTGCAATACGCACCGCTTCCTCCGCCGTACTTGCGCCTGAAGTATTCGGCAAATATTGATACGACTTTCCTTGCAAATGCTGAAGAATCGAATCGTCCTCGGTCGCCTCCAGATTAATGCGGCGAATAGCGAACGTCAGCACCTCGGCCCCTGACGCCTCAATTGCCTCCTTCTGTACATAAGGGCTTGGGAAAAGCCCAGTGCCGATAAAAAATCGGGACGTTAGTTCATGATTGCCAATATGCCATACATCCGGTTTCATTCGCTTCAGCCTCCTCCTACAAAATGCACAAGCTCGATTCTCATGCCTTCGCGAACCTCGGTTACTGCCCATTGCTCCTGGGTCAGCACCGCTCCGTCCGCTTCAACGACAACTGGCTTGCCCGCGAGGCCAAAATGGACAATGATCTCTTCAATCGTCCTCGCTGCCAGCTCCTGCTTTACACCATTAATGACTAGTTCCATTACGACTCTCCCCATTTATCCAGCTTGTCGAGAAAAGAGCGGCAGGTGCCGGAAATATCGCTGCTGCCGACAATTTCGCTAACCGCGCAAATACGCGTCGCGCCAGCTGCAAGAACTTCATCCACATTGCGCAGCTTAATGCCGCCGATTGCGACAAATGGAATTTTCACCTTAGCCGCTACCTCACGTACGTATTCAACCGTAACCGGATCAACAACGTCGACCTTCGTCTTCGTTGGAAATACGGGACCGACGCCGATGTAGTCAGCACCTTGCTCCTCGGCAAGCAGCGCCTCTTCAATGGCGTGTGTGGAAATGCCGATGATTTTATCGCCTACGAGCTTGCGTGCCTCCACCAGCGGCACATCACCCTGTCCGAGATGAATGCCGTCCGCATCCACCTCCAGCGCAATATCAATGTAGTCATTAACGATAAAGGTTATGCCGTGCTTGCGGGTCAGCTCGCGGAGCGCCCGCGCTTTTTCCAAAATGGCTGGCTTGTCGCCCGATTTGTCGCGCAGTTGGATGATGTCAACGCCGCCATAAATCGCCTCCTCCATTACCTCGATCAACTCGCGGCCCGGATGAAATTCCTCGCCCGTAATCGCATATAAACGAAAATCCTTCATATTCACACAATCCCTTCGCGGCTATAGGCTGCGACGAAATAAAGTACCGCTCATTACCTCGCAGCTCCTAAGCTATTAGTTTCCGATATAACGGGCATATAAGGTTTTGGCACGAACCATATCCTCCGTCCCCTGCACAAGCACACGACCATCGGGGAACAGCACGAGCCGCTCACCTTCCGGCAGCCCGGCTTTCAGCAAATAAGCGTTATGCGTAAGCTCCACTGCAATCGGCTCCAGCCTATGCCGCCACTGCTCCAAATTAAGCGGAGCGCCGCCAGAGATTTGCACGGTGCTGCGTCCGCATAGCGAGACTGCCGCATCCTGCTCTCCCGCCTGCAAAGCCGGATACTGCTTCAGCTGACAGCAAGGACACTGCTTCGCAGGCTCGCCCAGCTTCATCTCGAACGAATGATTTTGCCATAAGTCAAAGGTCATCAAGCTGTTTCTTCTTTTATCCGTGGCACCGACCAAATATTTAAGCGCCTCTACCGCCTGATAGGAAGCGACTATATCCACCACCGGCGAAATCACGCCGATCATATCGCAGGTCTGCCCGCCCGCATCGGCTGATTGAATAAAGCAGCGCAGACACGGCGTAGCGCCCGGCACAAGAATAGCACTCATGCCCCGCGAGCTAACCGCTCCGCCATAGGTAAACGGAATACCGCTGCGGAAGCAAGCATCATTAAGCAGAAAACGCGTCTGGAAATTATCCGTCCCATCGAGCACAAGGTCGATATCCATCAGCAAAGCGTCGATATTTTGAACGGTGACGTCAGCAACAATCGCTTCGATTTTAATATCGGAATTGATTTTGCGCAGCTTCCTCTCGGCGGCGACTGCCTTCGGATAGCCATGCTCGACATCCTCTTCGTCGTAAAGCATCTGCCGCTGGAGATTGCTCCGCTCCACATAATCACGATCAACGAAACGGACGAGCCCGACCCCCGCTCTGACCATATGATTGGCCAGAACGGTGCCGAGCGCTCCCATTCCTATAATAAGCACGGCGCTCTCGCTTAGCTTGCGCTGCCCTGCTTCACCAATTGGCGCAAACAACATCTGTCTTGAATAACGTTCGTCCATACGCCGTATTCCCTCCACTATTATAGGTTGCGGAATGCATCCTCAGCCTTGATATCTTTCGTGAGCTGGCCATGCTCCTTCAACCATGAAATGACATTGCTCCAATTTTCCGCCGATTGGCTGCCAAAAGCTTCGGAGCCGGCATCCATGAGCGGCAGCAGCACATGCAGGCTTTGCTTCTCGATTTCGGCATCAAGCGGATAATCCGCATTTTGCTTGTCGAGCAGCACCTTCAGCGCCTCATCCGGATGGCTCGCCGTATATTGCTGACCTTTGGCCGCCGCAGCAATGAATTTCTTGTATACTTCGCTTTTGCTGGCAACGCCTTCCTCGCTCGCTGTCATTACAAGCTCGTAATAATCTGGTACGCCATAGTCGGCAGGGTTAAGCGCAATGAGCTTCACGCCTTCCTTCTCCAGCAGCAGCTTCTCGTGGTTCACGTAACCTCCGATAATGGCATCGACCTTCTTCGTCGTCATCGCCGGAATCAGATCCCAGCCTACATCGACGTAGTTCAGCCCTGATGGATCGCCGCCATCGGTTTTCACCATCGTATTTACGTAGGCTTCATCGAGCGGAATCGACGGATAGCCGATTTTTTTGCCGACCAAATCCTTTGGCGTCTTCACGCCAGACGATTCTAGCACGAACAGCTGGTTCAGCGGATGACGCACAAGCGAAGCAACCGATACAATCGGAATGTCCTCTGCGCGGGCAACCGCTACCTGCATTTGATAGCTGATCGCCAGATCCGCTTTGCCAGTTGCAACCAGCTTAAGCGCATCATTCGTATCGGCCGGCACCTGCAGCTTCACATTTAGGCCCGCTTCCTTGAAGTAGCCCTGCTCCTCCGCCGCATACAAGAAGGTATGCACCGCATTCGGATACCAGTCGAGCAGCACCGTCAGCTCCTGCGCGCCTTCGGCGCCATTTGCTGTGTTTTTGTTATCCGAGGAGCAGCCCGCCATAATGGCTAGCATCAAAGCCAGACATGCTGCGATCCAAGAGCTGCGTTTCCATTTGGAAGCTTTATTTTTCGTATCATGATGATTTCCTTCATACACCTTGCGCATAAACAGCTTACCTCTTTCTCGTTCAATTTTAGTTTATAAAAGGCGATAAAGCTTGAGCGGTACTCTGCTATAGCCTTGGGGCCACTACTGGCCTACCTTCGATTCTCTTCTATAAGACAGACAGATTCGTTCAACCGCCAACACGGCTAAAAATAGTAGAATGCCCATCGCTGACAGCAGCAGCACGCCAGAAAAAACACTTTCGCCGCGCAGCATATTCGCCGCCCGCTTCGTGTACATGCCAAGGCCCGCTTCGCCGCCCAGCCATTCGCCAAGCGTAGCGCCGCCGACGCTGATCGCCGCTGCCATTTTCAGCCCCGTGAAAAACTCCGGCAGCGCCGAAGGAATTTTCCACTTGAGAAACAGCTCGCGCTTGCTTGCTCCCATCGTCCGCAGCAGCTCCCCGATATCCGGGTCCGCCGAGCGGAAGCCGTCCGCCGTATTCATCGCAATGGGAAAAAAGGTGAACAGCATGACAACGGCGATTTTGCTGCCGATTTCATAGCCGAACCACATGACCATAATCGGCGATAACGCAATAATTGGAATCGTCTGCGAGGCGACAACGAGCGGGTACAGCGTTTTACGTGCCAGCGATGAGCTGTCGATCCAGATCGCCGATAGCGTGCCAAGCACGATTGAAATCGCCAGCCCGAGCAGCGCCTCTCCTAACGTGATGACGAAATGCCGCGCCAGCAGCCCGCTGTTATCCGCCATCGAGATGAGCACATCGGACAGCCTAGGAATAATATAATGGGGAATTTGGAATATTCGCGTTCCCACTTCCCACAATACTGCGAGCAGAAGGATGAACAGCTGGGCAGGCATATGCTTCTTGAACAAGCGCTTCATCGGCTTCCCCCCTCTAGGCTAGCCGCTGTGTGCGCGTGCCCGAAATGCCCCAGCAGCTGGCGTTTTAACGCCACGAATGGCTCGCTCAGCATCGTCTCATAGGTGCGCGGACGCGCAAGTCCTACCGGATATTCCACCAGCTCGGCAACGGGCGCCTTTGCAGCGACCAGCACCCGATCCGACAGAAGCAGTGCTTCATCTATGTCATGGGTAATAAAAACAATCGTCTTGCGATGCTGCTCCCAGATTTGCAGCAGCCATTCCTGCATGCTGACTCTTGTCATTGCATCAAGGGCGCTGAACGGCTCATCGAGCAAAAAGAGCTCGCCGCCGCCCAGCAGCGAACGAAGAAACGATACCCGCTGACGCATGCCGCCCGACAGCTCATGCGGGTACTTTGCCTCGGTTTCGGCGAGGCCGAAATCAGGCAGCAGCTCCCGCACCCGCTGGCGCGCTTCCTTCCTCGGCGTTCCTGCCAGCTCCATGCCGAGCGCGGCATTATCCAGCACCGTCCGCCACGGCATTAGGCAATCCTTCTGCGGCATATAGCCAATTTTCGCCGCCTGCTGCTGGCGATTTACGCCGCCGATCGCAATCGTGCCGGCTTGCGGCTCCAGCAGACCGGCCAGCAGCCGAAACAGCGTCGTCTTGCCCATGCCGCTCGCCGCAAGCACGCTGACGAACTCGCCCTGCCTAATATGCAGGTCAAGCCCTTCAATCAGCGGCGGCCCGCCGGGAAAAGCATACGTCAGTCCGCTGACGCTAAGGCCTGCTGGCTTGCTTGCCCCCGCCGCCTGTTCAAGCCTCTGCCCTCCCGGCAGAGCTTTATTTTTACTCACACTGGCCACTCCTCCATGCGATATGCCATATCCCAAAATAAATATTCCATCTTCGAGGTCAGGACAAAATGCTCCTCCAGCTTCGCAAGCTCTCGCTCCGGAAGCCCTTCTGCCAATTGGTCCATAAGGCCAATGCACCAGTGGGTCAGCTCGCCGAACTCCTCCGAGCTGTACATAAGAATCCATTCCTTATAAAGAGGATGATCCAGCGCACCTGGATATTTCGAGAAGGTTACACCGATTTCGCGGTAGCTCCACATGCACGGCAGCAGCGCTGCTACAACCTCCGCGAGCGAGCCATTCGCTGCAACGTCAAGCATATATTTTGTATAGGCGACATTGCTTGGCGCCGGCTGCGTACCTTCAAGCTGCTCGCGCGTAACGCCAAAACGGTCGGCATACTGGCGGTGCAGCTCCATTTCCACATGCAGTGTGGAATGATACAGCCCGGCGAATTTGACCATTGTTGCCATATCGCGAGCTTTTATACTGCCGTAGGCGAACAGCTTCGCATAGTCGATTAAATAGACATAGTCCTGCTTGAGATAATAGATGAAGCGCTGCGGCTCCAGCGTTCCTTCACGCATTTCCACGAGAAACGGATGCTCGTGGCTTTTTTGCCATACTTTGCGGCTTGCTTCATATAATCTATCGCTAAATTTGCTCATCATAGCCTCCGGGCACCGAATGAAAAAGGGCTGCTGTGCTGCGTGAAAGGTTTGGCTTCCGCTCGCTGTTACTCCTTTAATTCTTGAATCTGACCAGCCATGGTCAAAATCAAGAATTAAATGCGAACGCTGCGCTTCTCCAGCTCAAACCTTTCGCTACGCTATTTCCTTTTTCATCCGGCATTTTATTTAAAAGAGAGTGATTCGCTAACTCTCATATGCTCAGCACGTCTATCTCAAAACGCTCACTTCAATACAACTGCTGCTTTAACGCTACTTTTAACGCTACTTTCAACGCTACGGTAAACATTACTCTCATTAATCCCATT
Source organism: Paenibacillus sp. KS-LC4 (assembly GCF_036894955.1). NCBI lineage: Bacteria > Bacillati > Bacillota > Bacilli > Caryophanales > Paenibacillaceae > Paenibacillus > Paenibacillus sp. KS-LC4. Next base: position 1,184,165 of record NZ_CP145905.1, on the reverse strand, counting down.
TAATTCCGCTGACTGACGTTCCTCTAAATCCACGATGAGGTCGATTAGTCGATGATTTAGTGGATTTAGCCGCTTTGGTCGACGATTTGGTCGACGATTTAGTCGTATCAGCGGACAGGAAATTCGCTATTTCAGCTATTAGGCCACTTTAATCGTGTTTGCGGACAGGAAATCCGCTATAACGTGATCAATGAGGACTTTATATGCTTTTTGCTGCCCATAACTGCATCTGAGTCCGCAAACGAGGCAAAATCATTGATTTTCGCAAAATAACGGCTTCTCTGTCCGCTCGACAAACACTCGCTACTCGCACTCGCTACCCGCACTCGCTACTCGCACTCGCCACTCACACTCGCTACTCGCACTCGCTACCCGTACTCGCTACTCGCACTCGCACTCGCCACTCACACTCGCTACTCGCCACTCGCTACTCGGCACTCCCACTCGTCACTCACACTCGCTACTCGCACTTGCACTCGCCACTCACACTCGCTACTCGCACTCGCTACCCGCACTCGCTACTCGCACTCGCTACCCGCACTCGCTACTCGCACTCGCTACCCGCACTCGCTACTCGCACTCGCTACCCGCACTCGCTACCCGCACTCGCTACTCGCACCCGCTACCCGCACTCGCTACTCGCACCCGCTACCCGCACTCGCTACTCGCACTGGCACTCGCTACTCGCACCCGCTACCCGCACTCGCTACTCACACTCGGCACTCGCACTCGCTACTCGCACTCGCTACCCGCACTCGCTACTCGCACTCGGCACTCGGCACTCGCTACTCGGCACTCCCACTCGCTACTCACACTCGCCACTCGTTGATGCCTGAGCCTTGCTCGCCGCCCTCTGCTTCCTCTTTCGGACGGTTGCACCAGTCGGCGATGAAGCCCAGTATAACTTTTGTATAATAAATCAGCTCGTGGATGTCGACGCTCTCGTCCACCGCATGGGCATGCTCCAGCTGCCCTGGACCGTAAATGACCGTTGGGATGCCCTCCCTACCGATCCAACCTGCATCGGTGACGCTCGGGCTCATGCCAACCGCAGGCAGCACGCCAAGCACTTGCTGATGGCTTTGCTCCAGCGCCTTCAGCCCCGACCACTCGGGCTGTAGCTCCTGCGAAGGGAATATCTCGCCACGCTCCTCAATCATTGAGCGCCCTCCCCACCGAAAGGTTGGCGGATGCTTGCGCATCCAAGGATCACCCTGCGCCACGCCAAGCAAATGCTCTTCAATCTCCGAAGCAATCGCTTCATAATCTTCATTCGGGTAAAAATGAACCGTTATCCAAAGCGAGCAGCGATCTGCGATAAAAGCGGCATGACGCCCGCCCTCAATGACCGCAGGATTTATCGTATTTGCGCCGGGAGGAAAACCTTCATAAGATTTGCTTACCGCCCAGTGGCGCTCCAAATCTTGAAGCCCGGCGATCAGCTTGGTCATTTTTTCAATGGTGCTGGCGCCTTGAACGCCGCCTCCGGCATGGATCATGCGCGAACGCATGCCATCATGGAACGTCTCCGGGCTTTGCAAAGTGACCCAGCCCGTTATAACCCCGCCTTGCCCCTGAATCGCCAGCCCGCTCGTATCGGCGACGATGGCAAAATCCGCTTCACATCCACGCTCCATACATGCGCGAGTGCCTGCCTCGCCCGCTTCCTCGCCAATAACGGCTTGGAACAGTAAATCCCCTTTCAGCTCCACGCCCGCTTCGGTAAGCAGCTTACCTGCAAACAGCAATGCCGCAAGCCCGCCTTTCATATCGGCGGTTCCACGTCCATAAGCACGCCCATCCTCCAGCACCAGCTTGAACGGATCATGCTTCCAGCTCCCGCTGTCGCCCACCTCGGCGACATCCATATGCCCATTAAGCAGCAGGCTGCGATAGTGCTTGCTATCGGTGCCCCGTTTTACCGCTGTCACGTTCGGATCACCCGGGTAAACCTCCCATAGCTCCGTTGCAAAACCGCTCGCTTGCAGCTGCTTCTCCAAAAACTGCTGCGCTTCCAGCGTATTGCGAGCTGGAGGGCTGACGGTCGGATAGGCCACCAGCTCGGCTAGCAGCGCAAACAGCTCATCCTGCCGCTCGTCCACCTGATGCTGCAAGGCCTCAATCCACGCTTCTGTCATCTACTTTCTCCCCTTTCCTGAAGGAAAGCAATGCTCGCAGCTCATCCAAAATTTCGCCTTAGACAAGCTACTTTTTTAAGCGGAGAAATACAAAAAAACCATTCGAGAATACACGAATGGCTAGGTTTCGTCATGTTCTCTACGCCAGCATTACCTGGATCAGATTAACGGTCAGGAAAACAAGTTCCCTATCTCAGCCAGACTTTATCCAGCACCCGCATTTCGTATGAAATTAGTTTAACTATAACGGAATACTCAAGATTAGGCAACGGTTCTATCAAAAAGAGGGCTTTCTCCAAAGCAGCTTAACGCTGCTCTAGGGAAAACCCTCCATATGGTTGTCGCTGGCTGTCGTTGTCTGTTACACCATGATTTTGCACATTGCGTTCGTAAATTCAACCGGATCCTGAATTGGCAAGCCTTCAATGAGCAGCGCTTGGTTGTACAGCAGGTTCGTGTACAGGCCGAGCTTCTCTTCATCGCTGGCGAGAGCGGCTTTGAGCGACTGCAAAATCTCGTGGTTGACGTTGATTTCGAGCACCTTGTCCGCTTTTACGTTCTGGCTGTCTGGCATCGCTTGGAGAATTTTCTCCATCTCGATCGACACCTCGCCCTCGGAGGACAGACATACCGGATGCGATTTCAAGCGCTTGGAGGCGCGAACGCCCGAAACCTTGCCCGCGAGGATGCCCTGCATCTTCTCGAATAGCTCCTTGTTGTCAGTCGCTTCCTCTTCAGTCGGCGTCTCGCTAGGATCTGCTTCAATGCCAAGATCGCCGCTGGACACGGATTTAAACTCTTTATCCTTGTATTTCAAAATCACTTTAATCGCAAACTCGTCGATATCGTCCGTAAAGTACAAGATTTCATACCCTTTGTCCAATACCATTTCCGTCTGCGGCAGCTTCTCAATGCGGTCAATGGACGCACCCGAAGCGTAATAAATGTACTTCTGATCCTCCGGCATGCGCTCTACATACTCATCGAGCGATACGAGCTTCTTCTCCTTGGAGGAGCTGAACAGCAGCAGATCCTGCAGCGTATCCTTGTTAGCGCCGTAATCGTTGTACACGCCAAATTTCAGCTGTCTGCCGAAAGCTTTGTAGAACTTCTCATAGCTGTCGCGCTCGTCTTTAAGCAGGCTGATCAGCTGGCTTTTAATTTTGTTTTTGATGTTTTTGGCAATGAGACTCAGCTGGCGGTCATGCTGGAGCAGCTCGCGGGAAATGTTCAGCGACAAATCCTCGGAATCGACCATCCCTTTCACGAAGCCAAAATAATCCGGCAGCAGGTCGGAGCACTTGTCCATAATGAGTACGCCATTGGAGTACAGCTCAAGGCCCTTCTCAAATTCCTTCGTGTAATAATCGAATGGCGTATGCTCTGGAATATACAAAATCGCATTGTACACAACCGCGCCGTCCGCACTGATGTGGATATGCTTAAGCGGCTTGTCGAAGCCATAGCGCTTCTCCATATAGAAGTTGTCGTAGTCTTCCTGCGTCAACTCGTTTTTATTTTTGCGCCAGATCGGCACCATGCTGTTGATCGTCTGCTCTTCAGAATACTCTTCGAATTCACCCTCGCTGCCGTCCTTCGGACGTTGTCCAGTCACATCCATCTTGATCGGGTAGCGAATGAAATCGGAATATTTCTTGATGATCGCACGCAGGCGATATTGCTCCAAAAACTCGTCGTAGCTAACTTCTTCTGCATTGTCTTTGATTTTCAATACGATTTCGGTTCCAACGGTGTCCTTCGTAGCCGGTACAATCGTGTAGCCGTCTGCACCTTCGGACTTCCATTTGAATGCTTCCTCGCTGCCGAGGGCGCGGCTCGTTACGGTTACAACGTCCGCCACCATAAAGGCTGCATAGAAACCAACACCGAACTGGCCGATGATGTTATGGCCGTCCTTCGCTTCATTCTCGTTCTTGAAGGCAAGCGAGCCGCTCTTGGCAATAACGCCGAGATTGTTCTCCAGCTCCTCCTTGGTCATTCCGATACCTGTATCCGCAATGGTCAGCGTGCGCGCTTCTTGATCCGCCGTTACTTTAATATAATAATCCGCCTGATTAAATACCAATTGATCATCGGACAATGCTTTGTAGTAGATTTTATCAATTGCATCACTAGCATTAGAGATCAGCTCGCGTAAAAAGATTTCCTTCTGCGTATAGATGGAGTTAATCATCATTTCCAGCAATCGCTTCGATTCCGCTTTAAACTGTTTCTTGGCCACGAATAAATCTCCCTTCAATAATCATCATTTTAAGGCTGCGTAAGGCTAAGTCTAGTTTAGCACTCTTCACGACTGAGTGCTAATACTAATTTTTATATACCATATATGAATTTGTAATGTCAACTTATGGTTAGCATTCGCTGTCCCATTCGGCATAAAACTGCTCTAGATAAGACAGCATTTACGAATGCCGCCTTTCCCCTACCCATACGTCACCAGCTTGCAGCTTGTATAGCGTGTCTGCTTGTCCGCCCCATTGCTGCTTCTCCACATTATAAGCCCTGCTCTTGATCCGCTTAACCTCCCGCTCCGTCCGAAATCCTGATGCCAGATCATCGTCTAGCTCGGATTCATAATGAAACTCCGCATCTATATGCAGCAGCCAGGCAAAACGCTCCACGCCTTTAATTTTGTGCAGCAGCGAAAGCTTCGCTAGACGTTCGTCTGCGTTAGCCTGCATCATCGTATTCTGCTCAAATATATGATCATAATAATGAAGCTGCTCGCCAATCGCCGCAACCACCTGCGACGTTATGAAAGCCGGCTCAAACAGCCATATTTTCAAATAAAAAGCTTCGTTTCGCTGCTCCAATTGCTGATGCCACGCTTCATAAATATCCATTAGCGCAGCCAGCAGCAGCCGTGAAAACCAGATAGGCGGATTACGGCGAACGAGCCTATAGAATGGGTCGATCCAAAGCTTCACATAATCCCGTTGATATTGGGCGAGATATTCCATATCCAGCTGCATATGACACTGCTTCCACTTATCTATTCGCCGGACTCGGCGCTTCCAGCCTCTTATTTTTTGCTTATTCGACAACGCTTTTCCCATCCTGCTTCCAGCGCCCCTTCGCCCTATAAGTCATTCTATTATATCGTTTCTCCCCTTATTTGGAAGCCGATCTTATGCCGTTTTTACACAAATAGCTCTGTCCCTTGATCTGTCTTTAACAATCTATTTATATACTTAGAACGATTCTTCATACGATCTTAAAAAAAGGATAAAGGGGATTTGCAAGCTTATGAAAACGGTCAAGCAACTTGTTCAATTGATGTCAGTCGCAACAATGCTCGCTGCCGGTACAGGCGCTTTTGCTCCTGCCGCTCTCGCTGCTGATGCGCCTGCTGGCGATTATGTGAAGCTGCGACAGGCTATCGAAAATATGCAAGGCGAAGTAACCTGGAACGCTGCCAGCCGCAGTGCTGAAATTACGGTGAGCGGTTTAAAAGCATCGTTCCCGATCGGCTCTTCGTCCGCAACGATTAACGGTGCTGCCGCTCAAATTGGGAGCCCTTCCCTTTTAACGAAAAGCACGACCTATGTTTCCAAAAAAGCGTTGGACAGCCTGAAAGCACAGCTCGTCCAGCAGCAAAATAAAAGCGGCTTTGAGCTTGCCGCCTCCTTCCAAATGCCAAGCGAAAAAGCTGAAATCGCCGCTTCTACGCCAGACGGCAAACGCCTGCTCGTTACCGAAGCCGACAACGGCAGCATTTCCGTGCTTGATATTGCAGACATCAACAAAGTCAGCGTGCTGAAAACCGTCAGCTTCCACGACCTTTCTCCAGAGGCGGAAGTGACCAGCGTCACCGTATCCAAGGACGGTCGCTATGGGCTTGCGGTCATCCGCACGGGCGATGATGTGAACAAAGCAAACAAAGGACTGCTTGCTGTAGTCGATTTAGCTACCTACAAAACCGTAAAAACATATGAGCTTGGCATCGGCCCCGACTCCATTGCGCTTTCGCCAGACGGACTGAATGCTGTGATTGCGATTGAGGATGAGGAGCTGGATAAAGCTGCGGATGAGATTGACTTTGCGAATGCGAAGCGTCCTGGCAGCATTATGATCGTTTCATTTGCAGGCGGTGACCCGCTGAAGGGCGAGGTTGTGGACATAGCTACTCCTTTGGACGGAGTAGAGGGAGCCATTTATCCGCATGATCCGCAGCCCGAATACGTGGCAATCAGCCCGGACAGCGCAGCAGCAGCCGTCACGATGCAGGAAAACAACGCCATCGCGCTTGTCGATCTGAAGACGAAGAAGCTCATTCGGATTTTCTCGCTTGGTACAACGCAGCATAAAGCCGATCTGGCGGACGATGGGAATGTGCGGTTTACGGATGATTTGACCGCTCGTTATGAGCCGGATGGCATCGCTTTTTCGCCGGATGGCAAATATGTGCTGACCGCCAATGAAGGCGATTTGGGCAAAAATGAATTCAAGGACGGCGTGAAGGCCGGTGGCCGCAACATCGCCGTATGGGATTTAGAAGGCAAGCGGGTATACGACAGCGCGAACCTGATTGACGAGGCGACGGCGAAGGTCGGCTTGTATCCCGATGACCGCAGCCCGAACAAGGGCAGCGAGGTGGAAAATCTGACCGTCGCGACAGTTGACGGAACAGCGCTTGCGGCAGTAGCGTCGGAACGTGCGGATGCGATTTTATTTTTCGATGTCGCTAATGCTGCGAATCCCGTCTACCTCGGCTTGATTCCAACCGCTGGACAATCGCCGGAGGGCATTCACCGGGTACAAGGACGCAGCTTGTTCGTTAGCGCGGATGAGAGCACGGGAACGGTAAGCTTTTACGCGAAAAAATAAAGGGGCTGCACACTGCCCTTCGCATAGCGGGTGCAGCCCGCTTTAAATGAGAAAATCCCTTGAAGCACTTGCTTGTGCTCAGGGGATTTTTGACTTTTAACGATTTCCGGCTGATTTTCACGGCTTTGGATCATGGCTTGTCGTTTTACTTTGCTGCTTCCTGATACCAAAACAGCGCATAGTCATTCATGGTGGACGAGTGGCCAAGCTGACGCAGCATAGTCGAAACATTGCCCCTGTGATAGGTTCCGTGATTGACCAAATGCAGCACAATTTCCGCCAAGCTTGTTTGGCGTATTCCGGCGAATGGATTGTCAAGCAGAATCGTTTGCTCCAAATCAGCTTGGCCTCGGAACCATTCTCTGTATTGCTCCGATAACTGGGCAAACTCATTGGCGTATTCATCTACAGAACTCATAATTTTCGCATTTAGCAGCATACATGCTTGCAGCGCCTCTGGCATACCTGTACCTGTCAAAACCATATACCACATCTTATCAACCGCATAAATATGAGTAAGGGCATGGGCGATGGTGGGAAAGGAGCTGTTCACTTCTTGACTCAGCACGGAGGGCGGGAGCTCCTTGATTTTCCCAAGGATGGCTTGGCTCGCCCATGTGTGATATTCAAACATTTGTACCGGATAATTTGACATTCGTATATCGTCTCCTTTTTAATGATCATGAATTTGATTTTGTTACTGTTGATAGTATAAAAAAAGAAGTATGACAATAGTTCGTCATACTTCTTCATAAAGCTGGAGTGTGTTTTGAAGCTGTTCTTTTAGGACGCCTCGCAGTGCAAAAGGCTCGAGAACTTCGACGCCGCTGCCAAAGCTCAGCAGCATGCCCCAAAGCCATCGTGCTTCTAATGGTTTATAGACGGGAATACGCATCGTCATGCTTCCATCGTCATGAAATTGCTTATCAGCCTGGTGAAACTGATCCATCGCTTCCGCCAAAGCCTTCGGCCCTACTCGAATCACCACATCCTTCAACTGCTCGCTGCCTTCCTTGCCTATGAAGGCCGTCTCCTTCGGCTCCCTGTGATGAGGCTGAAAGTCTTCCTCTGTCAAAAGCAAATTCATCATCCGCGATAGTCGAAACTCCCGATAGTCCCGCCGTGTTCGGCAAAATCCATACACATACCAATTGCTATATTTGAAATGCAGCCACATTGGCTCTATATCACGGGTTGTACGTTCATTATTGACATTAATATATTCAAAGCGAACAATCTTTCGCTGCGTAATGCCCATGCGTAAATGACGAAGGGCGTCAGGCTCCATCCTGAGCGTTTCAAAGTCAACGGATAGACTCGGGGTCTGATGCTCGGGTGTGATGGTTTGCAGCCGTTCAATCGTTCCCTGAACACGCTCATCTTTAAACACGGTAGAGAAGCTTCTAAGCACGGTGATCAAGGAGGCGACATCGTAAGAACGGAGCAAGCTTTTATCCATTTTGTACCCGTCCATGATGCCATATCCGCCTTTACTCCCCTGCTGCGATATGATCGGGAAGCCCGCAGCACATAGGACATCCATATCCCGATAAATCGTTCTTTGAGAAACTTTGAACTCTTCAGCTAGCACGGAGGCAGACAAAATCTCGTGGTTAAGCAGCTTGTAGATCATAGAGATCAAACGCTCCAATTTCATATATATCCCCGCCTGTTATGCCATTTCGTTGTTCACGCTTATCATTTCTTCCCATTTTCCAAAAAATGGTCTACCGCTGCCTGCTCAATTGCCAGTCCTTTCGTGTAACGCTCCAAAAATAAGGCAAAGCCCTCCACATCTGTGCTGTCAGGATGAATCTCTTGCCCTTCTGCATCCTTGAACACCTTAGCAGTAAGGTAATCCGCCAAGCCCTCATTCTGCTCCTTATTCACCATATAGGCTGCTAGAACCGCCATTCCCCATGCGCCGCCCTCACCAGCCGTAGACATGACCGACACAGGAACATTCAGTGCTGCGGCACACATTTTTTGACCGACTAGCGGCGTTTTGAACAAGCCGCCATGCGCCAAAATATGATCAACCGTTATATGCTCCTTCTGTGTCAAAATATCCATTCCTAGCCTTAGGGCAGCAAACGCGGTAAACAAATGTACTCTCATAAAATTAGCCAAATTAAAGCGGCTTTCTGGAGAACGAACGAACAGCGGGCGACCTTCTGCAAACCCGGTAATGTTCTCGCCTGAATAGTAGCCGTAGCTCAGCAAGCCTCCGCCATCAGCGTCTGCTTCCAGCGCTTTGCCCAACAGGACGCTGAATAATTGGTTCATATCGGGCTTTTGCCCCATTGCCTCATAAAATTCACGGAACAGGCCGAGCCATGCATTAATATCGCTGGAGCAGTTGTTGGCAAGAACCATGCCGACAGGACTGCCATCAGGTGTAGTCACGATATCAATCTCGGGGTACACCGTGGATAAATCCTTCTCTAGTACAATCATGGCAAAAATCGACGTCCCTACGGAGATGTTGCCGGTACGCTTTTTAACACTATTCGTAGCGACCATGCCTGTTCCGGCATCGCCTTCTGGCGGACATAGCGGAATACCTGCTTGCAGGCTGCCTGATGGATCTAATAGTCTTGCTCCAGCTCCACTTAGATATCCAGCGTGTTCACCTGCCGTATGAACCTTAGGTAAAATATCTTGAAGCTTCCAAGGGTAATCTTTATCGGCAATTAAATCGGCAAACTGCTTCATCATAGCTTCATTATATTGCTTTGCAGATTCATCAATTGGGAACATACCAGAGGCATCTCCGATACCAATAGCCTTGCTGCCAGTCAACAGCCAGTGCACATAACCCGACAAAGTCGTCATATAGGCTAGATTAGTGACATGCTCCTCCTCGTTCAAAATCGCTTGATACAAATGTGCGATGCTCCAGCGCTGCGGAATTTTAAACTGGAATTTCTCGGTTAGCTCCGATGCAGCTGCACCCGTTGTCGCATTGCGCCATGTACGAAACGGAACCAATAGCTCCCCTGCGTGATCGAGTGCAATATAGCCCTGCATCATGGCAGAGCATCCGATTGATCCGATTTTTTGCAGGGTTACGCCGTAGTGATTTTCAACCTCTTGCTTTAATTGGCGATAGGTTTCTTGCAGCCCGTTAATCATTTCGTTGAGATCGTAGGTCCAATAACCGTCGATCAATTGATTTTCCCACTCATAGCTGCTGGAACCGATGGTTTGAAAATGGCAATCAACCAATACCGCCTTGATTCGTGTAGAGCCAAATTCGATGCCAAGCGAGGTTTCCCCCCTGACTATCGCTTGTTTAATTTGTTGATTCATAATGGCGTTGCTCCTCTCTGAATTTAAAATGGAACCGAATATAGGATGGATGACAGTAGCAGAAACAGCCCTGAGCTTGTCTTGTTATGGCTTCCAAATTCGCTTGAAGCTGGACGCCTCATCAGTGAAGGATAGCTCGTAAATGTCGGGATTAGAAAGCGCTTCCCATTCATGAAATCCGACTGCCTGATCCAGATGCTTGAGCAGCAGCGAAATGAGGTTGCCATGTGAGACGATTACGGTATTTTTCCAGCCGCTGTTCAGTGCCTCATTCATGACTTGAACGGCACGGCTGGTAGCGGTATGGCTCGACTCCCCGCCCTCATAGCATAAATCCATTTCCTCATAGGTACGGCGAAGCATTTCGCGCCAGTTGGGATGATTTTGCCCCGATAAAATGCGCTCGGTTAACCGCTCATCCCGCTTAATGGGCAGGCCAGTGGCGTCAGCTAATGGAGAAATCGTTCGGTAAGCTCGCTCATAGGGGCTCGATATGATTCCGTCTATCCGCTTGTTCGCCAAAAATACAGCTAATTGCTGCGCTTGCTCTATCCCCGCTTCGGTTAATGGAGCGTCAGGCTCCTGGCCCTCTGCTTGGCAATGACGGACGAGATATATCGTGCTCATGCGCTCACGATCCTTTTTTGGGAAATTATATAGGCTCTCTTAACTATTGGCTGGGCAGCTCGCCTAATCCTTCAATTTCTACATCGACAGCGGAAATAATGAAAGCTTCTAGTGAATCCAGCAGCACTCTGAGCTCAAAGCCCCCGTCAATCGTGTAGATTTCATCGTACAGCCACCATGTATTTTCAGGAAGATTCGGAAGCTCCAGTTGCTTGACTCCGTGAAACGTAATTTTAATATCCGTAAAATAATAATAAGAGCCGCGACAGTCCAAATATATAATAAATGTTGCTTCATCAGGACGATCATAAGAGGTGAATTTGGCATCGTGAAGGGTATTTTCGAATAGCTTGATCGCATTAGGCGGAAGCTCGTTTCGAATCGATTTATAATAGCGGTTATATGTCTCGGCCACTTTACGCATACGATCATCATAGTCTTGCTTCCACTGCTTCGCCATCTCCTTCAATTCAGGAGGCGGGTAGATCGTGTTCAACGTGCCATCGTGTATGTAGGGGTGAAAAGCTTCTGGGAGGTATTTTAGCAGATGTTCTTTCTTTTCTTCTAACAATTCGCGCTGCGATTGTATCGGGTCCTTGCCTTCTGAGCAGAAATAGGCGAGGTACTCCTCCCACTCCACTTCTGTCTCATAGATGCACATTATCCCGGCAATCTGCATTTCTTCATACCATTCTCTTGTGCAATATTTCATGGATCTCCTCCTTATATGCTTGTGAGTGTTGTGGTTTTGATTGTCGCACTCCAAACGGAGTGCGACATATCTGTCCAGTTCTCGGCACTCTTGTATAACGTTTCAATCCACGCACTCCATACGGAGTGCGACCTGAGCGTAATGATCGTAACGCTAGTTATGACCGTGTTTCAATCCACGCACTCCATACGGAGTGCGACCGAATTCCACTGAACACGCTCGGATAACGGCGCAGTTTCAATCCACGCACTCCATACGGAGTGCGACGCCGATCGGAACAGATCCTGCTTCTCTATTAGGGGTTTCAATCCACGCACTCCATACGGAGTGCGACATATTTGTTGAGAAATATGTCCATCCCAACTGGGTTTCAATCCACGCACTCCATACGGAGTGCGACCAATTGTAACGCCGCGAGAAGCAATTGGTGAATACGTTTCAATCCACGCACTCCATACGGAGTGCGACCAGCAGCGTTTCCAGTTCTTCATAAGATTCAGTGCGTTTCAATCCACGCACTCCATACGGAGTGCGACCTAACACCAAGAGTGCTATTGTTAACGCAGCTATGTTTCAATCCACGCACTCCATACGGAGTGCGACGTTAGTACCCACATAGCTGCCCCACGTAACAGGGTTTCAATCCACGCACTCCATACGGAGTGCGACAAAGAAGGATTCCAGTGAGTGGATACACAAACCAGTTTCAATCCACGCACTCCATACGGAGTGCGACCGTATGTGCCAGTATGATAGTTTATAGCCCGTGAGTTTCAATCCACGCACTCCATACGGAGTGCGACACGGATTTCCCATAGTTGCATGTCCGTTGCCGATTTGTTTCAATCCACGCACTCCATACGGAGTGCGACCGCTGCTTTTTAGCACCTGTAGTATTTGCATCAGTTTCAATCCACGCACTCCATACGGAGTGCGAAGGCTATGCAGCAATGGTGGAAAGTAGCCGATGAGTTTCAATCCACGCACTCCATACGGAGTGCGAACAATCAGGCTCGGAGCTGTCGGCTCCGTCTGTGTTTCAATCCACGCACTCCATACGGAGTGCGAAGCAAAAATACATATAATTGATTCCATCATGGCATCAATTGCATATATTTTCAAGATCATCCATACAAACAAAGTCTAAATAAAATATTGACTTTTTCCCCGACCCTTGTTTTTCGTCATGATTCGACAAATTTTGAGGTGCGAATCCCCTAGGGTTTTTATGGGAGCTTCCGATTCGCACCTAAATCGGCATAACCTTTTTTTCACTCCAAAGGACGATGGATCATCAGCCACTGCTTGGCGAAATCGACCGCCTCTTTCAGATCAAAAAGCCGGGACTCGGCGCTGCCTACCGCACCTTTTTGCACAGAGCCTTCTTGATCATAGCACTGCCCAATCCGGCCAAAATCCTCCGAGTCATAAGCGAAATCCGTAAACCATTTCCATACTCGCTCGTCCCCTTCATATATAGCTGTTCCCATCCGCTTAGTCGGCAGACGCTCACTCATCGCTTCAGCCAGATGAAAGCTCGTACAGGATTCATACCCCGTCCCCAGCATCAGCACCTTGGCGCCCAAACCATACAACTTCCCGAGTGGTGACGCCATGCCGAATTGCGGGCTTAGCATATGCTCGGATGTAATGAGTTCCGCATACTTGCCATTGGCGCAAAAAGAAACCTGCGGATGCGTTGAGCGCACCGTCGCCGGAAACGTTCGGAAAAGCTCCGCAATACGTCCCATTCCCCGCGTAGGGGATAAAGCCGGATCGAAAGCCGGAAGCTCCCGATAAATCGTCTCATACCACTCCTCTGGAACCGGAGGATTCCCCCATTCGGCGGGATCACTCCAATCCCCCGTTTGCGCAGGCATAATTAACGTGCCCTCGTCCCCGACCGCCTGCATAAGCGCCTGCACCATAGCCTGCGGCCCGCCGCATACCCAGCCCAAGCGAGACAGGGAGGCGTGCACTAGCACCGCATCGCCCTCTCGAACGCCTAATCTTCGCAAATCCTTCACGATGTTGTTAATCGTAATCGGTCTTTTCTGACTGTTAATCAGCTGCTGTTCTCTCACATTTGTTCCCCCTGCTTCTACCTTTGTGCCTTAATCATAAACCGCTCTGCGCTCGTCTTGATGCCTCTTTCCGACTTATTATCCTGAATGAAGGCTTCTAATCGCTCAAAATCCTCCGGCTGCTGCCCAAAATTCGGAATAATCGGCGTATGCTTAAGCAGAAAAATCAAATCCTCCGCCGTCTCATAAAACTCCGCGACATTCCACTCCATAACCTCAATCTTCGTAAAGCCAGCTTCCGTCAGCTTCGCTATATACCGCTCCTTGAGCGAGCCTGGCTTCTCCCCGTAGGCTTGCCCTCTTCCGAACGCCTGCTTGAGATTCAGCTTATCGTTCTCGCTCACTTGCTGCGTCAGGAAGATGCCGCCATGCTCCAGCACCCGGGCTACCTCCTGTGCATGGAAGGCCGAATGCCTACAGGAAACGATTTGAAAGAAGCGGTCTGGAAAATCCAGTTTGTCCGCATTCATTGGCAGTACGCGAACGTTGCTGCGTTCGGCTATCGTAATATTTTTCATAGCGGTATTGACCATGCTTGTAGATAAATCAATGCCCACCAGCAGCAAAGCACAATCCGCAATGGATAAAATAGCTTCCCCGCCGCCCGTGCCAATATCGAGCAGCAGGTCAGATTTTCGGCTAAGCTTGACGACCTCCTGATACAAGTCCCACTCCGCTTCCTCCGAAATGCACTTCAGCCTGCTGAAATCCCAGCCGTTGCTTGCTCCAACCTCATTATAAAAAGCCTCGTAGTCGATTTGATTCATTATGATTCAGCCTTTCCTTAAAAATCCACAATATCCCGTGCGAGTATAATCGTCTAAAAGACAGCCGTTTTGTAAATTGTAACATTTTAGGGGACGTTTTCGTAATAAAGTGTATATAAAATGCTGTTGCTCGCTTTTGCAGGCTAATCCTTGTAACGGGGGAAATTGCGATGAGAAACGAAAAATGGGTTATTGTGCTGTCGCTATTTTTGATTTTTTTCGGCTTAAGCGCCATTCTTTTTGGCTATTGGGAAGCCTTGCAGCCAAGAACGGGTCCTGTCGGAAACGGAGCCACATTGCCATCCTTTATTCAAATACTCCCCTCTATTCTAGCCATCGTGACGGGTGTTCTGAATCTAGCCCATTTCGTCTATGTCCGCAGAAAGAACTATTACAACAACAAAGACAATCAAGAAAATTCGGATAAGAACTCCTCGTAGAAAAAGATATACAGACGAGCGTCTTTCTGGCCTCCTACTTTGAAGGCTGCTTAGGTGATGAAAGTGTTTTTGAAGAAAACAATCATAATAAATGAGTAGATAAGATTATTGGAAAATAGGCTGCTTCCCCGTAGATAATACGATGCGGAAGCAGCCTATTTTTTCATTTTAAACGAATGTGCTTGTAGTAACCTCGATCAGGAATCATGCTGACTGTGTTTTAATTCACTACCGCGTGCGAAGTGCGACCGCAAGCAAATCACCACTAGAAGTTTCAATCCACGCACTCCATACGGAGTGCGACATTTCCTTAGCCAAACAAAGCGCGGGACCTGCTGTTTCAATCCACGCACTCCATACGGAGTGCGACAAGTACCAAATATCTCTAATGTCTCAATAGCAAGTTTCAATCCACGCACTCCATACGGAGTGCGACAAATGACAGGAGGATCACAAAATTTTGAGACAAGTTTCAATCCACGCACTCCATACGGAGTGCGACGCAGCCACAAAAGCAAAGATCAGACTCACATTGGCGTTTCAATCCACGCACTCCATACGGAGTGCGACCTTCCATTCTGTCGTGTCATCTTGCGACACCCATAGTTTCAATCCACGCACTCCATACGGAGTGCGACTATTCCTTCGCAGGCTTGGGCACATCGTTTATATAGTTTCAATCCACGCACTCCATACGGAGTGCGACTGAATAGCGTGAAGGCATTCGTTATCGACATTGACTCGTTTCAATCCACGCACTCCATACGGAGTGCGACCACGCATAATTCGGTGCTTGAGCAGCTGCGTGACGTTTCAATCCACGCACTCCATACGGAGTGCGACACCCTATTAAGAATTGGAGTGTTTACCATGTTGGATGTTTCAATCCACGCACTCCATACGGAGTGCGACTATAGCAGCGCTACAAATGGAGCAAGGTCAATTAGTTTCAATCCACGCACTCCATACGGAGTGCGACTGGCAGCTACATTGGCAATCAGCTGACCGATTATCCGTTTCAATCCACGCACTCCATACGGAGTGCGACAGCGAATCAAGTATGGAAATGTATCATGTTACGGTTTCAATCCACGCACTCCATACGGAGTGCGACGTCAACGAGCCATTAACAATCCAAACATCCAAAATGTTTCAATCCACGCACTCCATACGGAGTGCGACCAGAAGCCGCGCTGCAGGCGCGGCAGGAGCAAATCGTTTCAATCCACGCACTCCATACGGAGTGCGACATTGATGAGTTTGTTCGTCCTAAGTGGGCTTTGGCGTTTCAATCCACGCACTCCATACGGAGTGCGACAGATGGTACGTTGTATATAGCTGGCTCTGTGGTGTTTCAATCCACGCACTCCATACGGAGTGCGACATCATAGGCATCTATTGCAGCATCACGTTTAGCGTTTCAATCCACGCACTCCATACGGAGTGCGACAGCGAAAATACAAGTGATTGATCCCATCATGGCATCAATCACCCCATTTTTCAATAAATATAATACTAAAAAAATCTGGGTCAAACCTTGACTTTTCATGAAGCGACTCAAATTCGACATTTTTCTACAATTTCTGAGGTGCGAATCCCCTAGGGTTTTTATGGGAGCTTCACATTCGCACCAAGAATCCGCAAAAAATTTTTGTTTATAGAATGAGCGGAGCTTCCATATCATAGGCTTCTTTTGCACCGATGTGCTCTACCTTGCTTTTGTGATTATCACCCAAATTGTAGAAGCGCAGGCTATCCGTCTGCTTATCAATGAGCTCCTCCAATTCATACTTCAGTTGGCGAAACTTCGTCGCATCTACAATACATTCAAATACGGAGTTCTGCACCCGCTGCCCGTAATTCAGACAGGTTTTCGCTACTCGGGAGAGCCTTCTACGCCCTTCCTTGCTTGATGTACTCACATCATACGTTATTAATACGAGCATATGAACACCTACTTCCAGAAAAATGGCGGATACTCGTCCAAATCACCACGAATATGCCTCGCAAGCAATAAGGCCTGGGCGTAAGGAACAAGGCCCCAAGCTATTTTTTCGTTCAAATAAGGGTGCATAATTTTCTCTTGCTTGCGTTCATGCCATGCCTTGAGCACCGCTTTCCTCGTGTCATCGTCCATAATGACGGAGCCATTTTCTTTTTTCACGAAGCCGCTGTCGTTAACGACCTTCTTGTTAATGAGGTACAGCACCATTCGGTCAGCATATACGCTCCGCAGTTCCTCCATCATATCCAGCGCAAGCGACGCTCGCCCCGGGCGATCCCGATGCAGAAAGCCGACGTAAGCGTCCAGTCCTACAGACTCTAGCGCGGCTGTCACATCTTTCGCAAGCAGAGAATAAGTGAAAGAAAGCAGCGCATTGACATTGTCCAGCGGAGGCCGCTTATTGCGCCCATGGAAAAAAAACTGCTCCTTTTGCTGCAAAATCAACTGGTCAAACACCGAGTTGTATTGCACAGCGGCCGACCCTTCCAGCCCGCGCAAAATATCCAGTTGCTCCACGCCGCGAATCAGCTTCATCGTCTCTGATAGCGAAGCGCTGACCTGCTTCATTCGCTCGGTATCTATACGGAGGGCATGATCCCGCAAGGCTCGTTCAACTACCCACTTGCTGTTATACACCTTTCCCAAAATCATATTTCGGGCAAAAATAGCGCTGCGCCGCTCATCATCGGAAATACGGTACTGCTCCTTGCGCAGTACAACATTCCCTTTATCCTCACCGACGACCCGTGCCAAAAATCGACCATTGCGAGTCATGAAGGTCAGTCCGATGTTATTTTCTGCGCATTTCCCCATAAGAGCAGGACTGACCCCCGCATAACCAAAGGTACAGACTCCCTCCAAATTATGCAGCGGATAACGTCCGGCAATTTCATCGTCACGCTTTATAACAATATTCTCGCCATCGAGCGATAAATACGTATCCGGCATTGTTACAAACAGAGTATTCAGCAGCTTTTTCATTCGGATAACCTGCTTTCAATAAAGCTTGAAACGGATTTTCGCTCCAGCATTTCCGGCAAACAAACGACATTCAAAGAGCAGCTCTGACAATGTGGCCCCGTCTTCGCCCGTGGTGTATGGTTCCGCTCATAGTAGTGGCGCATTTCTTCCAAGCTTTGCTTGACCTTGGCTTTATCCGCTTCGGAGACGGGCACCTCCACGCGATGCTTGATTTCATCATAATAGAGATAGCCCACCTTCAGCTCACACATTAACATCTCTTCTAGACACATGAGCTGAGCGACTAATTGCGAGCGGTCGGAATCATTCCGCTTCGGCTTGCCGCGTTTGTATTCCACGGGGTACGGAACGTAAAGCCCTTCCTCACCCGCCAGTGGAACTCCTGAGCTGTCTCGCACAAACTCTACGACATCGCATATGCCGGAAATGCCGAGCCGCCGCGACTGTACGGGAAGCGCACGGACAATGAGCTTGTCCCCGCGTTTCTCCCGCAGCATGGGCTGATCGGCTTTACGATGCAAATGCGCCCCTTCAACGGTGCGGACGTTTTCCTCCCATTGCTGCTCAATATGGATTAGCGCCCATTGCCTACGGCAAAAGTTGAAATGCTGAATGCCAGAAAGCATTAAAAAATCTTCTTCATTATCGTCCCACATATCTTAGAGGCTCCAAGCCCTCAAGCGGCTCAATTGTCCAAGTGTAGTCGTCGATGGATTTCCCTTCGACTACGTCATCGTTCAATTTGATTTTCAAGGAGCGATGCACCTTCGCTGAGGAATATTGCCCAAGCTTGGACTGATGCTTCCACCAGAAAACATTATGGACTTCCATGCTGCCGTCCGGGCGCGCGGATGAGGTGTCATTTTCAAAAAGAGAAATAAGCGCTTCTCTAATCTTCTCCGCATCGTCCTTCGTAAAGCCTGTTTTCTCCGCCAATTGTGTATTGATGCTGCCATAAACAACATAGACGCCAAAATCTACTCTATGCTTCATGCCCATCGTGTCTGAGCCCTTCTTGTTCGGGTCCTTACCCGTCACCGAGTTTACACTTTTCGTAATTTGCGTGCTTGTAATGGCTATCGGCTCGACGCTAAGCGCTGTATGAATCGAGACAGGCCCGCGAACGCCTACAGATACTCCCGAGGACGCATCCGTCCCGCCGCTAAAAGCAAACACCTGGCCGAAGCTGCGCACATCCATCCACGACTTGCAGGCCGCCTGTGCGTACAGCTCATTGTTTTGCTTTTTCCCCTTGGCAAACTCTTGAACATCGGCATTCGCATCTACACGCTCTTTAATGCTGCGGTATCCATCGTCACGACGCTCATCCGACTGCACGAGAATCGCTTCTCCCATGTCTTGCAGCCTGTTGCGGATTTTGCGTTTTAGGCACACATCAGAAATCTCGCCAAGTCCTTCATAGGTTTGCCTTGGACGATTGCCATTCAATGGATCGCCATTCGGATTGGCATTTCGGACGGACAAAATAACGGCAAAATCAATTTTATGGTCAAGTACGCTCATTTTAATCTCTCCCTAATAGGTTTATTTAGTAGACTTTTAGATTGCTAGACTATTGCTAGACTTGGCTATTCCTCTGTATCGTCCTGCTCGCTGTCTTGATTGTTATCTTGCTCGCTATCTTGCCCCTGCGTCGTGTCGCCTTTATCTTTTTTCGTATACAGATCATGACGCTGGCTGTAGAAACCAAGCAGATACAGTCCGCTAAGCGGAGCATCCGTAAAATCCTCAGTCTTCAGCATCGAGCCCACCTCATCAAGCAGACCATTATAATATCTCGCATCCGTCCCCATCCGCGCCTGATAGGGCTGTAGATTGGATTGAATAATACGCCATGTGCGTCCCGGACGCTGGGCAAAAGCGTTCATATATCGGATTGCATTCGTTGCCCGTCTCTCTTCTCTACCTAATGCACGTCTCTCCAGCACGTCGGCAATCGCCAGCATTCTGCCGAATAGATAGCTTCGGTCCTCCAATTGTTTATTCAGGCTCACTCGGAAGCCCTCCTTCTCTTTTGTTTTGTTGACCAGCGCACAGGCGATGCTTAGCGTTTTCTCCCATTCCCATGGCTCCATGCCTACCGGATTGGAAGCTCGACTAATCGCACTGCGAACAATATCTATCGGAATTGCACGACCATCTACGATGCAGGGCAGCATTCGCTCCAGCAGCCCTTTCACCACCTTGTCACTTGCACGCGGCCCGTAAGCGGCAAAAGCAATATCCTTTGTCGCTGGCGCACCTGTAAAAGCTACATACTTGTCATTTTCGTTTTTGCGATACCTATGGCGCCAAAAGCAGGTTTCATGCCAATGCTGCAATTGATTCATGAACAGCTCGCGGTTCATATCGCGGTAATACACAATGGACAGCCGTCCTGGGGTTGCCGCATCAAGCGTCATAATAACGACATTCGATTTATATTCGCCATCGTAACGGTAGCCGCTGAGCGCTTTTCTTACCTCAAGAGCATGCTCCCGATGCGAAATATCTCCAGCGGACGAATCGTCCTCTTCCTCCTTCAAATAGTCGAATAAATCCTCCGCAGGATCTGGCACCTCAAGCCGATCTGTTCCCCATACGAGAAACACTTTGCCGTCGAGGGTGAAGGACTGCCGATCAATTAGCCATTTCAGCGCATTATGCGCCTTCTGCGATACCTCGTAGCTGACGGAGGCCGCATCCCGACCCGTCCGAAACCGACCGCGAAACGTGAAGCCGCTTGAGTCATTGGCTGAAATCAGCTTCGTTTTATCACCAGAGTTGCGAATACGCGAAGCATGCTTGTCCGCAAAGGGAAGCTGCTCGCCCGTTACATAACATAAATCCTTCTCTGCAAGCTGCTCATTATAAAAATCAATAAAGGACTGCTGAACCTCCCGATCCCGCCATAGCCTTGGCTCGGTATCTCCCGGAATGTATACGGCGAATCGCACAAAAGCCGAGCTTTGATCAGAGGCAATCACTTTGAAAATGTCTGGCTTCTCCTTGCTCTCGTCGCCTTCCTCCTGCACCCATTTATCCAGCAGCTTGCGTTGCCTGTCTGTCCATAGCACCTTATACTCTACTAAATCTGCTATCAGCGTGCCTTTCTGCAAATATTGATAGACACTTTCCACCTTGCGATTGGAATAAGCCGATGTACACCATGCGCGCAGCTGCTCCAAATAATCTGCATGTGGCGTATGCTTCTTCACCTCGCCAACATATTGCTCATAGTCGCCAGCAACATACATAAGCTTATCGAACAAAGGATAGGGAACGGGTGCGCTTGTCCGGCTAGCCGCAGCCTCGGTGCAAGGAATGATTGTGCTTCCTTCTTCCTTCTCAATTACCTTCGCTCTTAGAAATACGCCCTTCCCGTTCAAAATCACCTCAATATGCGCACTTTGTGTCGTATGTGAAATCGGAATGAGTGCATATTCACGGCCATTTCTTTTTTTCTCAAAATTCCCTATCGCTTCCGTATGGTTATCGTAGGTTTTGCTTAAATTTGCGAGCCAGCTCATGCCTTCTCCCCCTCTGCAAATAGCTGTTCATGCAGGTGGTCGACAGACTCCATATTTTCGGAGCCGAAAGCTTTGGCAGCACCTTCGCCTGTTTTGCGAGTCAGTACACAAGCTTCTGGGCGAATGAAGCGGATAATGCCGCGCTCCATTTTGACTGGCCACAGTCTTGTTTCCCGCTCCGGCCTGCCTGTTTCATCCGGGTAGCTGATGCCATGAACCATGTGACCGAAGTCTACCTCTGGCACCTCATCATAAAAGCCCTTGCCTTCGTTAAAATCGCAAGGCTCCACATAGCCCTGGCATTCACGCGTCCCGAGAAAAATATCTCTGCGCCCTCCCGCCTGAACCGAACGTTTGGCGATATTGTGATGCTTATGCTCGTTGCGGTCATAGACGAGATCCTCCCGATGAGGATTAAAATCAAAATAGGCGCGAACCCGATACTTCACATCCTTCAAATAGGTATAATAGGCAAGCGTATTGCCGCCATTATATTCAATAGGACGAATGCCCTTGGACTCCGTCTGAATGACGTTCATGATTCGAACCTCGTCGATGTACCAAATAATTGTAGGCTTCCAATATATAGATTCCACAATTCCTTTCAGAGCTTGATAAGTAGGAACCTGATAGCTGAACTTCTCTCCTCCGATTTTGGTCAACGGGTCTGTGAAAAGAGCGTACTTGCCGGATACTTCGAATTCGATTTGGTTGCGCATCTTGTTCTCCTTTCTGATGGCTAAAGAAGTTACCATTTCCCATTACATAATTGCTGACGACCATTCCCCTTCGCCATCCGTCTCCACACCGAACTGCTCTGAAAAGGCGGTTTCCCGCAAAGCCAGCACCTCGCCATGCAGCAGATACTGAATGTCCCCATTTTTATCTAGCTTCTTAAACTCATGCTCGTAAATATTGACAACATACGGCTGAAGCTTGCGCAGCAGCACGCCCAGCTCTCCTGCCTTCAGCTCGCCGTTCAAGTCGAGTATCAGCTCTTTAGCTTCCTTGTTATAAGGAACCAGCACCGTTCTTGCCACCTGACTAATGACTTCAAAATATTGCTCAGCCGTAGCGAGAGCCGAGAAGCTAATCAACTCAGGCAGCTTCCCATGCTTCCCTTTGTAGCCAGCAGCATAATTTCTGTTTTGCTCCAGCAGCTCAAAAATAGTTTCACCAAGCTTCTCTACAGGGTACTGCATCTTATTTTCAATCAATTTATAATAGTATTTAAAATAAGCCTGCATCGCCGCCTTCGACAGCAGCTCTCCCCCATACATCTGCGGATATTCCCTCATATCGTCCAATATGCGCTGTGTCTGCTCTGCACCGATGCTAATTTCCTTCAAATGCGTCAGCACCTCATCCGCAGACTTCATAATATAAACGCTCCGAATGACGTCCTTCCCATGCCGATTACATCTGCCCGCCGCTTGTGCAATGGAGTCTAGTCCTGCAAGGGAACGAACGACGCATTCAAAGCTAATGTTGACGCCTGCTTCAATAAGCTGCGTGCTGACGCAAATGATCCGTTCCTTTCTTTTCGAAGCGAGTGCTTTCACCAGCTCTTCGAGCACATCCTTGCGATGCGCCGCGCACATATTCGTGCTGAGATGAAACAGTCTGGCATCACAGTCCCCTGACCTCTGACGCTTCTCCAGCTCAGCGAACAGCTTGCGTACTGCCGACTTCGTATTCAAAATGACCAACGTGCTGTCGATCTCATCCATCCTATCCAGCACAAAATCCGCCAGCTCATCTGCCTTCCAGCCGCTCGGGGTCGTTCGATCCACAGCCTCCACCCGCTTAAAGCTCCGACCTACCTCATCGAGATTTTCAATCATTTCAGCATCATCCTTCAATTGCAGCCGATGCTTCACCCCGTCCAAAGCAGGCTGCGTCGCGGTACAAAGCAGCAGGCTGGAGCGTCCAAAGGCATGTAGAAAATTTAATGCCGCGTTAAACAAAGAAATACACTTAATCGGAACAGACTGCACCTCATCGAAAATAATGACCGCATCCGAAAGCTGATGCAGCCTCCGTACATTCCGCGTTCCCTTCGCATAAAACGTATTCAGAAACTGAACCATCGTTGTAAAAATAATCGGGCGATCCCACGTATCTCTCGCAAGTTTAATTTTCTTGCGCCGAATATCATAAGCTTCAGCCTCCGACGCATCTTCTGGCGGATCAGGCTCCTCAATGACATTCGAATGATGCTCCAAAATCATATCGTGCTCCTGCAAAATATCTCTAATTTCTTGCGCGTTCTGCTCAATTATGGTTGTGTATGGCACGATATAAATAATTCGCTGCTTCCCTGTCTCTATCGCATGTTTTAGCGCATATCGCAGGCTCGCCAGCGTCTTACCGCCTCCAGTTGGAATCGATAATGTATAGATGCCCGACGGACGCAGCGCAAAAGCCTCACATTGCAGCGACATCTCCCGTCTCAGGCGATTAATCGGATGGTCGGCGTCCTCCGCTTCGTCCATTTCGCCGAGCTTTTTCATTAAAGCTTCAAAGCCTCTCTTGAAAAATGGCCCATAATCCGCCGCCGGCTCTGCCGCCTCCTCCTCTTCAAACTGCCGCGAATTGGTCCGATCCGCATCAATTAGGCAGCTGAAAATGTACTTGATCAGCAGCGAACAAGTTATTCGGGGCAGCTTATATTCCCTCATAACCGCTATAAGCTGTTCAAGCTCGGCAGCAGCCTTGGCAAAATACGTATCCAGCTCGGCCTCGGTATGCTGTCCGAAGAACACCGCACTCGCTTGCTCATAGCCCTGTTCAATTTCCGCGTCCTTCTGCTCAGCCACTCTTTTTAGAAAGGGTGATGTTTTGCCCGGATCAATAAAATCCCGAAGCCCTTGATGATGGGAAATAATACAGTTGGCAATCCATTCTGCTGCCATTTTCTCGGCCTGCTTCGAGCTTTTCTTATGGTACCTGCGATAAATCAGTCTTCCGCCTGCGGTCGAATGATCGACTGAGCCTCTTTTAGGCGTCCTCGCATCCTTATCATTTGCCGCCGCTACGGCTAGCTGAATATAATTCCTGAAAGCGGTCGTATTTTTGCCCAAGTCATGAAGCCAGCCTGCCAGTCCCGCCAAATGACGGGCTCCAATCTTGCCTCCAAGCTGCTCGCAGCCTTCCTTTACCTCGTTCAAATGCTCGTGGACGGTTTGAATTTTGCCGTCTTTCTCCCGGATATGTGCAATATATGACATAGCGCCTCCTGAACTAGATTGAAATGCCTATTCCATATTCAATACAGCGTATAAAATCATAGAACACACTTCGACAATATCCAACATATTCCTCTTTTTACATTTAAAATTCGTGTAAATTCAATCATTATCTGCCTTTTAAATGCAAAAAAACCACCCCTAACGGAGTGGATTTCTGATCCAGAAAAGCGATGATGCTGCGATCACTCGTCTTCGTAAAGCTGAATGCATCAGCGCCTTGCAGATAACGTTCTATCACCTGCTCGTCCGCTTTATCAGCAAGCAAATTTTCAGCAACGCTCTCGATTACAAGCTCATCGAATCGTTTGAAATCTTGCTTTTTCAAGCCATGCAGCACAAAATTGTATCTCGTCTCATTATTCATGACGATTACGCATTTTCGACGATTCAGCAAGAACAGATGGGCATGCCAGCCATATAGCGGATCTCCCGCCGTCGGCACTGCCGCAAAATCCATCATTCCAAGCTCGCTCTCGAGCTTTTTCGTACATTGCAGCGTCAGCATTGCTTCATCTCCTTAATACCAATCTATAAATCCAGCATAATCCCGCAGGCAAAAAAGCGCAAGCTGCCTCGAAGCCGCCAATTGAATTAGAAAGTGAAAGCAAATCGTGCCCGTTGCTTACTTTTTTGAAGGACTGAGGTTCCGCTATTCTGGTTTTTGAGCCGATTTCAGAGCATAAGCGGACAGGAGAGCCGTTATTACCTTTATTCACCTGTCAAAAGAGCTTTGTGCAGCAACTTAACGTCTCCTGTGCTCTTCTGTCAATAGAGTGGACACGCTCATTATGCTATTTTTTCGTAATAAAGCTGTTCAAAACGCAAGGGCGACACATAGCCCAGCGTGCTGTTTGAGCGTTTTCGATTATAAAAGAACTCCAGATAGCGATACAACTGGTCGTAGGCTTCTTGCTTGGACTTAAATTTGGGATTACAGTAAATCAGTTCACGTTTTAAAATGCTATGAAAAGCCTCGATACAAGCGTTATCGTAGCAGTTCCCTCTCCGGCTCATACTGACCTTCATCTGGTAGGTGCTGAGCTGCTCACGGTAGGCTTTTGACGCATACTGTGAGCCCCGATCGGAGTGGTGGATCAGTCCTTCTTCTGGCTTTTTCGCTGCGTAAGCCTGCTTGAGGGCAGCGAGTACCAGATCGGTTGTCATATGATCACTTAATTGCCAGCCTACGATTTGCTTGGTGTATAAATCTAGAATGCTCGCCAAATAGAGCTTCCCTTGACGACAGGGAATGTACGTGATGTCCGCCACCCATTTTTCATTGGGCCGGGTCGCCGAAAAGTCTTGCTGTAGCTCGTTCGGTGCGATCGGCCACTCATGATTCGAATCGGTTGTGGTGACGCGAAACTTGCGTGACATACAAGAGCGCAGCCCCTTTTCACGCATAATGAAGCCGACCGTCCGCTCCGAAACGATCCACCCTTCTTTTAGAAGTTCATTGTAAATACGAGGGCTTCCGTAACGGAATAGCGAGTCCTGGTAGTGCCACACGATGCGCTGGGTAAGCCTTTCTTTCCGCTGTTGCCTTTCGGACGGCGCCGCGATGCGCCATTTGTAATAGCCGCTCCTAGATACGTGTAGCACCTGGCACATCTTCTCCACTCGAAATTCGGAGCGATGATCTTCGATGAATTGGAACCTTAGTTCTTTTCTTTGCTGAAGATGTGCAGCGCCTTTTTTAGAATCGCCATTTCTTCTTTCAAATCCGCCATTTCCCGCTCTTTACGGCGCGTTTCCGCTTCATTTTCTTTGAGGGTTTGTTCGAGCTTGCGAATTTTTTCCGGATAGTTGACCTCTTCCTGATTGAACTCCCGGAATTGCCCGATCCATTGATGCAAGGTGCTTTTCGGAATATTCAGCTCTTCGCAAATGTCCGATATGGTCTTGGTCTTCTCTTGCACATACTTTACCGTTTGTCTTTTGAATTCTTCATTGTATCGTTGCCGTTGTTCTCCCACTCGCGGACACCTCTTCTTTTTTGTTACACCTATTATTAGGCGTTCCTTAAAGCTGTGTCCACTTTTTATTCTAGTTACACTTAGTCCGCAACTATCACTGTAACCCTTGCTTTGCTTAAAATAGCGGCTCCTGTGTCCAGCAATATGTCATGCCCGAAGCTATCAGCGGGTGCTCATTTGCCATTGCATGACAATGTCATCCAGATGGCTAAACACTAGCCTTGCGCTTAAACAGCAAATACATAAAGAACGGAGCCCCGACTCCTGCCGTGAACACCCCAGCGGGAATATCTAACGGCATAAACAGCATGCGCCCCGCCAGATCGGCGAGCAGCAAAACAATCGCACCTAGCAGCGCAGAAACTGGAATGACCATTTTATAGGAATGGCCCGTCAGCCTTCTAGCCATATGAGGCGCAAGCAGCCCGATAAAAGAAATCGTTCCGGCAATGCCGACCGCCGCCCCGGCCAGTGCCACGCTAAAAAATAGCAGCAGCATGCGATTGAGCTGAAGCCGGCTTCCCAAGCCGCGCGCGACGTCCTCGCCTAACGACTGCACATTCAGCTCCTTGGCAAAAAGCAGCGCCAGCGGGATAAATCCGACAACCCACGGCCACAGTGCTTGAATATACGACCAGTTCGTGCCGTAAATGCTGCCCGTCATCCAGTTCAGCACCTGCGCCGCCAAATAGGCGGGCCCGCTAATGAGCAAAAACATCGTAAGGGCGCTCATCGCTGTCGATATACCGATGCCGATTAGCACGAGCCGCAGCGTGGAGACGCCTTTTTTCCAGGCCAAGACGTAGTTCAGCGCCGCCGCCACAAAAGCGCCCAAAACCGCAATGACCGGAATGAAGTGAATGCTATAGCCGGTGAACAACGTCATAAAGCCAACAACCGCGACAGACGCGCCGCCCGTCACGCCAAGCAAATCCGGCGATGCCAGCGAATTGCGAATGACGCCTTGCAGCAAGGAGCCAGCCACTGCCAGTGCCGCGCCAATGAGCAGGGCAGCTAAAATGCGCGGCAAGCGAAATTGCATAATAATTAAATCGCTATTGTCCGCATTGCGTCCCACTAGCGACAGCAGCACCTCTTTAATCGGAATCGCGATGCTGCCCATAGACAAGCATAGAATGCTTAAAGCAACGAGTACGATGCTAAGCGCAAGCAAGAGCAGCATATTTTTCCTTATGCGAGGCTTAGGCATATTTCTTCCTCCTCGCCACATAAATCAAGAACGGTACGCCGATAAGCGCTGTTGCCACGCCTACCGGGACCTCCTTCGGCAGAAGCACGAACCGGGACAGCAGGTCAGCCGCCACCAGCAGCAAAGCCCCCGCCACGGCGCAATAGGGAAGCAGCCAGCGGTGGTCATTCCCGACCAGTGCTCGGCATAAATGAGGAATAACCAGACCGATAAAAGCAATGGGCCCCGCCGCTGAAACGGCACTTCCCGCTAGCAGCACGACAGCAGCTGTGCATAGCAGGCGAATGAGCATCAGGCGCTGCCCGAGCCCCTTCGCATTGTCGTCTCCGAGTGCCATTACATTCAAAGAACCCGAAAGCAGGAAGCCAAGCAAGAGGCCAGCGATTATATACGGCAGCACCATCACAAGGTGGTTAAGCTCTCTCCCTGATACGGAGCCAACCATCCAGAACAGCGCTGATTCCAGTGATTGCTTATTAATTAACATAAGGCCAGACGTAACCGAGCTCGCAAATGCCGCTACGCATGCTCCCGCCAAGGTGAGCCGGATGGGCTCAAAGCTTCCTCTGCCCTGCATGCCGAGCGCATAGACGAATAGAGCTGTGATCGCCGCCCCGATAAACGCAAGCCCAATCATATTGCTCATCGTCAGCGACGAGCCGAACAAGGCCAAGCCAACTACAATGAATAGCACCGCACCGGAATTAATGCCGAAAATCGACGGCGACGCAAGCGGATTGCGCGTCAGCACCTGCATGATGGCTCCGGCTACTGCAAGACTCGCCCCTACTACGACCGCGACGAGCGTGCGGGGCATGCGGGTGTGAGTCAAAATCAAATGCTCGTTCGAGCCGTCGAACTGGCTGTAAGCGAGCCACAAATCTTTTAAACTGAATGGTTGAAGCCCGAATAGCACGCTAGCAAGCATACAAACAAGCAAGAGAGCGACTCCTGCTCCGAGAACAGCAAGCTTGCTGCCTCTCCTATCCATCCATTTAGACATCCTCCACGTAGACATCCCTTCACCCCTCCCTTTCCTCAATAAAAGAAGCCGACGCCAATAAAAATGACGTCGGCCTGCTCCGTTGTTTCAGTCGCTTTATTGAATGTCGAAATAGTCTACAATCTCATCGAGCAGCAGATTAGCCGCCTTATAGCCTCCGGCCGTATTCCAAATCGCTTCATCTACTTGAACGACTTTGTTGTTTTTCACGACCTCCAGGTTTTTGAACAGCGGATCATTCATCCACTCTTCCACTACTTTAGCCGCATCCGTCTTTCCTGCCGCTTCTGATACGAAGTAGAATAGTACGTCCCCGTCCATCTTCGGAATGCTTTCCTTGGTCATGACTTCGATAAAGGAATCTACATTCTGTGATTCCGGGCGAGCAAAGCCAAGCTGCTCAAGAAGCACACCTGAGAACGTCTGCTTCTGGTAAATACGCACCTGCGAAGCCGAGAAGCGAACTACAGATACCTTCGTTGCCGCTTTATCGCCAATTTTCGCCTTCACCTCAGCGACACGCTGATCGAATTCCTCCATTGCCTTGTCGCCTTCATCCTGCTTATTTACCGCTTGGCTATACAGCTTGAAGTTAATTTTCCAATCGCCGCCCAAATCCTCTGCGAATACAGTAGGTGCGATCTGGTTCAGCTGCTCGTAAATTTTCTCTTGTCTCACCTTGTTCCCAATAATTAAATCCGGCTTCAGGCTGGCAATCAGCTCGATGTTGGGCTGCAATTCATCGCCTACAACCGTCACGTCTTCCATTTCCGTTTTAATGTGCTCGTACCATGGATCGCCGATCCACGATTGAACCGCGCCCACTGGCTTAATGCCTACTGCAAGCAGCGCCTCCGTTCCTTCATTGGTCAAAATAACGACGCGCTCCGGCGTTCCTGTCAAGGTCACCTCACCCATCGCATGCTTAATGACGCGGGAAGCGTCCGCTGTAGCCGTATCGGTAGCGGCTGGCGTCGAAGCCGCCGCATTGCTGCTTGATGAAGCCGAGCTCGCATTAGTCGTCGCGTTCGTATTAGAAGCTCCCGTTCCGCAAGCGCTAAGCAGCAGTGTAAAGCAAATCAGCACGGCTGCCATCATGGATATTCTTGATTCTCTGTACATAAATAAAGGCCCCTCTTCCTTGTAGTGAGAATGATTTTCATAACCATACTCACTATACCGTTTGAGCCTCCGCGGGACAAGGGCATATCTTGAACCGGGTACAGGATTATTTTGAACCTTCGCTTTGTATTGCCCGAGCGACATGCCGGTATGCTTTTTGAAAATACGATTAAAATAGCTGTCGTCCAGAAAGCCGACGCTTTCAGCTATTTCCTGCAGCGTCGCCTCTGTTTCCCGCAGAAGCTCCTTCGCCTTGCCGATGCGCAGCGCAATTAAGTAGTCAATAGGACTTTGCCCAATCGTCTGCTTGAACATGCGGGATAAATAGCTGACGCTGCAATCCAGCAGTTCGGCAAGCTCGCTGAGCACAATTCGCTTCGCGTAATGCTCCTGCATGTAGCGGATCGCTTGCGAGACGTAGTCCGCTTTTTGCACATGGATGTCTTGATTCGAAAGCTGCTGAAACAATTCATGTATGAATTGATAGAACAACGTCTTAATATATAGCTGGTCCAGTACATTCGGATGCTGCCATTCCTGCTGCATGCGCTGGATTTTATCGAGCAATGCAATGGGCTGAGGAGAGGCAAAGCTATATTGCAGTTGGAACGGATTATGCTGCTCCATCAACTGAACGAGCTCCTGACGGCTCGGGAGCGGCAAAACCGCCTTGTACAAAATCAAATAATATTCCAGCACACGATCCGCCGTAATATCCAGACACATGCCCTTGCCGCCATGCAGCATATGATAACGCTCTACCAGCACCGTCTTGCCGTCCATCCGTACCTCAGCATTTCCGCGCGTCGTGTATAAGAAAGCGCTCGCCGGCAGCTGATAGGAACGAAGCTCCTCCCCTCGCGCCATGATGATATGACGTACATCCATAATGCGAATGGAAGCCTGGTTCCACAGCAATATATGCTCACTTTGATTCACCCTGCTCTATCCTTCCTTTCCCCATGCTGCTAGTTATGCACCCATGTCCGTTTCATTCCATTGTTTAGTCCTTCTATTATAAGTGATAATAATTCTCACATACAATGGTTGATGATGAAATTTTGCGAATCGGTTATTGGGTGGGAGGAAATAATAAAGGCTTTCCCGAATGATAGTCATCAAGGAAAGCCTTTATTTATAAGGAGTGATGTACGTGGAGCCATCCAAGCTATCGCCTGATCATGAGAAAACAAGCGATTTGCCTCATATCGGCAAGCCTGCAACCCGCGCATTAACCGCAGCCGGATACGTACAGCTGGAGCAATTCACAAAACTTACCGAGTCGGAATTGCTGAAGCTGCACGGGGCAGGGCCTAAAGCAATAAGGATCATCCGGGAAGCACTTGCCGCCAAAGGACAGTCCTTCGCGGAATAAACAGACCAGCGCTATACTTCAGTGACGAGGGTAGAATTATCCTCGTCATCTTCGTCGTTCTCATCATCTGTCGCGAGCTTCAGCGCAGCATGAAACGTCTCAAAATTTTCACACAAGACGGATAGATTACCTTCCATTATTTCTTCGACCGTTACGTTCTCGCTTTGCGCCTCCGACTCCGCATCCTCTAAACAAAGAGCCATTTCATGATCAATATATAAAAGGCTAGGCTTCTCATCCGTTTCGCGATAATCAAAGACAAGCCAGTCTCCGCTGCTGATGCTCCAAGCGAATGGAATTAATTTGCGCGGCTGAAGAACAACCTCGGCGATCGCTTCCAGATTTTTAGAATAGGAGGCATCCAGCTTAATAAACCGAATACCCCAAGCGGTGTAGCCGTTAAAATCAACAAGGTCATATTCGGTATTAGGATTAGCTGCTTGGTTCTCATCCGTTGTCAGAAAAGTCTTATACGCTGCTGGAAAAGTAAGCTGTAGCGATTGTTCAATATCTTGAATGT
The DNA here is from genome assembly GCF_036894955.1 of Paenibacillus sp. KS-LC4. Lineage (NCBI taxonomy): Bacteria > Bacillati > Bacillota > Bacilli > Caryophanales > Paenibacillaceae > Paenibacillus > Paenibacillus sp. KS-LC4. Next base: position 1,152,264 of record NZ_CP145905.1, on the reverse strand, counting down.
CCAATAGCTGCTGTGAAAGATCCATTTTGTTAGTTGCTCCCGTCTTATTGGCGCTTCGCCTTTTATTTTTTCTTGCTGCGCTTCTCTTGTGCTTTTTTGATGTTCTCAGCTACTCTAAATGCAACGATTTTGCTGATTAATGCATAAGGCAGCGGCTTGTCTAACGGAAGCTGAATCGAACCCTTCGCGCCTTTATACGCACATAATTCCGCCTTGAAAGCCTCGATCCCGCTCGGCGCTGGATAAAACCCGATATGGTTTTTGTACGCCGCAAAATGCACCAAATTGCCATGCAGCGCAAACGTCGGCATCTGGTAGCTAATCTTCTCCGTCGCTTCTGGCGCCGCCTCCTTGATGATCTTTCTCATCGCATGCAGCAGCTCTTGAATTTCTGGAGGAAAGCCCGCGATATATTCGTCAATCGTTTCGAAGGTCATTTGGTTGCTGTCCATAAATAGCCCCTTTCCGCTAATTAGTTCACAAAAAAACGATACCTATTATAGGCGTAATTTAGACAACGAAAAATAAACAACGAAAAAGCGGCTAAGCTCACTTCCTTTCCATTATAATATAAAAGTCATTTTTTTCATCAGCAATTAGCCCCTTAAACAGGACATAGATCCATATGTATGGTGCTTCATTCATGCTCTTCGTTTCAGGAGCGTACTCCCTATGCAAACATATACTTGGTGGACACAGCAGTCGTTATTTCGACAGAATCACGGGCTATGGCATAGGCATCGGACACAGTGTAACTAGAATAAAAAGTGGACACAGCTTTAAGGAACGCCTAATAATAGGTGTAACAAAAAAGAAGAGGTGTCCGCGAGTGGGAGAACAACGGCAACGATACAATGAAGAATTCAAAAGACAAACGGTAAAGTATGTGCAAGAGAAGACCAAGACCATATCGGACATTTGCGAAGAGCTGAATATTCCGAAAAGCACCTTGCATCAATGGATCGGGCAATTCCGGGAGTTCAATCAGGAAGAGGTCAACTATCCGGAAAAAATTCGCAAGCTCGAACAAACCCTCAAAGAAAATGAAGCGGAAACGCGCCGTAAAGAGCGGGAAATGGCGGATTTGAAAGAAGAAATGGCGATTCTAAAAAAGGCGCTGCACATCTTCAGCAAAGAAAAGAACTAAGGTTCCAATTCATCGAAGATCATCGCTCCGAATTTCGAGTGGAGAAGATGTGCCAGGTGCTACACGTATCTAGGAGCGGCTATTACAAATGGCGCATCGCGGCGCCGTCCGAAAGGCAACAGCGGAAAGAAAGGCTTACCCAGCGCATCGTGTGGCACTACCAGGACTCGCTATTCCGTTACGGAAGCCCTCGTATTTACAATGAACTTCTAAAAGAAGGGTGGATCGTTTCGGAGCGGACGGTCAGCTTCATTATGCGTGAAAAGGGGCTGCGCTCTTGTATGTCACGCAAGTTTCGCGTCACCACAACCGATTCGAATCATGAGTGGCCGATCGCACCGAACGAGCTACAGCAAGACTTTTCGGCGACCCGGCCCAATGAAAAATGGGTGGCGGACATCACGTACATTCCCTGTCGTCAAGGGAAGCTCTATTTGGCGAGCATTCTAGATTTATACACCAAGCAAATCGTAGGCTGGCAATTAAGTGATCATATGACAACCGATCTGGTACTCGCTGCCCTCAAGCAGGCTTACGCAGCGAAAAAGCCAGAAGAAGGACTGATCCACCACTCCGATCGGGGCTCACAGTATGCGTCAAAAGCCTACCGTGAGCAGCTCAGCACCTACCAGATGAAGGTCAGTATGAGCCGGAGAGAGAACTGCTACGATAACGCTTGTATCGAGGCTTTTCATAGCATTTTAAAACGTGAACTGATTTACTGTAATCCCAAATTTAAGTCCAAGCAAGAAGCCTACGACCAGTTGTATCGCTATCTGGAGTTCTTTTATAATCGAAAACGCTCAAACAGCACGCTGGGCTATGTGTCGCCCTTGCGTTTTGAACAGCTTTATTACGAAAAAATAGCATAATGAGCGTGTCCACTCTATTGACAGAAGAGCACAGGAGACGCTAATGCTCTGATGTTAGCCATTTTGACGGGGTGGGGAGGACAATAGCGAATCTCCTGTCCGCGCGCGACCTGAAATCCGGGAAAAGCTCAGAATAGCGGAATCTGTGTCCTCTAAAAATAAGAGGGGAACTTCAGTGCTTCATGCTCTCAGCAAAATGAAGCCCGCGATCTCCTAAGAGACCACGGGCCTTATGCTTTTCACAAAAATAGCGCGAGCCGCTTACAGCACAGCCGAACCTGTATTTTCAATCATAATCCGCTCTAATTTCATCTGAACCGGGTTGGCAATCGTATCCCCTACTGGGCATTTGCTCTCCAAAAATCGAACGAAGGCTTCTACCTTCTCCTTAGGCGAATCTGTTTTGATCTTGAACGTATAGCGGATATCGGAATAGCCTGGACGAGCCTCGCTTTTATTGAAAAAACCATCGAGATCAAGGTCGCCCTCAACCTCAACTTGGAAATCTTCAAGCTTTACATCAAACTTCGGAGCATATACTCGGGCAACAATAGACTGGCATGCACCCAACGAAGCAAGCAGCGCTTCCACAGGATTCATCCCCGTATCCGTTCCACCGAGACTCTTCGGCTCATCTATCGTCAATTCGAACTGTCTCGCTGTCGCTTTGACTTTAACCCCATCCTGTAAATGCGCCGTTGCCTTAAACGTTTGAACATTAGCCATCGTTAAGCCTCCTTATTTTGAAACTATTTTTAGTCCATTTTTATTCCATTTCAAATCCGTTTAAAATCTGTTTTATACTCGCACCCAGTCCGTTGTCGGAAAATAGCTCTTGCAGGCTAGCATTTCATTATGCAGGCGGTTAAGTACGTCTCGCTCCTGCTCTTTAATTCGGTTCAGGTTATAATTAATGGAATGTAGAATATCATTGTTGCTCGTCTGTCTATATTTCATGAGGGACACTCGCCCAAGATTGACGTCCCGCTCGATCGGCTCATAACCAGAAAGCAGCGTTTCATCCTTGATGTAGCCTTGGGCCAGCATATATTCGATTTTCGCCCGCATGCACTTCTTGTGCTCCCACAAAATGTGCAGCGGCCGGCCGTCGGGCGCTCGGGTTCCGTCAATTACTTTGCCTATCTCCTCCGCTATGTACTGGTACACATCCATGCCGAAGGCCAAATGGCTCTCATTGGCAAATACGGTTTTCAGACGATTCGTGGCGCTTAAGTAATCCTCGAGAAAATAAAGAACGGAATCCGCCGTAAACACATATTTGTGGGCGCTAGCCCGATATAGGCAAATCCGTGTCTTATATTCCTCGTAATTGCCGTATTCGTCATAAAAGGTCGCCTTGTTGAAGGCGGTTTCATAATCATCAAAGGCAACAGAGAAGGTCTGATATTTGCCGTCCACAAAATTGGTCACCAGATAGCTCTGCTGCTCGCTATCGTACCCGCTGATCAATAGATCATGCGTAAAATCCCTCACGCCAAAAAAATCACTGTAGGGCATATAAAACTCGTTGACGAAAGAGAGAACATGATAGCCTTGTTCAAGGCTAGTTTGAATAAAGCGGTGGATGTCGGTTAGGAGGACGACGAGTGAACGGGATATCGCCTGGGTATCTCGCAGCGGGCAATTATCCAATTGGTAAAAATTCACTGGGCAAGCTAGCTCTACGAAATCCTTTGCGCAAAATAATTGGGTGTAATAGCTGTGCATCCACGGCCCCGCGCTCTCGGAGTGTCCAATAATACCGAATAAATAAGCATGGTGCAAATAGCCATAAATAGGTGAATCAGCTAGCGGCAGATGAATTTTCATTGAAACATATCTCCCTTGTTCACATTGTATAAAACACCCAATATTGGTAGATTCGAAGCTATTATCCCACTCCTATTTTACGCTGTCAATTGGCAAGATTAATGAAGCCTTAGTGTTTCCAGCCTAAAAACAAACTTATCTAATAGGATTAACAAGCATACTATAACTCCCAAGAGTTCACTGTCGATATGCTTTTTAATATGCACCCCTTTCCATAAAAAAAGGCATCGGTAGGACGATACCCACCAATGCCTTCTCCACCCTATTATGAATGATTCAATTCCGCCTCAATTTTCCGAAAAACCTCATAGCTCCGCCGCGCAACCTCGGAGATCGCAATCGGATGAAAGCCGCTCAGCTCCGCATACAGCGTATCATTCAGCGGCTCGACCCATGACTTCGGCAGCGCCGCTGCGCCATGCTTTGCGCCCATAATCGAGCCGACCGTCGCACCGTTGCAATCCGTGTCCATGCCGCCATAAACGGCCGTCGTTACAGCCTTCTCGAAATCATCGCCTGCATACACAAGCACCGCAGCTACCAGCGCTGCATTATTGTTCGTATGCACAGCATCATAATGGCTGAACGCTTCCCAAATACGGCTCACCAGCTCGCGGTCGCTGCTTGCCGTCTCCGCAATGGCAACCGCTTTGCGCACATCATAAGCAAGTCTGCTCGTTGCCGGAATTTCACTGAGGCCAATCTCGACAATGCGCTTGTTGTCCTTCTCAACGAAGGCAGCGGCAATCATCGCCGCGACGAACATCTCGCCATAGATGCCGTTCTTCACATGCGAGAAGGAGGCATCGCGCCAGCCCAGCTCGGCTGCAAGCTCCGGCCTTCCGGCTACGCCGTAAGCGAGCCCATCCGCACGGATTTGCGCGCCAATCCATTCTCTGTAAGGGTTCATATACATCCGTACCCGCTCTAGGCGCTCAGACCAATCGCCGGGCTTGTCTCCATTCAGATGGGAGGTCTCATGGGCAAAGTTCAAATAAGACTGCGTCTCCGCTGTGCAAACCTGACTGTAGGTCAGGTTTTTGTGCCAAAGCTTGCCGATGTCCCAGGAATCGAAAGCGAGCCCTTTTTGCTCCAGCAGCAAAAGTCCTAGTACCGTGTAGCGGATATCATCATCGCTTTCCATATACTGAATCGTCTCGCTTGTGCTCATCGGCGACCAATCATTCAGCCCCAGCCCGTACTGCTCGCTTGCTGTCGATTCGCCCGGCGTATAGCCTTTAATCGGCCAAGCGTCAGCGCCGCGGAACCACAGCTCAATATTTTCCCAGCCCGGACGCCCGTCTTTGCCATATAAATAATCCCAATACTCCACCGGCTTGCCAAGCGCACAGCCTACACAACGTCCTAGCCAAGCCCCATAAAACTTGTCCTGCCACTGCTCATTGGTCAAATCCGCTGCCAGCGTTCTTGGGCCCTCCGGGCGCAGCCTGCGGATAGCTTCCAAATCAGATGGCTCCTCATAAGGGAAATCTGCACTCACTTCCAGAGCCGACAGCTCGTTATAAATCTCCATAAGCGCAGCGGGATTTTCACCCGCTGCGGCCAGCTTTTCCGCGAAGCCGTTTACGTCGCAGCCTTCTTCCCCGCGCTGAATCATCTCAAAGCGGACAATTTCCCGCAGCTTATCCCAGCCTGCCATAATTAAGCCTGCCCTTGTCGAGCCTTGGCATTCTCATCATGCACCGCAAGAGCGTCAAAAATGAGCTTAATAAAAGCTTCGCGATCCACATCCATCAGCACCTGCACATTTGCCGTTTCATCCGTTTTTTTGCGGCGGTCTGCCACTGTCATGCCTCTCGTCACCCTGCCGTCCGTCTCTATCGAAACGTGATAGCTTTCACTTTGGAACAGCTCAGGGCGAAGCAGCCAAGCAATCGCGCAAGGATCATGCAGCGAGCTGCCTTCAAAGCCCAGCTTGCGGCTGTAGATGGAATAGAAGTCGAGCAGCTCGCCCACCATGTAGGATACCTCGCCGCGCTGCTTCAGCGCTTCAATATCCTCCTGATAAATAGCTGCCTTATCAGTCACATCCAGTCCGCTCATCGTAATCGGGACGCCCGATTCGAACACGATTCTTGCAGCCTCAGGGTCAACATATATGTTGAACTCAGCCGTTGACGTTACATTGCCGTAGCTGATGCCTCCGCCCATAAGGGAGATCTGCTCGATTTTCTCCTTTACATCGGGGAAGCCTTTAAGCAGCAGCGCAATATTGGTCAGCGGGCCGATTGGCACGAGCGTGACCTTCTGCTCCGAGGAACGGATCACCTCAACCATCAGCTCAATCGCATGTTTATTCACCGGCTTGAAACGGGAGGGCGGCAACTCTGGGCCGTCCATGCCGGAATCGCCATGTGCCTCTTCTCCCGTTACGAGCTTGCCTAGCAGTGGCCCTGGCGCACCCTTCGCCACCGGAATATCTTTATCTATAAAGCTGAGCAGCTTAAGCGCATTGTTCGTAATTTTCTCCAGCACCTGATTGCCGCCAACCGTCGTAATTGCTTTTACCTCCAGCAGCTGTGGATTCGCAAGCGCGAGCAATATCGCAATCGCATCATCATGCCCTGGGTCACAGTCGATAATAATTGGTCTAGCCATCGTAATCATCATCCTTTCACTTTCGTTTTAAGCTTCCTATTTCTTTTACGGGATTCGCTGACCGCGTAGACGACGAGTCCGATGACGGTCGTGACGTAAGGGAGTGTGCCGATCAGCTCCGCCGGAATTTTAAGCACCTGAAGCGCATTAGCCAGCGCATCCGCCGCGCCGAATAACAGGGATGTCAGCGTCGTGCCGACTGTCGTGCTCCGCCCCATCGACTCCGCGGCAATCGCGATCCAGCCCCGGCCTGCGGTCATATCCCGCGTGAACAGCGAGAGGTAGCCCATCGACATATAAGCGCCGCCAAGTCCTGCGAAAAAGCCGCTCAGCAGCAGCGCCGTATACTGCACCTTCACTACGCTGACCCCAACGGACTGAGCAGCCTGCGGATTTTCGCCTACTGAGCGAATGCGCAGGCCAAGCGGTGTTCTTTTCAGCATGTAATAGACAACAAAAACCGCCAGTATCGACATATAAGTCAATACATTGTGACCCGAGAAAATCGGTCCCAGCACTGGAATATCCTTAAGCAGCGGAATGTCCACACTAGGCAGCACCTTGCTCGGAAGCGAGGTCGAGGAGCCTTTATCACCGCTTAGCAAATACAAAATAAATACGGTTCCCCCGGAGGCGAACATATTGATCGCTACCCCGCCGAGAATAATATGCGTCTTGAAATGCAGGGTGAAAAAAGCCAATATGCCGGAAATCAGCGTACCCGCCATTACAGCCCCCATCAACCCAACCCATGAGCTACCTGTATAAGCGCTGACCACGACGCCAGAAAGCGCCGCCACAAGCATAATGCCCTCAAGTCCGATATTGATAATACCCGCACGGTTGGAAATAAGGGCTCCTAAGGCGGCGAACAAAATCGGAGTCGTTACCCGGAGGACAGAAAACGCAAATTCAGTTGTAAAAATGACATTAAACAAACTAGACATTACGCTGTGCCTCCTTGAGCAGCATCCGATTTTTCCAGAATTTCAAAAACTGCTCTGCCGAAATCAGCAAAATGATTATGGCCTGCACAATCGAAATCATTTCCGCAGGCACATCGGAGAAACGCGCCATCTGGTCAGCCCCAATACGAATATATGCGAGGAAAAGCGCTGCGCCGATGACCGATAGCGGATTGTTTTTCGCCAGCATCGCCACAAGAGCACCATCAAGACCATAGCCCGGCAGCGACGACCACTGAAAGCGACTGTACATGCCCAGCACCTCGACCGAGCCGCCCATGCCCGCAATAAATCCGGCAATTAAATGCACGATAACGATGACCTTAGCTGTCTTCATGCCGGAGTAGCCCGCAAATTCGCGATTGGCGCCCGTCATTCTCAGCTCATAGCCCCATTTGGTTTTGTACAAAAAATAATGCGCCGCCACAATCAGCAGGAGCACGATAATCAGTCCCGTATGAATACGGGTTCCTGGTATCAGCTTGCTGAGCATCGCTGTCTTCTCAAACTTGAAGGATACAGCTGCGAAGGCCTGGGCATCGCGCAGCTTGTAGTTCAAAATATAAAGCCCGATTCCAAACAAAATATTGTTGAACATGAGCGAGCTGACAAGCTCATTTACATTCCATTTCGCCTTGAGTATGCCCGGTATGGCAGATAACAGTGCGCCGACTAGCGACCCTGCCAGTATGGCCACAATCGGATGAACGAAGCTGTTCAGGCTCAGATGTATCGCAAGCGTTGCTGCAACGACCCCGGAAAAATAAAACAGCCCTTCCGCTCCAAGATTGAATAAATTCGCCTTAAACAGCAGCGATACCGCAAGTCCTGTGAACATGAGCGGAATCGCCATTTCAATGACGTTGCCGATATGCCCCTTCGTATTCAGCGGCTCCCATAGGAAGATGCGAATGCTCTCCAGCGGCTGCTCGCTGACAATCGAAATAATAATAAAAGCGAGAACAAGCGCAATTAGAATGACCGCTGTTGTCCGAATGACTTCAAAATATTTTACCTTCATGCTTCCACGGCCCTCCTGATTTGCTGCTCGTCCTGGCGCTCAAGGCCCAGCATGTACAGTCCGAGCTCTTCCTCGCTTACCGCTGACGGCTCCTCCAAATAAGCGACAATCTGTCCTTCATACATGACGAGCAGGCTGTCGCTCAGCTCCAATATTTCATTTAAATCTGCGGAAATAAGCAGCACGCCGCTGCCGCCATCCCGAAGCTCAATCAGCTTCTGATGAATAAATTGAGCGGCCCCGATGTCGACGCCGCGTGTCGGCTGCTCGGCAATGAGCAAATCCGGCGCTGTCGAGCATTCGCGAGCGACGACGACCTTCTGCATGTTGCCGCCTGAAAGCATGCCTATCGGCTGATTCGGGCCTGAGCAGCGCACGCGGAACTCCTCTATAAGAGTGGTCGCAAGCTGCGCTATTTTTTTACTTTTCAAAAAGAGGCCATTGTTCATCGCTTTCGTATTGTATTGCGTAGAAATCAAATTATCGGAAATGCTCGCATCCTTCGCTGCTCCCTGGCGCATGCGATCCTCTGGAATATACGAAACGCCAAGCGAGCGAATTTGGCGAATATCATAGCCTTGAATATCCGTGCCTTTAACAGCCACATTTCCGCCGCGCACAGCTAGACTGCCCGTTAACGCCTCAACGAGCTGAGTTTGCCCATTGCCCTCAACGCCAGCGATGCCTACGATTTCACCGCTGCGCACCTTGAAGGCTACCTTGTTGAGCAGCGCCTTGCCCGACTCATCACTTAGCGAAAAATCAGTAACTGACAAAATCGGCGCCCCATAAGGCTTCTTCTCCTTGTCATACTTCAGCACGACGTCACGGCCGACCATCAGCTTGGAAATTTCCTGCTCGGTAACGTCCTTCGTCCAAAAAACACCCTCGCTTTTGCCCGCTCGCATAATCGTAATACGGTCGCAAATCGCTTTAACTTCCTTGAGTTTATGGGAAATAAACACAATCGTATGCCCCTGCTGCTTAAGCTGCGTCAGCTCACGGAACAGCTCTTCGGTTTCCTGCGGCGTCAATACGGCTGTCGGCTCATCGAGAATGAGAATTTCGGCGCCACGCAGCAGAGCCTTCAATATTTCGACCTTCTGCTTCATGCCGACGCTGAGATCCTCGACCTTCGCCTTCGGATTAACGAGCAGATTGTACTTCTTGCTCATCTCCTCCGTCATTCGCACCGCTTCATTGTAATTAATGCTGATGCCTTTCTTCGGCTCCATGCCCAGCACCATATTTTCCGCGACGGTGAACGACGGCACCAGCATAAAATGCTGATGCACCATGCCGATGCCATGGTCGATCGCATCCTGCGGCGAAGCCAGCTTTACGGGCTTGCCCCGAAGAATAATCTCGCCCTCGCTTGGCTCTTCCATGCCGAACATCATCTTCATCAGCGTGGATTTTCCAGCACCATTTTCACCGACAATCGCATGAATTTCGCCCTCGGCCAGTGAAAACTGGACGTTTTGGTTGGCGACAACCCCATTCGGATACACCTTCGTAATCTTTTTCATTTCGAGCAGCTGACTCGGCATCATCGTAAAACCCCTTTACCTTTCGGAGGTCATTATAAAGAGGCAGCTGGCCTTCTTCCCGATAGGAATAGAATAATGACCAACTGCACTGAATTTTTCAAATCGTTATTATGGTTTAACAGCGTTGCGGATCGCTTCGATTTGCGAAGTTTCCATGCCCATCGCATTGTCTACTTTAATTTCTTGTTTAGCGAGCTTTTGCTTGATGTCTTCAACTTGCTTCTGCATATCCGCTGTGAAGATGGATTTGTAAATATCATTTTCAGCAATGCCTACGCCATCCTGATCAAAGCTGAGCACTTGGCGTTGTCCATATTCAAGCGTACCCTCTTGCGTTTTCTTCACTGCACCAACAATCGCGGAGTCGATTTTTTTGATAGCAGACGTTACAATGAGATCCGCTTTTTCTTTATCCGTTTCCTGAAGCAGGGTGCCTTGGTCGGAGTCAACCCCAATCGCGTAACGCTTCTTGTCCTTGGCTGCATCGAATATACCTAGGCCCGTAGCGCCAGCCACGTTGAAAATAACGTCAACACCAGAATTGTACTGGATCAGCGACAGCTCCTTGCCTTTCGCCGGGTTAACGAAATCTCCCGCATAGGAAACGGCTACTTTAATGGCTGGATCAACGTATTGCGCGCCTTGAATATAACCAACCAGAAATGCATTAATGCCGGGAATGTCCATGCCGCCAACAAAGCCAATCACATTATCCTTATTCGCATTTGGAATATCGGCTTTCGTTGCAATTGCGGCTACGGCTCCAGCAAGGAAGGAAACCTCGTTCGTTGCGTAGGACATCGCATATACGTTAGCTGGTGTTTCTTCAATATCCGTGTCGTAGTTGATGAATTTTTTGTCCGGATACATCTCTGCTGTTGCATTAAACATTTCGGTAATTTCCGAGCCGCCGGAGATAACGATATCCCAGTCCTGCGCTGCTATATCTTGATAAGTAGGTTCCCACTTTGTTTTGTCTGTTCCCATTTCAATGACCTTCGTTTCGGCGCCAAGCTCGGATTTAACGAGCGTCAATCCCCTGTTCGCTGCATCAAAGAAGGATTTGTCGCCGAGTGTGCCCGGTATGAGCAAAACAACCTTCAGCTTCTTGTCCCCTCCTGTATTGCCTGAGCCTGATGAATTGCCGCTGCTCGACCCCGTATTTCCTCCACCACAAGCTGCCAGCACCAATAGAACCGAAATCATGAGCAATGCCATCACATTTTTTTTCATTTTCTGTACCCCACTCTCTGTCGATTAAAAGATGTGTTCACTTTGAAACCAGCCACCGCACTTGCTTTCCTGAAAAGAATGCTTACCCCAAGTGTAATGTAGAAAATAAATAGGTTATAATAAAGGTACACTTTCTAAATAGCTTGTTCGGGATGATACGATCATAACAAATTCGATATCAAATAATTATCTCGATTCGGTCAACTTTTTATACGATTCGGCTACAAATACGCGAAGGAGGGCTGTTATGAATCAATTATTGTATTTAGCAACTGACATACATGAGAGAAATACTAACATCCCTCCTCATCAGCATGAATGCTATGAGCTTGTATATTATATTCGCGGTACAGGCCCCGCCGTAATTGCCGGACGGAAATATCGCTTTAAAGACCATACGATTGCCCTCATCGCTCCTCGGCATATACATAGCGAAATTCATGAGCTGGAGGGGGAGGTGCTGTTTATTGGTTTTCATGCACCAGAAGCGGAGCTGAAAGGATTAAGCGGCATATATGATGACGATGCGAACCACACCATTTTAAAGCTTTTATGGCGTATGAAAGAGGTGTTTTTTATTCGCCCGAGAACCGACAGCGAGCCGCTGAATGTGCTTCTCAATGAGCTGCTTCCGCCGCTTCAGCACATTTTGGGAAGCCGAAAAACACCCCATCCGTCAGAGGATCGCGTCAAATATGTTCTGCAATATATGGATGATCATTATAAACAGAAGCTCACCGTTGAACTGCTGGCTGACATGTCTGGTTATAGCTATGACCGTTTCCGCCATCTTTTCAAGGAGCGCTACAACATCGCGCCTCTTCAATATATTTTGCTAAAACGTCTGGAATATGCAAAAACGCTGCTCAAAAACACGCAAATGCACATTTCTGAAATTGCAGCCGATGCCGGCTTTGCCAATGATGCGCAATTTTGCAGCATGTTTAAACGGGAAATTGGCTGTACGCCTCGTGCCTATAGAAGGGGTGCCCTTTCTTGAGACATGAAAATAAAACTGAAAGAAAGCTAACACGTGGGGACTTTACGAAATGCTTAACCATACGTGGGGATGGTGCAGGGATTTATAATTAATGAGACGAACTCACCAAGCATGGCGTGGGGGTTCATCTCATCTATCCGTTAGCAGCCTATTATATGTTGATGCTTATGCCTTGCCTTTGTAGGTTTTCGTAGCTGCTTCGAGCATGGATTTCCAATCCGCAAACTCGGTCTCGCGTGCAACATGGCGATCAAAAAGCTCGTCAGGAATGTTGTCGATCTCCTCATGCGTCTCTGCTTGAAAATTGCCTTTCTCCAAAAACTGCGCAAAGCTGCTGCTGCCGGAATGCTTGCTCATAAATGCATCATTAAACAGCTCCTGTAAGGAAACCACATTCGGATCTTCCTGGTTTGTTTTCTGTCCCTGCAATTCCTTCAACAGGTCGTCAAATGACATTGGTTTTTGCTTTCTCAGATTACCACTCCTTTAATTTGTGCGATCGACTGTAAGCCCATGCAAATTTCTTATACATGAAGTCTGATCTTTTTAAAAACCTTTTAAACACTCAAGTAAACACTCAAGATAAAACGGCTGTCGCCGTCCTTTAGGCAGCTCTGCGCGTTTCAGTCCGAGAATTTTCAAAAAAAACCTTCTGGAAAGCACTGCTTCATGCTGCCCAAGATTTCAGTTATTTCTATAATATCATTATTCATGCTATGCGTTAATATATGGAACGTTTAAGTTTTTTACTTTTGGACTAAACGCTAGGCTTCTCGCCTTTTTGAGTACCTGAAGCTGCTGCTCCAGCTTGATTTTTAGTCCCTTTGCTTTTATAAGGCTTAGGCGCGTTTTTGGCTTTATTGGCACTAGCCTGCCACCGATTCCAGCCCTTCTTGTCCGTTCCCCTGCCTGTTCCACCCTTGCCCTTCGCCTTGCTCAAAAAAATCACTCCTTTATCGTTGGCTCAAAATCGAGACCATTGCTTGCCGCCTAAAACCAGCCAAGGTGAAACGACTCTCGCCGTCCTCTGGCGCCGCGGCGCGTTTCATTTTGAGAAATATAGAGAAAGAATGGCGAAAGCATATGCTTTCCTATATTTTAAAAATGAAAAAGCATCTCCTACGCCTGTATTAGCTGACAGACCTGCTGTGCAGCCAACGGAATAGACAGATGCAGACTCAGTATAACAATGAAACGCATGATTTGCCAGAGCTAGCCACTAGAAATGATCGCTCTTCATGGCTGCGGGGACTACTTAATGATATCTTCTTCAATCAGGTCACCGTTTATATGTACCACTATGCCATTTGAAGGATTCAAATATGCCTTTCATCCAATAGTTTGTTTATCCAAGGCCAAAAAATTGTATGATAGTATGATATTTAGATATCGTTGTACAATGACGCAAATGAAGCTTAGGGAGGTATCCTATATGTATAGAGTAGCGATTTGTGAGGACGAGGAGCAGCAAAGAGAGCTCGTTAGAAGCATGCTGATTGCTTTGTCGATCAAGTCCAATATTGATTTTGAAATTGAATTATTCAGCTCGGGGGAACAGCTTCTAGCTCATTATGAGCGAGAGGAAACGCCCTTCCATATTCTAATATTGGATGTCGAAATGAATGGACTGAACGGCATTCAAACCGCGCGAAAAATAAGAGGCCTCCATCGCCTTGATGAGCAAATTGTCTTTCTGACAAGCTACCCGGAATATATGGTCGAAAGCTTCGATGTCATGACCTTTCAATATTTATTAAAGCCGGTAGCCCCTGCGATGCTGGAGGAAAAAATAATAAAGCTATGCCAATACTTTCAAGCGCTTAACAAAAAATTTCTGGTCATCAAGTCAGCCTATGATGAGGTCGTTTTAAAATATGATGACATCATTGGCATCGAGGCGGCCAAAAGCTTAACCATCAAGAGCAAGCTTAATTTTATGACCTCACATGGCATCTATGAAAGCAAAGGCATCCTAGCCGATTATGCTACAGCCTTGAAGGACAGCAACTTCCTGCAAATCCATCGTTCCATTATTATTAATCTGCTCCATGTGAAGAAGTTTGCAAGTGGAGTCGTTCTTATGTCGAGTGGCATAGAGCTGCCGATCGGCCGTTCGAAAATCAAGGAAGTGAAGGATTTTTATACAAAATTTATGATTCTGAGGGTCAATGAATATGATTGAGGGCAATCTGTTGTACGTATTCATTATTGCTTTTGTGATGTGCGTCCAAGTCTCTTTTTTCTTCGACTCGGTTTTTGGCAAGTCTACCAGGAAGCCTCATCGCCTCCTTTATTTCATTGTGTTTATCGTGCTGGATTCTCTGTATTTATTTTTTTATATCTCGCCTGTTGTATCCTCGGCTTTTGCGCTGCTTGTCATCTTTAGCTTGGCCCAAGCTTACAAAGTCGAGTTAAAAGCCAAAATCATTTTTACAATCCTTTATGGCGTGTTAATGACCATCGTCAATCCCATCTCGCTTTACATTTTTTATACGCTGGGTTCCTTCGAATTTGGCAGCTTTAATAGCAGCAATGATCAGGATCAGCTTGCTTACACAAAAGCTACTCTACTCACCTGCATCATCATGTTTGCTGTCATTCAAATGATCCGACTATTCGCCAAGCGAAGAAGCTTCTCCTTGCATTATCGCTACTATTTACTCATTATGAGCGTCCCTGTCATCAGCCTCTACCAGCTTCATGTGCTGACGGTCTATAGCGAGATGAATATTCACTATTTCATATCGGTCATCGGATTTCTTTTCATCAACGTGATGATTATTTACGTATTTGATACCATCATTGAAAAATTTCAATTTATGCATGAGAATGCTCAATTGCAGCAGCAGATGGTCTATCAGGATGCCAATTACGAGAAAACCGTGCATAGCTTCAAATCGATTAAAAGAATCATTCATGATACGAACCAGCAGTTTTTGTACATCGAGGAATGTATCAAACGAAATGAGCTGGCAGCAGCGATGGAGCATATTAAAACAACGTTAAACAAAGTCGAAGGCGCCTATCAGCGGATAAATACCGGGAACCTCGTCATTGATGCGCTTGTTACGAATACATTGACGATAGGCCAAGCGAATGGCATCCGAATCGATACGAAGCTTAATCTGAATGGTCAGGAAATAACGATTGACCGATACGACCTCTGCGTCGTCCTTGGTAATATGCTGGATAATGCAATCGAAGCTTCTAAACGGGTCCGAATGGCCGAGGATCGCTCCATACTCATTCACATCCACGCCAATGATTCTGCGCTGTTCATCCGCATTGTGAATCGTATGGAAACAGAGGCCGCCTCCCTGCGCAGCCAGAAGCCGAACCCGGAATACCATGGCATTGGCTTAACGAACATCGCTAGAATATGCGACAAATATGGCGGTCATATGACGATAGAAACGAAGCCGAAACAATTTCATAATATGGTCATGCTGCCTTTTTGAATGAACAATTGTTAAAAACAGTCCTTAAACAATTTTGTTGTTGAGGGATTGTTTTTTTCGTTTCAGGGTCATTCGCTCCATAAGCTCCTCCCTCCTTGTAACATACAAACAGGAAGAAAAATTTGGCAAGGCACTTAAGAGGAGGATGTTCTAAATGAAAAAAATGATTGCTGGATTAATGGCTGCTGCGCTGTTCATT
This sequence comes from Paenibacillus sp. KS-LC4, assembly GCF_036894955.1. Taxonomy (NCBI): domain Bacteria; kingdom Bacillati; phylum Bacillota; class Bacilli; order Caryophanales; family Paenibacillaceae; genus Paenibacillus; species Paenibacillus sp. KS-LC4. The sequence continues at coordinate 1,136,370 of NZ_CP145905.1, read as the reverse complement.
ATTCCCGTAGCTCAGAGCTTTGCTCAGGCCAATAAGGTTGCGGCTCCAGACACGGTTAAGGAAACGGCGCAACAGCTCGCTTCGAGTCTCGTATCCAATTACGGTGTCAGCGGGCTGCAATATGCCATTGTGGATGAGGGGGCCGTTGCCCTGTCGGGCGGCGCGGGGGTATATGATAAAGCGACCAAGGCGCCCATTACGAAGGACACGATGTTCGGAATAGGCTCGATAAGCAAAATGTACGTCACGGCGGCAGCGATGATGCTCGCTGATGCTAAGCAAATTGATATCGACAAGCCGCTAACGACATATATCAAGGATTTTAAAATGGCCGATGAGCGCTATAAGCAAATAACGCCTCGCATGCTCATGAATCATTCAGCAGGCCTATATGGCTCCCACTATGAAGGCAGCATGCTGTTTGACGACAATGATACAAGCAGTCATGATAAATTATTGCTCAGGTTGCAAACCGAGCGATTAAAATCAGCTCCCGGCGAATTTTCGGTATACAGCAACGACAGCTTTCAACTGCTTGAGCTGTTGGTTGAACGAGTAAGTGGCTTAAGCTATACCACATTCATCGAGCAGCGCATAGCCAAGCCTTTGAATTTAAGCGCTACGAAAACGCCGCTTGATTCCTTCGATCGCACACGGCTGGCAAAAACCTATTTCCCTACGATGGAGCATGCTATGCCCGCCGAAAACGCCAATGTTATTGGGACAGGCGGCATTTACTCAACGGCGGAAGAGTTAAGTAAGTTTGCTGAAGTATTAATCGGCGATCATCCCGATATTTTATCCGTACAGTCGGCCAAAGCCATGCAAAGCCATGAGTATAGACAAGGCGTTTGGGTACCAGAAGAGTCCAATACCATTAATTATGGACTAGGCTGGGATGCTGTTAGCTTGGCCCCTTTTGATGAATATGGCATAACAGCTCTTTCTAAAGGCGGTGATACGATGATGTATCACGCCTCTCTGATTGCACTGCCTGAGCACCATATTTCTATCGCCGTGCTTTCATCGGGAGGACGCTCCATTTACAATAGCATTTTTGCAACCAATGTGTTGTTAGAATATTTAAAAGCAGAGAACATCATTCAGGGCATCCTGCCACCTAAAACCTTTGAGCCTTCCGTGAAAGCCGATATGCCGGCAGAGCTGCTTGCTTATTCAGGTTTTTACGGCACAGTAGGAGCAACGATAGATATTGAGATTAAGGACGGGGAGCTTGCTTTACCCGCTTTAATGGGCGGATTAATACCTGCACAAAATTACGTATATACAGGCAATCGACAATTTAAAAGCAAGGAAGGCAAAATAACGGTTAGCTTTGATGAGCAAAGCAATGGCCATACGTATTTGAAGCTTAGCTTCTATTTGGAATTCCCAGGTATCGGTCAAACGCTCATGGTTGGCTATAGCTATCAGAAGCTGGACGCTAATCCTCTAACACAGGCAACGAAACAGGCTTGGGAAACTAGAAACGGCAAAAGCTACTATCCTTTGAATGAAAAAATCACTTCTATATTTTATTTATCGCAGCCGTATTTCGTGAAGAAGCTAGTCGCGAATACCGAAAATGGCTACGCATCAGGCACAAAAATTGTGGATGAAAATACAGCAGTCAACGTTGCTGAAATTCCGGTGATGAACGGAAGAGATGCCTTTGACCTCCATTTCTATACGTTGCAAAAGAAAGAGTATTTGGAAATCGCCGGCTCCTCCTTTATCCGTGAAGATGCAATCGAGCCTCTATTCAGCGGCAAATCTTCGGTTAGCACGATACCGCCGAGCGGCCATGCCGTATGGTATAAAATAGATAAGAAATCGGCAAATAAACGAATGACCGTTGATGTGCCGGCAGGCGGCGGCTTTGCAGTATATGATTCAGCGGGCATGATCGTCAACTTCTCCATTGCCAGCCTTGAAAAATCAGTGACGCTGCCAGCAGACGGACTGATCGTTTTCGGCGGCCAAGCCGGGGATGCCTTTCAGATCGAGTTAAAGAAAAACTAGAGCGTGTGAAGTAAAAGTTAATGGCGCCGGCTCGAGCTGCATCAGAAAATGATCCAGGTCGAGCCAGCGCCATTAATGAATAAAGAAAACGTCTTCGTTATGAGTGGCACCTATTCTTTTACACTGCCTACGTTCAATCCCACCACAAAGTACTTCTGGAGAAACGGATATACAAGGAGAATCGGCACCGCTGCAACTACAGTAACCGCAGCACGAATTGATATTGGCGTTACCATTGAGATCGAATCCTTCGTCGCCCCGGCTCCATTCGCCACGGAGGGGTTGCTATTGGAATTCATCGTCGAGGATAAAAGCTTCATCAGCTCGTATTGCAAGGTGCTTAGCTCTTGTCTTGAAGACGTGTATAGAAATGCATCGAACCAGGCATTCCATGACCCTACAGCTACAAACAGTGCTATGGTAGCCAACACTGGCTTACACAGCGGGAAAATAATTTGCATGAAAATTTTGAAATCTCCCGCCCCGTCAATTCGTGCGGATTCTACGAGACTTTCAGGAAGCGTTCCAATGTAAGTTCTTATTACAATCATGTTGAACGCGCTAAGCATCGAAGGAATAATGTAAACCCAGAAGCTATTCAGCAAATTCAAGTCCTTGATTAGAAAATAGCCTGGGATCAAGCCAGCGCTGAAATACATGGTCAAAATAAAGACAAGGGTAATCGGTTTGCGGAAAACAAATTCCCGCCGACTTAACGTATAAGCGAGCATCGTCGTTAGAAAAATGTTCAGCACGGTTGAAAGTACCGTTCTTGCCACCGAAACCCAAAAGGCGTTGTATATCGTCCCCGAAACAAAAACCGCCTTGTAGTTTTGCAAAGTCCATTCCCTCGGCCACATATAGATGCCGCCGCGAATCGTATCATTCCCTACATTTAAGGAAACGGCAATCGTATTCAGAAAAGGATATAACGTAACGACTACCAGAAACAGCATGAAAATGGTGTTAAATGTGTTAAAAAGAATCGGTTCTATTCCGGAAGTGCCCACGCCTCTGCTCAGTGATCGGCCTGAAGCTTTTTTTGGACTGATTGGTTGATTTTCCATGTCTATAACAGCCTCTCTTCCCCGAGTCGTTTAGCTGTCCAGTTCGCGAGCAGCAGCATCGTTATGCTAACAACTGTTTTGAAAATGCCGCCAGCGGTAGCGAGCGAGTAATTGCCCTGAGCGATCCCGTATTTTAAGACAAAAATATCTATCGTTTCTGACCAGTCGACAACTAGGCCGTTTCCAAGCAAATACTGCACTTCAAATCCAGCGTCCATAATATGTCCGATCGACATAATCAACAAAATGACAATGGTCGATTTCATACCCGGCAAGGTCACATTGAGCATCTTTCTATAGCGGTTTGCGCCATCAATTTCAGCTGCTTCATACAACGCGGGATCAATTGAAGCCAGCGCGGCCAAATAAATAATCGTGCTCCAGCCGACCTCTTTCCATATATGTGATGCACCAACGACTCCCCAGAAATACTCTCCCTTGCTAAGCCATAGGATCGGCTCATTAATCAAATGCAGCCTCATCAGCACATCATTAATGATTCCGTCGGATGCCAGCGAAGTAGCCACAATCCCGGTCACAATAACCCAGGACAAAAAGTGAGGCAAATAAGAAATCGTCTGAACCATTCTTTTCCACAATACTTTTTTTATTTCGTTTAATAGCAATGCCAATATAATCGCAGTGGCAAAGCCGAGTACCAGGTTAATCAGACTCATACCGAGCGTATTGCGCAATACGCGCCAAAAACGATCATCGTTAAATAAAAATTCGAAATGCTTAAAGCCAACCCACTTCTGCTGGCTAAAATCACGCGCTGGCTTGTAATCTTGAAAAGCCATCGTCCAACCCCATATGGGAACATAAGAAAACAAAATGATATAAAGCATAAGTGGAACAGACATAAAAATGAGCTGCTTCTGACCTTTAATGACGCTCCAGTTCATTCGTTGTTTTATTCCTTTTTTAGCATTCCGGACGGCTTTCTTCTCCAATAAAGTCTCATCCATTCAGTCCCGCTCTCCCCACAAGCCTTTATTTCAGAAAGAGAGGAAGGCATAATTCATGCCTTACCTCTTGCTGATTCTCAAACAAATGTCTTATTTGCTCCAATCCTTAATTCTTTGCTGAATGATTGTATTGATTCGATCTTCATACGCCTTAACATTGGTTTTTCCAATCTCAGCGGTATACTCATTCCATACCTGCTCAAAATCGGCCGGTTTTGCCAAAATAGCTTTTGGAAGGAATTTAGAAGATAGTTCATTCAGCTTCGTATTTGCGATTTTCGCATCTGAGCCATCTACTAAATCAATGCTCCAAGCCGGATAATAAATCGGGTTTGCTGGCGGCTCGCTGAAGAAGTCCACATAGCTGTTAAAGCCGTAAGCTGCTAATACCTCTTTGTCGAAGTCCTTCAGACCTGCTTGATATTCCTCAGGCTGAGCTGCCCCATCCGTAGAGTTGCCGTCGCTGAAGCTGCCTTCAGTCTTAGGCAAAAACTTAAATAAGGTATCCGCTTTGTTTGCTAATTTCCAAGTTGCATCTGAGAAATTATCACGCTGCTCTTGCGTCTTCATGAATCGGCCATTCTCATTGACGATGTAGTCTTCGTTTACAAAGCCCCATGAGAACGTTTTTTGCCATTCCTCCGTCATAAGAGCATCCATGAATTTAATAATTTTTACCGGGTCCTTCGCATTAACAGTAATACCGAAGCCATTGTTTAAATTAAGCGCACCAAGGTCGCGATAATAATCCTTAATGCTCGTATCGTAAACCAAAGGCAAGCCTACATAGGTTCTATTTTCTTTCTTTTGGGTAGTCAAGGAGTCCTCTGCCGCTTGGAAATTCCAGTGCTGATCGAACATCCCCAGAACCGTACCGCTTGACAATTTAGCCATGTATTGGTCATAGTTCTGCGTGAAAGTCTCTTTATCAAGAAGTCCAAGGCTATTGATTTCATTAAGCTTCTGGTAATACCTTTTGGCATAATCTTTATTCGAGAATATTTCCGCTACTCCATCCTTTACAACAACTCCGCCATCGTTCGGATGCCCGATTAAATGCTGCGGAGCGTTGAACAAGCCCCAGTTTCTCCAATCGCTGTTCAAAATCTCGAATCCGATGGTCGGACTGCCGTCAATCGTCGGGTATTTTTCTTTGTATTTGGCAATCAGATCAAAATACTCGTCAAGCGTTTTGACTTTCGGATAATTGAATTCCTTCAATACTTCCTTCTGTATCCAGAATGCAGGCCCTGAATACCAGGTGCTGTTTACTTTCCCGTTAAATACGCCATAGTTAGGCAAAGTATAAATATGTCCGTCGGTAGGATCCTTCATCATGTTCCAGAAGTCTGCATAATGCGCCTTAAGATTAGGAGCATGCTCTTCGATGAGATCCTCAAGCGGAATAAGGGCTCCTGCAGTGACCAGCTTCGTATTGGAGGTCATAACATCTGGAAAATCTGAACCTGCGATCATTACGCCGAGTTTTTGCTCACTGTCACCAGCGAGAAATTCAAAATTAAGAGTTGCTCCCAATTCATCTTTGATCTTCTTATACACCTTATTATCAGGTGTCGGCTGCTGGCCGGCTTCCCCGATATAGAAGCTAATTTCAAACGGCTCCACTTTTGCCGTTCCATCTCCGCCTGCTGCCGCTGCTCCAGAGTTGTTGCCTTTGCCGGTGTTTGCTCCACTATTATTTCCGCTGCATCCCGACAGAACCACGCTTAGCGACAACAGCATAATCATGCTGAGCCGAAACAGCGATTTGGACTTGCCCCCCATGTAAAGCACCTCCATCTTATTTTAGCTACACGAAGAATCATCCCTTGCATGTAACCTCTCTACATTATAAAAGCGCTTTCATTTCTCGACTATTGCTTAATTATAGTTTTAACCCTAAAAACTTTATAACTTATTGTTTTTATACTTGCTCGGAGACGTTCCCCATCTTTTTTCAAACTCCTTTAGAAAATGACTGTAATTGCTGTAGCCGACACGCTCCGCGATATCGCAATTTTTCAGCTTATTCTGCTCAAGCAGGCTTACTGCCTCAGCGATCCGAAGGTCATGGAGCGATTCATTAAAGCCAAGTCCATTCTTCTTCATCAGCAGTTGACCCAAATAAACTGGATTTAAATAAAATACCTCTCCTAGCTGCTTAATCGTAAGATTTTCACGAAAATGCTCTTGTATATAATCGTTGATTTTCTGTACGATGCCCTGTGACTTTTGCGTCTGCTCCTGTAATAGGAGCTCTATGCTCTCTTCGCCGCATACTAAGAGCCGATTCAAAAGATCATTGATATGGAGCACAGAGCTCGATATTTCCGAAATACTGTATTTTTCGAGCAGAGCTTCGGCTGGCGTATCAACAGTCTCCCGTACATATTCAATGATTCTATATAACAGATGAATGACGATTTTTTTCACGATATCTGGGGCAATAAGCTTCTCTCGGAAGCTGCTTGCAGCTGAATGTACAGCCTCCCGAAAGCTTGATTTGTGAAGCATCTCAATTGCCCCCAGCATACCGTCCATGAGATGAATATCATAGTGACAATGAAAGGGCTTATCCCGGATATCGCTATAATAAACAACTTCATTATAGTCCGTTTTGTAAAAGAGATAGGCAATCGCTTGCTTCGCTGTTCGCAAGCATTTGCCTATATCGAGTAAGGATGACTCTTCCATACCGGCTGCCACAAACAAACGCCGCCCCGCATACCGCCGCATCAGCTCGTTGATGACCAGGCAGGCTCTGTCCTCATCAACCGCTTCGAGCGTATAGCCATAAACGATGCCAAAGCTGTTTTCCTCCAAATCAATCACAAACATAAACGGCTCTAGGGCCAGCAGCGATAAGACCGTCTCTCTCAATTCAGCGAACATGAAAGCATCAGCTTGAACGAGATAGAAATTCCATTTTTCCCTTGCGCCAGATAAGCTTATGAGCGGCGCAGCCTGAACGGAATCGTTCGACACCGACTGCTCCGTCAACCATTTTTTGATTAAAGCAACCGTTTCTTCGTATGTAGCAAGCTGATCAAAGCTTTGCTTCTCGGCCTCCTGTACCAGCTCTCGGTGAATACCTTCTATTTCCAGTTCAGCCTCTTCCGAAATAATTGGCTTCAGCAAATAATGATTGATTCCATACCGCATCGCCCGCTGTGCATATTTAAAATCGCTGTACCCGCTCACGATCACAAAGCTAACTTTTTTCAGATGCTGCTGCCGCCAAGCGGCGATCATATCAAGCCCATCCATTATCGGCATATGGACATCCGTCACGACCAAATCCGGCAGCTGCTCCTTAATTTGCTGTAAGCCCTCTAGCCCGTTGCTGCACGTTCCACAAATTTCAAAGCCTAGCTTATTCCAATCAATCCAGAGCTGCATACCTTCCAGAGCGGCCGGCTCATCATCAATTAACAGTACTTTATAGGTCATGTGCTATACCCTTTCCTCCTTCAAAGTTGTCTTGCTGCTGGAGCAGCTTTATTGGAATTTCAAAGGACACTCTCGTCTCCTCATTCGGGTGGCTCACAATATTGAAAAGCACCTGTTCGTTATAATAAAGCTCCAGTCTGCGATACACATTTCGAATGCCGATACTCATATCGGGCGAGTCTTCATTACGAATAGCTATCATGATTTCCTTCAGCTTGTCAGGCTCAATACCTATTCCATTATCAGTGACTACGACCCGGAGACGCTGGTGATTAACTGAAGCGCTAATTTTAACTGTTCCTACCCCGTATAAGGCTTGTAAGCCATGCTTGCAAGCATTTTCAACTAGTGGCTGTATGCTCATCTTTGGTATTTTATAGCGCAGTGCTTCCTCATCAATATCGAATTTGAATTCAAATTTATCTCTAAAACGAAATTTTTCGATTTTGAGGTACATTTCAATGAACATCATTTCCTCCTGAAGCGAGACGATGTCCTCCTTCCAGCTCAATAATCGTCGGAGCAGCTTGGACAAGCTTTTAATAATATCCGTCACATCTGCATAGTTGTGCTTTGTGCAAGCAACAAGAATGGCGTTCAACGTATTAAATAGAAAATGAGGATTCATCTGACTTTGCAAAAAATTCAACTCGGCCTGTACCCGCTCCATCTCCAGACTTTTTTTCTGAATCTCCAGCTTATACACATTGTTGATCAGCGAGTTGATTCTAGCTGTCATCAGGTTGAAATTTTGAATCAAGCCGCCAATTTCATCGTGACCCTCATCCATATGAATCAGTTCAAACTTCTCGTTCGTCACCTTCTGCATATGTCTGGACAGCCGCTTCACCCGGTAATTGTATGATCTGAGCATGATATAGATGAATATAGATGCGATTAAGCTGACCACTGCCGCCGAAATCGTTACAAACAGCCGCATATCGAGCATGGCATTCGAAACCTGAGTTCCTTGCGTAAGTCCGATCAAGCGCCATCCCTTCACATATTTGGCTTTACCGATTGCCAGCTCATGGATATCTTCTTGCTTGTCAGGCTCTGGCAGCTTAAAGCTAGGGTAAGCATCCTCGATATTTCCTCTCTGATAGCCGCTATGGGCAGACATAATAATTTGATTCTGATCATTGACCAAGAACAAACTCAAATAATCCTCTTCCCGCATGATTACATCGTAAATTTTACTAAGGTCGATATCAATTCGAAGCAGCTTGTCATACTTATTGTAGGAATCATAGTAGTTCATACGCTCAATGATGCTGAAATAGGGGACATTTGAAACCATGTCATTCACTCCAGCTGCGCGATAGGCTGCAACGATTACCGGATTCGTCGCCTTCTCCCACTGTTTGTACCATTCGCTTTTGAGCACACTAGCATTGATTTTGTGGTAGTTGCCTCCCGGCACAATCGATGGATTGTCTGTAAAAATACTAATGCGTGAAATTTGATTATTGACCGGTATATAGCTATTCACCCGGTTTCGAAGCTGTTCATCGAACGCTTCATAGAAATCGGCCTGATTTTCATAGGTTCGGTCCAGCATTTCATACAACGTCTTATCGGTGTACAAGGCATGGCTGACCGCCACCCCGCCGTTTATATAATCATCAATATCCTTCCTCGCCCGCTCCAGCGATATTTCAACATTTTGCTCCTCGCGCGAATTAATCAAGTCAGCCATCCGATCCATAAACAGCAGATTAATGACGATAATCGGCAGAAGAATGCCCACGAAAAAAATAAGAAGAAACTTATAATTTAAAGGAATATCGTTCACGATTGTACCGAATCTGAATCGTCTCCCCCTCATTTGTACACCATCCCTGCTGCTATCGCTTTCTGTTTTCGAAATCCGTTTTAAATACCGAAGGCAAAACCCCGGTGTGCATTTTAAATTTATTAATAAAATAGTCTACCTTCGGGTATCCGACCTGCTGCGCCACATCGGATATTTTCATCTGGGTTCGCTTTAACAGCCGCTTGGCCTCCTCAATTCGCTTCTCATTCAAATACACATTGAACGATTTCCCCGTATGCTTCTTGAACAATTGCCCTAAGTACGCAGAATTCATATGAAAATGCTTTGCCAAATCATGCATTTGCAGCTTGTTTCGATACTCACGATCCACATACTGAATCATATGAAATATCGTGTTATTCTCATTTTGCTGGTTTAACGCATGCAGAACGTTAGCGGTCTCCACGCATAGGCAGCGAACATAGTCCTTCAGAGCGGGGTAATCCTCTTTGCCACCCAAGCTGCCGTGCTCTCTTTCCATCCCCATCATGAACGTATCCGGGTTGCCATTTCTTTCGGCCAGAAGCCGGCATATCGTCAATTCCAAATCGGCTACATAGGCCCTGGCCACTTTGATATCCGGCATTTCACCAGCGGCAATCGAATGAAATGCCTCTTCTACGCCGTTTTCGATTGCCAGGAGGCTTCCCTCAGCCACAATCTCCGGCAGCTGTCTGAATTTGAGCTTGGATAAGACATGCCGCTGTATTCTCCTCTCGACCTCGTGAAAATAAAACACTCCGCTTTTGCCTTGGGCTCGCTTCTGCTTCCAAACTTGCAGCGCTTGCAAATATAACTCTCGTATTGACGGAATCCCTTCACCTCTATCACTGATGGCAATAATGACGGGCTGCTCCAGCTTACTCACCAAATTCGTTTGCAGCAGAAGAGCCTTTTCATGAAGCGCCCCATCCGCATTCGAAGAAGATTGAATGAGCACCCCCGTTCTTCCAATGCTGTCTTGGAAGGAACACGTGATATCCTGTGAAAAAAAATCGCTTACCTGTTGCCTCAAATCGACAGAGAACGAGAGCGTATCAATCAATATACACCTTAACTCCCCAGGCTTTTCTTGCAGCTGTAACGATAGGCGGACTTGCTGCTCTAAATTCGTATTATATTCTCCTTGAATGAGACGGTTAACTAGATGGCTGACAGCAAAATAATGCTGTTTCATGCGATTTTTTTCATTCGCGGCCTTCTCTTGTAAATGATGGTTAAGCTTAATCAATAATGCCTCGATCTCCTCATCGTCGATGGGCTTAAGCAAATACTCCGCCACCCTTTGACGTGCTGCTGTAAGCGCATATTGAAAATCATCATAGCCGCTTAAAATAACAAATTTAGGAGGACGGGAAAGCAGCCGATTCGTCTTCTCAATCAACTCCAAGCCGTTGATTATCGGCATTCGAATGTCTGTAAAAACCAACTCGGGGCGCAGCTCCTTAATAAAATTCCATGCATCCGGACCGTTTAATGCTTCACCACAAACTTGAAAGCCGTATTTTTCCCAATCAATCATCATTTTCAAACCTTCCAGCACCCCTGGCTCATCATCAACCAACAGCACGTTCCACATAACCTCACCCCTATCTGAGCACGCCTTGCATCGACTTGGACACCATTATTCCGTACTAACAATTGCCGCAGCTATTCTCGACGTAAAGGTGGCAAGACGCTATTACTTGATAATTATAGAATGTAAGCGATTTCAATACAACTTAACAAATTATAGATTTAACCACCTATATTATGGGTGGTATTTCCCTTACTTCGGCCTACTTGCCCTTGGATCGTATATAGGCCTTCAATTACGTTGGGTATGAGGAAATATCCATCGACGAAGCACGACGAGGCTCGGGCGCAGCGAATGCCAAATAAGCTGACCCCAGTTGCATGCAGGTGTCAGCTTATTGCTCAAATGTTTTTCAGTGTTTAGTTTACTAAATACGGTTATCGCTTCTTTCTATGTCTTCAACGCTTTGCCGCTTTCCAATTCTAAATACATAATACCCCACGTGACCGGACTGTTCGGATTGAGGTAACGCTGCTGGTAGTTCAATCCATTTCAACCTTGTAAAAGATCATTCATTAGGTTTTTCAGTCATTTTTTTTCTCTAATTTCAAAACCTCATTGCTCGATTCGAGGTTATAAATGCCGAGTATATCTGGGGTGATATTAAATGAATCCATGTTGTCCACGATATCTTTCCGTTCACCAGACGCCAAAAACACACCCCAATTTGCATGAGACTTTCCATCGGCAGTGAAATTACTATCACTCATATCGGCGGTTAATACGGTAACAGTTGCGTTGGGATAGCAGACAAACACACTGTACTCTCGTGGATTACCTCCGTCATCGTTCATGCTTTCGGTTCGAACCTCGTAGACATTTGTTACCTCAAGTTTAAGTCCACCATAAATAAATGTTTTAGTTTCTCCGTTTTGTGTCGGACTTGGTGTCTTAGAAGGTGCTTGAGGTAACGTTGAAGTCGGTGTTGAACTCGGTGTTAAACTCGAATCAGTACTGGGAGTCATAGATTCAGCAGGCACATTGCTGTTTTTGCAGCCGACTAACAGCATCAAGATAGTAATTGTCATGAGTATTACCATTGTACGTATCATTTGATTGGAGCTGTCCATTATAGATTCTCCTTCCCAAAACGAGGGCTTCAGATTCTTACCCGTATAATTTTCCCTTCTGCTATTTAGACGTAAACATTTGGATATTGTTTCATTGTCCTCTCCATTACTTCAATAAACAAAAGGGAGCTGCCATTCAGCAAGCCCCTTAAGTATTGTCGCAGTCTAAGAGCTATAGCCGGCCAAGCTGCCGACAAGCTCTGCATATACCTTTATTTTTCAAAAACATATTCGCTAAACACCTATTTGAAAAGCATGTTTAAGGCCTGCCGCCTCTTCCTTGATCCCCGTTCCTTCCTACCCTGCTTCCATCTATGCCTGGAATACCATTTGTATCTGGTCGTATGTTCATCCCCGCTCCGCCATTTCCTCTTGAGCCCGCGTCCGACGGGGTTATCGCTTGAGCCGTAATAGCCTCACAGGAGGCCAGCAAGAAGGTACAGCTTAGCATGAGGACAAACACAGCAAGACTACATTTTTTACTGCGCAACTTTAGCTCACCTCTCCCCGTTTATACATCGTTACCTCTGGAAATATTTTTTCCATATATGCTTATAACCGTCCTTAAAGCCCATGTAAGATAACACAATCAGCAGCGGATACACCGGATAAATATAGCGGGACTTAATTTCCCACAGCAAATAAAATCCAATAAACCCCAAAATGACGAGAATGAGCGTGTTTTCCTCATACCTTCGGGCTTTAATGCCGCCAAGCAAGCGAATGAAAATACCGACATACATCAGGAAGCTGAGCGCATAGATGACCCAAAGCAGTCCAACTCGATAATTCGAATCGGCCTTGAATAAATCCGTCGCCCATGTCGTATAGCTGTAGCGCTCTTGGTTAAAGGCCCTTCCTCCTCCCGCGACGCTTCCATCATTGCCGATGCCGTAGCGCTCCATCTGATACGTCCCTTCCGTCCACGTCCAGATGAGCTTCTTCACATACATCACTGTTAAATCTCCAACGCTTGCCTCGGAAAGCTTACGGCTAATCGACTCCTTAAATAGCTCGACACTTGCTGCCTTATTGTAGTGCGCGTCTCTTTGATAAATATTGTAGCTTTGCCGGCTATCCCAGAACCCAAACGTATTCAGGTTGATGCCCATATTCAGCCACATATAGACAGGCGCGGAATTGTCATTGACCGATTCATCTACGACATTCGTCGCTTGCAGCACAGCATTCTGTGTCCAGCCTGGAGCATTAAACAGTGCCGTCATGATAATCAACGAGGCAATCGCCTTCCTCACACCAATTTGTCGCAGGTTGAAAATAATGCTAAACAGCACAGCGATTAGAAAAATAACGCCGATGCTTCTAAAATAGTTGCCCATGGCTAGCAAAATAGCGGCAAGGATAATCAGTTTCATTGATTTTGTCCGCATAAATCTCACGGAAGCATACAAAGCACTCGTCAGGAAAGCCGTAGCGATTACATCGTTATAAATGAAGTTGCTCATAAACAATGCAGGAAGATAGGTCGCGCCAAACACTAACACGCCATAGTCATTTTCCGTTGACTTGCTGTTCAGCTCTTTATAAAGCAAATAAATCATAAGTGTCGTTATGAGTGTAAATATAATGTTGAACATTTTGATGACCAAATAATTATCTGGAAACCATTGCAGCAGCGTCTTCAAATAAAGAACGATGGAAAAGTTAAACGGAAACATATGGAGATAGCCGCCCGTCTGAAAGGTGGAATAATCATTTTGATACAGCATGTTCATCGCAAGTGAAAGCACCGTTTCCGAATCATCCGTAGGCAGGCGGGGAAACAGGAAAACAATCGCCATTTGGAGCGCACACGAGAACAGCAGCGTGGCAGGAATGACGATTTTCCCACTGTATTTGTTCAGCTTCAAGCAAAGCTTGTATAGAAAGATGCTTAAGGCAAGGACTGCCCCTGTAATCAAAATAAATAAAAGCAGCTGCTGCTCGCCCAAATGCGGCGTATCGCCATATTCGTAGAAATTATATTCCGCCCTCACAAATAATGACGCCGCAATGAACAGCCCTATAAAACCCGCAAGTAATATATATAATAGTTTTTGAATGCCCTTAACCATGGACAACCTCCTTGCCACATTCGTATAGAGGCATTATAAGCGGCTAATCTGAAAATTTCATGAATAGCAAATTAAAGACGCTTCAGGAATAGGTCCCGAGCGTCTTCTTTGGTTTAATGACCTGCAAGCTGTAAAGAAAGCCTACCATTTACATCTGGATTCTAAATAAGATATATTGAAATGGTTATAAATGTTAGCGCTAACGTTTAATGAGATGTAGAGGAATGATGCGCCCCTATTCGAGTGGTTTTTAGTTTAGTTCCAGTCAAACTTGAAAACAATTCATTTCGAGAGGACGGAGTCTATTTGAAAAAACGAAGCGCAACATTATTCGTACTTGTCTTGGCTATGTCTCTTATGCTCAGCCTGACAGCATCGGCCAGTACGATTGTCGCAGCCTACGGAAATACCTATTCCGATACGCTCGCAGTTGGGCAAACCTCTGCCTATTTTCTTTCTAATGCCAAAACGTCTGGTACTAGCGTTAAGGTAACAGCAGCGGCAGCAAATGCCATTCAATTGCATTACTACTGGACCTATAACAATACAACTCTGGACCTTGGCACATATATCGTAAACAGCACAAATTACAGTGGCGGTGCGAGCTTCACTCAACAATGGTCTTTACTAATCCTGGTGTCATAATCGTATCCTCCCAGCTTACTAATCGAATTCAAATCAGTCTTTCCCTTTTCCCGCAGCAGCAATAGTCCCATTAATAAGGACACTCCTCCAATAATGATGAGCAAAGCCCCGAATTCCTGACTGTAGGCGGCTAGCGTCCCCTCGCGAAAAGCCATCCCGCGAATAAGGCGGTTAAGCCAGTTCATAGGCAAGGCCCATGCGAAAATTTGAAAAGGCTCTGGAAACGCAAGCGGAGTCAATTGGATGCCCGTAGCAAGAAACGATGGATACAATACGAAGCTCGTTCGTAGGTTGACTTTGGACAAGTCTTTGGCGGAATAACCGAGCAGCATTCCCATAAGGGACAAGGCAAAGGCATAAACAAGTAATGGGACGATAAAAACATAGGGCTCCGCTTCAAACCGCATTCCACCTACCTGCTTTAATAATCCATAGCATAGGAGCAGCGAAAGGGAGCTCAGAACAGCGTAAGGCACACTGCGCATCCATAGCTGAAGCGGCGATTTTTCGCGGGCAAATAGCTTCCCCTCCTGACGCAGACGCGGTACAACCGTGCCCGCTGCGCTTGTTGTAAGCATCAACACCACAATATTCACAAAGCCAAGCACCATAAAGCCCACATAGCTTGTGGTCGGATTAAACAGCATCCGCTGCTGCAGGGACAACGGTGACACAAGCCCTTTGGACGCTTCGGCATCCATTCCTTTTTGCAGCAGACGGGTCATGGAAAGGGTCGTATTTTCCGTTACGATGATTTCCTGAATCGCGGTTCGAATGCCAGTCAGCCCCGAGGGCATCGTGTTATCCATTAAAATGCCGATATTCGTTGATAATCCCTGCTGTTGACGTTGCTCCAGCTGCTTCGGAAGCATAATAACCGCTACAGCCTTCTCGTTTGCCAGCAAGGTTTCTGGGGCCATACGGCTGGCGTACACATTAGTAACGTTCATATAGGGAGAAGCATTTATTTTGGAGATCAGCTGCCGAGAATATGAGCTGTGATCCTCATCAATGACAACAACCGGCGATTCACTGATTTGATTATGTGAAAACATCAATCCAAAAAAGAGGGCCGCAAGGATCGGTCCAATAAAGATCAGGCGAGCATATTTGCTGCCCGCTACATGCTTCCATTCGTCAATCAGCGAATTCATCAACTCTCACCTCCGCTGTCATGCCCGGAAGCAAATTCGCATTTGCTTCCATTGAGATTCGAACAAGAAACATGCTTAAGTCTGCTTGCCCTTTCTCACGTGTCATACGCAGGTTGGCAAATTGCGGCGCGGCTGCAATGGAAGTCACAACACCCTCCATCTGAATCTCACGAGCCAAATTTGGAAAATGAACAGCAACCTTTTGATTAACCTTAAGCCTGCCTATTTCACCTTCCTGAATGTAGAAATCCGCATAATAGGTATTCTTTTGCAAGCTCACACCTGCCTCAAGCACACCCTGCTTCCTGCTCTCCGCCAAACTGACAGCGTCGTTTCCTTTCATAACAAGAAGTACTCCACCAACGATCAGCACAATCGCAATCCCCATATAAAAACCTGCTTTTATCCGCATCGTTCGATCTCTCCTATTCACATTCTCTTTATACAGTTATATTTGCTGCTCTTATTTACTTTTCAGCTTCATTTTTCTGACCGCATTTTCAGCAGCCTCCATAATAACTTCTCCCAATGTAGGATGGGGATGAATCGTCATCGCCAAGTCTTCCACGGCTGCCCCCATCTCAATGGCAAGCGCAAGCTCCGATATGAGTGTGGATGCCTCTACTCCGACGATTTGCGCACCCATCACGATTCCTGAAATCGGGTCCGCGACAATTTTGACGAAGCCTTCGGTTTCCCTCAATGCCAGTGCCCTTCCATTAATGGAAAATGAGGCTTTCCCAATAACAATCGGGATGGCTCTTGCCTTTGCTTCCGTTTCACTTAAGCCAACGCTGGCCAGCTCTGGACTTGAAAAAACGACGAGCGGAATCGCTTTATAATCGACCTCGGAGGCAAGACCTGCAATAGCTTCGGCTGCAACTTTGGCTTCATAGGACGCTTTATGAGCTAGCGCCGGGCCAGCTGTAATATCTCCAATTGCAAAAATATGCGGGATAGCCGTTCTGCACTGTTCGTCCGTCACGATTAGTCCCCTGCTTGATACTTTCAAGCCGATGTGCTCCAGCCCTAGCTCACCGTCTGTATTTGGTTTTCTGCCTACAGTAACTAATGCAAATTCCGCTGTAACCTGATACTGCTCCCCATTTTTAGAATAATGAACCGTAATAGCATCCGAATGGTGTACCATTTTCCCGGTTGCCGCGCCAGTTACGATATCTATCCCATCAGTCTTAAGCTGCTTGACAACAGGGGCTGCAAGCTCCGCCTCGAATCCCGGCAAAACTTGCTCTCCTCCCTCTAGAATCGTTACCTTGGCGCCAAATTTGGCATACATCTGCCCCAGCTCAATACCGATATATCCACCGCCGATGACCACTAGGCTAGCAGGAACCTCTGGGAGAGAAAGAGCCTCTGTCGAAGACAGCATACGCCCGCCAAACGGAAAAGCTTGCAGCTCAATCGGGCGAGAGCCTGTTGCCAGTATGGCGTACTTAAAAGATATCGTTTGCTCCTGTCCCATTTGTTTGATAATTGCTGTATGCTCGTCAACCAAACGGGCCTCTCCTTCCAAAATGCTTACACCGGCAGACTGCAATAAATAATGAACTCCGCCTGCCTGCTTATTCACAATCCCCTGCTTGATTAGCTGCGCAGCCTTAAAGGACGCTGCCGCTTCTACAGGGTAAAACTGTTGCAGTAAATCATAGCGATACGACTCTGCTATTAATGCCTTGGATGGAATGCAGCCAACATGTGTGCATACCCCTCCAAGCTGACTGCGTTCCACAATTGCCGTCTTCATTCCAAGCTGTGAACAGCGCAGCGCCGCCACATAACCTCCCGGACCTGATCCAATGACCAACGTTTCAACAGCTTCAA
Organism: Paenibacillus sp. KS-LC4; assembly: GCF_036894955.1. NCBI lineage: Bacteria > Bacillati > Bacillota > Bacilli > Caryophanales > Paenibacillaceae > Paenibacillus > Paenibacillus sp. KS-LC4. The sequence goes on along the minus strand of NZ_CP145905.1, from coordinate 1,118,685 downwards.
GCTTATTCATATCGTGATACCTCCTGATGAAGTCGTTACCCAAAATATGATGAACATAATATATTATAACCATCATATTTTAAAAGCGTCAACAGCCGCGTTTAACCTTTTCTGCTTTAACCGTTTTTGAATCGCAAAATTGACACGCTTAATTATGACGATTATAATATTTTAAAAGATAAAATGATGAAGGTAATAAAGAAGTTAGGGGGTGATTATAGTGCCATATCCCAAAGGCCATAAGCTTAAAGTACGGAATAAAATCGTTGAAAGTGCTGCCCAGGCTTTTCGCACCAATGGTATTCACGATGTAAGTGTCCCATTCATTATGAAGGGGGCCGGGTTGACCCATGGAGGGTTTTATTCGCATTTTGAAAATAAAGAACAATTGGTCGCTGAAGCCTGCCAGTATGCCATCAGCGATACGATCGCACTGCTGCAAAATATCGCTGATCAGGAGCTTCACAATCCCAAAATCAATACGGTCATTGATTATTATTTAAGTCCGTACCATCGGGACAAAACGGAGATGGGCTGCATTCTTCCTGCCCTTTCCAGCGAAATCTCCCGTTCCTCCGAAGAGGTTCGGCAAGTATTCACCTTTGAACTGGAGCGGATGATTGCTTTTATTTCCAATCTGGCGGAAATCGACCTAACCAAGGGCAGCGCCCTGCTCAGCACCATGGTCGGCTCTCTTGCTCTTGCAAGGTCGGTTCAAGATCTGGAGATGAGTGACAGCCTTCTATCGGCAGGCAAACAGTATGCTAAAGCTCTGGTTATGACATAGGGCGCTACATGTAAAAAACATGTGATTTATGGAATGCACTGAAGGGCTCGCATGTTTATCAACACTATAGGCTAACGGCGAACGCAAAAGGGCACCTGACTCGTATTTCCACGAGAAGGTACCCTTCATTAGAATCTCTTCCTTGAGATGCTTATCAGAAAGAGCCGAGAATGTCGCCGCCTCTTTCCCGCGCTTGCTCCCGCTTACCCAGCGCGGCTGACACGAAAGCCTTGATCCGGGCCAAAGCCGTTAGCCTCGAACTTGCCCCGATACGATATCTCGTTGTTTCTGATGTCGCCAATCCAACCGCCACCCTTTACAATTCGTAAAGAGCCGCTAGCGCTGTCCAAATTTCCGTCTTCATACCAGTTCCAGCACCATTCCCTTACATTGCCTGACATATCGTAAAGTCCTAGCTCATTAGGCTTCTGGAGACCGACCGTTTTTGTTTTATTTTTGTTGCCTTCTATCATCGTCCAGTTCCAATCTCCTGATAATGGCTTGTCTCCAGCGTTTTTCCAATACCAAGCCACTTCTTCTACATTATTGCTCCCGCTGTACATATAGCTTTTACTCGCCTGACCTCCGCCCGCGGCGTATTCCCACTCCGCTTCGGTCGGTAACCGATAACCATTTGCTCCTTCATTGATCGTTACGGTCCATTTTAGTTGATCGTGCTCACTCTTATTACCTGGATCTTTTTTATTTTTGTCTATCTCATAATAAGGCATCAGGCCCTCTTTTATACTTCGTTTATTACAGTATTCAATAACATCATACCAGCTCACCATTTCTACTGGTAAATCGTCGCCCTTGAATCCTGAGGGATTGCTTCCCATAACCTCAACCCACTCTTTTTGAGTTATCTCATATTTGTCGATGTAAAAGCTTGATATGGTTATACTTTTCCCATAAAAGTTGGACTTCGTATTGACAAAAGTCCCACCTTTTACAAAGACAAGACTATCCTTATTTTTATTATTTTCGGTCTTCTCTATCATTTCGTTATTTTCGGTCTTTTCGGCATTCTCAATCTTCTCGGTCTTTCCTGCTTTTTCGGTTTTTTCAGGCATTTGTTGCGAGCAAGCGATAACAACCATTAGGAATACGGGTAAAAGGAAAATAAATCGTTTTCTCATTCATATTTCTCCTTTAAGCGGATAGAAAAAGTATGCAGGCAGCTATCTTCTTTTGAAATATATAAGGCCGCCGGCTATGTGGCCGGCAGGCCTTGGCAAGCCTTATTCATAATTAAACAACGGTTACTATAGCTCTTACCACACCGTTACGTTAGAGCTTCCGCTGCTTTGGTAGCCCTCTGTCGCGAATACCTGGTAACTCCAGCTGCTTCCCAGATTCATTCCTTTACTTTGCCATGCATTAACGTGATTGCTGAACGTAATCGCGGAGTTGACCCCAGTTGCTCTCTTCGTCTGGCGGACACTCCAATATTGAGGGAAGGTTTGTGTGCCGTCTATGGATGGCGCGTTATATCTCATAGTCGTATAAATGTCATAAGTGCCGCCATCGCTGGTCATGCTTCCTTTATACGTTCCGGTAGGACGATAAGTACCCCAGCTATCAACGACGTAATATTCGATAAGCGAGTTTCTTGTCCATCCGTAAAACGTCAAATATCCATTCCCAGACGGAGCCCAAAGGCCGGCATTGTAGTTAACTACCCGGTTTGGCGTTCCAAAATTCCAGCCCTTACCCACAACAAAATTCCCGACATTCGACCATGTCACACTATAATTGCCGCCTGACCCATTGACAGCATTTACGTATCCGCCACCATCGGTCCAATTTTGCCAATAGTCTGTCGCTGCACTTGAGGTTGCTGAGAACATACCCAAACTCATTGAAGCTGCAAGGCACACCGTCAAAATTTTCTTATTAAGCTTTAATTTAAACATAAAAATACCTCCTAATTTTTTGTTATTATCTGCCTATATAGGGTAGATTGTTCACTTTGCCGCATAACACTTATCCTGTGTCATGTCTCAACACCATCTTACTATCACCCCCTTATTAAGGTAAATTATAGCAAGTAAGCGCATACATTAATACATTCTAAATTATAGGTCTTACCATAATTTTTGCAGCTTTCTTAAAGCCGAATTTTCGTTCCATGCAAGGCGCGTTTGTGAAGGCGTACCAGGGGGTGAAAAAGCGGTGAAAGGGGCCACTGAGCGGGTTTTCAGACACGCCCTAATAAAATGACCTACCCAGACAGGGCAGGTCATTACTTAAATAGGGTAAACGATATTATTTTCCCCATTCAAAATCTAATACTAATTCACTCGTGTGGCCGATAAAATGATAATTATAGCTACCGATTAACTTACTCAGTTCTCCTGTTCCATTAATAATTTGAGCTGGGCTATCCAGAGTGCCATTATCAAACAACCCATTTTCACAAGCTGTAAACGTTCCATATTGACCATCATAATGTCCTTCAAAGTGGAGAAAACCCGCAATTTTGGACTTAGCCTTCTCAGCATCCTCCATATTACTATCTAAGTAATACAGCAAATATTCTAAAGTGGCCTTCCCCTCTAAAATTCCTTTAATTTCATATTCAACTTTTGCCGTATTAATGGGGAAGCTGCTAAGAGGATTAGCAAGGGGCTGTTCCTCCCACTTTGTTACAGTAAAAATAGCTGTTTCCACTTCATCACTCTTTTCCAAAGATAGTATAAGATTGCTTCACTGAACAGCACTCATCAATTCGTAGAAATAGTTGGATTCCTGCGTTTTATTGAGGCCATACCAGGCTTCTAAGGCTTCTGGCGAGAGTACATCAAGTTCCCTCAAGACATGGACGGAAAACTCCAATGGAGCTACCCCAGAAGCAGTGATCAATCGTCCATCCGTTACCGCGGGCTCCGCTTTGAAATAGTCCTCTCCTGTGTACGCGGGACAGACCATTTTGAGGTAATCCAGATCATTGCTTGTGTGCCCGCGTGTGTTTAGCAATCCGCTCTGGGCAAGAGCTATTGTCGCGCCACAAATTGCCGCAACTAATGTCCCTTCCTTTAAGCACCTATCAGCCATCGTTAAAACGGGTTGATGAACGGAATCTGTCCATGTATCTCCACCGGGTAAAATCAATGTATCTGCGCCTTCGATGCTGCACTCGTCCAGCCTGATATCCGGCAATATTTTCAATCCGCCCATTGTCGTTACAAGTGCCTGTTCCGTTCCCACGGTAACGATTTTGGAGGGGGCTATCCCCTTTTTAAAATATCTGCCCGAGTTCAGCTCAGCCGTTAAATAGCCGATTTCCCAGTCTGACATAGTGTCAAACACATAAAGATATACCGTATTCGTCATTTGTAACTCCTCCTAATTTGGCCTTTCAGCAGCAAGCCGTTATGATCTCCATTATAAAATAGCTTCACTGACATCCACTGTCAGTGAAGCTATTAAAGCCGATAATGTTCGATTAACTCCGACGCAACCACAACCAACCTTTCCTTTAGGCTCCTTGGCTCGACGACTTGAATGGATTTCCCAAAGGGTAAAAGCATATAAGGAATATGTGTATGAATGGGTACCTCTTCAAGTAAAAAGATAGCTTGCTTGGCTGTTCGCTCTTGCAGATGATGCCCCAAAAACCAATGGTGACACAGGTCATCCAAAGCTTCTGATCTTCCCTCAATAATCAGTGAAATTAATCCATCCTTGCCTGATATATCAGGCAGCAGCCTTTGCATAAAAAATTCACGGGCCGAAAAAACCTCAGGACGCTTAAATCGAATCGAGGTCTGCTTCAGCTGTACAATTCTTTCCACTCGAAAGCTGCGTATTTCTTCTCTGAGATGGCAAAACCCCACCGTATACCATTTATTGTTCCAGTTAATCATTCCATAGGGGTCTAGCACTCTAGCTTTGGGCCGCTCCTCACGTCCTGTGTGATAAAGCAGCTCTACAGCGTATTTCTGTGCAATAGCCCGCTCCAATTCCAGCAAAATCGGTTGAACTGAAGGGTCACCCTTACGGTTAATCACCTCAAAATCGGCTATATGACGGTTAAGCGAGCTTTCCTGCTCCTGATTGGAATACATTTTCAACTTGGAAGCGGCCTGTTCTAACGCCTCGCTCAGAGGGTAGCCTGCTTCTTTTGCAAAGACAGCAGCATGAAGCAGCGCTTTTTTCTCTTCCATATTAAATACCAACGGTGAACGGATAAACTGATTCAGAAGGCGATATCCGCCATGATGTCCAGGGTCGGCAATAATCGGTACTCCGCTGGCACATAAAGCATCTATGTATCGGTATACGGTTCTTATATTTATTTCTAATTTCTCGGATATTTGCTTTGCGGTCATCTTCCCGCCCGCATTCAGCATCCAGAGAATAGCCAGCATATTATCATTTTTTGGCATCTCACGCATCCTCAGCTTCTATAGATAGTCTACCTCTATTATCAAATTGACAAGCGCCTATTACAAGATCGTTAGTGGATATTTTGTGCTATATTCGCTCCAAAAAAATAGTCCTGCCACTATCCAGCGTTAGCTCGATAATGAAGCAGGACTTGATGAAAAGGATATTCCTATATGATTATAAGGCTTAAATCAGATCCGATTTTTGCAATAATCGCTGTATGATGGTTGCAACCTCAGCACGGGTCATATTCCCCTTCGGTGCCAGTAAATCACCGCTTCGACCGAATACAACGCCTGCTTGCACATTGTACGCAATGCCGCTTTGCGCCCATGCAGACACTTCCGCTGCATCCGCGAACGGATGAAGGGCAGCCTCTGCCGATTGCTCAGGCAGCTTCGCCTTCAGACCAGTTATCGCCATCGCCTTGGATAAAATAACCATGGCTTGCTCTCTTGTAATTTTGTCGTTCGGACGGAAGGTACCATCCTCAAAGCCATTGATAAGCTGCAAGGAATAAGCTGTATTGACCGCGCCGTTAAACCAATCGGTCGCTTTCACATCCGAGAACGGCGTAGCTCCATTCGCAAGCCTCAGACCTAATCCGCGAACGATAATGGCTGCAAATTCAGCACGGGTGATTTCCAGGTCGGGGCTGAACAGCCCGTTGCCTGTTCCCTCGACGACCATGCGCGAGCCCATGTCATTCACGGCATTTTTCGCCCAATGGTTCACCATATCGTTAAATTCAAGCGGATGCCATACAACCGTATAATCGCTATTCGTCAAGCTGTTGATTTGTGCCACATACTTCCCGTTAATTAGACGAATTTTAGTTGGCACATGACGTACGGAGCCATCTGCCTCAACGACAACACCTGTCGTAATTTTGGACGGGTCCACTTCATCTGGAAGCACAATCGACCTTTCCACATAGGCATCAAAATTCACGACCTCGATAATTTTAGCTCCGTAGACCGCTCTCACCGTAAAGCTCAGCGGCTGACCAACCAGCGTAAACTGGCCTTTAACTGCTGCGTTCTCCACCATCTCGAGCGTATTTGTTGTCAAATGGGCAATTTCAATTTTCACTTTAATATCTTGCAAGGCGATGGATTCACCTACCTGCTCGGATATGGCAGCGATATTCATTTGTCCTGCCGGAAGCGTGTAGGTCGCATTTTCGGTCTTGAACACGAGGATAGCCTGCTTGTCCTCCATGTTTTTCACCATTTGACCGTTCAGCTCTCCGACGAAAATATCGGATTTTTGGTCAATTGGAATCGTGACGACAGCTTGTTGCCCTTCCGCAGCGAGTCTCTCATCCAGCTTTTTCTGATCCACAATGACCGTTATTTCGGTTTGATTGTTTCGTCTTCCAACCGTTGCCGTACCCGCATTCTCAACTTTTCCGTTTACCAAAATATTCACACCGTTGTTTGGAGTATTCGTCGTATTCGGAGTGCCCGATGTCGATGGAGCAGAAGGCTGAGATGGCGTATTGGATGCTGCCGGAATGACTGCATTCGATTCCGCAGAAGCAGAGCTGCTACCCGTCGCATTCATTGCTTTTACCGTAAAGGTGTAGCTTGTTCCATTCGTCAGACCTGTGAGCGTAATTGGACTTGCTCCTGCAATTATGCTGATATTTCCCGGAGATGCTGTCACCTCATAGCCTGTAATCGCGCTTCCACCATTATTCGTTGGAGCCGTAAACGTGACGACAGCTTGCCCGTTGCCCGCCACTGCGGACACGTTCGTTGGCGCTTCCGGAATTGTGGATGAGGTCGCACTTGTGAGGTTCGATGCCCCGCTCAAGCCCCCCGCGTTTTCTGATTTTACGACAAAGTAATAGGTTGTGCCGTTGACCAGGTTTTGTACGTTGTAAGTAGGTGATGTAACAATGTCCACCTCAACGAGGTTATTTGGGTCAGCATCCGTTGCCATATAAATACGGTATTGCAAGGCGTCCGATACTGTACTCCAGTTCAGCATAACTTGACGGTCGCCGCCGACTGCCACAAGATTTTGTGGATTTTCGGGAGCATTCGGCAAGTTTACGACTTGCGTAACGACAAAGGAGACGGATGTCATATGATCGGCAGATAAGGTTACCGTTACCGTATAGGTGCCTGCCGGCAAATCGTCTTTTGCATGGATATTAAAATCGGTTGACGCGCTGTTCATTAGAATAGAATCTGGCTGGGTTATTGCAAAATCGTTAGCGTTTGCGCCGCTAAGCGCTGCCGACAGATTCGACAAGATGCCCGTTCCCGAATTTGCGACCAGAATCGTTTTTGTTTGTTGAGTGCCAGCTTCGTATCCCTGCACAAGTGCCGTTAACGATTGATCCGTAATTGCATTGATGGAATAGGAGGCTGCCGCTGTGACCGTGATCGTCGAGATGCCTTTTTTGCTGCTATCCACCGTCGACGTTGCTGTGATCGTATAGGTGCCCGGTGTTGCATCGGACGCTGCCGTTACATTACCCGTGCTGTCTACTTCCACCTTGTTGTCCACATCATCGCTCGTCCAAGTTACCGTCGTCGCCGCTCCGCCTACTGCATCTACCGATGCGGAAAGCTGCTCGTTTCCTCCTTGCACGATGCTTGCCGTGCTTGGGTTCACGCTAACGCTGTTAATCGCTGGCGCTTCCGTGACCGTTATCGTCGAGGTGCCTTTTTTACTGCCATCCACCGTCGACGTTGCTGTGATGGTGTAGGTACTTAACGGTGCATCCGCTGCGACCGTGACATTTCCCGTGCTATCTACTTCCACCTTGTTGTTCACGTCATCGCTTGCCCAGGTGACTGTCGTCGCCGCTCCTCCAACTGCATCTACTGATGCTGCGAGCTGTTTGCTTCCTCCACGCTCGACACTCGCACTAGACGGATTCACGCTGACGCTGTTGATCGCTGGTGCTTCTGTGACGGTTATCGTCGAGGTGCCTTTTTTGCTGCCATCCACCGTCGACGTTGCTGTGATCGTATAGGTGCCCGGCGTTGCATCGGACGCTGCCGTTACATTACCCGTGCTATCTACCTCTACCTTGTTGTTCACATCATCGCTCGTCCAAGTTACCGTCGTCGCCGCTCCGCCTACTGCATCTACCGATGCTGAAAGCTGCTCGTTTCCTCCTTGCACAATGCTTGCCGTGCTTGGGTTCACGCTGACGCTGTTGATCGCTGGAGCTTCTGTGACGGTAATCGTCGAGATGCCTTTTTTACTGCTATCCACCGTCGACGTTGCCGTAATCGTGTAAGTACCCGGCGTTGCATTCGCTGCTACGGTTACATTCCCCGTGCTGTTCACCGCGACCTTGCTCGCGTCGCTGCTCGTCCAAGTTACCGTCGTCGCCGCTCCGCCTACTGCATCTACCGATGCTGAAAGCTGCTCGCTTCCTCCTTGCACGACGCTTGCCGTGCTTGGGTTCACGCTGACGCTGTTGATCGCTGGCGCTTCTGTGACGGTTATCGTCGAGGTGCCTTTTTTACTGCTATCCACCGTTGACGTTGCCGTAATCGTGTAAGTACCCGGCGTTGCATTCGCTGCTACGGTTACATTCCCCGTGCTGTTCACCGCGACCTTGCTCGAATCGCTGCTCGTCCAGGTTACCGTCGTCGCTGCTCCTCCTGCTGCATCCACCGTAACGCTAAGCTGGCTGCTTCCTCCTTGTGCAACACTTGCAGTGTCTGGACTCACAGTTACGCTATTAATTGTCGGCGGCACAGGCGGCAAATAACTGGATGTGCGAATTTGTACAGCCGTTCCGTTCGTCTCCTGCCACCCGACATATAAAACATCGTTGAACGCTGCTGCCGCAGGAAATTGTGCCGTTCTCGAGACCTGTACGTTCAGACCATTGGCTCCATTTCCATCTACGCTCACCCAGCTCGTACCGTCATACTTTTTGACCCGGATTTGAAAAGCGGTTCCATTGAACTCCTGCCACACTGCATATAAAGCGTTACCGAGCGACGCTAACACAGCATAGTTTGCCCTGTAATCAGTTTCCTTGTTTATACCATACGTCCCGTTGCCATCCACACTCGTCCAAGCGCTTCCGTCGTATTTCTTGACTCGAATTTGATTATCATTCGTTCCGACAATTTCGTCCCACGCCAAATACAGGGCGTTGTTGAATACAGCCAATGAGGGAATGGCTCCGGTCTTTGCCCCGTTTATATTCAAACCGGTTGTGCCGCCGCCATCAATTGACGTCCAAGCCGTCCCATCATATTTTTTGGCGCGAATTTGAACAGCGCTTCCGTTCGTTTCCTGCCACGCCACATATAAAGAACCATTGTATACAGCCATTTTAGGGATAGCCGCACCCATTGAAGTATTTACGTTCAAACCGTTCGCACCGCCGCCGTCAGCGCTTGTCCAAGCCGTGCCGTCATACTTCTTGAGCCGGATTTGATTGGCGTTGTTATCATTAACCTCATTCCACGCTATATACAGATTGTTATTGTAAACAGTCAATGCAGGGGATGTTGCTCCTCTTGAAGCATCAATGTTTAGACCATCTGAGCCGCCATCAACGCTCGTCCAGCTCGTGCCATTATATTTCTTTACCTTTATTTGATTAATGTTGGAGGTTGAGTTTCTTTCAGCCCAAGCGAGATATAAAGCACCATCATATTCAGTCATAGCAGGCTGATATGTCGCCTTTGTAGTGTCTACGTTCAAGCCAGTTGTCCCGTTGCCGTCGAGGCTCGTCCAGCTTGTTCCGTTATATTTTTTAACGCGAATTTGGTCTGCCGATCCATTCGTTTCCTGCCATGCTTCATATAATTCATTGTTGAACACGGCTAGTACAGTGTAGGCCGCTCCTCTTACTGCGTTCACGTTCAAGCCATTCGTACCGCCGCCATCCACTGATGTCCAGCCGGTTGCCGCCCAAGCCGTACCTCCGCTTGATAGCAGCGATATCATAAGCATAACGGCAAGTGCAAGATGTACCATTTTTCGGATTATATCGTTCATTCTTCGCTTACTCTTTATTGGAACCAAGCTGCATCTTCCTCTCCGCATTATCATTCTGTCGCATAGTTCATAGAATCTAGCTCAGCATACAGGAAGGCACCTTAAAAAAACCTTAAAAACCGACATTTTTCCACAAAAAAACTAGGCCCCATCGAAAAACGATGAGAGCCTGTTATGAATGCCTGTATGGAGACCTATTTTGAAGCTCTGCCGCGTTCAGCCTAGCAGCCTGTTAAACCCGCGAGGCAGGGATACGTATGGTGACTTTTGTACCGAGCCCTAGCTCGCTCTCCAGCTCCAGCGAAATTCCGTATTCGTATTTCAAGCGCTTGTTAATATTACGCAGACCGACCCCCTGCGGCTCAGCTGCATCATTGCGTTCAAGCAGCGTCTTCAGGCGTTCAGATGCGATTCCTACTCCATTGTCGGCTACGACCATTCGCCAGCCCCAATCAAGCTCCTCCACCGTCATTGTAACCATGCCGCCTTCCATGCGATCACCGATGCCGTGACGAATTGCATTTTCTACAAGCGGCTGCAATATAAGCGGCGGCATTCGCAAGCTATATGCAGACTCCTCAATCGTATATTCGAAGCGAATTCGATCCTTGAAGCGGGCCTGCTCGATCTCCACATACGTACGGATAAGACTAAGCTCTTCTGCAAACCCTATGCGCTCCTCCGTATTGCTGAAGCGAAAGCTTCCCCGCAGGTAATCGGCCAGATCGACAATCATCTTCCGAGCGCGCTCTACATCCTTATAGCTTAATGCCACAATACTATTCAGCACGTTATACAAAAAATGAGGCTTGATCTGCGATTGTAAAAACGCCACCTCCAAGTGGACAGCGCGCCCAAGCGATTCCTTCATGGCGAGCAGGCTGCTGATCCTTGCCTTTAGCTCATTAGGATCGAATGGCTTTGGCAAATAATCGTTAGCCCCTGCTTGGAAGGCCGCTACTTTATCCTGCGGCTGATAAGCTGCCGTAACCATCAGAACGGGCAGCTCCAGCAGCGAATATTGCCTGCGAATTTCCTGGCACACTTCATAGCCTGACATGCCTGGCATCATTAAATCGAGGATAACGAGATCGATTCTGCCCGATTGATCCAGCTGCTCCAGCGCCTCGTACCCATTCTTGACCGCGATGACGTGATAGTCGAGAGCTTGAAGGGCGTCTATTAAAACCTTCAGGTTCACATACTGATCGTCGACGATTAGTACCGTATGCTTTCCACTTGGATTTGAATAATACGGCGTCTGGAAGGAATAATCGGGTTCCTTGAGCATCGCCTGAGCATTTGAATAGACTGAGAGAGCAGACGCTTCTCCCCGCTCCTCCGCAATCGGAAGCGTGAATGTAAAGGTCGATCCAACTCCCGGCGTGGATACAACCGCAATCGTTCCCTTTTGCAGCTCGACCAACTGCTTCGCAATGGGCAGCCCTAATCCAAAGCCGCGATGCTGTGCTCCCTCAAGTGACTTAAATGGTTCAAAAATATAGGGAAGGTTTTGCGGATCAATACCTTCTCCCGTATCCTGCACCGAAATTTCGAGTTTTCCTCCCTGCTCTCTGCCGGTAATGATGATTTCTCCGCTTTTCGTATGCTTAATCGCATTATCCAGTAAATTTCCGATAATCTGACTCAAGCGGGTTTCATCGGCAAAAGCGGATGGCAGCTGCGCCGGCACCTGATTCACGAGCCTAATCTGGTTTTCCTTACATAAATAGGAATAAAAGCGCACCTGCAACTCTGCTACCGAACGAACATCAATCGGCACGGGAACCATCCTCATCTCGCCCTGCTTCAGCTTGGATAAATCCAGAATGTCATAAACGAGCTGCGAAAGCTTCCTTGTAATGTCGGTCATTAGCTGGAGCTTTTCCCGTTGCTCCGCAGTTGGCGGATGCGCAGTATCGCTTAGCATCAATTGGGAAATATTTAGCACCCCATGAAGCGGCGTCTTGAATTCATGCGAGGTTCGGGCGAGAAAATCATCCTTTTGCTTGTCCGCTTGCAGCAATTGCCCAGACAGCTCCTCAATTTTTTGGAAAGCATTCGAGAAGCGAAGCGACATCAGCAAGGCAAGCATTAGCAGCACAAGAAAAGGCTCAATCGGCGGAAGCGAATAGATGGGCACACCGAAATAGACGTTCATATTCTGGTTCAGCACTAGCGCATTCAATGCCATTGCCGCCACAGCTAAAAAACCGCTGCCCGCTACTTTATGCAAAGCCGTATATACGAATACATATGTGGCATACAGCAGCGAAATCGTAACATACAGCGAAGTCACTTGGCGAAAGGGGCCTGTTGAAAGCTGGGAGGCAAAGCCCATATTCAGCATAACAAGTATCGCTCCAGAGGCTAACCCTCCTCGAGTAAGCCATTTAAAGCAGTAGGGCCGAAAAGCAGTATAAACATAAAGAAAAAATCCTAAACCAACGCCCACTGTAGAGACCATCTGGATACGAAAATACACCCAGAATGGAAGGGGGCCGACCGCATTAAATAGCACTCTTTCGCCGCTTACGCTTGTAAATACAGCAATACATAAGCAAACGAAGCCAAACACTACCAATGAAAAATCATTTCGGCGCTGCGAGAATAGCCCAATAAAATATAACCCCATAATCAGAAATGCCGTTAACGCGATCCAATCATGTGCGGTCGCCTGATCGCGAATGTCGGACATTTGCTCAGCCTTGCCTAAGAGAAGGGATTCACCGATCCCGCTGCCAACATGAAATTCATAGTTGGCTACCTGAACCAGAATTTCATTCCAGCCTGGCTGCAATGTAAAATAGCTTACATATGGTTTATTAAGCGCTTTGTAATGCTCTTGCTCCGCCGGATTCCCGCTTGCTCCGACAACCTCCCCGTTAACAAGGAGTCGATTAGAAATTAGGATTGACGCTGTTTTCAAGCCGTAGACAGCACCCGCATCACCCATCTGAAGCTGCAAGCGATAGGTCGCCATGCCAAGGGTGTCCATCTGCTTTGACCATGATCCGGGAACCTGAATGAGTGCAGGTGACATGACCCCCGCAGCGTCAGAGGAGAAAGCGGGCTGCTTGGTGAGCAATTGATCTGGATAAAATGCCCACTGACCATCCAGCCGAACCGCCCCTTCCTCCTCGAACCTCCACGCCGTTAAGTCCATAACCCCATTCACAGCTTTCGGCATAGGCTTCAACTGAATAGTAGAATAAGTCAACAGCATAACGTAGGTTGCAATCAACAAAGATAAGGTTATGAGCGCCGCCGTCATTTTTTTTCTCATCAGCCTTGCCGCTCTGTTAGGTCTGTCGTTTCTTTAATTAACCGCAAGGTCTCTGCCTCTAGCTCGACACCCAAATGCAAGCGGACTGCTTGTTGCAGCTGGAGACAAACACGGTACGCCTCATTGCGATTGCCCATCTTCAAATGCAGCTTAATCAGCTCTCGTCCGTCCAGCTCCGAATCCGGGGCTAGCGACAATAGCTTTTGCAGGCTGTCTATTGCAAGCGAAAGATTGCCCTGAATTTGAAAATGTGCACATGCTTTGCGAAGCACGTGTATGTACGAGGCTTTCATTTCCAGCTGTCTAGCAGTAGCCCAATTGAAATCGCAGGCCTCCATGTATTCGCCTTTGTACAGCTGATTTATTTTATGATAGGCCCTTTCATCAAGCTCCTCCATAGCCAAGGTACTGCTGAGCAGCTGCTCAAATTCGATGACATCAACCTTCACTCCATCCAAGGAAGCGCCAAAGCCTTGATCCGCTTTTGTAATATGAATCGGAATATGATGCTCCGCCAGGCTTTTCCTTAAATAAGACAGGCATGTATACAAATATGTCTTTGCCTTGCTCAAATCATAGCCCGGCCATAATGCTTCAATAATGGAGGCAGTCCCAACAGACCGCCCGGAATAATGGATCAGAAACGCGCAAAGCTCCTTTTCCTTCTTCGTCTTCCATGTCAGCCCCTTGCTTGTGTGATCAGGCAATACAAGCTGGAAGCCTCCCAAGCATTGAACAGCGGGGCTCGCCCCCGCTCTTTGACGTGAAAGAATAGCGGACTCGGCCAAGGTTTGCTTAATGCGCGACACCGTGCTCTGCAATCTGTCTATTGTAAATGGCTTCAGCAGGTAATCAATCGACTGAATTTCAAACGCTTCGACCGCATATTCGGCAAAAGCCGTTGTGAATACGATCGGCATTTGCGGGAGCATGCTTCTGATGATTCTAGCAGCCTCCGTGCCCTTCATTCCCGGCATTTGGTTGTCTAAAAACACGGCATTCGCGGGTGACTGGCCTAAAGCCTCAATCGCTTGAATCGGATTCATAAATCTTCCTACTACTTGAACATCGTCCATTTGCCCTAGCAGTATTTCCAATAAATCCAGTGCATCCTCTTCATCGTCAATGAGCATTACACGAATCATTCGTTCTTATCTCCTTCAACTATTATGCCTGTACCATCAGAACGTATGAAGCCGCAGCTCATAAAAATACTGCACGCTTGGATGCTTTAGCTTTATTTTTTCATTCAGGTTTACTATTCGTTTTTTCCCGACACGTCTGTCTACTAAAGCTAAAATATTCAATAGAATATCGCCGCTCTCCATACTTTCATCTATAGGGGAGGATAAAAAATGATTCGCTACAACGACAAAATTGGATTTGCTTAGTGCGGACTGTGCCGACATCAGCTCCTTGGCATGCTCGGATATTTTTCTGCCTCGGGCGATGACTGCCAGTCGCTCCTCTGGAACTTGCCCCTTAGTCTCTAGTCTGACTGCTTCCATTTCAGCAGGGCTGATCGAAAGCTGGATACTTGAATCATTTTTAATTTCCAGCTCCGTCTTAAACCATCTAATGGAGCTCGCAGCATCACTCATATTAAGCACGTTCTTTTTATCTACCGCTAAATAACAAAGCCCTGCTTTATCGGGCGAATAACGATAGCTGGTTGAACGGTATTCGACTCTTCCAATTAACGCAGGACAGAGAAAGCTCTCCAGATTTTGTTTCATTTTACTCCAGGACATGTGCTCCTCCTATGTTCTCTATTAATAACTGCCTCTTGATGCAGTCTTGCTATCATCTATAATACAATAACCAATCCCAAGCCTCTATGTTCAAATAAAAAAACCTCCGCCGTTGAGAGTAGAGGTTAAAGCATTCTTATTATGTAAATATGTATTGCCAAATTCAATACTGAATTCAAAACATGATGCTGCTATTGTTTCAATTGGAATACACAAAGAAAGGAATAAATCAAAAAGCGCTAATAATTCTCTCTGGCACCAGCTATAGGTATACCATAGGCCGATAGCATTCTTTGCATAAACAACATCTCGTAAAAGTATTTGCTCTTCATCGTCTATCATTCGGAATTAAGTGTCTCCGACATCGTAAAACCAGACGTTATGGACTCTTCCAGTGTATGTTTATATTCCCTGCTATCTATTGTAAAAAATCAATCGCTCTCCACCTGAGGGCTACACCCTTAGCCAGCCCCGGAACCCTCTAGCGCCATAATAGGATTCTGCTCCATTGTGATACATGAAAACCGTATTATAGCGGCGATCACAAAAAACAGCACCGCCAAGCTCTCTAATATTAGCGGGCGTTTTCACCCAGCTTGACGTTTTTAAATCGAATTTCCCAAGCTCCTGAAGCTCCCGATATTGCTCTTCTGTCAAAAGCTCAATACCGATGAACTCCGCCATTTCTACGGCACTATTTTGCGGCTTGTGCTCTTTCCGAGACTCTAGCGCTTCACGGTCGTAGCAAATGCTTCTGCGGCCTTTAGGACTTTCCGCCGAGCAATCTATAAAAATAAACTCGCTCGTCTCAGTATCATAACCAACGACATCCGGTTCACCGCCGGTTCGCTCCATTTCATAAAGCGACCATAGCTTTCCAGCTTGAGCTTCAAGCTTCGCCTGGACGCTCGCCCATTCAAGACCTTGATGCCGATTTGTATTTTTATCGAAACGGGCTTTCAAGACTTTAAGCAGCTCCTCCTGCTGCTCGATTGACAGCTCCTTTGAAGCGCTGTTTGGACTCGTTGTCATCTTTATTACTCCTCTCCATATTATGCTGCCGCCTTACATGATTCAGCCTGATCAAGGCTGCACGGTTCTCTTGAACAAGCGCCAGTATCAGCACCTTACGTAATTGCGTTTAAAGCCGATTCGTCCTTTATCGACTTCCTTCTGAATATTGCCCGATGCGTTGAGCAGCTTGCTCTTGGATTTCGCATCCACGACCTCCACCGGACCAATAGCCGCGGCGGTTTCGACTGCCTTGTCATGCAGCGGCACATAGGATACAGCTGTCGTATAGACGAAATGATTCATCGCGTATTTGGCGCGGTCGGGAGCATCGTGAATCGTATCGCGAACCTTATCCAGCATTCCGGCCAGCTTGCTCTCGGAAAACTCGCTGTCCTTACGGCTGCCAAGCAGCCAGCAATAGCAGCTCCAGCCTGCCGACATACGCAGCTCCTCGCCGCTTGCAATCCATTTATCAGCCACCTGCTGCGCAATATCCGTTTCTGAAAGCGTTACGGCTACGACGTAATCAGACAGCATGAAGAAATAAGCAGCGTCTATCCAGCGTTCAAAGTCAGCCTCCGACATCGCCTTAGGCTCCGCAATAACGCCGGCAAAATACATCGCGTCATAATTTCCTGTCGCATAAAGCTGCTCAGCCAGCGGCTGATTTTTTTTCGTTTTCCGGGCAATCGGCTTCATCACGCCTGTCGCCACACCAAACAAGGGCTCATGAGCTCCATTGGAAACATACTTTTTTTTGGTGTGCTCCTTGCCAAGTGCTTCAAGCTCCTGCATAACCTCTTCGACCTTCATCAGAATCCCTGCTTTCTCTGGTCAGCAACCATCTTATTGTAAAGAGCCTGTCCGATAACTGAAATGAGGCTTTATTCGTACTCCTCTTCATTATAGATTTCCCAAAGTGAAAAATCAGCAAACCTTCTACCTAAATATTCGCTTTATTTCTTCATGAAACGATAACAGCCACAGCTCCAGCCCTTTTTATTCGGGTAATTCCCATGGTCGCTGTATCATGGAGTAGGATACCGCATCATTCAAGCCCAGAATGCTGCCGATGTCCAAATTCAAGAACACCAAGCGCTATTAATCATTGTAGTAATGATGGACAGCAAGTCTGGATTACCGCTCCGTTACTCCATCAATTTAACGATATAGCCTCCGATCAGCAATACTCTATAACCGAAAAGCATGCGCAAGTCCCGCAAATCGACGAGTTACAATTTGAAACGAAATGACTATTTCCTGAATTTTTGGCGTTTTGATGCGAAAAAGCCGACCTCCTAGTGTTCGGTAGTCGTCTTTTATATCGTTTTTGTGCTAATAAGGATCCTTGAATTAAAAGTACAACTGCTCCGTTTTGTCTTCCATGGTATGCTCAAATTGTTCTATTTTTCTCCTAACAAGACCATAAGCTCCATCATTTTCGTCTATGCCTTTCAGTTCACTAAGACAAATTGGAATAATCATTTTGCCACCCGATAGTTGATGTTTAATTTCTTTCTCTGCAACTGACGTAAAGCCAGCTCTGCTGAAAAACATTGCACCAATAATGCCTTTAGCCTCCATAGTCGCAACCAGGTTACGAATATCCGATACTACAACTTTAGTCTCTCGATTCTTGCATTCGACTAAAATCAAAGCACCGAGTTTCCACAAACTAGAATCATATGAAACATTGCAGCAGTAAATATCAACCTCTGCCCTTCCTTTTCTTGATCTAACATCTGTAATTTTTATACCCGGTATTGTACGAATAAAATATTGCGCTAGTTCCTCCAGTTTTGTTCCTTTTTCATAAGAACAAGATACCGTCTCCAACTGAGATAGAGCATACTTCCAGCTATCATTATTCCAAGGAATAGTGTCATTCATATGATCTACAACCAGGCCAGTATTTTTATGGATAAAACGATGAACTGCAGGTAAATAAGCATTACGATTGCGCATCATCAATAAAATATTTTTAGAAACACCAATTTCCTCCTCACCTTTTAAGTACTCCCTTAGAGAACCTAACTTTTTATTAAATACTGCTATAGATTGATTTACCTCAATATTCTTTTGTTCAATTAATTTATAGGGACAAATATGTCTGCCTAAATATTCGCAATAATCACGGTATAATATTTCAAGTTTAATGTTTTTCAATTCTTCTTCGTTAATTGTGACCAGAGAATAAAGAAAAACATAAAACCATTCACAAATTAAATCGATGTGTTGATAATAGTATCCGTATGCATATATAGGATTAAGTAATATCTCCTCTATTTCACCAACAGTCCATTGCCCAATATGTTTGCTATTTAGCTTACTTAAGCCGACATCAAAATCATCCGCCAGAGGTAAAAATATACCTCCTTCCAATAGCATGCCCCAACTTCCATCTTTGTCAGGAAAAGTGGAAAGTATTTTACGGCCCACCATATTTCGCAAAATAAATGAACGTGTTAAACATTGATAACCTTTTAAAGTTGGTTGCTCACGGTCGAGCCAGAAAGCAATTGTCTTTTCAATCATTTCTAGTGAGTGTTCACTTGGATGATGATCCATATAAAATACTAAAACATCCAAGTCATCCTCAAATGGCTTAAATCCTCTCACCAGCGGAAAACAAACCTTATCAGAAGTTATCACTTCTGATAGATAGAGCCAATAAAAAGATTCTAAGCAGTAATACTCTGTTTCATTGAGGTTTCTATTTATCTTTTTAAGAATATTATCACTTTGTAAAAGATCATCAAAAGCCTGCTTAATCCTTTTTCTCCAAACTTGTTCTGTACGACTAACCTTAGCTGGATGGCCCGCGATAATATAAAGTCTAGGTACTTGCATGCAATCATCAAGATCGAAAGAAATAAGATCCTTTTTCTTAGCCATCCCAACAAAATCACGAAAAGGATAATGATAATTATCGATACATTGAATTATTATTTCTTCATTTTCAACAAAACCATCGACTATAGATAAATGCAAACCCGCACTATCCGGAAATCTCATATCTTAACCACCTTTATTAATCGACCAAAGCAAATCTCCGAGTTTGCGGGTTATTAGTATAAGAATCCAAGCGTAGATTATAATTAGCAGCTACTGTATTCTCTACAATCTCTAATATTTGATGATATGAATTCCATAAAAAACTACATACACCCAAATCGTCAAGGATCTCCAGCAGTTCTGGATTTACAATGTGTTTAGCAAGGTCCAGTTCATATTCATCCTCATCGAGACCTTCTGAGCCATGTTGCATAATAAATCCACTTAAACGTAACAACTCCGAATGATTATTATTAACCTCATCCTCGGAACTGCTCATGTAAAGTTCCACTTCCAATAAATCGTGATCGATAAACTCTAACGCTGAGACCCATAACCCGTTGCAACTCGATCCTGAATTACTTGGAAGAAGTGTATTCTGCGGAATTTTAAAATTCAAAACGAGCTCAAAAAAACGGAAAGCAGAGCTGCATACTGTTTGGGGATTAATCGTATTAACAGCCGTTAAATATTCATTTAAAATCGGAACTAAATAATTTTGATTAAAAACTTGAAGATCTAACTCCGAACATAGAACCCAGATATCGTGTTCATGATCTAGAAAAGCATCTTTCAAATTCAAAAAATCAACATAAGAAACTGCTCGTTGCTTTTCGTTATGACTTAAAATTTTTTTCAATGATAAATATACCTGAAACATAAGAGTCTGAAATTCATACCATTTTCCTCTTTGAACTATAAAAGGAAATGCTAGTAGCGAGGACAAATCTATCTGCCCTGTTTCCAACTTATCCATGAAGGCATGATGATTTTCAATATTCTGCTGTGAAAAAACAATTCGGCCATCTTTCATCATATCAAATGCAAATTCAGAAAACATTTCAACAATAGCATTTACATCTCCATTAGATTGCGTAATACTATGTATCTTAATTAAGTAGGAGGCAAACTGTTCATAAAAATAGGCGCTTGAAAGAGGTAGATTCTTTTTGTCATGATAGAAATCCAATAACAAAGATAGTCTGTTCCAATTGTTGAAAAAGGGATAGATATACCATGGTTTTTCGTTTTCATAGCAGATAATCAACTCTCTGGCTTCTGTATGGGTATGGGAATACACTTTGATAAAATCGTTGATCTCTTCGTCGGAAAATGTTTCATTGACACCTAATAATGCTTCCCTTTCAGCTTTTATCAATTCTGCTGTTTTCCTCTCATGTTCCTCCTCTAATTCAATTTTTTTTCTGTTAGTTTCTAGCCATTCTAACCGCTTTTTACTTTCCGCTTTAACATTATCGTCATCGTAACCAGCAGTCATTCTCATCTCTTTCCAAAACGCCTTGCTATCACGCAACTTATAACTTTTCAATACCTCTGGATAAATAAAATCAATTAGGAAATCGACTCGGTCGTATTCTCCATCCGAAGCAAAAAAATCTATGTCATCCAGAAGCACATATTTAATATCAGCCTTAATTGACTTGTAATTTTTTTTCTTAAAATCAATAAATTCTTTGGGGAATACCTCTTCAAATTCGTTAATCATCAGCAAATGCTCTGCGAATCTAGAGCACTTATAGTAGTTATTAATTAACAAATATCCGTCAACTTCAATTTTTAACGGCATTGCCATTTTGATTAAATAGGGAAATTCGACCATGTCATCATAAGATAATGGATACTCTTCATTATTGAATTTTAAATATAAATCTTGAATTTTGCTTGCGACGAACTTATCTATTTGAGCATTTTCATTAACACCAAAGTTAAATAAAATATCATGTAGCTTCCTCACGATACAGTCCTCAGAACTCACATAAATGGATGCCTTATGTTCAAAAACATCACTCTCAGCATAAGAGTACTTTAATTGATCAAACTCTGAAATAATCTTATCAGTCAGCATATCTTCAAGTTTTTTAGGTAAGCGAATCTTTTTTTGCGAAAAACTGCTCTCATCTGATTCATCATAGATATGGCGATTTATATTCGTTGCCTTAAAAATATAAAGAAGTTGATTTAAAAAGAGGCTACCTTGAATAATTATTCTGCCATAGTGTGATAAATTAACACTAAGATGTTGATATAAAAAATCCTTAATAGAGGGGTTATGAAAATTCACTAAAATCGATGCGGTTTCTCTGTTATAATAAGTTTTTATCATGGTTTTTTCCAACTGTGTAATTATGCCTTCAAATTCTATTGCTTGAATTTGGTTGTCCATTTTACCACTAGCTTCTATACAAGAGTAATAAGTTTCCTTTAAATCAAATAATCTCATAGGTTGTGTTGATAAAAATAAAATAAGAGAAGTTAGTTGAGCACCATAGGTTTGATTTATAAAAATATGCTTCCAAAAACTTAATGGCTCATCCAAATATTTAAGAAACTTCTTATAAAACTCCAAGGGAGAACTATCCTCCAATAAAACTGTGCCTTGATTAAGAAAGGTTTCAATAATTCTTGGACTATAATTAGGATGTTGAATAATTCGTTCGTATCCATTAGCAATTACCCTGACATACTCCCATTCAAAACGTGAGAAATATAGGTGATTAAATAGAATTTTTGTTTTAATCAGGTCTGAATAATCCTCTAGTTGAAGCGAGCATTTTCCAAGGTCGAATGTTCTTTTAAGCTGTTCATCTTGATACTCAATCAGACCTTGCTGTATTACATATTCACGAGAGGTCATTATTAGTAGTTTATTGGGAGAATCAGAAATTTGCCGAATAAAACTAAGCAAATTTTTTCTTTCACTATGAGGAAGCTTTGCATCTTTAAATATATCTCCCCAAAAATCATCCAAAAAGAAAACCTGCTTTTCTTTCTCTTTGTACATTCTAAGAGCCACACCTACAGTATCTGCATAAATGAACTCTTTGTATCCCTTACATTGTAAGAAATAGGCTGATAAACAACGACCTAAAGTTGTCTTTCCAATTCCAGCTTCTCCCGAAATCAAAACGTACCTTGATCTTTCTAAAATATCTAAAGCACGTCCAAAACTAGGATTTTGGACAAACACTCTCACTGTTTTCTTTATTTCCTCTAACTCCCACCCTGATGCTACTAAAATATCTCGATGAACTACTTCCTCAATCAGTGATGTTAAGATGCTGGTACTGCTGAGCCATAGTTTATAATGTGTACGCTCTACATGTTGATATTGCTCTTGTCCAAGTAGCTTATTCAGATCGTCCCTATCAATAATGTCATCATGGCTCTTAATTAACCCTTCAAATAATGCAAATATTTCATCCCGTTTCGTTAATTCAAGTTTTATAGAAGTAACAAGAATATAACGGGTGGGATTTAATGCCCTCGCTCTCAGCTTTTCTTGGTTTTTTAAGACATTCAATAGCTGGTTGTAATTATTTTGATAACATTTTACTTGAACGATAATTTTTTTCATTTCTTCCCAATAGCGAAGATCAACTCCTCCATCTTTACCTCGACCAGAAATTTCAAAAGGTACTTTCTCTTTAATTTCTAAGATATCTCTGACAAATTCCTCAAACTCACGTGGAGATAGACAATTGTGAAAGTCGTAATTAGGGGGCATTTATTCACCTTCTACTATTTTTATGATTTCTATTGTTACACGTATCTCAATGAATTAAATGTTATACTGACGCATTACTGCTGTTTCAGTTTAAAATCAGAAATAAAAATACATAAGCTTAATTGTCTTCTTCATACTTTTTCAATGAAATTCTAAAAACTCCCGCAATTGTTGCTGAATTTAGATACGGATGTCCAAAATGATAGGTAGTTTTTCTAATCTGCTCTTTGACTATTTTATTAAACTTAATTACATCGAATATATTTCTCTCCTTAATTTCCTCCTCTAAAGATTTTCGGTATATAAATTCATATTCTTTCATTCCTTGCTCTACCCAAAATGTGTCGTAAAATGGAGTTTTATAAGCTCGAATCCAATCCCACATAATATCTGGGTCTGCAATATTAGGGTTTTCCAAATGGCATCTTTTACAAAGTAAAACAAGATTAGAAGGCTTATCTTCACCGCCTAAAGAGTCAGGAATAATGTGGCATTTCTCTAATGATTTTTCGTATCCGCATCTCCAACATCTTTCATATGCCTCTGCGGCATCTACACTTAAATCACTTTCATCCACTATTGAAAACCAATAATCCGCAATATCTGTTTTTGAAGTCTTAATATTTCTGTTTCCCATATTCATCTCCTATTATCCTAAATATCATTTGTTGTCATTCAATTACACAATACTTTATACATGTTCAATATCACCGTGCGTCTTAGATATAATGTTAACTCTGCAAAGACGGAAAACACATATCTCTACTAGGAGAGATATGTGGAATGAACATCCGTTCTTATTCTAATGAGCCTTAGTTTGTTTCATAATAATTATTCCGTCATTTTGATTATTATCACCCACTCAATATTACCAATTTTAAATCAAAATAGTAAACCTTAGTGTCGAACCGTGTAGGAAAACAGAACCTCCTCTTACCTATAGAGCAACCTTTAGTAATAGACATACCCTCAAGCGGTTAGATCATGTCCCTCGCCCCCTTCCCTTAACTATTGATCGAAAGATATAGGCCATTTCAAGGATTAAGGCTATACAAAGGATGTAAATAACCAACTCATATAGAATAGAAGATTGTGATTAATAATATTTATGATATAACTTAAAATCAAAATTAATATTGCATAAATATTAGTTATTATGCATAATTATTTAATCCACTATAGTACGTACTCCTCTGTATAAGGGTTTCTACATACCTATAAAAAAAGATTGGGATCTCTAAATTTTAGAAACAATTTCTTTCATAAATAGGTTTTTAAGTGTAGATGAAAATAGATTGCTGAAAAAATCAAAGGAGTATATGAATTGGAAATCAAAATAAACATTATGAGGGAAGCCAAATGACATTTACATGCGAGTCCAATCATTTAGAGGACTATTTAGAATTGTTACCAGAGGTTGATTATGATCATTTTTCAATAAAAGCATTAGCTGCGGAACTGGATAGCCAATCGTCGAATGAAATAGATTATGTTAAAAATGCTTTTGAATATGTCCGTGACCACATCTCGCATTCATGGGATATCCAAAGCTCACGCATTACGTGCAAAGCATCTGAGGTTCTTTTCTTCAAGGAGGGCATTTGTTATGCAAAATCGAATCTATTATGCGCTTTATTAAGAAGCAAAGGAATACCAGCCGGGTTCTGTTACCAGCGTCTAACCTTGGGAGATACTCCTGATACAGGTCACGTCATCCATGCGCTAAACGCCGTTTACATGAGGTCCATTGGAAAATGGATTCGATTAGATGCACGGGGAAATAAATCGGGGGTAGATGCTCAGTTCTCATTAGAAGAAGAGAAAGTGGCTTTTCCAATACGAGAGGAATACGAAGAATTCAATTATCCTGTCATTTATGCGAAGCCCCATGTCAAAACAATCAGCGCTTTACTTCAGCATTCAGACTGCACCGCTATGTGTCTCCATGGTTTGCCTTCGAGCTTGTAGTCATAACTTCTATACTTGCTTTTCCATTGAAATATAAAATGGCGGTACAGGGATATTTCCTCTGTAGCCGCCATTTTAATGAGCCAAGTGACCTACTGATTTTGCCGAGCCAGCATGTTGATCAGAACGGTTACTGTCTCCGCTCTCGTCGCATTGCCAGCCGAATGGAACCGATTATTCCCCATACCTTGAATGATGCCAAGATTTTTTATCGCAACTATCGCGCCTCTCGCCCATTCAGGTATTTCCTTGTCGTCCACGAAGCCCGTTGCTCCCGATTCGGTCGGCAGCTTAAGCGCACTAGCAATCATATCAACCATTTCCGCACGAATGGAGCCGGTTCACGCTATTCACTTCTTGCGGGATTTTTTTGAGCAATATGAGCTGGTTGTGCGTGACGCAGGTTTGGATTTCATACTGGATATCGGAAATATGGAGGATCAAGGATCAGGCTTGCCTATTGTCGAGGTGGATGCCCAACGATTGGAGCAGGCGTTGTTTAATCTAGTTTTTACACGAATGCGCCAATCGTGTTTCTGAGCAGCCGTGAGGAAGACGAGGTGAAAATCAGCGCATTATCCGATGGCGGCGACGATTATGTGACCAAGCCGTTCAGTCCGGGCGTACTCATGGCCAAGATCAAGGCTCACCTTCGCAGAGTGTCGACAAGCAGAAGGGAACAGCTGCTGGAGTTACCGGGTTTGACACTGGATTTCTACGAACAGTCCGTCAACCTAGATAGTAAAACCATCTTTTTATCGAAAAAAGAATTTAGTTTGCTGTCCCATATGGCACAAAACGTTAATCGTGTCGTCACTGTCGATACATTGTTCCATCTTATCTGGGGAATGGAGAGTTTGGGGGATACGAGAACGGTCGCTGTGCACATCAGTAATTTACGAAAAAAAATCGAGTCCGATCCCGCTACTCCCGAGAGAATCAGGACGATCCGTGGGACAGGATATATGCTGGTGGCCGACAAGCGCGAGCCTAGCGATATGAGTGATCGTGTACACGACTAATAACGGCTGGCGCAAAGCTATAAGCCGATTCCGAACGCGACTAATCCTTCGTCACACTTGCGTCCTTGTATTACTGCATCGTTTAACCAAAGTTAGTGCTTCGCAAATCATGTCTCTGATTCAATCTCGTTCTCCTCGTCCCTTACTTGTTGTTCAAATTAAGGCGCCGAGGATTGACCTTGCCAAAGATATGATACGGTGTTATCCCATTTGAGAATAGGCTATCTACCAACTTGACCAATTCTTCCGAAGTTAGATCCTTGTCGCTTTGTATCCAAAGGCGAAACATAGATATTAAAGTTGATATGTAAAACTCAATGATATAGGGTGCTAACACATCATTTGTTGGAAGGTCCACAATCAATCGCTCAAAGGGAATTTCTCTTTTCAGGCGTTCGACAAAATGAACAGAACCATAGTCTCCCAAGAGGGCTTTAAGCACTGAAATTTCCTCTGCATTTTCCAAGCATTGAAGTGCATCTTGGAAAGTATGTGTAGAAAACTCTCTGCTCGCCATTTCCTCGTTAATGGATTTCAAGACACGCTCTTCAACGCAGTCCAGCAACGCATAAATATCCGTAAAGTATTGATAAAATGTACTCCGATTATATCCTGATCGGTTAGCAATTTCTTGAATAGATATTTTTTCAATTGGTTTTTGGCTATATAAATCACAAAATACATTTATAAAAGTTTGCCTGGTTTTGTCCGTAATTTCAGGTTGCTTCTTCATGCTTTGCCTCCATTTTCTGTTCAATCGTTTATACGACAGATATTAAAAATCTGATGGTTGATGACCGTATAGTGAATCTATACAATAACATTATACAACACGTTGTTTGATCATGAACAAGGATAAATATATATTTTCAGGAGGCAATATGAGAATTTTATTCTTCGGTAGAGGTGTAATATCAACCCAATATGCCTGGGCTTTTGAAAAGGCAGGGCATACAGTTGAGTTTTACGTTAGAAAAGGCAGAAAAGAAGCCCTCGGAAGCAGTATAGAGCTTGAAATGTGGGACGCACGAAGAGGGAAAAAGCTCATAAAAGAAAGCTGGAACGTCACACTACATGAGGAGCTCCTTCCAAATTATGATCTCATTATTGTGAGCGTCAACACCGAACAGCTTCCAGAAGCAGCACAATTCCTATCCACTGCCGCAACAAATTCCCCTATTCTCATATTCAATAACATTTGGCAGGATTTGAAATCATCCATCACACCATTGTCTATGAACAATGTGGTCTTTGGCTTCCCCGGAGCAGGTGGCGGCATCGCGGACAATCGGCTTAGAGGCGGCTTTTTGAAAATGATATTTCTGGAAAAACCACGAGCAGGCACTGAACCTATCAACCACATGGTCAAAGAACTATTTGAAAGTGCCCATTTTAAAATAAGCTGGATGAAGGATATGCAAAGCTGGCTATGGAATCACTTTGCCATGAATGCGGCTATGGAGACCGAGGTGTTAAAACAGGGAAGCTTTCCAGCACTTATGAATCATAGCAGCTCATTCGCAAATGTCGGTAAAAATATGAGGGAAATGGTTCCTGTGCTTAAAGCAAGAGGCGCAAAGCTGGATATGATTACTCTACTGTTGACGAGGATTCCACCTGCACTTCTCGGCACGCTTTTTAACAAGGTTATTTTTGCAAAGGGAAGCTTGCCACGGCTATTCATACAATATAACAATAGTAAAGCAGGTTTTGCGGTACTTGAAGTTGTGAGAGAAGCAAAAAAGTTAGACATACCTTTACCACGTCTTACTATGGCATTTGAAAACCATGAATAACACAAGGCTAATGAAAATTCCATATCATAAAAATGATCCGGATTCTCTGTCATCATACGGTTCATTTCGGCTTTAGATTCTAATCACAGCGTTAATACCATGAAGATTTTGCACGCTTTCTATGGGGCTAGCGTCCAGAAGAACCAAATCGGCGTTTTTGCCGATATCCACGGTCTCCACATCATTCATCCGCTCCAGAAAGCCAGCCTTTGCAGGGCAGGGCTGTCATCTGAAGAACATGAAGCGGCGGGATATCGGCCTTCTCCACCTCACTATTCCCTCATCAACAATACACAGCACTCCACATGTGTCATATGCGGGAACCAAGAAAGCTGAACACATAGACGGTTACAATGTAGGCATATTCAACCTGTATCTGAAGCAGTCGGCGACCGCAGCGTCAAATGATCGAGGAATACGGTCTGCTGCTGTCCTCATCTTTTACGTAGAGTTACTTTCCAATTACTAAATTTTTAGGATTTTCCTATAATATAGGCTAGGATTGCCTTAACATCCATCTCATTCACTAATCCATCATTATTGAAGTCTGCTGCTGCTTGTTGCTCCACTCACATCCTTAAAGCCGTTACCTGTACCTGTCGTATCTACCTGCCATTGATAGGTAAGGCCACTGCCGCTAGCTATTACAGAGAAGGTAGCAGTTGTCCCAACATCCACCAGTGTATCTTCCGGCTTGCCCTCCGTGCTGCTCACTTCAATGGCAGGCAGTCTATCTGTCCCCGAGGAACTTCCGGCTCGAACCGTCGGACTGACGGACTGACAGACAGCACCAGACAAATAACCAGCAAGAGGGATATCCATCTTCTCCAGCCCGCCCAATTTCGCTCCTTCATCTCATAAAATCTCATGTGCTCAACCCTTTTCTGAAATGATTGCCAAGATTTCCTTGACAGCCTTGTCATCACAATACCATCGCCATTAAAATGCTCTGCTTCCAATGCCCATCTGCTCCCACAGATCGTCATACTTTTGTCCTCTTCCTTTTAGCCCAGCATAAAAAATCACACCTAAAAAAAACCTTGATCAATCATTTTCTCCTCCATACCACTATTGAATTCGGACATAAGCATAGGCGTTAAGCCATAAAAAAAACACTAACCAAAGTTAGTGTAGTGTGTGTTTCCAAGCTGTCGAGAATGTCTCGATAGCCTGAAGGAGGTCTGTGTAGACCTCCTTAACTCTATTTTACCACAACGGTAAAAAAACTATAAGGCTTGTTTTACCAATGTTTTCCTATATGATAAAAGATATAACTTTTAAATACTGGGGGATAAATCATTGCGAACTCTAGAAAGTGAAATTCATGATTTCTTTACATCTTTGGAAAGGAACGAGGAATACAGTGGAAGTGTATTGATCTCTAAGGATGAAAAAATATTGTTTAATCGTGGATATAGCTTTGCCAATCGAGAGCACCAAGTAAAAAATACACCTGAGAC
Organism: Paenibacillus sp. KS-LC4; assembly: GCF_036894955.1. Taxonomy (NCBI): domain Bacteria; kingdom Bacillati; phylum Bacillota; class Bacilli; order Caryophanales; family Paenibacillaceae; genus Paenibacillus; species Paenibacillus sp. KS-LC4. The sequence continues at coordinate 1,089,640 of NZ_CP145905.1, read as the reverse complement.
TAAGTTCAGAATTGGATCGATAACAAAGCAGTTTACAGCGATGGCTATCACAATACTTCAGGAGCAGGGGGAACTAAACGTAGTAGATAATGTCTCAAAGTTTATACCCTCATATAAATACGGTGATCAAATTAAATTGCATCATTTATTAACACATTCATCAGGTATCCCCAATATTACACAACTCCCTAATATTAAAGAATTAATGAAGCAACCGACCACGACTGAAAAAACAGTTCGTTTAATACTGGACTTGGAGCCTGAGTTTGTTCCAAATTTCAAATTCCAATATAGTAATTCAGGCTATATTTTATTGGCCTATATTATAGAAAAGACTACAGGACTTACTTATGAAGACTTTTTAAATAACCAAATCTTTTTACCCTTGGGTATGAAGAACTCCGGCTGTGATAACCACAAAGAAATAATACCTAACAGGGCACAGGGTTATGAATACGATAATGGCATTGTTAATGCAGAGTATATGGATATGAGTTTTCCAATTGGTGGTGGAAATCTTTATTCTACAACTGAAGATTTATTCAAGTGGGACCAGTCATTGTATACAGAGAAATTAGTTACAAGGGAAAGCCTTGATACTATATTCACTTCCCATGGCTATGGTTATGGTTACGGTTGGTTTATAGATGAAGATCAGAATCGGAGAAGAATTTATCATGGCGGCGGCATTGTTGGCTTTAAAAATGAGATCATCCGTTATATAAATGACAGGTTAACAATCATCATTTTGAACAATTTATCAACTACAAATGTGGAACAGATTAGAAATGATCTAACAAAAATTGTTTTCCCAGAACACTACAACACCATATAATCCAAAAAGGTAAACGTGAGTGGAATACTCGCACAATAACAAACCCAACAAAAAAGAGGGGCGCCCTGAGACTTGTAGTTTACAGCCTTCTTGGCACCCCTTCTGTCTGCCTCGCTCCTGTTTTGTCGCTGCTTCACTAAAGCTTCTTAACCATTCACTGGCAGTTACGCCCCACCCTACCTCAGCGAGGCATACTTGCTAGATCGCGTGAACTCGCGATGGGCTTCCTGAATCGAGTTCACCCGCATTAGCTGCTCCTCGGAGCCACCATGCTTTAGTTGCCCAGCAATCTGCATCAGCTTGAACGTTCTGTAATAACTCGCGTCCGCTTTGCTTCGACTATGCTGCAATACGTCTTTATATGCTTGGCGTTCCATCGAGAGGCTCATTGCCTGATTATACAAATTGGAATCCTTTCGCTGTAAGTAGTTCATTTCGTCGATGCGCAGCTTCTTTCCCTGCATGAGTGTATTTCGAATAGCTGCCACACGCGTCTGATCATTCGTCGCGCGAGCTTCCTTGCTTTGCTGCATCGCATTGAAATAATCGCTGACCAATTGCACGGATTTTACATTCACGCCATTCACTCCTAATCTACAAATATCGTCACATACAACGATGCCTTGGCCCAAGTACACGGCTGCATCTACCATCTCCCATGACAGTTAAATCTTCTTCGGTCAATAAACGACAACGATTACTTCTAATTTATCATGGTAGACTGCTACATAAGTGAAATGTAAAGAAAACTTTATGTTCGCGCTCGCAACGCACCAACGGTAACGAGTATATCCGTTAAGAAATCGTCTTTTTACAACTATTCTAAGCTCTTCATCAGAAAGAGGGGCAAATAACGTTAATCTTGAATAATTAAGATATATCCTTACATTAACACGGCCTCTGCTCTTGCAGCATGGTCTTGAGGGGCGAATTGATTATTGCCCTTCCCTTCCACAATGCCAAGCTTTTTGATCTTTGCTACTGCGCTATTAACCCATGCTGGAATGCTCTTGTCATCTGCGAAACCAGATTCTGAATTTGTTTCGGTCGATAGCTTAAGTGCTTTTGCGATCATCACTACCATCTCTTTGCGTGTAATATGAATTTATTGCTTGGTTCAACTGGTGGTTGAATATTAAAAAAAATCAAATATGAAGTTATTGTTTGTTCCAAGAGACTTCAATAAAATGGAGCCATATGAAGGAGCGTGGGGAATTTATGAAAGAAAAATTAGCTAGAAATATAAGCATATACCGTAAAGAGAAGGGACTTACACAAGAAGAGCTTGCACAAATGCTAGGGCTTTCTTTTCAAGCAGTATCCAAGTGGGAAAATGCTCAGACCATGCCGGATATTTCGTTACTGCCTCAGTTATCAAAAATTTTAGAAATAAGCATTGATAAGCTTCTTGGATATGTAGCGCGAGACAAACCGATTACCATTTATGAGGAAGAATATAAAACAGAAAAATATTACTGGGGAACTGAGCCCAATGAAGCCTGTTATCAGGTTTTACAGTTTATGCCGCCTACAAAGCACTTAAAATTACTAGATGTTGGTTGTGGCGAAGGGAAAGACGCCGTATTCTTTGCTCGAAATGGATATGATGTTAGCGCAATTGATGTTACTGACGCAGGAATAGAAAAGACAAAAAGGCTTGCTGAAAAAATTGGTGTTCATGTCAATGTATTTAAGGCAGACGTTTTAGACTATCGTTTAGATACTCATTTTGACATTATCTATTCTAGCGGAGTGCTGCACTACATAAAACCGGAATATCGTAAAGAAATATTTGATAATTATAAGCAGTTTACAAATGAAAACGGCATACACGTTTTTAATGTGTTTGTAAATAAGCCTTTTATTGCCCCACCGCCCGAAAAAGAACCAAATGCCTTTAAGTGGTACTCTGGTGAATTACTCACACATTATCATGACTGGTTAATTAAGGATAGCTCGGAAATTGTGTTTGACTGCCATTCATCAGGTATTCCTCATAAGCATGCTATGACTAAAATGATTGCACAAAGGATAACCTCGTTAGACTAAAATTGCTAGACGATTACACATTAACAGCACTTTTCACATCACATCAGCAGTAAACAGGCTTTGATAGGCTCCCATCATAGTAGGCAGTAGTAAAAAAATTCTACTGCTGCCATGATGGGAGTTTTTGCGATGTCGAAAAGGAGTCAACGTCTGGTGAGAGCACGGTTCGAAATACCATTTGATTGTTTTTTTGCAGAACAATAGCCATGCTAATCGCTTTCAAATCTGAGGTTTTCTGAGCTTATCATAGCCCGTTTATGTTATTTTCCATCTATCTCTAAGCTCTGTTCGAGCTCCAGCAGCTCAACAAACTTAATATCGGCTGGCGCGAAGCTATAATCTTTCAGTTCCCTAGGGCTCACCCAACGATAGTCATCATGATCGACTAAAATAATCTCACCGCTTATGTATGAAGCTTTATACGCGATTAGCCGGATAGGAGCAGCACCATAATAATGCTCATTCACACCAAACCATTGCTGGGGAGCAATCTCAATTCGCATCTCTTCCAGCAGCTCTCTGCGGAGACAGGACTCCGCCGATTCTCCCTGCTCGATTTTCCCGCCAGGAAACTCCCATAGTCCTTCCTGAGACTTTCCTTTTTTGCGCCGAGCGATTAAGAGCTGATTCTGTTCATTGCTTATAATAGCCGCAGCCACCTCAAGCATTCCAATCCCCTCCTTCTACACAATGGCTTTATTCGCTGCCGGCACTAACGCAGGAGGCATCTCCTTCTTCAAGCGCCACACAAAGCTCATCGGCTTATTTCCCTCATGTCTGACATACTCCACTTCTCCCAAAAATATAAATGGCGACGTAAAGCTGTGCTCTTCCTTGTATTCCCGAACGAATAAGGCGATGCGATGGCCAAGCTGCTTATGATGAATATATCTTTGAGCAGTTTTCGTCTCCTCCGAGATCCGGCTTTGGGTCTGCCAATGAAACAGCCGCTCGTTGATCGCATAGTCTTCATATAGGGTAGACGGCGAAAAATCCTTATCTGATTTATTAAGCGTAATAAAGAAAATATCCGTCCCTTTGTCCTCCAAATATTTCACGCCTTCACGGAAGCTTGGCGCCTTATGCTCGTTCCACACGCCAAAAGCCGCTAATATTTGATTGGTCGAATATCTGCAATGCAGATGGAGTGGACACGCATATGGAAAAGTATTGGACTCGTCAACAAAGTTGATATGCTTCTCATTATAGGACAAAATATCAAGGATTTCTTCCCGGAAGGCTTGGCAGGATACAATAAATTGAATCCCCTGCTCAATGCTTGTAAAGCCCTGCTTGCTCGGCTCTGATGGATAGAACGTATAGTAGAACAGATTCAGCATAAGCCGCTCTTCGTCTGTAGCCGCGTTTTTTTCACCAGATAGGTAAGCAATGAGGAATTTTAATAGCCTGCGTGAGTTAAGGCTGAGCAAGGCGGGCAATCTTTTGACCAAATAGTCCTCCTGCTCGAATGCGAAAGCATCCAGAACCTCTGCCTCCACCATTAAGCCTCGCAAGAAACGTTTTCCTGTTCTCCCGCCATAAAGCTCCTGCAGGGTGATTCCATGGTAATGGACAAAATTCTCAAGGCTCAGCTCAAGTCACGTGTCCCCTTTAAAATACTTCAGCTTGTAAATAAGGCTTCTTCTGTTTATCGTGGCCTGCTTCAAATTATGTAAAATGAAGGTTTTGGCGAGCTTCTCCAGCTGAATAAAGCTTCCCTTCGGAAGACTCGAAAAACCATGCTCTACATAATGCTGGACCGAATGCTTCGTTTTGCCCAAAATCGCACGAAACTTATCTTGAAAATTGTAGTCCTTATGCGATTGGCCGATAAAATCGAGAACCGTCAAGCTTTCCGTCGGCCGCAGGAACAGCACGGTATTCACTTCTGGTATATCGACACCCTCATTGTATTAAGTGATCATTTTTATTCGATAACCATCCATATCTATTATTTGATTCTCAAAATCCTCATTCCGTTTTTTAGCTTTTCCAATAGGGCTGTCTTTGATTAGTAAGTTGAATAAGCAATTCAAAGTATCATTTTCAGTATAACTATTCTCAAGTAATAACCTCATTAATTGAGGCCACATTCCCCATGCAGCTCTTTCATCAGGAAGTTCATTCCCAGAGAATTGCGAGAAGTTGCGTCCGATCACAAATAATCTACTTCTTTTATAATCTTTAAAAGCATTACTTTTCAAACCAAAAGAAGAAGCCAGTTCTTCACTTGACTTATCTAAAAGCCAATTAGAAATAGCCTCTATCCAGTGAGTGCTTTCTTGCTCAAAATTCTTTTTTCTACTATTTCGTTCAAACATAGAATTTGCAAATGGTTCTTGCCATTTTAATTGAAATAATGCTAATGTTCCAGTGTCCTGATCATAAATAAATCCATCTATATCCGTAAGTACTTTTCTATCTAATTTTATAACTATAGGTCGATTAATTTTCAGAAATCTATCTAATGGAAATAATGAATAAAGATCATTTCTAAATATTTCTTCTCTTTTATCTAATGCCCGATCCCAATCCTTCTGATAATGCCTTCTTAACTCACCTAGCATAAATAGAACTGGCTGTGCCATGAATCCAGAATGGAAATATAAAATATGATTACTTGATATCTTTATTAAAGGGGGGATCGGTCCGTTCACCTTAGAACAAGCATAGGTTTTATTTACATCTTGTAGAGTAAAAATGTCTATAAACTTATTCGCTGTCTCAACATCAATTTGCATAGCTTTGGATAAAGATTCTGCAGTATCTGATTTTAACGTAAAAAGCTGAACAAGATTTACAGAGTTACATTCTCCCCCCTTTGCAAGTTGATTAGATGCAAATCCTAAATGTTTTAATGAAAAGCTACTTAATATGCAAAGTGCCTCTAGATAAAATTCATAAGTATATTCACCAAACAACGTATTAGGTGGAAAGGAATCGTAACCCATCTTCTTTTGAATTTCTAATTTAGATAACTTAAAGTAAAAAGTGTCGATCTCCGGCGTCGTATCATACCCCAAAAAATATCCACGCGATATAAAAACCAATTTTTTCATTGATTCATGTATATCCTTTGCTGAACTACCTAATGAATTGGCTTGAGTAGCTTGTGTTCGTGTTATAAATTCATTGTGCCAAAAAAACTCTTCTCTTTCAATGGCTTCCACTCCCATAATAGTATTATTACTGTAACGAACTTGAAACTCTTCGTCAGCTAATTTTTCAACAGTTGCAAGACCAGTTTTGGAGTGATCTATACACTGTTTTAATACTCCTAAGACATTACAGTAATCTAGTAAAGCATCAGCCCACCAAATTAATCGATCATTACTTTTAAAAGATGGAACATTGTCATTATCAATTGCCTTATCAATAAAAACATTAAAAGCAATCCCCCAACCATAACAATAATGTTTAAGAATTTTTTTTGACCTTTCATTTCCAAACATTGATCCAAGTAAATAATAATCCATTGTTCTGACAAGCTGAATAATGGCCTTTTGGTCGTTTTTCAATCCTTTTTCCTTCAAACTGTCGATATTCTTTTGTAATAAGTTATCTAATTCGGTTACTGCTGAATTATTCATGTATACCCTCCTCTAGATTAAATAAAATACAAAAAAAGACTAGTTGTAAAAACAATCTAGTCCTTCTTACGTTTTCAGTCATTTGTAAAAACAAAGAAATTTCTCATACTAGAATCTTTCTTAAAAAATAATTCGTCAACTCCCGAGCGAGAATGATATGAAAGATACGAATTAATAATTTGCTGGCAATATGATTGTTCAAATCTATATGGTCTTGTATATGTTCTATAATTAGAAAAATTATTTTTGATATCAATAATCTCCGTTTTATAGAAATCCCATTTTATGCAAATTAAATCATTTGGAGAATCTGGTTTGGGAAGGACTGAGATATGCTGTCCTTCCTTTAAATTCTGAAATGAAGAATCCTTATCAATAATAGTACCACATATAAATTTCAAACTATATTCGACTTTAGTTGCCGGATTAAATGCATCGCAGCTTGGGCTAATGCATGCCAAAACTTTACTATTTTGTCCAAATAACAAATCCCCACTTGAAAAATAATTAATCAATCGTTCTCCACTAAGTGAATCTACTTCAGAAATGGAGACAGAATCGTAGGGGACGACTTTCATAATATCCACTAATTCTCTGACTGATTGTCTTATGTTTTGAGCCTTCGACCTAGAAGATAAGAGGAACACGAAAATAACAGGAATCAATGGCTCTAGGACCTTGAACATTTTCTCTTTAAATTTATTCCCGTACATCTTAACATACTCTTCTTTTATTTTTGAATCCACGCTCTCTAAACTTTCATGATACGGATGTTTCTCCAACTCTAACTTGGTTTTAATTATAAGTAAGTCTTCCATTACAAGTTCCTGGAGCTCATTAAATGGCTTCGTTTTAAATAGATCCAGTCTATCTAATAAATGTAGGTAACTTTGCCATTTTTCATATTCTACATGTTTCAATAGTCTTAGATAACTTACATTTATCTTCCCATTAGAACTATTTAACTTATGTTGACCACAAATATCATCAATATATTCATTTATAAATTTTAAAAATTCTTCTTGTTTCATCCGGCGAAGCTTTTGAATTTCCACTTTCCAATTATCAATAATGCTTTGAAGAATTATTGGGTTCAATTCGAGCGATTTGTATAGATGATTAGAAATCATTTTCGAAACAATTTGTGCATAATCATTTTGGCTGATCCCTGAAGAACTTAATTGCAAAATTAATGCATTATCAAACGGATATGAAAAACGTTGTAATATTAAAGCCGTCTGATCATTCATTTTATTAATAGCATCGAAAAAACCAAATGGAAAATAACCGTAATTTGAAATTATTTGCGAAATGAATGTCTCTAATATTTCTTCAGCGTTAAAACTTTGCTTATCGCAAATTAGAATCAAAGCATTATCCATTTTTATCAAATCATACTTTGTTCCTGTCTTACCTTTAATACTAACGGGAGGAAAGTTTTCATAATTTTCTTGCAAGCTATTTCTAGCTTTATCTGGAGATCGAGTATATATAACTATCATTTTCATTCTCTTTTTGTTATCAATAGCAAGGTTTAATATCTTAACAGTGGTCTCTCCTTCTGTAGAATCAAGTTCCCAATCTAAAATTGTAAGATGAGACATTTCAATTAGTCTAACCGCTTGATCTATTGATTGTGCTGATTCAAAATAATATGGACTCGCCTTACAACCTAATTGTTGAAATTCATAAAGTAGATCAAATGCGCTCGTATGATCACTCATATCCACAACAGAATTATCCTGGCGCAGTGTTCCTTCAATCTCTTGAGATTCAAACTGTCCAATATTTTTCCTCATAGGTCTTCTAAAAGATGGAGAAGCATCTTGTAATACACTTCCTTCGGCCCCCGCTGCTTGCTCCAGTTGAGTTATGTTTTTTTGAAAGAAATCTCTAGGGTTTATTAAAGCATCATCTATATAAACTATATCGGTAAAGTATTTAATTGCAATATTTTTCACATCTTCATTTAGCGTTGTTCTCATATTAAAGTCCCCACTTTATCAGCATCATTGAAAACAATTTCAAAACAAGCACCTTTCAATCGTCTCGATTCTGGACTCATTATTACGTTTATTTGATGATTTTGTGAGTCCAATACTTTTTTCACAATTGTTAGTCCCAGCCCTCTACCTTGAGGTCTTCCAGTAAAAAAAGGATCAAATATTCTTTGTGCCATGCGAGATGAAATACCTGGACCATTATCTTCTATATATATTGCATTTTTAAAAATATCACTTCTAAAGAGTATCAATTTCACATCTTGATTAAGAATCCAGTATATTGCATTATCTATCAAGTTAGAAAATACGGGATACACCTTAGACGGAGATAAACTGAGCATGAATTCCGGATCTATCTCATTAATTACTTCAATTTGATTTTTCTTAACTCTTGATTCAAAGAACGTAAGCATGTCACTAACAATTTCATAAACACTTATAGGTCTTTTTTTCAAGTTATAACTTCTATACATTGGTGAAAGTTGCGTATGTCTTGCTGATATCGCTTTAAAGCCAGATTCGATTTGATCAATCCAGTAACGTTGATTTTGATTTGCCCCTATCTTTAGATTTTTAATTGAATCATTAACATTAGTAAATAATTGATTAAACTCATGATTTACAATCTCAGCAGCCATCCCCATGTTAGCTAAATCAGCGTATATTTCATTTTCTCGTTCTAAAGCCGCAACTCTTTCGGATAAAGCACCTATTATTTTTGAATCTTCAGAACCTCCCCCGAAATTCTTGTTAAGTTTTTCGATAATTTGTTTTATTTCTTCATTAAAAACATGTTCAATATTATCAATTGCGTTGAGTAGTATTTGCCTTGGTTCAACATTAGATGCTTCTTCAATTTTAATTAGAATCTCTTCTAACTTGTTTGCTTCTTGTTTTAACTCACTTGGAATAATTGATAGAATTTCGTTTAGCTTTTCTTCAGCATTATCCAATTTTTTTTGTAATTCCTCATGCCATGTATTCGCTATTAAAATCAAGCGTCCTCTACAATCCATTAATACATTTTCTATTGTGACAGTCGATTCGACAGAGTTCTTCTTTTTATTCAGTTGTTCATCTATTGCTCCCACTAATTCAAAAAGTTGCCCTAGTATCATTTTTCTTATAAAATCAATTCTTTGTTTTGTAGAAATTACATATTTATCAAAATCCTTATTCAAATAATCAGAAACAGTTTTTTTCCATCTATCAAGTTTTGATTTAAACTGATTTTCTAAAACCTCATATGATATTCGAACTTTTTCTGATAATAAAGAAAAATACTCATCTACTCTAGTATTATGAAGATATACATCTTCCAGAAGTTCATCTTCAATATAAGCTATATATCTAGAATTGATGTCAACTGTGTAAGAATTCCTTCTTTCGTCACTCTCTTTATTGAACATACTAAACTGTTGTCGCAGTAATCCATATCTCTCAGACAAGACGCTGTATTTCAACTCTACTGGCATTTCAATAAATGTAAAAGAAGATTCTTTACTCATTTCTCTTTTTAGTGCGTTAGTTTTTTCTAAAAACTCCTTTTTAATTCTAAGAAACTCTTTTTTTCCATCAGATTTTTCTTGTTTGAGCATGCCTTCTTCCATCGTTTTTTTATCGTATTCAAGATTATTTCTACTAAGATAGGTAGATCTTAACTTTTTTGAATTTACTCTATTATCTGTAAGATAGTCGAATGCTATTTTCACTAAGAGATTTTGAATTGTATTTATAAAATAATAATATTGTTCATTTTCTAAAAGACCTTCACGGCTAGATTTGTCCTCAAGTTCAGGGTTTTCCTCTGAAGTAATTAGTATTTTTCCAAACATATTACGATGACTGAATAAATAATCCCCAGCATTTTTAGTACGTCTCATTTCTATATTAAGAAAATCATTCTCCGCATCACCATAGGGCAATACCCTTACTTGATCTCTAAATACCTTTATTCCTCCCGCTTTTTCTAATCTCTTCTCTAGCTTAGCTCGATCATCATCACTCAATGAACTATTCCTTTTCTTCATTTCAAAGTGGCATAATTCAAGTTTAAATTTTCCACAGTCTTTATTCAATGGATCAGAAATTCCATTTGTTATTGGAATCCCCTTACATAGTTGTTCATTGATTTCAGCAAGTATAGTTTCATCCGCTGAGGGAGATAAGATACTTCCAATGAACTTTCCTTTATCAATTACTCCTTTGATTTTAAGATCATAGATTTCATATAATTCTTCATCAAAGTCATAGGAAAACTCTATGGGTTTATTATCCGCATAGATTAGAACTTCAAACTCAGGATCAACAGATTTAAATGTATCAACAAACGTGCCTAATCTATCCCGCCTTGATTTTGAGATTAAATCAGAATCTTCCATATTAAAGTCGAAAACATCAATCCAGCGTTGTCTAAGATCCTTTACTACAAGGATGGTTCCCTGCCCTAAATCATCTAAGAAATCAATAATATTTTCCAAATGATCCCTTGGAGAGGTAAACTGGTCAATCTGCCTAGTGATTTTTTCGTGTAAAATTAAATACTTTTCCTTTACCCTACTCTCATCCTCAAACCATCCACTTAATTTCAAATTATCTTTCTGCATATATAATAATTCATTTATTGATTCATTAGAAATCAAATCTTCTTTCGGTTTATTTAACAGTAAAGGAATTGAAATATCATCTAAAAACAAATCTGTATTTTCAAATATATTCCAATTCAAATATAACGAATTCCAATTTTCATCCATTGATTTGGTAAACATTAAGAACTGTTCACCTAATGCCGCAGATGCCAAGCGTCCAATTCCCTTTTCGCCCATGAGAGTTCTTTTCTTTTTTCTTGATTTTTTTAATTTGGAATTCATTTTTTTTGAGTCAGTACCTATTACTAACCACTTTTCTAACAATTCCTGTTGAGTCATACCATGTCCATCATCATAAATAATTAAATATGGTGTTGAAGTTTGATTTAGTTTAAAATCTACTAATAAAGAATCTGCATCAGCATCAAATGAGTTTTTCATTAGCTCAATAAGTGCCGTAATATCATCTCTTATTTGCTTACGCCCTAATAGCTCAACAGCTCTTGCCTTCGTTCTAAACTTATTTAAGCTCATGATGCGAAGATGCCCCCCATCAAATTATACTCATACCCATACCTAGGACAAATCGCCTATTCCCATAATTAGTTTACCATTTATTCTAAAACAGTGGAATATTTATATGTCACTTTATCAATTATTTACCTTTGTTTTTTCAAGTAGTTACTCGTTCTTCTGACTCACATCTTAGCTAGGTCCGTAGTGTTATCAATAATGATTACTGATTATTCCCCCAATTTATCGCCTATAAAATCATTCAGACTTTCATACTCTTCTCGATTATTCCCTCATCTTAGATTTTAAAAACTATAATATAGATTTCAATGATTAATTCCCCCTTTTCATAGATGCATAATTTAAGTTACAATAGTGAGTTATAAGGATTGATTATATGGAGGGTTACTTCGTTGAAATATACGGCTATCGACTTATTTTCAGGGGCAGGTGGAGTGTCCGAAGCATTGAAGGAACATTTTAAAATAATTTGTTCTGTTGAATACGACAAAATTATTGCAAGTACATATTCATTGAATCATAATAAGGACCATCTTCTCATAAAAGATATACGAAAAATCAAGAAAAAGAAATTACTCAAAATCAAGAAAATGAATCTTAATGGCAGAAATCTTGATCTTCTTGTCGCTACGCCCCCTTGTCAAGGATTTTCCAGACATAGTAGAAAAAAAAGTTCAAATAGCACTGATGAGAGAAATAAACTAATTATGGAGATTATTCGAGTATCTAACCTGTTTGAGCCAAAATTTATTTTTTTTGAGAATGTAGACAATATTCTCAACTTTGAAATTTTCCATAAATTTCTTGAGGTAATTTGCAACTTAACAAATACGGGTCATAAAAGGTATGTGAACAGACCCTCTTATCAACTTCGTTTTGAAGTCGTGAATGCCGTTGACTACGGAGTACCTCAGCATAGAAAAAGACTTATATTAATCGGAAAAAAAATAGATATTTTCCCAAATATTGATTCCGTAATTATGTACAATTCTAAAGGAATACCATTTATAAAGAATCCACTCCCGTTGTGGCCTGAGAAAAAAACCGCTCCAACATTAGGAGAGTACTTAAAAAGTTTTAAATTGGCATCAATTAAAGCTGGGGAAACTGATCCTAACGATAAATTGCACAAATGTAGAAACTTATCGGAGACCAATTTGAAAAGAATTCAAAATACACCTAAAAACGGTGGTAGTAGATCAGATTGGGAGGCTACTTTAAATCTAGGATTAGAGTGTCACACTAAAAAGAATGTGAACTTTGGAGACGTATATGGAAGAATGAACTTTTTTAGTTATTCTCCTACTATTACGTGCGGCTGCTTAGCATACACCAAAGGTCGGTTTGGTCACCCGTTAGAAGATCGGGCAATAAGTATGCGTGAAGCAGCTTTAATCCAGACCTTCCCCGAGACATACAAATTCACTGGACGACTTGATGGCAAGCCAAACGAAGGTTCAACTGAGAATATTGCAACTCAAATTGGTAATGCCGTCCCAGTTAAATTGGCTAGTTCATTTATTAAGATGTTCTATGATGATTTAAAAAAATTTTAAAGTTACGTTGAGCCAACACTACAATCAATATCAAGAGTCAAAAAATACTTTTAGGAAGAAAGTTTATTTTCCTAAAAATATTCTACTACTGCCTTTAATGAGTATTTCCTCCCCATTAAATATATAAATAAAATAGAGTAGTACGTATACAGTAAAGGCTCCAGCATTTAAGCTGGAGCCTTTACTGTATTATCCTGATTAGTCAAAATAATCCTAAACCCCATTACCTGAACATCAACACAATAATTCACATGTCATGTATATCCCGCACTAACTTCAGAACATATTTTGAATGTGGGAACATATCACTGTTCCTCTTTTTCCCAATTGGGACAATGCTTATCTTCCCGATATAACCTTACCACGCACTCCACATGTGTTAAGTGATCGGCATGGACCAGATATACATTTCCTCCTCCCCTTTAGGCCCAAGTCTACCTTGAGCCAAAGCGGAGACCCGTAGTAGAACACGTAAATGCGTATCTCAAATTTTTTCAATTGAACGACTTGGGACGACCCGTACTGGTCAAAGGGCAAAACTACATTTTAACCTCGTTACCTTAGTCTACAACAGCATGAAGCTCTTCGTAGACCGTGTCAGCAAGCAACAAGACATGCAAACAGCATAAAAATACAAAGGCAACACCATCACATTGTGGACGTCTGTAATTTTTCAAGTCAATGCATTATGAAATTGAATCACCTAACGAAAACTATCATAACATATCTTCGGCAGGGTCAACTCTATACCAATGCTCTGAATTTCGCTTACACTCTAATGCAGGTACCCTTTTTGTAGTTTCACGCTTTTTTCTACCATCACTATACTGTACCTCCCTCCATTCCACTGGTTTATTATAATATTTCATCTTTCCCCCACATTGAGGACATTTATCAATATGTATTTTCTCTAATGTCAATCTTTTACCATAACCACTGATTGCAAAATTAAAAAACAGAGGGTACCTAGTTTGACTTTTGGCAATTCTCCTAAGACTGAGAAAAACCACAAATAAGATAATCAATATTACAAATATTATTAAATAAACCTGAATTTCAAAACCTAATGATGCCTTCGGAGTTCCATGAAAAACATTGAGACCATTTTTTACTATTTTACTACCAATAGGAAGCAACCCTCCAATTGAAATGGCACAGCTAATCCACGTTAAAACAGCCATAGTAAATGGGCTTCGCCATGCTGGTTCAGGCGTATATTTTGCCTCTTGAAGATAAGTATTTGGTACGTTGTTTATTATATCTCCTGCAGCAATTTGTGTTGGTCCATTAAAATTTGTCTTTTCATTAAAGTTATATTGATTAATATTTTTTTGATTTTCCCCCATATTTCCCTCACTTAGTTTAATTATTTTTTTTAAACTGTAATTCTTTATTTTATATTTTTTGAACTGCTAAGTTTGCAAAAACCATTAGTCTCCCGAGAGACTTATGCAGGTTTTTGGTTAATCTTTTCAATGATCTTAGGATAGATGTAAGAGCAACCTGTAGCACCCAATGAGATAGCTAGCAAGCGAATGTAGGCGTCCCAGCCGTCCTCCGTTTAGTCAATTATTTATTTAGAATGATAAAATACCCATGATTTTAGAATTACTTCTATAGACCCGGTACAAAGTCCTGCAAAATTCTACAAATTTATCTTTTAATTGCAACCGACGACAGTTTCGATTAGGACCAGCCGATCGCGTGGGACTTTGATCGCCTGATCGCAGTACTCGGTGTGCACGGTTTTTATTACCATAGTCGTTTCAACTGTTCTTGGTTTACTTTATTATGATCATAATGGGCATAATCCAATTGGGTGTCAATCTCCACTTTGGCCTCCAGTCCGTCCTTGAACACGTCCTTCATCGTGATTTAGATTTGCTCAATGTTCTAAAAAATGGCGGGTTCCACATCCTATGTAACCCCAGCCCCCATTTTCACTTAATCTTTTATAATACTTCATTTTGAATTTCATTGATTTATTATATCCAAGTACAGACTTCCGTTACTAAACCTATTTGATCAAAATTGGCAGTCATTTTATTTATATTAGAATCTGTAATGTGATTTAAAGCTTTGCTACAATTGGGCATACGGGCTAGTTCACTTTGTTGCTCAGTAATCTCTATAGCAATTTCAACACTCCATACTTTTCATTTCAAAAATTACAACTTTGATGTTTCACTATACGAACCTAATATCCTCCACAAAATTAGCAAAATCAGTACTAAAAAAAGATACTCGATTGAAGTTGCAGTATTGTTAAAATATCATATTATAAAACAAAAGCCCTCTCACAAAGGATTGGGCTTTTGATATAGGTAAAATGTGGATCCAATTACTACTCCCTAACCAACCACACACAGCACTCCACGTGCCATGTGCATGAAAAGAATATAATGTTTCCACACTCAACCTCACGACATTTTTTTGAATGCGGGAACATATCACTACTCCTCTTTTTCCCACGTGCATCAATGCTTATGATCCCTATATATCCCCACCACGCACTCCACATGTGTCGTATGCGGAAACATATCCACCGGCTGCACTTCAACCGTCCGATACCCACCATCCTCCAACACCCGCAAATCCCGCGCCAGCGTCGACGGATTACAGCTCACATACACGACTCTCTCCGGCTGCATCGCTAGAATCGTCTCCAGCAGCTCGGGATCGCAACCTTTACGCGGCGGATCGACGACGATGACGTCGGGCACAATTCCGCCCTCCTCACGCCAGCGCGGAATGACGACCTCGGCAGGACCCGCCTCGAACGTCGCATTCCCAATACCATTCAACTCCGCATTGCGCTTCGCATCCTCAATCGCCTCCGGCACGATCTCTACGCCGTACACGCGCCCAGCCTGCCGCGCTAGGAATAGCGATATCGTCCCGATCCCGCAATAAGCGTCAATGACCGACTCCGTCCCGGTCAGCGCCGCATACTCCACCGCTTTGCGGTACAAGGCTACCGTCTGCAGCGGGTTCACCTGATAGAACGATCTCGCCGATATCGCGAAGCGAATACCGTCAAGCTCATCATAAATAACGTCGCTGCCCCACAGCACCTTCGTCTCATCGCCAAAAATCACATTCGTGTTCCGCTCATTCACATTTTGAACGATGCTCGTCACACCTGGAAGCTCCTCACGAATGCGCTCCACCCAGCGCTCAGCCTGCGGCAGCTTGCGCACATTCGTCACAAGCACAACCATCATTTCACCCGTTACAAAGCCCGTACGCGCCATCACATGGCGCAGCACGCCGCGTCCGCTCTCCTCATCATATCCAGTTACGCCTAGCTCACGACCAATCGACTTCACTGCCCTCACGATCTCATCATTTCGATCATGCTGAATCAGGCAATCGTCCATATCAATGATCCTATGGCTGCCGCGCGCATAAAAACCAGCAATCAGCTTACTTTCCGCACCATCACCGTCATTAGCATGACCGCCCGTCATCATACCAATAGGCACCTGCGCCTTATTCCGATAGCGCCAAGGTTCGTCCATCCCAATCGTCGGATGTACAATAACGGCTGCGTCCGCCACTTTATTTTCCACAGAGCTGCCTACTTGAACCTGTGCCTGTGTCTGTAACTTCTCCGCTTCCCCAGCCACGCTCAGCTTGCCGATCCGCACGAGATTGTCCACCACATGCTGGCGTTTCCAGCTCAACTGGGCGTCATAGTCCATATGCTGAAGCTGGCAGCCGCCGCATTGCTTGTAAATATCGCATGGCGGCTCAACGCGGTCATCGCTCTCAATGAGTAGCTCCTGCAAGCGAGCATAGCCGTACTGTTTCTTCGTCTTCATGACCTTCGCGCGCACGCGCTCACCAGGGAGTGCGCCCTGCACAAAAAGGGTGTAGCCATCAGTACGGCCTACCCCTTCCCCGTCATGCGTCAGTCCGATAATATCGAGGATGACCTCTTCATTTTTGCTTACCGGCACATTTTCCGGCGGCTTCGACTGGGAATTGCTGCGCCCACGTCCGCCGCCACCTCTGTTATTCCTTCTGTTCATTGCTCTACCCGCTCCGCTCTATATCGCCATTAACGCAAGCAGGCCGCTAAGCGGCCAACTTTCTGCTCTTATTCTTTTTCACAAAATGACTCGCCATCATACACGAATCCCTGATCTATCCTATCCACTTCACGCTCACATAAATCCATTATACTACCGATAGGTCGACTCGCCCATCTCATCGGCAAAAATTCGCAAATGCGAGGGCAGCACCGAGAACGTAAACGGCAGCTTGCCGCCGTACTCGCCATCGAGATTGATCTGCACGTAGTCTGGCGTCGTGACCTTCATCTCATTCGTGCGGAAATGGATAATATGCGGATCATTCATATGCTCCCCGCGCAGCGCGAGCGACACGAGACGAATAAACTCCGCCAAATTGCATTTTCGCAGCAAAATAACGTCAAACAACCCATCGTCAAGCTTCGAGTCTGGTGCCAGCTTCTCAAACCCGCCAACCGAGTTACTGTTGCAGATGAGAAAAAGCATAAATTCCTCATGAAAATCGCCAACGCCTGCGGCCTGGATTTTCAGCTCCGTCGGGCTGAGGCGCGTCATTTTTTCCATGCCCTTCATATAATACGCCAGCTGCCCAATCATCGTCTTTAGCTTGCTCGGCACATCATACGTAAGCTCCGTCAACGAGCCGCCACCCGCAATATTGATAAAATAACGCTCATTCGCCTTGCCGACATCAATCGGGCGCGTATACTGCTGAATGATCAGATCGACCGCATATTCCCAATGCTTCGGGATGCCGAGCGCCCTAGCGAAATCATTCGTTGTTCCGAGCGGCAAAATGCCCAGCGGCGGCAAATTCGGCTTTTCCGCCAGCCCATTAATGACCTCATACAGCGTTCCGTCACCGCCCGCCGCAATGATCAGATCATAGCCGCGCTCCGCGGCCTCGGCTGCTGCAAGCGTCGCATCGCCCTCGCCTATCGTCGCGTGGCAGCTCGTCTCAATGCCGCCGCGCTCCAGCCGCTGCAAAATATCTGGAAGCCTGCGCTTCATTTCTTCCCTGCCGGAGGAAGGATTATAGATTAATCTTGCTCTTTTATATGCTGCCATCAGCGTGACCTCCAAGCCTTTTGCTATTTCTCATGTGTCGGTAGGCCTACCTATCGCCTTCGCGCATGCTTCATTCGTTGTATTTTGCTTTCCACTTCCAGCTATTCACGTTCCACTATTATACGTTTACCCGCCTACTCGGGTGTTCATTTCATTTACCAACTATTTATTTCACTCCAACTTTGCGTTATTTCACTCGAATTTCGCGCCTTTCGAACCACTTCACTACAATGCACTTCAATACGCTTCGCTATACTTCACTATGTTCCAATTTAATCCTCTTCGATTCAATCCACTACACTTCACTTCATCGTACTTCACTGTACTTCACTATATTTCAATCGAATCCTCTATACTTCACTACACTTCAATTCATTTCAATTCTATTACATTTCACTTTAATTCAATACACTTCGATTCACTTGACTTCCATCTATTCCATCCGTTCCGTCTATTCCATCCGTTCCACTCCCGCCAGCCAATCCACCATATTCCTTACCAGCCAGCGCTCAATCGCCGGATCAGGCAGCATCGGCCTACCGTTATAGCGGTACTCTAGTCCCGACAAGCGCTCCGGTATGACCTCATTCGTGAAATAGCCATTGCTCAAAAATAGCGGCACGACGATAACCGCTTCCTCCGGCCGTTCCACCTGCATGCCCTTCAACCGCTCTGCCGCCTGATCAGGCAGCAGCATCGCCGTTTCCGCGCGCGCGAAGCCTCCCAGCTCGCGAATACGCCCAGCTAGCGCATCCAAACCCTGCTGCCAGCGCTCATGGAACACCGGCTCCTTGCTGCCGTGGCCAATTAATAGCAGCGCTTCGCGGCTCGGCTCCTCGCTGAGCGGCTTCAAATTCTCCAGCAGCAGCTCAGCAATTTCCGGATCATCATTAATCGGCATTCCCATATGGACATGCGCGTTCACCCGAAACACGCCCAGATCGCCCTCAAAATCCGATATCGGCGCAAAGCCAAAGGCCTGTCCAATCTCATCAATATGCGTACTGCCCGATGAAATAAACAGCGGCAGCACATAAAGCTCCGTTACGCCCTGCGCCTCCAGCTCATCAATGCCGTCCTGAATGAGCCGTCCTTCTACAATTTCAAGAAAAGACGAATACACGGGCACCTCGGCCCGCTGCATCGTCTTTGTTGCCCGCTCTACTGCTTCATCTACAAGCCGCACCCACTGCGCATCGCGCGAGCCATGGCTTATGACGAGAATACCGGGTTTTCTCATAGCTTTCACGCACCTACCGTCCTAAACGTTCTAAAGCCATTTTATACCCGTCGTTGCCATAATTCAAACAGCGCTTCACCCGCGAGATCGTCGCTGTGCTCGCCCCTGTCTCCGCTTCAATCTGATTGTATGTGCTGCCCTTGCCGAGCATGCGTGCTACCTCCAGACGCTGCGACAGCGACTGAATTTCATTAACCGTGCACAAATCGTCAAAAAACACATAACATTCCTCAACGGATTTTAAAGTTAATATGGCCTCAAATAATTGATCTACTGCTTTATCGTTCAGCTTTTTGAGCTGCATGTTCTTCACTCCTCTAGTCTTCTAACCGGACTTCCAATGCTCACATTGTAGCTTTTTTACCCGTTTTTTTCAAGCATTACCGTATTCACGCTTTACAGAACAGAAGAGGAAACGCGGGACATCTGCCGTTATTTTTCTGCAAGACCCGTGACATTCGTCCAATCCTTACGTTTGCCTATGCCATAGACTAATACCAAGTGTACACCGCTTCAACGCCGCTCTGGCGGAGGAGCCCGCGCTTCACTGGAGCCGCTCTACACCACGCATCTCGCCCTCCACGGGCAGAGCCTTCCACGATGAAGCACGGCGATTTGACTATAAAAAATAAAAGGGTGATCAGCGTGAACTATCGCAACAATCCCGGCGGCTATCCCCAATATCCCCGCTACCCGCATGCTCAGCAGCCGCAGCATTTCCAGCACCGCAGCAGCCGCCAGGGGCCGAGCCAGCTCAGCCCCGCCGTTAACCATAACGCCAGCGTAGCCGGCTTACTGAATGAAAATGCGATCCCGGAGTTCCAGCCGCCGCTTCAAGCGGTTCAAGCCGTACAGCCGGAATCCCAAACCGTCGTCCCAGCTACCGCAGCCGAGCTTGCTGAAACCGTAGCACCTGCCAAAGGCGGGGCCTTCTCGCTCGCCAATTTAGGAGAGATTAAAGGCTTCGTCGACCGCATAGGCGGCATTGATGGGATTTTGTCGACCGTGACGAAGGTTCAGAAGGTCATGAGCAGCGTCTCCCAGATGGCTCCGCTTGTGAAGGTGATCATGGGCTCCTTTGGGAAAAAAGGGGCCGAGGATGACGCCGCCGATGACGTGGAAGAATTCGTCCCTAAACGCAAGCGCCGCAAATCCGGCAGCGGCTCAGCCACAGGCCCCGCCAACCGCAGACGCAGAAGAAAACGCCGGCGCTAAGGCCACAGACTGCGGAGAGCAGTCCCGCTATCCGGTCTGCCTTCACCGCCATGCGAAGCGGGCAGCGTCGTAAACTCGGCCTGACTTCACCGCCATGCGAAGCGAGCAGCGCCGTAAACTTGGCCTGCCTCCGCAGCAACAAATGTACGGTTACCGAAGCGCGTTCCTTCCCTTCTGCCAGCCGCAGGCGCTGCTGGCAGGAGCTCTATTTTTCACCATCTGCCCCTCCCCGCCCAACAAAAAAGCCCGCGTCCACCAACGGACCGGGCCTCAAAACGCTATGCAAGCTTAAATGAACAACCAATCTATTGCCCAGTAGACAGCCATTGCCATCAAAACCGTGATCGGAATCGTAATGACCCAAGCGACCAAAATCCGGCCCGCCATCGACCATTTCACGTTGGAGAAGCGCTTCGCGCTGCCTACGCCGAGAATCGAGGACGTGATAACATGCGTCGTACTTACAGGCAAATGCAGCACCGTAGCCGTCAAAATAACGGCAGCCGAGCCGATATCGGCAGCAAAGCCGTTGATCGGTTCGATTTTAAAAATCTTCGTGCCCATCGTCTTAATGATTTTGTAGCCGCCGACGGAAGTACCAAGCGCCATTGCGAGAGCTGCGGACAGCTTAACCCATAGCGGTACATCCAGATTATCCTGCACTCCCGCTGCAACGAGCGCGAATGTAATGATCCCCATCGCCTTCTGCGCATCATTCGTACCGTGCGAGAACGACTGGAAGGCCGCCGTTATAATTTGACTGAAGCGGAAGCCCTTGTTCACCTGATGCGGGCTCGATTTGGCGAAAATCCGCTTGAGCAGCCACATAATGATGAAGCCAGCCGTGAAAGCAATAAGCGGCGATAAAATGAGCGCCTTAACAATATCTGTAAAGCCCGATGCATTAATCGCGCCCATACCTGAACCTGCAATAACCGCACCGGCCAATGAGCCGATGAGCGCATGGGACGAGGAGGACGGGATTCCGAACCACCACGTAACCAGATTCCAAATAATAGCCGATATGAGCGCCGCGATAACGACTTCGACACCATTCGGCAAATCAGCCGGATTCGCAACGCCGCTTCCGATCGTTTTGGCTACCCCGGTAAACATAATCGCGCCGAGGAAGTTCATCACCGCAGCCATCATAATGGCAACGCGAGGCTTCAGCGCACGGGTCGATACCGAGGTCGCAATCGCATTCGCGGTATCATGGAAGCCGTTAATAAAATCAAAACTGAGTGCCAGAATGACAACCGTCCATAAAATATATGAATCCATTAGAGTTGACTCCCACTTTCCGCGTTAGCTATTGCGCATAATGATCGATTCCAGCGTATTGGCAACATCCTCGCAATAGTCGGTCGTTTGCTCCAGCATTTCATAAATTTCCTTGCGTTTCATCAGCTCAATCGGATCGTTAACGTTCGCGAACAAGCTTGTAATACATACGCGAAGCAAATCATCGGCTTGATTTTCCAGCTCATTGAGCGCAATGTTCGGCTCGCGAATAGCCAGCAGCTTCCTCTGCGTCAGCAAATAAATAGCCTTCTTGATCTGATGCGCGCAGCGCAGCAAAATGTCGCCAAACAGCTGAATGTACTCATCCTTTTCCTTGATGTTGTACATTTCGAAACGCGAAGCGCAAGCCTCGATTCCATCCAGCACATCGTCAAGCGAGGTCGTCAGCGCCATAATATCTTCTCGTTCAATCGGAGTGATGAACGTTTTGTTCAATTCCTTCAGTATCGTGTGAACATACTGGTCGCACTGGCTTTCGTATTCCTTCATCGTCTTGGCAAAAGTAGAGACATCGGACAAATCCGACAATCCGTTTGAGAAATATTCAACAGCAACTACGAGCGCATCGGCCATTTCTTCAAACGTTTTAAAGAAAATATCTTTTTTCTTGAACATCGTAATCCCCTTTACCCGGCTGGATGTTTTGTTTGGGCATTTTGTCGACCATTGTTGACCTTTGGTGGATAAGCCCAGAATATCTTAACACAGTTTACTTGAAAATTGTTAACGGAATATTAACGTTCATGAAAAAAATTTCTTTTTTTCACTCAACGCCGATCTCGCATTCATTTCCTCCGCT
Organism: Paenibacillus sp. KS-LC4; assembly: GCF_036894955.1. Taxonomy (NCBI): domain Bacteria; kingdom Bacillati; phylum Bacillota; class Bacilli; order Caryophanales; family Paenibacillaceae; genus Paenibacillus; species Paenibacillus sp. KS-LC4. Next base: position 1,066,821 of record NZ_CP145905.1, on the reverse strand, counting down.
TTCCAAACAAAACGCTGCCTCCTAAAGAGACAGCGTCATAGCTAGCTATTATTGCGGACGCGGAAAGCACTCTTCACCTGCTAAAAGTGTTTCCAAGCCGCGCTTATTTTACCCATACATCACATGATCAGCAATGGATTTCGCGTTCGGAACAATGTGGAAAAAGGTTTTGCCCGGCACCAGAGCCAGCTCCTTGCCATCCTTCACGATCCGAATCATATTGTCCGGCGCCCGTACCCATGAAGCCTCTGTCATCCGGCCCTGCTGAAACAGCATCGCATCTCCACCCGATTGCAAATCGACCGAGAGCCGCCCCTCATTGTCCAGTGTCTTATGGCTTGCAGCGAGAACAACCAGATTAGCTGCCGCAAGCTGCTCATTATTGTTGAGGTCAATATGCGCTTCATCATTGATGGAACGCTTATATAGCTTGCTCGCCTCATCATAGGCATAAGAAACCTTGTAATCCTTTAGCGTAAAATGAATCGTGACCGCCGTCGCAGGCGCCGCCTTCTCCGCGGCGCCGTTCTCCGCGAACACATAGGCTGGCACCGCTGTATCCTGCTTGTAATTTTTCTTCTCCGCTCCGGAACGAAGCTTCTCCAGATCGGAATACAAATTATGCGGCGCTTTGCGCTCCTTGCTCCGCCAGAAGTAGGCGCCTGCATTCGAAATTTCATCCAAATACGGCTTCTTCTGCTGCTGCAAAATTGCATATGCATCATTGCTGCCGCCCGCATGGGCAAGCACAGCACCGTAGCTTTCGCCAATATTAATTAGATAAGGCCGAATGCTGCGAATCGGGCCAATCGAATCGGTTAAGGCGTCCGTGCTTTGGAATATGGCAACAAGCCTTGTAATACCGCCTTCCGCGAGCACCTCCCACACGACATCAGCATTCGACAAGCCCGATTGCGGGCGAGCCGGCTTCAGGTTGTTGATCATGACAGCAATCGGCCGCTCTAAAGCCTCTGTCTGCCGTCCAATTCCCGTTAGCGGCGCTTGATAGGGCAGTGCCCCCGGTGACACGCTAGGGCTTGGCAAAGCGCTTGGCTCTGGCGAAGCGGTTGGGACCGCTTCCCCTTTGCTGCCTCCCGCACAAGCTGCAAGCAGGACAAGCAGCAGCAAAATACTGGACGATAATCCGATTCTTTTTCCCAATTTCATGAATGATACCCGCCTTTATCCGTATGATCCAAGCAAAAATGACTTCTTCGTCCTTCTGGGACGAGCGAAGAGCTTTGCCCTTAGAAATATAGAGAAAGAATAACGAAAACATATACCTTCTTATATTTCAAGGTAAACCGGCTGTGGCCCTCCTTTAGAGCCGCGGCGCGTTTCAATCCGAGAAATATAAGCATTTATAAGTTCAAACCTATAAATGACTCTATTTGTATAATTTCTAATCCATCCGCTAGCATGATAGATAACATGACAATTTACGCTGTAAAAGTCTCGCAAAACCAGCTTTAACTCCTTTTCCACCATTCTACTATACCACAGGATGATAGAAGGAGTAACAGATTAAGCAAAAAAGGACCTGCTCACGCGTGAGTCCCGCGTAACAGGTCCTGCCATAAAGCGGGATGCCGCTGCAAGCGACATCTCCCTTTTTTCCAATTTAAATACTCCAGTGATGCCATTCTTGCTGCTTCTTATCCAGCCCCTCAAGCCATTCCGAGCTAATGCGAATCGCTTCCTCCTGATGCTGGCGGTTGGAATACGTATGCGACGCTTGAAAAATAATTTCCTTGTCGCACAGCCCCTCGCTGCGGGTCCAGAACACCTTCTGATAGAGGAAGCTGTAATCGACCGGTATAAGCTCATCGCTTGTGCCATGGACGAGCAGTACATCGCCAGTGAAGCGCGTTGCTGCCTGGAACGGTTGATGCTCAAGCAGGGAGTCGAAGAAGACGGGCTTCAACGTAAAGCCGGTATAATCCATACTGCCGGATTGAACCGCTTCATCATAGCCCTTCCTGCCGACAATTCGGACAATGTCATTGAAGGGATACGCAACTGGCGACCATAGAAGAAGACGCTTGACCCGTTTATCCTTAACGGCTGTCATAATCGAGACCGCTCCGCCCAGACTATGTCCAAGCAATACAATCTTGCGCGGATCTACACATTCCATGCTCGTGATGTAGTCCAGCGCTGTGCGCGTCTGATCGACCATGCTGTCGAAGCCGAGCGAGCCATAATCGCCATTGCTCTCGCCGCAGCCGCCATAATCGAAGCGCAGCACATAGGAGCCTTGAGCAGCAAGGGCACGCGCTGTTTTCACAAACAAGCGATCTACCCCGATGCGGCTGCCAACAAATCCGTGGCAAATAATGATCGCCTGCCGCTTGCAGTCGTCGTTCTTCTTCTCATCCGTCGGATAATGCAGCGTAGCTGCAAGCTCCAAGCCTTCATGGCGCAATACCAGATGCTTCTCCATGTCCAAAACCTCCTGCCGTTTCCATACAGCGTCTTATATATATTAATTCCTACCTGAATACTTTGAATTTATTAAAGCAATAATAGCACCCGCAGATGCCGCTGTCAATCCGTTATTTTATACAAGATCGCAAGCTTCAACTGGCATCCAGTGCTCATCCTGTCCATCCCACTTCACGTTGCAGCCAATCGGGTTCGTATAAGGCACCGAAACCTCCTTGCCCAGCGTATGCTCAGTCAGCGCGCGCTCCAAATCATAAACCGTCACCTTGCTCGCATCCCTCGGCTGATCCACGCCCCGACCCGTATATACTAGCTTGCGCTCCTTATCAAACACATAAAAATGCGGCGTACGCAGCGCCCCATAAGCTTTGGCTACCTCCTGCGTATCATCGCGCAAATACGTCCAAGGGAACTTCAGCTCATTCATTCGCTCTACCATGTGCTCAAAGGAATCGTCCGGCTTCGTCGTCACGCTATTCGCATTAATGCCGACGAAGGCTACCCCCTTCTCCTTGAACTGGATGGCCGTTTTGCGCGTGAGCTCGTCCGATCCAACGACATAAGGACAATGATTACAGGTGAAAAATACGACCAGTGTATCCGCTTCGGCAAAATCCTGCAAGGAATAGCTCTTGCCATCCGTCGCCGGAAGCGTGAAATCAGGTGCTTGCTGACCAATCTGAACAGTGAAAGACATTATAAATCCCTCCCAGTATAAAATGACCATCACTTATTAGTATACCACAATTAGGAAAAGCTTTTTTTTGATGGCCTGAGAATACTTCGGACATATTAATAAAAGCCGTAAATCCACATTCAGCCTCATTAGGCTGCTTATGATACCGCCAAGAAAGGAGTGTTGCTTATATGCCTGCATGGATTGAATGGCTTACCGAGCACTGGCTTTCCGTTATGCTTACGTTCGGCGTCGTCGTTGCTGTCGTCTGGGTATTGTTCAACCGCAATCAGCTGTTCAACAAAAATTAGCCGCCCTCTTGGGCGGCTGGGCGGCTAATTGCGTACCTTTATGCATATGCCTATGCATTCACATTTGCGATATGACGTGCATTCAAGTACCGTACACGCCTCCGCCTTACTTGTCGTTGCACGATATCAAGCCGTTTTGTCCCGTAATGAATACATATTGGCTAGGATGCGGGTTTATTCTGATGACTGATCGGCAGCTTGATCGTAATTACCGTTCCTGCTCCACGCTCGCTGTCTATTTTCATCTCGCCGGCATGCAGCTCGGTAATTTCCTTGCAGATCGCGAGCCCAAGTCCGCTCCCTCCCTGCCCTGTATTCCCCTTATAGAACTTTTCCGTCACATGGGGGATGTCCTCAGGTTCGATGCCGCAGCCGGTATCGGCAACCGTTAGCAGTGCATAGTCCTCGTCAGACGTAGTGGAGATTGACACTCGAATCGTGCCGCCTGCTGGCGTGAACTTGAACGCATTGTCAATTAAATTAATGATGACCTGCTTCAAGCGGTTCGCATCCGCATACACCATGACGGGCGACTTGCCTAGCGTCACAAGCAGCTTTACGCCTTTCTGATTTTGCCTGACGCCAAGCTGGGCAGCTGTCTCTTTCACCGGGCTGTTGAGATCCAGCAGCTCGGCATGCAGCTCCATGCTTCCTGCCGACAGCTTGGAGAAGTCGAGCAAATCCTCTACAAGCCCCGACAAACGCAGCGTTTCCTGGCTAATAATTTGCAAGCCCAGCTTCATTTCCTCATTGTCGGCCGGATCGCCTTCCTTCAGCGTCTCGCTCCAGCCTCTGATCGACGTAAGCGGCGTTCGCAGCTCATGGGAAATGGAGGAGATAAAATCATTTTTGAGCTTCTCGCGATGATTCAGCTCTACGACCATCGTATTGAACGTTTCCGCCAGCTGCCCAATTTCATCATTGCTTCGCTTCGTCGCCCGCCTTGTCCAATCTCCATCCGCCATGTACCTCGCTGCACGCGTCAGCTCGCGAATGGGGCGCACAATGCGCTGGGCCAGCCATAGGCTTAACCCAAGGAACAGCAAAATGACCGCCAGCCCCACAAATGCTGACATGCGCAGCAGTTGGCTTACCATATCATCTACGGCACTGATGGAGGCCGAATAACGCAGCAGAGATACCACATGCGTATCATTCCAGACCGGAATCGTAATCGACGTGACCCGCTCCTTGTAATAAGGATCATTGCCCTGCCAAATGTCCGTCTGTCCATTCATCGCAGCCTGCACGTCTAGCGTGTTGTACTGTATATTTTCAACCAGCCCGTCCGAGTCCATGCGAACCTTTCCATTTACATCAAGCAGCTGGAGCCGCGTATCGCCCTCCACCATATATTGCAGCATATAATCCGCTTGATCATGCATTTTCAGGGAGGCCATCGTCCGACTATGCGTGGCAAGGGCTGACACAGCCCGCTGCTTAACCGAGCTTTGTGCGCTGCCATAATAATAGTTGGTAATCAGCGTAGCAAAAAGTCCACCAAGCACGACGACAACGAGCGCAATCAGGAGCAAATAGCTCCACACGATTCTCGTCTTGAGACTGTTCATCCGCTGCTGCCCCTTCTCCAGCGGTAGCCAAAGCCCCATACCGTCTCGATGAAAGTTGGCTCAGAGGAATTGTCTTCGATTTTTTGGCGCACCCGCCTAATGTTAACGTCAACAACCTTAAGGTCGCCCACATAATAACGGCCCCAAACCTCGCTTAAAATATCATCGCGGCTGACACTTTTGCCTTCCCGCTCCATTAAAAGCCGCACCAGCGTCCATTCGGTTGGGGTCAAAATAATTTCCTCATCGTTTTTCCAGAGCTTACGCGCTGATACCGACAGTCGGAATGGTCCAATTCGCAGCTCATCATCCGCTTGTGCGGCTTGTGCGGCTTGCATTGCTTGTGCAGACTGCGTCATGAGGCCAGCCGTTGCCTCTTGGGCTGCCGCCGCCTGAAGCAGCGCAGCACTTGGCTGCATTCTCCGGTAAAGCGACTTGATTCGAGCAATCAGCTCGCCGGGGCTGAACGGCTTCTGCACATAATCGTCGGCACCAAGCTCCAGCCCGTGAATTTTATCCTCTTCCTGCGACTTCGCAGTCAGCATAATAATGCCCATACTCGGAAATTTGCTGCGCAGCTGCTCGCATACTTCAAAGCCGCTAATGGTTGGCAGCATGACATCAAGCAGCGCTATATCGAACGGCCCCTCCGAATCAGCCAGAGCAAGCGCCGTTTCACCGTCGCCCGCTTCCGTCACTTCCATCTCGTTGCGTTTTAAATTAATGCGGACAAAGCCGCGAATCGCCTCTTCATCTTCCAGCAGCAAAATACGCATAGGTCCACCTCTTTTTTCCATTAGTCCGGCCTCGGCACCAGCAATTCCAGCAGTTGCTCCCTGTTCAGGTGCATCGCATAAAACGGCTGGCGATCACTGATCTCCATCGTCTCTGGAGGCGCAAGCTGCTGCGCATAAATGTACACCAAGCCCGCATTGTTGAGCACGGCATTGTAAGTGCGGTCTGACTCCTTCCACTCTTCCTGAACACTGCCCCACTTGGTTGCTGGAACAGCATATAACGTACCCAGCTCAGACTTGTAGCCAGTTGCTTCATTCCAATATTCAAAGGTGACGATGCCATATTCCTTATGGACGTCCGGGCTTCTCAGCGTATAGCGGCCCTTCCACTGCTCTGGAATCGTAAAGCTGATTTGATAGCTATAATTCGAATACTCTTCCTTGACGAGTCTGAACGCCTTATCGCCATCCCACTGCAACCACTCATTTACCCAGAGCATTCCGGCATAAGGCAGATCTGGATAGCCTGCGGGCTCTTTGGGCCGAGATAACTCGATTATGCCATCGCCGTTAATATCCTCATTTTGCGTCGGCGTTCCCGATACGAGCGCATAGCCATCCTCGCGCTGCTCGGATAATGCAACTGGCCGCAGCTTGCCTTTCTCCCACACATACATAAACGTATACATCGAATGGGCGCCTACCGCCGCCTCCAATACGACACCTGTCTGCCGCTCGGAAACTTTGCCAATCAACAGCCGGTCATAGTTAATTACATCATTGCTAAGATCAAGCTGCTGCAGCGCATGAAATTTGCCCTTCGTCCATTCATAAATCGTCAGCTTATAGTTCGGCAGCTGTACCTCCTGATTCGCCCAATCCCCCGTAACGACCGCCAGCTCCAGCTTGCCATCTCCGTTCAGATCGCCTGCTTCCGCATACAAATAAGGAAGGGAATCCTCCGGCTCAAGCACAAGCTTTCCTTCCTCATTGCGCACTGGCGTTTTGCCAAGCGAATACAGCTCGACCATATTGGAGCCATCATAGGAGCCAATCCAGCCGACTGCCAGATCCAGCTTGCCATCCTTGTCAAAGTCACTTATCTTCATCCAGTCCATTCGCATGGATAAGGGCTGCTGAATCGTATAATAGGGCTTCCAGGTGTTGCCCCGATACCGAAGCAGCATCAGCTCAGGAGAGCTGTATTCATTGTTAAAAGAAACGAGCGCCTCGTCTACGCCGTCGCCGTCAACATCGAGCAGACGCACGGCGCCAAGCTTGTCATCGCGCATCGGAAGCGACAGCTGCGCATGAGGCGGCAACGCTTTCTGCACAGCCTGAACGAGCGCCTGCTTGTCCGAGGCGATAGTAGGCTTTTCAAGCAAATCCGCAGGAGCCGCTGTATAGCGGCAACCGGTTGCTAATAAACAAAGCAAGGCGGCTGCAAGCAGCGCCCCGCTTATTTTTGATATAAACAATCGCTTAAGCCCCCTTAGCTTACGGTTCAAAAGCAGACCGGAATCAAGGCATTTCGTCAATAGTGACGAACGTATAGCCCTTCTTATGCAAGCTATCAATGACGTCTGGCAGCATATCTACCGTGTTTTTAATACCTTTGCCTCCAAAAGAATGCATCAATATTATACCACCCGGCTTCGTATGCTCGCTAATGTTCCGTTTCATTACCGCTACAGACGTTCCCGCCCAATCACGGGTATCCACATTCCAGCTTACCAATTCTCTTCCCTTTTCCTTCATGAGCTGTTTAACTGTGCTGTTCACAGCTCCATAGGGTGCACGCACCCGGTTTGGAGCGAAACCGACTACATCTTGAATCAGCTTATCCGTTGTGGTGATTTCTTCCCAAATTTGGCTCTTGGTCAGCTTCGTCAAATCCTTATGATGGGTCGTATGATTGCCAATCTCATGACCTTCGTCCACGATGCGCTGAAGCACCTCAGGGTCCTTCTTCACCTGAACGCCAACTACGAAAAATGTCGCCTTAACGCCCTTCTTTTTCAGGATATCCAAAATCGCTGGTGTATAACGGCCATCTGGTCCATCATCGAAGGTTAACGCAACAAGCTTCTGCTCCTTATCCGGCTTGCTTGCTGGAGCTGGCGAGCTTGCAGGTGTGCTTGACGGTTTATTTGTATAAGTGCTGTTCGTTACGCTCGTTCCTGTCGTGGAGCCTCCGCCTTGTGATTTTCCGCCAGTTCCTCCGTTTGTACCAGTTGCACCGGAGGCAGTGGAACCATTTGTCGAACCAGATGCAGCAACCGTTCCTTTCTGAGGAGAATGGGAAGCATCGGGGCTCGCTGGGTGACTTGCCGTGTCCGTGACGCTGTTAGTCCCTTCCGACAACGTCGGATGGTTAATATGGATAGTATCCTCGGATGAAGCTCCCTGCTGGACGTTTGCGCTTTCCTCTTTGCCTGGCATAAGCACCTCTAGGCTCGAAGAAGCCTTAGTCCCGCAGCCGCCAAGCCATAAGGCTAGTGCCACAAGTAGAAAGCTTGCTACTGCTAGATTTCGTTTTGTTCTTTTGCGCGTCTTCATGCTGCTAGCTCTAGTTCGTGTGTTATACTTCATCCGATTCACCCTTCTATTCCCTGCTGATAGATTTATCTTATCGCAATCATAGACGGAGTACGTTACAAATTAGTTACACCATTCGCCCGCATTTGACAGCGAAAAAATGGCGACTAATCATCACTATTTATTAAATAACAGTCCATTTCCACATTTTTCGATAACAAGACTGTATCACTTAAACTAAAAATCTGTTTCACTAACACATTAATATATTAATTTACCATTTTTGATAATTTTAAATAAAACTATTGAATTCCATCGAACGATATGGTAGTTTTTAATAGTGTCATAATTTGGAATTGGAGGGATGAAATTGAGAAAAAAGTTGCTGACAAAGGCTATAGTACTTTCTGTTCTGTCATCTTCTTTACTGCTACCAGGAAACTCATATGCTAATACTTCTGAAATTAACGGGGACGTTTTAACCACTGATGCTGTTTATGCTAGCATTATTGAAGAAGCTTCTGAAACTGATTTAGAAGTAATGAAAAGCGAGATTAAAGCTCAACTAGAAGCAAATAGAAGCGGATCCTCTGATAATTTTGAAGAATTAAGCAAGTACTTAGAACAAGGTGATATTGAGTTTATTTACAGCATAATCGAGTTGAAAAAAGAAAACTCCCAGCTTAGCCCTGAGGAAATTGTTGAAATTGTATTCCCTATGCAAAGTAAAGCTCAAACTTTTAGTGGAATACAATTACAGGCATCAAGTGAATCTAATACTGGCTGGAGCGCGTTAACAACTGCTGAAAAATGGTTAGTTGCCCTTTATCCTGCCGAAGCTTTAATTGTGAATGCCGCGAAAAATAATACTGATGCGATTACAATTGCACGTTATCCAGGTTGGAAAGATGGAGATAAGGGGAATGCATTTAGACACGCTCTATGGAATGCAATAATGACATTAAATATTGGAAGAGTATTAGCAGAATCGTTTGGTACGGCTCATGAAAAAGTCGATGCTACCGATGCCGAACTAAGTCAGCTCAATTGGAATGGTTTTAACGGAATACAGCATAGAGCGATGGATTTGCATAACAATCAGAAGGGGAGAGACACGGTGAACTGGTACGATGTTCCTTTTTTCGTATCAAATACAGACTTAGCAAATAGAGTTCAAACGAAAATAAATAATAACGAAATGATCATTCTAGTTAAATAATTACTGATAGCTTCATTGTAACATCCAATTTACAAACATATAGTCTATCCATAGTTTTTAAAATCATATGCTATACTTAATTACTAGATTCCGAACTGGAGGCGCATATGAAAAAAAAAACAATTGCAGTACTACTATCAATCTTACTAATCGCTATAGCAGCTACGGTAATATTCCTCATCAGGTTTGAAGGAATTCCGGAAAATACTAAAATTATAAATCAGAATATATTGAAGTTGAAGGGTGAAAATCGTTCTACTCCATTTTCTGATGTTATTCCATTTGCTTGGGATAGGGCTTATATACTTGAGGATCCATACTACGATGGTGAAGCCATTGATAAAATTGTCGGGGCTGAAACCCATTTAGACAGATTAGAAACGGAAGTAAGACGCAGAATTGTGTTTGTGAATCAAGGGAAGTTTGTATATGATTACATTTATGGTATTGGAGATTTCACCTTCAAGCCTTTTGGAACGCTGGAGCTGACAACAAACAGCACTATTCGTGTATTAGACAGTGAGTCTGAAACTCCAATCGTACAAGTAGAGCCATAAAGTGGATAAACGTAATAAAGCCGCACATTGGCGGCTTTACTGCGTTTATCCATACACTTGATAGACTAACAGGTATGATCTCTCGCTATTAAAGAGAAATCATATCTGTTTTTTTGCATACTCTGATCGTATAAAGATCGCTTTCTAGCTAAAAGATACTTCTTATACCAGCGCCTTCGCCGCAATATCCGAACGGCTCTGCATACCTTCGAAATGGATGACGCCTACAGCATCATAAGCGCGAGCACGCGCTTCTGCGATGTCACGGCCGCGGCCGACAACACCTAGCACGCGTCCGCCACTTGTTACAAATTGGCCATCCTTCTCCGCCGTTCCCGCATGGAACACAAGCGCGCCTTGCGCTTCGGCTTTCGCCAGTCCTTCAATGACGCGGCCTTTCGGATAAGAGGCCGGATATCCCTCGGAGGCCATAATGACGCAGACAGCCGCTTCATCACTCCAAGTAATATCGAGCTGCTCCAGCCTGCCGTTCAGCGAGGCCAAAACGATGTCGACAAGATCAGTTTCCAGACGCGGAAGCACAACCTGTGTTTCTGGGTCGCCCATACGTGCATTGAACTCAATCGTTTTGGGGCCATCCTTCGTAATCATTAGACCCGCGAACAATACGCCGCGGAACGGGCGACCTTCGCTTACCATTGCTTTTGCCGTTGGAATAATAATATTCGCAATCGACTCGTCAATAATCGCCTGATCAATATGCGGCAGCGGCGTGTAGGTGCCCATACCGCCCGTATTCGGGCCTTTATCGCCATCAAAAATCGGCTTATGATCCTGTGCCGGCACCATCGCCCGCACCGTCTCGCCATCTACGAACGCGAGGATGGACATTTCCTGTCCTTCCAGAAACTCCTCGATGACGATTTGGTTGCCCGCATCGCCGAACACCTTATCCAGCATCGCTTCCTTCAGCGCCTGCTGTGCTTCCTCCATCGTAAAGGCCACCGTCACGCCCTTGCCTGCCGCAAGTCCGTCCGCCTTAATGACGATTGGCGTCTGCTGTGCCTGCAAATAAGCGGAAGCCGCCTCGAATTCAGTGAACGTCTCATATTTAGCCGTCGGAATATTGTATTTCTTGAGCAAATTTTTCATAAAAATTTTGCTGCCTTCAATTTCCGCCGCCGCTTTATTTGGTCCGTATACCGGAATTTGATGCGCCTCGAACGCATCGACGATGCCGTCCGCCAGCGGATCATCCGGGCCGATAAATACGAGGTCAATAGCCGCATCCTTGGCAAACTCGACTAGCTCGTCAAATTGATTGACAGCGAGCGGAACGCATTCTGCCAGCTGCGCAATGCCTGCATTTCCCGGTGCGCAATAGATGCTGCGGACCTTTTCACTTTTTTTCAGCGCCCATACGATCGCATGCTCGCGGCCGCCGCCGCCTACTACTAAAATTCGCATCTTGTCAGCTCCCTCTTAATGCTTGAAATGACGAACGCCAGTCAGTACCATCGCAATGTTGTTGGCATTTGCAGCGGCAATCGACTCGGCATCCTTAATCGAGCCTCCCGTCTGGATAATCGCCGTAATGCCCGCTTTAGCAGCCAGCTCAACCGTATCACCCATTGGGAAAAAGGCATCTGATGCCAGTACAGCGCCAGCAGATTCAGCGCCAGCCTGCTCAATTGCAATGCGAGCAGCGCCTACACGGTTCATTTGGCCTGCGCCTACGCCAATCGTCATATTATTTTTCGCCAGCAAAATCGCATTCGATTTCACATGCTTCACGACTTTCCAGCCGAACAGCAATTGCTTCAGCTCTTCCTCCGTCGGCTTGCGGTCGGTTACGAATTGCAGGTCGGCTTCTGTCAGGCTGCGAACGTCGCTTTCCTGTACGAGCATGCCGCCGTCAACCGTCGTTACGAGCAGCTCAGGCTTGCGGTCAGCCGCAGCAACGGAAAGCTCCCCAAGCTTCATCAGGCGAATGTTTTTCTTTTTGGTCAAAATATCAAGTGCTTCCGGCGTAAAGTCCGGCGCAATAATAATTTCAAGGAAAATTTGACCCAGCAGCTCAGCTGTGTCTGCACCAATAACGCGGTTAGCTGCTACGATGCCGCCAAAGATTGAAGTCGGATCAGCTGCATACGCTTTTTGATACGCTTCGTGAATGTCAGTGCCCGTACCTACGCCGCAAGGATTCATATGCTTAACGGCAACGACCGCTGGCTCATCAAATTCCTTAACAATCGCAAGCGCTGCGTTTGCATCATTAATGTTATTATAGGACAGCTCTTTGCCGTGCAATTGCTCAGCTGTCGTAATGTTGCCTGCTGAAGCCAGCGGCTTGCTGTAGAAAGCAGCCTTCTGGTGCGGGTTCTCGCCGTAGCGGAGATCCTGTACTTTTTCATAAGTAACGGTGTAGCTTTCTGGAAGCTCTTCGCCTGTCTGCTTGGACAAATATTCAGCAATCAGCGTATCGTAAGCTGCTGTGTGACGGAATACTTTCGCCGTCAAGCGCTTGCGCGTTTCAAGTGTCGTGTCGCCGCCTGCTTTGACTTCCTCCAGCACAGCCGCGTAATCCGCAGCATCTACGACAACGGTAACGAAGGCATGGTTTTTCGCAGCCGAGCGCAGCATGGTCGGGCCGCCGATATCAATGTTCTCAATCGCATCCGCATACTCCACATCAGGCTTCGCAATCGTCTGCTTGAACGGGTAAAGGTTTACGACAACGAGGTCGATGTAGCTAAGGCCCAGTTCTTCCATTACCTTCTGGTGCTCCGCATCGTCGCGAACAGCGAGCAAGCCGCTATGTACAGCAGGGTGCAGCGTTTTGACGCGTCCATCCAAAATTTCCGGGAATCCCGTTACATCGGAAATGCCGATGACCGGAATGCCCTCTTTTTCCAGCAAGCTGAACGTTCCGCCTGTCGAAATAATTTCTACGCCTTGGCTTGCCAGCTCACGCGAAAACTCTACAATCCCCGTCTTGTCGGATACGCTGATTAATGCTCTACGAATAGCCATTCCACAAAGCCCTCCTCTTTTATGTTAACCCTTGTCTTACTATAAGTGCTTTATCGTTATTCATGCCCGCTTACTCGGCTTGCTTACTCACATCAATTCGCACCAAGCGTCCGTCCAAATGGACCCGACCGCCAGCGATTTGCCGCACAACCTGCGGAAGCAGCTGCTGCTCGGCCGCATGAATGCGCACTGCAAGCTCGTCTTCCGTCTCGCCGTCGGCAACTCCAACCGCTTGCTGGGCAATAATAGGGCCGCTATCGAGACCGCCGTCCACATAATGCACGGTGACACCCGTCAGCTTCACGCCGTAATCCAGCGCCTGCCCAATAGCATTCATGCCTGGAAACGCTGGCAGCAAGGAAGGATGGATATTGATCATTCGCCCGTAGAAAGGCTCCACCAGCACTGGTGTAATGATGCGCATATAGCCCGCCAGCACAATCAGCTCAATGCCACGACGCTCAAGCTCCGCCAAAATAACGCTGTCATGCGCTTCCCGGGACGGATAATCCTTAGGCTTGAAAATAAACATCTCTACGCCAGCCTTGCGCGCCCGCTCGATAACAGGAGCAGAAGGCTTATCACAAACAAGAAGCTCGATAGTTGCATCGAGCTCCCCTTGCCATGCCGCATCGGCCAAGGCTTGAAAATTTGTGCCTTGACCCGATGCAAATACGGCTATACGCTTCGCTGCCATTACACCGTCGCTCCTGTAAACGTGACGATGCGGCTGCCTTCCGTTACGGTTCCAATGCGGTAAGCCTTCTCGCCAAGCTCATTTGCTACGCGAAGTGCTTCTTCCGCTTCATCAGCCGGTACGACAACAACGAGGCCAATCCCCATATTGAACGTCGTGAACATATCACGATTCGTAATTGAACCTTTTTCCTGCATGAGGCCAAAAATGCTGTGGATCGGCCAAGAGCCGTATTCCACATTCACATTAACGCCTTCCGGCAATACGCGTGGAATGTTCTCGATGAAGCCGCCGCCTGTAATATGCGCCATGCCCTTCACCTTAACTTGCTCAATCAGCTTCAGCGCTGATTTCACATAAATGCGAGTTGGCTCGATCAATACATCGCCAAGCTTCGCACCATCAAGCTCTGCCAGCTCCTGATCCAGCGCATAGCCGCTTTCTTCGAGAAGCAATCTGCGAACGAGCGAATAGCCATTGCTGTGAATGCCGCTTGACGCAAGTCCAATTACTGCGTCTCCGGGCGTAATGGTCGTGCCGTCGATGATTTTCTTCTTATCGACAACGCCGACCGTAAAGCCCGCGATATCGTATTCGTCGCCTTGGTACATGCCTGGCATTTCCGCTGTCTCGCCGCCAATTAGTGCACAGCCAGCTTGAACGCAGCCGTCTGCGATGCCTTTAACGACCGCTTCGATTTTCTCAGGCACAACTTTGCCGCAAGCGAGGTAATCGAGGAAGAACAATGGCTCAGCGCCTTGCACAATGATGTCGTTGACGCACATAGCAACCGCATCAATACCGATCGTGTCATGCTTGTCCATTGCAAAAGCCAGCTTCAGCTTCGTGCCAACGCCGTCTGTACCCGATACGAGCACCGGCTCGTCATATTTGTCCTTGTTTAGGCCGAACAGGCCGCCAAAGCCGCCAAGATCGGTCAGCACCTCAGGACGGAACGTCTTCTTGACATGCTTCTTCATTCTTTCGACCGCTTCGTTGCCAGCCGCTATATCGACGCCAGCTTTTTTATACGCTTCTGCCACACCGTTCAACCCCTTTATTGTAGCCGCCAAGCTTGCGCGCCTGATTCAGGCGCGCAAGTGGCAGGCAGCACTATTATTTCTAAATTTCACGATTACAGCATCATGCTTAGCCATGCTGCTAAGTCTAGCAGCTGCAGCTTTTGTCCGATTCCTCATCAACAGGCGTCGGGTAATCATTATCAAAGCAGCCGAGGCACATGCCCCGGTTATAAGCACCGTCATTGCCGCCAACCGAATCAATAAAGCCGCTGTCGCTAAGGAAGGTCAGCGAATCCGCATTGATCAGCTCGCAAATTTCCTGCACCGTGCGAGAAGATGCGATAAGCTCATCGCGGCTCGGCGTATCAATGCCGTAGTAGCAAGGGTTTTTGAAGGGCGGCGATGTAATCCGCACATGCACCTCCGTCGCTCCTGCTTCACGCAGCATGTTAACGATCCGGCGCGAGGTTGTGCCGCGAACGATCGAGTCATCAATCATGACGACGCGTTTGCCTTCTACGACTTTGCGAACGGCGGACAGCTTCATCTTCACGCCCTGCTCACGCAGCTCCTGCGAGGGCTGGATGAAGGTGCGGCCCGTGTATTTATTTTTGATAAGTCCAAGCTCATAAGGAATGCCTGTCTGCTCCGCATAACCGATAGCCGCAGAAATACTGGAATCCGGCACACCCGTTACGATATCAGCATCGACGAACGATTCCATCGCAAGCTGCTTACCCATCCGCTTACGTGCGGAATGAATGTTGATCTCATGAATGTCGCTGTCGGGACGGGCAAAATAAATGTATTCCATCGCGCAGGTTGCCCGGCGCGTTACTTCCGCATAACGATCCTCTGTCATGCCATCCTGATCAAAAATAAGCAGCTCGCCTGGCTGAACGTCGCGCAAATATTCGGCGCCAATGGATTCGAACGCACATGACTCGGAAGAGAATACATACCCCTCGCCGATGCGTCCCATGACGAGCGGACGCAGTCCGTTCGGATCAGAAGCGACCAGCAGCTTGTCATTCGTCATAATCAGGAAAGCGAAGCCTCCAACGATACGCTGAAGCGCTTCTTTCGCTGCCGTCACAAAATCCTTCGGCGAACGGGCAATCAAATGCGCAATAACCTCCGTATCGCTCGTCGTCTGGAAAATAGAGCCCATGCTCTCCAGCTCCTTGCGAATTTCGGGCGCATTTACGATATTGCCGTTCGTCGCTACAGCAAGATCCCCATCCCGATAGCGGAAAATGAGCGGCTGTGCATTCGCCAGCTTGCTCTCTCCCGCTGTCGAATAGCGCACGTGACCGATCGAGCGGTCGCCAGGGAGCCCCGTCAGGCGCTCCTTGTCGAACACCTCCTTGACGAGTCCCATGCCGCGGTGATAGCTGAACCGATTGCGGTCCGTCGTGTCGACGGTGCAAATGCCCGCAGATTCCTCGCCGCGATGCTGCAACGCATGAAGCCCATAGTAGGAAAGCGAGGCTGCGTCGGCATGATTGAAGACACCGAACACGCCGCATTCCTCGCGCAGCTTGTCGAAGAAATCCTCCCGACCGCCGCCTTGATTATAATAATCGCCTGACCAAAGCTTAGGCTGCTTTATTTCATCAGACATGGAATCGCATCCTTCCAGACCTTCTCCAGTTGTTGTACCGACGCCTGAATGCCGGATTTACCATTGATGCTGATCGAAAGAGCAGCTCCTTTAACCGAACCAATTGCCGCATGGGCAACGCCTTGCTCAGTCAGCAAGGCTTGCAGCGCTGCTGCTTGCTCTGGCTTTGCCGACAGCAAAATACGCGATTGCGATTCACTGAACAATGCATGGTCAGCGCGCAGCTCTGTGTTGATATTAACTTCTGCACCAAGCTTGCCGCTTATGCAGGATTCTGCCAGCGCAGCTGCAATGCCGCCCTCGGACAAGTCATGCGCCGAAGCGACCAAACCGCCTTGAATGGCGCTAAGCACAGCGCCGAGCGTCTTCTTCTCAACGGCTAGATCAATAACGGGAGGACGGCCTTCGTTCACGCCTTGCAGCACGTATTGCAGCTCGCTTCCGCCCATTTCAGCTTTCGTCTCGCCGACGAGAATGATGACGTCGCCTTCGTTTTTGAAGCCTTGCGTCGTAATATGATCAATGTCATGAACGAGACCTACCATGCCGATAACTGGAGTCGGGTAAATCGCGCCTTTTGCATTTTCATTGTACAAGCTGACATTACCGCCGATAACTGGTGTTTCCAGTACACGGCAAGCCTCGGACATGCCGTCTGCCGATTTCTCGATCTGCCAGAATACATCTGGCTTCTCCGGGCTGCCGAAGTTCAGGTTGTCCGTAATCGCCAGCGGCTCTGCGCCGGAGCAAACGATGTTGCGCGCTGCTTCAGCTACGGCAATGCGTCCGCCCACTTCTGGATCAAGATATACATAACGGCTATTGCAGTCTGTAGTCATCGCAAGCGCCTTGCGAGTGCCGTTGATTGTCACAACTGCTGCGTCCGAGCCCGGCTGAACCGCTGTCGACGTACGCACCATATAGTCATATTGATTGTAAACCCACTCTTTGCTCGCCACTGTTGGCGAAGCAAGCACCTTCTCAAGTGCAGCCGTCAAATCCGTTACTTCCGGATATGCCGTTGTGTCGATCGCCGCATTCGCGCTGTAATAAGCAGGCTCCTGCGAAGGCTTGTCATAAACCGGACACTCGTCAACGAGCGCTGTTACCGGCATATCCGCCACCTGCTCGCCTTGGTGGAATAAGCGGAGACGGCCGTCATCGGTTACTTTGCCGACTTTGGCGCAAATGATGCCCCAACGGTCGAAAATCTCCTTCGCCTGCGCTTCATGCTGCGGCTCAACAACGAAGAGCATGCGCTCTTGCGATTCAGACAGCATCATCTCGTAAGGCGTCATGCCTGTTTCACGCTGCGGCACTTCATCGAGATACAGCTCAAGGCCGTTGCCGGCTTTCGAAGCCATCTCTGCGCTGGAGCAAGTAAGACCCGCTGCGCCCATATCTTGAATACCAAGCACGATGCCGGAATCAATTAGCTCAAGCGTCGCTTCCATAACCAGCTTCTCCATGAATGGATCGCCAACTTGAACGGCTGTACGCTTCTCTTCGGACTCCTCGGACAGCTCGACTGAAGCGAAGGTAGCGCCGTGGATGCCGTCGCGGCCAGTTGCCGGGCCAACGTAAAACACCGGGTTGCCTACACCTTTAGCGACGCCGCGTTGAATTTTATCATGATCAATGAGACCTACGCACATTGCGTTGACGAGCGGATTGCCCTCGTAGCTCTCATCGAACATCACTTCACCGCCGACAGTCGGAATGCCGATGCAGTTGCCGTAGCCAGCGATGCCGCTGACAACATTTTCGAACAAATATTTAACGCGATCATTCTCAAGACGGCCAAAACGCAAGCTGTTCATCAATGCAACAGGACGTGCGCCCATCGAGAAAATATCGCGGATAATGCCGCCTACACCTGTAGCTGCGCCTTGATAAGGCTCAACCGCAGATGGATGGTTATGCGATTCGATCTTGAATACAACCGCTTGGTTGTCGCCGATATCCACGATACCCGCGCCTTCGCCTGGTCCCATCAAAACTTTAGGTCCAGTGATCGGGAATTTTTTCAAAATCGGCTTGGAGTTTTTGTAGGAGCAATGCTCCGACCACATGACGCTGAATACGCCAATCTCCGTATAGTTTGGCTGGCGGCCAAGAAATCCGCAAATCAGCTCATATTCATAATCCGTTACGCCGAACTGCGTATAAATCCGCTGATCCGCAATTTGCTCCGCTGTCGGTTCCTTAGCTGTTAACTGCTGCGCCATGCTGTTCCCTCCATGCATTCAAAATCGATGTAAACATTTTTTTGCCGTCCTCTGAGCCAAACAATTGGTTGATCGCACGCTCTGGATGCGGCATCATGCCAACTACGTTGCCGCGCTCATTGCTCACGCCCGCGATATTGGATACCGAACCATTCGGATTCGTATCGCCTGCGTAGCGGAAAATAATTTGCTTATTCGCCTCCAGCTGTGCCAGCGTCGCGTCGTCGCAATAATAGTTGCCTTCGCCGTGAGCGATTGGAATGTTGATAATATCGCCCTCTGCATATTGATTCGTAAACGGATTGCCGTTGTTCACAACCTCAAGCGGCGTTTGATGGCAGCGGAACTTGAGGCCATTGTTGCGGATCAAAGCTCCCGGCAGCAGACCCGCTTCCGTAAGAATTTGGAACCCGTTGCAAATGCCGAGGATAAACTTGCCTTCCTCCGCCGCTTTCTTCACTTCGTTCATAACAGGAGCGAAGCGGGATATCGCGCCGCAACGCAGGTAATCGCCGTAGGAGAAGCCTCCTGGCACCAAAATCGCGTCATAGCCGGAAAGATCCGTCGAGGTATGCCATACATACTCTACCTTTTGGCCAATCGCTTCCTCTACCGCCTTGTAACAATCAATATCACAGTTGGAACCTGGAAAAACCAGAACCGCAAACTTCATCGCCTATCCCTCCAGCTCAAAACGGTAATCTTCTACGACCGTGTTCGCAAGCAGCTTCTCGCACATTTCCTTAATGCGCTGCTCTGCCTCGCTGCGGTCAATATCGCCCAGCTCAAGCTCCAAATATTTGCCGATCCGAACTTTTCCCACTTCGGCAAAGCCCATCGAGTGCAAAGCTCCTTGTACAGCTGTTCCTTGCGGATCAAGTACATTTTCCTTGATTGTTACGTAGACGGTTGCTTTCATTGTTGGCCTCCTGATAATGAAAATAATATTGTAGCGTTAACGCTGCTTCGCTTTTCTTCTGCTTTAGGCGAGCACCCCACAGGCTCCCTCCAGCAAAATCGCTTTGCTTGAAATATAGGAAAGTATATGCTTTCGCCATGCTTTCTCTATATTTCTCGGACTGAAACGCGCCGCCAAAGGACGACTTTCGGCCGTTTCACCTTGTATGCTAGTAGCTTTCCGAGCCGGTCAAGCGGCGGTAAATATCCTGGTACCGCTTCGTCGTCTCTGCGACAACCGCTTCCGGCAACGGGTCCGGCTTGCTGTTCTTGTCCCAATCCGAGCCGAGCAAATAAGTTCTTACCGGCTCCTTGTCCATGCTGTCGATCTCAATGTCATAGGCGAAATTGCTCTCAGCCCAGAAGCGTGAGGAATCGGGCGTGAAAATCTCATCAATGAGAATAACCTTGCCGTCAATCAGTCCAAATTCGAATTTGCAATCGGCAAGAATGATGCCGCGCTCGGCGCAATATGCGTGAGCGAACTCGTAAAGCTTGATGCTGCGGTCGCGCAGCTCCACGGACAGCTCTGCACCAACCAGCTCCTGCATCCGCTCGAACGGAATATCCTCGTCGTGGCCGACGTCGTTTTTCGCAGCTGGCGTAAAGATCGGCTGTGGAAAACGTTCATTTTTGCGCAGGCCTGCCGGCAGCTCAATGCCATTGATCGCAGACGTTTGCTGATATTGTCTCCAGCCGCCGCCTGTGATATAGCCGCGCACGACGCATTCAATGTCGATACGCTCTGCTTTGCGCGTCACCATAATCCGGTTGCGCAGCAGCTCAGGCTCGGTAACGAGCTCGCCCAGCTTATCCACATCCGTATGCACGACATGGTTCGTCTGAATCGAAGCCGTCTGCTCAAACCAGAATGCCGACAGGCGGTTAAGCACATTGCCCTTCTCCGGCACAGCCGGATCAAGCACATAGTCGAACGCCGAAATGCGGTCCGTTACAACGATTAGAAAATGCTCGCCCAGATCATAAAGCTCTCTAACCTTCCCCTTGTACAGCAGGGGCGCTTTGATATATGGAGCAGCAGTAGACAAGCTTTGAGATGATGCAGTCATTCGCCAGTAAGCCTCCTTAGTTCAATCCAAGACGGGTGAAAATCGTGTCCACATGCTTCAGATGCCATGTTGGGTTAAAGCAATCGTCGATCTCTTCCGCCGACAGCAGCTCGGTAATTTCCTTCGTCGATTCAATAATGTCGCGGAATTGGCGCTGCTCTTCCCAAGCTTGCATTGCGCGCGGCTGAACGGTGTCGTAAGCCTGCTCGCGGCTAAAGCCTTTATCAATCAGCTTCGTCATGACGCGGCCGGAGAACGGTACGCCAAACGTACGCTGCATATTGCGCTTCATATTTTCCGGGAATACTTGCAGATTGTTGATAATGTTGCCCAGACGGTTCAGCATGTAGTTGAGCAGCATGGTTGCATCTGGCAAAATAACGCGCTCTGCGGACGAATGGCTAATATCACGCTCATGCCACAGCGGAATGTTCTCGTAAGCCGTCAGCATATGTCCGCGAATGACTCTGGACAAACCGGAAATGTTCTCGCAGCCGATTGGGTTGCGCTTGTGCGGCATAGCCGATGAGCCTTTTTGACCTTTGGCGAAAGGCTCCTCCACCTCGCGGAATTCGCTCTTCTGCAAAGCGCGGATTTCCGTAGCGAACTTGTCCAGCGAAGAAGCAACGAGTGCCAGTGTGCCCATGTATTCCGCATGGCGGTCACGCTGCAGCGTTTGCGTAGAGATTGGGGCCGCCTTCGTGCCGAGCTTCTTGCAGACAAATTCTTCTACGAATGGATCAATGTTCGCGTATGTGCCGACAGCACCGGAAATTTTGCCGTATTGCACGCCGTCAGCCGCATGCAGGAAACGCTCCAGGTTACGCTTCATCTCTTCGTGCCACAGTGCCATTTTGAGGCCAAAGGTCGTTGGCTCAGCATGAACGCCATGCGTACGTCCCATCATCGGCGTATCTTTGTACTGAATCGCTTTGTCGCGCAAAATCGAAATAAAACGTTCAATATCCTTTTGCAAAATGGCATTGGCTTGCAGCAGCAGATAGCCCATTGCCGTATCTACAACATCCGTCGATGTCAGACCATAGTGCACCCATTTGCGCTCAGGACCAACCGTTTCCGATACAGCGCGTGTAAAGGCGATAACGTCATGACGCGTATCTTGCTCGATTTCGTAAATGCGATCGATGTTGAAGCTGGCGTTTTTGCGAAGCTCTTCCACGTCTTCCTTCGGAATAATGCCCAGTTCCGACCAAGCCTCGCATGCGCAAAGCTCAACCTCCAGCCATGCTTGGAACTTATTCTCCTCGGTCCAAATCGCTCTCATTTCCGGTCTGCTGTAACGCTCTAACATTTAGCTATTCCACCTTCCAAATTGTTGTTTCATCTATCCATTGCAGCGCTGCTTCCACATCGGGAGCAAGCACGTTAATGTGGCCCATTTTTCTTTTGTGAACAGCGTCCTTCTTGCCATACAGATGCAGCTTCGGCGTTACGCCAAGGCGTGCGGCTGCTTCATCGCGAGTACCAAAGCGCTGAATGACCGGCTCTACATGCTGGCCGAGCACATTCACCATAACGACTGGCGTCAGCAAATCCGTACGTCCCAGCGGCAAATTGCACACCGCCCGCACATGCTGCTCGAACTGCGACGTATGCGCCGCTTCCATCGTATAATGCCCGCTGTTGTGCGGCCGTGGTGCCAGCTCATTCACATACAGCTCACCGTCAGCCGTCAAAAACAGCTCAACGGCGATTAACCCTACTGCGCCCAGCCCTTCGGCAATTTGCATCGCTAGCTGCTCTGCTCTGCGCTGTATGCCCTCGTCGATCCGGGCCGGTACAATCGACAGATGCAGAATATTGTCGATATGGATATTTTCCGCCGCCGGGAATGCTCTGACCTCACCCTGCGGGCTGCGCGCCGCAATGACCGACAGCTCTTTGTCAAAGGAAATGAATTTCTCCAGCACCAGCTCGGTTCCAGCTCGGCTCAGCGTTTCGTACGCCTCGTCGATCTCCTCCGCGCTGCGAATAACCCATTGCCCTTTGCCATCGTAGCCGCCGGTCGCTGTTTTTAATACGCATGGCAGGCCTAAGCGTTCGGCTTCTATATGAAGCTCTGCGCTGCTGCGAATTTCGCTGTAAGGGGCAACCTTCACGCCCGCTGCTTCAATCGCCCGCTTCTCCCGCAGCCGATGCTGCGTCGTATAAAGCAGCCTGCTGCCTTGCGGCACGTAAGATTCCTTCATCAGCATGGCGGCAACTTCCGCATTTACATTCTCGAATTCATACGTAATGACGTCTGAACGCTGCGCTAACTCGCGCGCTGCCTCGTGATTGTCATAAGCGCCGACCACTTGATCTGCCACTTGTCCGCAAGGGGAATCCTCGGCTGGATCAAGCGCCACAAATTTATAGCCCATGGCGCTGCCTGCGAGTGCCATCATCCGGCCTAATTGTCCGCCGCCGAGCACGCCGATCGTGCTGCCTGGCAGCAGCGTGCGGATGTTATCCGGTCGCTGCTTGTCCGCCTCAGCCATCATAGCGTTTCACTGCTTTCCAGCACTTCCTGCTTGACGCGCTCGCGTCTTGCGACCACGCGTGCCTGAATATCTGGATCGAACGCGCCCAGCATTTGTGCCGCAAGCAGTCCGGCATTCGTGCCGCCAGCATTGCCGATTGCAACAGTCGCTACTGGAATGCCGCCTGGCATTTGCACGATGGAGAGCAGCGAGTCGAGACCGCTGAGATTTGACGATTTGACAGGAACGCCAATAACCGGCAGCACCGTTTTGGCGGCGACCATGCCGGGAAGATGTGCAGCTCCGCCAGCCCCCGCGATAATGACCTTAAGTCCGCGCTCCGCTGCCGTTTCCGCATATTCAAACATTAAATCGGGCGTTCTGTGCGCCGATACAACCTTTTTCTCATAAGGAATTTGAAGCTCTTCCAGTACATCGCAAGCCAGTTTCATTGTATCCCAATCCGACTTGCTGCCCATGATGACGCCTACCTTCGCAGACATGCGTTCAAACCTTCTTTCATCTATATAATAGGTAAACCATATAAAACCGTAGCTTGGTGCTTTCCTTACCTTCTAAACTGCCCGATTTCAACAGAAAAATCCCGACAGCTACCGTAAGAGTCTTAATCATACGTATGCTGCGGGACCCGAGCCGAACGCGCAGCGCAGCCTCCCATCCTTCGGGAACCGCTTGGCGCTCTTTATGCCTGAAGTAAGCTGCCGCTTCTGCAACCTCGCAAAATACAAGGTACAAAGTAGCACAAGGCTGCCCTAAGCTGAAACCGAAGAAGCCGTCCTTGAACGGCAAGCTTCGTATCGCAGAGAACCAGAAGCCGAATATAAGTTTAAAACTTATTGCTTCTTCTTCAAAAAAGGCAACTCAAGCATACCAGCTTCAAGCTTGCTCGTAGTCCGAAAATTGTGGTTTTCGGGTAGAAACTTTCGGGCCAATCCCCGAGATTATACGAGACGAACACTATAATAAACGGATTGCTCCGCTACTGACCTCTTCCAGTTTATCTAATCCCCACGGGGCTGTCAACAAAATACGAACGTTAAAAAGAGTAGCTTTTATTAAAGTTCGTTTTTGGCAGGTAAAATATCATAATATGACAGGAATCTACTCGGGATTACGCGCAGACAGCTATAAGTGAAGTGAATTTATAGGAGAAATTTTCGCAGCGCCCTGCTTATTGGTCGAGAGGGTTTCCAAGGCCTCCGCAGAATAACACAGTACGAATGTAAATTTCATTAATTTATGAACAAGGAAACGGAGGAAATAGAGCTATGGAAAACTACAAAGTAGGCATTCTTTTGTTTAATGATGTGGAGGTGCTTGATTTTGCCGGACCTTTTGAGGTATTTGCAGTAACAGTGCTGAACTGGGGACAGGAGGATGCCTATCACCCGTTTCAAGTATCGACGATTTCTGAAAATGGAGCGCTCATCACGGCTAAAAATGGCCTTAAGGTAACTCCAGATTACAGCTTCGCCAATGCTCCTGTCTTTGATGTGCTCGTTATTCCCGGCGGCATGGGCACACGGCACGAAATTCATAATCAGGCGCTGCTTGCATGGATCAAACAACAGAGCGAGCAGGTAACGTGGATGACCTCCGTCTGTACGGGAGCATTCCTGCTTGCAGAAATTGGCTTACTCGATAGCAAGCGGGCGACGACACACTGGGCAAGCATTGAGCGCATGCAGACGCAGTTCCCGCAGATAACTGTCGTGGAAAATGTGAAGTTTGTAGATGAAGGTGACGTCATTACCTCGGCTGGCATTTCCGCGGGCATTGAGATGTCACTGCATATGGTTGGTCGCATTTTAGGCTCTCAGGCAGCCAAAAATACAGCCAGATCTATGGAGTATGACGGAAAGTTTGAATAGTTAGATTGGCGAAAGTCCATTTATCACATTAAATATAAAATCCAAAAGACCCACAAGAGAAGCCTTTTTCAAGGTGTCCTTCTTGCGGGTCACTATTCATAGTTAAACTCACATGTGGGATAGTAGTTCAATTTGATTTACATTGGTTATAAAATAGATTCTTTCGGCACTGGGCAGCCTCATCAAATAACCTTCTCAAGGAAAATGCTTCTTATGAATACCACTCATCTTCAGAAAATTTCTCATCATCATCACTAAGCTTTAAATTGTTTATGTCTATGAATCTTTTTATTTCTGACCTCACCAACACCTGATCCTTACTCTCGATCACAAAACCCCTATGGTTGTTCCAACTCATATCAACCTCTAAATTTATATCCAACTCCCGACACCATTCGATAAAATCATACATGACCATTGTAAAACAAATATTGAATTCTTGTATCGAAATCCAACTACCTACTCTTCCATCTCCAAAATCACGTTGTCGTAATTTTAAATCTCCACTTAAGAACCACTTAGTATGTTGATGTTTTCTCCTCAAACAATAATAGATCAATTCGATCAAAATAATCTTCATTTGTTTCTTGCAGTAATGAAATTAGCAAGGGACTCTTCGCTTTGCAAAATATTGTTACTTAAAAATAGCAGAAAATCAAACTCCTCCGGATCAGAATCATACATCACCATTCCGGGATCAATATACGGCTCATATGTAATTTTACAAATTACATCACTTTGGTTTATAAACTTAAACACTCTCGTTTTTTTATCAATATAGTTATTTGAACATTCGAAATTACTTTTACAAATTTGATATTCTTTATTATTTATCAGAAAAAATGCATCCTTATCTTGCACAAACACACCCACCATAGTTTCATCTTCCGTAAATCCTGAAATTCCCTGCTCTTGTCTATTAACTGTTTCTTTTTCTACAATTTCATAGTTCTCTCCATTCCAAATTGTGTATTTTTTGTACTCCGAATAATTTCGTAAAATGACCATCTTATTCATGGAACCACTCCTTTTAAATTTAGCTGTAATAACTTTAGCTTTGAAATCACTAAACGGAGTTAGCTATTAATGTAATTTAAAAATCAATGTTCAATTCCTAACAGTGTATTAATAACTTCATCCTTCCTCATCGCACCTTCAATAACCGCTTCCCACACTGCTTTAATCAGAAACATCAGGATTTATTTTTTCCATCTTCATCTTACTGTTTTGGAACAACCAATCTGCATCAGGACCAATTGGATTGCCATATTTTTTAATATTTCTCTTTTCAAGTTCAACCACTTCTTCTGCTGACATAGCTGATCTAGCTGTAACCTTATCCTGATTTCTCATATCCACAGCCGTTTTTGCTATTTCCTCTGCTGAAGCACCACTAGCCTTCATATCGGCTAGTTTAGCCTCTATTTTTTTCGTTTGCTCTAAATACTCTTTTCTAATTATCTGATTATTTTTGGCTTTATTAACATCTGTAAAATCAATGTTTGAATAAGCTGTCCCTTCCTTAGGTAAATATCCATATGCACCTGAAGGATCAGAATAAATGTCGTTAAGTACTTTTGGATGTACCTTTTCAATCGGAATGCCTTCTCCAGTTGCCCCAATACCAGTCTTAACCTTCACCTCTGGTAAAATCTCAGAAATCTTTGATGCATTTGGTTTAATTCCAGCTATTGGTTTACCCTTAAATGGAGTTATGAGACTAAGAACACCCAACATATTTAACAAATGTTCCTTTGAATTCGGATCTTCAGGGGCAAATGCTCCCTGCACCAACCCCGTTAAACCCAAGCTCAAATAATCAAAATAGGCAGACACCGACTCATTTCGATTCGCCGTTCGATTCTCAT
The DNA here is from genome assembly GCF_036894955.1 of Paenibacillus sp. KS-LC4. Taxonomy (NCBI): domain Bacteria; kingdom Bacillati; phylum Bacillota; class Bacilli; order Caryophanales; family Paenibacillaceae; genus Paenibacillus; species Paenibacillus sp. KS-LC4. Next base: position 1,039,932 of record NZ_CP145905.1, on the reverse strand, counting down.
GTGCCTTCCAAAACTCACCTGGTACACTGATTAAGCCCATCGTCGCATTGTTAAAAAAATCATAGACGGGGTCGTTGCTTTTGTTCGCTCGATCAACGTGAGCATTGTATAAATCCGTTGCAATCTCAGCTATGCTATTTCCGGTTTGCTTAATCGCAGCCCATTCCACTGACGCTTGGTTTTTTATCACGCTCCCGTAGATCTCAAGGCTTCGCATCGCATTCTGCCCAAACTTCTCCAGCATGCCCGGCTTTTCCTCGACGATAACTTCCTTTGGTGGGGGATCGTACTTACTTAATGCCTGCATGCTCTGCAAAATCGTCAGCACGTTCAGCAGTCCGCTTTTTACTTGCCCCTGCTGGACATCCGTTACTAATCCGCCCGCAGCGTCTCGTATCGTTTGCTGCAACGCATGAATTTCCTTGAGCTGCACCCTCGCCAGTTCGCCCGTTGGTCCCGGCGTTTGCGCCATCATCACCATAAAGAGATAACGTGCGTTGTCCGGCAGCGGCACCCGTGTCGTCAGGTCTCCTTCCAGCGCAAATGATGGATCATAGTCACACGCCGCCGCAGCTCATCCGTGTCTGCTCCGATTCGCACCAGTAGCTGCTGCAGGCGCCTCACTTCATCCGGTTTAAATACGACCTGCTTGCCAGCCATTGTACACCTCCTCGCTTACCCGTTCTATCTCCCCGTGCCTTGGAAGTCGTTACGCACCGAGAAGCTCGATTCAAACATTGCAATATCTCCATATTGAAAGCAGTACGTCTGACCGCTATAGCTCACGCTGCCAAGCGGCTGCCCTTCAATTTCCCACATATTCGCCATCGGCGCGTCATACCGAATTTCCGGATTTGCCTTGCGCTCCTGCTGGTAGGCGCTTAGATCAAAATGAACCATCAGATAGCCATTTTTCAAAAACGCGCCCTCACTGCCATTGAGCGCCCCGCCGTTTTGCCTGGCCACCTCTAAAATATTCGTGCCCTTCGGCAGCACATACGGTGCGATTGGCAGGCTATACTCCCCGTACCATCGCTGCACGCTCCGCAGCGCTTGCACCGCATTCACACTAGCCGGCACCTGTGCACCGCTTGGCCCCACTAGTGTACGGGACGCATACGACAGCTCCTCTAGGCTGTAGCCTGCACTAATAACCGTTTTCCGCGTAATGTAGTGCTTCCAGAACTTCTCCCACGAAGCGCCAAACCGATTCGCTGGCGATAACAGATAATCATATTCATAGCTCGCTGCTTGGCTCAGCGAGGTCGTCGTCACCCCGCGCAGCAGATCCGCCAGCTGATACGTTCGGCTGTACAGCTCCTGATCCCGCGCTGAGCCCACTTTAATCAGCTTATTCCGTGGACCGGATACGTCGTAGTACAAGTCCACCTCCTGCGCGCTTCCTCCCTGCTTGCTCACAAACCAGAAGCTTGGCTGGATTTGAATACCTGCGTCCTTGCCGCTATAGCTCCCGATGGTTTCAAAGTAGAACGAGATGGGATAGCCATTATGCGGCACCGTAGCCGCTTCCCTTGGATGCGAGCCTGGCCGAATCGGCAATAGCCGTGAAGGCTGGCTCGCTAGATTCGTCTCTTCTCGATCCTTCGTCCGTCCACCCGATTCATAGACATAACCTGAATGCTGCTTCGAGCCTTTCGCCGTGCGAAACACCGATTCATAGCGCAGATCGCCGATGTCCGTGATCGTGAAATCTGAAATGCGGCCTTGCACCGTAAAGAGCAGCGTGCGGCTCGCTCCATAGTTCGCGAGATCACCATTGAAATCCGTCTGATACGCCGACGAGCCATCCGGTGTATTAATCGCCCACGCCTGCGTCACCGCATCGTAGTTCCCTTCCGGTACCCAGACCGGAATGCGGTACGTTTGCTTCGCTGCTCCGACAGGATAATCAATCCACGTTTGCGCGGGATAGAAGGTACTTCCGTGGTACACATCAAACGGGAATACAATTCGTTTGTTTCGCGTATATCTCGCATAGTCCCGGTTGCCGTATCCGAGCTGATTCAAATGCGGCGCCGTCTCATCAAAGTCGACGGAAAACTCCCGTCCCAGCACAAGCACCGTTCGCGCCATATTCGGGATGACGCTCTGATCAAAGCCGCGATTTTCATCCGGTGCTTCGGAATCATTGACCACCGGGGTGTGGACGGTCACCGTATTGAGCCCTTCAATCGGGAACGTTTGAACATCCCCCTCGCCATTGATGCTCAGCAGGCTCTCGTACGACAGGATGCCATCACTCGGCTCATCCCGGCTGTTCGCCCGCGTACCGGGTATGATCAAGCCGCTCTCGTAAAGTACATCCTCCCCAATCTCCTCGGCTTCTACGATATCAATCGGCTCTGGCGTTTCATCGTCCTGCTGCACGTCATCCATAATGACGGAGCCGTCGAAATCCAGTCGGTCATTCCATACCTTGATGCGCCCAACCTGTCCTTCCGCTTCTTCGGTCCAGTCCTCCGACGGTACACTCGGACGCTCGCTGCCGCCATCAAGCGTTTCGCCCGCCAACACCTTCGCACTATATGACGGCTTCTCCATATGCTCAGCCGTCACGCCCCCTTGCACATCAGGTGCGGTATAGCCGTTTGGCAGCAGCGTAATCGCTCCATAAGGCAGTGCATATTGATTCAGCGTTGCTTGCTTCAGTCCCCACGCATCGAACGTCGTGATTTCCCAGTAGGCAAACGGTCGTTCCACGTCATATATATTCGTCACTGTTTCGGTTTCCTGATGGCGAACCGTTCTCGTTCTCGGGTTGCCATCCGCATCCTCACCATCCGATTCCTCGGTTTCCCACTTTAACGTGTACGTTTTGGACACCGGAATTTTAAACGTACACGTACCTATTTCTTGATCAAATGTATAGTCAAAGAGATAGGCTTTGCCGAATACATTCGCATACAGCGCGTCACTGCTCGGAATTCCCTTGCTCACGTCGAACTGCTCTGCTCCTCGCGCATCTGCCCGAATCTCGCCTCGGGCATCCGGCGTAATGGAGGTTTGGCTACGGCTTAGGCCTGGCTGCGGAACGCACATATCGGAGGCCTCGCAGCTACCTCCAGCACAGCCCACTCTAACGACGCGACTGGCAATGAGATCATATCCATCCTTTTGCCAGCGTACGGTTATTTTGGCTGTGCCCTCCCGATGCGCTTCGATCGTTCCGCTCGGTGTTACACTGACAACAGCGGAACGATCTGAACTCCACACCGCCGCAGGGGGATTAACGGCATACCATGTATCTGAACCCTCGAAGCCTTGCGTCAGCACTTCTCCTCGCAGCAAGGTACTTTCACCGACTTGGGTGATTTCATCCCCTACGATTCGTATTTCTTTCGTTTGCCTGTCCTTGCCTCGCCATGTTATTTTTGCTCTAAATTCGTATTCGACGGTATATTTAGTTGGTGTGCCTGGCGTGGTTACCGAAAAAGGAATCTGTCTCGTATAATTAGGACCTCCCGTTTTGACTTTAAATACTAGCTTCTTGCTCAGGTCTCCATTAGGAGCAATCATTTCTCCTTCATAGGCGTCATCAATTTCATCATCTACAAAGCTATGCTCACTTGTATTCGTAGAAATATACCATTCCACTAATTCATCTTTTGCATGCTGTACATTATTAGCATCCTTAAAGATAGTAGGAGCATAAGGCTCCATATCCGTTACACCTGTACGGCTGGTAATAGCAGGATAAGGGTTATTGATTGTCCCAATATTTCTAGCATCCACATAGGTATCATAACCAGCATTGCCCGCCTCTATAGATCCTGCCCTAAAAAATCCATTATCTAGTTGATACCATATCACTTTAGGATGGACGTCTTGAATATTGATGACAGGGTAGGTCTTCGTTTGTTTTCGAGCAGGACCAGCCGGGCTTACCGTAGGAGGTGCTGCTGTTGGAACTGCTGGGCTAGCAGTAATTTGGGCTCCTGCAGCAGCGGCACCCCACTCCTTCAGAAGCCACCCCATGGTGACAAGGAGACTTATTACGCCTAAAGCCTGTAAGCCTTTTTTTAAAACTATCGTTTTCATTCTTCACCTACCTGTGCAATTCCACAATGCCCCATGTTCCGTCTGCCGCCTTAATATCAATAGCTGCGTCGGGATATCTCGATTTTTGCCAAAATCTCACAGGCTCACCTATTGGTAAAAAATCTGCAAACGTTTGATGCTTCTGTAAAGGTCCGAATCGATTTGGCACTGTTGTATAGCCATACACATCAAACAAATCCTCCTTACTATGAATTCGGGAGCCTGCTATCCAGTCAAATGAATTCGAATAGGAGGTAGGATCAGCAAACTCTACTTTTGCCGTTACCGTAACCTCGGTGTAAATACTGAATGAGGTTCCTTGAACACGCGTAAACATATCTGCAAAAATACTCCGATCCTCACTGCCTAGCGGTTGCAAGTTATCTACAACGATAAAACGGTTCATAACCATCGTGCCTCTGTTATATTTCAAGGCCAAATCTTTCCCCATTACATCATAGATGGTAGCTGGCTTCTTACTTAGCGATATCCCGCCTGTCGCTTTACCCAAACTAACCGCGTTCGTCCCGTACACGCCGACTTCTCTTAATTCATTTAAACCTTTATAACTCTCGGCCTTGCTTCCCTCTATTTTTAAATAACGATAGATCATTACAGCGACTTCTGCACGTGTGGTCGTATCATTTAGCCCAAAGCTATCATCCGGTTTTCCTTTCATCAGACCCGTCCCGCGTGCTATCGCTATGTAAGGCACTTGAGTCTTGCTAATCCCAACTTTATACGTTTCCGTAAATGGCAAAAGCGTTCCTTCCACTTCCTTTAGTGCCGTTGCAAAGCTTTCCTCACTGCGAACTAGACCTTGCGTGAACCACTTCGCCATATCATATCTAGTCATCGCTTGGTTCGGATTAAATTTCCCGCCCGTTGCATCGCCGGCCTTAATAAAACCCGCTCCAACTGCACTATTAATCGCACTTGCTGCCCAGTAGCTGCTTGGCACATCCGTAAAATTAACCTTCCCGCCGTCATTTTTATTGTTCGTTATGCGAACCAATACGCTAGCTAGTTCTGCTCTTGTAATCAGCCCGTTAGGCTTGAACTTTCCATTTGCATACCCTTTTAAGTAGCCATCTGCTACCGCCTGCTTAATCGTCGCTTCTGCCCAATGTCCCTTTATATCTGTAAAAGCAGGAGTGACAGACGTACTTGCATACGTTTGTCTTAAACCTACCTGGCTTGATTCACTACTTGCTTGTGCTTTAGCTTGGACGCCTCCACTTGATACAAGCACCCCTACTGCTAGCAGTCCTGCTGTTATGTTTAATTTGTATTTATTCATTGTTATGTAATCTCCTTTTGGGTTCTAATGATATGGACCAATACAAAAAAATGAGCCTATACCGTCATTCTTGTCCAAAGCTTTCAAGAAATTTTCTTATTCTAGTTAATGTTAATGTATTGAGCAAGCCAACATTTAACTCTTCTATTTGTTGGAATAATTCCGTTGTGCTATCATGTATTCTCATTTGGAATTCTTCGTAACTTATTACCACATTGCTCCACTCTCTAGTTTCAATGATCGAGAATGGTTCTTCTGAAATAAATCGATGTATACCTAATACACCTGGATTATTTATTAAGCCGACTGTTAATATATCTTCATCTTTCCTAAAGTCAATTCAATTTGACCAGTTATATCTCCATATGTTTCATCAAATTGTTCACTATTTATTTTCGATAATATTTGTATGTCATCTTCAACAATTCTAAATTGTACTCTAAACATTATTATTCCTCCTAGTATCGGAAGTCTGATAACTTATACTTATGAGAGCCCCACGCAGTTTGAAAAATGCCATTGTCAAATGCAACCGTTATTAATTCTCCGTCTATTTTTGTTGAATATTGTCCATGAGTTATTCCTTTACTTATTGCTTCATTTGCCGCTTTTTCAACTGAAGAAACAATTTGATCTTTAGTTAAATTTTTATTAAAAAGCTTACATCTAATAATTGTTTCTTAACAGCCTCTCTTGATTTAACTTTCAGCATATATGTGATTTGCTTGCTGAAAGATTCAAAAGTATGACCATTCCAAAAATACTTAATGTTACCACTACTCAAATTAAAGTTACCTAACCCCTCTGATTTCACATGGGGCCCCTCAACCTTAGGAACATCAATATCCCCTTTGCTTTTCGGGCCGCTATCCGACTTCCATATATTAGAGAACAAATCGCTGACGTCACCGGGGATGTTTTTTCCGATTCGAACGACTACCGTGCCTCCGCCTATCAAGAGCCCCCAGCTTGCTACTTGGATGGGAGCTACAGCCAAAGCACCTACTCCTGTTGCATACAGAGCCGTTCCCCCTATTTCGCCACCAATACCTCCTGCCATCGCGATGAGGCCGCCCACTAACATCACGGTATCGCCCGTTACTTTCCCGAGCTGATAGCCTACCGTATCCTTAGCCATCCCGCTTCCTTCATTATTGCTCTCTACTACATGCTGCGCTAGACCAAAAAACATGGCATCATCCACCGCCGCTATAAATCCCCCGCTGAAATTATAAAAACCCTGCTTGCCCTGATTCAGTGCCGGTCCCAAATCGGCATACATGTCATTTAACCAAGCATCAGCTTGATTATAGCCTTCTATTATCATTTGCTTACCGCTTGTTAATCCTTCACTTAGCAGCTTCTCCAACTGAGCTGTTTTTTCCTGGAACCCGTCTAATACCTCTTTGCCTTCTGCTTGAATTTGCTTCCATCCGTCTGCTAAGCCCTGCTTTGTCTGCTCGACGGTTTGTCTCCAGAACTTCTCCAGAGCACCTTCTTCCTTTAAATACGATAATTTTTTGATTAGCTGTACCATGAAAAAATGCCACAATACGCAAGCTATCTCGCATTGTAGCATTCTACATGTATGCTAATAGTATTGTTCGATCTATACCCTATTGATGTAAAGAATTAGCTTATCTAAGTGTATTCCTTAAATTCTACTGATTATTCAAACTGTTATCTTTTACCCATCTTGCAGCTTCTTGACCTAATAGAATTATTGGATTTTCTGGAGTACCGATATTAATGCTATGAAAATTCGCCTCATCAATTCCTTTAATATTTTCTAATATCACTCCATTAAATGACACATTTTCAAACCTTGATTCACTTATATCTACATTATTTAATCTCGCATTGCTAAAGTCTGTTAACGTAAAACTAATAGCCGACAAATTACAATCCATTAAACTGGCATTTTTAAACGTTGCTTCCCAACAATCACTTCTAGCAAACCTAACGCTAGTTAAAGTTGCACTAGAAAAATTAGTATATGATAAATCTGTTTTATAGAAGTCACAGGTATCTATATTAGCACTTTCATAAGTTGATGAGCATAGAACCGATGCATGAAAATCCTTATTTTTTAAATTAAGATTATTAAAAATACAATTTATTATATTTGCTTGTTCCAAAAATCTATCAGATAAATCAAAATTTCTAAAATCCACTTCCTGCAGCCTTAATTTATCTCCTTCTTTACCGCTTGTCTCAACCCATTTTCTATGCAATTCAAATTTCCTAGTAATATTTTGCATCATTTTTTCACTTACCTCCTTAAGGGTACCATATTATTCTTTCCAATACTCCCGCTTCCTCAATTGCTTTCTTCAGTTGTTCAACATGTTCAGGTGTCAATTTTCTTGTATCAATAATTACATTATGACCCCTTTCAAATTCTGTATATATTTTTTGCATACCTTTTTCAACTTTAAAAGCACCATCGCGTACCTTAGTGATAGGTATCCCGTTATGGCCCAAAGGATATGATTCAAAGCTTTTTATATCCCACTTGATTCCTGTAGTTGTATCAATAAATTCCGCTCCTTTAGATTCTTGTAGGTCACGAACAATTTTACCGAGAATGCCTCTATCTTCTAAATTAAGACCTATCTCTCTTTCTTTCAATCCTTGTTCTTCTATTCTTAGAGCATGGGAGGGATCTCTTGCTAAATCCTCCAACTCTGCTTGAGTTCTACCCCCAGTATAGTTTCCTGCTTCATCATATAGATTAGGCTTACTTCCTTTACCCGTCCCCCCAGTATCAACCTTAGGAACATCAATATCCCCTTTGCTTTTCGGGCCGCTATCCGACTTCCATATATTAGAGAACAAATCGCCGACGTCACCGGGGATGTTTTTTCCGCTTTGAACGACTACCGTGCCTCCGCCGACCAAGAGCCCCCAGCTTGCTACTTGGATGGGAGCTCCAGCCAAAGCACCGAATCCTGTTGCATACAGAGCCGTTCCCCCTATTTCGCCACCAATACCTCCTGCCATCGCGATGAGACCGCCCACTAGCATCACGGTATCGCCCGTTACTTTCCCGAGCTGATAGCCTACCGTATCCTTAGCCATTCCACTTCCTTCATTATTGCTCTCTACTACATGCTGCGCTAGACCAAAAAACATGGCATCATCCACAGCCGCTATAAATCCCCCACTGAAATTATAAAAACCCTGCTTACCCTGAATCAGTGTCGGTTCCAAATCCGCATACATATCATTTAACCAAGCATCAGCTTGATTATAGCCTTCTATTATCATTTGCTTACCGCTTGTTAATCCTTCACTTAGCAGCTTCTCCAACTGAGCTGTTTTTTCCTGGAACCCGTCTAATACCTCTTTGCCTTCTGCTTGAATTTGCTTCCATCCGTCTGCTAAGCCCTGCTTTGTCTGCTCGACGGTTTGTCTCCAGAACTTCTCCAGAGCACCTTCTTCCTTACCGTCTGTCTTCGGTACTTCTGGCTCCTTTGGCTGGGGACCATATTTACTCAAAGCTTGGCTCGCTTGCAATATTGTCAGCAGGTCTTTTAGACCGCCCTTGACTTGTCCCTGCTGTACAGCCGTGACTAATCCTCCTGCTGCTTCCCGAATCGTCTGCTGCAACGCATGAATTTCCTTGAGCTGCACCCTCGCCAGTTCACCTGCCGGACCCTGCGTTTGCGCCATCATCACCATAAACAAATAGCGATCGTTGTCCGGTAGCGGCACCCGCGTCGTCAGATCCCCTTCCAGCGCGAACGATGGATCATAGTCACACGCCAGCAGCGGCACCTGCTTGAAATAGCTCGTCATATTCACATTTGGGGCAAAATAGCTCCCTGCTACGCCAAGCGCCTTCAGCTTCTCTCGGCTAATCTCCGCCTGCTTGTGCATCTCCGCCATCAGCAGATGATTGCCGAACTGCTTGTACACCGCATACGCCGTCTGCGCCTTCGCAATCAGATCCCGCTCCGCGAAGATCGCCTCCAGCTTCATTTCCGCATCCAGCTTCTCTGCTGCTGTCGCACCTTGCAGGCCTGCGACCCGCCGCAGCTCCTTCACCAACGGATCGCTTGACCAGCGGTCTCGGCTGGCTTGCGGCAAGATTCGGTCGATTAGATTCGTCACCATCGGACGGAAGGTGACGGGCACGGGCGTATAGCTGCCGCCGCCTGTCGTCCCTACCCGCTTCAATAGGTCAAAACGCTCCAGTCCGCTCAGCCCCTTCGCCAGCTGCTTCGCTTCCTGTGCTGCTTCCGCCTGCACCCGCTCGATGCCCTTCAGCGCTTTGCTGATCACCTCCGTCATCTGCTCGGCTTCCTGCGTCAAGCCCGTCAGCTGCCTCTGAATCTGCTCCAGGCTGCTCAGCATCGGCAGAGAGCGGTCCCAGCTCGCGATCTTCCCGCTCACCCGCCGTCGCAGCTCATCCGTGTCCGCTCCGATTCGCACCATCTGCTGCTGCAGGCGCCTCACTTCATCCGGTTTAAATACGACCTGCTTTCCCGCCATCTTCCCCCTCCTTACAGCAAATTAAGTATAAAAATAGCTATGCAAATTTTGCATAGCTATTTTTATATAATCTGCATGAGTTGTCTAAATACTATTTTTTAAATCTAGTATTTAGAATTTTTGAGAGCTGATAACGTTATTGGAAAGCTCTTCGTATTTCGCCGATACGTTAATCATATGCTTCGATAGTCCTTCAAGAGCGTCACCAAACTTTTGAAACGTTGGCTTCATTCCGCGAACCTGTTGTATAAAGTCTTTAGCCGCTTTATCGCTCCATACGGATTCCAGTTGATCAATCGTGCTCATAACATTTGCCAGAAGAGCATCGAATTGCTCTTTTTGACCATGTACCTTTTGGCCTTGACCTTTCAAACCGTCATAACTCAGTCTAACCTCTGCCATTATAAACACTTCCTTTTCATATAATTACTTATTTTACTTCTTTTGTATTATAATACATAAACAAATTTTTATCCACACTTTTATTAATTTAATTCAAATATTTTCTTTATGTTTTAGCATTCATTCAAAAAATAACCCTTTCTAACCGCTTCTTCTGTATCGTAAATCGTTTCAATTACCGTTATTCCAGATGACGGTACGCATTGCTCAGGATACGCATTGTGTCTGCCGCTTGAAGCAATTGTGCCCACCCATGCCTTACGTTGAACGACGGCACTGCCTGCGAAGGAATAGGCATCCAAGCGTTCCCCACCAGGCAAAGGATAACCCTGAATAAATGCCATAAAACCCATATCTTTGATCGACTGCTGATCAATGCCTTTAGGCAAAGTAAACTGCACAGAAAGCCCTAACCGCTTAGCAATCTCCATATGCCTGTTAATCGCCGTTGCCATATCTCGCTCAATCAAGGATGTAATCGTGCTTTGCCTAATCTCTTTAAACTGTTCAAGGGTAAGAAGCGGCGCCAAATTCGTCTGCGTACTAAGAGATTCATAGTCGCCCTGATAAAAACGATTTTGTCCCTTGTCATAGACTAGCGCGTTGTTATCCATAGTGAAATAAATGGTATTGCCATTTCGCAGCTGATACAGAAAGGAGCGTGCAGGCCAGAAAACCGAAGTAAGCTCCTGCCCCCCTTCATAGCTAGCCGTATCATCCAGCGTCACCATGACATATCCGTTATAACGAATCATGACTAGGGCAGGGATATGCAGCTTTAGGTTTTGAATAGCTACGGCATTATTTTCAATGCCAAACTTTAATGCCAAATTTTCATAAAAAACATTGATCATCTCTTGATCCAAATCTAATTGCTTTTCCTGCTGATATCTAACCGATACCGTCGTTTGCTGTGATTCCAGACGAGATAAATAAGCACCCGTATCATCAACCGCAGCTTGAAAATCGCTCGTATATCGCCTATGCATTTCCTTGTTAAAGCTCTCTAAATCCTGCTTGGCATCATTTAATACAACGAGAGGAATGGCAAGCACAAGAAATAGAAGCAGCACGCTAAGGGGCCTCATTTCTTACCATCCCCCCGTACTTGATGTTGATGGGTACATTCTGACTCTTAAATAAGAAGGTTCGAAAATTTGATGCCAGCGTCGTCCCTTTAAGGGAAAGGCGCACATTAAATAAATCTCCGACGAACATATTAAAGCGGCGATTCGGATCGTCCTCTGCCAAAGCGCTGTTGCCATACAACCGATTCAATATTTCTTTTGTGTAATATCCGTCGTAGCGAACATTAAAGCTGTTCTGAAACGTTGAAAAGTCATTAGGGTCCGTGTAGTTTGGCTGTAGATTTTTTTTGTAATATTCAAGCTGAACCTCAAATACGCCATAGGATGCGTCCAGTGAAGAGAGAAATATTTTATAATCATACAAGTCCACATAGCCCTTCGAGCGCACCGTATCCACAAATTCAATGGTTGCCGCATTCGCACGCTGCTTTATTTCCTCTTCAACGTTTTCCGACTGACGATAGGCAGGATATATAATGAAAGCAAATACAAGTAAAATGACGACCACGATTCCCTTTAATGCGTCAGCCACACTTGTCCCTCCTTTCCATCAGTGACTGGCGCGAACTGCTGTAATTTTGCCATTCGTTCTCGTTACTGATAAGGTATAGCTTAATCCTGACACCCCTCGAAGATCGATGTCCTCAATATCCGTGTCAGCATCCACCCGAATGCCATCAATTGATAAAGTGTACTCGCCATTCAGAGCAAAAGGTACCATGCCTATGACCTGATCTCCGTTAATTTGATTCAGGTTCCCTGTACCTTTATATAAAGCTGTAGATACATAAGGTGTTGTCGAGTCAAGGATAGGCAGTTGCTCCAACTGGTTGCTCTCATTTTTCAAAAAGACAAAGCCGCCCATCATAAAGAGAAACCATGCGAACAAGGTGAATAAAAATTGTCGTGTTGTGTTCATGGATTAACCTACTTCTTTTGATCAAAATAAATTAGCCTGACTTCTCCGTTTTTGTCCTTAAAGGTTCGTGAGGTGAACACCGCAGTTGTATTAATATAATTTGTGCTTTTCGTTTGATCCTGCATAGTAGAAACATCAATTTGTTGCCCCGTTTGACATTCATATTCAGATACATTTACAAAGAAATTAGTAGTGCTCGTACTATATGGAGCCTCATAACAAATACTATAGTTATTTTTAGCATAAAATCCTGTTGTGTTTTCCCCCGTTTTAATAAAAATAGAAAACTGAGGACGACCACTATAACGAGTGGACGCATTAATAACATCCTGCCCCGAGACGTCTTTATTGTCATAGCCACTGAATTCTGCCTGATTAATCAGCTTCGTCTGGGCGAGCGTCTGCTCTTGCGCCCGGTTGAAATATCCATTAATGACGAGATAAATACTCACTGCTGCGGCTATGATGAGAATCGTAACGATAACCCCAATAACCCACTTTAACCCTGTTGAAATATTTTCCATTTTACTCATCCTTTATAAATATATTGGTCTTGCATACTATTGCGATCGAAAATAAATAGCTTGAATCGTGTTGTTTGCATCCTTAATTAGCGTCGCTCGGAACCGGGACTGGGGAGCGATATAATACGAGCTATAACTGCTCGTCAAATCATCCTCATCGGCATAACAATTATAAGAAATACCTTCCTCTATACGCCCGGACGAATAATTAAAATTTTTGCAAGCACTCGATATTTCGTCTGGCCTCATCCCGAAATTGGTGTAGGTCCCATTTTTATAAAACTGAACATACAGAACGAATCCCTCATGCGTCGCATAACGTCGATAGGCGGTTACAATTTGCGAACCGCTGACGAGCTGATTGTCATACGCTGAATATTGCTGCTCCGTTAGCTCTCTCGCCTGAGCAGCAGCTTGTCCATTGGCAAGCTGCAGCACCGGCTGCGAAGCGCTCCATAAAAACATGCCGGAGGTAATAATCGCCAGCGTAATAAGGATGGATATCGTTGTTTTCAGGAATACCGATATATTTTCCATCGAATTCCCTCCTCTACATCTTGCTTGTTAGTATCGTTAAATCACTAAGCTGTTGGAATGCCATATAAGCAAAAGGAAGCAATAAATATAAAGCAAATGTTGCCTGAATAGGCAGAAAGCCAAACATTTTTCCCAGTGTGCTCTTCGTGCTAATCGTCTTCTCATAGTGTTCCTTGCGCTGATCCATAGCAAAGGCTCTTTCCGCCTCCATATCATCGAAGGCTTCTTTCACAGGAATCAAGTCAGCAGCAACCTGCAAACGATCTGCCAGCCGTTCCAACGGCACAAAGCGCGCATCGTCCTTCAACTGCTCTATCGCTCCCCATGCTCCAGCCTCATAATCCAGCATACAGCGCAGCAATTGCCTTTCGAAAATGTAACTATAGCGATGAAGCCACTCAATGATTTCGTATACGCTAATATTCGGAAAGTTGGATAACATCATAGACAGCGTATTAAATCCATCTACTTCATTTTGCATTTCCCATTTTCTAATTTGCTTCTGTATAACCATGTAGACGTCAGGAGAGTAGAAAAAGGCCAACGCTATGCAAAAGGCAATTATTAATTCATACCATTTATAATATTCACTCTTGTATGCCTCTACCCGCTCCATAAGGCCAGCGGCGTATTTAGCTTCATCCAAGCCCTCCGGCAAGTAGTTTTTATTTTGAAGATTTTTATAAATATAGGCTGATGCTTCATCTGGAGGAATATCTTTAGCTACCAGCTCGCCAACAAGTGAATTTTCAAACCGATAACGTTCCTCGCTTAGCAATCTTTGCGATTCAGGCTGGTTTCCTCCCGTAGTAATCGCTATATTGGGCTCCAGCACGTTATGCTTGATCGTCTGATGAATGGAAACCTGAAATACGATAATGACCAAAAACGCGACTACAGAGACAATTATTTTTTGCAAATAATAGGCGTGAATCGTAAGCGATGAGTTTGCTTCTTTCAGTCTATTCAATGCTTTTAAATGGAGAGCATCATGCTCAGCGGGCGTAATCCGCCCAACCAGCTGTTTTATCCCTTTAATCTTGAGCAAACGATTCAGCCATTTCCCCTCATCTTTAACCGCCTGCGCATCTCCATCTACCCCTTTCAAAATTCGCAAGGCAATAAAGGAGGTTGCAAAAACAATGTAGAGCAGAATTAGCGAATACAAGCCCCAGGCGGAATTATAATAATCCGATACAATCGGAAACATGCTTTCGGCCCAATTGCGGATGGGATCAAGCATAAAAATAGGAGAAACAGCTACAAAGACAATACCAGCCAATAAGCGATCAATTCGCTCTCTGCGATTAATATCCAGATGAATTTCTTCACGAATATTGCCGAGCATCGCTAAATAAATGGATTTTTCGCCTTTATGAATATCTACATCGCCATACTCACCAATTTTGTAGCTGACACCTGCCAGTTGCTTCATGTAGCGATTTGGTGCCGTATCATAATATTTTTGCAGCTCGTCTTGCGGGTCTACAGCACCTAATATGTTGGCGATTTTCCTCGCATGCTCCGCAACAAGCGGTTTTGAGCGCTCTGCAGCATTTTCCAAACTAACCAGCACCATGTGGGTTTGATGATACTGATGTCTGATATCCAAAATCATGGATGACTGATCATATAAAATTTGCTTGCTTAAGCGACCGATAAAAATATCACTCAGCACACCGCTTAAATAAACGGAGACTAGCACAATCGACATTCTGCTGAACCAAGAGGAGGTCCATAAGAAAGAAACAATACTAAGCAAAAGCACACAAGCCATTATGCCTATAGTCAGAGCCGCCGCTTGGCTTCGTATAACCGTGTCATTGCCTGCATGAATAACGGTCAATCTCACTCTCATGCGATGAAGCACATTACGCACAAAAGGAATTTCATCCAATATAGGATAAGCAGTCAGCGCAAGCTCCAGCCATTTGCGTTCTTTGGGCTTAGAAGGGAGCAACGCTTTTAATCTTCTCTGTTCCTTATATTGCGAGCCCTTCAGCTTGTTTTGAACCCATACGTAAACAGCTAATAAGGCTAAAAGCAAACCAACTGAAATCAAAATGATAATCAGCAGTATGGATTGCAAACTCATGCCGCTTCCCCCCAATGGGCCAATAAAAAGGCTTTAAAGCTTTCGGCATCATCATGATCCATATTTTTGAGCATTTCTTCCGCTTTACGCGCTGTTATTCTATCCTTCACCACGTATTTATCATTTTCCCAAACAATTACGTCTCTATATTGATAGGACTGTCGATCCGTTACGCGGCCAAAATATTCGGTCATCGTATCCATAAAAGCATCCAGCTTATCGGTTACATTTTCAGCCTCTTTATACGTTTTTGGATATTCATATTGGGTATCAACAGGAATGATTTCCGTGATGCGCTCAACGAACCGTTTCCCCGAGCGAAGAACCAAATGAACATTAAAGCCCAATGCCTCAACAACCTGACTTTCGGCTATTTTCTCATTGGAAAAAGCGCCCGAAGCAATCAAGCTGTTACGGAGGGCATTAATCAAATTGGCTAATGTTTTGCCATGATGCGTGAATAAGGTATACTCCGAAGCAACCTGCGCTGCCTGAATGACATAACTAACAACAGAATGCGTAGCCGCCTCACCGACAATGTTAACCGCACCGTCCGTCTTCTTCTGAACATCCAGCCCGTCTTGCCCACTAACGGTTGGCGTTTCTCTAAAGGAGAGAATATTTTTGTGAGGATACATTTTTCGCGCCCAAATTTCAAACGACGTCTCCTGAATCCGTATGTTTTTGGCATAAATATATTTGATTAAAGCCTTAAGCAGTGTTGTTTTACCCGAGCCCTGACGACCGGTTATAGCTGTAACCTGATGCCCCAAAATAAGATAAATGAGCATATTAATAACGAGCTCAGATCCTTCATCCTTAATCTGCTCTTCCAAATCAGTAAGCGAATCATTAAATTTTCGAACGAAGAAGGCCCAGCTTTCCGCCATTTTCGGTCTGACGACAACGACCCGGCTGCCATCCGCCATATCGTTAATAATGTAGCCTCTAGCCTCATTGAGCTGTCCCGGATTGCCAAACCCATAAATATTTTGGCAAACACGCTTTAATTCTTGCTCGGAGCCGAAGCTCAGAAACTCCAGCTGCAAGGATTTTCCCCGATAAAATATCCATATGGCATCATAGGACCTCGCAATAAATCTTTGTTGATTTACATAGTTATTAATATCAATATTTTGCACGACATCTGGAGGCATACCGCTTGTTCCGCCATTAATTCCGTCTATATTCTGATCACGGAGCTCATCAATAGCACCTAAGCCTTTATATATTTGATAGGCTCTTTGTACAATAATGTCGACCTTATCCTGAAAGGTAAGCCTCGGCTTTTCCGCCAGATAAATGCTGCGAATTTGTTCTTCCGTTATACGATAGCCTTTTGAGCCATCCTCCAGCTTTACGAGCTGGTCTAAATCATATTTATCAATGAGCTTGTTAAAAGCCTCTTGGCGATGATCTTTCTGAAAAACATGCAATAAGATTTCAAAACAATCCTGAGAGCTGAGCTTATCCATATTATCGAATCTAATAACGGTATTCACATTAGTCTCATTTAATCCATAAGTATTCAATAATAAGTCTCGCATATAAAGCTTTACAAACTTCTTGGCTGACAGGTCACCGTGCATACAGGAACGCAGCGCCTTCTGCAATTCCCTCCTGCGCGCCTTCCTACGATTGTATTCTTCCACGCCTGGACTGCCCTCATATAAAGAGGAAGCGATAATTTCTTCGAAAGCTTTTCTAATAAACACAACAATTTCATTCATGTCGTATTTCAAATAGTTAGCGGATTCTTCCTTTGAGTTCCGCTTCGTCATCCAGAAATATAGAAATCCGATAATAGCTATAACCACAATGACAATCAGAATAAAATTAATCATTGCCGTCATCCCCCACAGTTGCGTACATATTTAAAGCGCCAAGAATCTGCTTCCCTACATGACGTATAGAACTGGTGAAATAAGCATCCTCATTAAACTCAAGAAACCGTTTTTTAGCCAGCCTTGCCTTCAACAAATAGTTAATAATATTTTGATCGTTTTGTGCATCCATATAACGCACATTATGTGGCACGTAACCGATCTGCTTCTTGTTAATACCATACTCTCTTGCTATGCGGTCTATTGTCATTTTGGAGCTTCGCTCGTAGGAGCCAATACAATACACGACCGGTTTTTCATTCAATACAGAGGGCCAGTCCTCTTTTCCAAAAAAGGAATCCAGCACGGAGCGATTTTGACTCAAGTTAATAACAATTAGGTCGGCATGCTGCATCACTAACGTTGACATTTCATTGCGTGTGCCCGAGGATACATCCATAAACAACAATTCATAAAACTGTTTATAGGTTTCAAAAATATGGGGAAGCACCTGCCGCAAGGCATCCTCATCCTGATTAGAGGGACCCGCTATTAAATCCAGCCTGTCCTTCAAAATAGACTCCGAATTGTCTCTAACTCCTTCAGCGGTCAGCATCCCACACTGTACGAGCCGCTCAATAGCCCCCATTCCTACAGCGGATATGGAGGAGGTGCTCGTTTGCCGCAAATTGCTATACGCCTTCTCCAAGGTTGAACGCTCAAAGTGGGTATGTGTCATTAAAATTCTTAAATGATGATCAAGCGCTATAGTGGTAGCAGCAGCAATCATGTTAGAGGTCGTTCGAACCTGTCCATGGACAGGCCCCCAGAAAGCTACAAGCATTTATTTCCCCCACTTCCGTGCAAACTTCCAAAGCTTCTTCACGTCTTCTTTTGGAACGTTACAAAATTCAATTAAAAACTCGTTAATAGCCTCCGCAAAATCCGAGTCCACCTTCATCGTAATATGTCCGTCATGCACCCAATCAATCTTTCGCTTGGAGCTTGCCATATAACTAATAATGGACATGATCATCGGAAAGGACTTTTCAATAAATCTCACATCTAAGACGCTTTCCTCTTCTATAACGAGCAATGCGCTAGGGATTACTTGCTTACTCAG
Organism: Paenibacillus sp. KS-LC4; assembly: GCF_036894955.1. NCBI lineage: Bacteria > Bacillati > Bacillota > Bacilli > Caryophanales > Paenibacillaceae > Paenibacillus > Paenibacillus sp. KS-LC4. The sequence continues at coordinate 1,021,565 of NZ_CP145905.1, read as the reverse complement.
AAGCATCTCCACATGCTCAATAGACTTCCGTTCGTAAGTAGTAGCGAAGATAATCGTCGCATCCGAAACACCTGACGGGATATCCATATGCCAATCATATAAAATAATATCCGCCTGCACCTGCTGCCCCAACGTTCCAATCATTACTCCAGATACTTCACCCTCAAAATAATCATAGTTTCTGGAGTTATCCGTAATGATTGCAACTTGCTTCTCCGTATGCAGCTTTAGCATCACAGCGGCAGCTAGAATAAAGTCATGCTTAAGACAATCGCCAGTCACAACAACGTTCATTCTTTTTATTGTCCTCCTAATACATCTGAGTCTATCCCTGTAGAAGTTTGATCATCTAGATTAGGTTTCCCGACACTTGGATCGATAGAGCTGCCATTTTCGAACGATTCCGTCTGTCCATTGCCTGTTTCAACTCTTTCAACAATGCCCTTAACGGATTGTGAGTCATCAACCTGCGCCTCAACGGCCCCCTCTTGAACAATTCGCGAAGTCACACCACTTCCGATTGGCGCGTTAGCCCCGATTCTAAATCGGTCGTCCGGCTTGATGAGTGCCAGTCGTTTCTCCAAAGCCACTCGAATGCTTTCGGTTAGATCCCATTTTGCTTGATCTACTATCATTGGATTCGTTCTAATTAACTGAATTACGTCAATATTCGGAATATAAGTAGCAGTCGGTTTTGGTTGTAGCTCTGGCTCTACATATTGCTTCATATATAATTCAGCATCATTAATATAAGCGTCAACAAGTGCAGCTTGCAGCATAACCGCTTCTTCTTCCGTGTCATTAAAGAAAGCATATTGCTTGTTCAAATCAATTTCTTCCAGCCTCTTTTTCGCTACAATGATATAATCCTCACCGTTCGGAAACACAATTCGGATATCCACAACATCATGTTTCTTCGCCTTTAGAGGAAGCTTAATATATTGAGTCTCCTCTTTACGCTCTGAAGGATCGAGCTCCGCCGCATCTCTTACCATTTCCGACGTAACAGCCGTCCCATATTCCGCGTCTATTTTTAAATGCTTACCAATAATATCCTCTTTTTTCACAATTAAATTACTTGGTGTAGCAAACCCGGGAAGAAAATCCTCTATAAAATCATCTTCCTCGATGACCTCGCCGGCATATTTCATAGTAGCTAAAATAAAAGCCTTGTTCGAGGGATCGCGATACCTGTCCAAAACTTCATTTTGCTCAGCAAGCTGTTGTTCATAAGCAAACCTTTCATCAATTAGCTTCGCATTGTAATAACGAGAGCTCATAAACCACACGCCTGATGTTAATAGAGCAGCTAGCCCTCCGGAAATGATGATATTTTTCATCATCTTCTTATTTCTACGTACAGCCAATTTACAACCTCCATCTATATAATCTGTCCACTACTCATGAATGTGATGAATTACTTAGTCCTTACCGTTGTTGTCGTTTTGGCAGCATTTTTGGCAGCAGCTTCTTGCTCTCGCTGCCTTGCTGCCTCACGTTCTTTAGCAAGCTCCTCTTGCTTTAATTGGCTGGCGTACTGATTAAGGCTTGTTTGCACTTGCGAAAGCTGCCGCTGAACCTCATTCATAGCTTTAATCCAGCCTTGGCATTCCGCTGCGAATTGAGCCTGGCCCATTTCGTTCCAGTAGGAGGTCATGCCTTTAATAGATTGGCTCATCTCACTGCTGCATGCTTGAGCGCTTCTTATTAGCTCCGTACATTGGGTACTATAGCCACTAACCTGCATCGAAGTAACCATTGATTATCCTCCCTCTTATTTTAGAAATAAATGAATGAATGCAATGCAGCTTTTATTGACTTTCAGGCACAATGGCTATTCCCATAAACACTAGAAGTAAGGTTACAAAAATAACAGATCCGATAATAATCCAATTAATAACCGGCTTACGGAACAGCTTCTTTTGACTGCCTAGCAATCCGCTTGCCCATTCCACTGCTTGTTCACTTGGGTAAAGGGGATCGTCATGATCGGGAAGCAACGTCGCTTGAATTTCTACAAAATCCTTCTTCAGCTTTCGCAGTACATCCTGATGCCCCTTTTCCAAAAGCAATCGGCATCTTTTGCGTTCATGCGGTGTCAGCGTATTGAGCTTTTCCTTCAGAAGCTCATATTTCCACATCGCGCCATTTCCCACCATAATAGGGATTTGGGAATTCCACCATAACTCTAGAGCGCTTATGCCTCTACGTTCCTTATGAATATCCACCCACAAAATAATATGAGTGAAGCCACTAGTCATTAGCTCCGATATATCCCAAATGTAGCCTCTTCTATAGAAGGTAACTCCTTCATACTCAAACATATTTGAAGAGGAATCCTCCTTCTCACCATCAAAGGCTACTTCCTCTAGCGAGCTTATTTCAGGCCGATCATCCCCACAAACTAAAGGCTTCCAGCCCAGCTTCGCCAAACTTGATGCCATTAGAAAGGCCGCCGCACCAACATCCTCTTCACCACCGACTCCACACACCCCGATAATGAGAGGTAAGTGACTCCCCGTCATTATCCTTTCTGCGGAGGATATAGGAGCAGCATCTATATCTTCATCTTGCTCCACCTCTGGCTGTGGCAAAGGGCTTTCTGTTCTAGGCCTTATATGTGAATTCGCTCTGCTCTGTTCATTTCTTATGCCGCCTGTCGGAGTTGGTGACGGAGACGGAGACGGATTCACTCTCCCTCCAGGCGCACTTGAAGGCTGCGGCCTTGTTAAAGATTGTAAAGTGCCGTTATCTGGGGGCGGATTAGCACTGCCTCCCCCTCCTTGACCAGCTTGATCTTGATTAGCTGAACGAATAAAGGGAATTCGCCACTTCTTTTTCCCCAATATATTGTAATAATCTCTGGTTGTTTTCTTCTCTTTGATCCAATTAAGAATATCATCACTTTTAAATTCAACTGTAAATTGAAGATCATGCACACCCATGTTAACCATGGCTCGTATAAATTCAACCTCATTTTGCAAGGCAGTATCCAATTGAACAATAAGTCTAGTGTATTTAAGCCGCTTTCGAACAGCCTGCATTAAGGCTACAACCTCATCTGGGTTAACAGGAATTCTCAGCCCTGCTCCTCCCTGAATAATGATGGTAGCCGATGAATCTACTTCCTTTGAGCGCAACCCCTGAATAAGTTGACTCAAGCTATCATGATTGCCAGAAATAACGAACCCTTCATTTTCTAGCGTTCGTGAGAGCAGCATGGTCAGCTCAGGAGCGCAGACTAAATGTATCTTTTTAATAAGAAGCCCTCCTTCCACTACAAAATATATTTAAATTAAAATAATACGAATAAGCGATCCATCTCCGAAAATAACGTTGGACAGTCGTTCATCCTCTTCAAGGCTATTCCATTGTTCACCCGTAGAGCTAAATTCACATTTAAACTGATGCTGATCCGGCAACAAATAAGCAGATTGTAAAATGACGAGCAATTTCTTTAGCGTTATGCCAAGCGAAACCTCTAAATCTTGCACGGTTTCGGCTTGACCCGAATTAATAATAAAAGTGATGATTGCACTTTGCATATGTTTTACCACCTAACGGTTTCAACTTTAAGCTGTTAGAACCAGGAATAAATTTCATTAATGGCTTCTGGCAAGCTCAATAATGAACGATTATAAATTCCAAGCTCATCCTTCTCCATTTTCCATAATTGTTTTCCCTCTTTTAAAATAGCGAACCAGCTTACAAGCTCGCTCTTTTCACCTGAAACCTCGAATAAGCAGAGCTTTGTTAAAAACGCATCTTTTTCCATCGCATCGACAAGCCACTCCTGTATTTCTTCAGAGGTCTTCGCTTCATTCGTGAGCACTTCTCCCTCATCCAGTGAGAAGCGCTCGGTTATTTCCACTTGTATCTCTTGCAAACTATAAAACTTTCTAATGATATAACTTTGGCTTTCCTCATCATAATGCATACCGAAAACAGAAGGCTCCGCTGCAAAATATAACACTTCTCGTTCAGTCCGCTTATCAAGCTCGACAGACTGGCTGTAATATTTCACTGAAGAGGTCGCCAGCTCTATGAATTCATGCAAGGCAGCATTAATTTTAGCAACGCCATCAAAATCAATTTCGATAAGCTGCTTATTTTCCAAGGAGCGCTGTTGGGCGTTCATCGCATTGCGTATATCTCCATCAGAGGCAAAGTCAAGCTTCAGGCTGACACCGGGAATGCCCGCTCCCCCGATTAAAGAGGTAAGATAAACAAGTTCATACTCACTTAATTGAAAAGTCTCTCTAATAATATCCATGATTCTCCACCTATAAAATCAATTGGCCCCACTCAGCAATTCTGCTTCTACAATGCGGTCGGCATTTTCAATCTTCTAATTTCATTTTTCAATATGAGCCTTGCTTCGCCATCTTGCATCTTGCGATTTAATTCTTGGAAGTCTCCTTTATAGCTGTCTCCAATAAGCGTTGTATGCTCGAACGGCTTGCCTCCAACCAGCATCTTGGACTCCCCTTCAGCCAGCAAAGGCACCAGTGACGTCACCAACTGCAATTGATCTATATCATCGGCAAGCCCGCCAATTAATAAGTGAACCCCCAAGCCACCGCCAAAACGAGCGATCCGCTCCAAATGCTGCAAGGAGTCACCATCCATGAGCTCGATCGAAGCCTTAAGATCTGGAAGGCAAATAATGAACAGCGGATATTTACTGAGGATATAGTCGCTTTCGTTAAACTGATCAGGATCATCCATATTCGCAACATATTCACGGGAATCATTTTTACGAATTTGCAATTGCTCTATAACAGAGTGGGTTAACAATGAAAACTCGCTTTCCGTTCGCATATAATGAACATTTTCCATATGGGCAACTTCACTTGATTTAAGAACGCTCGAACTATCGAAAACATTGATTTTCACCCGTTCAGCCTCCAGAAAAGCGCTCATGGAATGAAGCAAGGTAGCAAACAGAAGCTCCGCACTTACCGTTGGAGCATAAGAAATAAGAAGACTATTGCTGCTGCTTGCATCCACCACAAACGGAAGAGTATTGTCCCAATCCAGCCCGATTGGAAATGCATAACCCTTCCCTTCCCGATCACCGTCGTTTATTTGGGCATTCGCAATAAAATCCTTAATGCTAAGCTCTTCCGGAATAATAGCAATTGTTTTTACCTGTTTCTTTTTCCACTTATCCTTCATTTGCCCCGATAGTACACGAATGCCTTCAGCAATCTGGTCATCGCTTCCCCCTTCAACAGGGGTAGCTCCTTGGAATTCTAAAGGTATTTGATCTTTCACAAGTCCCCGTCCAACAACCTTAGCGGGCTCCAACCCCTCTGTACGTCCAACGATACTTGAGTAATCGGAGGAATCCACCATTTGAAATACAATGGATTGCTTTATATTTTGAGCAATTCGGTAAGGGAAAGTATTGATGGCATTGCCTGTAAAAACAAAATAAATACCATAATTTCCACCTTCCCTTACTAGCTTCCCTAACTCCAGCACTTGTTCCACATAGCTTTCCGCGAACCCCGTATAGTTATCTAGTGCTACAACGATAGAAGGGATCTCTTCTTTTGTATAAGAACGGTAAGCCACCAGATTGCTTATCCCCAGCTTAGAAAACTTCCGCTTGCGATCTTCCAATTCGTTTAATAGCAGTTGCAGTAATTTATCTACCTTCTGCTCATCTTCTGGATAAATAACGTCGCCGAGATGAGGAATATCATTAAAAACACCTAACGTTCTCGTACCAAAATCCAAAATATAAAAGTGCACATAGTCAGGATTATATTTCAGCGCAAGCGACATCAAAATGGTTTTTAACATCGTTGTTTTCCCACTGCTCGGCGCACCATAGATAAGCAGATGTCCATCTCTTCCAAAATCAATTTTGAGCTGGTATTGCGCTTGCTGTGATGGGTTATCAATTAATCCAACAGGAGCTACTAGATAATCACTCGGGTCCGTCCATTGCTGCCCATCCCAGCCTTCCTCATCGACCAATAGTTCCTGAAGGCTCAATAATTCCGGCAGTGGCGGCAGCCATAATTGGAAGGCCTCCCGAATATTCCTCTCCTCAGATACTTGATTAATATATTTCACTACGGATTCCAGCTGATTTAAGCGTTTAGACTCATTATTATTGCTGACTTTTGGCAAAAGGCGCTTACGCTCACCATTGAAGCCAAGAGCGTTGGCTTTAATTTCAATTTCTTGCTCACTATCCGTGTTATTATAAGGGGCACCACTCCATGAGGATTGGAACAAGGTAAATACTTCATTATTGCCCACCTGCAAATAACCTCTGCCTTTTTCCTTGATCTCAGCGGCATCAGGACGCTTTAACATCTCCTGGCTATCTGATGGCGTCTGAACCTTCAAGCATAATTTAAATCTGGAGTTACTCCATATTTGATCATCAACGACACCAGAAGGCTTTTGAGTTGCTAAAATAAGATGAATGCCCAAGCTTCGGCCAACCCTAGCCGCACTTACAAGCTCCTTCATAAACTCTGGCTGATCAGATTTAAGCTCTGCAAATTCGTCCACAACGATTATTAAATGAGGCAACGGCAATTGAACCTTTTGCTCGCGATACAACACAATGTAATCGTCAATGCTTGTTACTCCCGCTTCCCCAAACAAACGCTGTCTACGCAAAAGCTCGCTTTTGATCGAGGCCAGCGCTCTATTTATTTGGTTGCCGCCTAAATTCGTAATCGTCCCAACTAGATGAGGCAAACCAGCAAAGGCATTAGCCATTCCACCGCCTTTATAATCAATGAGTACAAATGCAATCTCATGCGGATGATAATTAACGGCTAAAGCCAGCAATAAGGATTGCAACAGCTCACTTTTCCCCGAGCCCGTCGTCCCTGCTACTAGACCATGGGGTCCATAATTTTTCTCATGCATGTCAAATAGCAAGGTTTTGCCTGCACTAGCCTGTCCAAGTGGTACCGACAGCGTTCGATTAGCCTGATTTGTGCTCCACCGATTAGTAACGTTCAATTCCTCGACAAGCTTGACATTAAAGCTATCTAGGAAAGTAACCATTGGAGGAATAAAGCTATTGTTTTTCGTCTCTTTAATCGTTAAAGGAGCCAGCATTCTCGCAAAAATCTCTGCATTTTTGCTGCTTACGCTATCAGATAAAAAATGATAGGTGCTTTGCCCCATACAATGATTTAAATCCTTCCTAGTCATGCCTTGGCCGTTCTTCACTTCAAGAATGACCTGGGAATTCAACGGAAGCGCTACATCAATTCTCTCCGAAATAAAGATGCTCGTTATTCCCAACGAATCATTGTTTGAAACAATATATTTCATTAGATCGGACTCTTCCCATAATTCGGGAGCAAGCATGAGAAAAACGTAGTGTGGAAGCTTGACCGTCTTTGTTCCATAGGAGGGCTTGTCCTCTTCCCGCCTCTTCATTTCCGGCAATAGAACGTCTGCAAGGATAGATGCTTCATACTCATTGCTAGCTAAAAAACGAATATCACGATCTTTATTCCAAGTGTGCGGCAGCCACTTTGTCCATCCCCACATTTCCATCTCGGTCTGATCAAAAAGACCTACAATTTTCACATCATCGAAACCATGATGAGTAGTCAAGTGTACAAGCATAGCATTCAAAAACTCGCTAACCTCTGCCCTTTTCCCGAAGAGCCCCAATGTGTTAATCGACTGTAAAGGAATCTGCACGGGCACATCCTGAACAAAGGCCAATTCTTCACAGATCGTGCTCGCTATTTTTTCTAATGGGTTATCTTCATCTACCGCTTTTGTATTGGAGGTGTATGTAGGATTAAGAGCTAAGGGCTGCATGCCATTCCCTATTCTTATCGTTAAAAAGTCCGTCTCCATTGCCGTTCGTTCCCACAATTGCTTCTGTCTTTGTCTAACAATGGAGATACATTCATCTATCGAGGGAGATATAACGCGGAGTGCTTCCCGTTGCTGATTAGATGCTTCCAACAATTCATAACGGATATTGAATAGGTAATCGAGGTACTTTTTCTCCTGCTTTTTCGTCTGCTCTTCATGCTTCTTAACGGTTGATCTGTAATTTAGTATAGATACAACTACCGTTACGGTCGTCATTCCTATTGTAGAAATTAACATAATATGTGATTTAGTAAGAGTTGACATAAATATAGCAACAACAAGCATGGCTAGCGGAGGAACTAAAATCGTAAGCCAAGCAAATGTTGGCTTGCCTAGTGGTTTTGCAGGGTCCTGAAGTACTAGTTCACCTTCTGGGTAATAAGGCATAATTCTAGGTGTCCTTTGAATTTGCGTGTCATTTTCGTTTTTTATATCCATATTATTTACCACCATTTATCAGATTTTTTAATAAGGGAAAATATATAAATCAAAATTATTTAATGATAATAAAATATTTTTTATGAAATAACTTGATTATTTATCATTTCTAAAATCAAAATTAAAAACACTTATTCTCATTAAACCCTCTTTTAGACGATTTCATTTTTCGATAATTTCCAACATAATTTTCGTTATTATTATACACCCAATTCTTTGAAAATTTCAATACATTAAATTACTACCTGTACTAATGAAATTAATTTGTAAAACGCTCGTTTTAAATAGAAATTAATCGAAAATTTTATTTACTTTAAATTACTTTAATTAAGGCGTTATACCGACATTTATTTTTGTGAATAAATAATCGGAAGCTCAGGGTGAGAGTAATTAGTCCTATTTAACGACTTCCCGATTCAAATGACTGCTAACAATCATTAAAAATGGGTAAATTAACCTAATATTAAAATTATGTTTTTATTCATATTTCTCCCTCTATTTCGACATTCCAGTAACATGGAGTTTACTATCTGTATCAGTTATAAACCACATATTCCAAAACTTTGGTGTAAACACGTCTCTTTTACATTCCCATCTGTAATATAGGATTAGCTCATATATTAAGATGTTTCTGTGTTGCAGGCTTTTGGACAGAGAGACTACGACTAACAAGCAAGAAATATGGTAAACTGTACGAGAAGCAAATCCGAAGGATTTATAAATTCGCCGTGTTAGGTAAAGCGCTTTATCAAAATCCGAAACAAAGGTTTTCTGATTGTAATAAGGATACATATACCAAACTAAAAAGGAGCAACCATATGGACCCTATTTATCAGCGCTTGGTGCAATTAAACGATGAGCTTGTCACCCAATCTCTTGGCCTACAAATAAAAGACTCCGAAAGCCGCAATGTCGGAGGGATCATCGACTCCTTTACCGGTCTGCCTCATCCGAGCCATGTCGGCACAGGAGCTGTTATTGCAAAGTGGACTGCCTCGTTGTGCAGCCCTGAATCAGCCTTCTACCGCGACGAGCAGCTGCTTGAAAGACTCGAGCTTGCACTGCAATATATGCTGAACCGCCAGCATAACGACGGAACGATTACGCTTGGCTCAACTAACTACCACTCACCGCCAGATACCGGCTTTGTCGTCATTGGCTTTGCGCAGCTTTATGAGCTATTGGCGCAGCAAAGTGTGGAATATCCCGCTTTTGAAAAGACCGTTTCCCTGCTTGCGTTGTTTCTGAAGCGGGCAACGCCAGCCATGCTTGAAGGCGGCTGCCATACGCCCAACCATCGCTGGATTTTGACAGCGGCCCTCGGTCTGCTGAACAAGTTGTTCCCTGATCCGGCGCTTGTGGCTCGCGCGAATGCTTGGCTTGCAGAAGGCATTGATATAACGGCAGATGGCGAATGGACTGAGCGCAGCAACGGCATCTACAATGCCGTTAGCGATATTGCCCTCTACCATGCAGCGATATCGCTTAATCGCCCTGAGTTGCTGGAAAGCGTACGCAGCAATCTGCGCATGATGCAATATTTGGTCCATCCTTCCGGTGAGGTTGTAACCGACTACTCCGGCAGGCAGGATTATGGACAGCCTTCGGATATGTCCGGTTATTTCCTCCCCTACCGCTTGATGGCATCGCATGACCGTGATCCGCTATTTGCAACCCTTTCTGATTATGCGGGCCCTTTCTTTAAACAGTTCTACTCGGTGACCGACCATCCGCTCATTGGCTACCTGCTCTATCCGGAGCAAATGGACATCAGCCATATAAAGCGGGCGGCGCTGTCAGATCAATATGTAAAAATCATCAACGCTCAGCACCCGATTCATGAAGATTTGCAGCAGATGAAGAAGCTGGGGCATCAGCTCCACATTACGCACAGCTCTGCGCATACCGCCTTCGGCGCGCCGCTCGTTCGTGTCCGCGATGGACAGACAAGCGCAACGGTTATGACGAATGCGCCATCCTTCTTCTCGCTCCGCCATGGCTCGGCGAGCCTGCTTGCAGTTAAAGCGTCAACTGCCTTTACCCCTGGCGTGGTCAGCTTCGATCAGTTTCAACAAGCAGAAGACGGTCGATATAAGCTCGGCAAACGCATGTATAAAGGCTACAACGGCCCGATTCCAAACGAGCTGCTTCCGCCGCTTGCAGCAGACGGTGTCACTGCTGGCGTCCCCTGGTATCTCCTTCCACATGGAGAACGGAAAGCGACCCATTTGCAAGAGCAATTCATCGAAGCGGAGCTGACACAAACGGCAGACGGCTGGGACATTCACCTGTATTCCGATAAGCTGCAAGAAGATGTGATGACACAGCTGACGTTCGTTTTTGCCAAGGATGGCAAGCTAAGCGGTGAAGGTCTCGAAGCGATTGCCGGCAGCAGCAACTATTTCTTGAAGCAGGGCTCCTGCCGCTATGAAATGTCGGATGGCTCGGCAATCGAGCTGACTTCTGGCGTATTCGAGCACTGGATGCCCTCCGTTCGCGACGATAGCCACCCGGCTGGCTGTCAAAGCGTGGTCGTTAATTTATTGTCCCCAGTCGATAACCGCTTTTCGATTCGGTTATCGTAGTAAAAGCCATGGTGAGAGATGGCTGCGCTGCATGAAAAGCTTGACTTCCGATCGTCATTACCCTTGAATTTCTATAACTACCCTATTTAATGGGGAAATCCAACGGTAAAAGCATATGCTTCCGAAGCTGCTTTCCTACGGAAAGCTTTAAACGAACGCTGACGCTTCTCCAGTTCAAGCTTTTCATTCCACTCCGCCCCCTTCACCACACTTTTAAAACAAACCAAATTATAAAAGCTACAATGCCGCTCTAGGCCCCCATTTTTATTTGGGGGCCTTTTTTTAAAACAGGTGAAGAGCAGAAGAGCAAAAGAGCTGAAGAACAGAAGCAAACCCACACACAAAGAAGGAAAAGTGAAGCCGAAGTCTTTTTTCATAGAACGGTCGAATATAAGTAGATAAAGAACTTTTGCTTGGGGGAGGTATTATCGCGACATGCATATCCATACGGTTAAAAAAGGCGATACGCTATGGCAGCTAGGACAGCGCTTCGGCGTCAGCACAGATGCTATCGCTTTGGCAAATGGCATATCTGCTGATGCTCCACTCGTCATTGGCCAGGCAATCATTATTCCTTCGGAGACTGGCAATCACAAGGTGCTTCCGGGGGAGAGCCTATGGTCGATCGGCCTGAAATACGGCGTGACAATCGAACAGCTCATGCGCGCCAACGAGCTCAAAAACCCTGCCCTCATTAAGGCTGGCCAAGTGCTCATCATACCCCAGCCGGAGAAGCCTATCATTGAGGTGAACGGCTATACGGAAAAATTCGACGCGAGCGGCGTAGCGCTCGTGCATGAAATTGGGGCGAACCTTACTTATCTCAGCCCGTTCAGCTACCGTATTCAGTTGGACGGTACGCTGGTGCCGATCGACGACAGCGCTATTATTGAAGCGGCCTTTCAAGAGAAAGTAGCACCGATGATGGTGTTAACCAATTTTGAGAACGGCACCTTCAGCAGCGATATCGCCCATGCCGTGCTGACGGATGCCGCGATTCAAAGCGCAGTCATTGCGAGTGTTCTGTCCGTTATGCAGCAGAAGCGCTATATGGCGCTGAATGTGGATTTTGAATATGTGCGACCGGTGGATCGTGAGGCTTATAATGCTTTTCTGCAAAGGCTGGTCGATGCGCTGCATCCTCATCATCTGCTCGTCTCCACCTGTCTTGCTCCCAAGCAAAGCGCGGAGCAGAAGGGCACGCTATACGAAGGTCATGATTATGCCGCCCATGGGCGAATTGTCGACTTCGTTATTTTGATGACGTATGAATGGGGCTGGTCCGGCGGCCCTCCGCTCGCCGTCGCTCCACTCAACGAAGTCGTTAAGGTGCTAAATTATGCGCTTTCCGTCATCCCCGCCTCCAAAATTGTTATGGGCATGCCGCTCTATGGCTATGACTGGACGCTGCCTTATGTGAAAGGCGGCAAATGGGCGCCAACGGTTAATCCGCCGCAAGCTGTTGCACGGGCTGCCAAATATGGCGCTACCATTGAGTATGATCCAATAGCCGAATCGCCTCATTATACTTATTATGATGAACAAGGCGCGCAGCATACGGTCTGGTATGAGGATGCGCGCAGCGTACAAGCTAAATTCAATATTGTGAAAAATTATAAGCTCAGGGGGGTCAGCTATTGGGTGCTCGGCGTGCCTTTCCCGCAAAACTGGTACGTCCTGCAGCAAAACTTCACCATCCGCAAGCTCGTGTAGCAGCGCTGCTGCCCGCCAACAAGCAAAAGCCCTCCGCTGCCGGAAGGCTTTTGCTTGTTGTTATGTCCATCGTTCGCAACATTGTTTGTTTCAACGTTCGTTTCATCGCTTGCAGCAACATTCATTCGTATGAGCTGCCCTCTATTCAAATTCGCTTATTCCGTCGGCTGACTGACCAGCTTGCCATGCAGCTTGCTGCCTGTATCTGTATCCTTATCCGCTGCTGCATCCGTGTTTGCTGGCTGTGGTGCTGCATTTGACGTACGGAGCGGGATTTCCTTCAGGAAAAAGGTCAAAATGACCGCACCAACCAAAATGAGCGTACCTGCAAGAAACACGGTTGAAAGCGACGAAGCAAGCGCTTCGCGAAGCATTTCCACCATTTTTGTAAACAACGGTTGAAGGTCGGCAGGCAGGCTTTGGTGCAGCTTTTCTAGCTCCGGCTGGTTCGTCAGCATTTGCGGATTGGCAAACACAGCGAACTCTTGAGCCACCTTCGGATCAAGCTTGCTGAGATCAACAGCATCTCCCGACTGGGCAAGCTCGGTCAAATTGCTTTTCAAGCTGGTAGACAGCACGGTTCCCATTACAGCAATACCGATGGTGCCGCCCATATTACGGAACAGCTGCATAGCCGCCGTTACGGCGCCAAGCTCCTTGAATGGAACCGCATTTTGAATGGCCAGCGAAAATACCGGCATTCCTAGACCAAGACCAAGGCCGAAGACGATCATCGCCAATACCGCCATCCAGACGCTGTTCATAAACACCATCAGCACCATGCCCGCTACCATGAGCGGCATGCCGATTAAGGCGAATTTTTTGTATTTGCCTGATTTACTAATCAATTGACCGCCAATCGCGCTCGTAATTACCATCCCAATCGACATTGGCATCGTGACATAACCCGCATAGGTTGGCGAAATCGCCAGCACGCCTTGCACGAAGAAGCTGAGATAAATCAAAGCGCCCATCATCCCGAAGTTCATCAGGAAGCCGATCACATTAGAGAGCGTGACAATCCCGTTTTTGAAAAAATGAAGCGGCAGCACCGGGCTTTTCGCCTTGGACTCCACGTACACGAAAATCAGCGCCGATACAAGCGTTGCCGCGAATAAGCCAATCGTTTGGGCGGAGCCCCAAGCATATTTCGTACCCGCCCATGTGAAAGCAAGCAGCAAAGGCACAAGCGTCGTCGTCAGAAATAACGAGCCCAAGTAGTCAATTGACTCGGATTGCTTGCGCTGCGTCTTCGGAAACAGCGTCAAAATCATAATGAAGGCGATGATACCAATCGGCAGGAAAATCCAGAACACCCAGTGCCATGCCATGTGGTCAACAATGTAACCGCCAAACGTAGGGCCAATGACGCTGGAAAAGCCAAAAACGGCTGTCATTATGCCCGTCCATTTGCCGCGCTCCCGTGGCGGGAATAAATCACCGACTGCGGTAAAGGCCGTCGCCATAATAATACCCGCGCCTACACCTTGAATCGCACGGTAGAAAATCATTTGATACACATCAGTTGACGTTCCGGCAAGAAAAGCACCGACGATAAAAAATAAAATACCGGCCAATATAAATGGCTTACGTCCGTAAATATCCGACAGCTTGCCAACTAGAACGGTTGCGATGGTTGAAGTCAACATGTAGATTGAAATCGACCATGTATATAGCTCCATCCCGTGCAGCTCGGCAATAATTCTCGGCATCGCCGTACTGACGATGGTTTGGTTGATCGCTGCAAAAAACATAGCGAACATAATAGCAACCATAATGGTCAGCTTTCTTTTTTGTGATAAATGCTCCATAGATTAAATCTCTTCCCCTCATTCGGTATGAATTAAATAGCCATATGATCGTTTAGCTTTTTGAAAATCCGTTTTAAATGTGCGATGTCCTCTGGGTCCAGACAGTTTAACATCATGCCCAGCGTCTCTTTTTGATCATCCGATATTTGGTCGAGAGTAGCTTTCCCTTTCTCGGTAATATCAATGTATACGACGCGGCGATCCTCCTCATCCCTAACCCGATCAATATTACCTTCCGCAGATAGCTTATCAGCTAGTCCCGTTATGGCAGCAGCGGAAATGCAAAGCTTCTCTGCCAGATCGGACACTCTTTGCTGCCCATCTTGCTTGAGCCAATAAAGCAGCTTGAACTGGGACAATGACATATTCCCTTGCATCCGTTTGTTCCACTCCGAGTTCGCATTTTTCATAATTAATTTGAACATGGTCGAGAGCTCGACAACGTCTTCCTTGCTTGGCATGCACTCACCCCTTCCCTGCTTGCGTTCATCGTCCAATCATTCCATCGCTTCGACATAAAGCGCAATTAATAAATATTTCATCACTAAACTATTTATCACTATAAATCTTTTCGAGGAATTAGTCAATGCTTTCGCCCATTTGAATTCGGGATGGCCGCCGGGTCACTTAGCCAATTAAAAAAAGCCGAAATCTGCCATACAGATTCCGGCTCTTACTATTTTAACTATATGAGTTGTGTTAATGACGTTTGTGTTCTACAGCTCAGCCAACAGCTTAGTCAAAGCTTTAAAGCTGATCTCAATGCTTTCCAGCTCGCCTTTATTTGTTGCGTCCTGCTCTACAATAATGTATTTCGCGCTTGTATACTTCTGGGTCGCCTGCAAAATGCCCGCAATATCAATTGTGCCTTCTCCAATTTCAGTAAACGCATCCGGGCTTCCGATCGACATGAACGTCCCCATCGTAACGGGCTCATTCTCATCAAGCGTTTCAAAAAGGTTAACCGGATTAACGCTTGCCGGCAAATCCTTCTGATGAATAAATTCGCAGCGGCTGCCCAGCTTCTCCATATAGCTTGTAACATCAACGCCTCCACGCAGCGCCCAATAGGTATCAAGCTCGAAGCTAACATTTTCAGGAGAGGTATGCTCCAAAATAATGTCGAGCGCATAGCTTCCATTGAACTTCTGGAACTCATGGAAATGGTTATGATAAAGCAGGCTGATGCCCTGCTCGCGCATTTGGCTGCCGTAGCGGTTCAGCTTCTCGCTGAATGCAAGGACGTCCTCGTAATTGGTGAAAAAGGAGATCGGAATAATCGTTTTCGTACAGCCCAGCTCTTTATTGAAGGCAATGACATCTGCGATTTGAGCATCGTCCGAGACGAATATATGCGTGGCGATGACGTTCAGGCCCGCTTGATCTACAAGCTGCTTCAATTCAGCAGCCTTGAGATCGCCGAGCTTGAACAAATCCTGGCCTGTAAAATCAAGTGGAATTTCGATGTTTCGGTAGCCAATTTCCGCAATTTTATTCAAAGTGCCAGCGCGGTCACGTGCGAATTCAGTTTTGGCAGAAAACAACTGCAAGCCAATTTCCAATGTCATAAAGTGTTTCCCCTCTCGATGTGAGCATATGAGCATAAAAACGTTTACATTTTGTTTATACCTTAAAGCTTGTACCAGCGTCAATGTTGGTTTGTCCAATATTTTGCGCAACAGAAGCTTACTCTAAATATACATATCTATCCATTCAAACCTTTGCCATGTTATAATTGTAAAGCAATAGAAAAGGCTTACAAGGGCGGTCGGCTACCTCCTTATAGAAGGGAGGGATGCCTTGTGACAGTATTTGAAGCACTCATGCTTATGCTTACCTTTGGTACGCTTCTCGTGGCGCTAATCGCACTACTGTTCAATACAAACAAATAGACCGCCCTCGGTCAAAGGTAGCGGTCTATTTATCGTCATCCTATACTGAAGCCTACCGCCCTTAAAAGCGGCTAGTGCGCAGAGGGCCGTGTTGACGCACGGCTCTCTTTGCATTGTACGCATTTTCTATACGCATTATAACACGTATCAAAGCCTCTAGTCATGTAAAAGTCATCTATTATGTTGACTTTTTATCTAGCCATCATGCAATACGGAAGCAACAGCTTGCTTCCAGCCTTTATACAAGCGGTCGCTCTCCTCTTGCGCCATCGCAGGCGAATACGAGCGATAAGCGCTCGCCTTAGCGCCCAATAGCTGGACCAATTGCTGCTCATTCTTCCAAAAGCCTGTACCTACGCCGCCCATGTAGGCGGAGCCCATAGCGGAAAGCTCCGCTACGCCGGATTTAGCGACGGTTTGCCTTAGCATATCCGCCTGAAACTGCATCAGAACAGCATTGTCCGATGCTCCGCCATCGGCCCGCAAACCTTTCAACGCGATGCCGGTCTCCGCCTGCATCAGCTCGGCCGCATCGCGTACCTGATACGCGATGCTCTCCAGGGCGGCGCGCACAATATGCGCCTTGCCCGTGCCCCGGCTCAAGCCGGTAATCGCCGCCCGGGCATGCGGCTTCCAATACGGCGCTCCCAGCCCGACGAAGGCTGGGACAAGATAGACGCCGTCATTATCCGGCGTCTCCTCAAGCAGCTGCTCAAGCTCGCCAAATGAGCTGAACAGCCCCAGATTATCCCGCACCCAGCGCATGCTGTCGCCGGAGGTGCGAATAACCGCTTCCAGCGCATAGGTCATTTTGCCGCTGAGTCCCCAGGCAATAGCGAGCACCAGCCCATTGCCGGAGGAGACTGGCTTGCTGCCCACATTCATCAGCACCGACGTTCCGGTGCCATAGGTCGCCTTCGCCATGCCCGGCTCCAGACACAGCTGCCCGTACAGCGCCGCCTGTGAATCCCCTACGATGCCCGTAATAGGCACTCGCTCAGCGAATAAATCCGAGTCGTTCGTATAACCGAACCGCTCATCCGAGCATTTCACCTCGGGCAGCACAGCCAGCGGAATGCCGAACAGCTCGCATAATTCCGCATCCCATTGCATCGTGTGGATATTCAACAAGGACGTCCGACTTGCATTCGTATAGTCGGTCGCATGCACTTCCCCGCCCGTCAGCTTCCACAGCAGCCAGCTGTCGATTGTACCGACGCGCAGCCTCCCTGCTGCGAGCAGTTCTTTAGCGCCAGCGGCATGCTCCAGCAGCCAGCCCCATTTTGCCGCCGAGAAATATGGATCAAGCAGCAGGCCTGTCTTCGCTTGCACCAATGGTTCGAAGCCATCTGCTTTCATGGCATCGCAGCGCTCAGCTGTGCGCTGGCATTGCCATACAATCGCGCGATGGACAGGCTCGCCCGTCTCCTTATCCCACATTACAGCGGTTTCCCGCTGATTCGTAATGGTAAGTGCCGCCAGCTCGGTCGCCGCTACGCCTGCCGCTTGCAGCGCTTCCTTCGCTGCCTGCTTCACCTGCTCATAAATTTCCAGCGGATCATGCTCCACCCAGCCTGCCTGCGGATAATACTGTGTATGCTCCGCAGAGCTGCGCGATACAACCTCCCCCGCGCGATTTATAACGAGCGCCTTCGTGCCAGAGGTGCTTTGGTCAATCGTCAGCAGATAGCTTTTGTCCATTGCCGATGCCCTCTACCTTCCCAGCATGCCAAGCGCAATCTTCTTAATATTGCTGCTGCTGATGCCATAATGCTCAAACACCTCTGATGTTTTGCCTGCAATCGCCGGCTCATCGGGAATACCCAAAATCCGCATCGGCACCGGATGCTGCTGCACAACCACCTCAGCAACCGCCGCGCCAAGCCCCCCATGTATGCTGTGCTCCTCAACGGTAATGATGCCGCCTGTTTCCTGCGCAGCACGTACGATGGCTTCCTCATCAAGCGGCTTAATCGTATGCATGTTCAATACGCGTGCCGATACGCCAGCTTCCGCAAGCTCTGCCTGCGCATCCAAAGCGGTTCTGACCGTTTCTCCCGTCGCAATAATCGTAATATCCGTGCCCTCGCGCATCGTCACGGCCTTGCCGATAACAAATTCATAGTCATCCGACTCGTAGCTGTCTTCAACTGGATTGCGGCCGATACGGACGTACACGCCACCCTCATGCTGGACCAGCGCTTCGGTCATCCGCTTCGTCTCATGGCGGTCCGCCGGCAAAATAATCGCCAGCCCCGGAATTGCCCGCGCTACCGCAATATCCTGCACCGAATGATGCGACATGCCGAGCGCGCCGTAGCTGACTCCGCCGCTAATGCCAACCAGCTTCACATTCGTGCCGGAATAAGCGACATCGACTTTAATTTGCTCAATGCTGCGCATGCTAAGGAAGCAGGCCGGTGACGTTACGAATGGCTTTTTGCCGCTATGGGCAAGACCTGCCGAGATGCCGACAATATTTTGCTCCGCGATGCCGACCTCTACAAACTGCTCGGGATAAGCATTCGCGAAAGGCGCCATTGCCGCAGAGCCGCGCGAGTCGCTGGCCAGCACCATAATATCTTTATCCTCCTGCGCCAGCGTCACCAGCGTCTCGCAAATCACTTGCCGATTCGGTATTTTGTTCGCCATCGCTTATTGCACCTGCCCTTCCTGTGTATAGCTGCCGATGACGGCCTCAAGCTCGGCAAGCGCCTTTGCCAGCTCCTCGTCATTAGGCACATGATGATGCCAATGCGGAACATTTTCAGCAAAAGACACTCCCTTGCCCTTCACCGTATTCGCCATAACGAGCGTTGGCTTGCCTGCCAGAGCTGGTGCAGCCTCGAAAGCTTCTACAAGAGCGTCGATATCATTGCCATCAATGGAGACGACATGCCAGCCGAAGGCCGCCCATTTTTCCTCCAATGGCTCCAGCCCCATAACCTCTTCCGTCGTACCGCTAATTTGCAGCCGGTTGCGGTCGATAATGCCAACCAAATTGTCAAGCTTGTAATGAGCGCCAGCCATCGCCGCTTCCCAAACCGAGCCTTCTGCCTGCTCTCCGTCGCCCATTAGGCAAAATACGCGGCTCGCCCTCGCATCCTTCTTCGCAGCAAGCGCCATGCCTACCGATATAGCAAGCCCATGTCCAAGTGCCCCTGTATTCATCTCTATGCCTGGCACCTTATTATTCGGATGGCCGATGAGCCTCGTTCCGAACTGACTGAACGTCGCAAGCTCCTCCCTCGGGAAAAAACCGAGATCGGCCAATATGCACCATAATGATTCAACGGAATGCCCTTTGCTTGCAATAAAACGGTCGCGCTCCTGCCATTTTGGCCGAGCTGGATCAATCGTCATAATTTTATAATATAAGGCCGTTAAAATATCCGTATTGCTCAATGAGCCGCCTGTATGTCCTGTTTTTGCGCCATGGATCATGCGAAGCAAATCCATTCGGATTTGTGCCGCCTTGCTTTTGAGCTCCGTGCTGCTCAAGCCCAAGCTTACCTTGCTCCCCATCGTTAGCCCTCCTCGTTGTTTGCCTCGGCGTTGCATGCTTCGGCATTTTCCTCTGCTTCAGCTATCACCATTATTCCGCTTACAAGCCTGCTCCGCGCAGCCATGCCTGAATTTCACGTTCTGTCGGATCAACCGGATCTGGCTTCAAGCCAGGAATATATTGGCATGCTTCATACAGCGCCGGAATCGCATTGGCATGAATGCCAACGGAGTGGTGAACATAGGGGCCTTTGACCAGCTTTTCTTCCCATAACGGCCAATCATTAACCTCAACCCACACATACGAGCCGCGTGTGTACGGCCCTTGAATGCCGCGGGCTTTGCCCAAAAACAGCTGGTATTCGCCGTGGTCGCCGTCGAAGCGGGCCAGCGTCATGCCTCCGCCCTTAATTTCACCTTCATGTGTACCCGGTGAATGATCGTCGAACAGGAAATGCTTGCGCAGCCGCGGCTTATTCTCGACAGACAAGGAAACCGGGAAGTTTCCGCAGTGAAAAAGCAGCTCGCCATTGGCGTTTTCTGGATGGCGTACGGTTAAATCTGCGAAGAACGTTGGATGCTGATTCATCGTCGCCGCTTGAACCATGACCGACGTAATAGCGCCGTGAATATCCGTCTCGCAGGTCACAGGAATCTGCTCATCGGTGAGAATCGCATTGGCGAGACATGGCATAATGCCCATGGCATCCTGCAAGGAAGACCAGCATTGAATCGCAATCGCTGTGCTGCCTGTCTGCACGGCATATTGCTTCATCGCTACCTTAAGCGCAGCAATGCGGCGCACATCGGCTTCCGTCACCTCCGACCAGTCGAGCTTCTCTTTAATGTAGTCAATCGCTTGCGCCAGCTCCGAGCTGTTGCCCTTCTCAATGCGCTGCGAGGCGCGCTGAATATCGACTAGCGTAATCGGATGAATTTCTATGCCGAAGCGCTCAAGCAGCTCGCCTTCATTGCACATCATCGTCCAAAAGGAAGCCGGGCGCGGCCCGATTTGCAAAATTCTTAAAGAACGGAATTTACGAACGACATTCGCCGCGGCGATAAAGTTCGTGAAGCCGCGCTCGAATACCGGATCATCGACCCTTGTGTTCGTGACATAGGTGAATGGAACGTTGAAGCGGCGCAGCACCTTGCCCGAAGCGAATAAGCCGCACTGCGTATCGCGCAGCCTCATGCCGTCCTCAAGCGGCGACTCATCGCGCGGGCCCCACAGCAGCACCGGCTTACCGAGCGCCTTGCCTACACGGGCAACAGTGTCTTCAGTACCGAAGTTGCAATGCGGGAAAAAAACCGCATCGACATTTTCACGACGGAAATGCTCCGCAATTTCATCCGCGTTAATGTGATCATCATAGAGCAGCCCCTCGCTGTTAAGGCCCTCCAGATCGACAATGTCTATATCCATGCCGAAGCTTTCGATTTTTTCCTTGATGAGCACCTTATACCGAAATGCATCCTCTGCACTAAAAACAAACCGTCTTGTCGGCGCGTAGCCAAGCTTCAACTTTTTCACCGTTGACTCCCCCTTGTTGACTCATAATGATGGATTAGGCCAAGCTAATAAGCCGCTAAACTATTAAGATTTCGTATCTGCTAAAAATTCGTATTTGCGCGCCGCATTTGAATCGCCATGTAAGGCTTGCCCGGCAGCTCAATGCGGAACGTCCCTTCATACGTGCCAGTCTGCTTGGTCACCGTCATATTCCACGTATCCAGCACCTCGACCTCATACGCAATGCCCGGCTTCATCGTAAAATTTCGGTAGCGCGGCTGATTGAAGCCGTAATAAAACAAATAATACGTATCGGCAATGCCAGCCGATGGAGCGTCCCACTCAGACCGCAATGGATTTAAGCCCTGCTCCGGCCCTTCCTCCATCACCTTTCTCAGAAAAGCAATACGCTCTGGGCTTGTGCCATGCAGCTTGCCGCCCTTCGACCACCACAAAATGTCCTCGGGGTGCAAATAGGTTTCCCCATGGCCGACGTAACCGCCGCGAATTGCACCTTCCCAGAAGCGGCGCACCATTTCCTCGCCCGAAATATTGCCCCAGCCCATGTCGATATCGCCTTCATAAGCGCATTCGTCAATGACAATCGGCTTGTTCCAGTCCTTGCGCCACTGGTCGGTGTTCTCTGCCGTCCGGTATACATCCACCCGCTGAACGCTGCAATGGGTGATCCAAGGGCGGGTATAGTCATAAAAACCGAAGCAATTATGAATGGAAATGAGATGACCGTAAGGATCATTATCCGTGACGATCTGGGCAAAACGCTCCCAATCCGCCTCCTCCTTCGCCCACATCAGGTCATATTCATTGGCAAGCGACCACCAGACGTTGCGGTATGCAGCCAGACGCGCTGTAATGTAGCGGAGGTAGCGGTCATCCGCCGACTTCGGCATTTCCGAGAAGCCCCAGCGGTCGTAGGCATGGAATAAAATCAAGTCCGCCTCAATGCCCAGCCTGCCTAGCTCGGCAATCCGCTGCTCCAAATGGCGGAAAAACGCGGGATTAAAGCGCGTAAAATCCCATTGTCCATCTGCGGAGCGCTCATACGGGTACAGCGGCGGTTCATTTTCATTGAAAAGGTAAGCTTTGGGGAAGACGCACATCCGCAGCTTGTTGAAGGGCGTCTGCGCGAGCGTGGCGAGCGTCTGCTCCTCCAGCTCCTGACCCTGATGCGTCCACGCATAACAGGTCGTTCCTACAGGCAAGTAACGGCTGCCGTCCTCGTAGGCAAAATGAAACGTGTCCGCTACCCGAACCGGACCGTTGTTTCCTGCTTCAGCGCTATGGCAGACAAAGCTGCCGGTAATGCCGTTCATGGCGCCGACGCTGCTGCTCGTGCGATAGCGCCATTCGCCTTCGGCATCGGGCATAAATCGCACGCGGTAGATGCCGTCGCCATCATAGAAGCCTTGGACGGTGAGGCTTCGCTCTCCTTGGCTGAACACGGCGCTGATCGCCGCATCCGTGAAAGGATTGCCATGAGCGGGGCCATGCAGTTCCAGCTCATAGACGTCCCAGCGCGCGACTTCGCCCTGCGCAAGCAGCTTCGCTGACCCCTCAGCATCGGCCTGCGCCCTTGCCTGTGCCTCCAACGTTACACCTGCCGAGTGCTGTAGCTGCGCTGCTGAAGCTTCGTTGCTCTCATTCTCTAAAGCAGAAGCGGCCTTCTGCTCCGTTCCATCCTCGATTACGTATTCAATGCCAGCAAGCTCAGCCAACACCTCTGCTACCCATTCCGGCGAGCGGATTAAGGCTTGGTTTGAGGTGGCGAAGCGCGGCAGCGTATTCATTTTTATAAAAGAAAGATAAGGGGAATGCTCAAGCTCGGGCGCATGCTTTAACAGAACCTTTCGCCCCTCCGGGCTTGCCCAAATATATCCGATCTTCGTTTCTTCGCTAAAAATCATCTTCGCATCCTCCTATTGGCTGCTGCTTTTGTCTAATAAAAGTTTAGTTGAATCAACTAAACTAATCACTAAACTATTGATGGACTTTCCCTGCATTCATACCCCTAATTTAGCAGTAAAAAGGCTTTGAGTCAATAAGTTTATATAAATAAAACGCTTCAATTTAGTATATTAACTAAATTATTTAGCTAAACTACGATTGTCCATTGCTTTTAATGTCTGCTGGATATACACTAAACTTACTAAACATTTGGCTGCAAGCTCGAAGGGAGAAACACTTATTGTGAAAATGGAAGACATCGCTGCCCTTGCTGGCGTATCTAAATCAGCCGTTTCGCTTGCCTTCAGCGGCAAGCCGGGCATTGGACAAGAAACCCGCGAGCGTATTTTGCAGGTGGCCAAGGACAATGGTTACTTGCCCAAAACGCGTGCCGCCCAGCCGGAAGCCGCCAGCAGATCGCTGACCTTTCTCGTATTAGCCAATTCCGGCATCGTGCTGGAACAATATTATCAACAGCCTTTTTTCCGCGAGCTTATTCATTATATAGAGGTGCGTTGCCGGGCCAAGGGGTATTCGCTGCTGTTTACGTCGATTGACGTAAACGCTTTTTCCAGTGACAGCCATGCCTTGGCGGAGGATATCCGCAGTGATGGCGTCATTTTGCTCGGTACAAACCTTGATAGGGCGCAAATTGCAAGCTTGGCTGAAAGCTTGCCGGCACAGCTCGTTGTGCTCGATACATGCTTTGAAACGCTTCCCGTCCATTTCATTGCGATCAACAATGTGATGGGCGGTTATCAGGCGGGCGAGCATTTATGCGAGCTTGGCCATAAGCATATCGGCTATTTGGCCTCCAATGTGCGGATCAGCAATTTTGAGGATCGGCGCAAAGGGTTTATGGCCGCCTTAGAGGAGCGGGGACTGTCAATCGACGAGGAGGATATTTTCTCGGTAGCCCCGACGATAACGTCATTTCAGGAGGAGCTGAAGCATCAGCTCGCCGCCAATCAAGCTGCCGGACGCAAGCTGCCGACCGCCTTTTTCTGCGAATGCGACTATATCGCAATCAGCGCCATTAAGACGCTGACCGACCTTGGGTTCAGCGTTCCCGAGGACACCTCCGTCGTTGGCTTCGACAACATTTCGGAGGCGCGTATTGTTTCACCGGAGCTCACGACCGTTCATGTTGAGAAAGAACGCATGGCCCATCTAGCCGTTGATTTAGCGATTGAGGCCATTGAGCAGGACCATGAGGTCAAAACCAAAATAGCCGTCGACACGCAGTTTATCGTCCGCCACTCATCCAGCGCACCAGCTAATCAATGACGAATAGCCCTTCCAGGACTGCACAAAGCGAGAGCCAGGAGGGGCTATTTTAGGATGATTACGGTGACCGCGCTGCCTTGTGTAAACGGAGCACACGAAGCACTCTGGGCACTCGGGGTACTCGGGGTACTCGGGTCGCCCCTCTTTTTTGGAGGACTGAGTTTCCGCTATTTTGACTCTTGACCCGCTTTTAGGTCGCACGCGGACAGGAGATCCGTTATGACCGTATTTATCCTGTCAAAATGGCTATTTCCAGCACATTAGCGGCTTCTGAGTCCGCAGCCGATGCCACAACCCTTGTTCGGGAAGTAATAGCTGCTGCTGTGTCCACAAAGTCTGGCTTTGTGCAAGGTTCTACGTGTAAGGTACAAAGTATAAGGTACTACGTGTAAACCCCAGCTTGTAGACACAGCCGCGACTATTATTCGTATTTGTAAGCCTCAATATAAAGAGCAGAGGCGTAATCGCCCACCGCAATGCGATACGCAGACTCATCGCCGTTTAGCACTCGTCCCCGCACCCACACATTTTGCTCGAATGCTCCTTCCTCCACGCGGATCAAGCCGACCTTAGCGCGTTCACCCTGCTTGGGCAGCAGTTCCACCGAAAAGCCGATTCCGGCGAAAATAAATCGGTCATCGGACAGCTCAATGACGAGCCCGCCTGCCGGAGGCGTCCCTTCCACTGCCCGTTTATAAGATAGCTTCACATCGTAATGCGGGAAGGGGAGAATACAGCCGCCATCGTTTTGCTGGAGAAAACCGGTCATTTTTCCCGTACCGCGTTTTTGCCCGATCAGCCCCAGCATTCCTCCGAGCAGCTTATAGCTTGCTGCAAGGTACGGGCCTGTTCCATTTACGATAAACCCGGAAAAATCAATATTCAGCGCCATCATAATACTGAAATCTGGCCCGCCGCCTTCAGCTTCCTCAGGAAAAAATCCTTCTATACCGAACGGCGCAAAGCCTAATGCATCATGCTTGCCCATGGCGTAAAACACATTGGCCGCCGATGAGACGTCTCGCCGCGCCTCAGGAATAAACAGCGGGTTGCCATCCTGCGTGTATTCCATACAAACGTCCGCGAAGCTAGGCAAATAAATATCAGGAGCATATAGGCATAGGGTCGGTGCTGCAAGCTTCCACATTTTCAGCACCTTGGCAATTGGCCCGCCGCTCGGATACGTGCCTGCACGCCATGGATATTGCTCCAGCCATGCATTGACGAACATCGGCAGCGGATAGGACTTACTGCCAGTGCTCGCAATACGTTCAACCGCCAGCGCATAATGGTAAGCCATGAACCATTCGCCCGCATCCATTCCAAAGGCCTGCACCCAGCAGCCTTGTACGCCATAAGCGTCAGCTACCTGCTGAGGTACTGCTGCTTCGAATACAGCATTCGCCGCTGCTGAATAATCCCGATCACTGCCTAGAAAGCCGATTTCGTTTTCCACCTGCAGCATAATAACGGTGTGATTTCCCTCATCAAACACTTTAAGAAACGCCATCAAGCGTTCGAAGGCTGCCGCATCCGCCGTTACCGCCGCTTCACATAGCGGAGAAATCGTATCCGAGGGCGAACCATCGGCATATGTGGCACGGAAATACGTCACATAGTCCCGTTTTACCCAGCTCGGCACGTAGCTGGACTTACCGTTTTTCCATAAGCCGAACCAAAGCAGCACTAAACGAATATTTTCTGCACGAGCCTGCTCAATTAAACCTTCTACGAGTGAAAAATCAAACACTCCCTGCTCTTGCTCGATTAATTCCCAATATACTGGAGCAATAATTGTATTTAAATTCAGCTTGCGAACCTCCGGCCACACCTTCTCCTGCATATAAGCAAGATTTGAAGCGCTGGAATTATGAATTTCCCCGCCTAGCGCAAGGTATGGCTCACCATTTACGTACAAGGTGGCTATACCATTCTCGCTCACCAAATGAGGGATTTGCTTCATTGCGTCTACCCCCTTCCGTTTCAACCGTCAACGTATAGAAGCGCGGAGAAAAAAGGAGCCTTACTCCACCATTTTCACCACGCTTCCATTTAAATGCTTTCTATTTTCAGCCGCTTCTTTTCCCTTTATTAATAGTTCTTAGCACTTTGCACTTTGCACTTTGCACTTTGCACTTAGTCCTTAGTCCTTAGTCCTTAGTCCTTCGACTTTACAAGCAGCCGCACCGGCCCCATTAAACCGCCTGGCTCCTGCTGCATGTAACGCGAGAAGAAATCCTTTTGCTGCTTGCCCAGCGTATTGGTCACTTCAACGACGAGCTGGTTCGTTCCCGGCCGAATAGCCTCGCCAGCTGCAAAGCGATAAGGCGGCGCAATCGCCGTACCTAGCTTTAAGCCATTCACCGATGCCTCGGCTGTTTCAAACGCAGCACCCAAATCCAAGTACAACGGCTCGTCCACTCCCTTCCAATCGAAGGCAAGCTCATAGCGAATCGTTCCGGTGAAATCGGGCAGCAGGTGCGGGGCATTGATATTTTCCAGCTCGCTCAGCTTGCCATAGCTTTCAAATACCGGATATTGCAGAGACGCAGCGGTTGAAACCGTCCATTCGCCAGATAGCTCTACTGGCACACATGCTGTACAACCGGGCAGCGTCTGCACCGTCAGTTGCGGCAGCGCTTCTCCCGACAGCACGATTAAAGTTTCGTAGGCGCTTAGCCTTACCCTCAAGCGGCTCACCCCATCAGCCTGCTCAACGCTAGCCTCGCTCAGCTGATTGTCAAAGGCGTTATAAATCATCATCCGAGCGGAGGCTTGGAGGCTGACAACCGTATCCACCGTCTCATAAGGATGCTCGTTAAAAAAGAAATATACATCGCTGTCTGAATGCCCATAATGGTAATAGCGCAAATACGGCGCGGCATCCGCCGTCTCAATATCATACATGCCTGCTCCCCGCAGCTTCGCTGCAAGCTCAGCAAGCGGCACAGACCATACATACTCCAGCGCTTTCAGACGCTTAAGCTCCACCGCTTCGCCGCCCTCAAGCGTGCGGGCAGGCAGCCCGTCTACAAACAGCACCTTCAGCCCTGCCTCCGCCAGCTCGGCAAGCTGCTCCACGAGCACTGCTGGCAGCGCCTCAGCATAGGGTACGATGAGGCATTGATACGCCTCATTGCTCACAAGCAGCTGACCGTCCTTCACCGCGTACGCTCCAGCCGCCAGAAGAACATCTGCCGGTATAACGTCGCAATCAATTTGCGCCTGCATCAGCGCCTTAATCGGCTTCTGAATCAGCATCGCCTCGGCGCCTGACCACTCCGCCTCCGCATGGTAAAGCACCGCCGCCGTTGCATAATGGCGCCCTCCATTCAGCAGATGGCTGATGCGGTTCGTGTAATCATTAAGCTGGCGATAATAGCGGTATTGCGGATTTTCGCCGCGTGCATACAAATGCGGCGGGCAGTCGGCATCCGGGAATTGTTTTTGCGAAAAGGCGTGGGGGACGAAATAGTTAATGCCGCGAACGAGCATATGGTCGGTCAACCATTTCATAAGCTTGAGGCCTTCGCTCCAGCCGTAAGCGCCGAATACCTCGCACATCGCCCGGCCCTTTTTCTTCGGATCGATATGAGCCAGAGATGAACCAAGCTTCGCTAGGGCATAATGAAAAAACTCGCTGTCCGTTTCTCCGGCAATCCACGTAAACGGCACCTCGTCAAAGCCAGGCATAATTTGATGAAGCACGACATCAATGCCAGCCATGTCCTGACCCCACATCGAACGGAAAAAATGTCCCGGCCCGCAGCCGAGCCGCGCATGCACATTGTTATCTTCAATGATATGTCCGATATATTCCACGCCGCGCTCGCGGCACCAGTCGCCCAGCTTGCCGCTGAAATGCTCGGCATACAGCTTGCTGACCATATTCATGAACGTATAGCGCAGCGCCTCCGTCTGCTCGCCGCCCTCGTACCACAGCAGCGGCAGCAATGCCGCAACGGGCTGCCCGAACTCGGCGGACAGCAGCTCCAGCATATCGTGTCGCCAAGGCAGGACGATGCCCTTTTTGCCTAGTCTGGAATTGAAATCAAACGTCGTTTTATCGTTATAGAAGCCCGGCTCATCGGAGAAAAAACCAGCCAGCGTTTTGCCAAAGTCATCCCGATACCGCTCGTAATAGCCCTCATAAATCGCGTCGATTAACACCTGTGTGGATTCCGGCACAATCGGATTAATATAGTTCCGTTTCGCTTCCTCCGCACCCTCCGCCGTCTCAATCAGGACGAAGATGCGCCAGAAGCCCTCGGGAATATCCCAGTAAAGCACATTGTTTTGCACGCTTGCGGTCAGCTCAATGAATCCGCTAAGCTGCTCAGCACCAGCAACCCCTGACTTTCCTCCGCGCTTAACCGCCACAGCTGCAACCAGCTTATCGCCCGCCTGGAGCAGCGTATTCAGCAGAAAGGAGGCTTGCGGCGCCGGGCCGACCGCATCAATGTGCCGCTCCGCCAAATAGGTTCGGCGCAGCTCGGACGGAGCATCCTTCAGCTTGCCTGCCGCATGTCCCGTCGGAAAATGGTCATCATCAAAAAACCATACCTTCATGCCGCGGCAACGCGCCTCGTCCATAATAATATCAATATCCCGCCACCAGCCTGCGCCAAGCATATCCGGGTGAGGACGCGATTCCACGATGACCGCCTTGATGCCGGAAGCATAAATTCGCTCCATTTCCTCGCGAATCTGCCCTTCCTCTTCTCCCCTTTGCCATAGCAACGGCATAATATAGTTTTCTTCCTCGCCTGCCAGTACTTGACGTAAGCGTTCAGCCATTAACTTCGCCCTCCTATCCTTTTACTGCACCTATCGTAATCCCTTTAACGAAATATTTCTGGAAAAATGGATAAGCGACTAGAATCGGGATAACGCCGACTACTGCAATCGCCATCCGTACGGTGCCGCTCGGCATTTTGGCCATGCTTTGACCCGCATTCGAGCCAAGGCCGCTGTTCGACAGAAACTGAATGTCCGTCAATATTCGGTTCAAAATGTTCTGGATGCTGAACAGCTTCGGATCTGTTAAATAAACGAGCCCATTAAACCAGTCATTCCAATAGCCAATCGTCTGAAACAAGCCAATCGTTGCCAAAATCGGCAGCGACAGCGGCAGCACGATTGAACGGAACGTTCTAAATTCAGTTGCCCCATCAATGTAAGCCGACTCCAAAATCGGAACCGGAATGGACGTAATGAAAAACGTGCGCATAAGCATAACGTTAAAGCCGTTCATCAGAAGACCTGGAATAATAAGCGCCCAGATCGTATTTTTAATATCGAGATATTGCGTATAAATCAAGTAGGTTGGCACAAGCCCACCGTTGAACAGCATCGTGAAAAAGACGAAAAACGCCAGTGGGTTGCGAAGCGGAATATCTCTTCTCGACAGCGGATAAGCTAGCATGGATGTAATGACCAAGCTTACCGTCGTACCAAGAACCGTAACCAAAACCGTAATGCCATAAGCCCGCAGCAGCTCCTGCGATTGATCAAGCAAATAACGATAAGCACTCAAGCTGAACTGCTCTGGGAAAAAAGAATAGCCATTGCTGATAATCGCCTGCTCATCGGTGAAAGAGGATATAACCAGCAAAGCGAAGGGCAGCAGGCAAGCGATGGATACGGCCATCATAAATATATTGGCTGACCACTGCCATAATTTATTTTCATGCGTCATTTCATTCACTCCTTAGAATAATGCGTTGTCTTTGTTGATTTTGCGTACAATGTAATTCGCGAGCAGAACTAGAATGAAGCCGACCAAGGATTGATATAAGCCTGCCGCAGAGGACATCCCAATATCACCAAGCTGCATCAAGCCGCGATAGACGTAAGTGTCAATAACGTTTGTCGTATCGCTAAGCGCGCCCGCATCCATCGGAACCTGATAGAACAAGCCGAAGTCGGAGTAAAAAATCCGGCCGATTGCAAGCAAGGTCATCATCGTAATGACTGGCGAAATGAGCGGCAGCGTAATCGACTTAATTTGCTGCCATTTGGATGCGCCATCGAGCGTTGCCGCCTCATAATATTCCTGATCAATTCCGATAATGGCTGCCAAATACACGACGCAGTAGAAGCCAACGCTTTTCCAAATATGCACAATTGTCAAAATGTACGGCCAATATTGCGCCTCGCTGTACCAAGAAATGGCGTCAAGTCCCAGCAGCGGAAGCACGGTCTTGTTCATAAAGCCCGTTTCTATGCTGAGAACCGCATAAACCAAATAGCTGACAATAACCATGGAAATGAGAAAGGGCAGCAGCACGACGCTTTGATAAAAGCGGGCCATAATTTTACTGCGAATTTCATTGAGCAAAATCGCTATCCCTACCGCAATGACCAAGTTCAAAATAATAAATCCACCGTTATACAAAATCGTATTTCGCGTAATGATGTAGGCATCTGTCGTTTTGAACAAATATTCGAAGTTTTGCAGCCCAATCCAATCACTGCCCCAAATTCCTTGGGTAAAATTGATGTTTTTGAAGGCGATAATGAGGCCAAACATCGGTGCATAATTGTTAATGATCAAATACGCCAGCCCCGGAAGCATCATTAAAAACAAAGGCAAATAGCGCTTGAACTGTTTCTTTCTCACATTAGATTTGGCAGCCTGCTTAGCCTGCTGGGGAGCAGACGCTGTCCCTTTATTTCCCGTCGTTTGTTCCATAGGAGAACCCCTTCTTTCTTCCGCATGAGCTTGTCGCTGTCTTATACTTTGATGATAGTGCATGCGCCATTGCGCCCTCTACCGCTCAGACGACTTCTCATTTGCACTATTACGACGCTCCTGCTGCGTGCCCCGCCATTGAAAGCCTCATGCTAGCCAAAACAAATAGGCTGTTCCAAGGTTCATTTGCATGACCTGTGGAACAGCCTATTTGTTTTCAATAATCGAATTAGGATTGTGTATCAATCAAAATTTTCGCCTGCGCTTTGTCTTTGATGAGCAGCTCCAGACCTTCCTCAACGAGGTTGTCCAGCTTGATTTTTTTCGTAATGACCTTCTTCACATCAAGGCGGCCCGAAGACACCATCGCGATGACCTCTGGGAAAATATGATGGTAGGCTAGCGAGGTTTTAATTGATATCTCCTTCACCAAAATGCTGTTCACATCTAAAGTAACGGGGCTGGCATAGCCGGCAATAATGAGCAGCTGTCCGCCTTTTTTGATGACTTCCAGCGCACTTGTGAATGTAGCCTGAGCGCCTGCCGCCTCAAAGGCCACATCAACGCCATTTACATGCTCTGCCAAAATCTCTGTCGTTGCATCTGCTTCCAAGCTGTTCACAACCGAGCTCGCTCCGACCTCAAGCGCTTTGCTGAGACGTTCAGGGGAAATATCAACGGCAATAACGCTTGCGGCTCCAGCAGCTTTGGCCGCCATAATCGTTAGAAGACCAATTGGGCCAGCGCCATACACGACGACCGAGTCCCCTATTTTCAGCTGGCTTTCCTTAACGGCATGAACCGTTACAGCAGTCGGCTCCATTAATGCCCCTTCTTCAAGTGAAACATTGCTTGGAAGCTTATGAGCTTTGCTCGCATTTGCGATTGCATATTGGGCAAAACCGCCATCATCCTGCAAGCCAAGAAAAGCAAACGGACTAGCCAGGTTATACTTGCCGCGCTGTACATAATAATCATCCTCGGCATACACGATTGGCTCTACAGCTACGCGATCTCCAACAGCCAAATTCGTTACACCCTCGCCAAGCTCGGTTACAACACCAGCGAATTCATGGCCCAGCACAAGCGGAAGACCGCGTCCTGTTACGGGATGAGGCTCAGCCGATACGCCTAGCCCATAATGGTAGGCATGCAGGTCGCTTCCGCAAATTCCGGCCCATTCCACCTTTATTTTCACTTGGCCCGCAGCAGCCGCAGGCTCGTTCACATTTTCGATACGGACATCTTTAGCCCCATAAATAACAGCAGCTTTCATACAACTACATCTCCTTTAGCAATAAAATGATAGCGCTTATATTGTCTTACCGTTATTGTACTCCTGTTATATAATTAAATATAATTAATTATACTTACATTTAATTAAGTGATACTTATGTAAAGGGAGCGACCTATGAACCTTGAGCAGTTGATGTATGTCGTCGAATTAAGCAAATCCAAATCGTTGTCTGAAGCAGCAGCGAATCTTCATATTTCCCAATCTGCGCTTAGCCAATCCCTCTCTAGTCTGGAGAAGGAGCTGGGGCTAAAGCTGTTCAAACGTGCACGAAGCGGCACTTTGCCTACCGCAGAAGCAGCATCCATTATTAAAAAAGTGCATGAAGCAGCCAAAATGATTGAGGAAATTCGACTAGAAGCTGCGAGCAGACTGAGCAGCCTAAGCGGCGAGCTGCGCCTGTCCACGATGCCCGCCCAAATGAAGACGATGGTTAAAGTAATCGCTTGGCTAAAAAAGGAGCATCCCGCTCTTCACATCGAGGTCTCTGAGGACGGCTCATTAAGTACGCTTGGCAGCGTGCGGGAGGGGCTGGCTGATCTCGGCATGATTGCGATGCGGGAAGACAAGCTGCCGATAGAGGGTCTCTCGTTTCATTCGCTATGCAAGGGCAAAATGGTCGCGCTCGTTGGCGCGCAATCTCCGCTTGCCTCACGCGCTTCCATATCGCCGGAGGAATTGCGGCAATACCCTTTCGTCCTGTACAAGGATGATCATGTCGACCAGTTTATCCTTGATTTCACTAGGCAGCACGGGCCCGTGGAGGTGTTGTTTCGAACCGATTACGATGTTGCCATTCAAAGCGCATTGCTGGAGGGACTGGCTGTTTCAATCGGCCATGACTATTCCTTTAGGCAAAATGCCAACGAAACGATCCGGCAATTTGCAATGCTGGAAATTGAAGATTTTTTTCAGCAGCCCGTCCATTTTGGCTGGGTTCGGGCTAAGAGCCGTCCAAATGCTCCGGTAATGGATTATTTTATCAATCGTTTTGAGCATGAATATGCGTTCAAGTAAACCACCTTTATACATGCGAAAAATGCGACGAACCCTTCAAAAGCTGGCCTTGCGCCTTCTCTTTTCTGGCGCAAGGCCTTAGCCTAGGAGCAGCGAGGAAATAAGCTGCACTTTATTTCGGCGCAAACTCTTCGCTTCGCACACAGGCAGCGCCCATCGCTTATTTACCGCGCTTCGCCTTGGTGCATTTCAGCTGGTAGGTTTTTCCGTAGGCTTTGCCATAGCGGACAATACGGCGCAGCATGGACTGATCGGCAAGCAGCGAGAACGGGCAAACGGCCGGCACGGTATTCACCTCAAGAATCCATGGCTTCAGCTTCGCATCAATGGCAAAGTCGAGGCCCAGCTCCTTAATGCCGGGAGAAATACCTCGCAGCAGCCGCGCTGTGCGAAGGCCAAGCCGATCCATGCTTTTCAGCAATTTCCGGCGCCCGGCTGGGCCAGCATGTGACTTAAGCACTTGCTCAGTCGAATAAATCGATCCGCCTTGGCTGCCATTGGTTACAATTTTGCCCGGCTTGGCCGCTCTGCCAAGCGTCCCGGTCGCGGCCCAGCCGCCCTGCGGCGTGCGCTGCACCATAAGCCGAATATCGAAGCGGCGCCCTTTATGCTTCAGCAAGCGAATGCCCTTTTGCACCAAATACCGCTTCCCCTTCATTTCCTTATGAATCGAACGGTAGGCTGCAGCGTACGTGGTAAAGGTCGATTTTTTCGAGCCTAATTGATACGTATACTTCGCCCCCAGCTTCTCCATCTTCATGACCCCGCGTCCCTGCGAGCCCCGCGAAGGCTTCACATAGACCATGCTATATTGCTTCAGCATGCTGCGCAGGCTGTCCTTGGTCGCCAGCTTCGTCTGCGGGATGTGCTTGTTCAGCGTCAGGTCCTTCCGCATTGCGATCGTTTTGCTCCACTTATCTCCGATTATCCGCCGCTTGCTCTTCACACTGATGCTTCCTTTGCGGCCGCTACTTCTCGCACGCAGCCCCTTCGATAGCTTCCTGCTCCTCGTCACTTTACCCCTCCATTCTATTCTCCTATTAGCATACGAACCTTTTTGAAAATGGTTGTAGGCCGCTGTCGGCATAGAACGAACCATCATGCAGCGGCTTCATATGCTTAATTAAGGCAACCTGTCAGGATGTTTGTTAAGTACGTTAGTTAGGAGGCATAGACATACATGGAGCTTAGACAGATGCTTCAGCAGCAGCTTGCTCTTGTTTGCCATTTTCATCCTTGGTATGGAGAGCTGCTTGCTGAGCGGGGCATTGAACTGAACGCCGCTGTACTGCCAGAGCTGCCGCTTATGACCGCGGACAGGTTGGAGCAGCATTATTTCACACAGGAGCTGCGGACAGAGGCCAGGCTTTCCGTGTACCGTACGTCGGGAACATCCTCCGGCATACGCAAAGCGATTTATTATTCGCCGGAGGATGATGAGCAATACATCGCCAGCAAGGCGGCTTGCTTCCGAGAGTGGCTGGCAAGGGGCCCAGCCGTTGTTACAAGGGCGCTGGCCGATATGGGAACAGGACATGCGGCTAGCACAGCCATTACGATTTTTCAGCAGCTTGGCTTCCAAGCAGACTCGCTTTCCTTCGCCCTGCCAATAGAGGAGCATATCCAGCGCCTCGCCGCTTTTCGCCCGCAGCTGCTGTATACGATGCCTTCTATTCTCGATGCCATTGCTTTCGCTGCTCCAGATCCGCGGGCCTTCGGCATACAGAAAATAATTATAGTCGGGGAAATTGCTCCGCCAGCCTGGCAGGCGAACATGGCTGCGCGGTTCGGCATCAGCACTCATGATATTCTCGACACCTACGGCTCCATCGAGATTGGCGCCATTGCTTCCTACTCTCATGAGCATAGCGTTTATGTCCTAGATGACGGCATCCATGCCGAAGCGCTCCGCGCTGACGAAATAGATGTAAGCTTCGATGCGCTGGAGGACAATGAGGCCGTGCTTGTGCTTACGTCATTCAAGCGTACCCTGTTTCCCGCCGTGCGTTATGTCACCTACGACGTGGTTAGGGATTTCGGCACGCTCATCATTGATGGACAGGTAAGGCAAACGTTCAGCTGTATCTCGAAACGGATTGGAGCCGACCTGAAGCACGGGGAAAAAATAAGCCTCTACGACATCGAAAGCGTCGTCCAGCAATTCGTCAGCGACGCTGAGCTGCGCGTCCGGCTGCAGCATAATAAGCTGTCTATTCACATTCGCAGCAAAAGATTGGACGATGACGGACTTGCCGTTATACAGCAAGCCATTGAGCAAAAAATCGAAGCGATTGGCCAAATGATTCGGGGTCGCATGCTTTCCGGCATCGTGGTGACGCGCGCAGCGGAGGATGAGACGCTCGAGCGGGGAGCGGTCAAATCGAAAAAACTTTATTTTTAGGAGGCGCTAATCGCCCATGGGAATAGATTGGCTTTCTTGTATCGGTCAGACGCCGCTCGTTCAGCTGTCAAAGCTGTTTGCGAATGATCGCGGCATAACCGTTCATGCCAAGCTGGAAATGCTTAACCCGAATGGCAGCGCGAAGGATCGCTCCGCCGCCCGCATCATTACTGCGGCGTTGGAGCAGGGACGCATCGGGCCCGGCTCTGTCATCATTGAATCCAGCTCGGGCAATATGGCCATCAGCCTCGCTGCGATCTGCTCCTATCTCGGCATGCGGTTTATTAGCGTCGTAGACCCTAGAACGACGCAGCAAAACATCCGCATTATGCGCGCTTACGGTGCCGACATTGAGCTCGTTGAGGAGCCAGACCCGGATACAGGCGAGTTTCTGCCTGCCAGGCTGAACCGCGTTCAACAGCTGCTTTCTGACATTCCGGGCAGCTACTGGCCGAATCAATACAACAATGAACATAATTACTTGTCGCATTATGAAGGCACCATGCAGGAAATCACGGCCGCACTTGGCCGTGTAGATTATGTCATTGGCGGTATCAGCACCTGCGGCACGATGCTCGGCTGTGCGCTGTATGCCCGCGACCATAAGCTGGATACGAAAATCGTAGCGGTTGATGCGGCGGGCAGCATTATTTTGGGCGGAGTCAGCGGAAGCAGGCTGTTTCCCGGCCTTGGGGCTGGCATCGTTCCTCCATTCGGCCAAAGCCGCTTTATGGATTATGCGATAAAGGTTAACGATGCCGATATGGTTGCAGGCTGCCGAATGCTGGTGAAGCAAGAGGCGATTTTGGCCGGGCCATCGTCCGGCGCCGTTATTTTTGCCCTTCAGTCGATGATGCATGAGCTGCCCGATAGTTCTGTCTGTGCTGTTATTTTGCATGACCGCGGCGAGCGTTACATGGACACCGTCTACAATGATGCTTGGGTGCAGCAGCAATTTCTCCGTTGGGAAGGAGAACGCGCGTGATTTACCTTGGTGAAAAACATATTCATGCCGTTGGACTCCATTGGCAGGAGCTGGCGGATCGCATTGAAAATGCGGTGCATGTGATGGACAGCGGAGATTATGCCCAGCCGGTAAAGCCTTATTTGCGATACGGCGGCAAAGCGGCAAACAAGGCGGCAAACCGAATCATCGCTATGCCCGCCTATGTAGGCGGCAGCATGCACACAGCAGGCATCAAATGGATTGCCAGCTTTCCCGGCAACCTCCAAATCGGGCTGCCCAGAGCGCACAGCCTGCTGGTGCTGAATGATGCAGATACAGGCAAGCCTTATGCGATTGTCCATGCATCGCTGCCAAGCGCGGCACGGACAGCTGCGGTTAGCGCCGTGCTGCTTCGCCATTATTTACATGCGCGCAGCGTTCAGCATTCAAGCAGTACGCATCGCATAAGGCTGGGCATTATCGGCTTCGGCCCGGTTGGACAGCTGCATTACGACATGTGCGCGCAGTTGTTCGGAGAAACAATTGATGAAGCGTATGTTTATGATATTCGCGGTGTTGAGCTGGAGGCTAGCGACCTCTCCGCAGCTGTCGCAACCGATACCGCAACCGATACTACTGCCGATGCCGCAACCGATGCTATCGGCGCTCGTAAAAAGGTCGAATTGCTTGGACGAACGAAGGTGGCAGACAGTTGGGAGCAGTTGTACAGCCGCTGCAACGTCATTATTACTTGTACGGTAAGCGACAGGCGCTACATTCATCTGCCTCCGCTTCCGGGCAGCCTGCTGCTGGACGTCTCGCTGCGCGACTATGCCTCCTCTGCCTTGAACGGCGTAACCGCCATCGTCGTCGATGACTGGGATGAGGTATGCCGAGAAAATACCGATATTGAGCTGCTGCATAAGGAGCGGGGGCTGGTAAAAGAGGGTACCCGCTCGCTTGCCGATGTCGTTTGCCGAAGCGCGCTTGCTGGCTTCGATCCGGCTGAGCCTGTTTTATTTTGCCCCATGGGAATGGCCGTCTTTGATATTGCAACAGCTGACTATTGGGTGCAAAAAGCTCGGGAGCTCGGGATCGGTCTGGAAATCGAAGACTAAGGCAGGGGATATACCGCCAGCCCGTTACTCATGCGCCATCATAAAAATACAAACAACCGCCAACCCACACGAGGAGGATTGGCGGTTGCTGTCGTTACGTCAGCCTGCTCTGTAGCAGCAGTCTGCTATACTGTTTTATTTCGCTGCCGCCCATGCATCAAGCTGCTTCTGTTTTTCTGCAATGATTTTGTCGATGCCCGCTGCCTTCAGCTTGGAGATAAAGTCGGGCAGTGTTTTCTCCGGATCAAGTGTGCCTGTTTCCAGACCGAGCTTGTATTGATTCACAACATTCGTTACCGAAGCAAATTCCGTCTTCACTGACGCAGAATCGAAGGTAAAGCCTAGTGCTTTGGATTTCGTTGCGTTTTTATTGAATTCATCCGTTTCTTTCCAAATATCCGGGTTGTCCCCTTCAAAGGAGTAGGACATGAACTGATTACCGAACAACCAGCCTGTATTCGGGTTGTAGCCGCTATTGTTGGCATCTACGCCATCCGCATATTTAATGATGTTTTCTTTATCCGTTTTTACATAATGCTTGCCTTCAATGCCCCAGTCCAGCATGTTAATAACATCCTTGTCGCTGTACATCAGGTTCAGAAACTTCATGGAGGCTTCAGGACTCGTCGCATTGCGCGGAATGCCCCACATAATGTTAGTTACCGTTTCTGTTTTGGCGACCGGAGCCGTGATTTCACCTTTTACGATGGTCGTACCTACAATACGCGATTCCTGCATCTCGATGCCCGGCTTAAGGTTCGCCACATACGCAGCTGTACGCCCTGCTTTAATCAAATCCGCGATGCCTTCCTTGTTCGTCGCTGCATCCTTCAAAATATAACCCGCTTGATACCAGCCGCGAATGCGTTTAAGCAGCTCCGCATATTCTGGCGTTTCGAAGTAGTTGACGACTTTTAAATCATTCTGTCCATTGTTAAGCAGAACACCGTAGCCATCTCCTAATTTATCAAGCTTTTGCAGGTAATCAGCAATGGATTGCCCAGCCGATCCCGGAGATATAGCGGCCATGTTCGGCTCGTTCTCTTTCAGCGTCTTCATCATGCCTTCCAATGCGTCCAGCGAGTTAATCTTGGAAGCGTCGATACCGTATTTATCAGCCAGATCCTTGCGGATCAGCACGCCATAATTGACCGCCAAATCGCGAATCGAGGGCACAGCATATATTTTGCCGCCAATGCTGCTCGCTTTAATAAAATCCTCTCCAACTGCCGATTTAATGCCCTGTCCGTACTGCTCCAGCAGATCATCAAGCGGAAGCAGCTGTCCCTTCGCCACTTGCGGTGCATAACCAAACGTTGCGCTGCTGCCCGTTACAATGAGATCGAGCTTCTCATTGCTCGTAAGCATGAGGTTCATTTGCTGATTCCATGCGCCAATACCGATTGGAAGCAGCTTCACCGTTGCATTAATTTTTTCTTTAGTCAGCTTGTTCAGCTCGTCCTGTACCGCTTGCAGGTCAGTAGGCGTATTGCCAAACGTTACGTAAGCCACCGTAAGCTCTGCCGCTGCATCTGTATTGCCCCCTGCGTTTGTAGCGCCTGCTGTGCCTGCGCCCGCTTCTCCATTGCTGCCCGTGTTGCCCCCGCCACATGCGCTCAGCACCAAGCCAAGGATGAGGACCAAGCTAATCATCGTTGTTATCCTTCT
This sequence comes from Paenibacillus sp. KS-LC4, assembly GCF_036894955.1. Lineage (NCBI taxonomy): Bacteria > Bacillati > Bacillota > Bacilli > Caryophanales > Paenibacillaceae > Paenibacillus > Paenibacillus sp. KS-LC4. Next base: position 981,844 of record NZ_CP145905.1, on the reverse strand, counting down.
CATTCGTAATTCCCCCGATGCTCTTTAGTATCGAGATTCTGCTCGCCTGAAGCGAGTGAATCTATCCTCATTGTAGAGAATCCCTATACCTGCTACTGCCCCGCAAACGACTTTTTGGTAAGCGTTTTCCGACCAATTCAACGACCTTGCTGCTCAAGCTCATAGTTTTGCCTGAATTCCAACGGATTGAGGCCTGCATACTTCTTAAACATCCTTGAAAAATGCGAGAAGTTCGCATAGCCTACGTGAACCGCTATCGCGCTGACCGGCATATCTGTCTTCATCAGCAGCTCCTTCGCCGCAAGCAAACGCTCGTTGAGCAAATAATCGGAAATGGACAAGCCCGTTTTCTTTTTAAAAATACGCGTTAAATAGTCCGGGTTCAGGAACACATGGTTCGCCAACTCCTCGCGCGTAATTTCCTTGCTCTGATTCAGCTTAATATAAGCAATGACTCGTTCGACTACCGTCTGCGTCTCTTCAACCGACCTCGCATAATCTGCCGCTTTGGTCACAATATGGTCGATCCAAGCATACATATCCGTCACCGAACGGCTCGCCCGTCCCGACAGCTCAATAGACTCGTCATCGCCAAACAATTGATGAGCCCCAATGCCCTTCAACTGAAGCATATAATACATCATTTGCAGAAAATCCTGGTGGAACGTATGCAGCCGCTTCGCATCAAGCGTTCCCAGCCGAATGCATTCCTTAAGGTGCTCGTCGATAGCCGCTAGCAGCTTGTCCTTGGAGCCTTCCTTCAACAGCACCGCCCACAGGCTTAAATCGGGCAGCTTCATCTCTGGCGTCAGGCTCGACCTGCCGCTAGTATGCAAGACGATATTACTAAGCGCTACATTGTTCTGGTCGAGGCCGCTTAGACGCCTTGCCATCGCCGACAGCTGGTAGCTAGGCACAGGCTCGCCAATGTAACAGGATAGATCGCAATAGAAGTAGGCATTGGAGGCCGAAATAAACAAGGAGCAGGCATCTCGCAAAGCGGCAAGCTCCGGCTCTTCATTGCTCTCCATCGGCAGCAGCGCAACGAGCTTGTCCTTTTCCCATTGCACCAAATGTCCGCTGGCGCCATGGTTCAAAATCGTCTCCTCTGCCGCATTGCGCAGGGCAATTTCCATAATTTTCTCATCGCGCACCGACAGCTTCTTGCGCCAGCGCTGAACCGAGATCAGAATCGGCAAATGCCGCAAATGCTCCATATAAGGCAAATATCGCTCATTAGCCGCTTCTTTAATGGCGGTTTCATAAGTGGGTATCGTCTGGTTCAGAATATCCAGCCAAAACCGCTCCGTCAAAATCGGCTGCTGCTTAAACCAATATTGTCCGTATTCGCTGAACTGGACGAGCTCGCTCTCCTTATTAATTTTGTCGGTCGCTTTGACAATCACCTTCTCAAGCTCCGCATAGGGAATCGGCTTGAGTATATAATCGAGGCTGCCGAGCTTCATCGCCTGCTTCGCGAATTCAAAGTCCGCGTGACAGGTCAGAAACACCGACTCCGTCTTCGGATATTTCTCACGCACCCACTCCAGCAGCTCCAATCCGCTGCCCTGCGGCATTTCAATATCGCACAGCATTAGATCAATGCCCTGCTGGTCAAATATTTCCTTCGCTTGGCGGATATTATAGGCGGTATACACTTCGCTTACTTGAAGCTTGTCCCAATCGATGGCCGATTCAATCGCCTTGACCGCATGCACCTCATCATCGACAATGAGTACCGAATACATGTAAACTCCCCCTTCGCTAGCTATGTTCCGTTTCCGCATTCATCGGCAAAATAATTTCAACAATCGCCCCTCCGCCGTGCGCATTGGCGAATGATATTTGTGCTCGGCCTTCATAGAGCAGCCGCAGCCGCTCGCAAATGTTCCAAATGCCAACCTGCCCGCCTTGCTCCCTTATGAATTTTCGGCCCTCCTGAAGCTCCTTCAATACCTCTTCATTAAAGCCTTTACCCGTGTCCTGAACGATCATTCGCATTTTCGGTTCATCCGTTGTGTCCAGAAGCTCTATACGAATATGAATATGCACCGCTTCATCCAGCGTTACAGCGTATTTGACAGCATTTTCAACTAGGGACTGAATAATGAGCGGCGGCAGACTGGCGTTCATCATATAATCAGGCGCCTCCATGCTGCTTGTCAGGCTGTCCGGGTAACGCAGCTCCTGAATGCGGATATAATTGCTTACATGATCCAGCTCCTGCTTCAACGTAACGAAGCTGAGGTTGCTGCGGAACATATAGCGGAAGTAGCCCACCAGACACAGCGTCAGCTCTTGAATCAGCTCATAATTGCGCACCTGAGCAAGGCTGTACATCATATTCAGGGAATTCATGAAAAAATGAGGATTGATTTGCAACTGCAAATGCTGCAATTCCACTTTTTGCTTACTAAGCTGCTCCTCGTATACATCAATACGCAGCTGCTGAATATCCGCCATCATCGTATTAAACGTTTCGTTAACTAACTGAAATTCCTCGGCGCTAGGAGCCGCCTTGATCCGAACGTCCAGATTGCCTTCACGTATCCGCTTCATCGCCGCCAAAATCCGGTTCAGCGGGAGCAATATTTCTCGGCGCAGCATCAGCAGTCCGAGCGGTAAAATGATGAGCGAGCCTAGAGCTACAAAGGTAATCAGGCTACGCAAATAAGGGAGATTTTCAAGTATTTTTTCATCCGGTATAACGGCTACCAGATTAAAATCCCCCCGAAGCGAGGGAGATCCGACGACAAGAAACCGGGTTTGATCCCCGGTTATATAATAATTAGCCAAGCTGTGATTAAGCTCAATGCCAAGCTCCTGAAATAGACTAGACGTCGTTAGCGGGATTCCATCGCTCGTCGTCAACAGCGACTGCCCCTTCTCACCTAAATCAATCAATCCCAGCCCGCCAATTAAGCGATTGGCATTAACCCAGGCACCAATATAGCTGCCGCCCGATTCCACGATATGATAAATATAAAATTGATTATCCAACTGCGTAATTTTCCAATCGGCGGTATGCAGCAGTCTTCCATTACTGTCCTTGTCGAGCATGAGCTGATTCAAAAACCCCCGCATTTTCTCCCGCTCCCCAAAAGGTCTGCTCACCTGCGGACTAAGCATTAATTCCTTCTCCTGATCCGAATATACGAAAAAAGCATCCATGCTTTTATAAATCGCCAGCGCCTGCGACAGCTTGTTGGACAGGCTGATTTTCGCCATATAATATTCGTCCGGCTGCCTTGTCGTGCCCATTACCAGCAAATCCGGATCAACAGCGGCGATGCTATTCACGTATTGATCTACATCCTCAAGGCTCTGATCGATCTGATCCATATACAAGGTCATCATATTTCGGTTTGAGCTGGCCACTTGATTGCGCACGACATCAATCGAATAAAAGCTGTTATATAGAAGCAACACAATGAGCGGCAGTGTAAATAGTAAAACGCTGGTGATCAATCTCGTTCGGATTGAGCTCCACGATAAAATGTTCAAACGACTGTTCATCCACAAAGCCCCCTGTCCTTTGGCGACTACTTAGATAATAGGCAAAACGGCTGCGCCATTATCATGAAACTTAGCATGCTCTAGGAAGGAAGATCAATCTTTATCGGGAAATTTGTCGAAATGCTTGTCGAAAATTCCTCCCAGCTTCCATACGCTTCCTGCTATGCCTCGATTTCATATTTGAACCAGTCGAAATAGGCTGGCGATGTATTGAATTTCCCATTTCCCGTTGCATAAAGTCCGGCATATACACCTGTAAAGCCGCCGGCTACCTCTTTGGATAACATGGCACATTCTCCCGTTCCTAATACATGCGTATGCCCGTCTGGTCGCGAGTAGCTGAACGTATAATGCGTCTCATTAGCTTCTATGCCGAGTCTAATTATAGAGTCGCTATAATCCGCCGAGTGCTCCATTTTCCAAAGGCTTCCGATCCGGAAACGAAAAATCACCTGATTTTTCCCATCCAATCTTGACTTTCTCTCGTCAGGCAGTGCCCGATTTGCCGCCAAATGACCAAATCCGTGCTATGAAAAATCGGGACGCCCGGAAAATATTCAAATGAGCTCGTTACCAAGTAATAATCGTCCCCCACACGGCACACACTCGGATCAGGATAAAAACCGCTTAATATAGGATTTGAAAATAGCATATTTAGTTCCTCCTCTTAAAGGGTAGTGACTACACTGATGTATATTCACCTGACTGCTTATCCACTGTTTTTCTTCATTGTAGTCTCTCCTACCCACGAGATGCCGCCGCTTGGACGACCTATTACTGCCATTTTCACGACTTTTTATCGTTTTTTTCTTTGCTTAGGGAGCACTAAGGCATGTCTTAATCTATATCAAAAAACCTCCCCTACCCGCATGCTAATGCGGTTCAGGAAGGCTTCATCTTCAACTATTCTGGTTCTGGTAGATAAGATAACACATTTTGCTCAAAGTAATGGCGGGGCTTTACCCCTCCAGCCACAGCGTTTTGTCAGAAATGGATGTCCGCTTCGCCTCCAGCGGCTGCATATCTGGATATCCGAGATAAATAAGGGCAACAAACTGCTCCTCCGCATCAAGACCAAATGTATCCTTCATCAGCGGATGGTACATGGGCTCGCCTGAGCGCCAGATGGCGCCCAGCCCATTCGCATGGGCAGCGAGCAGCAGGTTTTGCACAGCGGCCTGCGCCGCCGCCAGCTCTTCTGCATAGACAGCACGCGGGTCCTCTGCTGGCGAGCATACGACGCCAATGACGACAGGTGCGCGATAAGCTTTGGAACGCTCCTTCGCCAGACGATCCTCCAAAGCGGTTCCGATGCCAGTCTCAAGCGAAGCAAGCGCAACACGCGCATACCCTTCGCCCAGCTTGGCGCGTCCCTCTCCTGTCATGACGATAAATTTCCATGGCTGCGTATTATGGTGACTCGGCGCCCAACTGGCCGCCTCCAGCAGCTTTTCGATGAGCCGGCGATCAACCTTGTCCTGCTTGACCCTTCCGATTGAACGTCTTCCCCGTATAGCCTCTTCTACTTGCATGTCCATTCCCCCAATCCTCAAATTAAGCTTTGTACAAAAAAATCATATTATATATGGTAGTTTACCATTTATGAAAGAATGCAATCAAATGATATGTAGCTGCTACGCGACGATAAATGGGATCGAACCAAAAAGTTACTGCCAGCAGAACGCAAACCTCATGGAGCAGCTTAACGAGATCAAGCGAATGAAGTGCGAAAAGGTCAATCGAGTAGGAGGGGGCGCCTAGCCCCCGACCTCTCACACCACCTTACGTACCGTTCGGTATACGGCCGGTTCATGTCCTATTCCGCAATTGGTTGTATCTGTCCGCTAGACTTCTTAGACCAAGAGATGACCCATTGCTTCCAAACACACATCCGAAGTCTTCTTCTTGTCCATTCATCCAACTCTTGGCATACGCTTTTCGTATCCGTTAGGGAGTAATAACCACATCACTCTGTCAGATATTGATTGAATTTCTTTATTCGCAATGAGCGAAGTCAATGAAACACTCTTAACATTTCGTCCGGAACTGGAGCTGATCATCAGCCCAGACATCACGGTATTCGCTGAGAACGTCATCGGCAATGTGCCGGAATCCTTTTATCAAGATGGGGAGCTCGTGACCTATATAAAAAAAGTGTTCAAAGTCGTGAACATGCTGCTCGCCAAGGAAGGCACTGGCGGTCCATTCCGTGACATGATTCTGTGTGCGATCTTATTCCAGGATATCTCACTTAACTCGCTGCCGGATGACATGAAGTATCTGCATCCGATTGCCGCTGCCACGGCGGTGCGCCAATTCGGCGACGGAATCAATTCACAAATGGTCGATGCGCTTATACTAATGATCGAAGGCCACGAAGGTCCGAAGTCGCCATCCAAGCCGCTGGAGCCGAAGATGGGCCAGCCCGGTTTCATCATCGCTCTTGCCAATCAGCTTGTGAATTTCGACTTTATTGAAGTGACAATGTGAGGTGAAGACCATGAATACAATATTAATAGAAGCAGAAACGGCATGAGCGCTTAGTGAACGACTCCTTGCTCGAGCTGCTGAAGAAATGAGGGATTTTATTGCGCTCCGTCCAAATATTGCTCATCACATTCCACTCAGACCCCTTTTATGTTACAATTTCATAAAAATGTAAGGAGGGAAGGTAATTGAACAAAAACAAGCTATTTTTGTGGAGTTGTATTTTCCCGCTTTCTTCAATTTTTTGGAGCCAGCTTTATCAAGATGGGTATCGAGTATTTAAACTGGGGTTTCCATTTAATTTTATTACGTATCATGGTTTAGAGGCTCCCGCTTACAACATTCTCATTTTTAAAAATTTCTTTACTTTAACGTCATTTAGATTAGATATCTATGCATTATGTGTGTTAGTCACCTACTTTTTCCTCATTGTATTAACTAAAATGAGGAACCGAATCAAATCACACTCTACATGATTTACATTAGGTATTGGTAACTATAAAAGACGATCACACCTCAAATCGAGGTGTGATCGTCTTAGCTTTTTAATAGAGACGCAAACTAGCATTCCATTCATCATTCAACGTAGCTCCAATAGGTATGTTGTTCCAAGTAAAACCTAATAGATAATAGCCCATTGCTTTAATCTTAATCGTGTCGCCAGGGTTATTTGTAGTAGTAAAATTATATGAGTGATTAGTCCCGACCCACGTATATAGGTGTATGCCGCCTAAGTAAGAGGTAAAATCGGAGGCACTTGTAAAGTAGGGATTTCCGTTAGCGTAAGAATAACTATAATTATAAGCAATATTGCAAGTAATAGTTATTGCAGTGCCTCCCCATCCAGGATTACCCGGACACCACCATGTATTCACGCGAGAATTATTATAAGTTATAGCAGCCAGATTGCTAAATGAGTTCAATTTACTTTGTTGGCTTACAGGAATAAGGATTTCCTCTTCAGTATTAGACTTTGCGATCTGAATGGATTTTTTAAATTCTTTAAGTTGGATTTCCAATTCTTCAAGGTTGCTTATCTTTAGTAATTCATTCGCCGTTGCAATAATCGACCTGTCTTGGATAGCTTCGAAACCATACTTATTAAGTAAATTAATCAGATCTTGCTGTGAACTAGCTTCTTCTTGCGCACTTGCGACAGAAACACTGGAAAAGAGAAACATTAAGGTGAATACAATAGAAGCAAACTTTTTCATAATTACCTCCATATAGTATATTGCGTTAGGCGTCTGGATACTCTATGAAGTAACATTTTCTAATTTTTGGTTCTTTTGGATAATATACCTCCTCACTAATAACATATCACATTTCATCAATTTTGTTAACATTTTTTTACATTTAGATGGAGTAGCTTTTTCAGAGATGCTCCGCTATAGAAATTGCAAGAACAAAGTTTTTCATAATCGCAACGTAACATAATTGAGCATCTGGGGGGCAACTGCAGCTCAACAAAATCCAGCTTTTTCACACTTGATCCAATGCGAGCCAACGAAGATCCGACTCCGATTGACTTGGAGAAAATCGCTGACACGAACACTTAGAGGAATTTTAACCACTACCCTAACATCTTGAGTGTTGGGGTATTATTATAGTCAATAGCTTGAATATTCTTGCTTTCTATTCTAAATTGAAACTTACCGTTGCGCTTGTGTAATGCATGACATGGAGGTGTTGGAGTGCTCATCGTTTTTAATAGTTTCACCGGAAAGGTGAAGCGATTTGTCAATAGGCTCGGGCTGCCAATAAGGGAGATCGAAGACGGACTAATTATTGACGAGCCATTTGTTCTCGTTTGGGATCGCTTTGATCTTTGCTTTCACTCGCTCTAAAGATGGTTTTGCGATCTTTACGCGAAGGTTCTTCTTATCCCAAACACTGAAGGTGAACCCTAGAAATTTTCGTTTCCATAGGCGATTTACCGCACTCTTCTCTCGGTTGACCTTCAATTTCAGACGCACCTCGATGAATACGGTAATAGATTTCATCACCCGTTGTCCTGCCTTACACGTTTTCACGTAGATGTTACAGACATCGGCATATCTCATGAAGCGAAGTTTCCTCTTTTCCAGTTCTTTGTCTAATTCGTCTAAGACAACATTAGATCATAATGGACTCAGTGGCCCCCCTTACGGTGCTCCCTCCGTTGATGCTTGGACTAGACCTCCTTCTATCAGCAGATTCAGTGCATACATCTAAAGATGCTCCACCAGTAGAGTCCATTTTCAAGCCTGCTAATGCACCTGATGTTACCTTCGTTTGTGATCCAGTTACAACTTAACAATTATGAACATTATTACTAGTAAATTTCAATTCATAACCCTCGTAAGAAGTCCCTGCCATTGTAACACCGCAAGTAATATCAGAGCAGCAGTCAGACTTCCTATCAATACCACCCTTTTTAACATTAGCTAATTCAAATGAATTATATTTTACATTTAAGTACATTATTATGTATTAAATTAAACATAGTGTAAACCTTGTTTTATCCTTGTGTTTATATTTAATTATATAAATTTATATTTTCCTAATTTTAAGATATTGATGAGAGTTGTAGGACAAATGTAGGAAATATGAAAGGATGTAAAGAATGATTAAAGAATTAGCTCAAGAAATCAGAAGTAAATTGACTCCATTGTTTCTATTGTTATTCTTTTTAATAATCATTGCTCTAGTTTCTCTCGTTGTCTTAAGGAGCCAAAATTATGAGATGAGAGACTCATTAGACTATTTTACATTCATGGTTGATGGTAGACTTCCTATTATTTCCCCATCCTAGCTATTTTAATTTTGTAGCTTCTTTTTCGGGAGAAGTTAAGAATCGCTTTCTGACCTATACCCGTATGCGTAGACAGATAAGCAAAACGTTATTCATTAAATTAACGGCCAATTCCATTCTTACTTTTTCATTCTTTTTTGTTTTGATTTTCATTTTATTTCTTTTTGCTTTTTACATTGAACCACATCTGGGGATTGCTAAGTATGACCCCGAAGGTTATGGTTTGATAAAAGATACATTAGCAGCAGAAACCTATACTCGTCGTACGTTTACACAGCTTTTAAAATTCGGAACTTTCACATACGGTTTCCATTACTCATTCTGGGTAGGATTGAATGCAGCTTTACATTCAGCAATTGGTTTCTATTTGGTCTTACTTGTTAGAAATCGTTTTCTCGCTTTATCTCTCCCCTTCATTTTTTATGTAATCTCTAGTTATGCACTTGCAGCTTTAGGGTTGGAATCTTACCGACTTAATTATTTAATTTTCCCATTTGACCGTTCTCAAGATCCTATATGGACTGCGATTGTGCCATTTGCAATTCTTGTTGCTACGCTTATAGCATTAATGTTATATGTTAAGCGAAATACTTCGAAAGTAGACAGTATGACATGAACTATTTAAAAAAGCCTATTGATGAATTTCTAACTTGGAAATGCCTTTCATTTTTATTTTCATGTTTATTTTTGGCCTGAATCAGCGGAAACAAATTATTCACTTTTGGATGAACCATTTAATGCCCTTAATAGCGATAGCGAAAAAAATACTCGCCAATTACGCTCCATTTCAAGCAAGAAGGAAAGACTATTATTCTCACAAGCCATAATCAAGATGACATTGATCAACTGTGTGATCATGTTATCCAAATACGTAATCGAAAATTGGAAATTTATAACAACTAACTTAATGATAATATGAGAATATAAAATGAGCCTAGCAATTATTTGCCAGGCTCATTTCCTTTCCTAATAACGAGCACCACATGTTACTAAATTACAGCATATAAGCATATTCCTTGTAGCCCTCTGCCTCAAGTTGATCCTTTGGAATAAAACGAAGAGCTGCCGAATTAATGCAGTAGCGCAAGCCGTTTGGTCCCGGGCCGTCATTAAAAACATGCCCCAGATGCGAATCAGCCGCCTTGCTGCGAACTTCCGTACGGATCATAAAATGACTAATATCGCGGTGCTCCGTAACTTTCGATTCCTGAATCGGCTTCGTAAAGCTAGGCCAGCCGCAGCCTGAATCGAATTTATCGCGCGAGCTGAAGAGCGGCTCTCCCGATACGATATCTACATAGATGCCTTCTTCCTTGTGATCCCAGTATTCACCGGTAAATGCCCGCTCGGTACCGCTGTTTTGTGTTACTTCGAACTGAATCGGCGTCAGACGTTCCTTCAGCTCACTCAGACTCTTCTTATATTGCCAATGGTGTGCGAGAAAATCCTCGCGTCCAGAGCCTTTGCGGTAAGATTTGTAGCGCTGCGGATTGGAACGATAGAAGCCCTGGTGATAATCCTCCGCCAAATAAAAAGGCTCGGCCGGTTCAATCGGCGTTACAATGGGCTTATCGAACCGGCCGCTTGCAGCAAGCGCCTTCTTCGAGGCTTCCGCCTTCTCCCGTTGTTCCTCGCTATAATAAAAGATGCCGGGACGATACGAGTTGCCGCGATCCGCGAACTGGCCAGCCAGATCTGTCGGGTCGATCTGCTGCCAGAAAACCTCAAGCAGCTTCTCATAGGGAAAAATCGCCGGATCAAATGTAATTTGCACCGCTTCGGTATGGCCTGTCGTCTCCGAGCAGACCTGCTCATAGGTTGGATTGGGCACATGGCCGCCTGTATAGCCCGATACTACCTCAATAATGCCGGGCATCTCCTCGAATGGAGAAACCATGCACCAGAAGCAGCCCCCGGCGAATATCGCCTTTTCATAGGATGGTGACTCATTCTGGTTTTCGTTCAACTCAACTGACATGTCTATACAGCCTCCTTTACAGGCTTGCTGCAGCCGCTGCTGCTATACAATCGCCTGACCCTTATTATACCTCAACTGCCAGCCTCCGCAAAAGGACATCAACACCTGCGCCCTATTCTTTGTTACAATGTAGTGACACGCGCAACAAAATGGCTTTTTTCCCGTCCAATACTATAGCCGTATAAGTCAGGTTACAATTGCAGTTCGTTCAGCCTCGTTGCAGCACACAATAAGACTTTCAAAATGAGGTGAACGTTAAAATATGAGCAACTTGCAAGATGCTGAGCTTTCCAGCCACCATGAGCCGCTGCGGCGGCGCAAACGTAGCAATCGCGCTTTTTTCGTATTCGTCATCGTCTGGATCATTTTAATTTCCGGCGGTGTCATGGGCGCCAAATGGTATAGCGACAAGATCCAGCGCAGCGTCGCCGCTGATCTGGAGCGCCAGACGTCGGCGCAGATCGCGGCGATGCAGCAGGACTACACCCAGCGGATGGACAAGCTGGAAGCCTCCTATAAGGAGGAGCTGGCCCAGCTTGATGCGAAGGTGGATGCCTTGAATGAGCTGCTGACCTTTACGAAGGACAATGCCGATTCCAAGACCGACAACAGCAACAAGCTTTATACCCAGCTTAATGAAGTGAAGAAGAAGCTGAACGAACTGCAAAAGAATTTGGATGTGTTGAAATGAATGTATCCGTAAAAGCACTGAATAGGACGATGCTGCTCGCGTGTACCCCTTTTCTCGGCATGCTGCTTTGGCTGCTGCTGTCGGAGGTGGTCGTTGAGCTGTCTACAGCTGCTTTTCCCGTTCACGATGCCGAAGCACAGCGGCAGGAGCCAGCAGCCTTCACCTCGAAGACAGCGGCGGGACTGGAGCAGGCTCGAACAACAGCCGAGGCGACAGGAAAGTTGATAAAGAAGGAAATCGCGCTGTATAACCGAACAAATGCAGAGATGAAGCAAATCGCCAGCACCGCAGCCGCCCAAGCCCGCATTCCGCTTGATATTTACGACCAGCTCATTACGAGCAAGCTTGGAGCACCGTCGGCTTCCGTTAATACGGACAAGCTTCGCGCCCAGCTCTTCCGTATCAAGACGCAAAACTTTCAAAGCTACGCGGTGAAAATCGAGCTGAAATCAGACGATGCGATGAAAATGGCGCTCGGCGGCGACAAATATGGCGGTGCCGAGACGACGCTCGCAGCAGTGAAGCGTTTCGGCGCGTATATCGGCATCAATGCCGGAGGCTTCGCAGACGCTCAGGGCGTTCGCTACCCGCTGAGCACGACGATGATTGACGGCGAATATGTGAATGGCTTTGAGCCATCGTTTGCCGATTTATTTTTTGTCGGCTTGAATGAGGATAACAAGCTCGTAGGCGGAAAATTTACCAGCAAGGCGCAGCTCGACAGCGAGCATATGAAATTTGGCGCTTCATTCGTGCCTGTCCTGCTGCAAAATGGTGCCGCCATGCCGATTCCCGACAAGTGGAAAAACAGCCCGAAACGCGCACCGCGCACGGTCATCGCAAGCTACAAGGACAATCAACTGCTCCTTCTCGTCGCCGATGGCTATAACGAGAATGGCAGCTCCGGCGCGACGCTTGAGGAACTGCAAATTTTACTTAAGCGCTACGGCGCCGTTAATGGCTTTAATCTCGATGGCGGCGGCTCCTCGTCGCTGATCTGGAACGGCAGCGTCATTAATAGTCCTTCTGATCGCCAGCTTCGCAAGCTGCCAACGAACTTCCTCTTTTTCAAATAATGGCTCGTGCGCATTTCTCTAGCCTTTATAATCGCAAAAAAAAGCGTTCAACCCTGCTGCACGAGCAGGTTGAACGCTTTTCGTTATTATTCGCCGCCCATAAATACGTAGCGACAAATGACGAGCACCGCGAGTATCCACATGAGCCAGTGAATTTGGTATTTCTCTTTCGCTTTGCCAGACAGGTTAGCAACCGAGGCCAATACAACATACGATACGATACCGAACGAAATGCCGTTTGCGATATTGTACGTAAATGGCATCAGAGCGAGCGTCAGGAAGGACGGAATCGCATAAACCATATCCGTAAAATCAATTTCCTTAATCGACTGCATCATCAGCACGCCGACGATAATGAGAGCAGCATTCGTAGCTGCTGGCGGCACGAGTGCAACGAGCGGCGACAGGAATACCGCGAGCAGGAAGCAAATACCCGTCGTAACCGAAGTTAGCCCTGTACGTCCGCCCTGCGCGATGCCTGAGGAGCTTTCCACATAAGCTGTCACTGTGCTCGTTCCGAGCATAGCCCCGCCGCTAACGCCGATAGCATCCACGAACATCGCTTTACCGATGCGCTTCTTGCCTTCTACCGGATCTTTCATATAGCCAGCGCGGTTCGCTGTGCCGACGAGCGTTCCGAACGTATCGAACAGCTCGACGAACGTAAACGTCAAAATGACGGTCACGAGGCCCACTTCCAGCACGCCAGGGAAATCAAAGTGGAACAAATTCATTTTTGAAAAATCAGGCACCCATGTTTGTCCGCTAAGCGTCTCGCTGATGTTTACTTGACCAATTACAATCGCAACAGCCGTCGTGAGCAAAATACCCCACAAAATCGCGCCAGGAATGCGAAGCACCATCATAATTCCGATAATGAACAGGGCAATAACCGTAAGCGCTACTGTGCCATTGTGCAGGCTGCCAAGATGAATGACCGTCTCCGATCCCGATACGTCGGTATAAGCGCCCTGCTTAATATCTGTGAAGCTGGATACGGCAATCGTCATAATGCCGCTGCCCTTAAGGCCGATAATCGCGATAAACAAGCCGATACCGACGGTGATCGCATGCTTAAGGCTGTCCGGCACAGCTGTAATGAGCATTTGCCGAATTTGAGTTACGGTCAAAATGATAAAGATAATACCCGAAATAAATACCGCTGTAAGTCCCATTGCGATGGAAATCGGCTTTCCAGTCGCCTGTGAAGAAATAACCGTAGCTGCGAAATACGCATTGAGTCCCATTCCGGGCGCGAGAGCTACGGGGAAATTAACGAACAGTCCCATCGCAATCGTAAAAATACCTGCTGACAGCGCTGTAGCCAAAAACACGGCTCCCCAGTCAAATCCGGCTGGTGTGAGCACAATCGGATTAACAGCCAGTATGTACGCCATCGTCATGAAGGTCGTTAGTCCTGCCATAATTTCCGTACGAATGTTCGTACCATGCTCTTTCAAGCGAAAAAATTGTTCCATCGCTAATCACTAGCCTCCCTTAGTCTTATTATACTGCCCACTGATGCATTATTTTTAGAAACTCATTTTAATCAATTGCTTCCTTGTTTGTCAATGATTTAAAACGAACGTTTATAATGACGATTCTTAGATCATTCGGATTTCATTGCAATTCCATCCCAAAAAGGCTCTGCCTCCCTCCCACTTAACGCTCCTTTCCGTAAATGAAAGCGTTTGAGAAAAGGCGAATAACGGCAAAAATGCCCCTTCGGATAGGATGTCCGAAAGGGCATTTTTTTAGTATATTTAGAGGTTATCTGCCTCCGCCTTGGGGTCTTCCACCACCGCCTCTACCGCCAAAGCCGCCTCCGCTGCTGGCAGTCGTTACGCCAGATTCATTCAACCAAGTGACGCTGCTTGATATTTCAAAATCGGTCACTTTCGTTCCGCCTGTATAGTCGCCATCAGTATACATGCCATCTGCATCCGTGCCGGCCGAGCTTCCACCTGTGTAGAGGGTGTAAGAAGCGCCCTTCGCAAGCTCAGGTGAGCTAATCACTACAGATTGATAGTTTTTCGAAGGCGCAAAGGTCATAATCGTGTTGCCTTCGCTATCCTGCAAATGGACGAGCGTACCAGCTTGCTGAGTTTGGGAATACGTCATGCTAATGGTGAATTGGCTTGACGTATCCGTCGTGGCCTGAGCCATTCCCGAGCTTCCTGCTGCCACCAGCGTTCCTCCGCTAATGTTAAAGGTGCCGTCGTAGTCCAATGCACCATTGCCGTTCATCGTTGGGCCGTTCACAATAACCGTGCCACCCGTCATCGTAATCGAGCCGTTCGAATCAAGTCCATCGCCTGCTGCATCCACACTTACATACCCACCGCTAATCGTAAGCAGATTGCTTGAGGATACGCTGAACTGATCAGCTCGGCCACCTGCTGTCGTCTCATCACTGCCGCCCGCTACGTTAATGCCGTCATCGGAAGCAACCACATGCGCTTCGCCGCCAGAGATTGTAATATTCGCCCCTTCAATGCCTTCATAGCTTTTCGTAATATTAATGCTTCCACCCGTAATGGTAACTAGAGCATCAGCGTGAATGCCATCATCGCCAGTCGCGATTTCCAGCTCGCCTCCTGTTACCGTCACATTGCTGTTGCTGTGCAGGGCATCGTCTGCGGAGTCAATGTCAAAGGTGCCTCCATTCACGGTCACATCGCCGCCTGCCTTCAGACCTTTCGTGCTCGGCGTTTCCGTTTCAGTTGTCGCTGTTGCTGTCTCCCCAGCGTCAGTTGACGTGCCTGTTGCCGAAGTGGCATTCATTCCTCCTCGTTGCATGCCCATTCCGCCTGGTCCTTCCTCCTGCTTCACCTCACCGTTCACACTGCCTCCACCTGTTAAGAGATTAAAGGTGCCGCCATCCACAATTAGCGCTGTTTCAGCTTGAATGCCATCATTGCCAGCTTCAATCGTAAATGTGCCATCCGCAATGGCAATAAATCCACGCCCCTCATCGGTGTCATTCGTCGATTTAATGCCGTCTCCTTCGACTTTAATCGTCACTGTGCCATCCGCTATCGCAACCATATCCTTACCGACAATACCGTCATCCGCTGCCGTAATGTCGATGGTTCCCGAGACGATTTTCAAATCGTCTTTGCTTGTAATGCCATCATTGTAGCTTGCCGCTACCGTCAGCTTGCCTGTACCATTAATCACCAGATCTGCTTTGCTGAAAATAGCCGCGCTTGGCTCATCCGTTTCACCATCTGCGAATACGTAGGTTTCACCATCGGATACTGAATTTTCTGTACCCTCCTCCAGCGTCATGACAACATTGCCCGCTTCCTTGATGTAGATTCCAGCGCTATCGTTATCATGAATATCAACGCCATTCAGCACAAGATGAACGTCCCCTTTGTCCTGAACATCTATGATAACCTGCCCGTCGCTAAGCTTGCCGCTCAGAACATAAGTGCCAGCTGCGGAAATAGTTACGGAGCCGCCCGAAGCTTTTGCTCCTGAGCCAGTAACGGTTGCGCTTGTTCCATTCAGCTTGATCGTCGTCGACGTCTTGGCGCTCCACTCTACAGCCTTGTCTGCCTCGTCAAACGTCACTACGTCCGATACGGCAACATTTGCTGGCAAGGCAGCAGCAGTGGTCTCACTGCTTTGAGAACTCGCCGCCGCTGCTGCGGTAGTAGCCGATGTAGTCACCGCAGATGCTGTTGTTGATGCTTGCGATGAGGTGCTGCAAGCCGACAATACGACCGAGCAAATGAGCAAAGCACTTAGTAGCTCACGAAATTTATTCTTTTTCATATGAATCATCCTCTCAGGTTCGGTTTTATAATATTTTTTAATAGTCATTCGCAGTTGGACTCATCGTTAATGAAATGTCCAGATTTCCGTTTCTGCAACGAATAGCATCCATAAATTCCTTCTGGTTCGTCTGCTCATCAATAGTAACGGTGTAAACCAGCTCATATAAGCTGCCTAGCTCAGTCGTCCGAATTTTGCTAAGCGTGTAGCCCACTTTGAACTCAGCAAACACCTCAGCAAATGCTTCTTCATACCCGAGATTTTCCGGGATCGTGACTTTAAGCACTTTTTGCAGCGTCTTTCTTACCCCAAATTTCACGCGGTTAAGAATAACCATCAGTACACAAAGGATAATCGTGAACAATACCGCGTAACCGAATGAACCGACTCCGCAGGCAAGCCCTGCTGCCATAGTGAATAATACAAAGGTGATGTCTTTAGGGTCGCCCGGCGCACTTCTAAACCGGATAATGGAGAAGGCTCCTGCAAGGCTGAACGCCCTGGCAATGTTGCTGCCGATAAGCAAAATGATAATAGCGACTATGACGGGCAGCAGCACCATCGTCAGTGTAAAGCTTTGCGAGTAGCCATTCGGATTCGTTTTCATATAGGTGTAGCTGATCATTCCCCCAAGAACAAGGGCTAACAAAATCGTGATAACGGCTGAGCTAAAGGTCAAATTTTCTGTCGTGAGCGTTGTGGAAAATAAGGAATCAAGCATAAAGGACACTCTCCATTTCTAGCTTGCTGTTTTTCAGCATTTTTTTATATTCATTGCCGTATTTCGAAAAGCTTGTGCGGTACAACTGATGCTCAGACAGCATTCTCGACAGCCACATTGGGATCGTCTTCTCTGCCTTCACTTCCATGAGCCATTGTCCAGGCTCCAGCAGCGGTTCGCCATAATTGCCGCTCTCAAGCCTCAGATCATATCGCCGGCAATTAATATTCGTATCGAAGGTAATGCGGAGGTCGCGATTCTCTTTGCTGAACAGCGCCTTGCGGTCATAGCCTAAATATAATTTAGGCTGCAATTCATATTGCTGTAGAAAATAGGTAATTTCCTGCAACACCTGCTTGTTCATGTACCCTTGCAGCTCTGGCTGAAGTCCAGTACGGACAAATTCATAGGCTTCGTTCAGCTTCAGTCCCGTTCTTCTTTTATTAACAAGCCCAAACACCTTTTTCTTAATTTCCAGATAAACCTTCGCGTCCTCTTTAGGCGTACCGTAAGCCCTCAGGCGCAGCTTTTCCTTATATTTCGGCTTGGACAAGCTGTTGCGAATCAAGGCATCATGCTCGGTGTCATAATACAGGTTCGTAATGGAGTAAAATTCATGCTGCTTGTTGTAATCATCCAACTCCATATATTCCAGCAGTTGAAGGTAGAAATGGCGGTAGGCCGCACTGTCGAGCAAATATTTGTTTTCATATCGGTTGAAAACCTCAATAGCCATATCGTTCAAATCCTTTCTATTTGGTTATGTATGTTATGTTCTTGGCGATCTCGTTTGTGGTTTGCGTCTTGTTGTCGCTTGCTATATTCGTATCTTAGTTCCCAAACCTTTAACGAAACTTAAATGAATTTACAATATTTTAAAAGAAGGGTGCGGATAAAACTGCGCTGCATGAAAAGAACCGCAGCAAACATTAAGGTTGACTAAAGGTAATCTTGGTATAATGGCCTTATTAAAAATATAGGAAAGCCTATCATTTCATTGTTCTTTCTCTATATTCACAACCTCTATATAAAGGATGACTGTCCATGAGAATTTTAATTGTAGAAGATGAGCTTCATTTAGCTGAAGCTTTGAGTCAAATATTAAAGAAGCATAATTACGCCGTTGACGCCGTCCATGATGGCGTTTCCGGGCTCGACTACGCGCGAAGCGGCATCTATGATTTGCTGCTGCTTGATATTATGATGCCGGAGATGGATGGAATTAGCGTGCTTACCCAGCTGCGGAAAGAGGGCATATCTACCCCTGTCATTCTGCTTACTGCAAAAGGGGAAATTACCGACATGGTGGCCGGACTTGACCATGGAGCCGATGACTATATTGCCAAGCCTTTTTCATCAGAGGAGCTGCTTGCCCGTATACGGGCTGCACTAAGGCGCAAAGGCGAGGTCGTGCCGGAGGATGCGTTAAAGTTCGGAGATATTGAATTAAACACGACGAATTTGAAGCTTTCCGTTAAAGGTAATGAAATAAAGCTCAATTTGAAGGAAAGTGCCCTATTGGAGCTGCTGATCGTCAGAAAGCAGGCGATTACCTCCAAGGAGCTGATTATTGAGAAGCTATGGGGCTTTGACTCCGAGGCGGAGCACAACAATGTGGAGGTATACATCTCTTTTTTGAGGAAAAAGTTTACGTTTCTGCATTCGACGGTACGCATTAATACGATTCGTAACGTAGGGTATGTATTAGAGGTGACTGCCTAATGTTCACAAAGCTCAGAAATCGGTTTCTTATCGTTAACCTGGTCATTATTTCGGTCGTTATGCTGATCGCCTTCGCCTCTATCTACGTTATTACGTACCGGAATGTGAAGGCGGATATTAACGACGAGATTCACCGCGTAGCCGATTTTTATCAGAAGCCCTTTGGCGGTTCTGATTCTTCCCCCTCCGGCAGGCACAAGGGAGATTCTACTTCTCCGCCTATAAATGGGGCTATAGATAGTGGCCCCATAGATAGCGGGCCTACGGATAATGAAGATTCACGGCCGGAGCGTTCGGTTGCCTTTATGTTGAAAACGGATGCCGATTGGAATATTACCAGCACGAACTCTCCATTTACAGTTGACGAGGCATTTTGCATCGCTGCGGTGCAGGAGGCGTCTAAGGAAAATAAAAACACCGGACAGTTCAATTTGGATGGGAGCCACTGGGCTTTTATCAAGCAGCAGACCAATGAAGGCTATAGCCTGGTCTTCCTTGACGTCACCGCCCAGCAGGAGATTTTGACCAATTTAATTTATACGTTTTCTTTCGTTGGGCTCGCGATGCTGATCATCTTGTTTTTCACCAGCCGCTTCTTCGCAAACCAGTCGATCAGACCCGTGAAGGAAGCCTTCGATAAACAGAAGCAATTTATCGCCGATGCCTCACATGAAATGAAAACACCGCTTACGATCATTAACACGAATACAGATGTGCTGCTTTCCAATAGTGAAGATACCATTCACAATCAGGCGAAGTGGCTGCACTACATCAAATCAGAAACAGAAAGAATGACGAAGCTGACCAATGACCTGCTGTATTTAACGGAAATGGATGATACCCGAACAGGCATGATCTACAGAAAGCTCAATATGAGTGAAGCGGTTGAAAATATTATTTTAACAATGGAAGCTGTCATATTTGAAAAAAATGTGTCTCTGGATTATGAGATAGAACCAGATTTAATGGTGCAGGGCAGCAGTGAGCAGCTCAAGCAAGTCGTCATGATTTTGCTGGACAATGCGGTCAAATACACAAGCGCCAAGGGGAAGGTTACGCTGTCGCTCCAGAAGCAGCAAAACGATGTTGTGCTTACGGTCACCAACACCGGTGAAGGAATTGCCGCTGAGCATCTGCCCCGCATATTTGACCGCTTTTACCGAACCGATTCCTCCAGAGCGCGCAAGCAAGGCGGCTACGGACTTGGTTTGGCGATTGCCAAATCCATTATCGAGCAGCATAAGGGGAAAATTTACGCAAAAAGTACGGTTGGCGAATCAACGAGCTTTTATATTCATCTGTCTCGCGGGGATTAGGAAGGGGCTAGCGACAAGCGGCTCCTGTGTGCGACACCTGTATAAATGCGAAATACGTACAAAAAAGACTGATGACGGCTCATCAGTCTTTTTTGGCTATTTTGCAATCGTTAAGGTGTGCTCGCCTATTTGGAAGCAGACTGGTCCGCTCCATCTGGTTGTGCGCTCTCGATTGAGCTTGGGTTGCCTTGTAGTCGATTTAAGTTGTCCGATGCTGCTGCGCCTGACGCCAATGTGCTGCTGAACATAATACTGATCATCAGCATACTTGCCGCTAATGTCTTTTTCATAATGGTAACCTCTCATTCCTGTCCCATATTTATGTGAACATTTCCTATTATAGACAAGCAACCTTAAATGGATATGAATTTTTGTGGAAATATTTTTAGGGAAATGGAGGGCGGCGCTTTGTACATCAATATAAGTTGTCATTTTTTGGTTGAAGTGATACGCTTACATAAAGCTGCAAATTGAAATGGAGGAGCATGATCATGAAGATGAACAAAGGATTATTATCGAGCCTGCTTGTTTTGGCGGTTACCTCAACTAGCTTTGCGCTTTCAAATGTAAGCGCAAACAATTCTGATTCTAAAGCTGTACAGCCTTCCTACTCTCTAATTGTGAAGGGCTTTGACTGGGGGCCAAGCGTACATAAAATCGTCCTGAACACCGGGAGCACGATTCAAGGAAGCTCGCTGGCTGCCGACAGCTTCAAGGTACTCGTAGAGCGCAATTATCCGATGTTCAACTTCGAAACCCAAAGCTCCTATGACGCCTTCGATAGCAGCAGCAGAAAAATAACGAACACCTACCTTTCCGACGAGTCAGGCAATAAGCTGGATCAGCAAACCGGCCGGTACATTACCCTTGAGATGAGCGTTCATCCTGATCTTGCAACGGCAAGCACGTTTAGCTTTGATCTGCAAACCTTTACGAATCAATATGTGGATCTTCAATATACAATCATACAGCAGAAAGTGCTCAAGGATAATGCAGGAAACGCCATTAATGATTTGACGACGACGAAGGAAACTCCGCATACGGTATTGGAAGAGGCTGTCGACAAATTTGATATTACAGGGAAATTCAATTATAAAGACGCTAAGCATGGCGATATCGCGCTAACCTATGCCTCCTATTTGCCTGATTCCGACGAGAAGAAGCTCCCGCTCATCATTTGGCTGCACGGCGCTGGCGAAGGGGGAACCGATCCTCGGGTCGCTTTATTGGGAAACCGGGTAACCGCATTGGTTGAAGACTCTATACAGAAGCTTTTTGGCAAAGCAGCCGTCCTTGTCCCTCAAACGCCTACCTTCTGGATGAATAACGGAACCGGGCAATATACGCAGGATGGCGGCAGCATGTATACAGGTGCCTTGACGGCGTTAATCAAGCAATATGTTAAAGACAATAAGGCGAATATTGATCCGAAGCGCATTTATATTGGCGGCTGCTCAAACGGCGGATTTATGACCCTGAATATGCTTCTTGCGAATCCTAATTATTTTGCAGCGGCTTATCCGTCGGCAGAGGCCTACTCAGACTCATGGCTAACGAACAAAGACATCGCCAAGCTTAAAAATACTCCGATTTGGTTTACTGCTGCTGGGGCAGATCAAACGGTAGATACCTCAAAAAACACTACGCCTACTTATAAGAGGCTCGTTGCTGCCGGTGCTTCTAATGTGCATTATTCTTATTTTGATACCGTGCTCGATTTGAGCGGCCAGTATGTCAAAGGTAATGGAAACAATAGTCCATATGAATACAATGGCCACTGGTCCTGGATTTATGTACTGAACAATGAAGTGTCCAAGGACTATAATGGCAAACCTGTGAAGGTGGACGGTAAAGCTGTCACTCTTATGGAATGGCTGGCAAAGCAAACAAAATGATGAAAGTTAAATGATAAGTATATCTTTATCTTTTCTTAAGGTGCGAATGTGTTGAAGACTTTACGCAGCTGCACATTCGCACCTGAAAAACAATGATTTGAGGTATTTTATCCCGTACAAGCTTGTTGTATGTTTTCACCCTCGTCTTCCCCTCACCCATATTAATTAGCCCTGACAAGCAATCCAAAACTTGCGGACAAGATTACTGTCAATAGCAAATTCCAGTTCTGAAACATGTTTATCAAGCTTTCCTAATTCCTCTAAAAGTTGAAACAGGGTTTTATTCCTCTCCTCAAGCCGCTGAATCATCATCTCATTGGGCACTACATTTGATTTACTGCTGTTACATGATTGATGGGCAAACACAAGATTCCATAAATCATCGGAATATAGATAGGACCATGGAATAACATGATCTATAGATGGCGTTTCATCTTCAATTTTCAAGTTACATATGAAGCAATGAGAATCAGGATTTTCAACGAAAAGATAGGATGCAAACTTACCTAACGACCTTCGACTTACCTCGTCATCATCTATAATTCGTAATTTTTTCGATAACCTAGGTGAGTGATTAAAATTCTCTAGCATTTGCGTCCAACGATAGTTAATAGCATCGACAACAACTAATCGGTTTTGTTTTAATGCAAGCAAGTTTTCTTTTTGAATGAACAAGCTATCTGCTTTTTGCTCATACTTGTAGACACCTTCCACTTCTTTACCTTCAACCCGCAAAAAACGATAACTTACATCTGTTTTTAGTGCTCGTACAATTTCACGAACTGCTTTCTCATACTCTTTGCTGCATACGGATTCGATTTTCGATCTGAACCATTTTATAGGCTTCATTGTACCTGATTGAGCCTGATAAGCCGCTATAAGCGTTTTAGAAGTGCTGACCATAACAGGTGGCTTTACTGGATTCGAGCTTTGTTGAAGATTAAAAAACATCGTTTGTTCAAAATAATAGCGCAGTACCTTCTTTGCAATTTCTCTTAATTGAACTTCCACATGCCTCGACGCTTCCATTTTTGACTGTTCTTCATATTCTACTGCTATTTCTGTAATTGCTTTTGCCCATGCCATTTTGTATGTGTTATCGAAGCTGCAACTTCTAATGATGTGCAGCCATTTTTCTATAAAAGTCATATGCTACTCCCATTCCATCTTGTCTTGTTCTGTCAAAAATGTATTCCTCTTATGCTGCGAACTAGCTATAATGCCTATATACAGACTAACATATTCCAATTCATTTATTTGAGGCATCTGTTGGCTTAAAGCAGCTTGGCAAGCTGCTAGTGATTCAGAAATATGATTATGTACATAAAGGAAGGTTGGTTATGAAAAAATATACGGTTATCATCGTTCTATTCTTACTTGTAATAGCTGCTGTAACGGTTCCTAGCAAGCAGCAATATGCCGAATGGCTGAAAGGACACATCAAAGAGGAAAGCGATAGCCTTATTATCAATCTTGGCGTGGACCTGCTTGGCACAACGATTATTGATAAGGTCAGCACTTGCCAAAGCTATGTATTTTTGAACGTATGCACAACCGAAATCAGTAAATCTGAGAAGATCACGGCTGCGGGCATATTCAATAATTTCATCCCATTGCAATATCCAAAGTAAGCTCGTCTCATAGCAAATATTATAAAAATCCCTTCTGGCTGCGGTATCTTGCACACAGAAGGGTTTTCTTATATCGCTTGCCAGTCTCCGCGGACTCAGGGGCAGCTATTTCAAGTAAATATCAGGATATGACCGGGGATGCGGACTCAGGAGACGCTATCGCATGACAAATCCTTATTTGGATAAGTAATTGCGTGCCTTAACGGCTCTCCTGTCCGCTTAGCACCGCAAATCCGCTGAAAAGCAAATATAGCGGCTCCTCAGTCCTCCAAATTCCTACAAAGTTCTACAAATCCATCTAAAGTCCTCAACAGCCTGATTTTGCTTTGTCTATACGCGCTAGTCGAACTTATAAGAAACGCCCGTTAAGCTTTCAGAAATATTCCATAGCCGGTTCGAAATTTCAGCATCGTATAATTTATTAATAATTTCGGCACTCTTCGGGTAACCCTTTCTGCCACCTCTGCCATCAGGGCCAATATACTCCCCGCCCTTAATGGTCGGTGCTGTTGCAGCATACAACGTCGGCAGTGCCCCCATATGTGCGGGCTGACTTAATAGGCCGGTAAGCATTCGCATGAATGCATTGGCTTGCTTTCCTGAACCAAAGGAAAACAAATTAGTATTCGATATTCCCGGATGACAAGCGACGCTTGCCACATCTATATGGTTGGAATTCAGCCTGTTGTGTAGCTCCCTCGCAAACATGAGATTAGCCAGCTTGCTTTGCCCATAAAATTTAATGGCGCTGTATCCTTTGGCTCCGTCTAAATTGTTGAAGTCAATAGCCGCGTTATGGGCAGCTATACTGCTAACTGTAACTACTCTCGCATTTGGAGCAGCCTTAAGCTTTGGCAAGAGCAATCCCGTCAGCGCAAAATGGCCCAAATGATTACCGCCAAACTGTGATTCGAAGCCATCCTTGGTCAAGCGATGCGGAGGAATCATAATGCCTGCATTATTAATAAGAATAGACAAGGCCTCATATTGATTTATAAAATCCGCAGCGAACGCTCTAACGCTATTCAAATCACCAAGATCAAGCTGCATCGGTGCCACATGTGCCCCCGGATAGGCCGACTTTATTTTGCCAGCCGCCTCTCGTCCCTTCTCCATATTTCGAACCGCAAGCACAACCTTAGCCTTTCTTTCCGCTAGAGCTGCTGCTGTTTCAAAGCCTAATCCGCTATTCGCACCTGTAACGATGACGACTTGCCCTGACACATCTGTCATGCTGTCTTTAGTCCAACCTGCGCTCATTGCATATGCACTCCTTTTTTAATAGTTATAGCAGCTTGTTCAAAAGAACAGCCATTGTCTGCATTTCTTCCAACGTCATCTTATTAAACATATTTTCCATGAGCCGATTAATTTCTTCTTGGGCGGTGGACAAAATAGCCTTGCCTGCTTCGCTAATTTCCAATTGCACGACTCTGCGGTCGCGATGGCTCTCTGAGCGGATGATATAACCATCATCAAGCATCTTTTTAGTAAGCAGGGTTATGCCGCCTGTCGTTATGTTCAGATCATCCGCGAGCTTAGAGGGTCTTTGCGGACCTTTATCATGCAATATTCCGAGAATTCGAATATGGCTTTTGGAAAGCCCTACTTGATTGTTCTGATTCCAATCCTTCATCCATTTTCGCTCCAGTATCTCGAAGCTTTGAAACAGCTTGCCGTAATACTCAAGCTTCAAACTGTCCATTTCGTACAACATCCTCTCCATACACTCCAGCTACCTTAAATATATCTTATAACTAAGCTATAATTAAGTCAAATAATAAACGCGACCTTCGTTTAACCCTATGCCAAAGCGATAACCGATAAAAAGGTTCAATTGATGCAGGTCGTAAAGTGATCAAATAGCAGAAAATAACTCGTTTGGATTTAAAATTGATAGCCCCAAAGCGAAATAATACGCCCCGTTGGTGTTGTGAACATCTCTTATGTCTATTACAATATATAATGTTCTCAACTTCGTTACAGAAAGGAATCTGGCAATGAACAACCCTTCCAACTATCAGGTTTTACTGTATTATAAATTTGTTGCAATTCCGGATGCGGAGCAATTCGCGGCCGAGCATTTGGCTTACTGCAAGGAGTTAAACTTAAGAGGCCGCATTCTTATTGCGGACGAGGGTATTAACGGCACCGTATCGGGAACGGTTGAGCAAACCGAGCAATATATGCGCGACCTGCGCGCCAATCCGTTATTTGCTGATATCGTCATTAAAATCGATGAAGCCGATGCGCATGCTTTTCCAAAAATGTTCGTCCGTTACAAAAAAGAGCTCGTTACGCTTCGCTACGACAAGCCTCTTGATCCCAATACGCTAACTGGCACACATCTATCTCCCAAAGAGTTCCACGACTATCTGCTAAGAGAAGATGTTATTGTGCTGGACGGCCGCAGCGATTACGAATACGATCTTGGACATTTCCGCAATGCTATTAGACCTGATCTTAAAACCTTCAAGGAATTTCCGGAATGGCTTCGCGAAAATATGGCGGACATGAAGGACAAGCCGATCATCACTTACTGCACAGGCGGTATCCGCTGTGAGAAGCTGACTGGCGTCATGCTAAGCGAAGGCTTCAAGGATGTTTATCAGCTTGATGGAGGCATTGTCACCTACGGAAAGGATGAGGAAGTTCAAGGCAGGCTTTTCGATGGCAAATGCTATGTGTTTGATGAGCGGATTTCGGTGACCATTAACCGCACAGATGAAGCTGTCGTCGTCGGAAAATGCTATCACTGCGAAGCTCCAGCGGAAACGTATATTAACTGCGCGGATGATACTTGCCACCGTCAGCATATTGTATGCCCGGACTGTGAGGAGACTCATCACGGCTTCTGTTCTCTCGATTGCGAGGAGCATGTGACGAGCGTTTAATTGGTTGAAAATTAAAAAACTCTCTGGTCATACCTCCGTCAAGCAGACAGATTAAATAAGCTAAGCAGTCAACGTGCATTGATATTCAATCGGTGCGCGTTGTTTAAGTGTGACTTCAAGGCACTGGTAGTTGTAATAGTAAATGTAATCTTCCACCTCTTGCTGAATCTCCGCTTCTGAATTGAACTGTTTAAAATACAGCATCTCTGTACAAGGCATGGGAAATAAGTCACAAGCGGTATGAACTTGAACGCTTAGACAACTTGTCCTCTCACAAAATGCAAAAAACTCTCTTCTATTTGCGAAACAACGCAAATAGAAGAGAGTAATTTTGAACAAGATTAGAGAGAAAGCCTCTAACGGTTATACCGATTCCTTACCTGCCATCTGAATCGCAGATTCCAGAATCGTTCTGGCTGATCTGGCATTCTGCTCTATATCGCTTTGTTCATTGCTTCTGACTTCCATGGCAATGCGCACTCCCTTCCCTTCCGGGTCATTCGGCTGTCCGACCGCCCTCAGGATAGAAGCCATTTTTTCCGTTGTCAGAAACCCTGGCAGGCCAATCGGCATATGATGATCGCCATATCCTTCGCTTTCCTTGTCCAGAATGGCATTGGAGAAATGAATTTGTTCCAAGCATGATCCAGCCAGAGCAATAGCCTGCTCGATATTTTCACCGTTTAGCGCCGCATGAGCAGTATCAAAAGCGATACCCACATTGAGATATTGCTGTCTCACCATGGACAGGAGTGCAACCGCGTCCTCTGTAGGGCCTACAAGCCGTTTCTTGTGGGCATCCCGATCCAGCGGCTCCACCAATATCGTCAGATTGTACGAAGCTGCTTCCTCACAAATGGCGCACAAGCTCTCATAGAAGGCTTCGAAGCCTTCCTTGCGCCGCTCGATACCCGGGTCGGGGCCAGGGATAAACGCAACGTTGGATGCGCCACATTCAGCGGCCAGGTACAGATTTTCCTTGATCCGTCGCACCGTCTCCAGCCGCAAGGAGGAGTCCAGCGAAGACACATCCAGATTGTGGCGGTAAATAAAGAACGTCAACCATTGTGTAATAACAAGTCCGTTAGCCTGTGCCGCCGTCCGAATCCGTCCCCGATCCTCCGCATCAAAGCCATCGCAAATTTCGAAGGAGCGGTAGAAGCCCTCCGAGCCCAACTCCTCGATCAGACCTGCCGTATGTCCCTTGTCATTCATAACGGGATGATAGATTTCCGGTATAAGCAATGATGGCAAAAAAAGTTGCTGTGTCATTCGATTCACTCCCTATCGTTAAATGCCGCCTATGGGGCTTTGCCCTAGCTATGTCCGGGCTGGCTCAGAAGCGCTTCCTCACGCTCACGGAAATAAGCTGCCGATTGTATCACCATGTGATCCAGCAATGCCTTGTCCGGCTTGCCGTACATTGCCGGATAGGGATCTCCTCCGGGACCAAGCGGCTCCGGCGTTACGAAGCGTCCCTCCCGATTGTAGCCAAGCACATACAGCGCCATAATGACGGTATCCAGATCAAGCGAACCCTCTCCAAGTGCGCAGCGATTGCTGTCCGCCAGATGGAGATTGACGAGTTGCTCACCCGCAGCCAGCAGCGATTCTCCGATATGGGCTTCCTCCGCCTGCATATGATAGATATCGGCATTAATATGTCTGATGCCGGGATGGTCTACAGTGCGAATATATTTCTGGGCGTCCGCGATCGAATGGACGAAGCTAACCTCCGCAGAGCGAATTGGCTCAATAGCCGCTTTCACGCCATGCTTGACGAATAAATCGGCCACCAGGCGCAGCGTCTCGACGCTGCGATCAAACTCCATATCGTCATATCTGGCCGCACGTCCGACAGCCCCCGGTACAACGAGCAAATAGCTTCCTCCAACCGCTTCGGTAAACTCGATTTCCCGCTTCAGGTAATCAATCGCCGCCTGTCGATGAACGGCACGGTTGCTGGATAAATCATTGTCCACTGAGAACATGCCGCAGACACCGGACACCTTGATATCATGTTCATCCAGCACCGCTAGCGTTTCCTTTACCTTGTAGCCTAGATCGCCACCGTAATGATTACCATGCAGCTCGATATAGCGTATACCGGCCTTCTGTAACCGTTTCGCCGTATCCTCCAGCGATTCTAAGCCAAAGCCCCAATTGCTCCATGAGAAATTCAGGCGTTGCTGACCATTGAATTTCCCGCTTTGCTTCAGCTCCAAAAATACATTCCTGATCCGTTCATTTTTGATGATATAATTCTGCACCGACATGATTGGTCGTCTCCTCTCATTATCTAGGCTTGTGACAACAGCTCCACGTAATAGCGGGTCGCCTGCTCCAGGTCCTCCGCGGCTATCGGAAATTCAATTACCCGCGGCAACTCCGCGGAGAAGCAGGACAACACGTCTCTCCAGCGGGCATCGGCATCTGCGGGCAGCGGGGCAGCCGCCATAACACCGTCGCAGGTTGCCGACCACTTGAAATGAACATATACGATATAAGGCATGAGCAATTGCGCTGCCGCTACAATATCCTCGCCGAGCCATAACCAGTTGCCAACATCAAAGGTCATTCGAACCGGAATATGAAGCTCCGCGCAAGCATCCAGGAAGGACTTCAGCTCAGCGGGACGTCCTCCATGCTCGCTCTGGTCGTTCTCTACGGTCAGTTGTATGGGCAGCTTCATGTACCCAGCCTCCTCCAAGCAGACGCGCAGTGCAGACAGATCGGACAAGCTACGGCGATAGCCACCCAAGGTTGTTTTCAGAATTTCTGCCCCCAGCTTCCTGCCTTCCTCCAATGCACGAAGCAGTTGTTCGCGGTTCAGGCTTCCGTCGCTTCCCCACAGCTCCACGGGAACGGAATAGGCGGTGCGCAGACCGCCGCCCTGAACGGCGGCCCGCAATTCTTCATACGGCGGCTCATCTCCCTCAAGCAGCTCCCGCCGAATTTCAAAACCCGCTGCCCCGGAGCGCGCCGCCATGGCGGCAATATAAGCTTGTCCACGCCGCTCTGCCAGCGTACCGTATACCGAGGCTGCCACAAATACAGGTGAGTGATGATTCATTGTGTTCCCTCCGTTGCGGGTTATCCTTTAATACCCGTTGTTGCAATACCTTCCACAAAATAACGCTGTGCCATAAAGAACACCACCAAACATGGAATAATGGAGACAACCGACATAGCCATTACCTGATCCCAGTTCGAAATCGAAGAGGTATCCAGCGACATGCGCAAACCAAGGGACACTGGATATTTTTTGACACTGTTAATAAAAATCAGAGAGTTGAAGAAATCGTTCCAGGTCCAGATAAACTGGAATACAGCAGCGGACACGACCGCCGGCTTGCTCAACGGCAATAAAATATGCGTCAATATTTTGAAGGAATTGCAGCCGTCCATAACTGCCGATTCATCTAGATCACGTGGAAGACCTCGCAAAAATTGCACCATCATAAAGATAAAAAAGGGATACGTGGCAAACGCCGCCGGAATAATAAACGGCCAGTACGAATCCAACCAGCCAAAGCTACGGAATAGCAGGTAACTCGGGATAATAATGACCGCATTAGGCAGCATCAACGTAGCAATCATTAAGGAAAACAACATATTTTTGCCCGGGAACCGAAAACGCGCAAAGCCGTAAGCCACAAGCAGACTGGATATAACAGTGGCGATAACCGTAGGTACCACCATCAGCAATGAGTTGAAGAAGAAGGTGCTGAATCCGAACTGCCCTGTGCCCTTCCAGCCGTTAATGTAGGAGTTGATTTGGAATTGAGACGAAAGCAAGCTTACCGTTGAGAAAATTTCATGCATAGGCTTGAAAGAGGCGCTGAGCATCCACAAAATCGGATATATCAGGATGGCGCCAAAAACCGTCAAAAATACGATTCTGCCCATTCTGCTTATACGTATCCGCATAGTCATCAAAATTTGCCCCCATCTTCATAATGAGTCCAATATTTCTGCGATTTAAAAGCAATAATCGTAAACAGCATGATGCAGATAAATAATATCCAGGACAACGCCGAGGCATAACCCATTTTGGAAAATTGGAACGCATCCTGATACAGCTTCAGTCCAAACAAATAGGTACTGTTCAAAGGTCCGCCGTTCGTAATCAGAAAAGCAGCCGTAAACTCCTGGAAGGCATTAACTGTCTGCATAATAAGGTTAAAAAACAGAATAGGCGTCAGCAGAGGGAACGTAATGCTGAAGAACATCCTCAGCTTGGAAGCGCCATCAATTGTTCCGGCTTCGTACATATCCTTCGGGATTTGCTTCAGCCCGGCCAGAAACAGAACCATCGATGAACCGAATTGCCAGATCGTCAGCAAGCTGATCGACATTATTGCCAGCGAAGGAATGCCAAACCAGTTCACAGCCGGAATACCGATGGAAATCAGAAATTGATTAACAATTCCGTCAACAGTGAACATCGAGCGCCACAGAACCGCGATGGCTACACTCCCGCCAAGAATAGACGGGAGATAGTAGATCGTGCGATACAATGAAATAAACTTCAGCTTCATGTTCAGAATAACGGCAATGATCAGTGCAAAACCAAGCTTTCCAGGTACCGAAAGCAACACATACAAGAAGGTTGCCTTCAAGGACGGAAAAAACAGCGGGTCCTTGGTGAACATGTAGACGTAGTTGGACAGACCAATAAACGTTTCTTTTCTCAACAAACTAAAATCGGTAAACGAATAATAGAATGAAGACATAAAAGGATACAGCTTGAACACAAGCATACCGATAATGAATGGCAAGACATACAACAGACCTGCCCATTGCCTGTTCTCCGAACGTTTGAAAATGCTTGTTGAACGAATCATGTGTACCACCTTATTTCATTATTTTTTGGTTGCCGCCTCGATTTCTTTCAGCTTGGACTCATATCTTTCCACCATTTCTTTGGCACCCGCTTCCGGAGAAACCTTGCCGAATGCTACCTTCTCAACGACTTCATTGGAAATTTTAAGCAACTCTTGATTATTATTGATATAGCTCGGAGCGGCATCCTGATGAGCAAGCGCAGTATCCAGAGCTCCCGCAACAACCTGATCCAGCCCGTTATGATCAAGGAGCAGCTTCTTCGCAGTCGGTCTGACCGGGATGGAGCGCTCCACGCCCAGTGTCAGCGTCGCTTGCTCGTTCGTGAAGAACCAATCCAGGAATTTTGCCGCTTCTTCGATATTTTTGGAATTTTGGTTAATGCCGATCAATTGTGACGGTCTTGCATTAAGACCAGAGGAAACTGCATTATCCTTGATCGGGAACAGCGTAGTTGCAATGTCGAAACCAACTGCTGTCCCGCGATGCTTCGGAATATCCGTAACATTGGCAATTGTCATCGCTGTTTGGCCGTTAATCCACTTCGGATTTTGCTCTGTCTTGGCATTGTACAATGCACTTTCTCCAAGCGGCTGCAAAACGCCGCGTTCAAACAAGGAATGTAGGAAAGCGAACGTCTGGGTCATGGATTGCTGATCGAAGCCCAGAGAATAATCGTTGTTTACTAAATATCGGCCTGTCAATTGACTGTGATAGGACGGTACAATCTTCTCCGTGAGCGTAGCCAGATCGGAATTAATAAAATAGTAATCTGCGTTATTCTGATGCAGCTTTTCGCCCTCCTCCAGCACCTGCTCCCAGGTCCAATCTATGTCAGTCGGCAGCCCTTCACGCTCCATAAACGTTTTGTTCGTAATCGCTGTCAATGCATTGATTCCGGTAGGCAGGCCTTGCAGCTTGCCATTGATAATCGCCCAATCCTTCAGGAATTGCTCGTCGAATTCGCTCAAATCAATGGTATCTCCCAGCGTATTCAAATCCACGAACAAATCGCCTTGACTGACCAGATCATTAATCCACAAATAATCAAGCTGGATCAGATCCGGAGCCGCTCCGCCGGAAAGCTGCGTCTGAAGCTTCTGGTAATAACCGTCGAAAGTACCGTATTCCGCTTCAATGGTAACATTCGGATGCTCGTCCATATACATCTTGATTGCCTCCAGCGTGGCCTGATGCCGGCTCTCGCCTCCCCACCAGGAGAAACGCAGCGTCACTTCTTTGTCTCCGGTCGTTTCGGAGCCATTGCTTCCGTTTTTGCCTTCCGTATTCGAGCCGGAGCATGCGGACAGCAGAAGCGTAGTACTCAGCAGCAAGATCATTCCCGCTATCATGGATTTATGAAAATTGAACATTTGATCTCCCCCTATTGTTTACTATGATCGATTTGAATAGAATGATGGATTGACACAGGATGGCATTGGCTGCCCTGCAATTCCGCACAACAAATTGTCTACCGCCAGCATCGCCATGCGTGTACGTGTCTCCAAGGTTGCGCTGCCAATATGCGGGGTTACCAGCACATTGGGTAAATCCAGTAAAGGATGATCTCCCGGCAGTGGTTCCGGGTCAGTCACATCCAGTGCAGCATATGCGATCTTGTTCTCTCGCAAAGCCTCGTATAGTGCAGATGTCTGCACCAGCGCTCCTCGTGAAGCGTTTACAAAATAAGCCGATGGCTTCATACGATCAAATTGCTCCTTGCCAAACATGCCTTTACTATCGCTGGTCAGTGGCACAAGCACCACGACACAATCCGACTGCTTCAGCAGCTCGTCAAGACTGACATGTCTGGCCTCCAGTTGCGCCTCATGCGGGCTGCGCTTTCGATTACAATAGATAATATTCATGCCGCTTGCCCGCGCCCTTCTAGCCACCGCGGTGCCAATATCGCCCATGCCCGCGATGCCAAGCGTTTTGCCATACAGATCGCTGCCCATCACTTCCTGCCACTGACCCGCCTTGACTAGTTGCCAGCCCTCATGGATTCTGCGCATCGCCGACAGCATAATGCCGAATACCAGATCCGCGGTCGCATCGGCCAGCACGCCCGGCGTATTGCCGAATGGAATGCCTCTTGCCGTACAGGCGGCAACATCAATATTGTCATAGCCCTTGCCTACCTGTGCCAGAGCACGCAGCTTTGGTGCCGCTTTCAATAATGTCTCGTCCACTGAAATCGTATGCCCGACACTTAATATACCTTCAGCATCTGCAGCCCATTCCAGCAGCACCTCCCGCGGAATCGTTCCCCCGCCCTCCCATACCCGCACATCACAATGCTCCTTCAGCTTAGCATAAGGAGCTGGCCACGTTGGTTCCGTCAATACGACCCTAGGTTTGATGGGTAACCCTTCTTTCTTCAGATGTTTTTTTATTTCGTATAAGGAAGCAAGCTTTCTGTCACATAACGACTATTCATCATCATGGCTCCGTCCGGATCCGCCACCGCCTTCGCCGATTCCTCTTCCACCATGATCCAGCCATTGTAGCCCGTATCGTGCAAATGCTTAACAATCCGAGGGAAATCAATGATGCCCTCACCCATCGATTCCCACACATGGCTCGCGGATGCGTCCTTGAAGTGCACATGCCGGATAAACGGTCTGTATTGCTCGAATACCTCTGCCACATCCATACCGCCGCATGCGATATGGCCAGCATCCGGCGTATAGCCGATAACCGTGCTGTTCAGTCCATCGAACATCACCTTGTAATCCTCGCCCGTGCGGAACAAGGAGCCTGGCGGCGAATTGGGATGGAACGAAGCGACTACCCCCTGCTCCGCTGCCCTTCTGCCGATCTCGTTGACACAACGGAGCAGATCGCGCTGTCTTCGCTGCAATTGCTCTCGATTGTTTCCGGGCATCTGCACGATATTGAGCAAGGCATGAGGAAAATGCTTCAGATAATTAATATAATAATCTGCCGTTTCCCGCTCCTCGTCGCTTTCCTCACTGCCCGTCCACTTCAGTGACAAGGTCAAGGCCGCAAGGTCAAGCCCCCTCTTGTGCAACTCCTCCTTCAAAAATTGAGGCGAGTTGTCGAATCGGCCCAGCATCACAACTTGCGTATCCAGTCCTTTGAAGCCTCCGGCTGCGATAACATTCATAATATGTGGCAAATTATCCGATTGTGTCTCATAAGACAACTGCCATGTGTAACCGTGACATCCAAACTTGATGCCCATTGTTTCCCCCCCTAGAGAATACATATTGTCGGCTCCATTCCATGATAGCACTTACATTTTGCGATCTATAGGCGTTTCAGTTACGATAGGGCATCCGTACTTATGCAGTTTGAAGCATCCATTTCAAGAAAGGTATCATTAATTACGAAAATATATCCATCCTTAATTTATTGCGATACGGCTATGGAGTTATACACCGGTGCAAGCTATACTGAAAATGTGAAAGATATTTGTCCATTTTGTTAACACGGGGGGATGACATGCACAGACTTCTGCTCGTAGATGATGAAAGGGAAACCAGGCTCGGGCTTCGCAACTATTTCCCGTGGCGAGAAATCGGATTTGAAATTGCTGGAGAGGCGGAAAACGGCGTTGATGCTCTTGCCATACTGGAGTCAGAGCATATTGATGTGATTTTAAGCGATATTCTTATGCCTGTTATGGACGGACTGGATCTGGCCCACGAAATATTTAGTAAGCGCTTACCGGTCAAAATCGTATTTTTGAGTGGACATCGGGAATTCGAATATGCTCAGAAGGCGCTTCTGTATGGAGTTAAAAATTATATTGTTAAGCCTACCAGATACGATGAGCTGGTGGATACGTTTCAAAAATTGAATGAGGAGCTGAAAGCTTCTAATGTCCATAGGACGGAAAACACAGGAGAGCACAAGGTTGTAACGACCGTCCGTCAATATATCCAGAGAAACCTCGCCACTGCTAGTCTGGAGGAGGCCGCGGAACAGGTTTTTATGACACCGCAATATCTCAGCAAATTTATTAAGGACAAGACCGGTCACAATTATTCCGAGCTGCTGTTGGCCCGGCGAATGGAGATGGCTAAGGAACTGCTGGAGGATTTGCGCTACAAAATTTATCAGGTAAGCGAGATGGTTGGATATACCAATTCCAAAAATTTCACCCGCGCCTTTCATAAATATTATGGCAAGCCGCCACGAGACTGGAGGGTCGAATAAAGGGTGAAAACGGTACACACTTTTTTTGTAAAAAACTTCATTGCTGTTATTCTGCCCATGTTTATACCGATTTTAGTGCTAGGCGGCTTGTTTCATTTAATTATCAAAACCCAGATTAAAGATACTATTATTTTAAACAATTCCAATTCACTCCACCAGACGATTGACACCTTTAATTTGATTTTTAATGAGCTGGACGCCGTTTCCTTGTATTTCTCGAATCCGGTCATCAAGCAGAACCTGAGTCATATTCTGAAGGAGCCGAGTCTGTCGTTTGGCGATTTGACACTGTTTGATACCCTGCGGCAATTTGTGAATGTACCGGCCATTACAAGACCGTACATCCATTCGATATATATGTATATACCAAACGACTACGGTCGATTTTACAACAGCAACTATGGCGTTGATTATCTGGAGCAATCCTACGACAGCGCTTGGCAACGTTCGCTTGAGAACCATGAGCATGAATCGATGTGGGCGGAGCCGCGCGCCATCAAGGAATATTCATTTGAGCCCTCTAAGGAGGTCATTACATTCTACCGCCGACTTAGCCTTGGACAGCCATCGGGCAATGACGGCATTCTGATTATGAACATTTCGACAGATTACATCAATAAGAAGTTGGAGCAGTTGAAGAAGCTGCCCGAGCAGCAATTTTATGTACTTGACGCAAACCGACAGCTTATAATCAGCAGTGCTCAATCAGCGCCTCTGACGGACAAACAGATCGAAGAGGTGGCTGCAAGCGAGCTCACCATCTTCACCTTGCCTTTAGCTGCAGGCTCCAATCTTATATCCAGAGTTCAGTCCGATTCGTACCACTGGAGCTTCGTCACCGTAATTGCGGAGAAAAGCCTGTACAAGGTGCCGAATTCTCTGGCCAAGCTCACCTTCTCTCTACTCGCGGCTTGCTTCCTGATTGGCGCTGTGCTCGCTTATGTACTGACCCGCAAAAATTATGACAATGTTAAAATGATATTGAACATTATCCAGTCCGCACAGAAGGGAGGCGTCGTCTCCAAAATCGAAAAAAAACCGTCGGATGTGTATCATTACATTATCCAAAACGTGCTCAAAACATTTGTTGAAAACAACTATTTGTCCGTGCAGCTTTCCGAGCGGAAATATCGTTACGAAGTCATTGAGCTTAAGGCGTTGCAGTCACAAATGAATCCGCATTTTCTGCTCAATACGATTCAAACCATTTATTGGAAGGTGCTTAAGCTAACGGGCAAGCCTAACGAAGCGAATGCCATGCTAGAACATTTGGGAGATATATTGAAGTTTTCACTGGATGTTCAAGCTCGGTTGATTCCGCTGGAGGACGAGCTGAAATATACGCGCAGCTATATCGAGATTCTCAAATATCGCTATGGCGATAAATTCAGCGTTGTATGGGATGTGTACGAAACGGTTCTGCATTACTATGTGACCAAGCTGCTGCTTCAGCCACTTGTCGAGAATGCGCTGTATCACGGCATCAAGAACAAAAAGGGAACCGGAATCATTCGGATCAAAATTCGCGCCAGGGGCGGGCAACTGGTACTGAGCGTAACCGACAACGGAACAGGCATGGCTCCCAATCGCCTGAATCAGATCAGGAGCAAGCTGCGCTGCTCACTGGACAGCTCCGATGACAGCCAGAACAGCCATATCGGCTTGTCCAACACCTATAAGCGGCTACATCTGCAATTCGGAACCTCCTCCTCTCTGGTGATCCGCTCCAAGCCCGGTTGGGGCACACAGGTCGAGATCGTGATTCCCTTAAGTCTGAATGACCGTTCCCAAGCATAAACGGCTGACAAGCAGCCATTATGCAGGGGTGACTGTGAAAATAGGCCAACCAGCAATATCTGATTGACCTGATAATACGAAGAGGGGCTGTCCAGAAAGTCTTGTAGACACTGCTGGACGCCCCTCGCTACCCTCAACTTCACTTGTAGGCTGCCATTGCCCTCTCCTCTTCCAATCTCTCCCAATCCTAAAAAGTAGCAGTCAAAAGATTTTATGGCTCTTCGTTCAATTGAGTTCTTTCATTTGGTCACAAAAAAACTCCCTTCTATTCGCTAAAAAACGCAAATAAAAGAGAGAAATTTTAGCACTCTATTGTCGCAGTTGTGAGTGGAAATTCAATAGCAAGACCGTTGCAACCCTATATCAATCAAGGATACAGACGATTTGATGACATTGATCCACCACAATTATTCCCACTCAATCGTAGCTGGCGGTTTCGAAGTTACGTCATAAACGATACGGTTAACATTGTCCACTTCGTTGACGATACGAACGGAGATTTTCTCCAATACGTCCCAAGGGATACGTGCCCAGTCTGCTGTCATTCCGTCGATGGAAGTAACAGCGCGGATACCTACCGTGTAGGAATACGTGCGGGCATCGCCCATAACGCCTACGCTCTTCATATTCGGAAGCGCAGTGAAGTACTGCCAAATTTCGCGGTCAAGACCAGCCTTGGCAATTTCATCGCGAAGAATCGCATCCGACTCGCGTACGATCGTCAGCTTCTCTTCCGTTACTTCGCCAAGCACACGAATCGCAAGACCTGGACCTGGGAACGGCTGACGCCATACGATCGCATCTGGCAAGCCGCACTCGGAGCCGACTTTACGAACCTCATCCTTGAATAGCGCTTTAAGCGGCTCTACAAGCTTGAACTTAATGTCTTCCGGCAGACCGCCGACATTGTGGTGGGATTTGATCGTTTGGGCTGTAGCTGTACCGCTCTCTACGATATCCGTATACAGCGTGCC
Source organism: Paenibacillus sp. KS-LC4 (assembly GCF_036894955.1). NCBI lineage: Bacteria > Bacillati > Bacillota > Bacilli > Caryophanales > Paenibacillaceae > Paenibacillus > Paenibacillus sp. KS-LC4. The sequence continues at coordinate 943,539 of NZ_CP145905.1, read as the reverse complement.
TTGCGCCAAAAATTCAAAGTCATCCAATTTGTCAGACTCTTCTTGGAATACGTAAATAAACTCGTTGCCGATGATTTTACGTTTTTGCTCAGGATCATCCACTCCGGCAAGCTTGCCCATGAAGCGTTCCTTCGCGTCGATTTTAAGAACCTTCATATCGAATTTGCCCACGAACGTCTCCATAACGCCTTCTGCTTCATCCTTACGGAGCAAGCCGTGGTCAATAAACATACAAGTAAGCTGATCGCCGATCGCCTTGTGCAGCAAAATCGCAACAACAGAGGAATCTACGCCGCCAGAAAGGGCGCATAGCACCTTCTTGTCGCCAACCTGATCGCGAATATCACGAACGGTATCCTCGATGAAGCTCTCCATCGTCCAGTTGCCGTCACAGTCGCAAATGTTGTAGAGGAAGTTGCGAATCATTTCATTGCCGAATACAGAGTGACGAACCTCCGGATGGAATTGCACCGCATAGAAATGCTTGTCCGGGTTGCTCATTGCCGCAATTGGAGCATGCTCCGTGCTTCCATCAACGACGAAGCCTGCTGGCGGCTCGACTACGAGGTCGCTGTGGCTCATCCATACAGTTTGAGAAGCATCTAGGCCCTGAGTCAAACGGCTGTCCGGTGTAAAATCAACCTCTGCTTTACCATATTCCCGTTTGCCAGCGCGCTCTACTTTACCTTGCAATTGATGCGACATCAGCTGCATGCCGTAGCAAATGCCAAAGATCGGAATTCCCAAATCGTAGATTGCCGGGTCAACAAGCGGCGAGTCCGTTTCGTATACGCTAGCTGGACCTCCTGAGAACACAATCCCTTTCGGCTGAATTTCACGAATGCGCTCAACCGATGTGTTAAATGGCAGCAATTCGCTGTATACGCCCAAATCACGAATGCGGCGTGCGATTAGCTGATTGTATTGTCCTCCGAAGTCCAGAACAATGATGATTTCATTTGGCTTGTTCATTACCGAGCCTCCCTCAATTAATGTAGTAATTATATATAAGGCGCTTTGAGCGAGTCAAGGCTGAGCGACGATTATCCGCTTTTTTTAAAGGAGAAGCACCTCTTATGGATAAAAAAGGGATTAATATGACATATTGATGCCATGATCAAAGGATCGAACAAGATAAAAAGAACCTGCCTTGGCGGAAGGTCCCTTTTAAGGCTACTGCGTTACTTTGAATATTTATCACGTACCTGAAGCGCATCTTTCAGCAACTGGAATGGATGGAGATTACAAAGGGAAGCAGTCGCATTTGGCGGACTGCTTGCTTGTTTGGAGATGGGGAGCAAGCCGATAGAGCTGGCTTGCTCCCCATGGTTATGTGCGCCGCGCGGAATGCCTGCGGGTGCATAGCAGGGCGACCGCTGCCGATAGCTCCTCCGGCAGCGGCGCTTGCCAGGCACGCCGCTGCCCATAGCGGGCGGCGTCATCCCAGGTGACGAAGCGCTGCAAGGCTTCGGCCTGAGAGGCGGGCAGCAGAGCGGCTTGCGCTGCTGCGTATTGCCTTGCTGTTTGCTGCGGCTGCCTTTTGGCTACGCAGCGGTCCAGCTGTGGCCAGATTGCCGCCGATACTGCGGCAAACTGCCTTTGGACGCCGGCGCTGCCGCGCTCCGGCGTCCCGCCGCGGGAGGCGGCGCTGTAGCGGCGCAGCGCCAGCCGCAGGCGCAGCCGCCTGTGCTGCGCCGCAGCGCAGAGCACGGCTGCCAGCGCCAGCGCAGCCGCGCCTGCGGCGCCTTTAGCGGCGGGCGTCGCCCCCGCCGCTGCCTCGGCGGCGCCAAGCGCCGCACGCGCAAGGGCATTCGCCCCTTGCGCGAGAGCCGTGGCGGCCTGCTCAGCCGCCGCCACAGCCAGCGCTTGCGCGCGCTGCCCTATCGGGCGCGCAGCAGCGCTGGCAAAAGCTCCGGCGGCCCCTTCGCCTGCCTCCGCACTGCCGGCTGTGCCGCCGGCCAAGCCCGCGAGCGCCGCTCCCGCGGCTGTTCCCTCGCCGCCATACCCCGGCGTCGGATCAAAAGGCACCCAGCCTGCGCCTGGGAAGTACACTTCCACCCAAGCATGGGCATCCTTGCTTTTCACCTCATAGGCAGTCAGCTTTACTCCTGCATGGGCGGCAGCATTTCGCGCATCTGGCTGCTCCGAAGACACGGTGCCGGGCGCAAAGCCCTTCACCCATCTAGCTGGTATGCCTTGTGTACGAAGCATAATGACCATTGCACTGGAAAAATGCACGCAATACCCTTCATGCTGTTTAAATAAAAAATCGTCCACGAAATCTGCTCCGCCTTTAGGAACTGTACTATTTTCAGCTGAATAGGTGTAGCCGTTTCGCAAATATGTTTCAACCGCCTTCACCTGATCATAGCGGCTCGTTAATCCGCCCCCCGATACCTCGGCTGCCAGTGCAGCAACACGGCTTGGCAGCGATTCCGGCAGCTGTAAATATTCGGCCAGTGCTTCCTTCTCTCCCGCCTGCAAACCGCCACTGCGCAAGGCAGCCTCATCCATCACGGGTAGCAGCGTCTGAATGGTATACCTATCTATTAGCACCTTATCTGATGGGGCGTACAGCGTGCCCGACGCTTCATTTTTCAAATAAGTGTTCAGCTTTCTTTTTGGCTCCGAGGAGGTTATATCCAGCAATGTGCCTGACGTTCCGCCCATAAAAAGCGGGAAGCCACGCTCCGCCTGTTTAAGAAGCACCGTTTGAATGACGACTCGCTCTGGGCTGACGGCTGTCTCTGCCTCCAGCGCTACCCGTCCAACGACCTCTTCCGCCTCGCCATTGGCGGACACAACACGCTCTCCACCATTCTGAATAGGCAGCAGCGTCAAATGCTGCTCCGTTTCCTGCCACCCTTTCCCGGTATAAAAGGCTTTCGTCTCCCCGCGCCAATATGTGCGCACAGGAGACAGCCCTGTAAAAACCATCCGTTCATCCTGCTTTAACGGCGCGCCTAATGTGCTGTCATCAAATCCATAGCCCATGGAAGCGAAGCTGCCTAGAGTATCTGAAGAAGCCAATGCAGCCCTCGGATTGCCATGCTCTAGGCCAAGCACATACTGCCCCAGCCTTGCGGTTAGCGGCTCCGTCCAAGCTGCGGGACTTTTTGCAACGGATTTCCCTCCAGAGAACAGAAGTCCGGCAGCCAAACACAGCCCCACAACAACGAAAGCGGAGGTCAACCAACGATAGGTTGCTGTTTGCGCTTCCTCCTGCTCCTCTTCTCCGTGCAGCCTTCTCATCCGTGCGAACATGACTAGCGCTCCAAGCAGCATACCCTCCACCGTCACGCGCAGCAGCGCATACAGCACATCCATGCCAAGCCATGCATGCAGCAAAATCAAATACCCCGCCGTTATACCTGCCAAAGCCAGCCCTAACTGGCGCAGCCAAATTAAAGCCTGTAGCGCGGGAACGAGCAGCGCAAAGCCGGTAAACAGCAGCAGCGCCTGTAGCTCTGTTGACATGCTCCATGCTGCTCCTATCCCGACTAGTCCACTCACTTCCTCAGTAAAACGGCTGGCAAAGCCGAATGCCCACTCCAGCGGCCCCTCATTCGAGCCTTTATGCAAACGCATCATGCTTGTTATGCCAATAGCCATATAAACGACAAGCATGATATACCAGGGTGCGCGCAGCAAGCCCGCTATAGCAATACAGCCAACAAATACAATTAAAGGCTGAGCCACATAAATATAATAATGGCTGCCAGCCTCCGACCATGGAAGCATCCACTCGGCAAGCAGGCCGAACAGCAGCAAGCTCGTCCATATGCGATAGCCGAATGTCGGCTCCCCCTGTGCATTAAATATCGCCATAACGAATCCTTCCCTTCGTTAGCTGCGGCTGTTCATTCATCCGTTCCGGATATGTCAGCCAATAGATGCGGACACCGAAGCTCTCCAGCCATTTCTGCTGCTCACGCATTGCAAAGGTAGGCGTGCTTTGTCTTATCAGCATATACAGCAGCACTTGGCAGCCCTGCTCCGCTGCTCGAGAGGCCAGCTGCCCCCAGCTTGCGCTATTGCGCCAATCGGCGGTAAAGCAGCGCAATATGCTGCCTCTAGGCATTTGTTCAAGCTCCCGGCTTACCCTTGCCACAAACCGGCCATTTTGCACCAGCCTCAGCCGTGCAAGCTGCTCCAGCACCGCTTGCATACTTTCAGTTGTGCTATAGTTCCTATTTTCCCCCATATCCAGCCATGCAGCATTAAGCTCTGCGTTCACCGAGCTTCCTGCCTCCTTCTCCTGCCGCTCATCCCCTTCCGCTCCCGAAGGCATTCCTGATCCGCTATCTGGCTGTGCCAATACAGATGGCCGTTTTGCTGATGCTTTCAAGCCTGCTCCTGCTTTTGCTTTTGCCCCTGCTTCTGCTTTTGCCCCCGCCGCGCCATCGTCTATGACCGCCTGACCAGCAATGAGCTGCACCCGGTTTCCCGCCCTATGATCCTGCTCCAGTACACCGGCAGCCCAACCGGCACAGGCATCGAAAAACCTTTCGTCGCTGTCATAAGCGCTTTCCGTGTTGTCAATCGCCATGAGCACCAGTGGGCGATGAAGCGCTGTGCCGTGCTCCTTCGTGTGCAGCCCGCGACCACGCGCAGCTACCCTCCAATTGATATGGCGCAGCGAATCCCCTTCCCGGTAAGGCCGCATCTCTGGACCAATTCCTGCCTGTTTGCCCGCATGCTGATGCTCAGACGACTCACGCCCTGAGCCTGCTTCCTGAGCCTCTAGCTTGCCCGGCTCCAGCCTAATAACTGCTGCAAGACCGCTGCCCCGAAGCGCCGCCGTACCCGGAGCCGCTACAGCCTCTGGCAGCGCAGGAACTGCAAGCAGCTCGCTGCGGCAAGCAAACGTTCGGCTCACTGCCGTTAATCCTAAATAATCGCTTACTCTAACGGTAACTGCCTCAAAGCTGTGCTCCCCGCGCCGAATAAGCTGCGCTCTGTAACTAAGCGCCAATTCCGTTTCAAAATGGAGCTGCGCCGCATAGCGGTAGGAGACTCGCTCCTGCTTCGCCGTACTCCCATTGACCATCGTATCTTCAAGCGCCAGCCAAACGAAAGGAATAGGATAAGCTCGGCCCAGCATGAGCTGCACCCCAACCCCTTCCCCATCGCGAATCTTGTCTTCGTCAAGCTGACGGCTCACCTTTAGTCCTTGAATAGCGAGCCAAGGCAATCCTGCGCTAAGCAGCAGGATGCAGCCAAGCACAGCAAGCATAAACCACTCCACTGCCAGCCCCCGCTGAATAACAGCCGCTAGAGCAGTACTCCATCCCACGAGCAGGATCAGCCATGCTCCCCACCGCGTCCGGCCAAGCCTCTGCCTTCCGTGCTCAAGCTCCTCATCTGCTTGCTCATTACTCGCTGCTTTCGCTTGCCCCTCCGCAGCTTTTCCTTGCTCAATCTTTACAGCCTCGTAATCCGCACTGGAAACCGCCATTAGCGCCGCCCTCCTGCAGCCTGCGGCAGCACGGCGGCTGGCAGCGGTGTAGTGTGCAGCAGCTGCTGTACAAGCTGCGCTGCTGTCATCCGCCCCGGCGCTCCTGGATAAACCTCCAGCCGATGCGTCAGCACCGCTTCGCCTGTCGCTAGCAAATCATCTGGCAGCACATAACCTCTGCCTTCTAAATAAGCTAAGGCCTGCGCCGCTCTCAACCAGTCCCTGCCGGCACGCGGGCTCATCGCAAGCGACAGCTCAGGCATTTTCCGCGAAGCGTCCGCCACCTGCACCATGTATTCAATCAGAGCAGGATGCACGTGGGCCAAGCGCACTTCCCGCTGCATCCTCAGCCATTCCTCCGGCATAAGCACGGGCCTGATTTTATGAGGCTCTTGCCGCTGCCCATCAGCATATTGCTCCAGCAATTGCTGCTCAAACTGCGGCTCGGGATACCCGATAGACAGCCGCATCATAAAACGGTCGAGCTGTGCCTCCGGCAGCCTGCTCGTCCCTTCAAAACGCAGCGGATTTTGCGTAGCAATCAGCATAAACGGCGACGGGAGCGACCTTGTCTCTCCATCCACCGTAATCCGCCGCTCCTCCATCGCTTCAAGCAAGGCAGATTGCGTGCGGGGAGAAGCACGGTTAATTTCATCCGCCAGCACGACATTGCCCATGATTGGGCCGGTTACATACTTCAGCTCGCCTCTAGCCGCATCCCATACCGCTCCGCCGAGCACATCCGAAGGCAGCATGTCCGATGTGAACTGAATGCGCTTGAACTCCCCGCCAATGACACGAGCACAGGCTTCTGCAAGCACGGTTTTGCCGACCCCCGGCTTATCCTCAAGCAGCACATGCCCACCTGCCAGCAACGCGGTAAACATTTGCCTGACCAATTCTCTCTTGCCTAGCAGAACGCCTTCCACACGCTGAAGCATACGATGTATTAGCACCTGCGGCAGCTCTTGCCATATATCCGTATCCTCCTGCTGAGCGATCGTTTGATATTTTGAATGAATCATCATTAGTCACCCTTCCTTCCTCTCAAAAGTCTTCTCTAGCATTTATTGTCGCCATGCTTCTCTCGATTTAGACCTTCATTTTTCCATAAATGCAAAAGGAAATCCCCTCTTTATAGAGAACTAATAGAGTAGTTTCTAAACGGCTGAACATTATGGAAAATCGGCAGTTGACGTGCAACGGTTTAGGAAAATGTAAGCATTCTACTTACAATTTTTGCTTGGAATATTAGGAAAGAAAGTACATGATTTCACCGTACCTTCTCTATATTTCTACGGGTAACGGAAGGTTGCCGCCAAAGGATGGCGACAGCCGATTACGCTCGAATGGCAAATAATCCAGCACAGGAGGGATTAGAATGAACGTTTTGAAAGAGGTGGTCCTTAAAGAGCGTGAAGCTTTTCACGTCGTAGGACTGAAATGGGAAGGCACCTTTGCCGAAGCGGCGGCAGGCGGAATTAAAGAGGTACAGAAGCAACTACAGCAGCGTGTGACGGAGATTAATCATGTAAGGAAGCGCAATCAGCTGCTCGGGCTTTCTTATCACATGACTAGCACGGGCTTTACTCATTATGCGGCCGTTCAGGCAGAGGCTGTAGGCTGTGTACCCGAAGGCATGTACAGTTTTTCTATCCCTCATCTGACCTATGCCATATACGATCATCATGCGAACGAAAACATAGAGGAATCCTACAAATACGTATATAACTGGATCAAGCAGAACGGGCATAAGCCGCTTTCCGATGGCCTGACGCATTTGGAGCTTTATCCAATGAGCCGTGACCCCTATGCTCCGAATCCGCAATTCACTATTCTCATCCCGCTTGCAGACTAGGCCATCATTCTATTATTATTGCAAAAAAAAGAAGAAACCGACCTGCGCCTCGCCGCATTGTCCGATTTCTTCTTTTTTTACATGCTCAAAGACGCCCTAGTAAATCAGCGTCAGAGTTTCTATATAAAAGCTGCTTACCTTTGCCCAGCCAGCTGAACGTACTGGTACAGACGGGAGCTATGAAAGAGGAAGTGCTGCTCCTCTCCGCCTCCCAGCACGATTTTGCGCCCTTCGGCTGCCACTTGCTGCAACAATGCAGATAGAAATTCCATTTGCAGTCGAACAGCCTCCTCCGCCTCCCGCTCCAGCCATTCAATATCCTTCAAGGCAAGCTGTGCGGTCCCGCGAAGCAGCAGCTCCTCAAACCAGCTGCGCAGCCGCTGCAAGCTATCGTAAACCTGCTCTAAAGCCATTCCTGCCGCTCCTTTTGCCAATTGCTTATTTGCCCTACATATCCAGCTTTAAGCTGATCAACTTCGTATTATGCAAGAAGCTAATCGGATAAGCCTGACCGCCCTCTATACGCACAAATGCATAAAACTGTTCCAGCGATGCGGCACCGTAACCAGCTTCCAAACGTTTAACGGTTTTTTCCCAATCCGTTTGATAAGGAAGAACCAGCTCCAACTGCTCGCCTGCTTCATCCTCTACTTCGAGTATGAGGCTCTGCGAGCTTTTATCGAACCGATTTCCTGTCATTCGCGCCAGCTTAATTAAGACAAGCCGTTCCTTTGCATCTGAAAATAAGGTCGGCTGCCCCACTCCAGCCTGCCGCAAAGCTGGCAAATCCGAGGTGAGCGGCCCCACATTAATGGCATTAATGGACTGCCGGGCAACAAGCGTAAGGCTCGCTCCCTCGCCTGAGGATATTCTGCGCTCCTCGTTCACTTTAATGTGCTCGAACACCAGCTCTTCTCCCGCAAACTGGCGCATCGTCAAGCTCGCAAGCCAAGGCGAATAGCTGGCATAATGCTTGGCAAATGAAAATTCACTGCCTTCGTAATACACCGCGCGAGCATCACTGTAGGTGTATACCTGCTGATCATCAAGTCCGTACATATAATAAGTGATGCCCCTATAACCTGAACGCGTCTCCCACGGATCGGCGCCGAGACCGTACAGGCGGAGCTTGGGCAGCGCATAATATTTGCTGCGAAAGGCCCCGATGAGCTGCTCCTTCTGAGCAGCAGGAAGCGTCTCCCGTTCAAGCAGCTCTAAAGCAAGATACAGCTTGGTGACGCGATCCAGCAGCTCTTGCATGGAAAATCGCACATGCCTGTTGAAAAACAGCGCAAGCTCCCCCTGAATACCGCGCAAGCCGCGCTCCACGTCCGGCAGCTGGCCACTGCGTGCTGTGATAGCCAGCGTCTCCAGCTGTGCCATGTACGACTGGGGAAGACGGGCAAGTCCCGTCCGCAGCATCGCAGTAAGCAGCTCTTTGCATTCCCTTACGGTATTTAACGAAAAAGAGACCTTATACACCTTGCCGCGCAGTGCCTCCTGATCATCCAGCTCCTTTAAAGCGCGGTAACGCAACAAGGCTTCCAGCTTCAACAGCTCGCCTGACCTCTCCTTTATTTTGCAAAGCGCCTTAGAAGGATTTGCTTCCTCAGTGAAAGAAACCTCAGCTCCTTGAAGCTTGAGACAGACCGTAAGAAGCGCATTTTCTGTCACCTCCAGCTCTTCCGGGTAGCGCAGCCGAAACAGCACCTCCTCCACAAGGGAAACATTAAACGGTTTAAGGAGTGGAGCAAGCTCTGCCGCAAGCAGCCAATTAAAGCGATCAGCGTTTCCAGCCAGCTGTTGCTCTTCGCCGCCTTCTCCCTCTCCTTTATCTTCAGCGGAAGAAGACGGCAATTGCTCAGCGTAAAATAAAATGGCAATTAGCACATGCTTGCATAGGCTTTCGGATGGACACGTACATTTCCAATTATTCAGCGTATTTTCCAGTGTGCAGATCGTTCCATCACTTATCTCACAGCTAACGGAGGAGGCTCCCCAAGCATATTTGACATCAGTGCCTTTGCCGATATCCTTTAACGCCCGATTATATAAGCCCTTGTTCGAATGTCGAACCAAATAATCCTCGGTGCATAGCTTGGCAAACTGCTCGAAGCTCTTTTCAAATGCGGCTGCTGACATGCTAGCGTCCTGAAGCCCGCAAAATATCATAGATCGTCTCACTGAATACACGACCCGGAATTTTGCCCAAAGCTAGTGCTGGAATATCACTGTAGTAGCTATATTGGCCTTTTTCATTCGCATGGAATTGCAGCAGCTCAAGCGTAACGTCTTCCAGTCCTTCGTAATAGGTAATGCTAGTCCCGCTGAAACGCAGCTCAGCAAGAAAATCACCATAGTCCTTATACAGCTCGCTATACCAGCCGCCATCCTGAGCCTGACCTTTGTACCAGCCAAATTTCTCAAGCGCTTTAGGGAAAGCTGTAGGCGAAAGCTCCGAACTGGGCAGCTCCTCGTATTCCGTGCTTTGCTGGCTTCCATCTGCCAAGAGATGAATTTGGCGATTCAACTGCTCAAAGGGCTGCTTGATTTCATAATCATCCAGTTGGGCTTTCCAGCCCTCTAGTGTTTCCTGATCCAGCTCAAGCGGATGAATCAAACCAACTTTCGCACCCTCAGCAAGCTCGTATTCATCTTCGTCTACCGTATTAAAGGTGCCATCCTCCATATAACGGAACGTATCCGTCAGGTCACCCTGCTCATACACGCCCCAAATGAGACCTACGGCAAACTTCTGCATGACGATATTGCCCACGAATAGTGCTGTCCATTCCTCGGCCGTCCACAGCCGCTGCTTGGACAACGACTCCTCCAGCCGCTGCGCTTGGATGCCGACCATTGCTTTTAAATCCTTTTTGAGCAGCGTAAAAGCGGCCTTCGCTTTCGCTGCCAGCTCCGCATTATCCTTTTGCCCCGGTGCAGGCAAGCTTTTCAGCGGTTTGCCCGTCTCTTCATTGATGACGACAACCTCCAGATTACGGTTCACCTTCACCTGGAAGGTACGCTCGCCGTAGCTGAATTGCTGAACACCTTTATCGTCAAAACCAAGTGACGTGACTAGGCGGTCTTCAAGCTGCTCCGGCGTAAGCCCTTGATTTTCCGCTGCCAGCTGCAAAGCCTCTTCCGCCGCGCCCTTCACCTGCTTGTTTTTTACAGTCCGTTTGATTTTGTCGATAGCCATTAATGCGGCAGGCTCCTTCAAATAGGATAGAGCTTTAACCGCTTCCGCTGCCATCGCACCGCGACTATTTTCCGTCCACTCCTTAATTTGTGGAACTAAAATTTGTATAAGCCGGCGGTCGCCAAACAATGCGCCAACATACAGCACCCATTTTTCCTTCGCAGGCGCCCCGCTTTGAATCCACAGCTGAATGAGCTCCGCTGCAAAATGGGCAAGCGAACCGCTATCTACATAAGAGCGCAGTTCATTGAGCCGCTCATTCGGTGCCGTCGTATGATCAAGCGATTGAAGCATCAAATACGACTTGATTCGGTCATCTACCTGCTGCCCCTCCAAATCCATTAAATCAGGCAAATCCTTCACAGACAGCCAGCTGAGACGCGCTGTTTTTTTGGCATCGGCTTGCTCGGCAAGAGCAGCATGGGCATGCACAGGACTTAAATCAGCCGTATCCAGCAAAATTTGAATCAGCGTGCGCCAGTCCTCACTTTTTTCCGATGAAAGCAATTGCTCGTAAGCTTCCTTGCTCCCCTCCACGCTGCGCAGAGCGTCCATCACCAGCTCTTTAATCGCTGCTTTCTTCTCGGTGCGATAAAGCGTTAAATATAACGTTTTGTCCGGCACTCGGCTGAATTCAGCCAGCGCAGCCCCGCTCGCCTTCTTAGAAGAATCCAGCAGTCCCGCCCGGATTGCTTCCGTCAGCTGTTCAAGCGTCAAAGCATCGCGATCCTCAAAGGCAATATCGAGCACCGTAAGCCGGGAATCGGTAGGCAAATTTTTATATTGCTTCAGTGAATCCGTTAAATTATTTTTAATAATGGAGCGATATTCGCTTTGCGGCATGGAACGGTAGTAATAATCTCTCATGCCATTAAGCATCAGCAGTCCCGAAAGCAGGCGCTCACGGTCTACCTCAGAATCGTCCCCATACAGCTCCAGCAGCCTTTGCCCACTGAACGTATAGGAATTGTACATTTCCGACACGAGAGCCAGAGCATCGCATTCTGGTCTTGTAATTAGAATAGCCAGCCGTCTTATATAGGGCGATTCGGGAGGCAAGAAGCTTACAGCTATGAGCAGGCTTCTGCGTTTGCTGTCCCGGTTCCTCGGATCGAACAATGAGCGATTTGTTTCATCCTTCCAATAATCCTCAAAGGAGGTTTCCCCTTCTAAATAACGGGCGAGAAACAGACCATGACGTCCTCCCTCCGATTGCCCCCTCAATACCGCGAATACCGCTTGTGTAAGTGTGCCCGCTTCTGTCGGCAATGCGATCCCGCCATCTGTGAGCACCTTGTGCAAATACGCTTTGTAATACGCCGAACGTAAAATTTCATAAGCACGCAAAGCCTTGTCCGGCGCACTAAGCACGTAGCTTTGCAGCGCATTCCACGGCACCATATAGCTATTGAGCTCGCCACTTACCCTTTCAATTAACTCATAGGGCTCATTCAATGGAATAATGCCCTCCAGCAGCTCGTCCGAATTTTTGGCACGTCTATCAATAACAAGCAGATGATAGCGGACTTCAAGCGGATAAACTTCATGCAGCGTTCTGACTGCATCAAGCAGCAATTGGCCTATGTCTCCCGGCTCATCGAGAAATTGCTGCTTGCCGCCTTTAATGTTTATCACATATAACAAAGCGCTATGAATTTGGGTCAATGTCTGATTAAATTGAATACGGGTAACTTCCCCGTTCTCCTTTAGTTGGAGATCGGGATAACGAGCCGCAATCGTTTTCTCACGTTGGCTCTTTATAAAATCCACACTTAGCTCCCGAACGGACTGGTTCTCCTTTGATTTGAAGGACGCTGCAAGGAGCTGCCTCACCGCAGCATTCAGCAGCTCGCGCAGCTGCTCCGTATGTTCAGCCAGCACCGCTTGCAGTATTTCGGGAAACTCGCTTGCCAGTCTTTGGCTGTTAAATTGATGGGTCGACGAATCATCAAGCAGGAAGTACAGCTTTAGAAGCAGCAGCGTATTTATAATAATGCCTGTATCTCCACCCTCCTTTTTGCCAAAATTGCACTTGCTAACTCTGCTTTTCAGCTCATCTATAATCGCCTTATCTCCGGCAAATTTATGTATTTTCTCCATTCGTGGCAGCAGCGCCTGCAAGCGCTGGCTTCCCGCTTTGCTTTTTCCCGCCAGTCCTAGAGCATAATGCTCGGCCCCCATGCAGATATTAAGGCTATACCCCTGCCAATAATAGCTTCGGCTAGCATTGAGCCCCATTCGCAGCATGAGCGCACCCGCACGAAAAAACACATCGCCGTCATCCTTCTTCGCAAGCTTCTCAAACAGATCCATTGAACGGTAGGCATATTGCATCGAATCAGGCAGCAAATCCGGGAACTCTTCTGCTTTGCCCATCACATAATCAATGATGCTTGCGCTGCGGTCCGTATTTTTCGAATACTCCTGGGAGAGTGCTTCTGCAAACCTTTCAACCAAGGCTTCAATTTCGCGGTTTTCCGTTATCATTATGTTAGTCCTCCCAAAAATTAAGTTATAATATCGCCGATCCAATCGGCCAGCTCATTTGGTGTAATCGCCGCGACATGAGCTCCCATATTGGTGAGCGTCTGAGCCGCATGCTTGTTATAAACAGAGTCCCCGTTAAAATCGAGTGCGGTCAGCACGAGCAGCTTGCAGCCTGCGTCCAAAATATCCTTGCAAGCCTTATACATATGCTGGATCGGGTAGCCCTCCTCCAAATCGCTGACCAAAATGTAAATCGTTTTGCCTGGGTTTTCAATGAGTGTCTCACCATAGCGCAGCGCTTTGGCGATATGCGTGCCGCCGCCCAGTTGAACGTTCATCAACAAGTCCACGGGGTCCTCCAGCCTGCTCGTTAAATCGACAACCTGAGTATCAAAAATAAATAAGTGCGTTCGCAGGGCATTCAGCTTATAAAAAATACTCGCCATAACCGAGCTGTAAATGACCGAGTCCAGCATGCTACCGCTCTCATCCACGCCAATAATAATGTTCCACTTGTTATGCGGCTGCACATTGCCGTCGAAATAAAGACGGTCGATGACGAAGCGGTTTTTTTTGCGATCATAGTTTTTCAAATTTCTTGAGATGGTTTTCTTAACATTCAAATTGCGCAGTGACTTCACGGAGCTGCTAGCGTAGCGGCTGCGCTTGCCGAGTATGCTCGCTTTCGCCTGTGATTCGAGCTTCTGGCGCAAATCTTCCACTACCGCACGAACGATCTCCTTAGCACTTCTTAGTACATCGCCCTTCATCCGTCCTTTGAATTGCAGGATGTTTTTGAGCAAATTCATATTAGGCTCCAGCGATTGCAGCAGCTTCTTATCTGTCAGCAGCTCGGTCAGCCCATAACGGTCGAGCGCCTGCTTCTCCAATATCTCCACCGTCTGCTTCGGAAACAGCTCACGCACCTTATGCAGCCACTTGGGAACGGTAAGCGCGGAGGCTCCCCGCCCGCCTGTTTTCCTGTACCCCTGCTCCTCCCCATATTCGCGATCATACAAATAGGCAAGCAGCTCATCCATTTCCGTATATGAAAAATGTTCAGCCGAATAGCCTTCAGCTTCGCATAAGCCTTCCTCGGCAGCCTCGCCTAGAATAAGCCGCCAGCGATTTAAAGCCTCGGCTGACGTGCGGCCGCTGGAAGCGGAGAGAGCATGCGAGGCCTGCCCTATTTCCTCATGCTCATGCTCATAGTCGTGCTCCAGCTTACTTCGTTCATCATGCCTGTTCATATCAGCCTCCATGCGGCGAACTCCTTCCGAATGGCTTCATCCAGCGCCTTGGCTTGCACGAGCGTCTGCTCATCAATAGGCGGACGCTCCAGCTCTCCCGGCTCTGCTTGATGCAGTGCAGCAACCCGCTCTGCAATAAGCGATGTTTCCATTGGTGTAAAGTAGGTGAAAGCGAGCCGCAGCTCCGGCACCATCGCAATAAAATCTTCACTCGGCAGCTCTTCGATTAAGTAGTTCAATTCGCCGAGCAGCAGATCATCATATAAAAAAGCATCGCGGGCTACGGCAAACATCCCTTGCAAATATTTTGCCGTCTGCTTGGCCTGCTCAGGCGTTCCCCGCACGTAGCTTCTGGCGCGCTCAACCATCTCCTCACGCGTACGGTCTCCAAGCCCTGCTAATATCGCTATGACCACTCCCTCCAATTGAGGAGAGAGTCTTCGATCTGACAGGAGCTCACTCAAGTGCCCTCTAAATGCAGCATTCTGAAAATGCTCCTCAGACGATTCCGCCAGCATGGCCAGCAGCTTAAGCCCTTCTATAATGGCTGGATGCTCATCCTCATGGATAGCTGAAAGCCCCGGCAGCTTATCTACCGCATTGTTATAAGCCTCTGCTACGAGCAGCGGCAGCCGTTCGTCCGCAGCAAGTCCCAGCAGTCTGCCATGCTGTCGCAACCGATTGAGCACCGTAAGCGTCTGGCACAACGACAAAAAATTACCGTCTTTGCGCAAAGCAGCCTGCACCTGCTCATATAGTCGCCTCGCGGTATCCTGCAAGCCCATAAGCAGTGCCTGTAGCAGCGCATTCGCGATTTCTCCGCTATGATGATCGGGAAGCTCCTGCATCCGTTCCCCGATTTTGCGGGCTGCCGCCTCCTTAATGGTTCCACCATATAGCGAATTTTCAATCAATCTCGCCTCAATGCGGGAAGAATAAGCGTAGGTCCACGTTTCACGAACCAAATTCATATGCCGATTGCTAGCCCAATCCGGGCCAGACTCACGCACCGCAAAATCCGGAACGAGGAAGCTCGCGCATTGCAGCAATTGGCTAAGCTGGCGATGCTCCGCCTTGGCATATAGATCAAGCACCTTCTTGTGCTTGCCTGTCGTCTTAATGTGAAGCCTTGAAGCGGAGCAGCGATTTTTAAAATCCTCCACAATCGGCACCGTAAACGAATTAGGAGCGACAATGCCGATTTTGTCACCAGTTAGAAGCAAGCCCAGCTCTTCAAGCGGCTTGTCCGTTGCCAGCGTCCGCTCCCCTTTTACGAAGGAGGAGAGCGCGGCATCTAGCAGCTCGTAAACTCCGCCTTCTCTTTTGCCGCGCAGCCCTGCGAGCCCTTGAATCATGCTGTATGCCTCAATAGCGTCGCTCGTCGATACCTCTTCATGTCCTTTGCGAAGCTTGCGCATCAGCTCGGATAATAAGGCGAGCGCTGTCTGGTTATAGGGCTCTGCTTTATTGTGCAGGAGCTTATTCCAAACAAGCTCATAATAATTCACATAAGGCATCCCGCTCGCATATCCATTCAAGCGATCCGCTTCTTCAAAGGTGTAGACCATCGGATACAGCTGTCGATGAATGACTTCACCGCTTCTCTCCTGCTGCCTCTCACTTACTGGCATGTCCAAGCTTGCCGCCTCCAGCAATCCGTACGTGTGAAATCCCCCTGTAATGACAAGAACACGCTCGTACTCAGACGCAGCCTGCATAATACGCTCTCTCATATAGGCCTCTCTCGCCAAATCGCCAGAGGCGAGCAGTTGCTCCTTCGAATAACACATGCGAGATAACGCGCAGTAAGTAAACACATTTTGCACAAAAGCTTCTGTCGTTGCTGCTTGTCCTTCGATTTCGAACAGCTTCTCCCACAGCTCATCAAAGCTGCGGCAGTTCATTTTACGGCATAAACGATTAATAAAATCGGAGCTGGCAAGCAGCGTTTCATCCTGTATCGACTTCTCCTGTTTTTCAGCCTCCGCTCTAGCTTCAGGACTATAATCCAAATCAATGAACATCGCAGGCACGCCAAGACGTGCCGCTTCTTTCATCGCCACATACTCGGGGGAATAGCTTAGCAGCGGATAATAGCAAGCAGATCTTCCGCCCTGTTCATCCTCATACGTACAATACAAGCTGACAGGCGTCTCCGTCGCCTCATCGGCAAGCACCGGAATGAGCGGAGTGCCGCTCGCAGGCCCTTCAATTAAAATAATGTTCGGCTTATATTGTTTAATCAGCTTAAGCAGATGAAAGGAACATGCCGGACTATGATGGCGAATCGGAAAATAAACCGCGCTGCTGCTCAGGTTGAACACCTGCCGATGAAATAAGGACGACAGCTTCTTGTCAGTCTCGCTCGTTATCCAATCCATTTTCTTTCCTCGTAATAGTCCTTCCATATCGCATCTTCCTTGGAGCGTTCCTTGACGACCTTGGAGAAATAGGTTTTCAGGATGGACAAGTCCTTCTCATTTTCCTTGGCAATCGTTCCGAGCATATTTTGTACGAGCCGATCCAGCGAAATCGCTTTATTTTCATAATAATAGGAGGTCATGGCGCTTTGAGCATAGACAGATACCGCTTCGGCTGTGCTCATTGAGGCTGCTGGGGTGTCGATTTTGAAGCCTTCGCGCGTAATGCCAGAGCGCAGCTCCATAAAAGTCGTCGCCAGCAGCTCAACCACATTCAGGTCGATTTCGGCATCAACGCCGCTATGCAGGAGCAGGCTGCGGGCCCCATTTTCAATAATTTTCGCTTCCATCTTCATGCTGCTGACAGGCTTAATGGTCTCGAAGTTAAATCGGCGCTTCAAGGCACCGCTCATTTCGTTGACGCCTTTATCGCGAATATTCGCCGTGGCGATGACGTTGAAGCCCGGCTTCGCGAACAATACGCCGCCATCCAGCTCAGGAATACTCATCACCTTGTCGCTCAAAATGCTAATCAAGCTGTCCTGCGCTTCCGCTGGGCAGCGGGTAATTTCTTCAAAGCGGGTCATAATGCCCTGCTTCATTCCGTTATATAAAGGTGCTGGCACAAGCGCGGCCTCGGACGGGCCTTTGTCCAGCAGCATCGCATAATTCCAAGAATATTTGATCATATCCTCCGTCGTTCCGGCGGTGCCTTGAATCGTATTCAGGCTCGTCCCAGATATCGCCGCTGACAACAGCTCGCTGAGCATCGTCTTAGCTGTACCAGGGTCTCCAACGAGCATAAGCCCGCGGTTTCCTGCCAAAGTAACAACCGCACGTTCGATCAGCACATCATTTCCGTAAAACTTGCGGGTAATCTCCACTTCCTTGCCCTCTAAAATAGCCGGCTTCTCTCTGCCGATTATAAAGTCTCGCACATAAGCTGGAGACAGCAGCCACTCAGGCGGACGTTTTCCTGTATCCTCTTCACGCAGCGCCCGCAGCTCTGCTTCAAATAATAGCTCAGCTGGCGGCTTGATCATATCCATCATTGTGGTCTCCCTTTCGCAAAACAGATCATATGTTCTTATTTTCTTGTATAATACCACAGCAAACAGCGCACTTTCAAAATATTGGACAAAAATGGTTGTTTTGAACCATTCATTTAGCACCTTCGGGCTAGATTTTCCGATAAGAAATAGGTGTTGTTATTAAAATACCTTTTGGGATTATATGTATTAAAGCAGTGAGGGGGAGTTAGCGCAGGGGCAAGCTTTTTCGATCAAGTACATGGTGAAACGGCTATCGACGTCCTTTGGCGGCTTGGCGCATATGAGTCCTAGAAATAAAACAGCCACCGTTGCCGAGCAGGAAATGCTCAAGCAAGCAGTGACCCTCACAACCTTAAAATTATTGCTCTGCCGCCAGCTTATGCACCTGCTGCAGCAGCTTCGTCATATCCATGCCCGCATGGTTGCCGAGCAAAATAACCGTCCTTCCACTGTCCAAATTACGCAGCATACCCGTCGCATAGCCGCTGCCGCTGCCATTATGGAAGACGCCCTTCTCGCCGTTCAGGTTTATCGCAATCCAGCCGTAGCCGTAATTTTTATCCGAATGCGGCGTATACATCGCTTCAAGCGACTGCTCGCTTACGACCTTGCCCGCCCGCAGCGCCGTATCCCATTTGAGCAAATCATCGACGGTTGAATACAGCGTTCCTGTACCCGACTGTGACACATAATAAGGAGCGGCGGCCCATTCGTTATTTTTCTGCAAAATATAGCCCTGTATGGTCGGGGTTGCTGGCGTAGCCGTCCCCGAATTTTTCATGCCCAGCGGAGTGAGAAAATGCTCATTTACGTAATCAGCGTAGCTTTCCCCAGACAATTGCTCCAGTACATAGGCCAGCAGCACGTAGCCATTATTGCTATATAAATAAGTCGTGCCTGGCTCATATTTCAGCTGCTTCGTTCGAAGCTCTGCAATCGTCTGCTCAATGGTGACGTCGCCGCTTCGCGTAAACTCGGATGGAAGCCCTGACGTATGCGATAGCAGCATATGAATCGTTATATCATCGCCGCGCGGAATGCCCGTCACGTATTTAGACACCGGGTCGCTTAAGCTAAGCTTCCCTTGCTCGACCAATTGCATAATGGATGCCGCTGTGAACGATTTTGTAATGGAGGCGATACGCGACTTGGCGTCTGGGCGATTTAATTTATTCGTGCCAGAAAAGCCATAGCCTTTGCGAAGCAGCACCTCGCCGTCCTTCGCGACAAGCGCCATGCCCGAGAAGCCTGCGCCCTTCAAATAATCGTCAACCGCTGCATCCGCTTTGCCATATTTCGTTACCGCATCTGTCTGAATCCGAATCGTCAGAAGCTCCTTCGTCTGCGACAGCTGCAACGAGGCTTTGAGCGCATCCGTAACTGACCGCAGCGGAAGCATGAGCGTTCCATTAATATTCAGGGAAGAAGCGGACATGTTCATTGCCAGCCCGTCCACCGTGACCACGGACGTTCCCGCCTGATGCACGATGACGTCTCCATTTACTTTAATGGTTGCGGTTTGCGTCTTCCCATCCCATTCAATACGGCCTGCGGCAGCCTTGCCCGCCTCACGAAGCGGAACGAACGTCGTGCCGTCTTGGATAAGCGGCTGCACATTCCATTCCACAGCCTTGCCATTGACGACTACTGCGACCGCCTTGCTGCTTGCCGGCTGCACATGCTCTGTCCTGCTACTTGACTGAGCGGCTGCCGCTGCGCCTCCAGCACCAGCAAGCACCGATACGGCAGTAATGCCGATCAGAGCGCTGCGCGCTACTGTGTATCGACTCAACCAACCTGCTATCTTCTTTCCTTTTATGCCAATCATGCCATGCCAACCCCTTCTTTTCATTCGCTTACCTTTACACTTAAATCTACACGTTAGCAAAGCCTGCAATCCGTTCAACAAGCCTCCCTCTATTATAGACGCAGCAAATGGGAAAATGTAGCGGCGCTATGAATGAACAGTGGCGCGCAAACAGGATAAAGCTCCTGCTGCGCGCCACCGACTCTAGCACTGTTATATATGGCTATATTTTAAATTTCTTTAAGAGCCTCCACAACCTGCTCCACATGCCCCTTCACCTTTACCTTGCGCCATTCGCGCGCTAGCTTGCCCTCAGTGTCAATTAGAAAGGTCGAGCGTACGACGCCCATATATTCCCTGCCGTACAGCTTCTTAAGCTGCCACACACCGAACAGCTCGCACACCTGATGCTCCTCATCGGCGAGCAGCAGAAACGGCAGCTCCTTCTTCGCAATAAACTTCTCATGCGACTTCACGCTGTCAGGACTAATGCCAATGACAACCGCATCACGATCAACCATCCCTGGATAAGCATCGCGAAAATCACAAGCCTGATCCGTGCAGGTCGGCGTATTATCCTTTGGATAAAAATAAAGCACAACCTTTTTGCCTAAATAATTGCTAAGGCTCACCTGCGTCCCATCTGATGCTGGAAGCTTAAAATTCGGCACCGCTTGTCCCACTTCTATCGTAGACATATGTTCAACCTCCCGTTCCCGTTTTTCTATGTAAGCAAATTATAAGGGTGAAACTTGTAGCTGCTTATATTTTAAATCATACCCGGTGTATTGGACACTCACAGCATACATTGAAACGGCGGGGAATCCCTCCCCGCCGCGTGTATTCATCTATTCGTTAT
The DNA here is from genome assembly GCF_036894955.1 of Paenibacillus sp. KS-LC4. Lineage (NCBI taxonomy): Bacteria > Bacillati > Bacillota > Bacilli > Caryophanales > Paenibacillaceae > Paenibacillus > Paenibacillus sp. KS-LC4. The sequence continues at coordinate 923,146 of NZ_CP145905.1, read as the reverse complement.
GAGCCCGCACCGCGATAACGCTTTACTCCATGGTTCCAAAGCAGCAAGCCGAGCGTGAAGAACACAAGGCCTACAACCGGGGTCAGCAGCGCGAGCTGCGACAGGTCATCCGCTTTCTTTTCGAGGAAATACGAAGCAGGAATGACACCGACGAATGCGAAAGGCAGCAGCCAGGTCAGCACAAAACGAATCATTTTATTGTAAATGTTAACCGGGTAACGCCCGTAGTTTTGAATATTGTATATGAGCGGCACAATGCCGGTCGGAGCATCCGAGTAGAAGGATATCGCCGACAAAGCCGTATATATCCCTGCATACACCAGTACAGCTCCAATCACGAATACCGCCAGCAGCACAATGTCCATGATATGGAACGGCAAGCCCAGCTCTCCCCAGCATACGAACATAATAATTGCGCCGACGACGGAGCCAATCAGGGAAGGAGGATCGACGTTTTCGAGCAGCACCTGAAACAAATTATGTGCCGGACGCGTCAAAATCCGGTCCATTTCCCCTTTGACAATATACCGCTCACTGAAATTCCAGATGCTGAAGAAGGTGCTGAAAATGCCGTATGGAATCATGAAGAAGCCATAGACGAACACGACCTCTGCCTCCGACCAGCCGCCAAGCGATGGGGTATGTCGAAAAACAATTAGAATGAAGATCAGGTTCATGAACTGGAACATCATATCGGACAAAATTTCAATCCAAAAATCCATTCGGTAGGTCAGCCGCGTCTTCGCGTAGTTTTTAATATATTCCCAAAATAATTGTGCGTACAGCATGCCTGCCTTAACCTCCTTGCACGAACAGCCGCTTGCGCGCCGCCCGCCATGTGAACCAAATTGGCACAAGCAGCACGACGAACCATACTACTTGCAGGCCAAACACCCCGGCAATTTCACTGCCCGGCGTCCTGCCTGTAAATACAGAGCTTGGCAAATACGTGATGGCTTGAAACGGCAGCCATTTCATAACAACTGCGAGCCAGCCCGGAAAAAAAGCAATCGGCACGACAACGCCGGAAAATAAATCGACCATTACGCGTTTCATCCGCATCATGCCCTCATTATTTTCAACGAAGAAGGCAAACAGCCCTGTTAAAATGTTGATTTGCGAGTTGATGAGAAAGCTGAACAGCAGCATGACTAAATAAATCATCCACGTCATCGGATCAGTCGGCAGCGTAACGGGAAAAATCAGGCAGACGATAATCATGCCCGGAATCATAAACAGGAGCAGGCGGAATAAGCCTTCACCGAAGCCCTGCATCATTTTTACGAGCAAATAGGAATACGGCCTTGTCATTTGGGTAGCAACGCTGCCATCCCGAATGTCATTGGCAATTTCACGGTCGAGATTGTTAAAATAAAATGCCCTCGCCATCCATGATACTGCGACATACGTCGTCATCTGGGCGACGGTAAAGCCTGCCAGCTCCTGCTGCTCTCCGAAAATCGCCTTCCACAAAAAATAATACGCCCCGATGTTAATCGCATAAATAACAATACCACTGTAATAATTAACGCGGTATGCCAGCATCGTAATAAAACGGATGCGAATAAAATCCAGATAAGCGCCCATCATGAGACCGTCGTCTCCTTCAGCGCTGCCTGCTGCTCTGAATCTGTGCTAGCCGAGCCGGAGCGGTAAATTTCACGAACGATCTCATCCGTGTTCGTCTCCACGATTTTAATATCTTGAATGGCCGCACCGCCTACGACCTTGGACAGTGCATCAGAAACGTTGATTGCATGCGGCAGCCACATCGTTGCCGTCAGATCATTGTCCATTTTCCAAGTTACATCTAACTCGCCAGTCAAGGCTTGGAGCGTCTCCAGCTTCGTCTGGGAGCTGAATTCGAAGTGAATTTCGCGTCCCTTGCTCCAGCGATTTTTCAAGTCCTCCAGACCGCCGTCATAAATAATGCGACCATCATCCAGCATAATGACACGTGAGCATAGCGCCTCGATATCCTGCAAATCATGGGTCGTGAGCAAAATCGTCGTACCTTCCTCGCGGTTCAAATCCTTTAGAAATTCACGAATTTCGGTTTTGACGATAATATCAAGCCCGATCGTCGGCTCATCCAAAAATAAAATCGACGGATTGTGCAGCAGCGAAGCGACAAGCTCGCAGCGCATCCGCTGACCAAGGCTCAGCTTGCGGACAGGACGGTTGAGCAAATCGCCAAGATCAAGCCGCTCAATCAAATTGTTCAGCCGCTTGCGAAAATCGGCCTCCGATACACGATACACTTTACGCAGCAATTGAAACGACTCAATAACCCCAATATCCCACCATAGCTGCGAACGCTGTCCGAAGACGACTCCGATTTCAGCGACAAACTTTTCGCGGTCCTTGTAGGGAACGTAACCGTTGACACGCAAATCGCCGGACGTTGGTACTAAAATGCCCGTCAGCATTTTAATGGTTGTCGATTTGCCTGCGCCATTTTCACCGATGTAGCCACAGATTTCGCCTTGCGGGATTTGAAAAGAAATATCCTTTACGGCTGTAACCTCCGTATATTCGCGTTTAAACAGGTCCTTCAGCGCCCCGGACAGCCCTTCCCGGTTTTTTTGCACATTAAACTGCTTGCGCAGATCCTTAACATCTATTGCCAGCATTGGTTCGTCTAGCTCCTCTCCGTTAATACGGTCGACATTCCCCGGGAAATTACGCTAATCCCCCGTTTGCAAAAAGAGCGATGATTCACGGTCATCACACTTCATTATCCTATATTTTGATAAAACTTGCTTCCGTATGTCCTTCCGAATTATAATTTTACAATATGTAATCATACAGCAGATGGCAGGGCACGTAAATGCTATTAGAGAAACGTTTTACAATGGCAGTCAAGGGGAATGAATGGAAGACGGGGTACTGTGACATTTTGAAAGGGGCATTACTAGCATAATGGAAAAAAGGCCGAAGAAAGCTAAGCTATCAAAAACGTGGAAATGGATTCTGACCATTGTCCTTATTCTGCTGGGTATTGGCGTTGCTTATGCAGGTTACTGGATTTATGGCGTTTATAATGCTACGTCAGATTTCAATAAACCGAAAGAGGAATCAAGATTTTCCCAATTTGAGGACACTGGGCTTGAAGCTCCTAAATGGGAAGGAACGGAACGCGTCAACATTTTGCTGCTGGGCGGCGATGCACGTGGCATGGATGAAGGACAAATTCCACGTTCGGACTCTATGCTTGTACTATCTATAGATCCAACTACAAAGAGGGCCCATCTCTTGTCGATCCTTCGCGATACTTATGTCAAGATTGAAGGACATGGACGGGGAAGGATTAATACGGCTATCACGCTTGGCAAGCCTGAGCTGGCAATGAAGACGGTCAGCGACTTGCTGGGACTCGATATTCAGTATTATGTTTACACAGACTTTGAGGGCTTTAAATCTTTAATTGATACAATGGGCGGCATCACGATTGATGTCGAGAAGGATATGCGTTATACCGACAATGCCGACGGCAACCGTTACGATATTGATTTGAAAAAAGGCGTTCAGCTGCTGGATGGCGACAAAGCGCTGCAATATGTACGCTTCCGCCATGATGCAATGAGCGACTTCACACGTACCGAGCGTCAGCGCAAATTTTTGCAGGCTCTTGCCAAGGAGCTGCAATCGGGTTGGAACATTCTCAAAATGAAGGAAATATTGGAGAGCGTCTCTCCTTATATTGAAACGAATTTAACGACCACAGATATGCTCAAGCTCGGACAGCTTGGCGTTGACAGCCATGTCGCTGGAACCGCACAGGTTCCGCCGATGGATATGATCGCTGATGAAGAGGTTGGCGGCGCTTCTGTGCTTGGCGTACGCAATGAGGATCAGCTTAAGGCCTATGTCGACACGCTGCTGGAAAGCGACGACACACTCGCTTCGCCTGAGGCATCACCTGGTGCTGACGGCGCCGAGGCCAGCAGCAGTGCTGGAGCAACGGTCACTCCCTCCCCATAAGTTAAATGAGTAATGAGCTGCTTGACAGCAGATCGAGATTGATGTTCGTCGTCCTCATTCCAAGCGGAATGAGGACGTTTTGATGTTACATATTTAGGCTGGCAATCTTGCCTTCCAGGCGGGATGCTGCACTATTTTTCAAGGGGGAATTATCGTTATGACGATTCAAAGACCACGCTCCGAGGCGCTATATGCCGATGCGCTTGAGCATATTGTAGGCGGCGTCAACAGCCCTTCCCGTTCGTTCAAAGGAGTTGGCGGCGGTGCACCCGTATTTATGAAACGTGCCGAGGGCGCCTATTTCTGGGATGTCGACGACAATCGCTATATTGATTATTTGGCGGCGTACGGTCCCATTATTACTGGACATGCCCATCCGCATATAACCGAAGCGATTGTTCGCGCCGCGCAAAATGGCGTTTTGTATGGTACGCCAACCGAGCTTGAGGTTCATTTGGCACGCATGCTGAAGGACGCTATTCCCTCTATGGATAAGGTGCGCTTCGTCAACTCCGGCACCGAGGCGGTGATGACGACCATTCGCGTCGCACGGGCGTTTACGAAACGCAGCAAAATTATTAAATTCGCCGGCTGCTACCATGGACATTCGGATCTAGTGCTCGTAGCGGCAGGCTCAGGCCCTTCAACACTTGGCATACCAGACAGCGCTGGCGTACCAATAAGCATCGCCCAAGAGGTCATTACGGTGCCTTTCAACGATATTCCGGCCTTGAAGCAGGCGCTTGAACGCTTCGGTCACGAGACGGCTGCCGTTATGGTCGAGCCAATAGTTGGTAATTTTGGCATGGTCATGCCGCATGAAGGCTATTTGGAGCAGCTATGCGCTCTGACTCGTGAGGCAGGAGCGCTTGTCATTTACGATGAAGTCATCAGCGCATTCCGCTTCCATTACGGCTCCTCGCAAACGTTCGCTGCCTTCCCTGATCAAGCCGCTATTGAGCCGGATCTTACGGCGCTTGGCAAAATTATCGGCGGCGGGCTGCCGATTGGCGCTTATGGCGGGCGCCGCAGCATTATGGAGCAGGTCGCACCGCTCGGCCCTGCTTATCAGGCGGGAACGATGGCTGGCAATCCAGCCTCCATCTCCGCAGGTATCGCCTGTCTCGAAGTGTTGAAGACGCCTGGCATTTATGAGCGTATGGATCGGCTTGCTAGACAACTGGCAGACGGACTGAAAGCGGCAGCACATAAAAATGGCTTTGCGTTCACGATTAATCAAATTCGCGGATCATTTTCGGCCCATTTTTGCAATCATCCCGTTACAAATTACGATGAAGCGCAGGATACGGACGGCGAGCTATTCGGGCGCTTCTTTAAGCTAATGCTCGATCAGGGCATTAATTTGGCTCCCTCCAAATATGAAGCGTGGTTTCTGACCATCGCCCATACCGATGAAGACATTCATGCGACCATTGCGGCGGCGGAGCACGCCTTCAGCAAGCTTTAAGAGAGGTCAGCCCAATGCCTTCTGTAATAGAAAGGGACATGTTGATGAACCCATATATGGAATTTGACCGCGCCGCTTGGTCGGCACTCCGTGATCATACCCCACTGCCGCTCACAGAGGAAGAACTGAGTGAACTGAAGGGCCTCAATGACCAAGTGTCGCTTGAGGAGGTAGAGGCGATTTATTTGCCGCTTACCCATCTGCTGAACCTGCATATCGAAGCTGCTGAGCGGCTAAGGCAGGCTTCAGCTGCTTTTCTCCATATGGAGGCACCTAAAGTACCGTTTGTCCTGGGCATAGCAGGCAGCGTAGCCGTAGGCAAAAGCACGACAGCACGGCTGCTGCAGCGGCTGCTTTCCATGCATGGGAGCGGCCGCAAGGTCGATCTCGTTACGACAGACGGCTTCCTCTACCCTAAGCGGGTACTGGAGGAACGCGGGCTGATGAAGCGTAAAGGGTTTCCTGAAAGCTATGCGGTCAAGATGCTGATGGATTTTATGGGGCAAATAAAATCGGGCAATCCACATGTGAAAGCGCCGATCTATTCTCATTTGACCTATGATATTATTCCCGGGCAATATCAGCTTGTCGAACAGCCGGATGTGCTGATTGTCGAAGGGATTAATGTTTTGCAGGTCAGCAAAGAAGCACATTCTTTTGTAAGCGATTTTTTCGACTTCTCGATTTTTGTCGATGCGCCAGAAACATTCATCGAGCGCTGGTATGTCGAACGCTTCCTCATGCTGCGGCATACCGCTTTTAAAAACAAGGACTCTTACTTCCACCGCTATGCCAGCCTTACGGATGAAGAAGCTGTCGAGACAGCAGCAACGATCTGGAAGGAAATCAATGCCGTCAATTTGTACGACAATATTTTGCCGACGAAGCGGCGGGCGATGCTGATCCTGCAAAAGGATGCTCAGCACCGTATTCAGCAAATTCAATTGCGCAAATAGCATAACTTGGCTTCCAAAGCTGGATGATCGTGCAGTGCCCGTTGAGCATGGCAGTCTAGTCAATTGGCTGCTATTCCTTAAGGGTACGCTTAAATTCAATTGCGAGGCGCTAACAATGAACGAACCTGAATTAAAAAAGGCGATGACTACACTAGAGTTTCTTAGCCAGGATGTTGAAGCTCGCAGATTATATGAAGCCAGGCAGAAATTTCTACATGATGAGGCATCTATGATTGAGGGAGCGCTTGCTGAAGGAGAAGCACGCGGAGAAGTACGTGGAGAAGCACGTGGGGTCCTTAAAGGCGAGCGAAAAAAAGCGCTAGAAGTTGCCCAGAAGCTTTTAGCACTCAGCGTTGAAATTTCCGTTATTGCTGCGGCTTCCGGTTTATCAGAAGCTGAAATTGTTGCGCTTAAGAAGCAAGGGTAATACGATCAATCGGACACTCGATGCACTTCGCCTACGATCTCTTAACCCACTTAAACCATCAGTACTGCATAAAGTTTCATTATAAACAGCAAAGAAGCAGCCTGCTGTAGGCTGCTTCTTTGCTGCTTATTAATTTAACTGACGACTACTCAAGCACGTCCATTGTATCCCCTGCTACTCCACTGCCTCAGCATCTGCCAATGCCTTCAAAAACGGCTTATGCATCAGCCCATTCGAAGCTGCTACATTTCGAACCCCGAGATGGTAGCCATTGCCCTGCGTATCTGTGACGATGCCGCCCGACTCCTGTACAAGCAGCGAGCCTGCTGCCAAATCCCAGCTATTCAGCCCAATTTCCCAGAAGCCTGTAAGGCGCCCTGCTGCTACATAAGCCATATGAAGCGCAGCCGAGCCTGACGAGCGTAGATTGCGCACCTGCGGCGCAAGCGCCTGAATGCCTTTCAAATTCAGCGGCAGCGCATAAAGATGATCTGCCGGGAAGCCCGTGGCGATCAAGCTGCTGCTGAGTGTTTCTTCCTTCGACACCTGCATCCGCTTGCCGGATACATAGGCGCCCTTCCCCTTCTCAGCAAGGAATAGCTCGTCCCTCATCGGGTCATATACAACCCCAACAATAACTTCACCTTTATAAGCAAGCGCAATAGATACGACAAAAAAAGGAAAACCATGAACGAAGTTCGTTGTTCCATCAATCGGATCGACAATCCATAAATATTCCGCCTCGCTCTTGTCCGCGAGTGCCTGTGCTGAAGCCTCAGGTCCAGGCTCGACCCCCTCTTCCCCCAAAAAAGAATGATGAGGAAAATGAGTCAGAACCAGCTTTTTAATAAGCTGCTCCGAGCCCTTATCTACTTCTGTTACTAAATCATGCGAAGAAAATTTCGTATCCAGTCTATTATAATTTCCTAGTTTTGTCTTGATCCATTCGCCCGCTTTGGCCGCGCAATTGATCGCAACCGCAGTGAAGCTTTTGCCGCTTACAACTAAAGGTTCACGCTGATCACTCACGGTGCATCACCCAACTCTCTTTAATAAGTTTAACTATTAACATTATCTATTATTACGCTTATAAATCAATATGCGTTCCTGTCTTTTTGCTAGAGCTCAAAAAAACTACAGCTGCCTAATGCCTTCATAGACCAATTGGCAGGCCAGAATGAGCAGGGTAATCCGCAGCAGCCATAGCAGCCCATTGCCGCTCATCCTGCCCGCGATATATGCCCCCAGCCTCCCGCCAACCCAAGCGCCCGGAATAAGTGCAAGTAAAATCCACCAGTTGATCTCCCCCAGCCACACATGCGTGGCACTGCCTAATATGGACGATAAAAAAATGACTAACATCGACGTAGCGGTTGCCGCATGCGGCGGAAAACGGAACAGCAGCACCATTAGCGGAACGAACAAGGAGCCCCCGCCGATGCCAAACAATCCGGAAATGATGCCCACACCAAGCCCGATAACAAGCATCGGCCAAATCGCATAGCCATACGTATGCTGCTCGCCAGCTGCATCCATCATCGTCCTCTGCACCGGCCACTCCCGCGCAACCGGTTTCAAATAATTTCGCACGATCAATAATGCGGATATAAGCAGCATAAAAATGCCAAAGGACAAATTAAAAGCGGCGCCTTTCAAAAGCCCTGTCATAGCCGCTCCAAGCATTGCAGCCGGACCGCTTGTCGTGAACAGCAGCCAGGCGCTGCGATAATCGACGATTTTGCGCTTTGCGTAGGATAGCGTCGAGGCAAGCGCTGTTACAATGAGCATCGTAAGCGAGGTGCCAACCGCTGTCCCATGGTCGATTGGAGCGCCTATAAGTGATGGCCCCAAATACATTAGGGCTGGCACGATAATAATACCACCGCCCAGACCGACGATGCTTCCGAACATCGCCGCTGCCATCCCTAATAATACGAGTGCAATCCATTCAAACACTGTTGTCACCGCCTTCTGTTCAATCATGATGCGTTACATGTTCCCCTACACCGTCACTTTTCATTCCTAGTAGAAGAGCACCGCCAACGTTAGCTGACGGTGCTGCATGCTTGTGTAAAGCCTATAGCTCGGTTACTTCAATACTGCCTTCGTCCACGATCCGAACACCTTCGCCCCTATCCGCCAGCATGCGGAAGTCATCCATGAGCGCCAGCAGCGCCTTATCCTTGAGCTTCGCTTCGAGCATGCAGTCAAGCTGCGGCGTCACCGCCGCCACCTTCCGCAAAAACAGCAGCAAATCGTCCGCATTCAAATAATCAGCATGACTGCGTGGATTAGGCCCTTCCTTCGGACTGGAAAAATGGATTTTCGGCGGCAGGCTAATTTCGTCCGCATCGCCCTTACCTGCTGCCGTATTTGCCGCAGCAGCCGCTTCGCTATTCAGCCGCTGCTCCTCAAGCAGCCACGTCTCGGCGATTTGCGGCCACAGGCTGCTGCACAGCTTGTCCAAGGAAACACCGCCATCATTCACCTGATGGTGATGCACGTCAAGCACCATCGGCACTTGCACAGCCTGAGCCGCCTCCAGCGTCTCGACCGCATTGAACGTCTTATCGTCGTTCTCTAGCGTAACGCGATGTCGATAGCGCTCAGGGAGTGCCTGAAACTGCCGGATAAAGCGTGCTCCTGCGACCATCTTATCGCCATAGGCACCGCCAATATGTATGTTGCACTTGACTGACTCCGGCAGTCCCATTTCCTCCAGCATACGAACATGATATTCCATGTCCCGTATAGAGCTTTCCAGCACCTCAGCCCGCGGGGTACTAAATACGCAAAAATGGTCAGGGTGAAACGAAACCCTCATCCGATTTTTCCGAACAAAATCACCAATATCACGAAAAGCTTCACGCAGGGGCGGATAAGCATCCCAATCAGCTAAACCCTGATGGGTTGCCAGCGGGATCAGCTTGGAGGAGAAACGATACATCTGAATATCGCTCGCCTTGGCATGCTTCAGCATCCGCAGTGTACTGCGCAAATTGTCCTCAGCAATCCGTTCAAGCTTGCGCAAAGCCGCTTCGCGGTCGGCAAGCTTCGTAAAATTTGCAAACGTCATCGTTCGCGAAGGCGAAGCGTTTTCCAGCAGCATGCTCATGGCTACAAACCCGAACCTTACCAGCATTTGCTATTCACGCTCGCCAAAAAACATTTCGTAAGCGAGTGCAGTCTGCACTTTAGCCTCTTCTTCTGTCAGCTTTCTCACAAGCTCCATCTCCACTTCGGTCACTTCTTCGCCTTGAAAATTAATCTCTGCGATCGAAGCGAGGATGCGGACTATGGCAATGGCCTCATTGTTCGTCGTATACGCAATGACCTTCTGGCCCGTAGGATATACGCGAAATCCGCTCTTTACCATCTTGCCCTTGCCGTATTCAAGCAATTCATGAAGCTCCTGCTCCGACTTGAATTTGCATACAGAATTAAATTCGGTTGAAAATCCCATGATTACCCTCCTTTCTCTCAAGTTATTCCCCTAAGCCTCAGTTACGCTTCACTTGCTCCAAAATTGATTTTTTGCTTCTCGCTATGCCTTCTTAGGGCCAGCTCAATCAACTTATCCAGCAGCTCGCGGTAAGGCATGCCCGTTTCTTTCCACATAAGCGGGTACATGCTGAAAGGCGTAAAGCCTGGCAGCGTATTAACCTCATTAATAAACAGCTGACCATCCGACTTGCGCATGAAGAAATCTACGCGGGAAAGGCCTGCTCCATCAATGGACAAAAAGGCGCGAATCGCCATATCCCTAACTGTCTCTGAAATTTCCGCCGAAAGCTCTGCTGGAATTTGCATGACCGATTTGCCATCTACATACTTGGCCTTATAGTCGTAAAATTCATTAGAAGCAATGATCTCGCCTGGTACAGAAGCTTTAGGCTCGTCATTTCCAAGCACTGCAACCTCAATTTCTCTCGCATCGACAAATTCCTCAACGATTACTTTACGGTCATACTTGAAGGCATAATTGACGGCTTCCATCAGCTCCTCGCGGTTGCGCGCCTTGGAAATGCCGACGCTGGAGCCCAGATTAGCCGGCTTAACAAAGCATGGGTATCCAAGGGCTACTTCACATTCCATTACAAAAAAGGCAGCATCCTTCTCCCACTGCGTACGATTGAAGTAACGGAACACGCATTGCGGCAGCCCTTCCTGCGCAAATACCTTTTTCATCGTCACCTTGTCCATGCCTACCGCTGAAGCCAGTACGCCTGCGCCAACATACGGAATGTTTGCCATTTCGAACAAGCCCTGAATCGTGCCATCCTCGCCAAAAGTGCCATGCAGCAGCGGGAATACAACATCAATAGCCGTTGCTCCAGCTGCCGCTGTAGCTGATGCATCTAAGCCGGCAAACAGCGGAGCAAGCGGGAAGCCCGCTCCGGAAGCGCCTGCTGCAAGGCGAAGCTCGCTGGCGGTTTGCGGCTTGCTTACAAGCTTGCCGCCAACTCTCCACTCGCCCTGCTTTGTAATATAGAAGGGGGTAATTGCGTATTTATCGTAATCAAATTCTCCCATTACTGCGAATGCAGTTTGCAGCGAAACTTCATGCTCGCCTGATTTTCCTCCGTATACAAGTGCTACGTTTACTTTCGTCCCCATCGCATATCCTCCGGTAAAATAATAAATAATAACTTATAATTGATCCTCAATATGAAAAAAACGGTACCTGGTCTGTTCCGTCCAGGCATAAGAATCGCGGTAGTCCCAGTAGCGATGACGGCTAGGCACAGTATTCGCATTAACAAGCGGCATACCCGCTGCATCGAAAGCTGTTACGATTGTGCTGTGCTGAAAACGGTTGTCGCCGTTCCAATCATAAGTGATGACATCTCCAAGCTGGAGCTCTTCAGCCGAGTCAACGACTCTGGCCCGAAGACCTGACTGCCGGGGAGTGGATAAATAGTTCGTCAGCGCATTTGACACCGACCAGCTGTAGCTCCACCATTCCCTGCCTCCGTTACGGCCTCTATACCACCAGCCGCTTCCCCTGTTACCAGTATAATTCATCGGGGCATTGCCTGCAAAGACCGACTGGGAGATGTAGTTCGTACAGTTGACCTCGAACTCCTCATATGCAGGGTTTGGTTCATTCCACCAACGGTCAGCGTAAGCGGCGGCCAAATCGCGCCGATACAGCGCACGGACAGCTTGGGGTTGAAAGGCCGCAAACAGGTCATAATTTAAGTAGGGCACGGAGCGAAGCCGGAATTTCTCCTCTTCTAGCTGCTGCTCTTCCCCTCCATCCAGTTGCTGATCCTGAAAAGAAAGCTCGAAGCGCGGCCGCCGCTCCGCAATGATCGGCTCAATGCGAACGATATGCCAGCGTTCGCCAGCAGCGGCCAGCCATAGCCGCTCCTCTTCTTTCCGTTCTTCAATATAACGCATACCTCTATGCTCAATCTGCCGCTTAATATGCAGCCGAATGAGCACGGAAGCTTCGGCTCCAGACTCCTGCACCCTGACAAGCTCCGCCTTCGTTTCGCTGCGCGAGGGCAAGACGCCGCGCAGCAAATCCCGCTCGCGCAGCCGATTCAGTCGTCCGCGGAGCCTGCCGCAATGCTCCTTGTCTGCGACGAAGCCGTCTACCGCTGCCGCATGCTGCTCGGTTTCCGCCTGATTATACAGGCTTACATACTGATGCACGGCAGGCTTCCAGCCCCGGGCTTCCTCTCCTGAAGGTATCGGAAAATCGCCTGAACGCATGAGCGAGGTCATGGAGGACGCAGCTATTCGGGATTGCTCTGCGGCGGCTGGCTCCAGCTTCTGCCGCTTGTGCTGCTTCGCTCCGCCACTCGTCGTTTCTGCTTGAGCGTTCTGCTGCACGGGCCGCTTCTGAGAGGCGGACAGATTCAGCAGCGGCTGCCGCTCTTGCTTGCCTGCACGGCGGCTTGCCATTTTTTTGTCTGATCGCAAAGACATCGGCTTTCCCTCCTAAATAGCAAGCTTTTAATCCGCACGTGCTGCGCCAGACGCCAGGCAAGGGTGCGGAGCGCCTAATCCTTTTATTTATATGTTCACATCTCGCCAAACATGAGGCTCTGTCAAAAGCTCGCATAATAATCCATTATTAGGATAAAACAAGCGATGCCGATAGATGTTACATTCGTCCATCAGCCTAAATGCCTAAACTGGGCGCCAATATTCGCGAAAGCGGGTACAATTGGACTTTACGAGAGCCCCTATTTAGCGATATACTAGACGTATAGCGAATTTGAAATCGTGTTTCACAGAGCGAAACACACTCTAAAAATGTTTCCTTTTCTTTATCAAAAGTAAAGCCATCTAAGGAGGAACTTGAACCATGTCTCAACAAAATCATTACTCCGTTCGCACCTCGCTTGACGTAAACGGCAAATCCTTTGCGTATTACCGTTTGTCCGGCCTGGAAGAGCAAGGTCTTGGAAAAATTTCCAAGCTGCCTTTCTCCATCAAAGTATTGCTTGAGGCTGCTGTTCGTCAATTTGACGGCCGTGCGATTACGCCTGAGCATGTCAAACAACTGACATCATGGGCAGATGGACGCGAGGACAAAGAAATTCCATTTATTCCTGCTCGAATCGTTTTGCAGGATTTCACTGGCGTTCCCGTTGTAGTCGATTTGGCAGCTATGCGTGACACCGTTAAACGTGCAGGCGGCGACCCTAAAAAAATCAATCCGCTCGTTCCGGTTGACCTCGTAATCGACCACTCGATCATGGTTGACGCATTCGGCAACGCAGACGCGCTTGAATACAACACGAAGGTAGAATTTGAGCGTAATGAGGAGCGTTACCGCTTCCTGCGCTGGGCACAAACGGCATTCGATAACTTCCGCGCTGTACCGCCGGGAACAGGTATCGTTCACCAAGTTAACCTTGAGTATCTTGCATCTGTAGCTGCTACAAAAGTCGTCGATGGCGAGACGGTTGTTTTCCCGGATTCCCTCGTAGGTACAGATTCCCATACAACAATGATCAACGGTCTTGGCGTAGTCGGCTGGGGCGTTGGCGGTATCGAGGCTGAAGCGGGCATGCTGGGCCAACCGCTTTATTTTGTAACACCTGAAGTTATCGGCTTCAAATTGACTGGCAGCTTGGCAGAAGGTGCTACGGCGACTGACCTTGCCCTGACTGTTACGCAAATTCTTCGTAAAAAAGGCGTTGTCGGCAAATTCGTTGAGTATTTCGGTCCAGGTCTATCCAACATCAGCCTTGCTGACCGTGCAACAGTTGCCAACATGGCTCCTGAGTACGGCGCAACTGTTGGCTTCTTCCCAGTCGACAGCGAGACGCTTAACTTCATGCGTGCAACTGGCCGTACTGAAGAGCAGATCGCTCTGGTTGAAGCTTACTATAAAGCACAGGATATGTTCCGCACGGACGAGACGCCAGATCCTGTCTTCTCCGATGTGATCGAGCTTGATATGTCGACTGTTGTTCCTTCCCTTGCTGGTCCTAAGCGTCCTCAAGACCGCGTTGAGCTGACAGCAATGAAAGAAGAGTTTAACAACATCATCCGCACGCCGATTGATAAAGGCGGATACGGCATGACGGATGAGAAGATCGAGCAGCTTGTTGATGTGAAACATCCGAACGGCGAAGCTTCGAAAATGGGCACTGGCGCGGTAGTTATCGCAGCTATCACAAGCTGTACGAACACCTCCAACCCAAGCGTTATGCTGGGCGCAGGCCTTGTAGCGAAGAAAGCAGTAGCTCTCGGACTGACTAAGCCTGCTTATGTGAAAAGCTCCCTGACGCCGGGCTCGCTCGTCGTTACGGAATATTTGAAGAAAGCGAACCTGCTGGAGCCGCTTGAAGCACTTGGCTTCCACGTTGCAGGTTATGGCTGCGCGACTTGTATCGGCAATTCCGGCCCGCTTCCTGATGAAGTAGGCCAAGCTATTGCTGACAACGACATGACGGTAGCAGCTGTATTGTCGGGTAACCGTAACTTTGAAGGTCGTGTTCATGCTCAGGTGAAAGCGAACTACTTGGCTTCGCCTCCGCTTGTTGTTGCCTATGCGCTTGCAGGAACGGTCAACATCGACCTATCCAAAGATGCAATCGGCTATGACAAAGACAACAACCCGATTTACTTGAAGGATATTTGGCCAACATCGCAAGAAATTCAGGAAGCAACTGCGGCTGCCCTTAATCCGCAAATGTTCCGTGATAAATATGAAAATGTATTTACGCAAAATGAGCGTTGGAACGCAATCGACGTACCAGAAGGCGAAAGCTACGAGTGGGATCCAAAATCCACTTACATCCAAAACCCGCCGTTCTTTGAGAACCTTGGTACGGAGCTTAACGACATTGCTGACATCAAATCTGCAAATGTACTTGCACTTATGGGCGACTCGGTTACAA
Organism: Paenibacillus sp. KS-LC4; assembly: GCF_036894955.1. NCBI lineage: Bacteria > Bacillati > Bacillota > Bacilli > Caryophanales > Paenibacillaceae > Paenibacillus > Paenibacillus sp. KS-LC4. Next base: position 907,945 of record NZ_CP145905.1, on the reverse strand, counting down.
CTGACCATATCTCCCCTGCCGGCAACATTAAAGCAGATAGCCCAGGCGGCGAATATTTGATCGAAAATGGCGTAAAAAGAGAAGATTTCAACTCGTACGGCTCACGTCGCGGTAACCACGAAGTCATGATGCGCGGTACATTCGCCAACATTCGTATCCGTAACCAAGTGGCTCCGGGCACTGAGGGCGGCGTAACGACTTACCTGCCGAATGACGAAGTTATGTCGATCTACGATGCTTCCATGAAGTATCAAAAATCCGGCAAAAACCTTGTCGTTATCGCTGGTAAAGAATACGGTACAGGCAGCTCCCGTGACTGGGCAGCTAAAGGTACATTCCTACTCGGCGTAAAAGCCGTAATTGCTGAAAGCTTCGAGCGTATTCACCGCTCCAACCTCGTAGGCATGGGCGTATTGCCACTGCAATTCCAAGAAGGCCACAGCTGGAAATCCCTTGGCATTACAGGTCGTGAAACGTTCGATATTACTGGACTGTCCAATGATGTAACAGCGGGCGAGACGGTTACTGTAACGGCAACTCGCGAAGACGGTACAGCCTTCGACTTCCAAGCGATCGTTCGTCTGGACTCCATGGTTGATGTAGACTACTACCGTAATGGCGGTATTTTGCAAACCGTGCTTCGTCAAATGATTGCTAATATGTAATAAGCAGCAATTCAAAAAAGCAGCGATTCTCCAATGATAGGAGATTCGCTGCTTTTTGTTTTTCGGACTCCCCTATTCGCTGTCTGCACCTATCACTTCGCTACTCCTGATCCAGCGGCTGCTCAATACCATCGTTGTAAAAATCGAAAACCAACTGCTGCTGTGTTCCCCTTACCGCATAGAACACGTCAACCAGCGCTTTCCCCCCATGCTTCTGCCTCAGCATCTTCTCAAGCCACTCCCGGGTCAACCCATGCAGCTTCAAATTATCTTCCATCACCGCGCCGTCCATAATTAGCTCTACAGGAAAAGCCTGCGCTTGCTGCGGCAGCCCCATATCCTGCTTCGTGACAAGCCGGTACGCATCCTTTTTCAGAATAGAAATTCTTCCATTATCTTCGAGCAAGGCATAATCCACCTCTTCAATATTAAAAACGCCTCTTTCCCTTAGCGCTTGATTCAGCGAATCCAGCGTATAGCGAATTTTCTTCATGTTGGCTTCCATAACTTTACCGTTTTCTATCAGTACAGTGGGCGAGCCTGAGATCCAGCTGCGCATTTTTCGGCTTTTGAGAGCGAGCAGAGAAAGCAGGAAGGACATAGTTGTTATCACAACCAGAGACAGCACGATGTAGGAGGGCTTCAAGGTGGCATTAAACGCCAAGTTCGCTGCTAGGGAGCCCAGCGTAATACTCGTTACAAAATCGTTAAACGTCATATTAGAAAGAGTCTGCTTGCCTAGAATGCGGGGAATGAGCAGCAGCAGTCCCACTGCAACAATGGTTCGGATCAAAATTTCCACATACGTCATTTACAAACCTCCTCCCTCTATTATTTCCGATGTCAGCAGAAAATAATGTATTAAACTGCCCCTTTGGGTATAGAAAAGGTCAGTTGCTCGCGCAGCCGCTTTTTGTCTACTTTATCTACGGCCGTTCGGGGCAAAGTCTCCACAATGTACAGAAGGGTCGGCAACTTGTAACGGGCGAGGTGAGGCTCGCAAAACGCCCTCAGTCGTGTCAGGTCCAAGCTGCAGCCGTCCCGCAATACGATAAAAGCGACGAGGGCCTCGCCTTCGTCGGCAAAAGGAGCGCCCAGTACAGCCGCGTCGAATACCGCCTCATGAGTCGCGATGACCTGTTCTACCTCGGAACAGAACACATTGGAGCCGTTTACGATAACCATATCCTTCAGGCGATCTAACACATAAAGGTAGCCCTCCTCATCCAGACAACCGACATCCCCGGTTCGGACCCAGCCATCGGGCATAGTCTCGACGGAGACCTCCAACTGTCGCCAATACCCTAACATTGTCTGAGCGCCTCGAACAACGATTTCCCCGGCCTCGCCCGTCTGCGCCTCACGCCCATCCATGCCTAATATCCGAACTTCGAAGTCTTGCTCGCCTTGGTCAGCGAGGTCGGCAGGGCGGCCTACCGATTGTAGGCGAACGGGATTTTCTATATGCTGGGCGGGAAAAAGGCGGCTTATGGACATTCCGCATTCCGCTTGCGAGTAGTTATTGACAATCAAAGCTCCCGGGAATTGCGATACCGCATTCCGAAGTGTATCTGGGGAAATAACGGACCCTCCACAGCCAATCAGCGTTAGGCTTTCCAATTTCCTACCCGCGATGGACGCCTCGCAGGTAAGATCACGAAGCAGTTGGCCAACCGTGCTGAGTTGCGTAATGCGATCACGTTCAACAGCCTCCATAATGCGGTGTACGTCCGCAGGGTATTCGTCTAGAAATACTAGACAACCTCCGGCAGCCATGTTCGCCCACAGTTGGAATTGACCAACAAGATGCGATAGATTGAGCACTAGCACACGTCGTCCGAGATCATGACCGAAGCCCGCGGAAGGCGTAAGCAGATTCCAAGCAGCCATGCCGCGATGTGAATGCATCACCCCTTTTGGCCGGCCAGTCGTTCCGCCCGTATAAATCAGCACTGCCGTATCATCGGCACTTCGATTGGAATAGCTATTTGAAGGGGCTGCGTGCTCTTGCTTTAAAAGCGCAGCTAGCGAATTTGAAATCAGACTTTCTTCGTCTGTTGTGAATCGTTTTGGACAATTCGGAAGATGCTTTATCGTGTCGATAATGGTTTCGGTATGGCGCCTGTCATGAAAAACCATATGCGGCTCTGCATCTTGAAATATGGCTATGAGTTCGGATACAGTCAGTAAAGGGGACGGCACGAGCGGTATAGCTCCGATCCCAACTGCTGCATAGAACGCCAAGACGAGCTTGGGATCTGGATCCCCGAAAAGCGCAAAGCGATCACCCGGCCGGAGACCCTCGGCATACAGGGCGTAACCGAGCCTTTCAGCCATGCGATGAAGCTCCCCATAGCTTATAATATGGCCGTGACGCATAAGCGCTGGTGCCTCAGGATACAAACTCGCTGCTAATGGCAAACGCTCGGATAATAGCAACAATATGATCGCCCCCAATATTTCTATATTATTTAATCAGGTAAGAAAACTTGGAATAGGAAGAGCGTATCATATATCCAGAAGGATTAGGCATCATTTTTCCCTATTAATGCCATAAATCTTGCTGATGATGCGCTTCTGCCAGCAGAACATCCAAGATGTTAAACTGGCTGTCAGCTTAATTGGACGTTATCAGTCCAACATTATATTTTCTTTTAACATCCGAACGGCATAAAAAAGCAGCGCCTGCTTCACTTTCCCTCAAGTGAAGCAGGCGCTGCTTTTCTGTTTTGCGTTCAGCATACGAGCATAAGAGCATACTTTTGCCCTGTTCTACTGTGCGCTATCTCATCATCGTACTCATCCGCTTGGAAGCTTCCAGCAAAATAGGAGCGGCATCGCGCATTTTATCCATCGTCATGCGACTTGCCGGCCCCGATACGGATAAGGCGGCGACAAGCTTGCCTTCCCGTCCAAATATCGGCGCGGAGAATGCAGCGGCGCCTGGCTCCCGCTCCTCAAAGCTCGTTGCATAGCCCTGCTCCGTAATATCAGCAAGCTGCTGCTTATATTGATCCAGATCAATCGTAAACATCCACGATGGATCACCGAAAATCTCTTCCTGCACGAGCGGATCGGCATAAGCGATCAGCACCTTGCTTGAAGCCCCAGCGTAAAGCGGCAGCCTCGCTCCGATTGGCGCTACCCGGCGCACGGGCTGATTGCTCTGCACCGCCTGAATACGAATCCGCTCCGAGCCGTCGCGCACGTAAATGCTGACGGTCTCGCCCAGCTTATCGCGCAGACGCTCCATCTCCGGCTGCCAAATGACCGCTGGATCATCCGTCCGAGATAAATGGGCGGACAGCTCCCACACCCGCATACCTAGTCGGTAGCGCTCCGTCACCAGGTCACGCTCGATAAAGCCTTTATCTTCAAGGGTGGCCAGCATCCGATGGACCGTGCTCTTATGGAGCCCTGTCCGCTCGGCGATTTCCGTCATAACCAGATCCTTTCCCGCTGTAAAACAGATCAAAATATCCAGCGCTCGTTCAACTGCGCGTACGGTTGATTTCCCTTCCTCCGCCATGATGTGCCACACCTCCCTCGTTTCATTAAGTGAAACTCATTCTCACACAGTATAACTCATGGAAGGCTTAATCGTAAAGAAAAGTTCGCTTGATTACAAAAGCATTACAACACCTTAACAATACGTCGACATCAATTGACAGGCACTCCCGCTCCGCATACGATTAAAGTACTAGAAATGAGAAGCGTTTACATGGTTCGAGAGGAGGAGAAGGGTATGAGCACAACTATGATGACATCTGTTTCAATGGAGGGAACCTTCCCTCAGGGACTGCATCCCTTTCCTTCTCTGGATAAGCTCCAACTACCTCGCCCGAGCGCAAAAACCAGGAGGTTGCACGCATTGGTTGCTCTTATTGCCTCACTGCTAGCGCTGTGCATGATCGTTGTCGTTATCTTCCATGCCTACGTAGCTTGGATGCTCGCCTATCCTTACGTCGCACCGCTTACCTCCAACCCGAAGGCTGCAATCGGACTTGATTACGAGGATGTGCTCATTCCGAGCATTAGCGGCAAAACCAATGTCAGCGGCTGGTACGTGCCTGCCTACAGTGATGATGCAAATAACGAGCCGGCCACACGCACAATCGTGTTCAGCCACGGCTACGGCGCCAACCGCGAAGAGACATGGGTACCGATGTATGATTTAACGAAGCTGCTTAATGGTCTTCACTATAATGTTATGCTTTTTGATTACGGTTACGCCTCCGCTACTGACAAAACCGCAGCAACCGGTGGTCTGGAAGAATCCCAGCAGCTGCTCGCGGCCGTTCAATATGTGAAGGAGCAAGGCTCCAAGGAAGTCATTGTCTGGGGCTTCTCTATGGGGGCAGGAACCGCGCTGCAAGCTGCGCTGCAATCCAAGAATATTGACGGCATGATCCTAGACAGCCTGTTCGTGCCAAGCGCTGATTCACTGTTCAGCAATGTCAGTCAGGTTGTCAGCTTGCCACGCTTCCCCTCTGAAACCTTAATCGGGGCGCTGCTTCCGCTTTGGACAGGTGTCGGCATTGATTCTGTACCTGCCGAGCAAATGATGAATACGAGCTACGATATTCCGATTTATATTATTCATGGCACGCAGGATGTGAAGTCGCCCTATACGACGGCAGAGCATATTGCAGGCAAACAGACGAATCCATTGTCCCGCTCGTGGATTGTGCAGCAGGGACAGCATGAAATGCTGTTTCGGGAGCATCCGAGCGAATACATTCAGCGCGCTGCACTTTTCCTCAGTCAGGTTAATCAGCAGGTGCTCGCTGCTAATGATCCCGCAGCAGCCAGCGCTTAAACAAAGCGGCATGCCGCATAGCAAATGCCCCGCATACTGGAGCTTTTCCAGCAGCGGGGCATTTTTTCTCACCATTCTTCTTTGAACCGTCACTGCGGCTTAACTCCCCGCTTCACCCTTGTAGCGTTTGCGAAACTCGATCGGCGAATACCCTTCCTGCTTTTTGAACAGCCGCGAAAAATAGGAAAAATTGCTATAGCCCGTAATTTCGGCCACATCGCTCACCTTAAGATCCGATTCGCTGAGCAGCTTCTTCGCGTATTCCATACGCTGGCTTACGATATAATCCGTTAGGGACAAGCCTGTCTCCTTTTTGAACAAACGGGATAAATACGCAGGGTTAAAATGCAGCAGCGAGGCGATTTCCTCTCGGCTGACCTCCTCTGACATTCGCGACTTTACATATTGCTCGATTTGTTCCACGACAGTCGGCTCGCTTTCCTGCTGACTCGCCGCATGCTCAAGCGCCATCTCAATGACCTGCCTCGTCCACAAACGCAAATGGGCAAGCGATTTTGTGCATGGCCCACTTCCCCCACGTTTAACACTAATCGCATCAATCACGTATCCAATTGAAATGCCGCACTGATTAAAAGATTGATAGAGCGAAGAGAGCAAATGATAATAGAGCGCTTTCAAATCTTCTTTGGATAAGGGATATTCCCTGTCATAAGAAGCGAACCATTCATCGACCGACTGATATAGCTCCGCATGGCGGCCCTTTTGCAGCAGCAAGGCAATTTCCGCTGGCCACTCCTTGCGACCAAGCAGCTGCTCCGGCATTTGAAGCGCTTGCTCGCCCTCAACCCAAATGTCCTTCATATCGCCCGCGCACTGCCGCTCCAGCTGAAGCAAGGAGGCGCTGCGGCTCCTGAGCGTGCAGAGAGCTCCAGGCAAGCTGATATAGCATTTTACACGGCTGTAAAAATAAACCCCGCAATCCTCGACCAGCCCCAAGCATCGTTTGCGCAGCTCGGCAATGCTTCTCCCCTGCTCCTGCGCATGGTAGACGACGATAAACAGCTCGCCATTTCGGCTCTTGAGCACAGCGCCCGGCCAATTTTCCAAAACGGTCTCCTCCGCGCGGTTCATAACCGCATACTCTAAAATTTCTTCATCCTTTATGCCAAAGCGTGCTTTCCAGCCGGAGATGCTAACGAGCACGAGCATAAACTCGCCGCTCTCTGCCGCATCCGGCTCCATCAATGAAAGCTGGCTAAGCAGCGCTTCATTATTAGGCATTTTTCCAGCGGGGTCCAGCACATCGTTCCAGAAGCGCTCGATAAGCTCCTGCTTGTGATGGCGCAGCACCTTTTCAAACTTGCCCATCCGCCGCTTCAGCAAATTATGCTCTCGATCCTGCTCCAGCTTGCGCAGCGAACGAGCTACCGTTTCCAGCAGCAGCTCATGTCTGGCTGGCTTAAGAATATAATCAAAGCAGCCTGCACGCAGCGCCGCCTGAACATATTCGAAGCGGTTATGCCCCGAAACAAAAATGACGCTGGCCGAAAATTGCTCCTGGTTTAGCCATTCAAGCAGCTCCAGCCCATTTTCACCCGGCATTTCAATATCGCAGATGACTACATCAATCCGCTGGGTGCAAAAAATAAGCCTTGCCTCCTCAACATCCATCGCTCCGTACACGTCACTTATCCCTAGCGAATTCCAATTTATCGTCTCCATGATACTTTTCAGAGCATAAGCTTCATCATCTACCACGAGAAGGCGATACATAATTAACACCCTCCTTTGCGCTTTGAAATGTTTATTTCAGCGGCCTGGTTCGCACAAGCCGTCTATCGCTACAATGCATCGCTTCCTTCCAAATCTTTTCCAATTTAATCTTATCAAATTATGGATATTAAAACAATATTTTCTCCTTTTCTAATGAGGTTCCCCCATACAGAAAAAGAGGGCCGCGCAAGGCATATTCACCCAGCACGGCTCCTCTTCCTCTTATTCTAACTGCTAGCTTGCCTACGCACTGCTGTATTTTCTAAGGCTCAATGCCCCATACAAGCGTGCCGTTTTGGTAAAGCGTCACTTTATTCCAATCGACGAGCGAGGTGTTGGTCGCATCGAAGGAATAGTCATTGGCCTCATTCAAGTTGGACCAATCATTTTTGGAGACGCGCGTCTGAATTAGTCCGCTCGATCCGCCCCCTGCAATGGAGCCTGCTGCGGCTGTGAAGCTGATTTCTAAATACGTATCAGCTGTTGCAGTCGGCGAGCTCATTGTCACGAAGGAGGCCTGCACATTGCTGCTGCCCACTTGTGCATAGTCACTCCAGAAGCTATGCTGCTGCGTGCCATCGGCCGTGAAGTAATAGCGGATTTTCAGCGTGCTCAAGTCCACCGCAGTCGTGCCCTCGTTCAAAATATTAAAGTGCGCCATCATCGCATTGTTCGTTGCATTCGTATCTGCCGCTCTATACTGGACCTTAAGATTGCCGCCAACTGGTGGCGCGACAGGCGTTACGGCTACCGTATTGGAAAGCTTTGTGCCAGCAGCATTTTCAGCGACAATTCGGTACGTATAAGTGGTTCCATTCACAACCGTAGCATCCGTATACGTCGTTGTTGTCAGGCCAGTTGCAACAGGGGCAAAAACGCCGCCTCCCGAGGAGCGCTCAACATTATAGAAGTCCGCTCCACTTGCTGCTGTCCAGGAAAGTGCCGCTGATGCATTGCCTGCGGTTCCCGTCAAGACGAATGCTCCAGGTACGACCGAGCCCGGTGCCTGAGGCGTTACCGACACCTGTACTGAATTAACGGATTCGCCTACTGCATTGACAGCGCTCACCACATAATAGTAGGTTATGCCATTCGTGACACTCGTGTCGCTATAGCTTGTGCCGCTAACGGCAGTCGCAATCGTCGTGTATGGCCCTCCAGTTGTCGCAGCACGCTTCACATTATAGCTTGTTGCGCCAGGAGTCGTGCTCCAGCTCAAGCTGGCCTGTGCATTTCCAGCTGTTCCTGTCAGTGTCGCCGGAGCGCCAGGAACGGTTGGAGCTGACGTTGTGCCCAGCAAACGGTCATACTCAGCATAAGCCGTTGCAATATCTACCTGAGACCAGAAACGGTGGTATTTAAACGTCGGTACGCCATTATCCCATGTTTGCGTCGTGTTGTTCCACGACGTGTTATACAGATTGGATAAGTACGACCATTGCGGGTCCTGCTTGATCAACGGACGCAAATCAGCATAGCCGATATAGACGCCATTGCCGCCTTTAGCCGGATCGGACGCCACTGCACCGCTGCCTGGAAGCGCGTTGCCTTGGCCAAACGTACCCGTCCAGCCGCCTGGGAAGTAAATTTCCTTCGTGAAGAAACGGTTGTAATCTGCGCGTTGCTCCTCTGTGACGATACCAACGCCATCGTTGTAGGTCCAAGCCGTGTCAAGAAGCTTGGAAGCCATTTCCTTCGCTTCCGCTCCAAGCGGAGTGAGGCTTCCCGTCTCAGCCTGCGTACCCGCGGCGAAGAACGTGAGTGCTTTAACATAAGTGCCGAGCGCGCCAACGTCCTGACTCGGATTGAGCGTAGTCGCATGGTAGGTCGGGTTGCCTGTATAAGAGCCGAATCCATTCCATGTATCCGGCTGACCACTCCACTCTTGGCCTCCAGGAATCCAGAACTCGCCTGGTGCAGCTACAGTAGCTACATTCACATTGCTGCCGCCCAGTATACGCTGTCCTTGCGCATTTAAATAGTAGCCGTCAGCATCCGTGACCGGACGCTCATCGACAAATACATAATCCAACGTCCAAGCTACCCACTTCTGGATAACGGTTTTAGCCATTTGGAAATTTTCCGAGCTAAGGTCGCCATTTTCAGCCAAAATGTAATACAACTCAGCTACACGCTCAAGCGGCCATACCTGGAAGCCAAACCAAGTGTTCGAATCCGGATCATGATAAACCGGAGCCTCATCATAAGCCATGCCATAGAATTTGCTAACGCCTGCCGGATAAGCGGAGTATTGACCATTCCAGCTGTTTGTTGCACCACCGCCCATTGCGCCTTCAGACGATTGCAGCCATGTATAAAATTCAAGCTGACGTTTAAGCGATGCATTCCAGTCCGTCTGCGCCGTCGCAGATGCTGGGATAAGTCCGCCATCCTGTGATGATAGAGCATATGCGGCAACCGGATTTTGGTAAGCCTGATGCGCGTGGCTTGCGCCGATACGCCAAGCCCAATTTCCAGAACCTTGCTCCAAGCCGCCGCCCCATGACGTATACCATGCCATTAAATAGGAGCTGGAGTCTTTGCCCGTTCCCGGAGTTGGAGCACCGTTGCTTGCACTTCCTATCTTTTGGAAATATTTATCGTACATACCGTAACGGAGATAATCGCCCATCTTTTTCGCTTTATTCAAATAGACGGGATTGTTGTAGCCAAGCTCCTTCGCCCAGTACATCACTTGTACAGCACGGCCGTCCGCATCCGTCGCATTCGTATAGCGCCACTGCTTCGCAGGCGCCTGATTTTCCTTCGTGAACAGGGTCATAAAGCCTTCACCTGTTTTGCCAAAGGTTTTATCGTCCTGGGAAGGATGCGGGATTGCCTCCCACACCGACTCCTGCTCGCCGCGCTGGAACGTATTGACGTAAGTAGACGTATGATTCGGATTAAGAAGATTTCCATAATTGTACCAATTATCAACGTCAATCAGCCAATGCATCAAATAAGTCTGGTTGTTGCCGTACGTCGCCTTCAGCTCGGCATCAAGCGGGTCTTTTCCCGCTGTATATTTGCCGGAAAGCTGCACCGGATATTGATCCGGGAACGGCTTTTCATCCGCATACGTCGCTGGGCTATTCGGATTGTAGTAGCTCATTGTTGGCTGTTCTTCCTTGCCGTCTCCTTCATTAACCGGAATGATGTACTTCTCCATATTGTCCCAGGCCGCTTCCAAATGGCTCCAGTCCTGCGTGTAGTGACCATATAGTGTCTCCAGCCACAGCCAGTAGCTGTAAGCCTCTGAAGTACCCATATGACCGTAATCCGGCGCTTCGCTAACTAGCGTTTCAATGGAGTGATAAGGGATGCCTTCCGGTGAAAAATAACCGTTCGACGGATTTTTGATTTGGTCGTACATTTGCAGGAAGCGCGACTCCTCCATGCTGACTGCTGCCGCAGCAGCTACGGATACTTTTGGAGTAGATCCCCAAAGTCCGGTGGACAGCGTAACGAGCAGCGTTGTAGACAAGACGAGTCCCGTCACCTTTTTCGAAGCTTTCAATGTGAAAATCGGTTTCATTTCATTTTACCTCCCCAATTTGGAATAACGACTTGCGACTGCTATTATGGTTCGATTCCCCATACGAGTGTTCCATTCTGGTAAAGCGTCACCTTGCTCCAATCGACGAATGTTGTTTTTGTTGCATCGAACGAATAATCATTCGCCTCGTTCAGATTCGACCAGTCTGTTTTGGAAATACGGCCTTGAATTAGCCCACTGCTGCCACCTGCACTAATGGAGCCTGCTGCTGCAGTGAAGCTGAGCTCCAAATACGTATCTGCCGTTGCTGCTTGCGAGCTCATGGTCACGAAAGCACCCTGCACATTGCTGCTGCCTACTTGTGCATAATCGCTCCAGAACTGATGCGACTGCGTGCCATCAGCTGTGAAGTAATAGCGAAGCTTAAGCGTATTCAAAGCTACAGCGCTTGAACCGTTGTTGAAAATTTCAAACTGCGGCATCATCGCATTGTTCGTAGCATTCGTATCCGCTGCACGGTATTGCACCTTCAAGCCGCCTGCCGGAGTTGGCGTTGGACTTGGCGTCACTGTTGGTGTCGGCGTTGGCGTCGTCGACGGTGTCGGTGTAGGACTCGGCGTTGTTGTTGGTGTTGGTGTCGGCGTTGGTGTAGCAGAAGGCGTTGGAGTTGGTGTTACACCGCCTCCAGCCGGCGTCTGACCGAACACGAGCGCTCCAGCATCGTACACCGGAATTTTAGCTGTCTTTACTGCCTGGCTTGATGAAAGCCCTGCATACGAATAATCATTAGCCGGATTCCATGCTCCTTGAGGAGCGGAAATACGGATTTGAATTTCCTTGCGGAAATGCGGTTGTCCGCCTGGATAGATTTTCGTGCCTGTAAAGTCTGCCAGTACATAATAAATATGGTTTGCCTCGTCAAACGGCTTCAAGCTAACCGTTGCGCCTTGATTATAGTTGGCAGTAACACTTACGTTAGCTGCAGTGTAGCCGGCCGCATATACCTCACTTAAATCAAGGAAGTAGCGGAAGGATAATTTGTCTCCCATACGAGCAGGCCATGCCGATTTATTATTTATGAATGCTTTAATTTCAGTAAAATTGGAGCTGGACTGGCTTACTTGCGCTTCTACAAACATTTCATCTTCCTTCGTTTCAGCTGGCGGGAAGTTCGCAAGCGGCTGTTGGCCTGCACCATACAGCAAATTCATTTTTGCAAGTGAAGCCGTAAAGCCTGCATTGTAGTCCGTCGCTACTTCGTTGCTCACATAGTCATCAATAGAATCCGTATATTGATCCGAAGCATTAGGCCCCCCTACCAATGCGCCATAAAGGATATGACGATGCGAGGTTGGATTGCCCGAGCTATCTGACCATGAGCCGTGTGACGTACGATGATGCGGGTGCTCCGGTGCATTGACGCCATAACCGACTACGTAGCTGCTGTTGCGCGGATTGTCGCCTAGCATATATTTAATCTGGCTAACGGCAAAATCGTTATAGCGCGCTTTTTTGACCGGGTCCGCTACAAAATCGGAATATACAAATGCCAGGAAAGAAGCATTAGCCGCATAACGCAGGGAGCCCCATGCATCCAGCCATGCCAAGCCGCCAGGCGAATACGTAATTCGCGATCCGTTAGTACCAACGGTCCAATAGTTCAAATTGCGCTCAGTCGAGGCGATAAAATCACTGGCCTCCGGCCTTCCAAGCTCTGATGTAATCCGGGCGAGGAGCAATTGGGCGCCATAACGTTTGTCATCCCAGCCGATTGTCCATTTGTAAGCCCAAGAGTTGCTTGAGCTGTCCTTGTCCCAGTCATAAGCTGATTGAATCGCTTTATTCAAATAGGTGTTATCCTCTGTTGCCATATACAGCCAGGTTGCGGCCCAAGTCAGCTCATCCATATAACCGCTCCACGAATTGTAGAAGGAAGCAACATCGGTAATGCAATCCGAATATTTGCCCCGGAAGTTGTCTGCAAAGCTATAAAGCTCCTTCGCATGCTTGAGCAACAGTGCGGAATAGGCTGGATCTGATTCTTTAAACACGATAGAGGAGGAAGCGAGCGCCGCCGCCGTCTCTCCTGCCAGGTCCGAGCCACGGCATGTTTCCGTGATTTTGAAAGAAGGACGCGCCATTTGCATCACTTCCGCAGGTCCCCACCAAGCATGATCTATGTTGCCGCCTCCAACCTGCCCCCAAAGCTCATTAGGCGCTGTGTGCGCTTTAACAAAATAATCGGTGGCCCATTTCAAATTGTCCAAAATTTCGTTCAATTGGCCAGCCTGCTCATAGCCTTCCTTATATTCATAAACCGACCAAGCCAGCATAGTTGCTGAAAAAGCCATCGGAAGCCCAAATTTCACATGGTCCCCAGCATCATACCAGCCGCCTGTCAAATCGACGCCATTATCAGCTCCGTCGAGCAAACCGGAATCGCCCCGCCATTCGACACGGTTCGTTTCAGGAAGGACCCCCGAACGCTGCGCTTCATAAAAATAAATCGCTTTCTGCAACGCCTCGGCATAATTATAATTGCCTGCCGCCTGAACGCTCGAGACTGGCTGCAATGGCAAACTGCCTAATAGCAGTGCGATTGCAAGTGTCTGAACGAGCATCCATTTGATCCGCATTTTGCGGTTTTTACTCAAAACCAACAACTCCTCTCATCATTTTCACTGCCATCCGCTTCGTATTTGCCCTTGTCCTTGTTCTCTCCTCCCTTCTGCTCCTATTCCGTCGCCCTCCCCACTGTAAAAACGAATATGAGGGTCTATTACCATTTTATAGGATTAAATTCAGGTGGCACTAGTCCTTTAAATGACTTCTTTACTGTCACTTTAATGACTTTTTTGGCGTTTTTTTCGTACAACCCCTACTTAAGTCCTTCCTTTTTCGAGGAGAATCGTTCAAACAGCTTCAGAATTGAAGGCGCTTTCAGTTCACTGCTCGTCTTACTTGACATACAAGCAAAAACGATTTCATCGTCCTACTAGGACGTGCGAAGAGCTTTGCCCTAGAAATATAAGCGGAGTATAAGTGTGAAACTTATAAATTCTTATATTTCAAAAAAGACCGCTCCACAAGCTGGTGCATGATGCACACTAGCTTGTGGAGCGGTCTCCCTTATCCAATAGCTACTACGTAAAAATTAGGACTTGAGCAAGGCTAAAAATTCGGAACGTAAAGCCGGATTAGAACGGAACTCGCCGCGCACAGCCGACGTCACCGTCATGCTGCCAGGCTTCTTCACCCCGCGGGAGCACATGCACAAATGCTCGCCCTCAACGACGACCATAACGCCATGCGGCTGCAATTCCTTGTCTAAAATATCTGCGATTTGGCTCGTTATCCGCTCCTGTACTTGCAAGCGCCTTGTAACAGCTTCTACTAGGCGAGCGAGCTTACTGAGGCCGGCAATTTTGCCGCTTGGAATATAACCAATATGTGCTTTGCCGAAAAATGGCGCCATATGATGCTCGCACTGGCTGTAATAAATAATATCTTTTACAATAACCAGCTCTTCATGCTGTTCATCGAACGTAACGCCTAGCACCTCGCTCGGATCAACCTCATAGCCTGCAAAAATTTCTTCATACATGCGGGTGACGCGTGCAGGCGTCTCCAGCAGCCCTTCCCTTTCCACATTCTCGCCCACGAGCTTCAAAATTTCCTTCACATGAAATTCGATCTGCTCCCGGTTCTGACTGACTTTAGAGTTGACGTAATCTTTCTTTCCCGCCATGCGGACCACCCTCTTTTCGCCAATCAGAAGCTTATGCCTTTATCTGCGCGGCATCTTCTGATTTTTGTTCATATTCTGGTGCTGGTTTTTCATCATGTTTTGGGCACGAGTCATCTGCTGCTTGTTCAGATTATAGCCCATTTGTTTTGCCATTTTTTGAATCATCTCTGGATCGCTCTGCATTTTCTCTAGCTGTTTGCGTAAATAGAATACGCCGATAAAAAATCCACCGACTGCCCCCACGATTAATGTCACAATCGGAATAATGTAACTCCACATAAAAAGCAAATCACCTGACCCTTTCCCGACTTAAACTTGTCTACAATGACCCCTATAATAGCATGTAAACCTGACATTCGCAAACGTTGGAAGCGCAAATGACTTTCCCAATTCCAGCAGCCGGCAAGTGCAGGCTGCTGCTGGATTAACGAGGTGCTGTATCGACACCTTCTGTTAGTGACAGTATCGCCTGCTCCATATAGCGCCGCGCGTCATCATCCGCTTCTTGCAGTAATGCCTGCTGAATCGCTTCCTCTGCTTCTGCGCCGCCGATACGGCCCAGTGACCATGCCGCGGTTCCCCGCATAACCGGGCGCACATCGTGCCGCAGCACTTGAATGAGATCCGGCACTGCGCTCCGCTCCTTAAAATTGCCCAGCGCAATAACCGCATTGCGCTGAATCGGCTTTTTCCCCCGCCAAGCAGAAGAACTGCTCGCATATAGACGTTGAAATTCTTTATTGCCCATTGTCAGCAATGGTGTAAGCAGCGGCTTAACCAGCTCATGATCGGGCTGGAGCTCCGGCTGATGCGTCCAGTTTTTGCCTCGATTTACTGGACATACGGTCTGGCAAGTATCGCAGCCGTACAGACGATTGCCGATTTTTCGCATGTAGCCGTCTTCTACAAAACCTTTCGTTTGCGTAATAAATGAAATACAGCGGCTCGAATTAAGCTGACCAGGACCAACGAGCGCGTCCGTCGGGCAAGCGTCAATGCATTTCGTGCATTCGCCGCAGCCATCAGTCACGGACTCATCCGGCTCCAGCGGCAAATTTGTAATCATTTCCCCAAGGTAGATCCACGAGCCAAGGTCCTCGGACAATATCGAGCAGTTTTTGGCGCTCCAGCCTAGTCCTGCCCGCTCGGCAACGGCTCGATCCGATAAAGCCCCAGTATCGACCATGCTTTCAGCGCGAAAGCCCGGTACACGCTCTGAAAGCCAAGCTTCAAGCCGCCCTAGTCTATTGCGCAGCACCTTATGGTAGTCCTCTCCCCAAGCTGAACGGGACAAAATGCCTCTTCTGGCTCCCGGCTCCGATTGAGGAGGCCGATGGAGCTTGGATGGGTAAGCGATCGCAATGGCGATAATCGACTGGGGCTGGTCAAACAACAGCGCCGGATTGGTACGCTTATCAATATCCGGCTCTTCGAATCCAGATTCATAGCCCAGCTCGCGGTGCGAAATCAGCCGTTGCTTCAAGGTGATGAACGGATCGGCAGAGGCGATGCCTATTTTGTCGATGCCAAGGCTGAGCGCGGCGGCTTTCATTTCTTTTTTCAATGCAGCATAATATGCCCGTTCCTCCATCCGTTCACCTCCCACAAGCTTCAGCCTATTGTTTGACGCGGCGTTGTCCCATCCCTATGCCTAGCCTTGCTGTAGCTAAATCTATAACGGCTTTATTTGTTTGTACGGCCATACGATAAACTGCGCCTTGCCCTCAATCGCTGCAATGGGAACCGTTCCAAACATTCGGCTGTCCTTGCTCGCCCGCGCATGACGGTTGTCCCCCATCACATAATAGCTGCCTGCCTCAACAGTTAGCGGCATGATGTCCAAATCCTCAATATTCGTATCAATATACGGTTCGTCCACAAGCTCGCCATTACGATACAATTGCTTGTTCGAAATTTCAATTCGGTCTCCCGGCAAGCCGACGACGCGTTTTACGAGCAGCTCCTGCTCTTTGCCAAAAGCTGAAGGGTCCTGCAATATAACGACATCTCCGATTTTTGGCGCACCGATCAAATATATGAATTTATTTACAAACAGCCATTCCTTCTCCTGCAAGGTTGGCTCCATGGAATGTCCTTCTACGGTAGAAAGATTAAACACAAACAGATGCAGCACTGCAACGATAATGAACGATATGCCAACGGTTTTCACCCATTCCCAAAGCTCCTTCGACCAGCCTGGGCGTTTAGCTGCCCCAAGCCGCCGCCGTTCTTCAGCTTCGCTGCTGCCGCCGCCGTCAAATGAAAATCTGTCCATTCCTTAACCGCCTCCGCCTTATAAGCTTTTGCGCCATGCTTCATAATAAGCAATAATCACTTCATCATGGAAGGGAGGCTCCTGCTCATCCATTTGCAAAAGCAGCTTATTCAGCCCCTCCAGCACATGCTCCTGCACATCTCTTGGATAGCCGTACTTTGCATTATGCAGCTCATATTCATCCTCATCCACCACTCGGCGGCTGCCATCCGGCAGACGAATGACATCCAAATCGTAATCAATATAGGTGAGCAGCGTATTGTTCCAAGTATATGGAGAAGTGAGATTGCAATAGTAACGAATACCGCCCTCCTCAAGCAGTGCAACCACATTATACCACTGTCCTGGCAGAAAAAAAGAAACCGCAGGCACCTCGCTCATCCAAACCTTGCCGCTGGCTTCCACAATAGGTGTCTCAAAGTTGATCGTCACCATAAACCCAAGTGCAGCGTGCTGCGGAAGGAGCAGATGTGCCGGAATAAGCCAATTATGCTCCCAGCAGCGATGAATGCTTCCATCGTGCTTGAAGCTCTTGATGACGCAATGCTGATAAGATTCCATATTGTTCTCCTTCTTACAGGTGTGAAACTTATATATTCTTATATTTGAAATAGAAAAGCATACCCCACCGCCAAAAGCAATGGCGATGCAGATATGCCCTGCAAACGGTTATTGGACAGCCAGAGGCTTGTCCTAACCTGCTATAATACTTAGCTGTTGAAAAGAGCGGAAAAAATCCTTGGACACATAGCCCAGCGATTCATAAAGCGGCAAAACGGCTTCATTGTGCTCATCAGCTGTAATTAAAATTTTCTTTACTTGGCGCTGTTGGAATCTTAGGCGCAATGACTCAATAAGTGCTTTGCCAATTCCTTGACGCTGATGGTCCGCATGGACCGCAACACGATAATAGTAGCCCGTGTTATTATCAATCGTACCAATAATGACACCTACAACTTCCGACTCATAGAGAGCGACGAGAACAAGCTCGCTATCCCATGACAATTGACGTGCAAAAGCTTCCATTGTTTGCTCGTAACATTCTTCAGTTAATACTTCCGCAAGAAGAGCCGTTAGCAACCTGTAATCTGATAATTGGAAGGAACGAACATTCATTATCGATACACACCTCTATACCATGTCATTGTGTTGCAATTTAATCATTATACTACATCTTCTGTCGTTTTCCTTCACAAAATTTTTAAATTTGCTAAAAAAAATCTAAGGATTTAGCGAATTATGACTGAAAACGCTTTATATTAAGCGCTTACATTAAGTTTTGACCCTTTTTCGCTCATTTGATCGGATTTTCTCCCGCTTATGCATAATTACATTAACTAATTGTCATGCTATTGGGGTCTACCTTATCTATTAAAATCCGACTTTTGAAACATCAATGTTGATTTATGTGGTCGGATAAGGGATAATAAGAAGAGTAATTTACATAATCCAATTTTAGGAGGCTGTTTATATTATGGCACATCAATTACCAGCACTTCCGTATGCGAATAACGCTCTTGAGCCCCACATCGACGCTCTGACGATGGAAATCCATCACGACCGTCACCACAACGCTTATGTAACAAACCTGAACGCTGCTTTGGAATCTGCCCCTGAGCTGCAAGGCAAATCTATTGAAGATTTGATTGGCGATTTGGCAAGCGTGCCTGAAGCGATCCGTACAGCGGTTCGCAACAATGGCGGTGGACATGCTAACCACAGCCTGTTCTGGGAAACAATCGGTCCTGACGCTGGCGGCGCTCCAACTGGCGCACTAGCTGCTGCGATTGACAGCGAGCTGGGCGGCTTCGATACATTCAAAGCTGAATTTGCAAAAGCTGGCGCTACTCGTTTCGGCAGCGGCTGGGCATGGCTTTCCCTGACAAAAGACGGCAAGCTGAAAGTTTCCAGCCTGCCGAACCAAGACAGCCCGATCATGGAAGGCGAAACGCCGCTTCTTGGTCTGGACGTTTGGGAGCATGCTTACTACCTGAACTACCAAAACAAACGCCCTGACTACATTGCAGCGTTCTGGAATGTTGTAAACTGGGCTGAGGTTGGCAAACGTTACGAAGCAGCTGTTAAATAATACAGCTTATTGTTTAAAGCGGGGTCTCCATGCGGAGGCTCCGTTTTTTTGTTTTCGGGCTTTTGTGTAAAACTATGCACAAGAATAGGCATTCGCCGCATAACATGAAGAAGGATAGTTAAATGCCTAACTCGACGTGCAAAGGAGTCTGACCTATCGCATGAACGATACTTACGGTTTCACCAATGGGCAAGTGCAGATTCATATCCCGCCATCTCCATCTTCCCGCGCAGGGCAAGACTGCGGCTGCGGCGGCCCGCGCATGCTGATGCCTGGAGGCCCGGGATTATTCCCGCCGGGGCCAGGACCGTTCCCGCCGGGGCCAGGACCGTTCCCGCCGGGGCCAGGACCGTTTCCGCCGGGGCCGGGGCCGTTTCCGCCGGGGCCTGGGCCATTCCCGCCGGGACCAGGGCCGTTTCCGCCGGGGCCTGGGCCATTCCCGCCGGGGCCAGGACCGTTTCCGCCGGGGCCTGGGCCATTCCCGCCGGGGCCTGGGCCGTTTCCGCCGGGGCCTGGGCCGTTTCCGCCGGGGCCGTTTCCGCTCCCGATTCCGCTGCCGATACCTATCCCTTTCCCACCGGGACCGCAAGGGACAGTAACGGTCGTTATTAACGGAGGACGGACGTTCCCTAATGTCACTCAGGCTTACCGAGTGATCCATCGCATTGGCATGACCATTTATCAGGCGCTGCTGGCGACCGGAGTCGTCCGCTTTGGCTTCAACGGACAAATTACTTCAATCAGCGGCATTCCAATCGGCGGCAACATCAGCTATCTGCTCCGACTGAATGGCAGAGTTATACCTTCTACGCTGCTCAATTTCCCGCTTCAGCGCAATGACGCCGTAGCTCTGGAACTGATCTACTCTCCTACTGGCCGCCAAAGCGATGAGGATTTAGCTGACATTTCCGATGTGACGCGCTCTTAACTAAGTCTATGAGTATCTGTATACAACAAGAGCAGTCCTACGCAAATGCGTAAGACTGCTCTTGTCACCTCTCTCAAACCTTTTGAAATATAAGAGTGCCCCGTAAAAATTATCTCTCTTCATCTTTTATAAAGAGGTCAAAATAATCACAAAGAACTTCAGTACACTTGTTTGAAGTTTTGCCTACCCATTTGTTCGATTTAAATATATTACAGTAGGAACAACTATATCGTAGATTATCATAGGTATATTTTAAATGTTCGAATTTTTCTTTCGGTGCAAAATGCTCAACATGATACGCGATATATCCCCCGTTATATTTATCCAAATCATCACAATATGCACAGCAATTATCAAAATCAATTGATCTTCTAACATGGAATCGAGTTCAAGGATTCTAGTATCTATCTCATCTGAAGTTCCTGCCAACGGTAGTATAATGGCTTTTGTCAAAGAGTATGTGGCCTCACATTATCAGGAGCAGGTGACAATGAAAGGAATTGCCAGTAAAACGTCTCTCCCTCCCTCCCTTCTATCTTGGGCAATTGTTCCGCAAAGCAACCGGTATCTGCTTCAATGACTACGTCCATCAGATTCGGCTGAATAAAGCACAGCTGCTACTGCCACTACAAGCAGCAAAATAGCCGACATCGCTGCTAGCGTCGGCTATCCGTGCCCGGACTATTTTGTGCAGCAATTCAAGAAATATACTTGCTGCACCCCTTCCTATTTTCGAAAAATAAGCTTTAGCATGTCATTTTCGTAGGGTTAATTTAGAGACTTGAAAAATATGCTCTAAAAAACTATTTTTATTTAAAGTTTTATTTAGAACCTTATATGAAACTACACTAAAAATAAGATGAATAGCATAACCTAATAAAACACCTAAGAAGTTCGCAATAGCATCATCAATATCTATCGTCCTATAGTTAAAATTTGTTGCGAATGAAATCAATATTTGTGTTGCTTCAAAAAACAAACCCCAAAAAACAGCATGAATCAAAATATTTCCTTTGTGAGTTAAATATCGAATAAAAAATCCATAGGGGACTAAAAGAATAATATTAAGCAGCATATTTTTATCAAACGCTCTAAAAGGAATATAGTTTAAATTATAAAAAAATTGAACAGTATCTCCTTTCATTGCCGCTATAGCCCTCGGATCAATAGGTATAGGCAGAAACGTCAATTTAAAAACATTAATCATGTAGACATAGAAAATTAAAAATAGAGTCATATATGTTAACGAGGATTTTTTTTTGAATTTCAAGTATAAAAGAGAAATAATTAAAATCAATATTGCGATCAATTTAAGATATATATTATTTTCATTAATCATCATTTCCCTCCTAATATATAATATTTTTAGTTATTCATAAAAAATCCAAAGGCGATGTATGCTCCATTAAAAGGAATATACATCACCTTTAGTATTTTCCCAAAAGGTTAATTCGTCACTAATGTTCCTTGTCCGCTAAGATCCCATCCATCATCTTCTAGTCTTGAGATAAACAAATAATATTCAGTTTCAGCGCTCTGAGTACCTAAACTTTGACTAAAAGATGTTGAAGTATTCAACTTCGCAACTGGAGTAACATTGGCAGTTCCAACATAAGTACCTGATTTTTTATATACTGCTATAGAAATTTGGTTTATTTTAGCAGGAGCTCCATTTGGATTATCATAAGGAGTTACCGTTCCACTAATACTCAAATTACCTTTACTTAATTTATGATATTTCCCATTAGCTGCACCATCTACTACTCGGAAAGTCAAATCAAAAGAAAAGGAGCTACTGTTTGCAGATGCAATAGGGGCAATTAATACACATAATAATATCATACCAAACATAATACTAAGTAACTTTTGTCTCATTTAGATATCACACCTATCTCTTTTATTTGTCAAATACAGAATATTGCTCATTTCAGGATATCCTATTTATACCTTATCATTTTTATCTTTTTTTTGTAAATATGTTTTTAAAATGCCTATTAATTGATTATATTTACACTTATATTAAAACAAGTATGACTTTTAAAGTCGAACACTTCCGAATATTCAGTTTATTTAGGTATATGTAAAATATCAAATAGATTTTTTACATATGGCCTTTTAAAATAAAAAACCAGCACCCCTTAATCGGTTTGCTGGCTTTCTCTGCAATAAGCGTTAGTGCTGTTCCTTTTCATGCGCGGCCTGCTCAATCACCTTGCCTCTGCCGGTTATCAGCTTGAGCTGGTCGTTCTCATAGCCGACCTCGTAGATGACCTGATATTTGCTCAGCTTGTTTTTGCCGCTTACTCTCTCATCCACTGAAATAATCGCCGTCACAGTCGCTTGCTTATCGTTATTGACCGTTACATGCATATCGTCGATGACGACATTGCGCGTTGGCATATAGCCTTCACGAAATTCGTCATAGCTTTTGCCCTCTTTCCAGCTGCCGCCCAGCAAGGAATAGGCATATACATAATCGGCATTGTTCAGGCTGTCATAAAAATGAGTAACCAAGTAGCTGGCATATTCACTCATTGTCGCTTCCTGCTTTTCCATGCCATTGCCGTTCGTGCCCTCCTGCTCGGGCAGCACCCCCATTGGCTTCGACGACCATGCCTCCACTGTCGCCAGCACATTGACGATCGGAATGCTAAATCCGATCGAACCTTGCTCAATGCCTGCTGAATTAATACCGAGCACTTCGCCTGTCTCTCTTCTGACTAAAGGACCTCCGCTGTTTCCCGGCGCAATGGGCGCAGAAATTTGATACAAATCCTTATACGAATACGGTTCGATTGTAAAATTACGGCCTAAGCCGCTAATGATGCCTGTCGTTACTGTATTTTGAAAACCAAGCGGACTGCCAATCGCCATCACTTCATCGCCAATCTCCGCTTTTTTATTGCGAACCATCTTAAGCGGCTTCTCGCCAACCAGTGCCGGGACGCGGACAACCGCGATATCTGTCTCCTTGCTGATGCCAATGACTTCGCCATCAAGCTCCCTTGCATCAGACGTATGGATCTTCACCTTATGAACGCCGGAAACGACATGTGCATTGGTAATTAGGTCACCTTGATTATTGTACAAAAAGCCTGAGCCCTGCTTGCCATTGCTGCTTTCAATCATCACGACCAGCTTCTGGGTTTCATATATGACGTCTTTAAGCGGCTTGCCGGTTTTCTCCGAGCGCGCTTCTGACACGGCAAGCAGCGGCTTGCCGCTGAGCTGCTTGGGAATTTCGGAACGGATGAATACGACCGCTCCCGCCCCCATAAGCAGAAAAGCAACAGACAATATAAGGCTAAGCCAAGTTCCTTTTCTCATGAATATCTTCTCCTAGTCCAAATACCATGTAACATGATCGATAACGACAGTAGCATCGGCCTCTTCAATGCCTTCCACAGTTGCGTCGAAAGTAAAGGATTCGTTAGGCTCTATATAGTTAGGCATAGCGATAGACGTGCCCTTCTTCAAAATCTGCTTATCCTTGCCGCGCACCGAATACTGGATTTCAACGGAATAAATGGGCCGGGTGGCAGCATTTTTGAGCAAGGCATGAATTTTGAAGCTGCCCGTTTCATCAAAGCTCGTATCCACCTTAACGACCTGGGCGGCTGCCGTCTGGTTAAGCAAATCCTCTTCGGCCGCTTTCTGCATGGCACGCTCAATTCTTTCCTGCTCCGCCTTCTCAAAAGCCTGCTTCTCCGCATGAATGCTTTCAAGCAGCTTCGTCAAGTTCTTATCCTCCGGGGCATAGGCCATTCCCTTCTCTACGGTGGCGATCGCCTCAGAAAAGCTTTTTTTCTGAAGCAGCTCCTTCGTTTGCTGTTGGCATACAATCGCGATTTTGTCCACGATCTGCTTGCGTACAGCTACCGCTTCTTCGCCGCCTAAACCATTAACCGTATTAAGCTTCACCGTCAAAGCATCCAACGAGTTAATTTGGTCCAGCTCATTTTGCACCTGTACAACGACCATTCTAACATTTAAATCGGCGAACGCCTCGCGCAGTGGTGAAAAAATCTGCTCTTCCCGGCCTGCAAGCAACGTATTTAGTTGCTTCACTAGCGGTGCTGCCTCCGTCAAAGCTCCATTGTCCAGTTCGCTGGCCAGGCTGTTGATTTTATTTTCGATAGCAACCGCCTCGTTGACAATATCCATATCCTCCTGAAGAACACCGTAGGCTGGACGCACCTTCGCCGCCTTCTCAAGCTGGAGCATCGCTTCGTGATATTTGCCTCCCCAAGCTCTCTGCTTCGCTTGCTCATGCCATTCGGCGACATGATCATTCAAATCGCTTTCATATATGTAATAAGAAAAAACACCAGCAGACGTTGTAATAAATACGACGACCGGCACGAGCGCAATAATAAACTTACGCCCAGCCCCGGTACGGGCTCTTCTGTTTCGTACTGGCGCTTGCTCTGGCACTAGTGAGGCGCTTGCCTCCCGAACGAATAATTCATGCTCTTGAATGACAACAGCCTGCGTCTGCTCATTTGCCTGCGCGTCCTGAAGCAGCGGTTTCCCGCATTTGCTGCAATATACGGCACTAGGCTCATATTTATTTCCGCAATGTTGGCAATGCACCTGTGCTCATCTCCTGACGCAATCAAACTTTAATCTTCCTTCCCTCTATTCTATATGAAATAGTAAATGATCTCCATTTTTAAATGATGGGAAATAAAAAAAATTAATAAGCTCACTATTGAATGGGGAGATCTTACATGCCCCTCTCTCTATCCTAGCTATAAATATCAAATAATTCTAGCAAAAATTAATAGCTTTTTTCTTATCAGCATCTTTTATTACCAGAGCCCACACAGCGTGAAACAAGAAAAACAAGTTAAAAATATCAAACAACTCACTTAATCTTTTTTTCTTCTTCAGTTATTTTAAAAATATATTTAATTTTATATTTTAAAAAATCCACATGTACATATAATAAAATTTATAAATTTATTAGCTAGAAAGAAGATAAAGATTAATCATTTGTTGAATATGATAAAGAAAACGGAATTTTATTTTAGTGAGACTTACGTTTTTTGACATTTAGAATTATTTTGATATAATTTGGATGATATGGTTTTTAAATATGAGCAACAAAGAATTTTGCTACATTTCTATTGAACAGATTCCACTAGTTTCTTTCGTTTGAATTGCTGGCCAGCATTCAATATAAAAAAGATAAAATATGGAGGCTGAAAATTGAAAAAAATACTAGTATTAGTGTTAATGTTGGGTATATTACTAACCTCAAGTTTTCCCGTTGCAGCAAGTGAGATGACAAACACGCCAACAGATAATTCAAGTTTGACTGAAAAAGAACTGTTCTATATCATTAATGAGATGGGGCTAACCTCAGAAGAAATTCCATTTTTCGACAAAAATACTTTAAGGATGCTTATTGATAACAATGCGAGAAAAATCTCTAATACCGCCCCAAAACTATATAGTCTCGAAAGTGAAGGCCAAAACACTAATGATTTTACTGCTCGCGCACTTATAAAAGATCAAGATATCTCAATATTCGGGGTTGCTTTGGAAATGACGAGCGATGTTCCAGGCAGTAAAAAAATATATATTCTCGGTTCTTTTCAATGGCTGGTTAAACCATTACTTCACTTTACTGATAAAATGTCTGTAGGTTACCCCGTTACTAATGAATTCTACCTCCCTACTTCTGGAGGAAGCATCAGACAACATAACAATGAAACGTGCAATTTATTTGGTCAAAACGGATGGACTTGCACTTCTTCAACTACACCTTCAAACCATGATATAGGAGCAGGAGTTGCAGCATCCTTTGATTTAATCGGGACTGCTAATTTAACAAAAGGTTCATTTAATCAAGTAGTATATACACAAAAAAAATCCGGAAAATCTAATCTTTTGTTCCGTTATGGACATCGGGTTCTATTAGGTACAGTAGGAGTTTCAGTGTTTCCTAGTATTGGCTTAGCGGTCACACCAGGAACGACTACTGAAACGCTAGATTATGTAACTGAAATTTCTTGGTAATAAAAAGGTGTAGAGAGAAATCTCTACACCTCCTCTACACCTCATTAATTTCAGGAGGGAATTCAATGAAATATGCATTTCTAGCGAGTTTAGTTTCAATAGTTATTTCTGTCATTCTCTTTCTAATCATAGGTTCATTAATAAATCTATCAGATGACATTCAGCTCATATTAGCTGTCGCTATAGTAGTATCCTTACAACTATCATTTCTTACCGGATTACACTTTAAACCCAAAAATGATAAACAATAATTTCACTGATATGAGCTGCCCATACTCCTAATTACCGTCCTTTATTTGTCTAGAACATCGCTGACTAGCTACGAGGGAAAGGGGCTGTCCAATAAGTCCCTAAAATAAAAAGTTGGGCGGAAAAACGTAATGTTTTCCGTCCAACTTTTTTTGTGCGAGTGTACTTGCAGAAAGGTCAATTAAAAACTCCTATTAATTGCATAAGTATAGCATACCGCCAACTTGTACGTACATATTTCCATATCAAATCCAATAATGGACTTGACCCCTTGCTGCGTTTTCTCTATGCTCCATAAAAAAGCAAGAACAAGGCCTAAGCCTTGCTCTTGCTTTAAAAGGGAACGAATTAGCGGCTCGCTATTCGCATATTAAGCGCTTTGCGATAGAGTAAGGCGCAGCTGCACGGTAACGTCATTTTCAGTATCCATCACCACATTATGCGGGTTCTTCATACCAAACTCCTCAAACGTGACGACCGTCTCACTCTCCACATTCAGCTTGCCGCCGCTGTATGCCGCTTGTCCTGTAAAGGTAACCTCCTTCGTAATCCCTTTAATTGTCAAGTCGCCAGTCATAATAAGCGGGAATGTTTCTCCGTCCTTCACTTCCGCTGGCAGCGCCTCAAACTTGGTAGCTTTGAACGTGGAGCTTGGGAAGTTGGCCACATCGAGAAAATCCGCTTCTTTCACATGGCCGTCGCGCTGTCCATTGCCAGAATCAAGAACGTTCATATCCAGACTCGCATCTGCCGCATTAGCTGCCGCATCCGCCGTATCTACATTCCATGTTCCCGTTACGCCATTTACTTCAAAGTTAACCGTCTCACGGGAGGTCGTAACCGAGAAATACACATTAGAGGTGGAATCAATCGTCCACACCCCGTTTACATCTGCTACAGCTCCAGCAGCAGCAGCCGTCTCCGTACCATTCGTACTATTTGTGGAACTAGAATCTGCGCTATTCGTGCCTGATGCAGAACTCGCAGCCGTTGATTCCGTGCCTATTACACTCTTAATTTCCTTGTTGTTGCCTGTGAACGAATCATACATTGCATACGCACCTGCACCTCCTAACAATACCACCGCAGCAACTGCACCAATCACAACATTTCTCTTCTTCATCTAAAAGTCCTCCTTTGTTTTTAAAACTACATAATGTAGTGTTGTGGATTATATAAAGGCGAAGCGCGCCTTTCCTTATGGGGAGTTGTGCGCTTCGCATAAAACCTGTATATCCAAATGGCAGAAAGCGTAAAGCTTTATTTCCTAAATCATAATAGATAGATACATAGCCGAGAGTGAACCAAAGGTCAGTATAGATAGTAACAACGCCAGTAACGGACAACGCATGCTAAGCTCCTGCGATTCGGGATTGAGCAGCCTAATTAACCGATAATTAATGGTATGGTCGGCAAAGGAAGCATGAACAAAGCTCCGAGCGCTGCGTTCTCCACGACTATATTTCACCAGCTTGAGCAGGGCGCCGCCGAGACTATGCTCGCTCACCTGCCGCTGCAAAGCGAAATGGTCGGCTAACAGCTCGCGGGTCGTTTTATACTGCTCGACCCCCCAGCGTAAAATCGGCATATACCACAATACTGTTGCCCCGACCTGCAATATCAAAATCATCAGCGGGTCGCGATTGCGATAATGAAAGTGCTCATGCTCGATCACCGCCTCAAGCTCCTCCTTGTCAAGCAGATTGAGAAGGCCCGTGGATAAAATGATTTTGGGTCGTAGAAAACCAAGCGTCAGCGCAATCGGCTCTGGATGTGATACGACCATGATTGCCTTGCTGCCTGCAAAATAAATCGCATTCAGCTCATCCGATAAGGCGTCATGCTGTAAAATAGTCATTTTACGCTTTGCGGCTCGTACACCCAGCCACTGCTTCACCGTTACGTACAACAGATGGACGAACGTCCCAAAGACAGCAAGCTTCATCATGTAGCCAAGGAGCAGCAGGCTGTAACGCTTGATCAGGCTTTCGCATAATTCAAATACATTAAACGCAGCCTTCTCCCAGCCAAGCAGCGTATGCGCCGCATACATGCCCATTTGCAGCAGAGTAAATCCAATCAGCATCAGGCAAAAGCCAAACGTCCATTTCGATCTAAGACTCCAGCTCATGGCGCCTGCCCTCTTTAAGCGATTTGATTTTTTGCTCCAGCTTGTCCAGCAGCTCTTCATCGGCCTCTTCCATCGCATCGAACATATAGTTGACGACGAGCGGGCCAAGATCTTCAAGAAGCTCGCGCGACTGAATGCTCAGAAATTGCTCTTGCGTGTGCACAGGCGCATATTTCGCCGGCTTGCCTGATGACTTCACCAACAGCCCCTTGTCCACAAGACGATTCATGACGGTCATAACGGTGTTGAAATTTAATGGCTTGTCCTGATCGAGCTTATGCTGTACATCCTTGATGTAGCTATCAGGCTGCGACCACAGGATGGTCATAATCCTTGCCTCCAACGGGCCAAAAAAGCGCTCCAGCCCTTTTGTCTGAATGTCACTTGTTCCCACGACTACCTCACACCTTGTTATAACTACTTAATGTAGTGTTAGTATAAAACCGCTTTATGAAAATAACCTTAAAAAAAGATGAGCAGGAAATTAATTTACTAAAATGACACAAAAATACATCCTCGCCTCATACAGACTAGCTATGCGAATAGGCAGCCAGGCGCTCCAGCACATAGCGCCGAACGTCCTCCCGCAAATCTTCACGCTCCAGCGCAAAATCAATCGTCGCTTGAACAAAGCCAAGCTTATCCCCCACATCATGGCGCTTGCCTGTAAAACGGTGCCCAATGATCGGCGACAGCTCGTTCAACCGCTGCAGACTGTCCGTTAACTGAATTTCCCCTGCCTTGCCCGGCTCCGCCTTCGACAAAAGATCGAAAATAGCCGGCTCCAGCACATAGCGGCCCACAACAGCCCAATTCGAAGGTGCTTGTCCGGGAAGCGGCTTCTCGATTAGCTCACGAATATGTCCCGCTTCGTCGCGAATATCGGCAATGCCATATTTATGCGTCTGATTCCACGGAACCTCCATAAGTGCTACGACTGAGGTGGCATACTGCTCATAACGATCAATCATTTGCTTCAGGCATGGCGGCTCGGACGTCAGAATGTCGTCCCCAAGCAGCACCGCGAATGGCTCGTCGCCAATAAAACGCTGCGCGCACAGCACCGCATGCCCGAGACCGAGCGGTTCCTTCTGCCGAACATAATAAATGTCGGCAAGCTGCGAAATTTCTTTTACAACCTTGAGCATTTCCTCATTGCCGCGCTCCTCTAGCTCTCCCTCAAGCTCAACCGACTTGTCAAAATGGTCCTCGATTGCCCGCTTATGACGGCCGCTCACAATAACGATGCTGTCGATGCCCGACTGTACCGCTTCTTCCACAATATATTGAATCGCCGGCTTATCTATAATCGGCAGCATTTCCTTAGGCTGCGCCTTCGTTGCGGGCAAAAATCTTGTGCCAAGTCCGCCTGCAGGGATAATCGCCTTGCGTACCTTCTGTCCCATACGTCGCCGCCTCCATCTTTCACATTTTGTTCGTGTATAGCTCTCCCCATCATACCTTGTCTTGGCTTCTGTTTCCAGCTAGTCCATGTCTTTTTCACCGCTGCCAGCCGGAGCCGCTTGCAGCTGCGCCAAACGAAGCGGCAGCATAACCCGAATCGTCGTGCCGGATGGCACCCCATTGCCTGCGCCTGCTAAGACGCTGGATTCGATTTCAATCCGGCCTTCGTGAATATCGACGATTTTCTTCACAATGGACAGCCCTAGCCCGCTGCCGCCTTTCACTCGGTCACGCGCCGCATCCGCTTTATAAAAACGCTCGAATACCCGTTCCTGATCAGCGGGGGCAATACCGCTGCCGCTATCGGCAATACGTACGGTCGCACAGCCCTCTTCCTCAGATAGCGTAATACGGATATGCCCATTATCCGGTGTAAACTTCATGCTGTTCGCTAGCAAATTATTCCAAACCTGACTCAGCTGATCCTCATCCGCGACGATGACCGTCTCCTCCATCAGCAGCTCAACCGTGAGCTGCTTCGCCATCCACTGCGGCTCACATGAAAGCACGACATTGCGAAGCTGGCGGTCGAGCCTGATCGCTCGCGGCTCAAAGGGATGCTGCTTCGAGTCCAGCGAAGCGAGCTTAAGCAAATTCTCGCTCAGCCGGGACAAGCGGCTGCTCTCCTGCTTAATAATGTCGACGTATCGGTTGCGCTCCTCATCGGTCAGCTGCTCACTGCGCAGCACCTCAGCGAAGCCGCCGATTGAGGTCAGCGGCGATTGTATTTCGTGGGAGACATTCGATACAAAATCCTGCCGCATCGTCTCCAGCTGCGACAAGCCTAATGTCATGCGATTGATGCTGTCTGCCAAATGACCAAGCTCATCCCGGCGCTGCAGCGGAAGCTGCACAGAGAAATCTCCGGTGGCGATGCGCTTCGTCGCTTCGGTCATCATTTTGAGCGGCTTGACCAAATAACGTGCAGCAATCGGAATTAGAATGCAGCCGGCGACAAGCAGCGTAATCAATATGGTGTAGGTGTTGCGCTGGAAGCTGCGAATTTCCGGAATGCGATCGGGCCGAACGAAAATCGCCCACTCCCTTTCGCCAAGCACAGCTTTGCGCCCTAAAGCTGGTGGCGAGGACGGCCCGTTGCTCTCGCCCTCAGCTTGGCTTGGCAGCATTTGCAGCTGACCGGCCAAAGCATTATCAATCACCTCTGGCGTTAGAAGCTGTGTAATTTCCGCGCTGGTCTTGCCCGCCACAATGACTTCTCCACTACGGTCTATGGCTACAATCGCTATATTTTGCATTTCTGCAACCTGTTTAATGAAGATACTCAAGGACTTTGGCTCGGAAGCGGCATAAAGCTGTTCCATCCGTACAATCGAGAGATCCAACAGCTTAGGAAACTGTCCGCTTAAATCCCTTGTGAACATTTGATCCGCCATCCAATAAGCAATACCCATGCTGATGACCACAATGACGAGAAACGTCAAGGTCACGCGGACATACAGGCTGCGAATCATTCAAGCTCCTCCATTCGATAACCAAGCCCGCGAATCGTGACGATTCGGATGCCCGCTTCTTCCTCGGTAAAGCGCTCGCGCAGCCGTTTGATATGTACATCCACCGTCCGCTCATCCCCTTCATAGTTCATGCCCCATATTTGCTCGATCAAATGCTCCCTTGAAAATGTTTTGTCCGGGTAGCTTGCCAGCTTGAACAACAGCTCAAACTCTTTAGGCGGCAGCAGCAGCCGTTTGCCAGCCATCGTGACATGAAATTCACTCAAATTAAGCGTCAGCCGCCCCAGCTCCACGGTCTGTGAAGTCGCGATACGGTAGCGCTTGAGCAAAGCTTTAATGCGTACTGCCAGCTCTAGCGGCTCAAATGGCTTTACCATATAATCATCCGCCCCAAGGCCGAAGCCTTTTACTTTATTCGCCGTTTCTCCTTTAGCGGTCAGCAGCAGCAGCGGCATATCATACGATGCGCGCAGCGTTTCGCATAAGGCCCAGCCATCCATGCGCGGCATCATGACATCAATAACGGCTAAATCCGGCAGCACCGTCTCAAGCAGCTCTAGCGCCTCCTGTCCATCCTGCGCTTCTATAATTTGAAAACCTTCGCGGCGCAGCAAAATGCTGACCAGCTCACGAATGTTTGGATCGTCATCTACAACTAATATTTTTGGCATGCGGCTCTCCCCTGCGGTTCGACTTTACCCTACCATAATACATATAGATGAATTTAAGATGAACATGTTTGACAGTACCCGTTAATTGTAATAATTTTAAACTAGAAATGATGATCAGAGGTTATCGAATGGAGGCAATTATTTATGCATAAAACAATTATTATCGGTACTGGACCTGCGGGACTAACCGCTGCTATTTATTTGGCTCGCGCCAACATGGAGCCGCTCGTTATTGAAGGCTGGCAGCCAGGCGGCCAGTTGACGACGACGACCGAAATTGAAAATTTCCCCGGCTTCCCTGACGGCATTCTCGGCAGCGAGCTGATGTCCAATATGCGCAAGCAAGCACAGCGCTTCGGCGCTACGTTCCGGACGGGCTCTGTGAAAAGCGTAGATTTCAGTAAACGTCCTTATACACTCGATGTGGAAGGAATCGGCGAGCTGCAAGCTGAATCCGTTATTATTTCTACTGGCGCTTCGGCAAAATATCTCGGTATTCCCGGCGAGCAAGAAAACATTGGAC
This sequence comes from Paenibacillus sp. KS-LC4, assembly GCF_036894955.1. Classification (NCBI taxonomy): domain Bacteria; kingdom Bacillati; phylum Bacillota; class Bacilli; order Caryophanales; family Paenibacillaceae; genus Paenibacillus; species Paenibacillus sp. KS-LC4. The sequence goes on along the minus strand of NZ_CP145905.1, from coordinate 875,657 downwards.
GCGGCGTCAGCACATGCGCAACCTGCGATGGTTTCTTTTTCCGCGGCAAAAAAATTCTCGTTGTCGGCGGCGGCGACTCCGCTATGGAGGAATCGGTGTTCCTAACTCGCTTCGCGTCGGAAGTAACGGTCGTTAACCGCCGCTCCGAGCTGCGCGCTTCGAAAATCATGCAGGATCGCGCTCGCGACAATGACAAAATCTCCTGGAGCCTCGACCGCACCCCGCTTGAGGTAGCAGCCGGAGATACTGGTCTTCAAGGACTTAAAGTGCGCAACAATGAAACCGGTGAGGAAGAGCTGATTGAGGCGGACGGCGTATTTATTACGATCGGGCATACGCCGAACACAGGCTTCCTTGGCGGTCAAATCGACACTGACGATCAAGGCTATATTATTGTGAAGCCCGGAACGTCCGAGACGAACATACCAGGCGTCTTCGCCTGTGGCGACGTGCAGGATCGCCAGTATCGCCAAGCGATTACGGCTGCTGGTAGCGGCTGTATGGCAGCGCTCGACGCCGAGCGTTACCTGGAAGCCCAAGCACATGCCGCTGCGGTGCATGCTTAAGCTCACTTTCCCTAAATAAAGGATGGCATGGTTTCCTTTCACGGTAATTAATCAGAGCTGATGATAAAGGCAATGCTACCGAGCACATTACGTTCAAAGGCTCATAGATTATAGAAAAGGTACAACCTCGCTGAAAAGTGCGGGTTGTACCTTTTTTTTGCGTTTGGAGATACCGATTCAAATACCGAAGCCCTCGAAGCTTGGGGCACACACTTTTATGTTTCAAGGACTGAGATGCCGCTATTTTGGATTTTGATCCGATTTCAGGCTATAAGCGGACAGGAGATCCGTTATCATCCTAAAAAACCCGTCGAAATGGGGATGAACAACGTATTAGCGACTCCTGAGTCCAAAGCCTTTCCCAAAGCAACGATTCGGTTGAAATAGCTGCTGCTGTGTCCAACAAATTTTATCTTCACGGCGATAGTAACCCCTTAAACTAAAATATAAAACGGCCTTCTGAGCCGTAGCAATGCCCATTCATTTTAAAACACCTACTACGACTTAAGCGGGATATACCCCGTTTTTTCTATTAAATACTGCCCCTGCGGCGATAAAATCCAGTCAATAAACGGCTGTACTTTAAGGTTGTCAGTACCTGCGGTTATTGCATAAAATTTCGCCGTAAGAGGATATGTCCCGTTTCTAACGTTCGCGCGGTTCGCCTCCACGCCGTTTATTTTCAGTAAATGGATCTGCTGCTCATGTACCATTTCGGTGGCGTAGAAAAGGAACGAAAAGCCGATTGCATTTTTATAATTGCGGTAGCTTGCAGTTTGTTTAATGATATCACCCATCCCGGAATTAACATCCTCTTTCGCAGGCTCCATCAGTTGCTTATCCTTCATGATTTTTTGCAGCATCGTCTGGCTTCCGCTGTTCTCTCTGCGCTGGAATGGCCGAATTTTCTCATCCGCGCCCCCAAACTGCTTCCAGTTCGTGAGTTCCCCTGCGTAAATGCCCTTAATCTGCTCCAGCGTCAAATCTTGTATCTCATTGCGGCTGTTTACAAAAAAGATAAAAGCCTCATAGCCAATCGGCGTCATCGTAAGCTCCACTCCAGCCGCTTTTGCCTGCGCTTCCTGATCCTTGGACGGTGCAGGTGCAAAAATAAGATCAGCCTCGCCTTTAATTAAGCGATTATAGGCATCCTCTGTACCGTTCACCTGAACCTCGCTATCCTGCCCATAGTAGGGATATTCTTTTTGCTTGTATACCGCCTGAACGAATGCCGCATACATCGGATATAGGGCGGTTGAGCCATCCAAATGCGGCAGCTTACTGCGGATTTTGAGCGATGCCGGCTCTTGCAGGGATACCGTCTTCGTTCCTTCTCGGAAAGGTTCATAATCCCTCATATTTATCGCTTGATCATCGACGATTTTCAGCTTCTCTACGTATTGTTCATAGCGCCATCCGAGCACAAAGGTTATTGCAATGACTAAGATTGCTGAACCGCACAATGACCAGAAAACCTTAGCTTTCAAGACATCAATATAAGCTAGCAAATAAAAGATACTAATAAGCGCAGAAGCCGCAATGACTAATACACCATATAATTTCGAGCCTGTTGACAGCATCACAATAGCATAAATGATCCAAGTAAAGAACATAATTGGAAAGCTAATAAGTATCGCAGCTAAAATAATGGTACTCCACTCTCTCTCTTTCAACGACTGCTTCCCCCTTTTTCGCTCTATAGCCTTTTCCCCTTATTTTAGCGAATGGTTAGCATACAGCTAGTACCAAGTTTGCGTAGTACTGGAATCTGCACACTATCCTTTGTTGCGCCAGCCTGCATGAAACCGCTAAGATTAAAGAAGTACCGCCAAGGACATGCTAAAGGAGATCGTTATGCTTAGATGGGTTTCTGCCATTATTTACGCTTTATTGCTTGTCACCGTTTTTATATACAAAAACAATCTGCTCGATTGGCTGCAAAATGACACGCCATCTGTCTTTATCGTCTTTCTTGTCGCGCTATTCCTCGTGCTCGTTCCCGTCGTTCCATTTAAGCTCATGATTGCCCTGCTCGGTTTTATGTACGGTCCGTTGCTTGGGGCATTCATTAGCTGGCTTGCCGCCTCACTTGCTGCCATCATCGTATTTCTGCTGGCGCGCTATCTCTTTCAAGAGCAAGGGCGAGCCTTCCTTCGTAAGTTCAACCAACTGGACAAGCTTCAGGCAACGATGGAAAAAAGACCATTTCTTACGATTTTGACAGCACGTTTAATACCGATCATTCCGCATATGGTCGTCAATGTTTATCCTGCTGTTGCTTCTGTTCGGCTGCTTCCTTATGCCATTGCATCAGCACTTGGTAAAATTCCGTTCATGCTGTTATTTGCCTATATGGGACAAAATATGTTTAAAGACTGGGCGAGCTTCGCATTATTCGCAGGCGTATACGCCGCCTTTTTCGCCACATCCTATGGCGGTTACCGCCTGTGGTTAAAAAGACAATGAAACGCATAAAATAGCACTGCCTGTTTAAAATAAAGCTCGGACGTTTATAGTATGTTATCGGATGAATACAGGGAGGCAAGCTTGACAAAGCGCTCGTTATTTGTAATAATTATAAATAAGTAATAATTATAAATTATGCGATCAGCTTTTCACCTTTGATATTAAACTTAGCAAACTTCCCTTGCAGAAACCTAAACTCAGGAAACGAAAGGATGAACGATAATGAACAAAACACATGAGGTATTAAACAAACAAATCGCTAACTGGAGTGTCCTCTATATTAAATTGCACAATTTCCACTGGTACGTGAAGGGCTCGCAATTTTTCACCCTGCATGTGAAGTTCCAAGAGTTTTATGAAGAGGCCGCTTTAAATGTCGATGAGTTGGCTGAGCGCCTGCTCGCACTGGAAGGCAAGCCAGTCGCCACGATGAAAGAATATATGGAGACAGCTTCTATCAAAGATGCCACAGGCAAAGAAACAGCTACTGTTATGGTAGAGTCCCTAATTTCCGACTTCTCAACCATAATTGGAGAGCTGAAAGCTGGCATGTCAATTGCCCAAGAAGCGAATGATGAGACGACAGCCGATATGCTGCTTGCGATCCATACCTCGCTTGAGAAGCATGTATGGATGCTGAAAGCCTTTAATGATTAATTTTAGTCTTTCTAAAGAAAAGGCTGCAACGCAAAAAAGCCTTCAAACTCTGCGACTCGCGCGGGTTTGAGGGCTTTTTGGTTGTTATAATCCGATTATACGAGCTTAATCGTACAGCTAGCTACTTCTTTGCCTTGCCATATTGCCGAAAGCTTGTCACCATCCTGCAATGCAGCTACACCAGCTGGCGTCCCCGTAAAAATGAGATCGCCCGGCCCAAGCCCGTAGTTGTCGTTAATGTGCCGAAGCAGCGTTCCAATATCAAACAGCATATCGGCCGAATTGCCATGTTGTACTTCTTCATCATTGCGGAGCAGCGCAAAATCATGGGCCTTGAGCTCTTCCGAACCAGGGTACGGCAGCCATGCGCCAAGGGGGGCGGAGCCTTTGAAGCCTTTGGCCGGCAGCCATGGCTGGCCTTTCGCTTTGATTTTGCTTTGCACATCGCGAAGCGTCATATCAAGTCCCAGTGCCAGGCCATCAATACATGTGTCAGCGTCCATGCCAGGCTCAAGCGTCCTGCCAACCCGCAGCACCAGCTCCAGCTCGAAATGAACCTCGCCTTGATTACCCGGCAGCTCCACAACATGGCCATCCATCGGTACAAGCGAATGAGTCGGCTTTGTAAATACCATCGGCGATTCAGGCACCTCATTGCCCAGCTCCAATGCATGCAAACGATAATTCCGTCCAATGCAATAAATGTTGCGTACTTCTGAAAACATCTCCATCTCCCTCTCCTGTTTTCTAGGCCCCATTAACCTTAACCCTTCTTCTGAGCGGCAATTTGCTCCGCGAGCTCATTAAGCTCCGTCCAGCGCTCCATAAGCTGCTCCAGCTTTTCTTCCAACTGCTGCTGCTCCTCCGATAGCTGCTGAATCAGCACCGAATCACTGCCGGATTCCTCCATGCGCTGCACAATGTGCGCAATATCATTTTCAGCCTGCTCAATCCAGCCGTCAATTTGCTCAAAATCCTTTTGATCCTTGTAGGACATTTTGAGCGCCCGTTCCTTGCTGCCGCCCGTTCCGGCTTTTGCATTCGATTCGCCCGCTGCACCCCCGCTTCCAGCAGCTATCCCCGTGCCTGTCCCAGCATTCTTCGCATTTCCACCCGCCGAGGCTCCTCCCAGCGTTGACGCTGCGCTGGCCGCCGAGCCATGCTTTTCTAAAAACTCCTGATATTCGCTATAGTTGCCTGTATGCTGCGTAATGACGCCATCCTCAAAGGACAAAATTTTATCAACTGTACGGTCAAGAAAGTAGCGATCATGAGATACGACAAATACGACGCCCGGAAAATCATCCAAATAATCTTCCAATACAGCCAAGGTCGAGATATCCAAATCATTCGTCGGCTCATCGAGCAGCAGCACGTTCGGCGCCTTCATCAGCACGCGAAGCAATTGGAGTCGGCGCTTCTCACCGCCTGACAGCTTGCTGATCGGACTCCATTGCATCGCCGGAGGGAACAAAAACCGCTCCAGCATTTGTCCTGCGGAAATGAGCGAGCCATCCGCCGTCTTCACCTGCTCCGCACCTTCGCGGATAAATTCAATCACGCGCAGCGACTCATCCATCTCTTCATGCTCCTGCGAGAACCAGCCGAGATTAACAGTGAGGCCCAGCTCAACTGTGCCTTCATCCGGCTGCAGCCTGCCCTCAATCAGCTTCAGCAGCGTCGACTTGCCGCTGCCATTGCGTCCGATTATGCCTACCCGGTCCTCTGGTACGGCAATATAGCTGAAATCACGAATGAGCGTCCGCTCGCCAAAGCGCTTCGTCACCTTTTCAAGCTCGACGATTTTACGTCCAAGGCGGGTGGAGGCGACCGATACATCCATTTTCCCCGCACTTTGCTTAGGCGCCTGTGCCTTCAAATCCTCAAAGCGATCAATTCTCGCCTTCTGCTTCGTCGTTCTCGCCTTGGCTCCACGCCTGATCCAGGCCAGCTCGCTGCGCAGCAGATTTTTGCGTTTGCTTTCTGTTGCCGCCTCGCGTTCTTCCCGCTCCAGCTTAAGCTCTAGAAAACGGCTGTAGTTCGCTTCATAGAAATATGCACGTCCGCCGTCCAGCTCAATGACCCGATTACTGACCCGATCGAGGAAATACCGATCATGGGTAATCATAAGCAGTGCGCCTTTGCGCTTTTGCAGCATGCCTTCCAGCCAAGCGACCGAATCATTGTCGATATGGTTCGTCGGCTCGTCCAAAATCAAAATATCCGAAGGCTGGAGCAGCGCTGCCGCCATCGCTACCCGCTTGCGCTGCCCACCGGAAAGCGTCTCAACCTTCTCGTCAAAATGAAGAATGCCCAGCTTTGCGAGCGCAATCTTCGCCTCACTCTCCAGCGTCCAAGCATCCCATTCATCCATCCGCTGGTTCGCTTTGATCAGCCTTTGCTGGAGCGCCTCGTCACTTGGATGAAGCTCAAGCGCTTCAAGCGCCTCCACATGCTCGCGCACAGCACGCTGCTGCGGCGAATCGCCGCCTAGCACATGCTCAAGCGCCGTTTCTCCCGGCGCAAACACCGGGTCCTGCGACAGCATGCGAATCGTTACCCGATTCCCTATAGAAATGTTGCCCGCATCTGCTGGCTCAAGTCCGGCAATCACTTTGAGAAACGTCGATTTGCCCGTCCCATTGACGCCGATAATGCCAATTTTGTCGCCATCCTCAAGACCGAAGGTAACGTCCTCGAACAGCATTTTTTCCCCGTAGCTTTTCGTAATATGTTCGACTGATAATAAATGCATCGCAATAACCTACTTTACATCAGAGATAGTTGTGCCAAGCTAGCTTTTCCTGCAACAGATCGCTTAGAAAAGCCGCCCTTTTCAACTATCATATCATAATCCGCGCCGCTCCACCCCGCCAAGGCATTTACCCCAATTTAATATTGACAAAAATATTTTTATGTGTTATAATATAATATTTTATTATTTACACTGATTTATTTATCCCTTATGATAGACATGCTTGGCCAAGCACAATTTGAGCTGATGCTCATCGGAGGGATCATATGCTGCTTGCAAAAGGCATTGCCATGCTTGAGATTACAGCCGTCATTATGGGAAAATCCACAACGATTCACCCTACCCTTATTTGGGATCAAAATCACCAAATCCTTATAGACACTGCCCATCCCGGGCAGCTTCCTTTACTTCAGGAGGCCGCAGCACAAGAAGGCGTTCTTCTCGAACATATAACCGACATCGTACTTACGCATCAAGATATCGATCATATTGGCAGTCTGCCCGCTGTTATCGAGCAGGCTAATCATGCTCCGCAAGTGTGGAGCAGCGACATCGAGAAGCCCTACATTGAAGGACGCAAGCGTCTGATTAAAATAACCGATGAGGCGCTCGCGAGCCTAGACCTCATGTTTCCTCCGGAGACACCCGCTGCATTCCGCGCAGCTTTTCGAAAAATGCTTGAGCATCCGCCCCACGCCAATGTAACAGCGCAGCTGCTAAGCGGCGATAAGCTTGATATATGCGGCGGCATCAGCGTTATTCATACGCCGGGACACACACCCGGACATGTCAGCTTGTACCATCACGCGAGCCAAACCTTAATAGCCGGAGATGCGCTTATTGTAGAAAATGGCAAGCTAGCACCTCCTATTCCTGCTGCCACACTCGATTATAAAATGGCGCTGCAATCACTCAAAGCACTCGCAGATTACCCCATCCAGCATGTAATTTGCTATCATGGCGGTTTATGCAGCCGCCAGCCTAGCGAGCAAATAGCTCGCATATATGCAGCAGCCGCCCTTTAAACAAAACAAAGGCCGTCCCAATGCAGTGTAAATACTGCCTGGGGACGGCCTCGCTTATTTCATTTTTCATTAAAATGCCTTTTACTTATTTGCTTGCTTCTGCATATTTCGTAGCGTTCAGCAGTAAGGTAACAACCTCTGCTCTTGTCGCATTCGCACTCGGATTGAACCTATTGTTCGCTCCTTGTACAATACCTGCTTTGGCTGCCGCAGCCACATAAGGAACTGCCCAAGCTGGAATTTCACTCGCATCGGCAAAAACTACCGTTGCCGCCGTGTCAATTGGAAGACCTAGCGCACGAACCATAATCGCCGTCATTTCAATACGGGTCAATGGATTGCTTGGACGGAACGTATTGTCCGCATAACCGCTAATGAGTCCTGCTTCCGACAGCTGCGCTACGAAGGAGCGTGCCCATACCGGAATCGTATCCGCATCGCGGAAATTCGGCACCGACGTTGCGTCTCCAAGCTTGAATGCACGACTAACCATCGTGACAAACTCAGCGCGAGTCGCGTTTGCCTCTGGACGGAATGTACCGTCAGTGAAGCCTTTTACAATGCCTTGCTCTACCGCTTGCTTAATCGACTGCTCTGCCCAGTGTCCCGTTACATCCTTCAGCGGAGCTGAGGTTGGTGTTGGGCTTGGCTCTGGACTTGGACTCGGAGACACGGAAGGTGTCGGGCTCGGGCTAGGCGTGCTCGTTCCCGGATTGCTCGTTCCTGGCGTTCCTGTGCCCGGGTTACCGGAGCCTAGCAAATCGGTAATTCTGCCTTGAATGCCGATATCTACTGTACCGATTTTCGCTAAATATTCATTGAACACTTCATAGTCTACAAAGTTCAGTTCATAGAAGCGGCCAGCATCCTTTGCTGCTTTCATCGACAGATAGAAATCGCCGCCATTTGCCATGAAGGAATTCGTTGCTACAATGTAATACGCATTTGGATCAAGCGCTACATATTCGCCTTGCTCATTCAGCACTTCTACTTTTACGATTCGCTCGCCCTGTTGTGTCACAACACCCGTAACCGAGTTGTAGATTTCAGGCTTCTTCGTGGAATCGAACGTATAACGCATGCCCGCAACTTGCGGGAATCTGCCTTCTTCCGTCGTCGGCGTAGATCCGCTGACGCCATTTTCAAGAGCAGCAGTGATTTCCGCACCAGTCATTTTCAGTGCCGTCAGATTGTTGCCAAAAGGCATAACCGTCAGCAAATGGCCTAGTGTAATGTCGCCAGCAGGGATGGAATCACGGATGCCGCCTGCATTTTGAATGGTTACAAAACCGGCGATGCCCGATTTGTCGATTAATGGACTATTTTTCACCTTGTCCAGCATACCGTCTGCAATCAGGTTACCAAGATTCGTTTCCTGTCTGCGCACATTTTTGCGAAGACCATCGAGTGCAACATTCGATTTGCCGACAACCGTCTTCTGAAGCTCCGCGATTGGCGCCTTAAACCCCTCCAGCTTAGCCGTGTGCTCAGGAAGAGCCGTAAATTTATAATTCGAGCCAATCTTCTCATCTACATTCACCAGCTCGCCATTCCATACGACAAGCTCGCCTTGCGCGTCAAAGATCGCATCCAGCTTGCCCAGATATACGCCGTATTCTCCCGTTTGCACGATCAGGGTAGAAGCTGCCTCCGCCGTCTTCTTATAAACAGTCGGCTCATTCAGCTGTGTATGCGAGTGGCCTCCGACGATAATGTCTATGCCCTCAACTGCCGCTGCCAGCTTAAGATCCTCGCCATAGCCCAAGTGGGACAGTACGATGATTTTGTTGACTCCTTTCTGCTCAAGCGCTGCAACCGTTGAACGCGTGCTATCAACATAATCCTCAAATCTTACCTGTCCTGGAGAAGCAAGCAGTGCCGTATCTGGTGTTGTTAATCCAACGATACCTACCTCTTCACCGCCGAATTGCTTAATAATTGCCTTATGAATTTCCGCCTTATTATCATCAGAAGACGAGGAGTACACAATATCATCATTGAACAAAGCATCAAGCTCTGCTTCGCCGCTGAAGTTAACGTTCGAGCTGACAAATGGGAAGTTTGCCCCTCTGATGAATGCCGCAAGCGTTGCTGCATCCTTGTCAAACTCATGATTGCCGAACGTCATGGCATCATATTTCATTTCATTCATAAACCAAAGATCGGCAAGTCCTTTAAATTGATTGAAATACAGCGTACCCGAGAATACATCACCAGCATCAAGCAGCAATGCATTTTCCTTCTCACTCTTCAGACTCGTCGCGGCGTTAACTCGACGCGGCGCATTGTCCAAGTGTGCATGGGTATCGTTCGTATGAAGAACGCGCAAATCAAATGCGTTCTGCACATCGGTAATACGGCCCTCTACTCCAATGTTTACCGTACCTACCTTACTCAAGTATTCATTGAACACTTCATAATCTACAAAGTTCAGCTCGTAGAAGCGTCCAGCATCCTTCGCCGCCTTCATGGACAGGTAGAAGTCGCCGCCATTTGCCATGAAAGAATTCGTTGCTACGATATAATAAGCATCTTCATCGATATCAACATATTTGCCCTTGTCATTCAGCACTTGAACCTTCAGTATACGCTCACCTGACGTAGTAATTTGACCTAATACCGAGTTATAAATCTCCGGCTGCTTCGTCATATCATAGTAAAATTTCATGCCTGCCACTTGCGGGAATCTGCCTTCCTCGCTAACTGGCGTGGAGCCGCTGACACCATTTTCGAGCGCAGCTATGATTTCGCGCCCTGTCATTTTCAGCGCTGTCAGATTGTTGCCGAAAGGCATAACCGTCAGCAAATGACCAAGCGTAATATCGCCTGCCGGAATCGAATCGCGGATGCCGCCTGCATTTTGAATCGTTACATATCCGGCAATGCCTGTTTTGTCGATTAATGGGCTATTTTTCACCTTGTCCAGCATGCCGTCTGCAATCAGGTTACCAAGATTCGTTTCCTGTCTGCGAACGTTTTTGCGAAGGCCGTCTAACGCCACGTCCGTTTTGCCTACTACCGTTTTCTTCAGCTCAGTAAGAGGAGCATTAAACTCCGCCACCTTGGCTGCGGCAGTCGGGTCTGCTGCAAATACATATTGCGAGTTAACCTGCTGATCTACATTCACAAGCTTGCCATCCCATGAGGTCAGCTTGCCTGCCGCATTAAATTTAACATCCAGTTGGCCCAGATTCACGCCATACTCGCCTGTTTGAACGATAAGCGTTGGATCTGCATTTAGATTTTTACGGTATACAAAAGGTTCATTTAATTGCGTATGCGAGTGGCCGCCGACAATAATGTCAATGCCATCCACCTCAGCCGCAAGCTTCTGATCCTCGGTATAACCGATATGGGACAAAGCAATAATTTTATTAATACCGAGCGATTCAAGCTGCGCAACTGTCGCTTCTGCGCTTGCCTTCACATCGTTGAATACGACTTTGCCCGGGGAAGCAAGCAATGCTGTATCCGGCGTCGTCAGGCCGAAAATACCAACCTTCTCGCCATCCACTTCTTTAATGATAGCTGGGTAAATTGTAGCATCATTCGCTGCGCCATCCACTTGAGGAATGCTGTTAACGAATTTGCTGCCAAGCTCAGCTTCACCGCTAAAATTCACATTTGCTGCAACGAATGGGAATTCTGCGCCATTAATGAATGCCGCAAGCGTTGCTGCATCTTTATCAAACTCGTGATTGCCGAAGGTCATAGCATCATATTTCAATTTGTTCATAAACCACAGATCAGCAAGTCCATGGAATTGGTTAAAATAGAGCGTACCCGAGAATACATCGCCTGCATCAAGCAGAAGCGTGTTGTCGTCGCGCAGGCTGTTGATTGCCGTCACGCGGCGAGCCATATTGTCGAGATGCGCATGCGTATCATTCGTATGCAGGACACGCAATGAGAAATTGTCATTGCCAACAACCGGCTTGCTGCCAAGATCAAGCTGAGCAAGCAATGGATCATGGTCGCTGACGCGTCCCATGGAATCCGTAAAGTCAGCATTGACGTGCACCACTTCAATAGCCGAATAGTCTGTCAGAGCATCATTGACGAGAATATGGTCAAGCGTCTGGGAGTTGCCATCATAAATATAAGAGTAACGATCCTTTTCCGGCATTTCGTCTACCAGATTAGTCAGAACATCCTTCTTCAAAATATCAAGCGTCTTCGAGAACTGGAAGTCATTCAAATCGCCCAATACCGCAACGTTAACATTAGGATCACTAGCTACAAGCTGTGACACGAAGGAATTTACGATTCCAGCTTGCAGCGCACGCTGCGTTTCACTGCTGCGGATAACCGGCTGAATCGTTCCCCAAGGAATGCCGTCTCCGCCTTTGGAATTAAAGTGATTGGCCACTACTACAACGCGTTTGCCTTGGAAGTTAAATTCTGCAGCAAGCGGCTTGCGCGAAGCATTAAAGGCTGTATCTGTCGGGCTAATCCGTCCCGGATTCACAGACAGAGTGCCGTCGCCCTTCACTTGTACCGCCGTTGTCGAATCGCCCTTCGTTCCTGCGGCAAGCGTCACACGGGCTGTATTATACAAGAACCCTACGCGGATGTTACCGCCTGGAGCCCCGCCGTCCATTCCGTCTACAGGAGCAATGTCCGTGTAAGCATAAGTTGGACCGCCTTTAGCAACAACAGCGTTGATTAGCGTCTGGAAGCTTTGGCTTGCATCCGTTACGCCATTGTTGGTTTCACCATTATTGTCTTGAACCTCCATAAGTCCAATAATGTCCGGTTTTTTAAGATTGTCTACGATAATACCGCCGATTTTTGCAGCCTTGGTTGTCTGGCTGCTGCTGAAGTTTTCTACATTGAATGTAGCAATTGTCAGCTTATCATCAGCTGCAACAGTAGTCGCAACACCTTGCGTACGCGATGAATAAGTAATAGCCGGCAAAGCGCCATCCGGAATGAGCTTGAACAAATTGCTCGTATAATTCAACACGCCTGTAATCGGAGCATTAAACTGATCGCCAGTCTTAATGTCCTGCCCAGCCGGTTTTGCTGCGATATACATTTTTTGCGGGTTCAGGCTGCTTTCGAAAGGAAGCACTCCGTCTCCTGTAAGTACAATGCCGCCTGCATCTGTTTTAATTGGATTGTTAGCGCCATTATCGAAGGTAACTGGCGTAACCGAGTTCGCATACGGGCCAGTAATAAGGGCATCATTCAACTGGATGCGCATGCCTTCAAGGCTTTCGAAGAAATCAATTGCATCGCCATCAGGATTGAATGCGCCGAAGCTGTCGGTATCAATTGCTGTAGGAACGATACGTCCATTGGTACCAAGTACAATTGGAGCAGGCAAGGGCTGCGAAGGAAGTCCCCGCGTAACATTAGTAGCAGTAATTTGTGTAACCGTTAGAGCAGGGCTCGTGCCATACTCGACAACTGTGCCATCTACCGTTACCGCATCTCCTACTTGAGCGCCATGTGCCGCTTTATACACTTGAATCGCTTCGGAGGTAGCAGGATCGTTATCCATGCTGCTATCTGGCTCCTGCATGTAGAAGCTGTTCGTGCTTGCCGATGTAACGATACCGGAAACGTTGGTTACCGCTACATTTTCATAAATGGAACGATGAGTTTTGCCCTGAATCGTATGGATTTTAATACCGTCTGTATTTTGCAGCACCGTATATTCGAAGGTGTATACGGAGCTCGTATCAGCACCTGCTATTACGATTGCTTTAATCGTTGTATCAGCATTAATCGTTATTGGAGCGCTGTATACTGGACTTGCAGATGTCGGTGTTGATCCATCCGTCGTAAAATGAATCACTCCGCCACTCATTAGCGTGCTAAGCTCTACCGTTCCACCCGTCGCGATACCGCCAGAAGGAATGCTCGCTATAACGGAAAGCTTGCGCTCCACGATGTCGGACGAGCTTCTTGGAACAAGCTCAAGGCCTACGCCTGTGTAATAAGTCATAACGCCTGTCACTTGCTCAAAGGTTTTGTTCAGCGCAAATGCCGTATCGGAGGAATAAATCGCAATCTCCTGGCTGCTGGCCGCATCTGTTGCATAGAATACGCCGCTTGCCGCGCGCTTAATGGTTACATCATTAATTTGTACCAAACGGCCTTCCGATTGATTCCGCAGTGCGTCACTCGTACCGAAAGACGTCGAAGTAATGACGGTCGGCGCGGGAATTCCACTTTGTCCATTGATTGTGACATAGCCGCCAGTTACCAGATCGGTATCCAATTGCAGCAAGCCATTGTAAAGCGACGTTTGACCATAAACCTCAACGTCATCTCCTGGCTGTGCACCCGAATCAGTCCCTCTAACAACGACTGCAGAATCGGCATCCTGAACAAACAGATTCACTTTGCCGCCAGACTCTGTACGGTGGGAAACAGTCCCTTGCGTGACAACCTTCGAGCCTACCGCTGCGCTGCGCACATCTGCAATGGCAACGGGTGTAAGGTTAGCGAGTGTATAAGAGAACTCAGTCAGGCCGCTAATCGTGCCTTCTGTATTTTTCACATACGCATGAAGCGTCATTGGAGCTGTAACTTCGATAGGCGAAGCATAGGCTGTAAAATTTTCCGGAGCAACTGGAGCATCCGGGCTGTAGACGCTGTAATAAACGCTGTAGCCAACTGTTGCTGTAGACAAGGTTACATACGTCCCTGCGGGAACCTCTCCTCCAGCCGGGCTAGCCGAAACGCTTGCAACTGCGCCATAAGAAGAATTTCTCGGGCTTGGAGCAGCTACTGTGAAATCTGCATTGTTATTATCCGTATCAAGCGCCCGATCTCCTGGATTCAGCGCCTTGCGGATAGCCGCTAATGCAGCGCCCAGGTCGCCAGTCGGCGCACCTTCTCCGCCCGTCGCCGTCGAACCGTAGGCAACTAGATCTACTACCGCGCTGCTTGCATTTAGCAGTCTTACTTTACCAGCAGTACCGCCCATACTAAGCGTACCAATAGCATCCGGCGATTCAAGATCAGCAGCCGTTGTGCTTGCTCCCGCCGCCTCTTGAATAAGGAAATAGCCTTTAGCCGCAATCGTGCCGCTCAAATTGTGAATATTCGTTGTGAAAGCTCCTGTAGCCGAAGTATACTGCACGCTCCAGCCTGCAAGGGAAATCGGTGAATCGGTTGGATTGTACAATTCTATAAAGTCCTGTTTGATTGGTGCGCCGCCGTTGCCGCCGCCCCCATACACTTGCGAAATCACAATATTGTCATTGCTTACGGCCGCTTGTACAGGTGCGCCAAAACCACCCAATACCGTTCCTACCAGCAAAATGGAAGCCAAAAACAGGCTGACTGGCCGCTTGAACGCCTGAAACTTTCGTCTCATAGACAATCTCTCCTTTTTTCCTAGATCAATTTCATAGATAGTTCTTTTTCCTCACATATACATGACATTAATACCATTTTGTCGATTCTAGCTGTCGTTTTGTGCAATAAACCGGGTGAATATACGAAAAATCCACAATAAAATTACTTTTTGTGCATTTCCCATCAATCAACTCCTTATCAAAATTTCATATAAACATAAATCAATGAAAAAAAGGAATCTTTTTATCTCTATTTAATATTTAATATAAAGTAGAGCAGAGCTATTGTAAACGTTTTGGCCGAAAAATATTGTTAAGCTATCTTTAATTGTCATCTAAATTTACACTACCTTAACATTTTGCTGTGGAAATGAATATATTATCTTAATATTTCGCTAAAAATCTTCTTTGTTTGATCATATGCTTGTCACAGATATAAACATATGTTCAGTCAGCTTGTTTTTTTTCCGGATAAAGAAATAAAAAAGAGCCTCTGATATCCCAAACTTCTTAGGACACCAAAGGCTCTTTTCTATACTTATTCGATTTTCCTTGTATAACAAACTAAGTTAGTGGAGCTAGTGCTGCTGATACTCCGCTTAGCGTTTGCCGATCATCGCTTCCGGCTTCACGAACTCATCGAACTGCTCGGACGTCAGGAGGCCGCTGGCAATTGCCGATTCCTTCAGCGTCAGCCCTTTTTTATGCGCGTTTTTCGCAATGGCTGCTGCATTCTCGTAGCCAATATGCGGATTAAGCGCGGTTACGAGCATGAGCGATTGATCGAGGTTACGCTTGATTGCAGCTTCGTTCGGCTCAATGCCAACCGCACAGTTGTCATTGAAGGAAATCATGCCATCCGCCATTAAAGCAACGGATTGCAGGAAGTTGTAGATAATAACAGGCTTAAACACGTTAAGCTCAAAATTGCCCTGACTCGCCGCAAATGCAATCGTCGCATCGTTGCCGATGACTTGGCACACCGCCATCGTAATCGCTTCGCTTTGCGTTGGATTTACTTTACCCGGCATAATCGAGCTGCCCGGTTCATTTTCAGGAATCGAGATTTCACCAATGCCGCAGCGCGGGCCGCTTGCCAGCCATCTAACGTCATTGGCGATTTTCATCAAATCAGCCGCCAGCGCTTTAACAGCCCCGTGCGTATAGACGATTTGGTCGTGGCTCGTCAGCGAGTGGAATTTATTTTCAGCCGTAATAAACGTTTTGCCAGTAAGCGTCGTTACTTCCTCCGCTACCTGAACTGCAAAATCCGGATGGGCATTAAGACCTGTGCCTACCGCTGTACCGCCAAGCGCCAGCTCGCGCATTTCGTCAACGCTTTGCACGATCATTTTGCGCGTCTTAGTCAGCATCGCGTACCAGCCGCTAATTTCTTGACCAAGGGTAATCGGAGTAGCGTCCTGCAAATGCGTACGACCAATCTTCACAATATCATTGAAACGCTCCGCCTTGTCCTGAAGCGTTCTCGTCAGCACATCAATAGCTGGAATCAGACGCTGCTCCACTGCTACTACGCCAGCAATATGCAGCGCTGCCGGGAATGTATCATTCGAGCTTTGGGAGCGGTTGACATCATCATTCGGATGAATGCGAACGGCGCTTCCGCGCTCCTCAAGCAGCTGATTGGCGCGAAACGCTACAACCTCATTGACGTTCATATTCGTTTGTGTTCCGCTGCCTGTCTGCCAAACGACGAGCGGGAAATGCTCATCCCAGCGCCCTGTCAAAATTTCATCTACCGCTTCACCGATAGCGGCGGATTTCTCAGCATCCAGCACACCGAGCTTTTCATTGGCGATTGCTGCGGCTTTTTTGATAATAGCCATCGCATGAACGACCTCAATTGGCATCCGCTCTCCGCTGATTTTGAAGTTTTGCAAGCTGCGCTGCGTTTGAGCGCCCCACAGTTTGTCCGCAGGAACCTGAATTTCACCCATTGTGTCCTTCTCAATCCGATATTCCATCTTTTAAGTAGCCTCCTTCAAAATCTTGAACAACCTACTCCTACTTTAACAAACGCAAACGGCTTTCGCCATCCATATGAGCGAAAAGCCTCCCAATTGCTTAAGTTAGGGTGCCAATCGCCTAGAAAAGACAGCCTTCCGCCGCTTTCACTAATGCGCTTTCATTAAACGGCAGTTGCGAGAGGTGAAGTTTAGCGCTTGGCGCTGCGGTAAGCTTCGATATAAGCGCGCGCTTTCGCTTCGATTAAAGAATAATCGCCAACCTTCACGGCTTCCTTCGTCAAGTCGGAGCCAATGCCAACAGCCACTGCTCCTGCCTTAACCCACTCGCCGAGATTGTCCAGCGACACGCCGCCCGTCGGCATTACATTTGCCTGCGGCAAAGGTCCTTTAATCGAAGGAATAACGCTTGGCGAATACAGATTGCCAGGGAACAGCTTCACGACATCGACACCTAGCTCCAGCGCATGCTGAATTTCATTGACGGTCATCGTTCCCGGCATAACTGGAATGGCATAACGATGGCATAGCTTTATTGTATCAGGGTTAAGTGCTGGGGAAACGACAAATTCCGCACCGCTCATAATCGCCGCGCGCGCCGATTCAGGATCAAGCACCGTTCCCACTCCAATAATAGCGAATTGATCCGATTGCGGGTCCGCATCCACCGAATATTCCTTGCTAAGCTGCTCGATTGCTCGAAGCGCAAACGGTACGGTCAGCGTAATTTCAATCGCTTTAATACCGCCTTTGATCGCATGACGGGACATTTCTACAACTTCCTCCGGCGAATCCGCACGAAGCACAGCGACAACACCAGCATCTACAATTTGTTGAAGCACCTTAATTTTCTTCACAGGTACAGCCTCCCCTAATGTTCATATTTGTACGAAAAAGTACGATGTTTGCCGTTTTCATTATATGCCTTTCTAGCCCGCTCGGCAATCCATGACAGGCAATTGTCAAATTGTGCGCAAAAATAGGGAGCTACCTAGTCCCATCTGCTTAATTAGCGGATACATATATAGCAAGGTGAAACAACTGTCGCATTCCTTAGTCAATGCGACGCGTTTCATTTTAAGAAATATAGAAAAAGGGTAACCTTTTGCTTTCCTATATTTCAAATAAAAAATGGGAGGATACGCCATGCTTTCCTTACTTAAGCCTCCTCCGCACAGGAGCAAGCTGACATCCCAGGCCGTTAAACGCCGCAAGCGTCGTAAAACCAGGAAAAGATTGCGTCCAAAGCCGTCCCCCTGCAAACAAATACGTAAAAAGCGTCGCAGGCTGGCCCGCCCTTCCCTCGGATGCTCTGCCCGCCGACGTTTTCATAAGCATTGCAAGGTTTATCGCTTTAGGCCGGCGCAGTCGCAAGGAGGCAATAAGCCGCGCATTTCTTACGGCTGCATCGGCTCGCGCGGCTTTCGCGGGCCTGCCGGGCCGCGTGGGGAACCCGGGGCCCAGGGCATCGCCGGTGCGTCCGGGCCAGCCGGACCGCAAGGCGCAGCAGGCTCGCCGGGCGCACGCGGCGAGCCTGGGGTGCCCGGCGAGCAAGGCGCGCCGGGCGCAATCGGCCTTGCAGGCCCCGCCGGCATCGCGGGGCCTGCGGGCCCTGCCGGAGCCGCCGGGCCCGCTGGCGCTCCCGGCGCGCAGGGCCTGCCCGGCGATCCAGGGCCGCCGGGTGTGCAGGGCGAAGCCGGACCGGCCGGCATCCCCGGTCCGGCAGGCCCGGCTGGCGCGCCGGGTGCCGCCGGAGCGCAAGGACCGGCCGGAGCTCCAGGGCCAGCCGGCCCCCAGGGTCCTCCCGGCACCTCGGGAAATGTTGATTTCACCGAGCTGCTCGCTGTGCTTACCGGCTTCCTCGATGCCGGTACACTTATTACCGTCATGACTGCCGGCCAGCCGACAGGCTTTGCCGGAACGGTGCTCAGTCTGGAGCAGACGCTTGCCATCTTCACCACCTCTGCCCAGTCGACTATGATTATTCCGCTGGCTCACATTACGAATATAGAAGCCCTGAGCTGAGGCCAAGGCTTCAGAAGCGGCTTTGCCCTATCCCCTCTGCAAAGCGGAAAAGGAGGAAAGGAGCTCATGGCTACTACGCTTTCAGGTGATTTAATTCCCTTGATTGGCAAAGAGGTTACCGTCATGACCAATGGTTATTTTCAGCTTGCCGTCATCGGAACGCTGAATCGAGTTGGAAATGATTATATTCTCGTCTCGTTTGAGCAGGATAATTTTTTGTATGAACTGCGCATTTTCTTCGTCAACATTATTTACGTGCATGAAAATCCCGTTATATAAGGACTGACGACTTTGCGATCCTTTTTTCTTATATTTTTTATATTCTTATAAAGGAGGGACCGTTGATGGCTATCGAATCCACGGCCAAGCATATTATTCCCGGAAGCCCTCTCTCCACCGTACTCAGCGAGAACAAAGGCAATTCGATCACGGTTAATACAACGGCTGGCAGCAGCTTTAGCGGGCAATTTAGCGATTACACTGCCTCCTATCTCATTATTACGACTGCTCCGTCTACCACCTTATACGTAATGGTGGAGGAAATCGTTAGCTTTTCCTTCTCTTAATGCCCTAACTGCATCAGCAAAAAGGAGCCATCTACGCAGCACTAAGCTGTGTGGATGGCTCCCTTTGTTCTTTTATTTGGTCATTCTATTTGCCTTGCTTAACCCATATGCTTATCCAGATTTGGGGCTTTGCCCGCACCATCTCCATGCTCGCCCTCCACCTTGCTGCGGCCAGACAAGATCCAGCCAACTACAGCGATCAGAACGAGTACGATATAGAAGGTCGCTTTCCATAAAGAGCCTTCTACAAAATCATGCGACAGCCAGTGAATGGATGGGTGCGCCATCGTGTGAACAGCCAGCTTGACGCCGACCCAGCCCACGATAACGAACGCAGTCAGCTCAAGCGCTGGACGGGAATGCAGCAGCTTCACGAAATAGTTCGCTGCGAAACGCATAATGACAAGCCCGATAAAGCCGCCGAGGAAAATAACGATAAACTGTCCGCCGTCCATGCCGCCGATTTGCTTAAGACCACTCGGAGGCAGAGCGACGGCCAGAGCTACCGCTGCTAGAATGGAATCAATGGCGAAGGCAATATCTGCAATTTCGACCTTCAGAACCGTCCACCAGAAGCCAGCCTTGGAGTTTTTCTTCTCCTTCTGCTCCTCCGTCTCCTCTTCCTCTTCAGCCTCTTTAGACTTTCGTAAAAATTTAATAATATTGCTTATTGAAATAAATAAGAGGTACAGCGCTCCAAGTGCCTGAATTTGCCATACATTCACAAGCAGCGAGATAACGAACAAGGAGGCTAGGCGGAAAATAAATGCGCCGAACAACCCGTAAAACAGCGCCTTCTTCCGACTTTTCTCATCAAGATGTTTAACCATTACAGCTAGCACAAGCGCATTATCCGCTGCCAGCAAGCCCTCCAGCACAACCAAGACCACTAATACCCAACCATATTCCAACAGCAACTCCAACGTTGTCTCCTCCTTCTAAACGACCGTGACGTGTTTCTGATAATCAATTTCCAGAAATTTCTCTACTTCTGTAAGCCAGCG
Organism: Paenibacillus sp. KS-LC4; assembly: GCF_036894955.1. NCBI lineage: Bacteria > Bacillati > Bacillota > Bacilli > Caryophanales > Paenibacillaceae > Paenibacillus > Paenibacillus sp. KS-LC4. The sequence goes on along the minus strand of NZ_CP145905.1, from coordinate 855,295 downwards.
CTCCTCGACAAACTTCACATGCAGCGGATGTGCATTATAGGCTTCGTAATCTTCGTTGCTTTCGAATACCATAGAGAAGCCAAAGCGATAATCGTTTTTAGGGCTTACCTGCAAATACACCTGAAAATCGCGAACGACCGGGATCGCACTCAAAATCGTTCGTCCATCCTCCAGAAAACGCTGCTCTTCCTCCGAGCCCTCCGCATGCTTCAAGCTAAAAATAACCGAGTGCTGAATCCAAACACCTGACATATGTCTCCTCCTTATCATGTTCCGTTATTATTCCTATTAACCACAATTCTCCTTCCTTGTACGTGGCATGTACGCAACGCGTTTCAAAAACAAATCCATTTCTAGAGACTTATTTTTAGAGTAAAATAGTCCCATTAAGCTTGTCCCTCTGTTACAGCGCGCCTATAATAGGGTAAGCATTTCCAAGCTTAAATTATGCGAACTATCATTTTCCAAACCAGAACGGGAGAGTGGCCTATTTTGAAAAAGCTTACGATAGCTGTAATTCTTGGCACAACGATTGTTGCAAGCATGGCAACAGGTGCTTATGGAGCTACAAAACTTCAAGAAATTAAAGCTTATTTGAATAAAGATATTTCTTTCAAGGTAGATGGCAAGCCGGTGCAGCTCCGGGACGGCAGCAATAATACAGTTGTTCCAATTAGCTATAAAGGCACAACCTACCTTCCGGTAAGATCCATTTCCGATGCGCTTGGCGTTGCGGTTGACTATGACAGCAAATCGCAATTGATTCAGCTCGGGGAAAAGGTAGAGGGCGTTGCAATCTCAAGCTCCATGACGTCCAATATGTACCGCACGAAGGATACTGCGCAAACGACCTATAACGGTAAAGATTACAAGGAAGCGCTATTCGATAACGCAGAAGGCGCCCGTTCAAGCTCTTTCATTTTGGAGCCTAAGAAAAAGTACCAAAAGCTGTACCTTCAAATCGCAGCTGTTGGTCAGGACCTCGGCAAGCTGACGGTGAAGGACACAGATACCGATACGATTTTGAAAACGACGGAAATTAACGTAGCCGATGGGCTCGTCACGGTTGAAGTGGACATCGGCGGAGCCAACCAGCTGTATGTTTATGCCGATGCCAAGCAGGATGGAGCTGTATTCGTTCCGCTCACAACGTCCTATTACAAATAAAAGCTGATTATAAGAATGAAACTTATAATTGCGTATCGTATAAACAAGCCTCTGTTCTCGCTGCTACAGCGGATGCAGAGGCTTGTTTTTCGTTGCTTTGCTTTTTGTCTCTTATTGACGAAAACACAGCGGAAACAAGCTGTAGCAGCCTTTGTTCCACCCCGCGAATATGATATGATACATTCATCATATACAGCTGGGAGCCGTTCACCGTGAGAACAAAATTGTTGCGGAAATTCAAATATTATTGCTTGCGCCTGCTCCGTATAAAAAAAAGCGACCATGTTGTTGCGCTTGGCAGCGTGCTTGGCTTTCTACACTGCTGGTTTCCAATTTTTATCGTCGGACTGCCAATCTCCCTGCTGCTGACTCGGCTGCTTCGCGGCAATCTGGCCGCCTGCGTTATTTTTTCGGCGATTGGGTCCTTTATTTGGCCAGGACTGTTTTATTTGAATTACAAGGTCGGCTTTTGGCTGAACCGCCTCATCGGGGCTCCTGCCACCGATCATCCCGCCCACACGGTCAATGCCGCTGCGCCGCAGCTTGCACATAAGGCAGGGCATTTTGCTTCCTTCGGCCATCTGGGCATGAATTTTCTTATCGGCTCCATCGTGAACAGCATTGTGTTTTCTTTACTTGGCTATTTTGTCATCCGTTTTATACTTGGCCGCTATAGACCAACTCTCATCACCAAGCTCAAAAGCCATGGCAAAGGTGTTCGCCGCAGTCTATCTGCCGGTTAAGAGCACCCTCTGCCGCTCACACTATTGCCAAACAGGCCTTATTTTGGCATATCAGCCAGCCATAACGCTCCCAGCTTGCTCACTGAATCGCTCGGCCAAGCACTGTCGTTCCAATAGATGGGCTTGCTTGCGCCGGACGTTCCATCTATGATTTTCACTTCAAATCCAATCTCCCGTCCATTTGCCCCCTTGATCGCTTTCCAAGGGATGACCGTTTCTACTATATAACCGGTGGAGAGCGCTCTGGTTACATAAGAATAACTGCCCTTCTGATGATTCAGACGAGGAAAGCTCAGCCGTCTTACTTCTGCTACATTATCGCTGCCCTCCTGCCCATACTCCTGTACATACAGCTCCACCTGATCAGCATCATCGCTTGTTTTATCGGCTGCAATGACCTGTACATACAAATTTGTCCCGTCCCATAACGTTTTGAAGCTCGACTTCTCGCTTCCCGTCTGCGTGAGCTGGGAGGACACCGCCTGATCCCATATTTGATCCACGGACTGCTGCACGTTTGGCGAGGCTCTTAAAGCAACTGTCCGGCTTTGCGGGTCTGACGGCAGCTGCGACGAATCCGCTACTCCCCAATAAGCGGGCTTTGCTTGCAGCTCCGTATCAAATAACAGCGCCTGATTGTTGTACGTCTTCTCATCCTGAACACCCCAGAAGGTCACAGTAGAGATCGAATTGCTGTATGCTTTGTAAAGCCCCAGCAGCTCCTTGTAACGGTATGCCTGCTGCACGGCAATCGCCTCCGGCAATGCGGTACCGAAGCTGATCCGGGTGTCGATGTCCAGCTCCGTAATTTGAATGTCCAAACCAAGTCCCGCATACAGCTTGATCGTTTTCTCAATTTCCTGCGTCGAAGGCGACTCCAGCTTATAATGGGATTGCAGCCCTACGCCATCAATAAGCCCCTTGCTCTTAAGATGCTTGAGCAGCCGATAAATGTGCTGCCGCTTTTGCGGCGTTTCTGTCCCATAGTCATTGTAATATAGCTTGGCCGATGGATCGGCAGCACGCGCAAATTCAAACGCCTTTTCAATGTAATCCGGCCCTATCGTTTTATACCATGACGTTTTTCGAAGCCCATTGTTATCGCCGCCTGTATCCGCAATCGCCTCATTGACGACATCCCACGCATACACTTTGCCCTTGTAGCGCTTCATAACCTTCTCGATGTAATGCTTCATCCGATAGAGCGCTAGCGTTCGGCTAGCCGGCTTGCCATTATTGTCCCAATACATCCATTCCGCCGCATCGGTATGCCAGATAAGCGCATGACCGCGCACCACCATATCATTCGCCTCAGCGAAGCGGACGTAACGATCCGCTGCCGCAAACGCGTATTGCCCCTGCTTGGGCGCCAGAAACTTTGGCTTCATCTCGTAGGTTGCGGTTAAGCTGTTAAAATGCTTTTTGAGCAGTTCCCCATAGATGCCTTCCATTTGCCACGGATATACCGCCGCTCCAATTGTGAAATCGTCTTTATAAACCTCCTTTATGGCCGGAATATGGTTTTCTATCGCCATGTCGGAAATAACCGATATAGATACATCATCCACATAAAAAGCTGTCGTATCCATCGTATCATCCGTTATGTAGGGCGTTTCCAGATACAGCTTCAGCTCGGACGGGGTGTCTCCATGAAGAAACGTTCCCTTGAGCTCATGCCACTGCTGCCATTCCTCCTTCTTGATTGTCATTTGCTTCAGCGGGCTCCAGCTTGCCGCTCCCGAATTTTTATAAACGGTTAATTGCATCGTTATATCCTTGGCCGGCTGTTCCTTCAGCTTAATATAAGCCGTTATTTCATATTCTTTATTAGGGGGCAACTTCTTCCCAAGATCGAGCATCGGGCCATTATAGGTACGCGTTCGCCCCTCTACCAGCATGCTCCCGCTGCCGGTGTTCGCCTCCTGCTTGCTGAGGCTAAGCTTCTCATGTCCGATTCTGGCTTTCCAGCCCTGCAAGCTGCCGTCTTCAAAATCGCTGCCGAGTACAGGCTGTGGAACCTTGCCGGCTATAACAGCGTTAGAGAAGGGATTAGCTGCGCCTATAAAAAGCGACATCGCCATCCATGAAGCCAATATTCGTTTTTTGAACTGCATTTTTGTCCTCCTTCTAGTTGTTAGAGACTGCGACGAGAAAAGTACCGCTAATTCTTCGCAGCCCCTTATCATCGAGCCATCCCCTCTGGAGCATGGGGTAAGTTACTATTATAGGATAAATGATGCAACCAAATGGGCTAGATGAAAGATTATTAACCTGAGGAGGAGAAATTTGTTAAACCAGCGGATTGAGCTTCCAGGTCGCCCTGCCAGCAGAAACCGCTGATTTAAAGGAAATGCTCGGCTGCTAAGCCAACGCCTATTTAAGCACCTTAATCCATTCGCCAGCCAGCGTAAGCAGCTCAGCTTTTGTTAAATGCTTATTCCCAAGGTCTGTAAGCCTATAAAAAGCGTCCTGATTCTCGTCGTACCACTCAGTATAATGATAGTTGAGCCTCTCGCTAGTTCGCTTATTATATATTACTTCTATTCCCTCTACCTTGAGCTTCTCGGCATTTTGATCGGCAGGCAACGATAAGTATAAATCACCGCCATGCAAAAGATTTTTGGTTAATTCCGACTTATAATGCCCCTTGGTATAGATCGCGCTTACCATGTCCGATTTATTCCATGGAACAGCCTTCATGAATAGCTGCTTTCCATCTGCTCCGGCAGCGGCCTGCTCCTTCAGCTCAAGCAGCACCTGCTTATAGGCCGCCGTCTGCTTGTCAGCATCGGAAGAGGGCAGATAAGGAGCTACTTTTCCAGAAACAAAGCTATAGCCATTCAGCTTCTGGGGCAGCAGCTGCGCGCCCGTCCGATTGGCCTCCTGCACAAAGGCCGCATAAGCCTCTAACGGTTTTTCTTTATAGGTGTAAAGCACACGATCCGCCTTCCCTTTTACATAAAAAGCAACCATCTCGCCCGGCTTCGCAAAATTTTGGGCCTTGTACAAATAGTTGTGGTACGCCTCGTTCTCTGCTCTTTCCACGCTGCTCGGTTGCTGCGTTTTTTCCTCGACCGTCTGCACCTTAATTTCGCCAGCCGCATTGCGAATTTCAATATACTGGCTTGCCGCATAGGCACTTACCGATAGCAAGAGCAGCAGCATAAGCGCTCCGCTGAAAGCAGTTGTGCGCTTCATTACAGGACGCCGGAGGGCTCCTCGCCCCTTCCTTCCTGCTGCGGCTCCCTGTGAAATTCGCTCCATCACAGCTTCAGTCACATTGATAGCTGGAAGCCTTCCATTTGCTGCGGCTCTGCTCGTTATATCGTCGTATTCATGATCGAAGTCGATTCGCTCCATGCCTCTTCCCCCTTCTCAAGCAGCTGCTGTTTGATCCTTTGCTTCATGCGGCTCATTCTCTTTTTCAGCGCATCTGGACTTTTCCCCATAATTACCCCAAGCTCCGCATACGATTTCTCCTCGAACACTCGCAAAATAAGCAAATTACGCTCCTCCAGCGACAATTTAGCGAGAGCCGCCGCCAGCGCTGGCGTATACAGGCGATTGTTCATTTCCTCTTCTGCGCTCGCTGCTGTCATTTCGCTTGGCCGAAACAAACGCAGCCACTGTTTTTGCAGACGCTGCCTTCGCAGCAAGTTAAGACAGTGATGATAGGCAATGCGGTACAGCCAAGCCGAAAAATGCACCTTGGGCGTGTAGCCCTCTATCGCCTCATACGCTTTTACAAAAATATCCTGCACCGCATCCTCTGCGTCCTGCCGACTCGCCAGCAGCCGCAAGCAATAATGGTAAAGCGGCTGCTGAAACGCTTGTACGACCGCAGCGTAAAGCCCCGTCTCCCCTGCCTGAACAGCAGTGATCAGCCGTTCCAGCTCCGATGCCTCCAATGGATTATGTTGCGATGTGATGCTAGCACCTCCTTCTTGGTTCTTATACTCTCTATAACACCTGACGCGCAAGAAAGGTGACCGCAGGCCGCATTAATATTTGCGTTTTTTCCTGTATCAAATTTCACGAGGAATGTCTTTCATTGATGATTTCATTTATACTATTAAATAGCTTTATTGCTACCACATTTATCTAAATAGAAAAGGACTGAGGGCGTTGTATTCTAGCAAGATACAAACACAAGCAGAATTAACTATAGCTTTGCATATCCGGCAGCTCGTTTTCGTCGAAGAGCAAGGCACACCGTTGCAGGATGAATTTGACGAATTCGACGATTATGAAGCGCTGAAGGATCGCGTGCAGCATATTTTAGTGTATTATAACGAAAAACCGGTCGGAACTGGGCGTTTAAGAGCAGTAGATGGTTTCGCTAAGCTTGAGCGCATCTGTCTGTTGCCCGCTTATCGGAAATTTGGGCTTGGCAACGTAATCGTTCATGCGTTGGAGGACATAGCAAAGGGGCTCGGTTATACGCAGTTTAAACTGCATGGGCAGCAGCAAGCAGAGGGCTTTTACCATAAGCTGGGCTATCAGACCGTCTCAGACCTATTCATGGAGGACGGGATTCCGCATGTTATAATGGTAAAAGCATTAGCCTTCGAGGACGACTCTCCATAAAAAAAAGTCTCAGGGCGCACACACTGCGCCTCAAGACTTTGGTTGTTTCTGTTCGCCTATAAATTCCCCCCAGTGCTCGCTTTAATCAACCCACCGTATGCTATGAATCTGTTCCTCTGAAAAGCTGTAGCGGTCTTTTATTTGACGGGGGAATAACGCATGCTGCAGGTTTGCTCCTTCAAAGCTGGTCCTGCCGAAGTTCGCCCCGATGAAGCTCGCCCCTTCCAAATCGGCATGATCGAAGCGCACACCCATCAGCCCCGTTCTAAGACGGTCTCTCGGCTCACGGCCGCTCACAAAATCAAACACGGCTCCGCGCAAATCAGCATGGCGAAAATCCGCTTCCGGCAGCGACGAATAACGAAAATCCGACTCAGGTGCCAGGCAGCCGTTCCATCTTGTCCCCATTAAATCACAGCGTTGAAAATGACTGCCCTGCAAATGGCTGCCGCTGAAATCCGCATATCGCAGGTCACTTGATTCCGCCCGCACTTGGGGCAGTATCAGATTGCGGTAGCACCCATAAGCGCTGCTGCTCGCCCTTCTCTCCTCCAGCCGCCTGCGAATTTCCTTTACATCCTGTAAGCCTTGATAATCGACCAGCACATCCTCGCTCAGATCTGTATATTCACCAATGCTGATACGCAAAGCAAGCTCTCGCTTAATGGACTTATATTCCTCCAGCATAACTGCTTCCGGCATAGCTGCCCGCAGCAAGGCAACCGCAAATAAATGATAACAACCCACTGCTTTCTGCATCATCGCTTCAAACTCTGTAGACTTGGCGGATTCCCCAAATCCTTCGTACGATTCGGTCATTTCCTGAATAAATGCCGGCAGCGAACGATATAGCCAAGCGGCATCATATTCCTCAAACAGCGGTGTCGAATTTTCGTACCATCTTTCCGAATAAGCTTCAATGAAATAACAGGAATGATCCATCATCGACCTGCGCAGCAAGCAAAAATGGATGAGCGAAATCGGCCCTTTTTGATCCAAGTCCTGCATTTCCCTAATTCGTAGGCATATACGCTTAAAGGTTTCCAGAAACTGATTGATCCACTGCTCCTGATGACGCTGAAGCTCCTCTTCGATCGCAGTCATTTTCTGGTTCAGCGCCGGGAGAAATTGATGCTCATAAAAATATTGCACAATGTTCTTGTTATTCATCTTCACACGCATCCTTCCAATAACAAGGAATTCCACCTTATAATTAACTTCGGATTTCGTGAGAGAAAACTTTAGTTTTTAGGGAAAAATACCCAGTAAACTTTAAATTCTCTTTTTCCAAGGATTCCTCACATTAACATTTACCCTAAAAATAGTATAATTAAATCACTATTTATTAGGACACTCCCAATATCCATACATTACCAAAAGAATAGCACAGCGGGCCGTTTTGCTGTGCTTGGCTGCGCTAGTGTCCATCATGGGGTTTTAAAGCCATGATAAAAGGTATCCACGACCAGTGCCGCTGCGGATTTTCTGGCAATGTCCCCGCTCACCACTTGCTGCCACGCTAGAAAAAGGAGTGAATACAGGACATTCACAATCCAGTTTTTGTCTACATCATGGCGAAAATAACCTTTTTGCTGCAACAAGCCGATGATATGCAGCACAGGTTCCCTCAGCTTCTGATCTGCCCCAATAATTTCCTCGTTATAATTAATGGTTGAATCGTGGGCAATGAAGTGCAGCTTGTCCCCCAATGGAATGAGCGCTTCAATGAGCATGGGGATATAGTTTTCATAATGCTCCTCATCCATTGGAATACCGCGCATCGTTTCATTAACAACCTCGATTGCACGCAGACCCAAATAAATCATCAATTGCTCTCTGCTTTCCACATATCGATGCAGCGTAGCGATTCCGATTCCTGCCGAATCTGCAATTTCATTCATCGACGCATTTGGCTTCTCAATAAGCAGCTTGGTCGCTTCATCCAGAATGGAGTTAAGCCTCGTTTGCTTGATTGATGACATTTCTGTTCTCATTTTATTACACTCCTTGGAGAGTATTATTCTATAATTGATTCCCCTTCCAATCAAATAGCAGGGGATTACCATGAAATTATAGCATAACCGCGAATGCAATTGACCGTTTCACAATTGAGCCTGCCTCCTTCTAAAGGATAGCCTTATCACGGCTGAAATGTCTCCCCGGAGATACAGCTTGCTGCAGCATTATCTCTAGGGATAACATTTCGGCATTCGCCTTCAATTGTCTTTACAGCCTGCCGCCGTGTGTTATGACACTGTAGGCTTGGAATTTCCAGCCCATACATCCTTTACATACCGACTGTCCTGCTCTAGCTGCTGGAGCCAGCGGTCACCTGCTTCTGCTGTTGCTCCATACCTTTCCATATAAGCAGCCTTTAATGTTTTCTCTACCGCAGGAGCCATCCGGCTGCCGTCGCCACACACATATATTTTGGCGCCTTGTTCCATGAGATTCATCAGCGAGGAAGAAACCTGCTTCATTAAATCCTGTACGTAGGCTTTCGGTTCGCTAGCCTCGCGCGAGAAAGCGGTGTGCAGCTTAACAATACCCTCCTGCTCGAACTGCATCAGCTCAGCTCGGTACAGGAAATCCATCTCGCTTCTGCACCCATAGAACAGATGGGCTTCTCCGAGCGTCACCCCTTGCTTTTTCAAAGCATATCTAGCCTGCAAAAATCCTCTGAACGGAGCAACTCCTGTCCCAGGCCCGATCATGATTATTGGCACAGCTGCCTTCTCAGGCAGTCTAAATCCAGATTCCGGCGTCTGTACAAATAGGAGAACACGGTCGCCTGGTGCACGCTCTGCCAAATAATTAGAAGCAACTCCTGCATATTCTCCTTTGCCGTTCCATGCCTGATCCTTAACGACGCCTACCGTAATACTAGCCTCTCTCGGATGGAGCAGCGGAGAACTGGATATAGAGTAATACCTCGGCTTCAATGGAGGCAGCAATTCCAGCAGCCTGACAAAAGGAAGCTCGCAGGCAGCATATTGTTCGAGCAGCTCCAGCATCGTTACTCGATTGCCTAATATATGCAGCGTGTAGCGCTCATCCTCCATCATGGCCTCCAGCTCACGGCGATGCGGCGGGCAGACCGTATGAACAGCCAGCTCCTGTAGCTGGGCACGAGTAACGGGCAGCTGAATTTCCACACAGGATTGAAGCAACTCACGTACATTGACGGATCGCTCAAGAGGCAGATGGGTCAGATGTGTACCTTCGGTGCTTAAGCAAATCATTTCGCTGCCGTCCATGCCAAACCGCTTCAAAATGCGGTCTACATTTATATCCCCATTAAGAGGCAGCACGCCGATGTGATCACCCTCTTGATAGCTGATGCCTTCGGGAAGGAGAATTTCGATGTGGCGAGTACTGCGTCCACTTTCCGAGGCTTGCAGCTCGCGATTATTTTGAACAGTCGCATAGGCGGCTTGATAGGTTTTCCCATATGGAACTCGCGGCGGTCCTTCAACAAATTGGAGCTGAAGCGAGCTTGGATGGGCAGTCTCGATCTGATTTACCTCTAAACCCAGCGCTTCCGTAACCGCCCGCCACATCACAGCCAGCCACTCCTTAACCTGCTGCTCCACATCGTCCCCTGCATCAACCTCACCCCGGGATACAACTCTTTCCGCGCCGATGGCATCCAGCTTCTCATCTATAAAGCGTGGAATGCTCTGGTACGTTCCCGACCAGGAGCGGTCTCCGCAGCCTAATACCGCATATCGGACAGCTTGCCCCTCATCTATTCCGGCCCCCTTCAGCCATTCTACAAATGCCGACGCATTGTAAGGAGCCTTGCCATTGTATGAAGCCGTAACGATAATGACGATGCCTTGTCCTTGCAGTCGTCCACTCCATTCATTAAGTGGAGCTGTTTCACTTTGGATGCCGTAACCAAGAGCCGTACTTGTGATCTGACGGGCAATGCTCTCCGCTGCGCCCAGATTTGAGCCATATAATACAAGCAGCTGTCCCTTGCCGTTCGGTGTTTCGACTATACCTGGCACAACCTTATCCGCAGCACTAAATGGAGAGGCCTCAGGTTTTGTTTCCGATACTCCTGTTATTCCTACGGTTACACTGGTGGATACCTGCTGACGGTGCTTCACTCGAATTCGGAAATCACCGGGCTTCAGCGTCAGAGTCTGCTTAACGTCCAATGTGTAGTTGTCGTAATCGAGCAAGTCGAATTGCTTCAGTACCATACCTAGTACTAATGTGGCTTCATAGAGGGCAAACTGCATGCCGATGCAGGCGCGTTCGCCATTTCCAAAAGGCTTGTAAGCATGATGAGGAACCTTGGACATATCCTCAAACCGCTCAGGCCGGAAAAGCTCTGCATCCTCTCCCCATGCAGCCGGATCACGGTGAAGCTGAGGCAATAGCACACTGAGACTTTGTCCCTTGGGGATGGGATACTTCCCGCCAATGCTCGTGTCCTCTCTGGCATAAACGTCAAACCCTGGAGCAGTCGGCCACAGCCGCAGTGATTCATTTAATATGAGACGGATGTAGTTAAGCTGGAGAACCTCCTCATATTGCGGAGCTTTACTTGTCAGCACGCGGTCTACTTCTTTCTGAGCCTTCGTAAGCACTTCCGGATGCTTCAGCAGGAAATAAATCGCAAAGGATAGCAGACCGCTCGTCGTTTCATGACCTGCAATCAGAAAGGTAATGATCTGATAACGAATGTTTTCGTTATCCAGCATTTCTCCGCTCTCCGGGTCCTTGCCTTCCAGCATGCGTGCCAATAAATCCGTCTGTCCCGGCTCCGAGCCTGCCTTTCGTTCGGCAATGATTTTATCCACCAGCGTAAACATCGTCTGAATGTCCTCTTCAAAACGACGTTTTGTTTTGACCATCAACATATTTTGAATTTTCATCCGCGAGCCTCTGAGCATCGCTTCGTTCAAAGCGCGAACCATGCTTTTGACAAAGGGGGCATGATCCTCCCGGTAAAAGCTGTTAAAGCGGTAATTGAAGCCGCACAGTCCAATCGTATCCAGCGTCAATCGCGTCATATCATCGGCTACATCAATCGTATCCTGAGGGTTTAGCCGTGCCCACTTGAGCATTAGCTGATCGGCGATGTCTATCATCATAGAGTGATATCCCTTCATCGCCTGCTTGCTGAACGTGGGCAGCAGGATGTTGTGCGCTTTTTTCCAGTTCGGCTCATGCGTCCAGCTTGTAAACAACCCGTCACCGCCGAAGGCGCGAACGTTCTGCAGCTCGTTGTATACATATTTATCAAATCGAGTCACATCGCACACCTCAGCCACGAGCTCATGGCCTGAAACAATTAAACTCGATAGCCCCGGTGCAGTAAATTTGAAAATAGGCCCGTATTTTTCTGCCAAAGCTCCAAGGGATAAGGTGGGCGAATTTACGTCAATCAAGGGTAAATTGCCTAGCGGACCATACGTTGGGGGGTGGGGAATAGAAATTTTGTCTTTCATCTTCATCATTCCTTTCTTTATGTGTTGAATCCCTGCACAACATAGATGGAGCCCAGAGAAACGTTAGACAGGTTGCAGCAGGTTATCCCCAGTTTGCCTACACGCCCTAGCCATACTGGCTCAGCAACGAGAAATATGAGATAGAATAATTATCAATTGATATATTTTACTATCAATTAATGATAGTATATCTCCTTTATTTTAAGTTTTCAACTTTAACAGCATATTTGAATACTTGTCTTTCGGGGAAACTCAGGCGGCGAGAACTATCTTGATTCATCTATAAAAAAAGCTCTGCTCACCCATAGGGAACTGACCCCCGTTTTTGAGACAAGGATCAAAACACCTTAACTAAACAGCCAGTTGCCGGTACTTACTAGGCGACTGGTTATTTAGTTTCGTTTGAATACGAATGTTGTTATAATAATCAATGTAGTCTGTGACCGTCTGTACAACGATTGCCGTCGTTGTACAGGTCAATCGGTCGAGATAGAACGTTTCGCACTTGAGGGTGGCATGAAACGATTCGATGCAGGCATTATCAGCGGGCGTTCCTTTACGGGACATGCTCATGGTAATGCCTTTTCCTTTTACCGTTTGTTGATAGGCGGCGGAGGTATACACAGAGCCCTGATCACTGTGTAGCATACAATCTTCTGGCAAAGTTGGAAGCTGGCTTAAGGTATCCAGGACAAACGCTGTGTCTTGGGTATCTCCAATCGTTGCAGCAATAACCTCACCATTAAATAAATCGAGAATGCTAGAAAGATACAGCATTTTAGGTCCATATGGCAAGTAGGTAATATCTGTAACTAACTTTTGTAAGGGCTTGTCTGCTTTGAACTGACGTTTGAGCAGATGATCCGCGACATAGGTAGGTGCCCCTGTTTGTTTACGCTTCTTGACTTTCACCTTGCATTGCAAGCCTTCTCGCTGCATGATACGCTGAACCGCTTTATGATTGACAGGGGTCTCCTCACTCAAACTAGCCGTAATTTTACGATAGCCATAGCGAAACTTGTGTTCCACGCAGAGTGTCCGAATACGTTCTGTAAGACGCTCATCGCTCTTGTTCACAGGCTGCTTTCTCCAACGATAATAGCTTGCTCTTGAGACGCCCAAGAGTTCACATAAGCCTTGAATACTCATTTGTGACTTGGAAGTCTCGATGAAGGCGATTATGATTTCTGGGACAACCCACTCCTTTTCATGGTGTTGTACTTTTTTAAAAGTTCAATTTGTTGCCTTAGAAAGCGATTCTCCGTTTCCAGCCTTGCTGCCTCTGAATCATATTTAGGCCCTTTCCCATAGCTATACTGCTTGCCCACAGGCTGCTCCAGTCGATGGGCTTCGCCCTGCTTATACCATTTCATCCACACCTTTAGCTGCGTGTAATTCATGATGTTCAACTGCTCCATAACCTCTTTTACAGGAACCCCGGCTAATCGCAATTCGATTGCCTTCATTTTCACCTCTACTGGATAGCTGACCCTTGTCCCCACGTAAAAAACACCTCCAAGTTGTACAAGTATTTTACAACACTCGTCATTTCAACTTAAAGGTGTTTTGATTTGTCTCACGTTATGGGGTCAGTTCCTAGACAAGTAAGCAAAGCTTTAGTGCGGTTTTCTTTTTTGAGTTTTCCAAATCCCGTTTCTTTCGTTCAACCTTCCATTAGTCCGCAATTAGCTCAGTCCAGACGAATTTTGCAGCACGATACGATAGCCGTCGGGATCGGCGATGGTGATGCCTTTTTGCTTCCAGTAAGGGTTTTCCGGCTCCACCTCAGGGTAGCCCAGCTCCAATAGCCGCTTGGCGATCAATAGCTGCTGCTCGCGCTCCTCCATGTAAAACACTAGCAGATTATCCTCGGATGGTGTTGCAAGCGGCGCCCCCGAGACATGCTGCGTAAACTCCAAATGGTAGTCCACCCCCGGCAGGCCGAACATCATCCCGTCGTACCCAGCGTGCCCCTCGAAGGAGCCAATTCGTTGCAGACCAAGTCCCTGTTCATAAAAAGCGGCCACCTCAGCCAATTGGTTCGTCGGTCTTGCTACTCTGAATTGTACGGCCGGCATCGCGCCAGCCCATTGTTTTTTACTCATGCCATACAACCTCCTCTATATTCTTCGCTTACAACAGCTATTCCCTTCTAAATCTTCGCTGCCATAGGTGCTGAACCTTGCCGACGCGACTCCCCTGGTGCCAACCGCTGAAATACATAATACGTCAGCAGCAGCCCGGTCATGCCCATTACGAATATAATCATTGCCATATAGCTGGAGTGAAGCACAGCACCAAGACTAATGCCAATAGCGCCGAAGGCGCCAGCGAACTGCCCCAGCAGGCCATTCACCGCTAAATACGAGCTTCGCGCATGATCCTTCACAATACCAGCCAAATAAGCTTGTCTAATCGGGGTAAACATAAGCTCCCCTACCGTCGCTCCCAGCATGGATATGAGCAGTAGCCATACGGAATTGCTGAAGCCGACGACCGTAAAGCCAAGCGTGTACAAAATAACGCCAATATACATCACTCGTGCCGGGCGATACCGGCGGACAAAGCTGGCTGCCCAAATCGCTAGGCAGACGATGATGAGCGTGTTCTCTACCTGCAGCAGACTGACAAGTCTAATACCTGTCAGGTCAAAAGTAAAATTGTCCAGCATGGATAGCTGCTGAGGCTCGAACTCTTTTTGCAGGCGGACGCTAATGTAGTTGTATAAGTGAATTTCCAGCGAGCGAATGAGCATTCCGCTGACACTATAAATAATAAACAGCTTGTCCTGCGCCACCAGCTTGTAATTCAGCACCATATTGCGAATAGGGCCATTACTGCTATATTGCAGCCGGCTTTCCGCATCTGGAAAATGGGTTTCCCGAATTAAAAATAATGTAAGCAGCAGGGTAGCCAGACTCGCCAGTCCCATAATGATGAATAGCTCCATCCGATGCGTCGCAAACAGAAAGCCCCCGATTGGCGCGCCAATCGAAATCGACAAATTGATCGCCCAGAAGTTAATGCTATAAATAAAAGCGCGATTTTCCTTCGTGCTGACGTCAATCAGCATAGCCTCAGCCGCTGGATTGAACATGCCATTGCAAAGACTAAGCAGCAGCATCATGGAGAAGGTCAGCCAAGTGGAATCAAGAAAGGGCGAATTGGCAAGCGTCATGACAAGCACGGAAATAAAGCGGATGAATTGGGCGATTGCCATTACCTTTTTGCGTCCATAACGATCTGCCATATAGCCACCATATAGGCTCGCTGTAATCTGCACGAGCAAATTAATGAGCAGCAGCAGACCCGCAATCCCCGCCCCCAGCCGCTGGGTAAAATAAATCGCCATAAACGGCAAAATCATCGCCTCTACGCAGCGGGTCAAGAAGGTCGTCAAAATCCGAATTTTAATATTGCGATCAAGCTGCATAAACATGATGGTTCTCCCCTCTCTATGTAGACTTAATTTTAGCTGGGAAAACGAGAATAAAAAGAGTAAGATTGAAATTAAAATTTCACCTTTTATGGGCAGCGCTTGCGCCAGCCTGAGCAAAGGACGGTTAAAACATGAAACATAAGGAGCATTATATTAGCCTGCTGTTATCGCTGCCTGGCAAACAGCATAAAGGCACAACGATACCGATTACGATCAGCGAGCTGACGGAGGTGCTGAACTGTACGCCTCGCAACGTCAAGCTTGTACTGCGCAGGCTGGTGGAGGAAGGCTTTGTCGCATGGAGCGCAGGGGTGGGGCGCGGTCATATTTCGCAATTAACGGTTATCCGCGGGCTGGAGGATGTGCTGACGGAGCATTTTAACGAGCTGCTGGCGAAGGGGAAAATGAAGGAGGCTATTGATTTCATCTCCAGCCATGAGCTGCCTTCTGCCTTGCGCGACAAGCTGCGCGCCATGCTTGAAAATCGTATGGGCTTCCAGCTGGAGCAGGCTGGTGCCGCTAATCTTGATGTGCTTCGGGTGACCGTGACGAGAAAGCTCGGCATCTTCGACCCGGCTTTTGCTTTTACCGTTACCGAGGTGTTTCTGCTTGAGCAGCTCTACAGCCGCCTGATCGACTTTGATTCGGCGGCGCAGCGCTTCCTTCCTTCGCTTGCTCATGCTTGGGAAAGCAATGACGACTACACGGCATGGACCTTTTATTTGCGCAAAGGAGTCCGATTCCATCATGGACTGCTCCTAACAGCGGAGGATGTGCGGTTCACACTGGAGCGTTTGCGTGAGGTAAATTCTCCCTCCTGCTGGCAATACGAGGATATTGCCGACATTGAGATCGTCAGCGATTATTGTCTAGTGTTCAGGCTGCGGCAGCCAAACCCGTTTCTGCTGCATTTTCTCAGCTGCGCGACTATGTCGATCTTGCCGCATGATGTGGCATTTTCCGAGCAGAAGCTGCTTGGGACAGGGGCCTTCAAGCTGGTGGAAAATGCGGCGCAGGTGCTGCGGCTTGAAGCCTTTGACCACTATTTTCGCGAGCGGGCCTGGCTTGACCTTGTGGAAATTTGGCATATTCCTTCAGATGCCCCGAGGGAGCGGCAATTTTCCTTGCCGCATATGGATGCCGCATCCGGAGATCATGCTGCGGAAAATAATAGAGCGATGGATTCCTTGCTTGATGGCTGCCGTTATTTAATTTTCAACTTCAACATTCCGGGCATCCAGCATCACTCCTCTTTCCGCCAAGCGCTGCGGCTGCTGCTTGACCGCAAGCTGCTTATTGCGGAGCTCGGAGGAAATCGTGCCGTGCCCGCAAACAGCTTTCTTGTCGCTAGCAGCGAGCTGGCTTCCTATGAATCTGGCTCGCTTGCTGATGCAGAGGCGCTGCTGCGGGATAGCGGCTATGCCGGAGAAGTCATTAAGCTGTATCATCACGGCAGGCCTGTTGAGCAGCAGGACATGCTTTGGCTGCAGCAGCGAGCAGCTGCCATTGGCCTTCGCCTGAAGCTTAATCCTTATGTCATTGCAGAGGTCTCGCCACAAAAGCTCGCGCAAGCTGCTCATTTGATGCTGGCAACTGAGATACTGGAAAATGATACAGAAGTCGGCCTGCTTCGGCTTTTCTATAATGAAGACAGCAATTTGCAGCATTTTCTGACGACGGAGCAGCAAGCGCAGCTGCGGAGCATCCTCGCCCGCTACGTCAGCCTCCCTTCCGCAGCCGAGCGCTCCCAAATTGTAGCGGAAGCCGAGCAAGGGCTGCGGCAGGACAACTGGCTGCTGTATCTTTACCATTCGAGGTTCCAGACGCAGCTGCCGCTAGCCCTTCAGGGTCTGGCTATCGACTCCTTCGGCTGGCTGGATTTTTCTAAGCTTTGGATTAAAAAATAAAGAGGGTATCCGGCGGTATTGGAGGCGGGATAGAGTCGTTAGCAGACCGATAGCTGTGGCTCTACTCGCAAGCCCGCTTTCGCGTATATCCCCTACTAATCCAATATGACCGTTTTATTCGGCTGCTTCAAAAATTCAAACATCATTCTAATTTGCCGCTCGGTATTGCGCTGCACCGATAACAGAGGAAGCGCATCCTCTGAGAAAAAGCCTACATCGGTCGTCTCCGGTCCAATCGCGGCTTCTCCGCCAATGATCTCACATTCAATAAACAGATCATAAATATGATAAATATCCGGCGGATGCTCATGCTTCTTTTTGTCCAACACCGCCAGCAGCCGCTTGGGCTTGACCTTATAGCCGGATTCCTCCCAAATTTCCTTCACCGCCACCTCGGAAGGAGAAATGCCTACATCCGCCCAGCCTCCCGGCAGCGCCCATGCCTGATCCTGCTTCTCCTTAATCATTAGCACGCGATTCTCCTGAAAAACAACGCCGCGAATGCCGACCTTCGGCGTCGCATAACCCGTATCGCTGGCAAAAGTATGCCTTAGCTGTTCCCGCTCTATGCCAGTGGCGTATGCGAGCATATCCACAGAAATTGCGCGAAGCTCCTCATAGCGCTCGATATCGAAAGCATTTTCCGAGTAGGCAAGCCCGTTCTGGGCAAGGGCTTGAACCCGTTTGACCCAATCCAGCCACTGCGTATTTGACGAATGATTCATTCCACATTCCTCCGAATTTTCAATTCTGGCTTAATCGCTTTATTAAGATGGTTATTAGCTCTTTGATGCTGTCCCCATACTATCATGAAACGCCCTATTTGCCTTTATTATTTCTTGGAGCTTGGCACGTGGCTGACTCTATTAAAGCGTATAGTTTGAGATAGGGACTCTATTCCTAGTATACTAAAGGAAGTAAGTCACTTTTTGATAGAACAGGATGTGTTGACCTTGGAATGGGCTTCCCTTATATCGTTTCTGGGCGTTGCGGTGCTGCTGACCCTAATGCCGGGACCAGACAATTTGTATGTGCTCACCCAAAGCATTGCCCGTGGTAAAAAAGCAGGAATTATTACAACGCTCGGGCTATGCACCGGCCTCTTCGCCCATATTTCCGCCGCCGCTCTCGGCATCTCCGCTATCGTCTACCAATCGGCGACTGCCTTTGCCGTCGTGAAATATGCCGGCGCCGCCTATTTGCTCTATTTAGCCTA
The DNA here is from genome assembly GCF_036894955.1 of Paenibacillus sp. KS-LC4. NCBI lineage: Bacteria > Bacillati > Bacillota > Bacilli > Caryophanales > Paenibacillaceae > Paenibacillus > Paenibacillus sp. KS-LC4. The sequence continues at coordinate 836,771 of NZ_CP145905.1, read as the reverse complement.
TAAAGCTTTTCGGCAAAAGCAATCTGCCCTCGCGCTCGGCACCGCCGATGAGCTGGCGTATGCCTCTTTATATAAGAAAGGCATCTTCATGAGTATGCTGAATCCTAAAGTCTCCTTGTTTTTTCTAGCTTTGCTGCCGCAATTCGTCAATGAGGTTAACGGCTATGCTTCACTGCAAATGATTACACTCGGACTCGTGTTCATGCTGCAAGCCATCGTTATTTTCACCCTGATCAGCGTATTTGCCGATGTGCTGCGCCGATTTATTTTCAAACGTCCACACCTGTCCAGTAAAATGAATATCGTTGAAGGCTCTGTGTTCGGCCTCATTGGCCTCAGCATCGCCTTCAGCAGAAAATAGCACAACACAGAAAGCAACAAAAGGGAGAGCTATCATGTTTATCGTTATGGGTATTGTTATGCTTGCCGTGTTCGGCTCGCTCGTTTTTTATCAAAGCTGGAGTATTTGGCGGTGGCTAAAGCCGCTGCATACGAGGCCTCGCAAAATCATTTTTACGGTCGTTGCCGCTGCACTGCCCTGCGTCTTTATTGCTGCAATGATTTCGCAAAATGCTATTTTAATCGCCATTGGCATGTATTGGCTCGCTATTTTTTGCTTACTGCTGCTCATTATTCCATCCGTACAGCTCATCGCAAGGCTGCTGCGCAATACGTCGTTGCCGCGCGAGTCGGTGTTCAAATGGTCAGGCATTGCCGTCCCCATCCTGCTTATTACGCTGCTTGGCTATGGTTCTTTTCTAGCTTACAGCCCTGTCGTTCGCACGTATGACATTACGATTCCCAAAGGCTCGCAGGCTGACGATCCGGCGAAAAATACATTGAAAATCGTTATGGCCTCCGATATGCATTTTGGCATTTTGTCCGGCAAAGAGCATGCCGTCCGTCTCGTTGAACGCATCAATGAGCTGAAGCCCGACATCGTGCTGTTTCCAGGCGATATTTTGGATGATCAAATTCAGCCGTATTTGGACAATGGCCTCGATCAAATTATGGCAGCCATTCAGGCACCCTATGGTGTATATGCATCTCTGGGTAATCATGATAAATACAATGGGCATATCGAGGATATTATTAACGCCGTTGAGGCGGGCGGCATGAAGGTGCTCTATGATGAGGCCGTTACGATTGATGACCGTTTCACGCTGCTTGGACGCAAGGATCATTCCGATACGGAGCGTGCGCCGCTGAGCGAGCTTGTTCAAGGCATGGATGCCGCTAAGCCGCTTATTTTGCTTGAGCATCAGCCTTATGATTTTGACATTGCCGATGAGCTCGGCGTTGATCTTATGCTGTCAGGCCATACGCATCACGGCCAAATTTTTCCGGCTAATTTCATTACACAGCTCGTGTTCGAGAATGATTGGGGCTACTTGAAGAAGGAGAGGCTGCAATCCATCGTTTCCTCCGGCTTCGGCTTCTGGGGACCGCCGATCCGCCTCGGCTCCCGCTCTGAAATCGTGGAAATCAATGTGACGTTTAGCAGCCCAAGGGCTGATTAATCTCTCGATTAAACGACACATTGGAAACCGCATATGTGAAATTGATAAAATGGTGGAATATCTTCTCACCTTGTCTTGTCTGCTTATAGATAAAAAAACAAAAAGAAGTGGTTATCCCTTCTTTTTGTTTTTACTACCTTAATGCTAATTAAATGCTCCGCTTTTAAGTCTTGTTAGTAGTTGATGAGATCCATGACAGAATTATGGATTCGCTGCTTAAGCTCCTCCGTAATTTGGAATAATAGGTTTCCGGCACTGTCCTCGGAGCGCTCAATTTGGCTGTCTACAGCAAACACATTCTCTGCGAAGTATTTAGCCCCCATTGAGGCTAATATTGGTTTTACTGCATAGTCGATTGACAGTAGGTTAGAGATCGTTCCGCCTACAAAGTAGGCAGCGATAATTTTATCTTTAAAGCCCTTTTCGGGTAATAAGTCGATATATGCTTTTATGACTCCTGTAAAGGTTGTTTTGTACACCGGGCTTGCTATAATGACTCCTGTTGCCTCGGCGACTTTTAAAAGTGAAGCAACAATAGGCTCGCTGTTAAAATGAGCATGCAATAAATCTTCTGCAGGCAATGAGGCCACATTAATGATGGATACTTCGTATCCGTTATCAAGCAGTATTTTTTTCGCATAATTAATTATACCATTGACACGTGAGTTTTCATTTGGACTTCCGGAAATGATCGTTATTTTTTTCATAGGATTGCACCTGCTTCTCGTCTTAATCTCTGAGCAGTGGAGCAGCAGAAATGGTAAATACATGCTGAGGGGGCAACCCAAAAAGTATTCTTCCATACAACTCCAGACCGGTAGATGCCGTAGTGAGTGCATGGTTTGCACCACCTCGAATATCGCGGTATATTTGGGACAATGGATTAGAATCAGCAATAGCGCTGCCTCCGCTTTCTGCCATCACCATATCGACTGCATCGGTACATAACATAGCTGCATATGCGATATCCGTTTGGATTTGCGCAAACTCTTTTTTACTAAATGGTTCCCCACTTTTCATATGGTTCTCCAAATTTTCGATAGAGCGATTAATGTGCAGATGTGCCGATTCAATTTTCATAGCAGCAAGTCCTACTTTGTACTGAATATGCCCAACCTCTGCTTGGGATCTGTGGATGGTCAACGTAATTCCTTTTCTAGGCGCAGTATCTACAAAATATTCCAATGCCCCCCTGGCTAGACCAAGTATGGCGCCTATACCCGTTGTAAGACTGGATATTATATTGGCATACGGCCTGTATCGATCTATCCCTTGTAATGTCCTGAGCATGGAGCTCGAACCCTTTATAACCTCTTGCTCTTGAACGACTACATACTGTTCCTCAATAAATACATTATTCATTTCCAAGCTATTGCTTGCGGAACCTTTTAAGCTCATTGTGTACCAGTCATCTATAATTTTAATTTGACTCATTGGGACAACAGCCAGCAGCATTCCTTGGTTCTCCTGCATACCTTTAGAGTCCCTTAAATTTAACAAGGCATGTGTTGCGTGCTTAGATCCCGAACCAAATCCCCATAAGCCATGCTCAATAAAGTAACCTCCTTCTGTTTTTCTTACAATGGCTTGACGTGCTTGCAGGACTGAACAGAAGCGTATTTCCTCTTCCTGCTTAAAAATCGAATCCAGCACTTCTGAGCCCAAGCACAGAGAAGCGTTAAAGTTATTTCCATTTATAATTTGGACTACCCAGGCCACAGAACCGTTTCCTCTTGCCAATTCGGAAATAATTTCAATTAAGGCTCGAATACTAACTTCATGACCGCCATATTTTTTTGGAGTTCCAAGCTTAAATAGTCCTGCCTGAGAAATTTTCTGAATAAGCTCCTCAGGTATATGTCTATCCTCATCAATTTTCCTTCCAAATTCTCGCAGAACCGGAACCAAATCCGTTGCATTCTGAAGCAATTGCTGCTCTTCAGCAGTGAGTTTATTGACTGCACCTAAATTTCCCATTAGAAACACTCCTTTTTATACACATGTATATTTAATTGCTATTTATAGCTTAAATACTACGGTGTATACTAAAAGAGGTCAAAGAGCAGATTCGTAAAAGTGTCGATTAACCATACAGATAGGGGATTTTATATGGGTAAAGAGAAATTGGATCTTAGGATAAGAAGAACTCATAAGCTGCTCTACAATGCATTGTTATCTTTAATGGAGAAGCAATCTTTTGAGGCCATAACCGTACAGCAAATTTGCGACTTAGCTATGGTTCATCGGACCACATTTTACACTCATTTCAATGACAAGTATGATTTGCTTACACGTACGTTGAGACAGATTGCTGAGGAAGAGTTTATGTTGGATAAACATACGCCCCCTGAAATTTTTCAGGAGCTCTTCGAAATTGCTACTAAACATAAAAGCATATTTTCACAGCTATTATCTGAAGAAAGGAACTCCCTGCGTAATATTATTCGGAGAGAAATGGGTTCAGGTATAAAAAAGCATTTAAATACTACTTTTCAATTGAACAGCAGCTCCATTGATGCTGAAATAGTGACAGAAGCACATATCGGCGCCATTCTTGGCGTACTAAATTGGTGGATTGAAAACAAGATGCCTATTGATCAAGGCGAAATTTATAAAGTGTTAGAGGATTGGGATTTTTCTGTATTCAATAATAAAAAACAGCGGACACCGTTATGAACGGCGTCCGCTGCTTGCGCTGACGATAAGCGCCTTGCGCATAATCATCTTCTTCACCTTGTCTCGGCGCTCAGCGGGGGAGTGGAGATGAAACGCCTGCTCTCGGCCAATCGCAAGCAGCGCCTGTTTGCCCGCTTCAGCGGCAAGCCGCTCATCCTGCAAAATATAAAAGGCAAGCTGATAGCTCCATATTTCCAGCTCTCTGAGCGCCTCGACCGTTTGATTTAGCTCTGCCGTTAATGGCATTAAATCCCCTGCTTTCTTCCTCTGGAAGTCTGCTAGTTTCTTAAACCTATGCTGTGCAGCGAGATATCGCTGAGGGCAATTTGCTGCTCCTGTTCGTTTCCGCTTGCCGCCACTTCGCCTTTATACAGCTGCTCACCCGTTTTTATATTCAATACGGCAACGTTCAGCTTATTCCGATTAGCGTACAAAATGAACAAACGATCAGCCCGCATAAAGGAAGTTTTAATTTCATCCGCTTCAAGCTGCTTCAAGGTCAAAAATAAAGACTCTTCCATCCTTTCCCCAGTCTCCAGACTGAAGCTGGTTACTTGAATGCTTTCACGGTTGTAAGATGTAAAATAGAGCTGGTCGCCCGTCATGTACTGAGGCTCTGACCTCTTATTGTTGCGCTGAAGTGCTTGATTCGATAACCGAATGACGTTCCCGCTCTTGTATGAATAAGCATACATACCAATAATCTCTATAGATATATTTCTGTTAGGTTCTGTTGTTTTTTTTACTGAGCTAAAAACATAATAATCCTTAGGTTCGGCGTTAAAACTCTGTACCGATTCATATGAATCGGGAGAAAGCTTATTACCCGATTCATCTATAAATTCAATCGCAGCCGAGCTAAGCAGCTCTCCACTATTCTTTTCTATAATATAATCATAATGTTGACTTGCTGCTTTCACTGCCCCGCCTATGACATTCTGGTAGACCAGCACATGAAGAAGGTCTTCCTGTAATTGCACATCGGCTATATATGCCTGCTCCCTAAGCCCCTCCGGTGACAGAATGGAAAGGGGAATCGTATAATCTATAGCCTCACCCGTATTTCTATTCAGTATATCTACGTTAATATTTTTTCCAGATTGCCCTGTACTGGATTCGTAGGGAATTTCAGCATAGGCGGCCCATTCCTTATTTGCGAAAAGACCTCTAATTTCACCCTTGCCTCTCATAAAATCAGGATACTGCTCGATGAGCTCCTTAACACCCGTCTGTTCATCAAACCAACTACGGGCATTTGTTATATAGGCATCGTAAAGGGATTCTCTGCTCCTATACTCAATGCCTTGTACAGATAGCTTTATGGGCTGCGAGCCCTTACCGCCTATATAAGAGCCGTCTAATACCAAATTCGCAGCTTCATTCGCATCCCCCTCCAGCGTCTCTAGTCGATATTCTGGCAAATGGTCTGCCGAGCCAAAAGCGTAATACGTGCTGAACCCTGCCGCTGCGAGCAGGACGAGCGCCAGCGTTGTTATATAACGTTTCATCTTGCTCCCCCTTATACGGTAATCTTTTTATTTAACAGCCGAATACTGAGCCATACCGATGCGACAACGAGAATGACAGTCAATGCCAGCATTATCGAATAGGTCTCCCCCGGGTATAAATAGGATGCCGCATTTCCCGGTCGCTGCAAGATAATAGGAGCAAGCAGTGCAGCACCGCATACGAACACGTAAATAACGGCATAGCCCATGCCAATAAAACGATAGCTTCGCTCCAGCAAAATAATCGTAAATACAGCCAATACTGCCAAAATTCCGATTGCGTAAGCCATTATAAAAGCATCAAGCCGCCCAGGCAGCAGTATCGTTAAGGCTTGATTTTGCAAAATCGCTTGCGACAAATAGGACAGATCGCGCAGCCCCTCTGGTATAATCAGATTAAACAGCATCATTTCAAGCGGAAGCAGCAGCAACTGGAAGGAAACGAGTCCGAACGTAAACAGCAAAATCGCTGTCAGCTTCGCAGCGTAAATGCTGGAGCGATTGCCCGGCAGCATCAGCAGCCGATAAATAAACGTATCCCGCCCAAGCCAATCGCGGTACCAAATAAGAAACACATAAGCAGCGATGACTATAATGCTGATTAATACCGGAAAGAAAAACCAAAATTGATTGCTATACATGAGTTCACTAAACGTCAGCTTCCCTGTTTCCGAGAAAGGGTGATAGGTAACCAGTTGCTCACTCCACCCAGGGCTCGTTCTAATACTCCGCTCACTTAGCGACCACAGCAGCACTACACCGAACTGCATGAGAATCGTTAACGCCATTAAGCCCCCAAGCAAATAGCGGAAACGGTGCACTTCCATATGTACCAGCTTCAAATAAGCTTTCAAGCCTGATACACCTCCCTCATTACATCGACAAGCGACTTCGATTGCTCCATACGAAGCTGTTCACAGTAGAAATCGCGGCATACCGCACCATTTTGCAGCAGCACCGCCCGATCAATGAGATGTTCAACGTCAGCAATTTCATGCGTCGTTATTAATACACCACGATCTTCAATGAGGTGGCTTGAAAATACATCGGTAATGAGAGCGCGGCTGAACATATCAATGCCGGAAAACGGCTCATCCATCAGCACATAATCGGTATCCAGCGCCAGCCCTAGCAGCAGATTAAACTTTGCCGCCGTCCCCTTTGACAAATTGCCGATTCGCTCCCTTCCCTCCAGTTGAAAAAAGCTCATCAGCTCCTTCGCCCGTTCCTCATTCCAGCAGTGATAAAAATCGTCCATAAATACCATCGCTTCGTCCAGCTTCATAGCGGGCGGCATCGTTAAATGATCGGGGATAAAAGAAATTTTCTCATACCGCTCCTTGCCCAGCTTTTGCCCATCCATAGTAATTTCACCCTTGCGGATTGGTGTCAATCCCATAATAGCTTTCATAATGGTCGATTTTCCCGTCCCATTGGTGCCAATGAGACAAGTGATTTCACCCTTCTTGATTTGAAAAGAGATACCATTCAGCACCTTGCGCCGACGATATTTTTTATGTACATCCCGCACCTCAATCATGCTGAGCGCCTCCCCCCTGCCTTCCGTCCTCCAGCTGCCTATCCTCTGTATATTTATGCTTGACCAGCTCCAGCAGCTCCTCCACCGGAACGTCAATTTTGCGGACAGAGGCCACGAAGACCTCGACAGCATCACCAATCAGCTCTGCGCGAATGGCCCGCAATACGTTCTCGTCCATAGTAATCCGGCTTGGCGAGTTTCCTTCTGTTACGATCAACTGCTGCTCCTCCATTTCCTTATAGGCTTTCTGTGCCGTATTGGGATTAATCTTAAGAAGAGCACCAAGCTCCCTTCGTGAAGGGATGATTTGTCCGGCTTCCATTTTCCCAATGACCAGCTGCTCCTTGAAAAATTTCACGACCTGCAAGTAGACCGGGTCACGGCCATTGAAAGCGACTTCCGTCCAGCCTTCATTTGTCTTCATCCCGTTACCTCTCATTCTTGTTCCAGCGTGTGTACCAAGTAGTTCATACACTTTAAGTGTATTATGCGCATAATACGTTTTCCTGTCAAGCATTTGTTAAAAAATAGAATAAAACAGCTCCGCAAAGGGGTTTTCGATGCTTCATTGTACATGATAGGGAATGCCCAACAAGGCTGTCCCTATCGCCATCCTCGATGACTTTGGGAACAGCCCAAGTGAGAGAAGCCTTACGAAAGGCAGGCGCTATCTTTGGGGAAGCCTCTGCTCGGAATCCTCTGTTTTTTTCAAATACAATGCATTTATACCCTCTACATCCAGCGCAGACAAGGCTGAACGCTGCCCCATTACCGTGCCGGAAGGCAAAGCCTGGGTTGGTGTAATCGTCGGCTTGGTAGGGTCAATAGCGAATGCGTTTTTGCTATAATGCATAATCGAGCCCCAATCATATTTTAACGACTTGAACAGCTCTGGATGATTGATAATAACAAAATTGCTTTGCTTATTGGCAGGAATATTCCCCATATCAACGGTAATATACGTATCGCGACTCGGCTTCGTGTGCTCATGCAGCAAGCCGAGCGTATGCCCGATTTCATGAATGATGTTGCCCAGCACATAGTTTACGCCCAGCGTAATGAGCTGCTTGCCGCCAATCATTCCGACATAGGAGCTATGACCAAGCCCGATTTTGAACGAGACATAATTCGGCTCCGTTCCCCGCAGCGAGAAGGAAATGCCCGGGCAGGCTTGCGTGATTGCAGCCATTGCTTTTTTAATGTCCTGCTGCGTACTGGCAGGCACATTGGCATCAAAAGCATAAAACACTTTTCCATTAGGCCAAAGGCGCCTCATATCTATAATAATGTCTACATGCGGCTCCTCTCCCTGCTGCCGACCCTCCCGCTCGATGAAGGCCGTCAGCCTCCGCATTTTTGCTGCCTCTGCTACGACAATGTCGCCATCGACGATAGCCAGCTGATCATACTCTATATACTCGACCTTCAAGGGTGTCTGATTGTCAGCCAAATAGACGTAGCCTGTCTCAGCTGTTCCTTTTTGGAATAAATCATTTGCATATACTTCAGGTAATGACTCTGTCATCTCTTCTTCCTCCTTCTTGTTATTGCCTGTCCTGCTCATACGAGCTGCAAGAGATTGCTCGCCGATATGTGCACATTCAGCCGCTGCCTGCCGCTGAAGCTGAGTGCAATTGCCTGCTGCATATACATCTCTCGCTCGAAAACCTGTCCTGTGTGCCAATGTCCATATGCCATATAAGTGACCGGATCAAGCTGAAAGCCTGTCAGTGTATTCGGATGAGCCTCCACGGATACGACTGCCCTACTATCGAGACTAAGGCCCAATCGCACTTTATCCGCAGGGTCCACCGTTCGATCTGCTTTCATGTAATAAAGCTCGCTGTCTTTCGCAGCATAAGGCTGTGAAAAATAATAGCTCCCGTTGGACGCCTTCAGCAAGACAACTGCATTGTTTTGCCATAAGGAAGCCTCCTTATGCTCAGCTGCCTCGACACTGGATAAGCCTGCCGAGTCACCCTCTGGAGCAGAACGCCACATAAATTGATATTTGGGCTCCCAACTAAAGTTCACTGTGCCAGCGAACGGCCTTGAAGGCACTGAACGCCAAATGTAGGTGATTGCGCTTGGGTCCTGCAAGCGGGGAAATAGCTGAAACAAACAAATGCTGCCGCTATATGTTGCTTCATTCGTTACCGATACCGTATAGCTTGACACCGCTTTTGCAGCTCCTTACGGGGAACGGGAAGGCTGCTGGCACGGCCCTCCCATTTCCATTTATTTTGCGCATATAAGAGGAGATTAGGACACAATGTTAAGCTGGTTTTTCGCCGTCAAAACAATATCGTGGTTCGTAACGCCATTAAATTCAATTTTGAGCGCCGTATCTGCATATTCGCTAATGTCAATGATTTCACCCGGCTCAATACGGCCATATACGAGGTAATAGGCAGGATGAGCGGTAAATTCTGTTTTGGTGTTTGGCTGTGCTTTGATTGCAACAGTCGGCTTATTGTTCATCATCAGGCCGATGTAGGCATTATCTTCAGGATTGATTGAGCCGTCCTGGTGAATGTACATGACCCCTTCTTTTCCTCCAGAAGTGGCTTGAGAAAATTGATAGGTGCCGCCATCCGCACGGCTGAATTCGACATAATTGCTAGCGCTCAGATCAGCCGCACGTTGAGCGGTCGAGGTAATGGTAGAGCCTGGCTGCGGAACATCAACCTCTGACCAATAGAAGGCATAGTCCACGCCCCATGTAAACTTCGTTGTAGAGCCTGAAGTGGATGGCTTAACCAGCCAAGCAAGTGTGAGCACATTCGGATCGTCCAAATTCGGATCAACCTGATAGATAGCAAGGCTTGCATTGTACGTCCCATTGTTTTGTACACTTACGGAATAAGTCGTTGTCGTTGTTGGCATTTTATTTTCCTCCTCTAAATTGTTTTGGTGCTGCTTACAGGTTCTACTTTATTGGATTTTGACGTCCAATATTAGTAGCCGTAGTCATCATTTGATATGACCAAAATCACCGCTGCCTATGACCAGCCCCATAATCATCCCTATGACCAACGCTCTGTAATTCTTTGACTATTTCTTCTAAAAAATACTATAATAAAGGCGGATCTGGCATCCAAATTGATCATAAGAGGGAGCGATTCGAGGAAGATGAAAACACGAATCACGTACAGTGAAATTGAGGACCAGTTGCAGACGGGGGATATTCTTTTATGTCACAGCGTTCTGCATGAGAGCATTATGATTGAGTTTATAGAAGGCTCTCCTTGGTCACATGTCGGTATGATCGTCAGGCTGCCGCAATATGACTTTCCGCTGCTTTGGGAGTCCACAACATTCGACAACATTCCGGATGTTCTGCTTGGAAAAACGAAAAACGGCCCCATGCTCGTGCCGCTACATGAACGTCTTCAAACCGATGTCGGCAATCTTTGGGACCCGATGTTCGCGCTGCGCAAGCTGAGTGTCCAGCGTACTCCGCAAATGCAGGCGGCCCTTCTGGGCGTTATTGATGAGCTGCATCATGCTTCCTTCCCCAGCATGACAGAAATGGCGATAAGCGTCTCGGAGGGGCTTGCAGGCATTCATTCCGGGTATACTACTTTGTTTTGCAGTCAGTTGCTTGCTGCAACTTATATTCGTCTAGGGCTGCTTTCTACGGATAAGGTCCCGAACAGCTATTGGCCGGTCAGCTTTTCCTCGGAGGGCCATGTAGAGCTGTTGAATGATGCCACTTTTTCAGAGGAGCTGTATTTGCTTGCGGACGGCCTTCAAGGACATGATCAGCATCAAGCCTTATAACCTCTCCATTAAAACCATACTTCTCGTACTGCTGCTTTTCCTAGCAGGAGCGGACTTCCTTAGGGCCGCACAAACGTACAGCCTTCCAGAGCCACCCCACCATCCAGATTCAACCGCTCAGCATGGACAACTCGACCTAGCAGGCGTGCAAGTGGACAATGGACTTATTTCCCTTAATGGCGAATGGACGTTTTATTGGAATAAGCTTATTGAACCGGATGAGATTGGGGCTGCCAGCGATGCGCAGCCTGCTTTTATTTCCGTTCCTGGCAGCTGGGGCTCCTCTTCTACGAAAGCGGCTGCACCAGAAGGGACCGGCTTTGCCACTTATCGTTTGCTCGTTCAAACGGACCCGCTTGACGGCATTTACGGTCTAGCGGTCAAAAGCATTCAAAGCTCCTATCGCATATTTATTAATGGCAAACTGATCGCTTCAGCTGGGACGGTGGAAACTGTGCCCGAGCAAGTCATTGCCCGCTTCGGACAGCCTGTTATGCTGTTTGCCCATAAAGGAGCAACCCTTGATATCGTCATTCAGGTAGCCAATTATTCCTATCCGGCAGGCGGGATAGAAAAACACATTTTTCTAGGCAGCAAGGAAGCTATTCTCAAGCACAGGCAGCAAGGCATTGCTAAGGATCTTTTTTTGTTCGGCTCGATTTTCACCATGTTTGTATATCATATGGTGCTTTATTGGCTAAGACGGAGCCAGCAGTCCTCCTTGTATTTTGCTTTATTTTGCTTATGTATTTCTATACGCACCTTGTTTGTCAATGAACGATTTATTTCCGTCCTCATCCCAGATATGAATTGGCAGCTGTTTGCCAAGGTATCCTATTTGACTGCTTATGTAGCCACGCCATGCATTATTTTGTATATTCAAAGCCTCTACCCAGCCTACTTTTCCAAGCTGACAACGCGCATAGCCCTAATCCTATTCGCAGCTGTTTCCATCCTCGTAGTAGTTGCTCCTTTATCTGTTTACCATTATTCGCTGCCCTATTATCAAGTTATGATTATGCTCGCACTCGGTTATATTTTGTCTAAACTCATTTATGCCGCGGCTCATGGGGAACAAGGAACTTATCTCATGCTGATCGGCTTTTTGAATTTATTTCTATTCGCTTTAAATGATGTGCTTTACAACAACAATCGAACAAGCCTCGGTTCACTGGTTCCATTCGGCCTGTTCATTTTTATTGTGCTGCAATCTATTTTGCTATCGCTTCATTTCGCGCGCGCCTTCAAGGAGATAGAGAAGCTGTCCGCCAAGCTTATGCTGTCGAATCAAATTAAGGACCAATTCCTTGCGAACACATCGCATGAGCTGAAAACACCGCTTCAGGGCATTATTGGGCTTGCGGAATCTTTAGCCGAAGGGGACGCCGGAAAACTTCCGGATGCCGCCGTAGGGCAGTTGAGGCTTATCCGCACAAGCGGGCAGCGACTGTCGCACCTCGTTAATGACTTGCTGGATTTAACAAAGCTGCGGCATAAGGAAATCGTATTGCAGCCGACCATAATAAACATTCGGCAAGCTGCCTCCCTCGCCATTGAGCTGCTGGAGCCGCTATCCGAGCGCAAGCAGCTCGTGATTCGCAATGATGTTCAATCCGGGCTGCTAGCTTTTGCAGATGAAAATCGATTGATGCAAATTTTCAACAATTTGCTTGGCAACGCTATCAAATTCACCCATCACGGCTGGGTAGCCGTCACAGCTACTCAGCAGGGACCATGGCTGCTGATCACCGTACGCGATACTGGCGAAGGCATTGCTCCCCAGCATTTGGAGTCGGTTTTTGAAGCCTTTGAGCAAGGAGACGGATCGATGATCCGGCGCTATGAGGGCTCCGGGCTTGGGCTGAGCATCTCCCGCAATCTAGTGGAGCTGCACGGCGGGCGAATTTGGGCGGAATCGGCCCTTGGCGAGGGGGCGGCAATTTGCTTTACGCTTCCTGTTTATTCGGCTGATCAGCTGGATAAACAGAAGGTTGACGAGCTTGTGAGCGACCGTCGCAGGACGCATATAACAAGCTGGGAAAGCAGAGATATGGCCGCACAACCCGCTGGTGGCCGAGCGGAGGCCGCAGCTGCGAGCGAAGCAGCAGATGCGGTAGATGCGGGAGACGGTGCTTCCGGTAAGGAAGCACCGTCTATACTCACCGTGGACGATGATCCGATTATTTTACAGGTACTGTCCAATCATTTGACAGCAGAGGGCTTTCAAGTGCGGCAGACAACGGGCGGGAGCACTGCTCTACAGTTGCTGGCAGAGGGCTACCGGCCAAGCCTCATCATCGTTGATTTGATGATGCCGCAGATGTCCGGCTATGAGCTGTGTCAGGCCATTCGGCAGCAATATGACGAGCTGGTGCCCATTCTCATTTTGACAGCACGCAATCAGCCAGCCGACCTAGAGCTTGGTTTTGCCAGCGGTGCAAATGATTATCTGATTAAGCCGGTGACGAAAGCGGAGCTCATGCTGCGGCTCAGGCTCCATCTCAAGCTCGCGACTTGGGAGAAGTCGATGGAGCGGGAGGTTTTGGAGCGCACGATGCATATTCGCGCATCAATGAAGGAAACGGCAATCGCCATGGCCGATATTAGCGCTTATGAGGAGCGTAATCGCATCTCCAAAGAAATCCACGATGTGCTGGGTTATGCATTGACTACGACGCTGATTCAGCTAGAGGCGGGACAAAGCCTGCTTGCCGACAAGCCGCTCGCCGCGAAGCAGCACATGATTAATTCACAGGAGCTGGTACGACAAGGCTTGCGGGATGTGCGTCGATCCTTGCGCAGCTTGAAGGAGCGGGGAGACCAAGAGGACGAACGGGATAATGATTTCAGTGGACGCATCGAGCGCCTGTTGCTGCATACGGAAGCGTATGCAATGGTCGTCATCACCCGTAACGTGCAGCTTGACGGAGTACAGCTTAGTCAGGAGCAAGAGAAGCTGCTCTACTATGCTTTGCAAGAGGGGCTTACTAATGGTATTCGCCATGGCGGAAGTAAGCACTTTGACTTCCAGCTAATAAAGCGGGAAGGAAGGATTATTTTTTCCCTTGGCAACGAAGGAATTCCCTACCGCCCGGAACAGCCGGACGGCCTCGGGCTGCATTATATGAAGCAGCATACAGAGGCGGCTGGCGGCCAGTTTTATGTGGATGATGCACAAGGTGCCGGATGCTTGATTAAAATTACATTACACGCACAGAAGGAGCACACTTAAATGGAAATGGAGCCTATTCGATTGGTTATAGTCGATGATCAGCGCCTGCTTCGAGAAAGCCTGCGGACAGTCATTGAGCTGGAGAAGGATATGGAGGTCGTCGGTCTGGCCGGAAACGGGCAGCATGCCTGTGAGCTTGTTGATGAGCTGCGGCCGACGCTCGTATTGATGGATGTGCAAATGCCCGTTATGGATGGCATCAGCGCTATTCGCAAAATCAGGGCCCGGCATCCGGCGCAGCAGATTTTGATTTTGACGACGTTTACCGACGATGACTATATTATTGAAGGGCTTGCGGGCGGTGCGATTGGCTATTTGCTAAAGGATATGGACAAAGCAAATTTGCTTGCCGCTATTCGCAGCGCCGCAACTGGCAGACATATGCTCACTCCGGAAATTGCAGCCAAGCTTGCCACTCGCCTGTCAGCAATGTCCAAGGCAGCCCCAAGGGAATTGAATGTCCAAAAGCTCAAGAGGCTGGGACTCCAGTTTACAGAACGTGAAAAGCAAATCATTACCCTTATGGTGCAGCCGCTGACCAACCCGCAAATTGCGGATACATTATTTATGAGCGTCGGCACGGTCAAAAATTACGTCAGCATCATATACAGCAAGCTCGGCACAAGTGATCGAATGCAGGCAATTGCCAGCCTTCAGGAATTATTTTCAGTAGATGAGGAAATGAGATAGCTCTTTTCGGTTAAAATTTTGCGGATGGCCGCAGTGCAAACAGCCCCCGAAGACCTACGTCTACAGGGGCTGTTTTATGCTTGAATCTTTTAAATAAGCTTTGAATTGGCAAGCAGCCTCTGTACCATGACCGCAATTTCCGCTCTGGTGATCAAGGCTTGAGGGGCCAACTGCGCACCAGATCGGCCTGAAATAATTCCACCCTGCAAGCTGTCTGCAAGGCTGCTTCTTGCCCACGCTGCCGCTTCATTCGCATCAGCATAAGGACGTAATATGTCATCTGCATTGCCCGCCGGCAATCCCGCCTTCAGTCCGGTGATAACCATTGCTTTAGCAATGATGACCGTCGCTTGCTCGCGAGTTATTGGCTCATTAGGCCGGAAGGTTCCGTCTTCAAAGCCATTGATCAGCTTATAGGCCACAGCCGTTCGAATCGCATTATTATACCATGCGCTGGCTTGCACATCTGCAAATCCGGAGGCTCCCGCTTCCAGCTTCAATCCTAGACCTCTGACCATAATAGCTGCGAATTCGGCACGGGTAATCGACGCATTTGGGTTAAAGCGATCTCCGCCAATGCCGCTTATGACGAGGCGCGAGCCCATATCATTAATTGCCTGCTCAGCCCAATGTCCAGCCGTATCCTTGAACGTAACAGGATTCCAGATCAAGGCGTAGGTGCTATTCGTGAGACTGTAAATTTTTGCCCAGTAGTTGCTATTCGCCTGTACGATCTTTGTTGGGATATGACGAACGCTGCCATCCTGCTCGACTACAATCGCCGTTGTAATTCGCTTCGGGTCAATCGTGCTTGGAATGGCTAGCTCCCGCTCAACATATACACTAAATTGCGCAATCTCCTGCTGCGTCGTTCCATTTACAATCTTGACTGTAAAATCAAGCGGCATTCCAATAAGCTCAAAGCCACCCTTGGCAGCAGCAGCCTTCACTTCCGCTAGCCTGCTAGGCGTTAGTGCTGCTAGCTCAATTTGAAACTCCAATTGCTCAAGACCTGTTTGCAGCAGCTGTTCTCTTATAACCGCAGAGCCTGTAATTTGCTGTATAGGCAGTGTGTAAGAGACGTTGCCCGTCTGAATTTTAACAAGGGCTTGCTTTTGCTCCAGTGCCTTTACATGATTTCCATTAAGCTTCACGATTAAGGAATCGGATTGGATATTTACAGGAAATGTAACGATAACGCCACTTGCTTCCTCTGCAAGCCTGTTGTTCAGCGCTTCCTGATTCACGCTTAACGTCGTTACGGTTCGATTGTTCACATTAGTAGTTGAAGCTGAACCCATGTTGTAAACGACACCGTTTATGATGATACTAACGCCCGTATTTGCCGGTGTACTCGGATTGCTCGTGCTGCCTCCACCACTGGAAGGAGCCGTCGGCGTTACCTCATTAGAAGGAACAGAAGCATCACTGCTGCCCGCATTATTGAGAGCTTTGACTGTGAAAGTATATCGGGTTCCATTCGTAAGTCCCGTTACCGTTATTGGACTGCTGATACCAGAGACGGTAATATTACCTGGCATCGCTGTTACTTCATACCCCTTCACCGGGCTGCCTCCATTATTAACAGGTGCCGTAAAGCTAACGACGGCCTGTGCATTGCCGGAGGTAGCTGTGACACTAGCAGGTGCGCTAGGAGCTTGAATGTTTAAGCGCGTTACCTTCACCGTATAGGTTTTGGATAGCTTACCTGCTTCTTCTACAACAATCTTGATAGTCTGCTCTATACCAGCATTCAGGCTAATTGGTGCAGAAGCTATTCCGCTTGTTACCGTCACTCCATCTACCTTAATCGTTCCTGACCCGCTTGCTGTAACGGTGAGAGCAGAGACGTTATACGCCACTGTCAATTCACTATAGTCATACGTTCCGCCAGCAAAAACAAAACCGCTCGGCGTTCCACTCAATACCAAATTAGTTAGATTGGCCACCTCAGCCTGCGTATAGCTCGCGCTGGCAATCGCACTGTCCAGATTGTCTGCCTTCGTCGCAATCGCCTTCACGGTCATCGCTGCGCTAATCGTCGGCTTCGCTGCTGCATTATACTCAAGCGTCGAGCCGCCTACCGCTGTCGCTGGATCGCTGCCATCTGTCGTGTAGTAAATATGGTCGGCTCCTGCCGACACAATCTCAAGCTCCGTTCCGAATGCCACCGCTCCCGCCGCTGGGTTGAACGTCGGCGTTGCTTGCGCCACCTGCTCGCGCGTCACTTTAATCACATAAGTCTTTGCACTTTTTCCTGTTTCTGTTGCGACAATGGTAATCGTGCGCTCCACTCCCGGCGTAAGCGTAATTGCCGACGACGCTGCTCCGCTCGCTACCGTCGCTCCATCTACGGTAATCGTACCAGTTCCGCTCGGTGTTACCGTTACGCTCGCAACACCGTTCGCTACCGTTACGCCGTTATACGCGTACGTACCGCCAGCAAACACAAAACCACTCGGACTGCCGCTTAGCTCAACGTCTGTCAAATTCGCCGTTGCGGCTTGCGTGTAGCTTGCACTCGCAACTGCGCTATCCAGATTGTGCGTCTTTGTCGCAATCGCTTTTACCGTCATGGCTGCATTTATGACTGGCTTCGCTGCTGCATTATACTCAAGCGTCGAGCCGCCTACCGCTGTCGCTGGCGTGCTTCCGTCTACCGTGTAGTAGATGTGATCGGCTCCTGCCGATACAATCTCAAGCTCCGTTCCGAATGCCACCGCTCCCGCCGCTGGGTTGAACGTCGGCGTTGCCTGCGCCACCTGCTCGCGCGTCACTTTTATGACATACGTCTTTGCACTTTTTCCTGTTTCTGTTGCGACAATGGTAATCGTGCGCTCCACTCCCGGCGTAAGCGTAATTGCCGACGACGCTGCTCCGCTCGCTACCGTCGCTCCATCTACGGTAATCGTACCAGCTCCGCTCGGTGTTACCGTTACGCTCGCAACACCGTTCGCTACCGTTACGCCGTTATACACGTACGTGCCGCCAGCAAACACAAAACCGCTTGGACTGCCGCTTAGCTCAACGTCTGTCAAATTCGCCGTTGCGGCTTGCGTGTAGCTTGCACTCGCAACTGCGCTATCCAGATTGTGCGTCTTTGTCGCAATCGCTTTTACCGTCATGGCTGCATTTATGACTGGCTTCGCTGCTGCATTATACTCAAGCGTCGAGCCGCCTACCGCTGTCGCTGGCGTGCTTCCGTCCGTCGTGTAGTAAATATGGTCGGCTCCTGCCGACACAATCTCAAGCTCCGTTCCAAATGCCACCGCTCCCGCCGCCGGATTGAACGTCGGCGTTGCCTGCGCCACCTGCTCGCGCGTCACTTTAATCACATAAGTCTTTGCACTTTTCCCTGCCTCTGTTGCGACAATGGTAATCGTGCGCTCCACTCCCGGCGTAAGCGTAATCGCCGCCGACGCTGCTCCGCTCGCTACCGTCGCTCCATCTACGGTAATCGTACCTGCTCCGCTCGGTGTTACCGTTACGCTCGCAACACCGTTCGCTACCGTTACGCCGTTATACACGTACGTACCGCCAGCAAACACAAAACCGCTTGGACTGCCGCTTAGCTCAACATCTGTCAAATTCGCCGTTGCGGCTTGCGTGTAGCTTGCACTCGCAATCGTGCTGTCCAGATTGTGCGTCTTTGTCGCAATCGCTTTTACCGTCATGGCTGCATTTATGACTGGCTTCGCTGACGCATTATACTCAAGCGTCGAGCCGCCTACCGCTGTCGCTGGCGTGCTTCCGTCCGTCGTGTAGTAAATATGGTCGGCTCCTGCCGATATAATCTCAAGCTCCGTTCCGAATGCCACCGCTCCCGCCGCCGGATTGAACGTCGGCGTTGCCTGCGCCACCTGCTCGCGCGTCACTTTAATCACATAAGTCTTTGCACTTTTTCCTGTTTCTGTTGCGACAATGGTAATCGTGCGCTCCACTCCCGGCGTAAGCGTAATCGCCGCCGAGGCTGCTCCGCTCGCTACCGTCGCTCCATCTACGGTAATCGTACCTGCTCCGCTCGGTGTTACCGTTACGCTCGCAACACCGTTCGCTACCGTTACGCCGTTATACGCGTACGTGCCGCCAGCAAACACAAAACCGCTCGGACTGCCGCTTAGCGCCAGACCCGATAAATTCGCTGTAGCAGCTTGCGTATAGCTTACGCTGCCTACAGCACTGTCCAGATTGCCCGCCTTCGTGGCAATCGCCTTCACCGTCACTGCTGCGCTAATCGTCGGCTTCGCTGACGCATTGTATTCCAGCGTCGAGCCGCCTACCGCTGTCGCTGGCGTGCTTCCGTCCGTCGTGTAGTAAATATGGTCGGCTCCTGCCGATATAATCTCAAGCTCCGTTCCAAATGCCACCGCTCCCGCCGCTGGGTTGAACGTCGGCGTTGCCTGCGCCACCTGCTCGCGCGTCACTTTAATCACATAAGTCCTTGCACTTTTTCCTGTTTCTGTTGCGACAATGGTAATCGTGCGCTCCACTCCCGGCGTAAGCGCAATCGCCGCCGAGGCTGCTCCGCTCGCTACCGTCGCTCCATCTACGGTAATCGTACCTGCTCCGCTCGGTGTTACCGTTACGCTCGCAACACCGTTCGCTACCGTTACGCCGTTATACACGTACGTGCCGCCAGCAAACACAAAACCACTCGGACTGCCGCTCATCGCGAGTCCCGTCAAATTCGCTGTTACAGCTTGCGTATAGCTCGCGCTGCCTACAGCACTATTCGGTTTGCCTGCCTTCGTCGCAATTGCCTTCACGGTCATGGCTCCGCTAATCGTCGGCTTCGCTGACGCATTGTATTCCAGCGTCGAGCCGCCTACCGCTGTCGCTGGCGCGCTTCCATCTGTCGTGTAGTAAATATGCTCGGCTCCTGCCGATACAATTTCCAGC
Organism: Paenibacillus sp. KS-LC4; assembly: GCF_036894955.1. Lineage (NCBI taxonomy): Bacteria > Bacillati > Bacillota > Bacilli > Caryophanales > Paenibacillaceae > Paenibacillus > Paenibacillus sp. KS-LC4. The sequence goes on along the minus strand of NZ_CP145905.1, from coordinate 816,923 downwards.
TCTGTTCCAAACGCGACTGCTCCCGCCGCCGGATTAAAGGTTGGGGTGTCTTGAGGGACAGGGCTTATCATATTGGACAAAGTAATATCATCAATGTTCAAGTTGGATGGCCCGTCGCTAGTTGCAAATCGCCATTGAAGCGTTACAGAGGAAACATTCGAGTAGTTGTACGAGGCTCCATTTCCTAATAAAGTCGAAACTTGAAACTTCTTAATGACTCCACCATCATGCAGGTTAACGTTACCTGAGTTCGAGTGCGTAGCAATCACTGTGCCTCCAGCATCCTTTAAAGTAATGGTAAGCAAACTAAGCTGGGGGGGATACGGAAAATCAGAATATGCAGAAATACCTAAATCTTTAAAAGTAAAGCTGCTCAGCACATTTTGCCCTTCCGCCTTAATGACGAGCTCGCCACTGGTGTTCGGATTCGTCAAATGTGCAGAATATAATGCAGTTCCATCCTGATCAAAGCCATTCGTTACGACAAACTTATCTCCCTGCTTCTTGAAGCCCGTTCCTCCTGAATCATCTGCACCCAAAGCATCTCCAAAATGATAAGTGCCGTCCGCTGTCCCGGCAGCAGCATTCATGCTTGTCGGCAGCAGATTAAACATAATAGCTAGTACAAGCATTAACACAGCAGCTCGCTTGATCGGGCTGCCAAAATCTCCTCGCTTCATCGTGACTTTGCTATTGCTCCGCCCCGCTAATTGATGCCTCATAACCGCATCTCCCCTTGTTCTGATAGAAATTTTCACTTAATTTCTAATTTTTTCTTCTTCCACCCAAAAAACGGGTGCTCTCTCAGTCATCTGCCGAGATTTCCTGCACCCGCCATTAATAATCACTTGTCTTTCATAACAGAGACTTCCATTATATTCTCCCACCAGTCAGCCTATGTTTCATCTATGGTCTTGGAGGATATTCTCCATTCAGGCATATGATGAAATTCATCGCCAGATAGGGCTGCATATTATTATGCGGCTGACTTCCTCCTACTGGAGTAAGGGCTTGTGGGCTCATGGATGTATTATTTGTTAATTTATAAAGCGGTCGCTGAACGGCTGGCCGTCCTGCTGCCTTCGTCTCCGCCCAGTAACTATTAGTTGGATCATCCACGTTCTGCTGCGCCATAACTCCCATGGCGGCATGAGTATGATGAGGCATTTCACCAGTCGAAAGTGTGACTGCCGCGTCTCCACTCTGCTCGCCTACCGTCGTAGGCGTAAGCCCAGGACCTGCTCCCTGTCCCATAGGAGCCGAGCCCTGTAAATTCGGCAATGCAAAGGTCGTTTGTCCATTTCCGCCATATTGGTTGCCAATTACAGAAAACAGTGTTGAATACCTTGAAACTGGTAAAATATCTCCGTTGCAAAGCGCCCAGTTCATCGGTGGAAAATTTCCCGCAAAAATGCGTATTTCACCTACATATGCATCCATATAATAAAACCTCCTCCTTTAACCTCTTGGTGGGAAAATGCCCATAGTAGCGATACAATAATTTAATGCCAAATAGGGCTGCATATTGTTGTGCGGCTGGCTGCCGCCCACTGCTGCAATAGCTCCTGCATTCATTCGAACGTTCGACGACGACAGAGGAGCATAAGGCGTAAACGGTGTATTGGCCCATATATTTCCTGATGGAGTTATTTGATCTGCCGTTTCCGTAGAAGCAGAGAGCTGATGCGTATGCATAGGCATTTCTTCTACCGTTAACGTATGAGCCGCTTCTCCTGCTGCGCTGCCAATCGGTGTTTGCGGTCCAACATGAATGGGAACTCTCCCCTGTAAATTCGGAAGGGCAAAGCTATTCCTGCCATCCCCCCCATAATACGTACCAAGCAGCGAATACAAAGCTTGATTTGCTGCTATCTGTAGAAGCTGCCCGTTACAGGAAGCCCAACCTTTCGGTGTAAATCCATATGGGAATGCTCTAATTTCTCCAACAAATGGTTCCATTTTCATCCTCCTGTATCTAAAGTGCTAAATCTATTAAATAATTAACTCTGTGAAGGAAAAATACCTTGAAGGGCGATAATAAAAGAGAGGGTCAAAGATGGCATCATATTGCTATGAGGCTGACTGCCGCCTAAGTACGATACACTGTTGTTATTCATAGGATTACGTGCAAGTGGATTGTTGTTGCCATCAAGGCCTGTGGAGTATACTGCTGCTTGCGCCCAAGTATTGTTCTGGGGAGAGGTGTCACTTCCTGTAGTTTTTGCTGCAATAGCGGGATGAGTGTGGTTTGGTAATTGAGAGGCTTGGAGCGTAACGCTTTCCGTCCCTCCGAGCATGCCTAACGGGTAATTGGTGCCTTGGTAGGACCCTCTATGAATAGGAATCCTCCCTCTCAGGTCTGGCAATCCAAAGGTTGTTTGACCATTACCGCCATAAGTTGTGCCTAATAATACATATAGAGCTTCATTTTCAGAAATAGATAAAATTTGACCTTCACATTTCGCCCAGCCCACTGGAGCATAGCTGCCAGCGAACATGCGAATTTCACCAAGGTAAGCCTCGCTCATTGTCTAAATCCCCCCGATTGTTCGTAGATATTTCTTAAATCATGCTAGGCAAGTCAGGGGTCTGCTATGTCTCCAGAATTGCTAGGGCTTCCATTCCATCAACATATGCATCCCTTGCTCCTCTACCATGTGGAAACCAAGTCTTTCGTATAATCGCTGCGCCACATTGCCCTGCATCACATGAAGTTGAATAGGCTGCTTTCTATTGGTCGCCTCACTCTGAAGCTCCTTCAGCAAATATGTGCCATAGCCGGAATTTCGAAAAGCAGACAGCAGTGCCACATTAACGAGTATCATTTTATCCACCTTGCGAACAAGCGTGCAAACTCCGATTTGGAAATCATCCTTCATTACTATATAGTTCTCTGCATCTGGATACTGTGCCTCATAGGAGCGCTTCTGTAAATCATATTGCATGCGAAGAAAGGCCTGTTGAAACGATTCCTCCCAGCCCCATGACCCTACTTCTTCCTCACGGGTGCTCGCATAAACACGATATAGAAATGAATGATGCTTCTCCTCTGCCTGAGCCATATGAAGCCTGCCTGTAAGCAACTGCTACCGCCTCCTAAATCAACCAGAAATCAAATTCCATTTTTAACTATTCTACATCCGAATTTACATTCCTTCTTAATATTCGACATTTTATTGTAAATTTAAATTTAATTGATTTTAAATTTAACTTCTATATAATAGATGATGTTTTGCATAAAAAAAGAACCCCTTGTAATCAAGAGGCTCTCTACAGCTTACTATTGTTCCAACCGATTTTCGTTCCCTAGCTTCTTCTCTACTATCCCTCCAGCTTACACATCATACTCCAGCTGCTTCCGCGCCTGTACGATAAAATCAAGCGGAGTCGGGATCATCTCGGGCTCATATTGCAGCGCCCCGATCTTCAGGCTCAGCTCCACCTTGTATTTGCTTGAAAACTCAGCGGAATTAAACTCTTGGATTTTATGCCGCAAGCGCTCGATGACGATATTGGCCCCTTGGCGGTCTGTGAACAGCAGCAGCCCCCAAGTCGGATTATCCTTGCTCAGCATATAAATCGAATCATTTGTCCGAATACTCGTTTGGCTCATCTGCGAAAGCTCAAAAATCGCTTCCGTCATCCGTTCCTCGCTGACCATCCGCCGCAGTTCATCCCAATATTTCACGTTCACGACGAGGAGCGTGAGCGGAATTTGATATCGAGTGGACAGCGCCATGAAGACGGCAGCGTCATTTTGGAACGAGCGGCTGTTGCGCAAATTCGTATTTTCATCCATCGTCGCCAAGCGGCTGTTTGTTCTATTGAGCTGTTCATTTTCTGCTTGGAGCTGTCTGGTCGATAGCGTAAGCATCCAAGTCACCAGCGTAAACACCGGCGTCATGATGAGCCAGAAGTAATTGCCGCTGCTGATCGTATCTCCCCCTACAAGCGTTCCATACAGCGTATAGGTACCGAAGCCAAAAATAAAGAGAATGTTGAGAATTAGCCCCGTCGTCACATTCGTGAAATACGTAATAATCGCAATCAGAAAAGCGACGTTGAGAAATATAATATTTTGCATGTAGCGGTCTGGATCTCCCGCTGTAAATACAATGCTAATGAAGCTGACAACGATGAGCAGCAGAAAGCCCGCATCGGAAATAAGACTGCTCTGATTACGCCTCATCGCGCTCACCCCGTCTTCTGCGATATTTGCGAGCTAGGAAAATCAGCGATACGAGCACTAGCACCATAACGAGCGCTGCCGCAACTACGAAGCTAAGCACATCGGTGCGTTCCATCACATTGCTGATAACGGAGGCTTGCTCCGGCTCGGCCTCATTTTTAAATCGAAAGGCGTTGATATTTCCGTCCTTGTCCGTCGATACGCCATCGCCGAACACCTTCCATACCGTCCCTTGACTGGCGACCAGCTTGGAGGCTAAATAATAATATTCCGAGTCTGCTCCCGTAACGGCGAGCAAGCCATGTCCCGCCTCATACGGGGAGTCAATCAGCTGCAAGGTCCCGATGCGCTTGCCGTAATCGGAGTCAATGCTCATTTTCTCATTCGACTGCAGGCCTGCGCCATTCGCATCATATTTGAAGTACAACGCATCATTATGATCACGAATGACCTTGTTGCTTTGGAAGGTACCAATCGCAATGATGTTGCGGGCTTTCAACACATCAGCAGCAACATCATCGTTATAAAAGAGAACGTCTCCCGTATTGCCCTCCACATATTGACCAAGCAAATTAAATAGGTTGGCTATTGTACGATACGTATAGGAATCGCGCTCCTTCGGCAGTACAACCGCTACCTGATTAAATGCGCCATCCCGCAAGAAGGGATACGGATAATTGTTGAACAACAGCTCCGTCCGATCCTTCGTATTCAATTGGAGCATGGAATCCTTCGTCACGAAAGCCCATGGCATTTGGTTCTGATTTTGCACGCAAACGGCATTTGAAAGCTCTAAATCAAAGGCGACAACGACAGAGAAGTTGCCGGAAATGTTCAGGTTTTTAGGAATCGTCAATGTAAGGGAGTCCCCATTAGCCAGCTCCTCCGTCAGCTTCTTGCTGCCAATCGGTGTATTGTTGATGAGCACGGTCACCATCGAACGATCAAAATCCAGATTTTTCGCATAGCGGAAATCGAGGCTGATTTTGCTTGCGTCAGCAATGGAACGATTGGCTGGCAGCGACACAAAATAAGCTTTCTCCTGATGGCGAGAGCCCTTAAGCTCATCACCTGATTCGGTTAATACGACATTGCGGCTAATGCTGACCACAGGCGTCGATACATCCGTGCTTTCATCGACGATTTTGCGGTCGCCATCGAGCTGTCCCATCAATGCCTGATTCGCCACAAGTCGGCTCGCCTTCACCAGCATCGCCTCATCCTTGGCCGTCACAACGAGCACCCATTGCTCTCCTTGGCGCACAAGCTGTAGCAAGCCTTTGCCGTTCAAATCAGGCGTGCCGACAGCTGCTTTCAGACCGCTTGTGAGCTGATCATAGAGCGCGACAGCCGTTATGAGCTTTTTGCCTGCATAATACTGATCATCGAAGCCAAGCAGCGGAATCGTCTTGTCTTGCAGCGTATTCGCCTTAGCAAAGCCGGACAGCACATAGACGGACGCCTCCATCTCTGCTGCGGATGCCTGCGCGGGCACCGCGACCGTGTTTAAGCTTTTGCTGCCTGAATCAAGACCTGTAAAGCGCTCGTTAAAATCACGGATCGAGCCGTCCAGCGGCTTGCTCACATAACGAACATCGACGCTGGAGCTGCTGTACAGCTGCAGCCAATTGTCACGCGTCTCGTCAGGTGAGCAAATTTGATCATTGACGATCGTCTCAATGCTTCCTACTGTCGACAGCGTATTACTGCCCTCCGCCAGCAGCTCGCGCGGAATGGTTACGCTCAGGCGCTGCTTTTTCTCCACCGTACGGTCTGGGCGGAATGAATAAAAGGCTACGCCGTTAATCGCCAAGGTGACGCTGGAACGGTCCTTGTCAGCTAGCTGCGACACCATATAGTCCACATTGACAGTGACGCTGCTTACATCCCAATAGGACGGTATTTGAAAAAAATCCTGACGCGAAGTCATTACACCCGACATGGATGTATCGGCTGCAACGAATGAAATTTTATAGCTTTCTGTGCCAGGTGCCTCTGCTGCGCTTGCCGTAGCCCGGCCAAGCTGGCCGAACTGGCCCAGCAGCATCGCCATGCAAATGCAGGTAATGACGAATATGCGTATTTTCATGATGCTCTCCTCCAGCTTTAATAACGTTCGGTTTTGTACCATCTTGCTTCACGCTTAAACACTAAATCCTTAAGGTAGGTATATAAGCCGTAGGCCGCAACAACCATCCACATTTGGCAATAAGATACGTACATCAGCATAATAATCCATACATTGGACAGCCTTAGCTCGCCTTTTTCCGTTGTTAGCGTAATATAAGTGCCTACTATAAACAGCGTAACTGCCAGCACCCATAGGAAGGAGCTGAATCCAGCAATTGTCGTATGTACATAACCTAAAGCATGAAGAATGAGCAGCAGATCCGACATAACGAGCGACGTAAGCAGGAGAAAGTAGATGGATAGGAAATATAAAATATCAAAGCGGATATTCGTTGCCGAGCGGTCAAACAGCAAGGGGATATTTTTCACAATGACATAAATATTGCCCTTCGCCCAGCGCGTTCGCTGCTTGAACCATACCTTGACCGTTTGCGGCTCCTGCTCCCATGTGACGGACTTCGGCTGAAACTTAATTCGGTAGCCCATCATATAAATGCGGAAGCTGATCTCGGTGTCCTCGGCAATCGCCTTCACATCCCAGCCGCCAATCCGCTCGACGATATGACGCCACATAATGAAGTTCGTGCCGGGTATCGTGCAAAGCTTGAACAGCTTCCATCTGCCCGCCTGCGCCATCCACTGGAAGGACAGCGTTTCAATGTTAATAAAGCGGGTGAGCAGATTCGTATCGCGATTGCGCGTACGGAACTTGCCGATGACCGCTCCGAGCGTATCATCATTCGTAATTTCGCCGACCAGGTAGCGAAGCGCCGTGCGCTCCGGCGTGTTGTCCGCATCATAAATCGCAATCAGCTCGCCGCGGCTCTGCTGGAAGCCAATGTTGAGCGCATTCGACTTGCCCTTGCCGCCCGTCACCTTATCGGTGTTAATAATAATTAAATTGCGCCCCGCGTATCTGGCCTGCACCTCGGCAAGCAGCACCGCGCTGTTATCCGAGGAATTATCGTTAATGACGATAATTTCGTAGCGGTCATGCGGATAATCGAGTGCGAGCAGCGATTCTACCGTTTTCGTAATAACCTTACCTTCATTGTGTGCTGGAACCATAATCGTAACGAATGGGGTGTCCCCTTTGATTTCCGGTACAGGCTTCCCCTCGCTCTGGATATAAAATAAATAGCCCGCGATAATCAGCACCACATTGACGAGCAACAGCGACCAAATACAGATAACGGCAATCAACATGAGGATGTCTGCGATTGTCATAGCTGTCTCCTTATTTGTAATATTTGCGTCTGTACAATCGGTATCCAATCATAAAGAGGAAGCCGAATATGAAAAGCGACACAATAATAATGACGATGAAAATTTTATTTTGCACATTAAACAAGGTGGTAAAGCTTACCGTTCCCTTATCCGCATATTCATACTCGGAGCTAACCTGCTTCAACGCATTATTCAAGGCAACGGCTTGACCGTTAATCGTCATTTGGCCGCCCTCTGAGAGAATGACATTCGTCTCCGTCCGCACCTCGTGCTTGCTTTGCTTGTAATCTGCGAAGATCATCCAGCTCTCTATAATAGCGGTGAGATCGGCGTTAAGCTGGGCTTCATTTTCAGCAAAATCATAGGTCAGCGCCGTATTCATTGGAAACGGCTCCCAAGCCTTGCCGTGATGCTCAAAGCCTGCCAAGTAGCTTGGGCTTATGCTGTAAAGCGACGAGGCGAACGCCTTGGAGACATTCGTCTGCGACCGATACATCAGCTTCTTATTCGGAAGCAGCACCGCCGAATTAAAAAAGTCCATGCCATCAGCAGCATATTCCTTGTCGTAGGCCCAATACATTTCAGCCCCCATGCCAAGCGGGGCAATGCCGTAAGCGGCTAATACGTCAATGAACGAGGTCATCTTCGTTTGGAGTGTCTGGTCATTTTGGCCGATGGTCGAGGCTACAACCGGCGCATTAACGAGGATGGCACCATTGCGCGACTGGACATATTTTAGCGTCTCCAGGTAGCGCTGCATTGCCGGAAATTCAAAATTGCTGAAAACCGGCTGGACGCTGACCACAAAAGGAATGCCTGCCTCATATAAGGTATCGGCCATTCGGGCCAAAAGCGTTAAATCTGAGAACGGGTAAATTTCCTTAAAGAGCAAGTAGGTTTGCCCCGGCTCATCAAGTCCAAGCCAATCCTTCAGCACATACGACATCGCCAGCTCACTCAAATTCCCCTTCTGAAAATAAGGCACATACGCAGCATGCGCATTCCTCACTGCATATGGAGAGCTTACGGCCGCCCCGTCACCTTGCACGATCGCAAAGCTGCCGTATGCCTCAGCCTGTTGTTGCCCAGCCGTCGCCTGCTGCATCACGATATACGGGTAGCTCTGCACGCGCACCGTCTCATCCGAGAATGGGCCAATCGCAAGCCGCATCGTCTCCTCGCTCAGCGTTCGTTCAGTGCCAATATGCAGCGCTTCCTGCCATTCAGCAGGCAATTGTTCACCAATGTGAAAATAGTCGCCGCGATAGGCTGCTCGATCATGGACAAAAGCTTCATTCTTCAGCTCCATATCAGCCGCATTGCGTACTAGAATCACCTTGCTGTACGGCTCCAGCATGCCGCTGAAGTAACCATCAACAGAGAGAAGAGTAACCTCCGCTCCGAATGCAGCCAGCTGCTGCTGCAGCGCTTCTACATTGCCTGCCTTTGGCGTGCCAAGAGCCAAGCTGTCATAAAGCAGCAGCACGCGGATTGGCTCCGCCTCTCTTTCTGCCGCAGCAGCGAGAGAAGCAGGGGATGAGCAATAAAGCAAACAGAGCAACAGCAGCAGGTTCAATAGCGTCTTCGGTAATGGTTGTCTACATTTGCTTTTTTTCACCTTCTCACCTTCCCAGCCTCTCTACATGTATTTCACTCAGCGAATCCTGCACCTGCTCGCTATGCCACAATCTTCGGCGCACGCCATCAGCAATGACAAGAAATGTAATGAGATCAAATGCCGCAGTGAACAGAAATTCATGCTTGGCCAAATCGGCATCCCCTGCCCCGATTATCGAGACGAATATGCCTGACAAGCCAGCCAGCATCATCATAATAATGAGCGGCAGGCGCGAAGCCCGCCTAAAGTTTCGCGCCTTGATCGCCTCTACGAAAGCCGGCATATATACGCCAATGACGACAAGCATCCAGATGACGATGAAGCCAAAGGTTTTGGGCGCAAGCGCCTCTTTAAGCAGGCTGTAGCCGGAGAAAAAGATCGTCTGCTGGCCAAACGGCTTGCCAGCGGATTTTTCATAGTTGCCCATCGCCGCAGGGCGGATGGAGAACGCATTTTTCGCCGCTAAATTCAGCATGCTGCCAGCTTGATTCGGATGGCTGATGTAATAGCCGACAATCGCCCCAAAGCCGTACTGGCTATAGAAATTTTTCTCCAAAATGGGCGAATCCACATCGACGGTTGTAAATGACTCATAATATATACTGTCCTTCAAAATCGCGTATTGCTTGTCCATGCCGAGCGCCTCTAAGGCACCTTCCGGGTCGTCCGAGCCCATCAGCACCCCGCGCGTCATCGCATGGTATTTGTTGATGTTGACGAACTCCTTAGGAATGAACACATATGTGGCGATCCCTGCAAGCATAATCAAGGTGAGCGATGTCAGCATGACTATGCGGAACGTCCTCTTCACGCGAATGAACAAATAGAACAGGCCAATGACGCCAATAATGACACCAACGGGCGCATTTTGCTGCTTGCTCGTCGTCAGCAGAAAGCCGCTTATCGTAAACACCGCGAGCATAGCGTAGTCATTATATCTGCGGCGGTACATCAGCAGCCCTGAGGCAAAGACGAGCATCATCATAATAAGCACGATGCCTTCGCTGAAAAAGGAGTTGAAAAACGCCGTATAACCAGTGTCTCCAAACATAAAAATCGCCAGCAGCGCGATAATATAGCCGTATTTACGGTCTATTTTCCAAGTCAGGCTCTCCACGAGCAAATAAATCGCAATGACGTAAAGAAGCGTCAGTATCGCCGCCTGATAACGCACATCGAATACCTGGCTGCTGCCCAGCAGTGTATTCAGCGCTACCGACAATTGAATAAACCAGGATTGCGAGGACGAAAAGGTCGTTCCATTTTCATTATAATATTGCAAAATGCCAAATTTCTTTACAAAATAGCCGAGATATTGGCTATCATAATCAGTAGCGTTAAAGTATAAGCCGTTGCTGTACAAAACACGAAAAAAGTCCCCGTTGTCTGCCATCCCAATATACGGGGGCGTGAACAAGGCGATGACCGTAATGATGAGCACTGCCAAAGCCGCAAAGCTTGCTGGCGATAGGTATTTGTTCAATAAGACGTAGGCATGCCGAGCGTATTGCTTGGGCCTGTCTAATAACATGTTTGGGCGCCTTCTTTCTAAATATCTTTTTTAAAAGCATGTTGAAAAAGGCAAACGGAGTGAAGGTTTGAGCTGGAGAAGCGGTAGCGTTCGCATTTGGCATTGGATTTCTACAGCTAAATCAGTTTTAATTCAAGAAATTCAATGGCAACAGCGATCGTAAGCCAAACCTTTCACGCAGTGATGATCCTTTTTCACTATGCTTTTAGTACGTATAAGCAAGCAAAGCCATTAGGTTGTCGAAGGAGTAGGCCTGCTGAGAAGCCGTGTCGCCAAAGCCGCCAAGCAGCGGGCTCCCGACCTCCTCAATTTGGAATTCATTCATTTTGCCCATACTGTCGGCATAAAGGCTCTGGTCGCCAATTACCGAGCCGATCATCGCTGTAATAGCGTAAATAGCTGTCGAGCGCGTATCGGTCGTGGCTTCGCCTTCCCTCGTGTACTGCCCGTAAAGCGTACCCGCCTTCACCCTTTCTTTTATGTATCGGATGCTCTCCGCCTTTTCTTCACCCATTTCAGCTAAAGTAAGCACCGTCAGCAAAGCTTCCACTATATTGATATGATCCGAGCTGTATGTGCCCTTGCCATAGTCATAGCGGGTCTCATAAAAAGGAAATTCATCGGTTAAATAACCGTCCTTAATGATTTTCTCCATATTCGCGAGCAGCGTTTGCCGCTCCCTCGCCTCGATAGGCAGCAAGCTTAGCGTTTTCAAATCAATATAGCAAAGCGTAATAAAATCATTCGTTATTTTGTACGTTTCATCATAAAAATCATACAAATAGCCATTTTTCACATTATGCTCGTAAAAACGCATGCCAAAGCTGTCGGCCTCCTGCTTATAGCCTTCCTTTTGAAAAACGTCTCCAGCCTCATACAGCGCCCGAATGATACGCAAATCGTCAACCGCCGCGTTTAGCGTATAACGCTTCTGCAGCTTAGGGCTGAAGCGATAGCTGAACACCGTCTCCATATTAAAGGTTTGCTTGGCGCGGGCCCACTCTTCCTCAAAAGCAGACCTTTGCTGCGTGAGCGCCTTATAGCGCATCATCAGTCCCGCCGACTCGCTGAGCATTTCATGCCCCGTCGTCAGCTCGGCATTTTGCTCCGTATCCTGCAAATTCGTATAATAGCCAGCCGTCCCGGACAGCTCGTTCGTTATAAAATGATACAGCTTCTGCCGCTTATCCTGCATTTGCAGCTTGTCCCCATAATGCTGCTCTGGCAGCAATGCTGCCGTAGACGAATCCTGCGGCGATGGCGAGGAAGCAGGCCATGCAGATGACGCTGGCTGCTCCGAGCGTCCACATGCCGTTAACAATAACACGAACGTTATCGCGGTTAGGATCACTTGTTTTCCCGAACTGCTTGCTTGTATTTTACGCATCCATCTGCCTCGTTTCTCTGAATCCGGCCATTTTTTTAAACCATCTGGTCGACATCGTCCGGGTCTAGGTTATCCCACGTTCCCATTATGTCCGCTGGCGCCGGATTAAAACGATATTTTGCCAGATTCAGCTTACCCTGCACACTGACCTCGACGCCCTCTTCCTCCAAGCGAGATCGCTGCTCCATATTTCCCTCTTCACTCGGAATGGCGATTTCGCCCTGCGCATTGACAACCCGATGCCATGGCAATTGATGAATATGACTTTGGGTATGCAAAATCCGCACAACCTGACGCGCCCCTCTGCGGCTTCCCGCAAGCTCGGCAATTTGCCCATAGCTCATAACAGCACCTGAGGGAATGCGTTTGATAATTTCAACGACTCTTTTCGTAAATGGCTGCATGCTGGCCTCCGTTTGAAAGCTTATTTTTCTTATGAAAAGATTGTAACATGTTTCAGCATTCGACTGGCTTCTACATTTTTTAAAAAACTTGCAAGCACTGGGTTTCAAAAAGTTTTGCCGAAACGCTTGACTTGGAGCTGACTCCAAGTTGTACGCTAATGCTAATAAGAGCAGCAGCAATGGCTAGCTTGAGATGGTTCAAACCTATAGAGGAGGATACGGGATGAGGAACAATCCAATAGAAGTACCAACCGCGCTCATTACAGGCGCTAACAATGGAATTGGACTTGAATTGACTCGCAGGCTGCTTAGGGAAGGCTGGCATGTCGCCGCGCTTATTCGTTCCGATTTTGCCGAGGAGGACGAGGAGGTGCAAGCTGCTCTGCATAAGGGCCAGCTCCGCGTTTATAAAGCCGATTTAGCTGATTTTGCAAGCTTGAAGCAGGCACTGAAGCGAATGAAAGAAGCAGAAAGCAAGCTTGATGTGCTTTTTAATAATGCTGGAGGAAGCTTTTCTGAGTTAACCATGACCAAGCAAGGGCGGGAGCAGCATTTTGATTTGCAGACGGTCGCGCCTTATGCCGTCTTTATGGAGCTGAAGGAGCTGCTCAAAAAAGGCAGCTATAAGACAATCGTTAATACATCGACCAACTCTTTCAAAACCTTGAGGAGCTTCGACTCGCAAACGCTGGAGCGTCCAACAGAATTTAAGAAGCTGTTCGGTCCTTACTCTACCTCCAAGCTCGCTCTCTCCTTGTGGACAAAGGAGCTGGCACCGGAGCTGGCAGCTGAAGGGCTTCGCATCATCAGCGTTGACCCAGGCGGCAATAACACGATTAGAAAAGGGAATAAGTCCGGCCTGCCTTTTTATATAAAGCCAATCATGAAGCTATTTTTCCCGCATCCGAGCAGAGGGGCCGCCCTGCTTTATGAAGCAGCACTCGGCAAGGATAAGCTTGCAGCGCCCGGCTCCTATCTCGTCAATGGCAAAGCTGCCGAGCTGAAATTCACAGATCAAAGCGCTAAAGTGCTAAGCCTCGTCAGCTCGATTTATGAGCGGGAGTTTGCGAAGCCCCAGTAACAATAACTTTAACGGCAACGGCAAAGAGCAGTGAAAAGTCGTGTTGTAATAGCTTTATATAGTTGATATTTAGTCAGATGAAATACATGATTCTTTTTTAAGCCCAATTAAGAACGGTAAGCTTCTAATTGGGCTTTGGACGATTTTCGTTATTAGAGGGTATTAGCTCTATTTCGACCACTCGATGAGCTCTAATTTTCCAGCATAGGTGAGCAGGTTATATTTCTTTATAATACAACACCGTGGCATGTAGGTTCCCATCGCCTGAACGCGCGAATTTCGGAATACGCCCCGCTTCAGTAAAGCCGAGCGACTGATACAACATATTAGAAGGCGCTCCCTCCTGCGTATCCAAAATAAGCAGGCTTCTTCCCTCCGCAACAGCCCGCTCCTCCGCTTGCTGCATCAGCAGTCTGGCAATGCCTTTGCGCCGCTGCTGGGACTGCACCATCATTTTGGCGATTTCGCCACGATGGGTCGCATTTTGCTTTTGCGCCAGCTGAAGCTGTACGGTACCGACCACTCGCTCTCCCTCCTTGGCAACCCATAGCAATGTGCCCGGCTCCAATACTCCCTGCCAATAGACCTTGGCCTCCTCCCTGCTAAGGGGTGGCAGAAAGCCGATCGACGCTCCATCCTCTACGACCTCGACAATAAGCCCGACTAGCTCCTCTAACGTATGCTCATTCAGTTCTGTCAGCTCTTCCACTCGCAATGATTGGCCCATGTCCTCCGCTCCTTTTCCTATCTCTGCTTTATCTTCTCTAGCATATCCAATTTATGTTTTGAGCTCAATATACGTATTACGCTTCAAGCTCCCAGCAGTCGTATTTGTCATTCATCGAATAAATCTTCAATGCCGCGAATAATTTCAGTAAAGAGCACATCAACAAAAAAGCGGGTGAAACGCTTTTCCTTTAGGAGGCTTAGGATGCAAAAAATAAAGCTTTTTTCCGGCACCTCCAATCGCAAGCTCGCTGAGCAGGTTTGTTCTTTGCTCGGGCAGCCGCTTGGCGATGTGACCATTACCCGCCATCCAAGCGGGGAAATTCACGTTTCCTATCAGGAGTCGATCCGCACCTGTGACGTCTTCATCATTCAAGCGATGTCCCATCCGGTCAATGAGCATTTAGTGGAGCTGCTTGTGCTCATTGATGCTGCCAAGCGAGCTTCGGCTAATAAAATCAATTTGATTTTGCCCTATTATGGCTATGCCCGCCAAGAGCGAAAAACCGCTCCCCGCGAGCCCATTTCGGCGAAGCTGGTCGCCGAGGTGCTGACGACTGTAGGCGCGAGCCGCATCGTAACGATTGATCTGCATGCCGCTCCAATCCAAGGCTTTTTCGAAATTCCAGTTGACCATCTAACCGCCCTCGATCTTCTTATCCACCATTTAAAAAGCAAAAATATTAAAAATCCGGTCGTCGTTTCTCCCGATGCGGGACGCGCCTCAACAGCGGAAAAGCTGGCAGGCGAGCTGGATTGCCCGTTCGCGATTATGATCAAAAACCGCCCCGCTCACAATCAGACGGAAATCACGCATATTATTGGGGATGTCACGGGCAAAACGCCCATCATTATTGAGGATTTAATTGATACCGGAAATACAATTGTTCATGTCGTTAATGCCCTTAAGCAAAATGGCGCTGAGAATGCTTATGTATGCGCTACGCATGGGCTGTTTTCGGGAGGGGCTCACACCTTGCTGGCCTCGCCAAATATTAGCGAAATCGTCGTCACCGATACGATCGCCACGCAGGAAGAGCATGAGGCTTTTGGAGAAAAGCTTGTCATTTTACCAATAGCACCGATTATCGCTTCCGCCGTTCAAATTATTATTCAGGGCGGCTCCATTGATACACAGGTTAACTCAGGCAAGGCTTAACCTATTTAATTACCGCATTCGAATGGGGTTCTCTGACGCTATTCGGTGAGCGAGTTCTTCCGCCTGCAACAATGACGACAAGGGATCGGATAAAAAATATTTACTCCACTCTAGGTTAATTACGTCACAGGATGACACTCCGGCCTCCACAGCGCTGCATATTGCTCTATATCCATAAGAAAGCTCCTATCTTTAGCATTAAAACGGGCGTGCATCCTCATCATATATGATAATTATTCTCAACACAATCTTTAGTCAAGTTCCGAAACGGGTATGCTCTCGTTCCGAATTGGTCATTGTACAATCTAAAAATTTCATCTAAAGTGAGGTTCAAATGAAAATTGTTATCAATTAAAAAGAGGATTCGAGATGTTTAGACCACAAGCCTTTTACAAAATAGCATGCCTTGCTATGCTAGCACTTGCTGTATTCCTCGCCGGCTGCGCCAATCAGGAGACTGTTGAGCAGGTGGAGGATGCAGCCCAAACACCGGTAACTCGGATGATAAACACATCTATTGGAGAGATTGAAATCCCTGCTCAGCCCGAGCGAATTATTGTAGATTGGAATATCGGACATGTGCTTGCTGTAGGCGTCACTCCTATCGGAGTGCCTCAAAGCCTTCTCGATTATGGCGAGTTTATGCGCAAACCTCTCGAGAACACAGAGGATATCGGCGATCATAATCAGGTTTCACTTGAAAAAATGGTAGCGCTTGAGCCTGATCTCATTATTACGTGGAACAAGGATGCCTATGATTCCTATTCCAAAATCGCTCCGACTGTCGCTTTCGTGCCTGACGAATATGCCTCCATGGAGGAGGAAGTGACTGCTATGGGTGAAATTCTGAATCGCCAGACGGAGGCTGAAGCATGGAATGAGCAGTTTACCCGAAGAGCGGAAGCAGCACGCAAAAAAAGCACAGGCGGCCGTACCGACTGGCTCCACCTTTACAATAGCCGATTTTAATTGGCTCACCAATGTAGGCATTGTTGGAAAAAGTGCAAACCGCGGCGGTAAAGCCGTATACGACCTCCTTGGTCTCACCCCTGCTACAAAAATCAAACAGGATTTAATTGATAAAGACGAGGAAAGCAAGGATATCAGCTCCGAGCTATTTGGGAAATATGTAGGCGATTATCTCCTGCTTTTGAAGTCCGAAAACAGCGACAAAGAAGATATTCCAGAAATATGGGCGGGAATGGCTGCTGATTCTTATACGACGATTTATCAAGTTGAAGAAATTGCTGAAAAATTAGCCTCCAAGCAAACTAAACTGCAATAGGTCATAGAATAGAGTCTAATAAACCTATTCATGTGTTGATCAATCGTCTTCCTTTGTCGGACAAGCTAATTGATTCAGCCTATCGTAAAATAAGGAAGGGCGAAAAGGCAACGCTATGCCTCCCGCCCTTCCTTCCTCGCTTAGCTAGGTTCCGTGCCCCACACTAAATTTCCGTTTTGGTACAAGGTGACCTTTGTATAATCTGCATAAGTGATTCGCAGCGGGTTAAAGGAATAATCATCCGTCTCGTTGAAGTTCGTCCAATCGTTCTTATGAATACGCGTATGAATTTCGCCGGACGTTCCCCCCGCCGGAATGCTGCCAGCGCCAGCGCTAAAGGACAGCTCCACATAATGATCGGCGCCCGTCCGCGGCGTGCTCAGCTTGACGAAGCTGCCCGCCACATTATTATTGCCGATTTGGGCATAATCGCTGAAGAAGCTTTGCTGTTTTTCTCCGTCTATCGTGTACCAGTAGCGAATAGTAAGTCCGTTCATTGCGACGGGTGCGATCCCGTTATTTTTTATTATAAACTGCGGCTTCAATTGGTTATCCCCGGCATTGGTATCACCGGCTCGGTAAGCTACCGCTAATGAACCAGACGGCTGCTCTGGACCGGTTGTACCATTCGGTGTGGCGGCGACCTCGGCTGAGGCTGCTCCTGTGCCCGCACTGTTGATCGCTTGAATGATATAATAATAGGTCGTTCCGTTCGTAACGGCTATGTCATTATATCCGCTGCCAGCTACAGCAGTAGACAGCGTCGTATATGGCCCGCCGCTCGTCGTCGCCCGCTTCACCGTATACGAGGTCGCGCCAGCTACCGCATTCCATGCAAGCTGAACCTGCCCATTGCCAGCTGTTGCTGTTAAGCCGGACGGCGCAGCAGGAACGAGCGGCCCCCCTGGCGTCTCGACCGTTTCCAGCACCGACCAATAGGCGGGCTTGGACTGCAAGCGCTCATCGAATAGGAGCGGCCAATTGTTGCGGGCTACCGGGAAGGTGAGCAGCCACGTGTGCCCGTCATCCTTGCCCCATAAGGTCACATTCGTCACTGTGTCCGTATGCCGCAAAAACACCTGGAACAGCGACTTATACAAATTAGCTTGACGTGTTTTCAGTTCCTCCGGAAAGGTCTCATAGGATTGTGAATTATCCGAATAAACGCTAATATCGAGCTCGGTAATATGCGTCTCCAGTCCCAGCGCTTTGAATTTGATGATGGAGCTTTCTATTTCTGCAAGCGTCGGATAATAAAGACTGATATGTGTCTGGTGGCCGACGCCGTCAATCGGAACGCCCTTAGCCTGCAAGCGTGTAATTAAATTGTACAGCGCCTGACTTTTTGCCGGTTCATGCGTATTGTAATCGTTGATGAACAGCTTAACAGTCGGGTCTACCGCATGGGCGAACTCGAATGCTTTTTCAATATATTCTTCACCGGCAATTTGATACCACAGGCTGCGGCGCAAGCCATCTGATTGCGATGCATCAATGACCTCATTCACTACATCCCATGCATATATTTTGCCTTCATATCGTTCCATTACCGTCTGAATATGATTTTGCATGCGTGCATACAGCACCGCTTTGCTGACCAGATTGCCGTTCGCGTCCCGGAACACCCAATCCGGCGTTTGCGCATGCCAGACTAGCGTATGTCCCCGCACCTGCTGGCCATTTTGCACACCGAAGGCTACAGCGGCATCTGCCTCCGTAAAATTAAATACGTTCTCCTGCGGCTCTGTGCTGTCCCACTTCAGCACATTGCCAGGCGTTACGCTGTTAAAATGCTTGCTCAGAAGCTGTTTGTCCGGCTCGGTCAACAGCTCATCATTCGTAAAGGCCGAGCCAAGCAGAAACTTGCCAGCAAAAGCATCTTGAAGCGAAGGGATATCGTCTTCAATAACGATAGGGCCGAGATCCGGTCGCCGCTCAAGCCGGAAATCATCCATATAGAAGGAGGCGGTTGCACTTTCCGGCATCTCGAAATAAACCGCTACCTGTGTGGCCGGCTCAAGCATTTTGAATGCCGCCTGCAGCTTCGTCCAGCCGCTCGCTGTGACTGCTCCAGATGCAATATTTTCATAGCGGGTACCCGCTGGCAGTGTGCGCTGAAGCGACATTGAAATATTGGTGTTTGCTGCTCCAGCAGGCAGCTTGATCCAACCAATAAACTCATACGTTTGCCCAACCTCAAGCTCGCTTGTCACATCCAGAGAAGGTCCATGCCAAGTGTTTGCTCGTCCGCTTACAGCCAAGCCATAGGCTCCGCTGCGCGCTGCTGCGGCATTCGCAGCCAAAGCCTCCACACCGCCGCGGCCAACCCATTGCTGCACCGTGCCATCCTCGAAATCGCTCAACTGGAGCAGGGTATTTTCCGTTTCCTCCGCTTGCACAGGCTTGGTCCAATAGAGGGGAAGCAATAAACTTAGGATAATTAGAAATTTAAGCGCTTTCATAAATGAGTAAGGCTGATGATTGCTCATTCTTTAATTCACTCCTTTTTCTATTCGGGTACGGTAACCACTCACAAATCCGCAGTACTGTCGTTCAACATACATGAGCGAAGCTTGCGACAAATACTTGTCTATATTTTTAATTAGACGCGCCTCCTCCCTATGTTCGTTGAAAGAGTCTACCCTTTTGCAAGCACGAAACCCGATAGATAGAGCGGGGAACGACCCATGTAAAAATTATACATCTTCCTAGACCAGCCTACAATATCAATTATTAGAAAAAATTGTAATTAAATATATACAGCAGCAGTAGAAGCTGGCAAGCCAATCATAGACTTCACTGATTATAAGAGGAATAGACACTTACCGTAGGAGATGGAGAAGTCCTATTATTTTTGAAGGTGATTTTATCCATTTTGCGATTGACCAGTCCAATTAACTGATCCGCCATGTAGGAGGTGGAGTATTTAAAGCCCGTTTCTTCCCAATACAAAATAACCCCTATTGCAGCTGACATCTGGTAGCTGAGCAAAATTTCATAATCCAGCACGGGGCTTCCCTCATGCATAATAATGTGCATATCGCGCCTCATCGACTCCCGAAGCACATCATAAAGCTCGAATCCAAAACTGCGATCTACTGAGAGCAGCGCTTGAAATTCATCTTTATTTTTCTCAATATGGTTAAACAGCTGCAGCGCCGAGGGATAAATATCTTCTGCCTTTACCATATCCATCCCCTCGTAAGGGACGAGCAAGGTTTCGGCAAAGCCCAGCAGAAATTCGCTTCGTATTTCTTGCAGCAGCTCTTCCTTGCCTACAAAATGCTTATAAAAAGTGCCGCGATTGTAATCCGCCCGCTTCGCCACATCAAGGATGGTGACAGCCTCATATCCTCGCTCTAATATAAGTGACACAAATGCAGCTTTCATCGCTTGACGCGTTCTTCTTGTCCTTCGGTCCAGTTGATCCTCCGTTGCCAATTCACTCATCCTCCAAAGCCTATAGATCATATAGTTCCTATTATACCTCATTCAATCTTCCATAATAAATGTCAGGCTATCTTGCATATCTATTAAGCATCCAAGACATGCATATGCTGGAATATATATGAACATCATAAGTAAAATCAACAATTGAGTTTCATATGTTCAATTTCCGTCCATAAATAGACATACATTCTTTACCTGTCACCTACGTGACACTGAACAGAGTATTGATTATTGTCGTGAAAACATTGTGAAGTGTAACCTGTAATGGCAAACCTACAACGTATTCATTCAACATCACGCTCGACTAAATTAAACGATAAGGATGCGATAAAACATGGTTACGACAACAGCAACGAAAACCGCAGTCATTACAGGCGCCGCCGGCGGCATTGGAAAAGAGCTTGCACGCCGTTTTGTAGAGCGTAAAGTTAATTTAGTTCTGGTAGATTTGAAGCTTGAAGCCTTGCAGCAGGTTGTTGCTGAGCTTGGCCTTGACGATTCCAACTCCCTAATCGTAGCAGCAGACGTCTCCAAAGAAGAGGATGTTGAAAACTACGTCAATAAAGCCGTTGAAAAATTCGGCACAATCGACTATTTCGCCAACAATGCAGGCATCGAAGGTCCATCTGGACTTATCGAGGAGCAAAGCGTGAAAGCACTCGACCTTGTATATAACGTAAACGTTCGCGGCGTATTCCTCGGCCTTCACTATGTTGTTCCTGTGATGAAAAAACAAAAATCCGGCGCGATTTTGAACACTTCCTCGCTGGCAGGCCTTATGGGCGCACCAGGCATGTCCCCATACATTATGTCCAAGCATGCCGTAATCGGTTTAACTCGCGTTACAGCTAATGAGCTTGCTCCGCTTGGCATTCGTGTCAACGCCGTGCTTCCAGGCACAATCAATACGCGGATGATGCGTCAAATTGAAGAAAACTTCGGTAATCCAGAAGCCTTCAAAAAAGCCAATGAAGCGGCAACACCTATGGGGCGTTACGGCGAGCCGGAAGAAGTGGCAGCGGTAATGAACTTCCTTCTTTCGGATGAAGCATCCTTCGTTACAGCATCGCTGTATACGGTCGATGGCGGTATGATCGGGCAATAACGGCGAGATACACACTTTACCATAAAGGAGTCTATCCACTATGAAGCTTGATAACAAAGTCATCATTATTACAGGTGCAGGTAGCGGCATTGGACGATGAGGCCTCGGCTATCAACGGACAGACCATTCCTGTTGAAGATGGCTTCCTTATCTTTAAACGCTCTTAATTCATACTAGCAAGCAGCAGCTGAGGATTGCCCGCAGCTGCTGCTCTTTTGTTGTAGTCAACTATACTTGTTGTTATCATCGCCTCTTTATAGTATAAATAGGCATAACAAGGGAGCTGATAGCTGGAATGTACAAGCATATTATATTTGATTTTGACGGCACGATTGCCGACTCTGCTGCCGCTATTTTGACCATCTATAATGAAATGGCGGCGCAATATCGTTTTAAGCCTGTAACGGAAGAGGAATATAAAAAGCTGAGCAAGCTTACTTTGCACGAGCGTTTCAAGACGCTAGGCGTCCCCTTTTATCGGTTTATGCTATTTCGCAAAATCAGCATAGAGTTCAAACGGAAATACAATAAGCATGTTGCTTCCATTCCATTTTGCAGCGGGATGCAAGAGGTGTTGAGCCATTTGCTGCAAAGCGGCATAAAGCTATCGGTCATTACATCCAACGCCGCAAACAACGTAGCAGACTTTCTGCACCCTCACGGCATTCACGCCCTTCATGACATTCGCAGCTCCAACGGTCTGTTTGGCAAGCATAAGACCATTCAAAGCTATTTGAAAGAAAACCAGCTACGACCGGAGGATGTCATCTACGTCGGTGATGAGCTGCGGGATATCGTTGCCTCGCATAAATGCGGCATTAAGGTAGTCGCCGTCACTTGGGGACTCGATCCTAAGGAACTGCTGATATCCGGCAAGCCCAGTTATTTAATTGACCAGCCAAATGAGCTTTTGCATCTGATACAATCAACCTCTTCTTAAACCTACATATGGCAAAAACATATCAGCCTCGAATAGCAGTAAAACTGACGCCAGCCGGGTAATATAGGCTCTATCGCACGCGATGAACGCCCAGAACCTCATTAACGGCTCCATCCACCGATACCTGAACGACATCCTGCTTCACCGTTCCATTATTATAATAAGCGGTAAAGGTGAAGCTTAACGTTCCTTTGTTAAGCTTTTCGAAGGATGCATCCCATAGCTCGCCAGCCCATAATGTGCCCGCTGTATTTTTCACCTCCAGCTTCGTTTGAAGCCTGTTCATGGCAACCTCTACGCGCTCCGTCTTCGTATCCGTACCCGTTTCTGTCGCATTTGCTGCCAAGATGAACTTCTCTCCTGCCCAAAACACGCTGTACGCACGCGGGGCTTCTTCATCTCCGCTCTGCTTTTTATTAAAGGATTTACGAATGCTGTTCCAATCGTCCGTATGATTGACCATTCCCGCCACTTTCAGCGGCTGTACTTGTACAGTTCGGGAAATCGTTACCGGTTCGGCTAAACCATCAGCTACAGTGACGCTAAGCTGCCATGCGCCAGCCTGCTCCATTTTGAGCCTCGGCCCTGGCTTCCCATAAGGATAGGAAACCGCATATTCATACTCAAATTTTTGCCCAGAAGGCGACTTAAGCTCCAGCTTTAGAGCTAGCGTATCCTTGTCGGGATCAGCTGCATTCAACTCAAACGTTACCATATCCCCTTCAAAAATCGGTTTCGGAGACCAGTCCACATGAATCGTTGGCGGGCGGTTCGTCACAAAATAAATATACGCATATTTCCCTGGATTGCCCGCTACATCCGTATCTATGACCGTCAAGCGATAGGCTTGGCCGGGAATTAATCCTGCTACTTGATACGAACGAGCTGCCGCCGGCAGAGCTATATTGTATTCGGCTAAACCATCGCCATTCAAGTCAATCGTCTTCACGCTGCCATCTGGATTAACCTTTTGCATATAAAACACTCGAGCCGCATGGCCTGAGGATGGAGCCGCATCGTTAAAAGCATTAAAATTAACCGTTACCGAGGTCGGTTTAATTTCAAGCTGCTCCTCCACATCATCCGGCTGCACCGTATCCACAAAGAAATAGCCATCGCTGCTGTATGGGCCCCATACATAACTGTCATAGGCTCTTGCCTTCCAATAATGCAAGCCTTCCTGCAAAGGAAGTGTTGGTACATGACTGGTCGCAGCATTCGCCGTATTCGTATCCAGCACTTTGCTATCGTCCGCATGGAAGAAAACGTTATAATTGATTGCCGTAATCGGATCATTTTCAGGATCAATGGTAAATACGCGCAAGCTCGGACGATTGTTATTCGTATAAATGGGCTCGGATGCTGCTGCTCCGTTGTAGCTGAGCAAGTAGGCTGTCGGCGGCGAATCAATAATAAAATAGGCGGTATTGCTATCGTCTGACCACGCTCCGCGACTGAATACGCGCCCCTGCACCTTCACCTTGCGTCCAATAGCTATCGTCCCCGCTTCAAGCTGGAAGCTTGCATCATCACCCGGGTATTCTACCTCCAGCGCCGTTTGGCCATTATCCACATACGTTAATTTCAAATAAAACTGTTCCTGAGGGTCATTATCCTTATCCCGGTATATCCACTTCAAATTCGGATCGTTCAGAACAACTGTTGGAGCAGCAGAGGAGCCGCTAGGATAAGTCAACACCATTTCCGGCCTGGACTGATTAACTGGGGGCAGCGCCTCCTTATAGACTCTCGTCTCCGACCAGAAGCTCCACGCCCCGTGCATGTCCTTCACCTGCTCCTGAACGATCAGCTCGACACCGGGGCGGCTGTAAAGCAATCTTCTCCCTGTTGTCCAAGCGCTCTCGTCCGACCAGCGCGTTCGAAACAAGCGATCTGCCAAATAACCGGGAACATCCGGGTCATAGGACGTATCGTGCGTCAAATAATCCAGCGCTTCCCCTCCAGCGTAAACGGTGCCTGTAAACCAAATATTCGGCTGCGCAATCGGCCTGCGGTGCACATAAAGTGATTTAGTCGAAGGCTCTGAGAACAAACGGTAATCAGCTAAACCGGGATTATCCTGTGCCGTATAAGTGATGGCATACAGTCCGGGCTTGTCGAGTGAAGCCAGCGACGCGCTGAAAGCTCTCCCATTATATTGGCTGAGGCCAAGTGTATTGGCAAAATAACTTGGATTATGCGCGTAGCTCCATTTTTCCGCTAATCTTTCATCTGTCTCGGGATCACTAAACAGCTTATTGTATAAAATCTGTTCTCCTACCAGCACAGCCTCATAGGTTTCCTCTGGCACGGAATCACCATAATTGATGCGCTTCACTTGGCTAAACGAGGCCTGCTGCTGACCAAGCGACATCAAGCCTGCTGATCCTTTCTGGTACGTAGCATCCGTCGCTTCCAGCTTATTAATCCCATTAATAGAAACGCGGTGCACACCTGCGAGCGATTCCAGCCTGAAGGCATATGGAATACCCGCACTTCTCGGCATCGCGGCCTGAGCCAGAATACTCTTGATTCCGCTCTTCACCTTGTAAAGCGTCAGTGTACTGTCCGTCCACTCCACCGCATACATATTTTTTTCATCTTGTATTTGAATGGCCGCTCCTACTGGCTTTTCATTCGCTAAATGATGGATGGATAAATCAAATTCAAGCACCTGATTGCGCATCACGCTAGTTGGATCGTAAAGCAATCCGCCCCATGCCTCGCTATCTATTTCAACCGTAGTATCGTTAAGCAGCCGCGGCAAATCTCCCGTTGATTCACCTTTGAAAGGAATAACTATTTTTTTGCTTATTAGCGAGCCTGAATATGGTCCCGTGTAGGTTACATCTGCTCCAAAGCCTAGAACAGAACCATTAGGGAGAACGTTCGAGGCACCGCTAAAAACAACTCCGTCATAGCCATTTCCATCTGAATATTTCATCGCATCCGTTACGAATAAGGCTTTGCTCTCAAAAGTTTCCGCACCTAAATACGGTGTCTGATTGATGCTCAATACACCTGCCCAATGCTGTAGCTTTTGAAATGCCGAGCTTGCCCAAACCTGCTGGCCACCCGAGTTCTGATAAGTGATTTTATTAAAAAGCTTCACACCAGCCGCAATTGCCCAAAATTCATCCGAGGGCTGTGAAAATGGACCGATTAAGCCTGCTTTAGGCCATAAAATTTGCGTCATCAACGGCTCGTTTGGGGTCGGACCTTTGTCGTTAGTCGCTGAAAACTGATCCAGCATTCTGTAAGGGTTTCTGTCATCGTTTCTCGTTATGGAGCCATCTGGCCTAATCAAAAATCCATACGGAGTCGCCAGCATTCCCGGCTTATTAACCGCTGTTTTTGCGAGCTCATTAGGGAATTTCAAGTCATCAATCGTGCCGCTGTTCTTTTCCGGCCTCGTAAAGCTATTTGTTGCTGTATGGTAAGCTAGAACACCGCTCACCTGAGAGTAGCCATAATTACCAAGCTCGAAGCGCATGGAGGTCGCATAGCTTTTCATTCGGTCAGTCGACATCGTTATTGCTGAAAGCATGCCATTGCCCGTTACATGATTGGCTATTAATTGACCACTAGGATTTACAGCATAAAATAATGCCGTCCAGTTATCCTCCGTACCTCTGCGCATGTTCGCCGTCAATAACAAATTTCCAGTTGCATCTACATCTACACTGCCAATCTGATAAACATTCCACATATCTATTCCGGCATGCACAAGCTTTGTCCAATACAGTGTTTTTTGCGCCACAGAATATTTAGCAACATAAAGCTTTTGGCGAATATCGAACGTTCGCCCTCCATTGCTTTCCCGATACGCGACATACAGAAACTGCCGATCTGGTGAAAAAGCTGTGCCGATGACCTTATTGCTTGGGTCGTCCCAATAGCTGCTTCCTCCTGCTCCTCCCGAAGCTGGCGGCGCAATATTCGGGTATTCCTCCAGCAGTTGACCGGTCTCGATGTTATATAAACGCAGCGTGTCCCCAGAAGCATTTACAGTCCCTTCTTCCAGAAAATAAGCCTGCTTCATCTCGCTCGGATGATATTGATAAAATGCCCCCTTGAAGGTGATTCCGGGATGCACGTACGAATGTTCAATCTGGCCTGTCCATATATTACGGATGGCAAACGCCCAGCTTTTAGATTCTGGCGGTTTGTAGCTGTAAGTCCAATAATAGCCTGCTTCGGTCATCACTGTCGTTTTGTAGCCAGCATAAATTTGACCGATACTGCCTTCCCATGCCGGCAGCGGCTTTACATTTTTCGCTAAATTATAGCTTCCATTAAAATCTGCCCATAGAGCATTGCGAGTCGTTAGATTGACTCCATTTGATTTCCAGCTTGCCTTATTCGTCGTCCCCCCTTCATAGGGAGTTCTATTGACCCATGTGCGCAAAATCGAATCCGGTGAGTAGGAGGTGACTGGCGGACCGCTGTTCTCCCCCTGATCCGGCTGCTGGGTCAGACCAATAGCTGTAAAATCAACACTTGGCGCACGATTAATAATGTCCGTTGCCACAATAGCAGACTGCCCCAACAAGCCATAATCCTCCGTTACCGTTGCACGGTATTCACGCTTGCCGACGGTCGTATATTTTACGCTGTGCGTATCCTTGTACGTACCGCTATATAACGTGCGCCAGGATTCCTCGTTAAAATTGCCGTCATTGTCAGTATCGTAACGCTCTTCTAGCAGAAGACGTTCCAGCTTGTCTCCATCCGGGCTGCTTGCATCAATGTAAATCATATGTTCGTTATGACGCACACCATATTCGGCAGCGGAAAGTCCCACTACTGGCGGCTGATCAGGTACCACTTCCAATGGATAGGCTGCCCATTCACTCTCTCTCCCTTGAGAATCCTGCACCTTCCCCTGAAGGGTATAGGCTCCGAGCTGATCCGGCGCTTTAGCAGGCCATACACCAAGCGTATAGGAGCCGCTATCATTTTTCTTATAGCGAATTTCCGACTTATTGAAATCAATAGTCACTCCCCGCTCCGACAACGGTGTAAAGGAGTTATTCAGATGATGAAGCTGCGGGAACGGCCTTCCTTGAATCCAGCGCGTCACACCAGAGATGATGGCAACAGGCTTTGGATCATTGACATAAAGCAGCGCCGTATCTGATTGGCTTCCGTAGTCGTTAGATACATTCAGCGTAGCCTTATAAACGCCCGGTTCATTAAATGTGACAGCTGGATGAGAGAAATCCCTTGGATTAAAATTAAAATTGTCTAAATTTTCAGTTAATTCCCATGAATAATCGGTATAACCTCGGGCTGTCGCTAATAAAGTCGCTTGATCCCCCGTGAAAATGGTTGTTGGGCTCCAGTTCGCATTTACCTCAAGTACTGGTCGTGGTGCTGGCGTCGGCTCGGATACTCCATTAGTAGCTGTAGCAGAAGGCGCAGCCGCTCCCAGCTTGGTAACGGTGGTCGCACATTCAATGGACTGCTCCGCTGTCGTTCCATCCGTGAACGTGACTATTGCTCGCATAACAAATGTCTCGGTATAGCTGTCGCGGCCACCCAGTTGGGCTTTCGGTATTATGAAGGCAAATTTGTAGCTAATTGTATCCACAGCTTGTGAAATGGTCTGCGTCTGATATTGGCTCCCATCTTCAAGGCGAGCGAATACTTTCCAGTTTTTTATTTTGAGCGAGCCTCGCTGCTTGACGGATGCTGTAATTGTTGCGTTTACTGGGACGTCTTTGTCTGCGAAGGCAGCGCTCGCTGGATCAGCTTTGCAGGTGCAGTCGAGGTATGGCTGGTCTGTTGGCGGGATTGGCTCGAGTGTTAGGCGAACTTCACCTTCGTATAGATAGGTTTGGGCTGTCCAATCTGTTTTTGTGTTAACTTCATACAGCCTTGATTTTGCATGGCCTGTTCTAAGTTCAGGATCTCGGAATGCAATATTATCATAACCCATATTAATGGAAACACTGAGATACCCTCTATTTTGTGTTCCACTTTCTCGACCTGCTTTTATAACTTTAAAATATTCTTGATTAGTGGGCGATGCTTTGAAAATATCTACTGATTTTGCTTTTAATTTATTAAAATTCACTTGTTCACTCCCGTAAAAGTATGTACTTGGTCCATTAAAGCCATCACTGATGGAAACAGCCCAGCCAATCATTCCTATTTGTGTACTAGCAACAGTAGAAGGTAAAGAGTTTCCGTTAACATCTTTACTTAGAATGCCAGGACATTCCGCTATTCCGTTAACCCAACAATCAGAATCTGACTTAGGAGAAACGAAATACTCTTTACTACCTGTTCCAGTTGAAAAATACCACTGCTTACCATTTATAGTTCTATCAAGAGCGAAGTACATTTTTGATGTAAATCCTTCGTTTTTA
Source organism: Paenibacillus sp. KS-LC4 (assembly GCF_036894955.1). Taxonomy (NCBI): domain Bacteria; kingdom Bacillati; phylum Bacillota; class Bacilli; order Caryophanales; family Paenibacillaceae; genus Paenibacillus; species Paenibacillus sp. KS-LC4. The sequence continues at coordinate 788,317 of NZ_CP145905.1, read as the reverse complement.
ACATCCACAAGAGCACCGGTGAATTCAGGAATAGTTATCTTATTACTAAGGGGGTTTCCAGCTCCCATTTTCCCCTTATTTATTAATGTCAGGCTTCCGTTAGAAGATGCTGATTGTTTCCAAATTTCGTAGTTTTTGATTTGGTAGCCAGTAAGTACAGCAGAATTAAGATTTACTTGAACATTGCCTATAGTAGATAAAGAACTGAACTTTTCAGATTCTGAAAAAGGAATTTTCATCGTTTTAGTGATAGTAGCAGCTGAAATAGTTGATGGATATATAGGAAATACACCAATAACAATTGTAAGTATTAGTAAGATTGAGAAAATTGCTTGTGAATTTATTTTGCTGCCCATTTATCTTTCACCTCTGTTAAATAGAATTGTGTCTCATTGCTCAATTGCGAGCCATAGCGTTCAAGGTGGATTGGTACTCCGCCATATTCCTTAATTTGCGTTTTGATAAAGTTTTTGCTTACATGAGAAAAGTAAAAGTCGTGGCCGCTATTATCTTTTCTGTCAAAAGTTAATACGGATTGATTGACAAAGAGACCTAGACGTTCCTTCATAGAACCATCATTGTAATAATATTCTCTTTTTAATGTCACACCGCCCGACGCACCAGAGTTAAACATGTAAAAAGAACTAGATACCCCTACCTTAATAGTAGGATTAACAATTAAATTTTTACCTATTAGCTTATAGGCGAACACGTATCCTTTGCCGGGTTCAGATTTTTCGTCATCCAAATATAATTTAGCGTCCTTTAAATACTCCGCATAATGTCCATTTTTATCTGACGGATCAAGAACTAGCAATTGATCAATAATCACATCATACGTTTTATCAATATTTACTCTATGCGGAAATTTAACTAAATCATCTTGGTCAAACATAGTAATCATATTGTGCTTATGCCAAGCAACTTCCGCCGCACTTGAAGCCCCCTGATCCACCGACAGCTTCCCGCCACCCGCGAGTTTCAGCAGGCGCGTGACAATAACGGCTGCCTGTGCCCGAGTGGTTGTCCCATTTGGGTCAATCGTTTCCGCCTTGGCACCTGTGCGGGACAGCAAGCCTGTGTTCACGGCGCGGAACATCAGCTCATCCGCCGTCAGCTTTGCGCCGCGGTACTCAGCATTTGCTCCGCGTACGGCGAGCTTAGCCATTTCCACGCGCGTTACCGCCTTGCCCAGATCGCCTGTGAAATCGCCAGCAGCATAGATTTTCGCATCGGTTAGCGCCCTTTGATAGCCTGTGTACCATGGCTTGCCCGCAGGAGCAGCCGCAGCCTCTACCTTCGTCGTTAGCGAAATAACCTTAAGCAGCTCCGCGCGCGTAATCGGATTTTGCGGCTTAAACGTTTGATCTGGATACCCGTTCAAAACTCCCGCCTTCACCGCGGCTTCAATCGACTCCTTCGCCCAATGCCCTGAAATATCCTTAAACACAGGAGCAGCCGCCTGAGCCATTTTAGAATTTACCGACGTTACAGACAACGAAACCATGACAGCCAACAGCACTAGCCATACAATAGAGCCCTTCCACCCTCGCGATCCCATTTTCCCCATCTTATTCAGCCTTCTTCCGATTAGATTAGTTTAGATTAGATCAGATTAGTTCGAGTAAATCATAATAGCCAAGCTCTTCCCAGCCTCGCTTTTGTCCATGATGATTTTCTTTCCCTTGTAGGTTTTCAGCAGTCTAGCCTCCTTCGCTTGTCCAGCATCCAGCTTGACCGCATCCCCGTAAGCCACTTCCGCAGATTCCCCCACATAACGCGCCAATAGCTCTATTATCAACTGTTTATGTACAACGGGCTTCGCATATAGCCCTATCGTCGTTGCTTTTTTCCTGCTGTCATATTCTAACGTTAATTTGTAATCGGCGGGTTTTCCATTGCCTTCAGTATTAAGCAGCACCGTGTGCCCACTAACCATTACATCGCCCGAGAAGCCTTCGAGTGACAAAACCAACCTCTTTAGCTCCCCAGTCGTTGCGTAAGCTGGCTGCTCCGCCAAGCCCGCAACGCGAGACTGTGCTAACTGCCAAGTCAACAAACGATGAATGACCACAATCGCTTCCGCACGCGTCAGCTTGCGGTCCATCCCGATCCTGCCGGCGGCATCACCCTTCATCAGGCCAAGCTGCTTGGACATATAGACATAGCCCTTTGCACGTCCTGCCTCGTCCTCACCCGCCGCCCGAACGAGAAGCCTCGCCGCTTCTCCACGTGTAATCGCTTGATTCGGTCTAAACTGCTCTGAAGCATATTCCGTCATTTTCAATAAGCTAAGCTTTAATCCAGCTGCCATATAAGGGCGATACCAACCGCTATCATCCAGAAATGGCGTATCCATATTGGTCACCTCAAGCTGCTGTGCTTTTATAACTGCGGCAAGCAGCTCTGCGCGAGTAGCTGGTTTATTCGGTCGAAATGTACCGTCCGCATAGCCGCTCGCATAACCAGACTGCACCGCCTGCTCTACAGGAAAACGCGCCCAATGGCCCTCCATATCATTAAGCCGCTGCCTCGCTTCTGCCGCCTGGGCTTGCAAAACCGGATTAAAGGCAAGCGCGACAACGACCGTTAACATAAATTGATTTTTCTTCATGCAGGGACTCCTTCACAGGTAAAATAGCGCAGCCCATCCCCCCATAAAGCGCAAAAAAGCACGCAAAAAACCCGGGAGGATTTAAGCGTGCTTCGCTTCATAATTATTTTATACTTTACCCTATTTTATAAAATATTGTCAATCCATTTTTTAGCTTATTAGGGTAATCTGTCAAATTTATTTTCTTGGGCATCGATTAACGCCAGCTTGTAATTGATTTTCTCCAGCGTTTTCATCATTCGTGCCATTTGTTCCTCCACCTTGCTTTTCTGGCGAGCCAGCAACGTTTTTCTCAGGTATAGTGTTTGATCTCCAGCCTTGTATAACTCAACATATTGTTTTATTTCTGCCAGCGGCAAACCTGTTGAACGAAGGGCTTGCACCATCTCCACACAATCAATGTAGTGCTCGCTGAATTGGCGTACCCCGTTTTCATTACGCTCAACCGTAGGCAATACGCCTTCCTTCTCATAAAAACGCAGCGTGTATGCGGTAATGCCCGTCTTTTTCACAATTTCCTTAATGGTAAATGCCATTAGTTATTTCTCACCGCCTATTGAGTGTTAGAGTTACTCTAATATATTTTACAGCTCAAGCTTGCTTTTAGTCCATAATTTCCCTGTTCACAAGGAATGGATTTTGAGAATTGACTTCGAGCGGCTCCAATCCGCTAAGCTGATAGAGAAAGAAAATGATGAGGAGGAGATTTAATGACCAAAACCGTATTGATTACCGGAAGCTCTACCGGATTGGGGTATGCGACAGCGAAGAAGTTCGCTAATGAAGGGTGGAACGTCGTTGCGACGATGCGCAAAGCGGACCAGCGCTTGACAGAGGAAAATCCCGAACGGATTTTCGTAACTGAACTCGATGTTACTAAGCCCGCTACCATCGAGGCAGCGATTGCTGCCGGGATCGCCAGGTTCGGCCGAATTGATGCCGTCGTGAACAACGCCGGAATCAGCGTCCTCTCGATATTTGAAGCAACACCTATGAATGTTATTCGTCAAATTTTCGAAACCAATGTCTTCGGTGTCATAGCTGTTATTCAGGCGATTACACCTTATTTCCGCGAGCAAGGCAGTGGTACCATCATCAATATCACTTCGAACGTGGGCTTTACATCAAACCCGCTCTTATCGTTCTACGTTGCAACCAAACATGCAATCGAAGGGCTATCGGAATCACTATCGTACGAGCTGGAATCGCAAAACATCTCCGTCAAGCTCATAGAGCCCGGCTCCATGCAAACTACAAATTTCGCATCGAACACCATGTCCGCCTCCCAAGATGTATCCATTCCACAAGCGTACAAGTCTTATTTTGATCATATGATGAACGCCATGATGAACTATCCATTTGAATGTGCTGATGAAAATCAGGCTGCCGATCAAGTTTACGCCGCTGCGTGCGATCCGTCTGCTCGGCTGCGCTATCTGGCAGGCCCAGACTCGGAGGAAACGGCAAGACTGAGATGGACTCAGTCCGAAGAAACGTACATGCAGACCATGAGGAACCTGCTCGGGCAAACAGCGTGGCTGAATAGACAGGCCTGACACTTAAATGACGATTAAAAATTTTGCTTCACAAAGGATGATTAAACAATGGAAAAGAGATTGCATCCGGAGCTTGTAAATATGTTTTTAGAATTGCCGGACGTCTTTTATACGAAAGAGAATTTAGCGGCTAAACGGAGCGAGATGCTTGAGTTTGTTGCCAGTATGTCAGCAGCAGTGCCTGTCAATAATGATGTCCAAATCTCAGAAAGGCATGTTCCAGGCACAGCAGAAAATTCAGAAGTGAGGCTTAAACTATACGAACCGAGAGTGAAAAATCAATCTCTTCCAGGCATTCTTTATATTCACGGTGGCGGCTATATTCTTGGTTCCGCCGATATGATGGACGTTGCCTTACAGCAAATGGTATCGGAGCTCGAATGTGTTATCGTTTCTGTGGATTATCGGCTGGCTCCAGAGCATCCGTTCCCTGCTCCACTCGAGGATTGCTACGCTGCTCTTAAATGGTTTTCAGAAAACGCGGAAGAACTCGGGAGCGATTCATCCAAAATCGCTGTAATGGGTTCCAGTGCTGGCGGTGGATTAACAGCTGCTCTCTCACTGCTGGCAAGAGATAGGAACGGCCCTTCTATCATGTTCCAAATGCTTCTCTATCCAATGCTTGACGATCGGAACATTACTCAGTCCAGTAATGAAATAACAGATAATAGAGTGTGGAATAAAGCCAAAAGCCAATTGGGCTGGGAAATGTACTTGGGAAATGAAAACCCCGTATCTCTATATGCCGCTCCGGCACGTGCGGTCGATTTGTCAGGACTTCCACCCACTTACGCCTGCGTCGGTGACTTAGATCCATTTCGTGATGAAACCATTCATTATGTATCAAGGCTCACGCAGGCTGGCGTGCCGACAGAATTTCATTTGTACCCCGGATGCTTTCATGGTTCCGAGGAGTATTTTCCTTTTGCAGAGATAAGCCAGAGAATTATAAAAGAATATCATGCCGCATTAAAAAGCGCCCTGCACAAATGATAGACAAGCTGCAAGCGTCAAAGTGACGCGGTTATTCGGCACAGCATCAAAAAATAGAGTAGGGACGCACGCTCTCAGGAATGCGCCCCTCCCCCCTCTATCCACCTCGTACACACCATTATTCGGCACAGTGGAAGAGGTGCGCCGCCTATGCTGCTCCAGCAGCGGGCGCACCTCTCCTTCCGCTTGGCTTTGCCATTTATCGAACGGAAATGCTAAGACTGCCCCCACAAACAATCATTCCCAATGTTTAGTCAGATTTAAGACAAGCCCGTGCATTCAAATCACCTTAATTTTGAAAGCGATTTCAATAAGTCGGATTTGAACATGTCTGATGTCGTTATCGTCGTAGTGGCATTGAATTCGACTTCTTATAATAAGAAGGCATCATAAAGGAGGGCTGTGACAACATACCGGGCATCATAGAATGTACGAGCAGGTATTGCGGTAAATGATAACAGAGAGGATGAAGGTTCAATGGGGAAGGTCAAACAAATGAGCGTTGTTGCTTTGCTGCTCGCCGTTTTACTCGGAAGCATACCGTTTTACAGCTATGCAAGTGCAGCGGCGCCTGCTGCGGCTGATGTATCCACCGATATTCAGGCATTACTGGATCAAGGTATTATTAAAGGCAATGGTAAAGCAATTAGCGAAAAATATTGGAGCCAGCAGGCAACCCGCGTACAAGCCGCGACACTGTTTCTCCGTTTGAAGGGTCTGGAAAAAGAAGCCCTTAGCTACACGGGAGCCGCCTCCTTCGCCGATGCGGCAAAAGCAGGCAAAGTGCTTCAGCCGCTGGTGAACTATTTGAAGGCTCACCCGCATCTCGGATGGCTTGCAGATACGGATGGCCGCTTCGAGCCGCAGCAGGCTGTCACGGCGCAGCAATATGCCAGAGTACTGCTGAAGGCGCTTGGCTATGAGGCTGGCGTGGACTATCAAGAAGCTGATGTGCTGGCGTATGCAGCTAAGCAAGGGCTTGCCGCATTGAAAGCAGGCGGTAAGCTGACCAATGCCCAGCTAGCAGCCGCTACGGCACAAGCGCTGAAGGCTAAGCACAAAATCAGCGGAGAAACGCTGGCTTCGCTACTAAAAAAACAAGCGGCACAAGCGCCCTTCGTTGCTGACGTGACCCAACAAACCGCCTATGGCACAATTAAAGGCGCCAAGGATGAAGCGAGCAGCACGCTAAGCTGGCTCGGCGTGCCTTATGCGAAGCCGCCGGTTGGCGAGCTTCGCTGGCAAGCACCGCAGGCGCCAGCAGCTTGGACAAGCACGCTTGAGACGAGCGCTTTCGCTGCGAATTGCACCCAGCTCGCAGCTGGCAAGGCGGCAGGCAGCGAAGACTGCCTGTATTTGAACATTTGGCGGCCGGCTGACAGCAGCACTAGCCTGCCCGTTCTCGTCTTCGCGCATGGCGGCGGCAATATGACCGGCTCCGGCAAAGACTTCAAAGGCGATCTGCTGGCCGAAGCGACGAACAGCATCGTCGTTTCCATCAACTACCGCCTTGGCGCGCTGGGCTTCCTTCATCACCCTTCTCTAGCAACAGGCGATGCCGTTCAGGATTCAGGCAACTATGGCCTGCTGGATATTTTTCAGGCGCTCAAATGGGTAAAAGATAACATTGCCGGATTCGGCGGCGACGCTGCCAATGTGACACTTTCCGGCCAATCGGCTGGTGGCCGCGATGTCATGGCGGCCGTCATCTCTCCACTGAGCCAAGGGCTGTTTCAGAAAGCTATTGTGCTAAGCGGCGGCATGACGACCGCAACAACGGCGGACGGCGACGCTAAGGTGAACAGCGTGCTGGCGAAGCTAGCCGTTGCGGATGGCACAGCAGCCGATGAAGCGGCAGCGGCCAAATGGGTGACCGGCCAAACAGCCGAGCAGCTCGCGGCGTATTTGCGTAAGCAGCCTGCTGCGGACCTTGTGCAGCAGTTCGGTGGAACGGCCATCCGCATGGCACCGTTCCCGCATTTATTCAGCGATGGCACGGTGCTGCCAGCGGAAGGCTTTGATGCATTGAAAAGCGGCAAATATGCACAGGTTCCGATGATTTTGGGCAGCACAGCGACGGAGTTTTCCGCATTCGCCTTGAGTGATCCCGCATTCGCCGCAGGCTTTGCTGACGGCAGCCTGCTGGAGGACACTGTGAAGGGGCCGCAATATGCAGCGGCCATCAAATATGGCAGTGAGCTCTATTCCGGCTTCAACGCAGAGCGCGCAGCCGAGGTGCTGACGGCTCGTTCTGGGCAGCCTGCCGTATACGCTTACCGTTTTGCATGGGGTACACAGGATGGCGTCATTTCAAGCGCCCTACAGCAATTAATTGGCGCCACACACGGCTCGGACATGGATTTCATTCTTGGACGCAAGGCCGGCATTGCTGCTTATTTCCCAGACGGCTATTTCTCCGAGCAAAATGAGCCAGGACGAAATGAGCTGACAGCAGCCATTCATGGCTACTGGAAAAACTTCCTTTACACCGGCAATCCCAATGCCAGCTCTTTGCCAGCATGGACGCCATGGACTGCAAAGGATGGCGCTAATCGCATTTTGCGTCTGGATGCTTCGAATGAGCATCAGACGATTCATATGTCGAATGAATATTACAAAAAAGCAGATGTGCTTTCCCGTATGGAAACAGAGCTTCCAGCCGATACCTTGAAGCTTCTGCAAGAGAGCGTACTCGCGGGCAGATTTTTCTGGTAAGCCGCTTTCGCAACGTTAAGCCTGTTAGAGCATTGTAAACAGGAAATTGAACAGCCCGGCAGCGTCCATTCAGGACAGCTGCCGGGCTGTTTTTGCTTTATTTTTCTGTAAAATAACCCTGAGCCCCAGCAAACTGAGACGTCTGTTTCATGCTTTATGTGTCTGAAATCGGTATAATCGTAGGTGATGGAACTACGCCTCAACGATGAACAAGAAGCCTAGAAGCATGCACATTCATGTCCTCCTACAAATAGAAAGTCAGCTTCTAAGCTTGCTCAGCAATTTGCATAGCAAAGTGTTTGTCAAAGCACGGATTTTGGTGATACAGGGCTTGTGCAGCGAACTTGCGCTAAGAGATGACGGGCCTGATCAGTTATCCGCTAGGCTGGAAACGATCGTGAATCGAATGAATGCTTGCGCCGAGGAGTTTCGATTGGCTTCAGATGAGGAAATTCAGCAGCTGCACAGCATCATGAATGGAGGAGCCCGCTGCATTGATGACTGTACTACCTGAATCTCACTAACCATCATATATCTTCCTCAATTTTCCGATATAATGATATAGAAGCCTGTAATCCTTGTTCTTTTTTTATTGAAAGTGCTTCAGAGAGGAGCTTCATATGGCTATTGATGTTATGGAACGGAATAATGTAAAGGTAATAGGCTCCGGAAGCAAAACCATTGTTTTTGCGCATGGCTTTGGATGTGATCAAGATATGTGGCGTTATATGGTGCCTAGCTTTGTGGACAACTATCGTATTGTCTTGTTTGATTACGTGGGCTCTGGAAAGTCTCAAATTCACAATTATGATTCACAAAAATATAATGATCTTCAAGGCTATGCCCAGGATGTACTCGATGTGATGGAGACGCTGGAATTGCGCGATGCTATATTTGTCGGGCATTCGGTGAGCAGCATGATCGGCATGCTGGCCTCCATCCATGAGGCCAAATATTTCGACCGTATTATCATGCTTGGCCCTTCTCCACGTTATGTGAACGACCTTCCGGAATATTACGGCGGCTTCGATAAACGCGATATCGAAGAATTGCTTACGATGATGGAGATGAATTTCGTTGGCTGGGCCAGCTATTTGGCGCCCATTGTTATGCAAAATAATGAGCGCAAGGAATTAAGCGAGGAATTGGAGAAAAGCTTTTGCTCCAGAGATCCTCATATTGCAAGGCAGTTTGCTGAGGTCACCTTTTTCTCGGACTGCCGTGTCAGCCTTCAGCAAGCCACTGTTCCAACACTGATTCTTCAATGTACAGACGACAGCATCGCTCCTGTTGAGGTAGGCCATTACTTGCACGCCCATCTCAAAAACAGCGTCCTTCGGCAGATGACGGCGACCGGACATTATCCGCATTTGAGTCAGCCCGAGGAAACGAGCAAGATGATCAAAGAGTATTTAGCCAGTTTTTAAAAATTTTCAGTCCGAGAAATATAAAGAAAGGCACTCATATATGGATATACAATTAGATAAAGCACCCTGCGGATATTTTTCGATTTCCGACGCAGGCTTAATTCAATCAATTAATCAGACCTTACTGGATATGCTGCACTATGAGCGCAATGAGCTGCTTGGTCAGCATATTCACTCCACCATGTCGGTGACGAACAAAATGTTTTTTCAAACGTACTTTTATCCGTACATTCAATTGTATGGGCATGTCGATGAAATGTACTTTTCTTTTCGGACGAGCAGCCATGAGGATATGCCTGTATTGCTAAACGGGGTCCGGCAGGAGCGTAACGGAGTCACATTCATTGACTGTGTTGTGTTAATGATGCGCAAGCGCATTGAGCACGAGAAGGATATTTTACAAACCAAAACGAAGCTTGAAGAGCTTTATCAGGCGACTAATGAAGCCAATAAGAGGCTTGAGCTGCTGCATGAGGAGTACGAGCTTAAACAGCAGGAATTGCTCGGAGTCAACCATCGCCTTGAAATGATGGCCTCTACAGATGCGCTGACTGGGCTTAAAAATCGGCGTTTTTTCCAAGACAGCCTGCTGGCACAGCTTGCCTTGTTCCAAGAAACACAGCGCCCCTTCTCGCTGCTCATTGTTGATATCGACCATTTCAAAAAAATTAACGACACGTATGGACATCCTGTCGGCGATCTCGTGTTGACTAATTTGGCCCGCCTGCTGCAATCCATGTCACGGGATCGAGACATCGCCGCCCGTTATGGGGGCGAGGAATTTGTCATCATTCTTTCCGGAGCTAATCAGGAAAAAGCGATCATTGCCGCAGAACGATATTGCACGACGATAGCCTCTACGGATTGGGGCGAGTATAGTATTACAGTCAGCATTGGCGCAGCAACCGTCATGCCTGGCGATACCGATCAGTCATTGATCAATCGAGCCGATACAGCGCTCTACGCTTCCAAGACTGGTGGAAGAAACCGCATTACTCATGCGGACCATTTGGTCAACAGCAAGTAGCAAATAACAAGTAGTAGAGCAGCTATGCCCCAACTGAACGAAGAAGCCATCTGCGAGGCGTAGACGGCTTCTTCGTTTGTTATATTTCACACTTCCCAGCTTGCCGAAATATGAGCAAATCGCCTACTAAATCGTGCAGCCTCTTCATTACCACTAGTTATCGCTATTAAGCTTTCGCCTCAACCGCCACCCACAGCTCATTACGATTTTCCTCTGGCGGCAAATAACATTCGATAGCAGGCAAATGGGCGAGTCGATAGGCCGAGGTAGGCAGCCATTCCGTATATAATCGCTTCCAAATGCCGCCCAGTTGATCTGGTCCGCCCTCCACCTCAAATACGACCCATGTCGATGGTGAAAACTCGCGGCGAACCATAGCCTCAGGAGCCTCCTGCTCCGATTCTATTGCTAAAATGTAGTTTAAAAACTCATTTTGCCCATGCCCTCCATCAGCACATACGCCAAGTATGCCATGGATCACAGGCTTGGTCGCGCGAATTTCCCATAGCTTTTCAAACAGGCCCGCCTGTGCTGCTTCAGCCCACAGACGCGGCACCGTCTCAAACACCTCGCTATTGCGTACCTGCTCCGAAATGCCCACGACGGAAAATCCGCCAAGCTCCTCCATTCGATAATTCATAGCAGCCGCTCCTTTTACTGAAATTTGAAAGGATAGGCGCGGATAGGCCCTCAGCTTCGTTCCTGCGCCTCTTGCAGCAGTTGGTGTTGTACCATGCAGCTGCTGAAAGGCGCGGGCGAAAGCTTCGGGGGAATCGTAACCATATTTGAGCGCTACATCAATGACCTTAACCGTGCTGTTCTGCAGTTCAAACGCCGCCAGACTGAGCCGCCGCCTGCGAATGTATTCCGATAAAGACACCTCCATCATATAAGAAAACATCCGTTGAAAATGATAGAGCGAGCATCCAGCAATATGGGCGGCTTCCGCATAATCAATTTCATTAGTCAAATGATCTTCCATATAGCCGATGGCCGCGTTCATCTGTACAACCCAATCCATAACCAAGCGCCTCCTCTGCTCATTACTATACTTAAAATAACATAAAACAGCCTTGCATTCTCTGCACAAGAATGCAAGGCTTCTCCCCTGTAACCTATTATCCCTCAAGCTCCAGTGATGGGCGGCTCACCTTAGAGCGCTTCTTGCCTACTACCGACTGCCATAACATATAGCACCCAACGCCGATCGACAGCAAGAAGAAGAACAAAGCGAGCAGCGGAAGCGGCGACAGCTCTAGCATTGCACCACCGATCCAAGTTTGCCAGCCTACTTCAAGCAAGCCAATCATATAGGCGCCTCCCGCCATATGCACCCACTTGCAGCGATCTTGAGGACGCAGACTTGTGCGCTCCGACAGCCATGCAACAAACGGAACAGCTTGGATAGCATGGAAGCCCAGCCCATGCAGCCAGATCATATTGCCATTCCCTCCTGTAAGACGGCTCCCCGTCATTGAAAGCCAAATGCCAGCAGCGAAGGAAATCAATACCGCCACCATCGCGTAGCGGATTGCGAGCACAAGCTCTGGTCTTAGCTCATACGATCTGCTGCGGAAAAAAGCGACTGCCAGCACGCAATAAAACACGATGAGCAGCATCGCCACAAGGGTAAAACCTGCCGCAACCGCTAGATCAAAGCTAGTGCCGCCTTTTACAAATCGCGGATTCATGCCGCGCATATTTTGGACATTTTCAGCAAAATAAGAATACAAGGAAAGCATCACATAGGACCAGCGAAAAATCGCCTTGCCTCTTGCACTCATAGCGGACAAAGGCAATACTGCCGCCGTCGAGATTAGAAAAATGCCTAATGCTGCATTAAAGGAAGCTGCCTTGCTCACATTCCCATAAGGCGCAACCTCACTTCCATAAAACAGCATCCATACTACGCATATCGCTGCCAGCACAAAACCAAATAGGCCTAGCGACACCAGCAAGCCTTCTCCCTGAAACAAACGGATCTTTCTTGCTGGCTCCTCACTTTTCGGGTCATCTTCCGCACCTATAATCCGAATCATCATATCCCACCCATTCCCTATTAGCTTCTTGCTTTAACTTTATAGGAATGGACAGGGTGGCCGAAACGGACCTTTAACTAGTATTTCACAGGACGGAAAGCGGGTTTTGACTCAGACTCCAGAAGGATAAAGCAGATAGTTCCCGAAACTTCACTTTAACAATTATCACCATTAATATTTCTGTTCTTGAACTATTTAAGATGAAAACTACCAGCCCGCCGTCTGCTGCTGAAGCTTCCAAAGCCTTGCATACAGGCGGTCTGCTCCCAGCAGTTCATCATGCTGGCCCTGTTCGACGATCCGACCTTGATCGAGCACAATAATTTGGTCGGCATTCATGATCGTTTTCAAACGGTGGGCTATCGCGATAACGGTACGACCTTGAATTAGCCTATCAATCGCCTGCTGAATGTCAGCTTCATTCTCAGGATCGAGGGAAGCAGTCGCTTCATCCAGCAGCACAATAGGCGCATCCTTCAATATCGCCCGCGCAATGGAAATCCGCTGTTTTTCTCCGCCAGACAAGGTGCTGCCGCCTTCTCCAACCAAAGTGTTGTAGCCTTGCGGCAGCTTCATAATAAAATCATGGCAGCACGCCTGCCGAGCCGCATCCTCCACTTCGCGCTGAGTCGCGCCAGCGTTGCCAACACGTATGTTATTGGCAATTGTATCCTGAAACAAATACACATCCTGAAACACCATGGACACTTTGCGCAGCAGCGCCTCCGGGTTCATCTCCCGAATATTTTCCCCGCTGAGCAGCACCTGCCCCTCGCTCGGATCATAGAAACGGGCAATCAACCGCAGCACCGTGCTTTTGCCGCTCCCCGATGGGCCAACGAGCGCAGTGAAGGAGCCTGATGGCAGACTAAGACTTGCCTGCTGAATAACAGCATGCTCATTGTAGCCGAATGTTACCTTGTCGAACACAAGATCATGCCCAGAAGGGGGCTGCTTTTCTCCCGGCATGACAGGCTCCTGCAGCAGCTCAATGATTCGTTTCCCAGCCTGCTCGGTGTAACGAAACTCTGCATAGCTCGTCAACGCCGTTGTCAATGGATCATAAATTCTCGTGCCTATGAGCAAAAAGGCTACGAACGTAAGCAAATCCAGACTGCCGCCGAGCAGCAAATGAACCCCAATAATCGCCATGAGCGTCAGACCCGCTCGCAGGAAGGCAATTGCGCTTAGCACGACCGGCCCTAACGCTCCCTCAATGCGAATGCTTTGCTGCATAAGCTCTTTAAACGACTGCTCCAGCCGAACGAAGCGATCACCGGTCAAATTAAAAGCCTTTATGACCTGTATGCCGTTCAAATATTCCTGCAAGCGGTTGGAGGCGTTAATTTTTGCCCGCATATGATTAGCGCCAAGCCTTCGGGTGAGACTGGTGGCTGCAAGCATCAGCAAAATGGTAAAAGGCAGCGTTGCAAACAAGGAAAGCGCAAGCCGCCAATCGAGCAGCGAAAGCCCTAACAGCGCCAAAATTGGCGTCAGCGCAGCGGCAAACAGCTGCGGGGCAACATGGGAAATCCCATGCTCAACAAGCGCAAAGTCTCCCATCATCATGTTGGCGAGGTCGCCAGGATCACGTTTATTCAAATACCCCAGCGACAGCTTGCGAAGATGCTCCGCTAGCCTGCTTCTTCCCTCAACCGCCGTCGTATAGGCTCCGCGATATTGCGCACGATAAGCGGGTATTTCACTTATGAAGAGCAGCACCATCGCTCCGGCCATGCTGGCGCAAATCCACCAAAGCCGCGTAATATCGAGTGAAGCGGCAGGATCGGCAAAGGAATTGAAAATAATTTGGGCCACCTCTACCAGCAGCACAAACGGGATAATGGCAACCAAGTTGGAAAGCACGGTATAGCCGATCGGCTTCCATAATGCCTTAGGACTGCCTGCTGTTATATTCCGCATCATTCCCATGCTGTTTCTTTGCCTCCTTTCCTAAGCCTATTCGCCAGCCAGTCGCTGCCGTGTAAGCCTCCCATAATATTGAATAAAGCCCGCGGGCCGCAAGCAGCTTCTCATGCTTTCCGCTTTCTGTAATTCGTCCTTGGTCCATGACGATAATTTGTGCCGCATCACGTATGGTCGACAGACGGTGGGCAATGACGATGACCGTCTTTCCCTTCGTCAGCTCCTTTAAGGCGAGCTGCATTTCGAATTCATTTTCAGGATCGGCAAAGGCTGAAGCTTCATCGAGGACAAGGATCGGAGCATTTTTCAAAATCGCTCTTGCTACCGCGATCCGCTGCTCCTCGCCGCCGGACAAATAGACGCCCCCTTCGCCAATCAACGTATCGTAGCCATGTGGAAGCTGACTAATAAACGCATGGCACTGTGCCGCCTTCGCTGCCGCATATACTGCTTCTCGCGAAGCATTCGGCACGCCAACTGCAATATTGTTGTAGACAGAATCGTAAAATAGGAACGTCTGCTGGAAAACAAACGCTACCGTGTTCATCAGCTCATCCGTAGCCATGTCGCGAATGTCCACGCCGCCAATTTGAATGGAGCCCGACCCGACATCCCAGAATCGCGGCAGCAGGCTCGCAACGGTCGATTTCCCTGCCCCGGAAGGACCGACAAGTGCCGTTACTTCCCCTTGCTGAGCCACAAAGCTGACCTTAGACAACACATTTCCATCATCGCTTCCACCTGCAGCTGCGCTTGTGCTTTGCTTCTCATCCTTATTCCCATCCTTGTCCTTGTTCCCCTTGACGTATGAGAAGGAAACATCGTGAAAGGACACCTCATAGGCAGCAGGAACCTTTGGATATTTCGGTTCAGGAATCGGCTTCTCTGCGAAGATCAGGTCGATCCGTGAAACGCCTTCATTGATATTGCGCAGCGAGGATGCCATGTGCATGATTTTGAACATCGGCGCAGAAATGCCTGGCGACAAGATCAGGAAAAAGAGCAGCATCGCGGCAAAGGCCACATTGCCCGGATCACGCTGGAGCAGAAACACGCCAACGGGCAGCAGGAAGGTGGCAAAGGAGCTGAGAATAACCTTGAACGATAAAAAGCCGTATTGGAAATGATCCGTATATTTCACGCAAAAATCACGGTATTTCACCATATCGTCGTAAAACTGGCGGAAGGAAAATACCGTTTGTCCAAACACCTTCACGACGGGCATTCCCCGCACGTATTGAATAGCCGAGCCATTCAGTCGCTCCAGCGAATTGTAATATTGCTTTATGCTGCTTTGCGCCTTCGATCCTGACATCATCAGCCCCTGTAAGGCGAACCCCATCACAATTGGGATCAAGCAAGCCGCAGCCAGCCAAACGTTAAGCCAAAGCATCGCAACAATCATCAGTATCGTCGTGACCGCCATATGCACGAGATCGGGTAGCTGATGGGCAACGAATGTTTCAACCTTTTCAACATTTTGATCCAGCGTCTTTTTAACCGCACCGGTGGATGTGCTGTTCAGCCAGCCTAGCGGAAGCTTGCCAATATGCGCTGATAGCCTCACCCGCAGTCCGTACAAAATACGAAAAGCTGCAATATGCGAGGCAAGGCCTCCGCCATACATCAACAGCAAGCTGGCGAGCAAGCCGCCTAATGCGACCATGCTCCAGCGGACCATAAAGCCGCCATCCGCAGCCAGCGGATTCGCCGCATGCTCCAGCAATTCTTTGATAATAAAATAAACCGATATATACGGAACCAGCATGCATACCGCGCTTAGCGCCGAGAACACCCCTGAAACGGCAAGCAGCCCGCGTCTCTCCCCTGCCAGCTCCAGCAATCTTGCAATCCCTGTCTTATTAGCTGCTTTACCAGCTGATTTACCAGCCATTATAGCCTCATCTCCTCCAGGCAAAAATCATCCGAACGGGGCGCTTACAGCCACGTCATTTTTTTATCAGCAGAAGTGCGGTTGCCCGGTGCAGGCTTCTGATCGTAATACCCTAAATACAGCATGCCGGCGATGCGCTCATCGCTCCGAACGCCTAACGCACTGACAAAGGGCGCGCTTCCGCATAAAATCTCATCAATCGACCATACCATGCCAATGCCCTGCTCCCAAGCACAGAGCTGAAGGTTCTGAATCAAGGCACATGCCGCAGCAAAATCCTCATCGCGCTTCACCTTGCTTTTCTCCTCCTTCACGACTATGAACAAAATCGCAGGTATTTGCTGGATTTTATCCTTATACATCTGCTTAATTTTGCTTGGCATCAGCTTATAGCGCTTGAGCTCCGACAGCGAAGCTACGATATGCTCTGACAGCCTCGCCTTCGACTCCGTGTCCGCTGCACAAATAAAGCGCCATGGCTCGCGCAGCTTATGATTTGGCGCCCACACCGCGACATTCATCAGCTCCAGAATGGTCTCCTGGGAAAGCGGCTTTGTATTAAATTTCCGAATCGTCCTTCTGTCTTTAATCAGCTCCTGCATCTTCAAACGAAAATCCTCCCTTTACAACGTCGCTATTGAGAAACATTATCATTATTATTTAAATTGAACTACCTCTGGACGGATTATTCCTAACGGTGGACGGAGAAGCATCCCCCTAACAGCCTCTTATATAAAAAAAGGCCGAAGCCCTGTCCGCTATCGTCATTTCTAACGTTAACGTCGCCGTGGCTTCGGCCTTCCTATACGATTTAAACTGCGTTCTACTCACACCGAGCGGCTCTGCTGCCTTGCATATTCACTCGGATTTATCCCGAAGGTTTTCCGAAACAACGAGGCAAAGTGACTCATATTCGTATACCCGACCATAATCGCCGCCTCACTGACATTCATTCTCCCCTGCTCCAGCAACTGCTTCGCCTCTCTCATTCGCTCCTCGCGAATGTAACCGAATACCGTTGTGCCGAACAGCTCCTTAAAGCCAGCCTTCAGCTTGAAATCATTTAGCCCCGTCTGGCGTGCCAGCGCAAGCAGGCTTGGCGGGTTGGTGCGGTTATGGTACAAAATGTTTTTCGCCTGATGGAGCCGCTCCACATCGGCTGACTTCAGACGTGAGGCGACACACTCCAGCTCGCTCTTCTGCTCCAGCCCATACCAGAACAGCGCAATTAGCTCAAAGGCTTTGCCTTCCAAATAATGCTGCCGGATTGGACCAGTATACGAACAGTTTTTCAATTGATCGAATACCTGCTTTATTTCCGGTGTCAGCTGCTGCTGCTCGCAATAAAACGTATCGCCAGGCTGCCAAGGAAAATAAGAGAATAAATGCTTCCATATTCTAAAATCAATCCGCAGCTCCATATGGGCTAGTCGGTCTGAATGCAATTGCTCGAAATGGATGCGCGTATCGTGCAAATAGATCATTTGCGACCCGCCCGAGCCCATCGCTCGCTCCCCGCGCCTGCCCTTGATCGACCAACAGCCGTTGCCATGCTGCGTTAATGAAATTTCCAAATGCGGATACTGTACATCAATATGAAAAATATGATTTTCATGCAGCTTCACATCAATCGTATGCAGCTCCATGCCCGGCCGCAGGCGCGTGCGCTGCAAATAGCCGTCTCCCCATTGCTCGGGCAGCTTTACCGTATCCGCTAGCTGCTCCACCGGAACGCCTAGCTCTACACCAATCCATTCATTATATAAAGACTCGATATGTTGGGCCTCCAACGTATGCTTCATCGTTATTCCCCGCCTTTATTGAGAAACGTTATCATTTACAATTGTATCAGTATCGAGCCCTATTGAAAAGCATAAATGTGAATTGTACTCTTTAGCCAGCAATGATAGACTGAGTAGCAAATAAAAATACAGGTGGTTAACTATGAACCCCATTACCTATGAGCTGCTAGGCGCTTCTCTGCTTGCAGATAGTGGGACGACGAGCCCGTCCGTCCTTACCTTTAAAGCCTTCCCAGCCATCATCATACCAAGCGAGGCTATCATAGTCGGTTCTGAGAGCCATGCCTATCCAGTAGAGAAAGGGCAGGCGATTTTGCTCCGGCATGCAGAAAGCAAGCCGCATATACGACGATCTGATGGCAAGCCGTTCGAGCCCGTCTACGGCATTTCATTCAACAGCTACCGAATGGCCGAACGCGGAAACAGCCGCTTGATTTATGAGTTATATAACGAGCAGCTGCCTGAGCATGGACAACTGCTCGAATTTCCGCGCCAAGCTGCGGGACTGCTTGATGAGATAATAAAGGTGGTCAAGCTGACAGCCTCTATTCAAAATACGCCAAAGCTGCATCTTATGCTGCATCAGCTGCTGGATGTGCTTTTTGCCCGCGATTTGTATAGCAACCATTATTTAAAAAAGGATAAGCCCATTCATCAGGTGCTCGCTTATATGAAGCAGCATTACCGCTCACCGCTCAGCCGATCGTATTTGGCAAAAATGGCCGGCTTCAACGAGAGCTATTTCTCCTCGCTGTTTCGCAAGGAAACCGGCTGGAGCTTCGCCGAATATGTGTACCGAATACGCATAGACGAGGCCAAGCGACTGCTGCTGCTCACCAACGATAAAATGCAGGAAATCGCTTATAAAACCGGCTTTGCCGACGGCTCCTATTTGGGCAAAACGTTTCAAAAAATTGCCCATTTGTCACCCAGCAGCTTTCGCAGCAGAAAGCATGCAACGCGCATCGTGGGCATGCAATTTGTTGGAGCCCTGCTTGCTGTAGGCATTCAGCCGCTCGCCGCGCCGCGCGAGGTGCTTCGTTCTTCGTCGCTGCTGCGGGACTATCTGCCCGGCATCGTAGAGCTTGCGGACATCGAGCAGGTCGAGGAGCTTCGAACGCTTGCACCCGAATTAATTATTGCACCTACTTACCATTACAACATGCCTTATATGCTGAAGGCGCTTGAGCAAGTCGCTCCCGTCATCATGCTTCCATGGGGTGAAATGGACAAGCTGGAGGAGGTACGCATGATCGGCAAGCTGCTTGGCCGTACAGCCGAGGCTGAAAATTGGATAGCCCGCCTGCAGCAGCAGGGTGCAGCAGCAAAGCAGCGGCTTGAGCAGCATTTTTCTTCTGAGGATACGTTCGGCTTATATGAGCTGAGATATGAGGACTCATGGATGATTCTTCATCCGCCCGTCCGAGCCGCCTTTATTCTATATAAGCTGCTTGGTCTAAAGCCGCCCGCCGCTATCCAGAGGGAAATCATTGAAGCGAACAGCCATCTGGCTTTGCAGGAGCAGCATTTGCTGCCTTATACCGCCAAGCATATGTTTTTGATCGTATCTGCCGATGACACGGAAGCCTTCAGAAACAAGCTGATGGGGCGCAGCTTCTGGCAGCAGCTCGTAAATGAGCAAGGCAGTAAAATCTATCTGTTGAAGCTGCATGAATTTTGGATGGACGACGGGGTGTCGCTCGAGAAGCAGTTGGATATTATGGTGGAGCTTCTTCTAGCTGAAAGTGCCGCAGGTGCGACGACAGACGAATAAATCCAACAATTTTCCCAGCCAAATATCCAACTTTATCACATCGACCTTTTTCTTCCGTTACCGTTATAATAGCATTATCATCGCGAATGATAATCATTATTATTTTATCGGAGGATTATATGCATCAATTACATAAAGCTACGAAAATGTTTGTGTTGCTCCTACTCGCGCTATCGCTCGCTGCCTGCGGCAACTCGGCAGGTGGCAGCAATAACAGCAGCAATACTGCTGCTGCGGCTTCCGCTTCTCCATCTCCTTCACCATCAGCTTCCGCAGAGGTCGAAGCGACGACCCGCATCGTAAAAACGCTTCGCGGTGACGTTGAGGTGCCTGCTAAACCGCAGCGTGTCGTAACGGACGGCTATTTGCCGGAAATGCTCGTCATGGGCATCAAGCCTATAGGCTCCACAACCTGGGAGCTGGACAATAAAGTTATTCAGGACCAAATTGACGGAATTGAAAGCACAGGCGAACGCAATCTTGAGAAAATACTTGATCTCAAGCCTGATGTCATCGTAACTTGGACCAGCGACGAGAAAATTCTAGAGCAATACGATAAAATTGCCCCAACCGTTTCCTTACCGTACAGCACCTACACCGATATTCATGAGACCCTGCGTTTCCTTGCGGCTGCTGTGGGCCAAGAAGCGGCTGCTGAGCAGTGGCTGACTGATTTTGACCAGCTGGTTGCACAGGAGCGGGCAAAGCTCGTTGACATCATTAAACCTGAGGATACCTTCTCGCTCATGGGTGTCTTCGTTGTGGATAGCGGCTTCTACATTTATGGAGATGGCGGCTATCGCGGGGGCGAAGCCATTTATACGCATTTGAAGCTGACTCCTCCTGACAAGCAGAAGCAAGAAATGATCGGCAAGGAGGCTTATCGCCAAATTTCCTATGAGGTCATTGAAGATTATGCCGGCGATTATATTTTCCTGGATCAGGGAGAAATGATTTCCGAAGTCTGGGGCAGCAACCAAGGGCTATGGAAGTCATTAGCTGCAGTCAAAAATAATCGCGTGTTCAATCTTGACCCTGAATTGTTCTGGGGGAATGATCCCGTATCCTTGAAGCTGCAAATTCAGGAAATTGTAAGCATGCTCACGGAGCAAGCCAAGCAGAATTAGTCCTTTAAGGGTCAAATGTTAAAAAAAGCCGCCGAACTTGCTTCGGCGGCTTTTCGTGCGGCTTCTCGTATTGAAAGCTTCATCCAGCTAATGATTAATTGCCATTAGTAAGCCAGTCCGCAAGCTCCTCGGTCTGAGCCAGCACCGCAAGCGGATCGTAGTACCAAGAGCGCTCCTCCGGCCATACGTACAGCTTGCCGTTTTTCACTGCCGGAAGATTGCTCCAAATCGGATCAGCCTCAAAATCAGCTGCCGTCCAAATGTTCGAGGTCATAATAATATAATCCCCGGCATATTGCGGAACGATTTCTGCTGATAGCTCGGCCCATTGCTTCTCCATAATCACTTCGGCTACATCGGTTGGAGGCTTGCGTCCAAGCGCTTGATAGACCGGCTGACCGCCACGTCCAAAATTGTCTCCGTAGGCATAGGTCGACTTCTCCATATGCTCAAAAATAGAAAAGGTTGCGTCTGCCGGAATGGCCGCATCAACCTTCGCCTTCGCTTCAGCGATGCGGCGATCAAATTCCTCCAGCCACGTCTTCGCCTCCTGCTCTTTGCCCAGCACTTTCCCGAAATAGGTCAGCTCTTCATGCGCATTTTTGAGATCACCATAAGGAATAAAGAGGGTAGGCGCGACTTTGCTCAGCAGCTCGTAGTTATCTCCATTGCCCGTAATAATTAAATCAGGAGCTAAGGCTGCAATTTTCTCTACAGATGGCTTGCCATATTCGCCTGTATCTTCAACGCCGGTAAGCGCCGTTTTAAAATAATAGTTTTTCAGCGTTAATCCCGGCGCACCGATTGGCACAACGTCAAGGGAAATTAGGCTGCCTAAATATTCTTCGGCTACGATCCGCTTCGGCTGAGCGGGAATTTCGATATCCCCTTTTACGGTAGAAATGGTTTTGACTGCGTTAGGCTCAGCGCTCGCCTCCGGTGTTGCTTCTGTAGCCCCGGCACTACTTGCTTCACTCGATGACTGCGCCGCCGCTTCACTCTCTGCATTCGCCTTGCTGCTCTCATTCGAATCTGCTGCCGCACCACATGCTGTAAAGACGCTTACGCAAAGCAGCAGCATAACTAGCATAACTAGCATAGCAGCCATGCTGCGCTTATGATTTCGGTCTTGTTTTTTCAGAAACACGTGTAAATCCCCCTCATTCTATGTCGATAATCATTCTCATTTAAACTTTAACGTGTAAGCGAGCAAATGACTATGCCTTAAAATGATCTGGCACTATGCAAATTTGTGATGCGGCGCCAGTACGCTGGCAAGCTCCCTTAGCTGTGCCTGCGAAGACAAAGGATCATACCCGCAGAACAGCTCCGACTCTTGCAAAATATGTACGCGATTCTCGCGCACAGCGTCTAGCTTTCTCCAGCCTGTCGATTGGAACAAACGCTGCATCCGCTTTTTATCATCAGCATAAGTGGGCAGTCCTGTTATAAAAATGTGATCCGCCGGATAGGCGGCCAGCATCTCAATGCCGGCTTCGATGAAGCCTTTGGCGGAAATATTTTGCTCCAGTAACGGTGCTGGAAGGCGAAAGCCCATATCATCGTAAAGAATCTGACAGCCTCTTCCAAAGCTGCTGCTGAAGCAATAAGCGGTATTGTGGCCGATTTCCCAGACGATCGCCGTCCCCCTGCTACCCAGCTCTCGATCAAGCTGGCGGTTAATAGCATAAATCCGCTCATCGTATTGCCGCAGCCATTCCTCCGCTTGCTGCCTGCGATTTACGATGCCAGCAATCAGCAAAAATTGCTCTCGCCAGCTCATTGTCCGAAAGGGCAGCTCAATGACTGGAGCAAGTGGCAGCAGCCGCCTATTCTCCTTTGCGCCGCTATAGTTGATAATGACATCCGGCTTAGCTGCCGCAATTGCCTCGTAAAACGTAAGCGGCGTATGCCCGTAGGGGTTAAAGCTTCCGTTCTCGTTCTCGTTCTCGTTCTCGTTTCCATTCCCCCTCCCGCTTCGACTTCGGCTTCCGTTCTGACTCTGGCACAGCTGCGGCTGCATGCCTCCCCGCATCCCTTCCAGCCATGACGTATATACACCGAGCTCCGGAATAATGCCGAGTGCCAGTAGGCTGGCGGTATGATTCAAATTCAGCGAAACGAGCCGTTTGCGCTTGTGCAAATAAGCGGTTGGCGACAAGCCTATGCCTTCCTTAAACTTACGGCTGAGATAGACGCCCTCCTTGTAGCCAACGTCCTGCGCCAGCGTACCAAGATCAGGAGCTGTTCCCGCCAGCAAACGCTGCTGAACACTCCGTATACGAAACATTGTTAAATGGGCATTGAATGTCCTGCCCATATGCTTCCTGAACATTCGGGAAAAATGCTCCGGGCTGACTCCGGCCCGAATAGCCATCTGCTCCCGCGTTATATCCTCGCTGAAATGCTGCTCAATATACGCCTCTGCTTGCTCCAGCCACGAATTGGCGGGTCTTTGCCGGCTCTCCAGCTCCCTATGCAGCTCTGCAAGCAGCTCTGTAAATAGCTGCTGCACGCGAAAAGGCGAAAGGGGATCATGCGCGCTCCACACATTCGCCAGCTCGCTGGCAAGCCGCAGTATGACAGCTGGACAGCGCTGCAGCGGAGCAGCATGCTCAAGCCCAGCTCCTGCTTCCCCAGCAGCTGGAATACAGCTGTATTCCAGCAGGATACCGCGCAATTCCATACGCGGCTCTATTTGCAGCTTAGGCAGCGCGGGGCCGCTAAGCCATACGCTGCCTCGGGACAGCTCATGATAATAGTTATGAATATAAAGCGCACCCTCCCCGCCCCATACGATGAGCATCCGGTAGAGCGGCCTCACTTCCTCCTCCTGCTGTAATTCCTTCAGACCTTGCGGAAGCTCCAGCAGCCGCACAGGCATATAGAAGCTATGCTGGATTTGCGGCAGGCCAGCCTCAGCCGAAGAGTGCAGCATCATTTTTCACATCCTAAACTGTCTAATTTTCTTACTTTCATTAAGCATCCTCTTCTTTAACACCGAGAGCCAGGTTTTTCTCCTTAAAGCGGGAATTATGCGAGGATACATATGCAGCCCCATCCGCCTTCGGGTCGATGAAAAGCTTCGCACTGTTCACTGCCAGCGCGGCATCAGTGAATGCTCCGGCAATCAGATTCAGCTTGCTGTCATAGGAAGCAAAGTCGCCCGCGGCGAAGATGCCCGGCAGATTGGTCGCAAGCTTCGAAGTGACGTATACGCACCACTCATCCATACCGATGCCCCAATCTTTAATACCGCTGAAATCGGATTTAAGCCCATGATTAACGATGACCGCATCTACTTCCAGCTGCTCTGTTTCGTCCGTCTCCAAATGTCTCACCGTTACCTTGCTGATTGTTGATCCATCGCTGCTGGTTAGCTGCGTAACCTCCCATGGCGTGCGTACCTCGCAAGAGGATTCCTTCATCCTGATGACGTTTTTCTCATGACCGCCAAAATACTCCCGACGATGAATGACCGTCACCTGTGCCGCAATCGGCTCCAGCTCATTCGCCCAATCGACAGCCGAGTTGCCGCCCCCGGAAATAAGCACGCGCTTGCCGCGGAACGGCTCCAGCTCCTGCACGGTATAATGCAAATTGGACACTTCGTAGCGCTCAGCACCTTCAAGCTCCAGCTTTGCCATCCTCAAGATGCCCCGGCCAATCGCCAAAATAACGGTACGCGTCCAATGCTTCTCCCCCGTAGATGCTTCAAGCATATAAGTGCCGTCCTCAAGCCTCGTCAAATTCCGAATTTGCTGCCCAAGCTCGACCGTCGGATCGAAGGTTTGCGACTGCTGCTTGAGCTGTCCAATGAGTTTCTCGCATAAAATTGGAGTGACGCCTCCTACGTCCCAGATCATTTTTTCCGGGTAAATGAGCATCCGTCCGCCTAGCTCCTCCTGAGCTTCAATCACCTTCGTCTTCATGTCCCTCATCCCGCTATAGAAAGCAGCATATAATCCTGCCGGACCGCCGCCAATAATCGTTACATCGTATAATTCTAGCTGTTCTGTCACCCTTCTTCCTCCTAAAATTGAAGTTGATATTCATTCTCAATATATTATTCATTTTAGCCTCCTATTCTAACAAAGAGCAATGGACAAAATAGAACAATCTTTTAAACAAATCCAACAATCGCACGGGCGGAACGCTCGAATGGGATTCCCCCCTGAAAAAGCTAGCCTTGGCGGACACAGCGGCAGCTATTACGGCAAAATCATAGGTTTAGATAGCGACTGCGGACTCAGGAGCAGCTAATACCCCGTCCATCCCCCTTTCATCAGATTTAGGCTAGCGATAGCGGCTCTCCTGTCCGCTTAGCAGCTAAAATCGGCAAAAAGGCCACAATAGCGGAACGTCAGTCCGCAAATAAAAAAGCCGCCTGGGAATAACCCCAAACGGCCTGCTTTTCAATTCTTTAATTTAGATTCTTCTATTTAGAGTTCTTAATTTAGATTCTTTAATTTAGATTCTTTATCTTAACTTTCTATATTACGCCAATATTTCCTCAATCCGCTCCAACACGTCAGCGCTTAGCTTCACGCCTGCCGCCTTGGCATTCTCTTCGACCTGTGCCGGGCGGCTCGCGCCCACAAGCGCACTAGATACGTTCGGTTGGCGCAAAATCCAGGCTAGTGCCAGCTGTCCAACCGACAGCTCCAGCTCCGCAGCGATTTTGCCCAACTGCTGCACCTTGGCAATTTTCTCGTCGGTCACGTTTTTGCGCATGTTCTCCAGCTTGGCTGCTCGGCTGTCCGCCGGAAGCTCACTTGCCGAACTGTATTTACCCGTCAGCAAGCCCTGTGCCAGCGGCGAGAACACCACTTGACCAATACCGCCTCGTTCTCCGAAAGGAATGACTTCCTTCTCAATGTAACGGTTGAACATATTGTAAATTGGCTGATTCGCTATAATACGATCCAGCAAATAACGATCCGCAATCGCATGGGCTTCCGCCATCTGCGCCGCCGTCCACTCGCTAATGCCGACATAGAGCACCTTCCCCTGGCGAACCAGATCATCCAGTGCGCGCAGCGTCTCCTCCATCGGCGTATTCGGATCATGGCGATGGCAGTAATAGAGATCTATATAATCCGCGCCAAGACGCTTCAGACTGGCGTGACACTGCTCTGTAATATGCTTGCGTGACAGCCCTTGATCGTTGGGCCCATCTCCCATTTTGCCAAACACCTTTGTTGCAAGCACATACGATTCACGAGGATAGGCACGCAGCGTCTCGCCCATTACCTTCTCGGCTGCGCCCCGCTCATATACATTGGCGGTATCAAAAAAGTTAATGCCAAGACCATAGGCGGTCTGAATCGCTTTGACGGCGTTATCCCGCTCCACGTAGCCCCCATATGTCAACCAGCTTCCCAGACTGATCTCGCTGACCTTCAAACCGCTTCTTCCTAAATTACGAAATTGCATTTGAACTCATCTCCTCATATGTCCGGTCCGTCTTCCCTGTCGCTTCGGCTGATGCCTTTGGCTGGAGGGAATCCGTGGCCTTATTGGTTTCCAGCTCTTTCACAAACCGGGCATGCTTCCTGCCCCAGCCGCACATGCTGTCCAGCACTGCCGACACGCTAAGTCCATGCTCGGTCAGGCTGTACTCTACACGAGGCGGGATCTCCTGAAATATTTCACGCTGCACAAGCCCGTCTTCCTCCAGCTCACGAAGCTGCTTCGCAAGCGTACCTTGCGATACACCCATTATTAACCGCCGCAGCTCGCCAAACCGTTTCGTACCTTCTACGAGTAAAATAAACAGGATGAGCGGCTTCCATTTGCCTCCGATTACTTCCAGCGTTGCAATAACTCCTGCCAATCTCGGCTCTTGTAAATTCATCCCAGTCTACTCCTCTCTCTACCATCATACCAGTTAAATGCCTATCCTGCACACCCGCCGCCATACTCCCGCCTGCTTACTGATGGTACGAAATTTCGGACTATGTACGAAAAAAATGCGTACTTGGCAACGTTTATCTTGTCTCCAATAATAACCTTAGCGGCGATATTCGCCCAACGATAAAAATCAGGAGGTTTACCTATGACCGCTTTCACTTTGAAAAATCAACGCGTCGTCATTATTGGCGGCAGCTCGGGAATTGGCCTGGCGACAGCTCGGCAGGCACTTGAACAAGGAGCATCCGTCATCATTGCAGGACGCTCCAAGGAGAAGCTGGCATCCGCCCGGCAGTTGCTCTGCTCCGACAAGGTTGAGACGTATGCGCTGGATAATCGCGACAACCGTCAGCTCGAACTATTTTTCAAACAAATCGGCAGCTTCGACCACCTGTTCACCCCAGGAGCCTCTTATGTGCGGGGGCCAATCACTTCGGATGAAGCGACAGCGGAAAGCTGCTTTCAGGCGAAGTTCTGGCCGCAATATTATGCGGTGAAATACGCGCTTCCTCATCTTCAGCCGGGCGGCTCCGTCGTGCTCATGTCGGGCGCATTCAGCCAACGGCCGCTTGCGGATGGAGCCTCCTATGCAGCCTGCAATGGCGCAATTGAAAGCTTGGGCAAAGCGCTCGCTGTCGAGCTTGCACCGAAGAAAATTAGAGCTAATGTCATCTCGCCAGGCACGATTTATACGGCATTTAATTGGGAGGGGGCCGAGCAAGCAACCCGCGATGCCTCCTATGATGCTTACACAAATATGAATGTGCTGAGGCGGGTTGGAGAAGCGGCTGAGGCCGCCCATACGGTTGTCTATTTAATGACGAATAGCTACACGACCGGCACGACGCTGCATCCCGACGGCGGGTATTTACTGCGCTAGCCTCACTAGATTTAACTAGTAGGACGGTCAAACCGGAGCCCGCAAGTCTGCCAGCAAGGCCGGACATAGAGAGGAAGTTCCGTACCCCACAAAATCAGGCACAGGCTATTGTGCCTGATTTTGTGTTTTTGTACGAACGCTTGCCGCAGCGCAACATAATTTAGTATAAAAAGGTCTGTAACACCCTTTCGGAAGTGATGTGGATATATGAAACATGAAACACCCCCTACTGTGCGACATTCTCCCCAAGTAAGCAAGAACGAGCGGCAGCAGCAAAATGGGCATAAAAGCTGCGTGCTATGGTTTACCGGCTTGTCAGGCTCCGGCAAATCGACTTTAGCTTTCGAAGTGGAGCGTGAGCTGTTTAGGCGCCATATGCACAGCTATGTTTTGGATGGGGACAATCTGCGGCTTGGCTTAAATCAGGGGCTCGGCTTCAGCCAGCAGGACCGCAGTGAAAATATCCGCCGCATTGGCGAAGCCGCCCTGCTGTTCTCCGATGCCGGATTAATCGCGCTGGTCGCTGCCATCTCCCCCTACCGAGCCGATCGCGAGCGGGTCAGATCCTTTTTTTCCGAGGATGAGTTTATTGAGATTTATGTCAAATGCCCGCTAGCCGAATGTGAGCGACGAGACCCGAAGGGACTGTACAAAAAAGCCCGCGCCGGTAAAATCCATGATTTCACAGGCATTTCCTCCGATTACGAAGCGCCGGAGCAGCCTGAAATCATCATCGAAAGCGACAGGCATACGCTTAAGGAATCCGTCCGCCTCATTTTGGATTATTTAAGAGACAACGGCTGCTTATAAGCGCCGAAGGCATCAGCTCGTTTTTCAAGAATAAGGTGAGGTGAAAAATAATGAGAACAGCCAAGGAGCCTTTGCTGCTCTATATACACATTCCAAAAACAGGAGGTACCTCCTTCACGCAGGCGATTAACGAGCATTGCCCGAACGCTGTCTACTATTTTCAGGTAGCAGATAAGCCTGATTTACTGCGGCAAGCTCTCCAACAGGCCGATGCGCTATCCGGCCACCTCCCATTTGGACTTCACAAAGCTACTAGTCGCCCCTGCCAATACGTGACGATGCTGCGTGATCCAGTGGAGCAGATCGCCTCCTTCTTTTATTTTAAATACAAAAATAAAAACTATCTCGACTACTACAATCCTTATCTTACGTTCGAGGAGTTTCTGAATAATCCGCGTTTTGATCCCGAATATGTAAACTTGCAAACCCGCTTTCTGAGCGGAGAGCTATGGAGCACAACTCCCGACTTAAGCAAAGCGACCAGAAGCCTGAAGCAGCATGTTTCATTCACCGGCATTACAGAGCTGTATGCGGAATCGCAATTTTTGTTTATGAGAGCAATGGGCTGGGAGCCGAAAGTTTATTCGAAAATGAATGCCAATGAATGCCGCCCGCCAAATACAGAGCTGACCCGCGATATCATTGACCTCATCCATAGTAAAAATGCCAGCGATGTTGAGCTGTACTATTTTGCCCGCCAGCTTCTGCAAAAAAAGCTTTATAAGCTTTCACACGCTTCTCGGGAGGAGCTCCGCCTGTATAAACACAATTGCCGCTAGCAGGGCGAGGACGACTTGGGGTACTATTAGAGGAACTGACAATGAAATAGACAAAAACGGGAGAGAACTCGCCATGATGGATATTAGCTTAAAAAAAGGCATCTTTTTCGATGTGGATGATACGCTGTATGATCATTTGCCTCCTTTCACGAAAGCAGTACAAGAAGTGCTTCAGCTTAGCGAAGCCTTCCCTTATGAAGCAGCCTACCGCCGCATGAGGCATTACAGCGATGTGTTATCCGAGCAAATGGGCGGCGCTGGCGCACTTGAGGCTGGGGCGGCGACGGAGCTGATGCGGACGCGCCGCTTCCAGCTGGCACTAGGCGAGTTCGACGTAGCACTTACAGGCGAGCAGGCGGCAGCTATGCAGGCTGCCTACATTGGCTGCCAATACGACATCGTGATGTTTCCGGGGGCAAAGGCCATGCTTGAGCGTCTTGCAAAAGCCGGGTACATCGTTGGCCTCATTACCAACGGAGCAGGCGCCCATCAACGCCGCAAAATCGAAGCGATGGATATTGACGCTTTGATACCGCGTGACCGTCAGTTCATTTCCGGCGAAGTCGGCTGGGACAAGCCCGACCCGCGGATTTTTAAAAGGGTGAATGAGCAGACAGGCACGCTGCCGGAAAATTGCATCTACATAGGCGACTCTTGGAATAATGATGTAGTAGGCGCCCTCCAAGCTGGCTGGACTTCCATTTGGTTCAATCACCGTCAGGTGCAGCCGTTAACGGAGCATGCTCCCGCTTACATCATGTCTGATTACACAGATTTGCAGGAGCAGCTGGTGAAAATGGGTATTTTGCCTTTGCCTGATCGCAAGGACGCTTAGTCCAACTGAGCCAATAAGCTTGGCGTCTATCTGCTCTGTCACGGATGCGATATATGCCATTCGAAGTAACGCTTGCTCACAACACGCCAATCCAGCTGTTCCGTGCCAACACAACAAAAACAAGCCGCCCCTTTCGCACAATAAACGGCTGAAGGACGGCTTGTTTGTGTTTTATAGCGTTAATAACTAGCGAAATAGCTACGAGCTAGTCTGAGATGAACGAATTACAGCAATTCCTTACGCAACTGGGCTGCGGATTTCGGCGATAGCAGACCGAACGGAATATCAAAGACGGTTTTCGCGCCAGCCCCACCCTCTTGAGCAAGCTTGTAAGCTGCTCTCGCATAAGCGACAAGCACGCTAGCTGTGAACTCAGGGTTGCTGTCGAGCGTCAGCCCGAACTCGATAATTTGCGTGCTGTTAACTCCGGTTTTGCCGCTGCGCAGCACGGTGCCGCCATGCGGCATTGCCGAATGCTCTGCCTTCAGCGTCGCTTCGTCTACGAAATGCACAACCGTATCATAGTCGGCAAAATAGTTCGGCATATTGCGGATTTCATCAGCAATCGCTTCCTGATTCGCGCCTTCTTCTGCTACGATATAACACTCTCTAAGATGCTTCTCACGCGTTGTGAGCTCAGGATTTTCCCCGCTCCGCACACGATTGACCGCTTCTTCAACGGGAATCGTATATTGCACGCCGTTCTTCACGCCATTGACGCGGCGAATCGCATCGGAGTGGCCTTGGCTAACGCCCTTGCCCCAGAACGTATACTCCTTGCCCTCTGGCAAAATCGCTTCCGCCAGCAAACGGCTAAGGGAGAACAAGCCCGGGTCCCAGCCTGTGGAAATGACGCTGATTTTGCCGCTTGCTTTCGCAGCCGCATCCACCTGCTCAAAATATTCAGGAATGCGAGCATGCGTATCGAAGCTGTCCACAGTATGGAAAAGACGGGCAAAAGCTGGACCCTGCTCCGGCAAATCGGTTGCCGAGCCGCCGCACAAAATCATAACGTCAATGTCGCCCGTGAATTTTTCCGCGTCCTCGATCGAATAAGCTTTCGTCTCAGACGGAATGGAAGCTGGATCTCTGCGAGTAAAGATAGCATCCAGACGAAGGTCTGGACTTTGTTTGATGGCAAGCTCCACGCCGCGGCCCAAGTTGCCATAACCTACGATGCCAATGCGAATTTGTTCAGCCATGTGTATCGCCACCTCATAATATAAATTAAAAAAATGATTGCAGGCAGAGCGGCACTAAACGTCCGTTCTACACCCAGCCTCTTGCTTCCATTGCAGCAGCAATACGCTTGATGGAAATCATATAAGCTGCTGTACGAAGATCAGTGCTGTGCTCTTTCGCCAAATCACGAACAGCCACGTACGACTGAATCATGTTCGTCTCTAGCTTCTCAAGCACTTCAGCCTCGCTCCAGTAGTAATTCATCAGGTTTTGTACCCACTCGAAATAGGATACCGTAACCCCGCCTGCATTTGCAAGGACGTCAGGAATAACAACGATGCCCTTCTGGAACAGAACGCGGTCTGCTTCCGGCGTCGTTGGGCCGTTTGCGGCTTCAGCGATGATTTTTGCTTGAATGCGGTCTGCATTAACAGCTGTAATTACATTTTCCAGCGCAGCTGGCACCAAAATGTCAACATCCAGCTCCAGCAAAGCTTCATTGGAAATAACGAACGATTGGCCGTAGTCCAAAATGGACGCATTGTCTTTAAGATCGGAAATTTTATCGTAGTCCAGTCCGTTTGGATCGTAAATGCCGCCGCGCGAATCGCTGATCGCTACGATTTTACAGCCTGCTTCGCTAAGCAGACGAGCTGCGATTCTTCCTGCGTTGCCGAAGCCTTGAACGGCTACAGTCGCATTTTGTACCGGAAGATTCTTATCTTTAAGCGCTGCGAAAATCGTATAAACACAGCCTTGCGCCGTTGCTTCATTACGACCTTTGGAGCCACCGATAATAAGCGGCTTGCCTGTGATAACGCCTGGGGAGTTTTTGCCTTTCATCTTGCTGTACGTGTCCATCATCCAGCCCATAATTTGCGGCGTCGTATACACGTCTGGAGCAGGAATATCTTTATCCGGTCCAACAAAGTCGGCAATAGCTTCCATAAATGCGCGGCTTACACGTTCCAGCTCACCCTTGCTCATTTTGCGAGGATCACAGATAACGCCGCCTTTGCCGCCGCCGTAAGGCAAGCCAACAACGCCACATTTGAAGCTCATCCACATCGACAATGCTTTTACTTCATCTAGCGTAACGTCTGGGTGGAAACGAATGCCGCCTTTAGTTGGCCCAATCGCATCATTATGCTGGGAACGGTAGCCTTCAAAAACCTGCACAGAACCATCATCCATACGAACCGGGAAGTTAACCGACAATACGCGCATCGGATGCTTCAAAATTTGAGTCACATGCTCAGGCAGCTTCAGATGGGCAACTGCGGTATCAATCTGCTGCTGGGCAATTTTATAAGGGTTTAATGTTTCTTCTGCAACAACAACTGTCATCTTCGAAATCATTCCTTCACTCTAAATTGGTCTGCACAAGGTGAAACGGCTGTCGCCATCCTTTGGCGGCGCAGCGCGTTTCACCACGAGAAATATAAGTCCATATATAAGTCCAAAACTTATACATTCTTAATATTTCAAGCAAAAACGACCTCGTCGTCCTTCTAGGACGTGCGAGGAGCCTTGCCCTAGAAATATAAGCGGAGTACAAGTGTGAAGCTTATACATTCTTATATTTTGAAAACTGCCGCTTTACCGCGACCGCGCACTATCGAGTTACACCGACAATGAGTTTTTTTCATTTTACCTGTTTCCCCTGCATATTAAAAGAATTTTCTTGATAATAATGCAAAAAAATATTCAATTCGTCCATTGTAACGTTAAGTTTCTTCAAAAGTTATAAGAAGTGACATATGACATCGAATGATATATAAATCTATGATTTTGTGTTAAAACTCGATTTTAAGCAGGGAAAATACTGACGAGTCACATTTTCTACCATTCGTTTTTTCTTCTCAGGCAGCCCAAAGGCATATTTCGCTAATTTTATGTAAATAATTGCAACGCCAAAATAAGATAAAAGGTGACAGGAGCATTTCCTGCCAAAAAAGAAAGGCTAGACGCTTTATGCATCCAGCCTTGTCTTGCACCATTTGCCCCTCCCCCTGATCGAAAGGAAGCCCCACTGTCATTTTACCCGTTAAAGCTTCTCTAGGGCGTGTCTGAAGCTCCACTGCCAGCTCTAGCTGACTCCTTCACTATTAAATCGCTCCAAACAAGTCGAATGATTGTGCCTTGCCCCAAAGTCGTTACGACCGAGATATGGCCGCCCATCGCTTCTGTCAGCCCTTTGGCAATCGCCATTCCAAGCCCCGAGCCATTTGGCGAAGAGGCGGTATCCGTGCCGCGATAATACCGTTCAAACAGCCGATTCAGCGTGTTCTCATCCATTCCGCCGCCATTGTCGGCAAATTCGATCGTAATGCCTTCATTTTTCTTCTCATTCGCAACAATCAAAGAGACGCTTAAAACCGTATCCGGTGCATTATGCAAAAGCGCATTTGCAGCAATATTGTTAACGATACGCTCCAGCCACGGGATATAGAGCTGAACCCACACGCCTTTCTGAGTAGATGCTTGGAACCGAATTCGCTCTTTGCCAAACAGAGGATCATCCGCAGCCAGCTTCAGTGTGTCCCGCAGCCAGCCACTTAATTCCACCTCCTCAATATCGGGTGGCAAAATCCCCGTCTTTAAGCGATAGGTCATCGCCAGATCGCTGATCAGCATGTCCATATGCGCCGATTTTTCCAGCATCGTAGCAGAAAACTTGCGCACATCCGCCTGCGACCACTCGTATTTGGGCTCTGCGAGCAGATGGGCATAGCCCGTAATGGATGACAAGGGCGTCTTCAAATCATGAGTCACCCCGGCGATCCATTCCTCCCGCCAGCTTTCCGTCTGCCTCCGCATCTCCTGCTCGCGCTGTAAAGCAGCAGACAGCTTATCAATGGATGTGATGACATCAGCAAAAACACGGTATCGACGACGCCACTTGCCAGAAGGCAACCGGCTGCGCGGCAAGCCCTTACGATCCAGTGGCTCTTGGTAAACAGCATTGCCAATCGCATCGAGCCATACGAGCATATGCAGCAAAGGCGCCCCAAACCGCCGTGCTTGCCAGAGCGACAGCAGCAAGAACAGGATCAGCATCGCAGCGAACATGGCAATAACGCCAACAATGACGATTTGTGCCTCGGCTGGAATGAGCGATTGCTTGCCAGAGCCCCCTGCTCCAATATTTTTTTGTCCCACAATCCATGTTTGCTTCGTCTGCTCATTGTAGGAGGATTGAATAATATAGCCATACCTTTCAGAGTAGATCGTCCGTAGTGCCAGCTCCTGAACGGAATAGTACTCCGGAATGGCATCTGGCTTATTATAGGAAGCAAGCTCCGTACCTTCCTGATCCAGCAGTTGCACGTACACTTGGCCCCTCTTCAGCTCGTACCCCAACGCATCAGGAAGTATAAGCCGACCGTCCCGCGCTGGAAATCCACCTTTTTTCACCTGTGCTAATACCGGCCCGATATAATTCGGCGCTCCATAAACGAGCGTGTAAAGCCTTCCATCCTTCTGTTGAATCCATACGGCCAAATGATAAGCAAACGGCTGCTTTTCCGTCCAATAAGCGACCAGCTCGCCCGGTCCATAGTGCTTGGGAACATCCGCAGGCGTATTATAGGAGCTTTCCACCTGCCCGAGCTCGTCCAAGCTTTGCAGCCAGCCGCCATTTTCCTTCACCTGGTTTAGCAAGCTCGCATCAAATCGGATTCCCTCCGCTCCAAGCTCTGACGATTCGACTAGCTTCTCCAGCCCAACGCTGGCAAAATCACGCGTAATGCTAATTTCGTTAAACTTTTGCAGCATCCAGACTACCGTTACAGCCGACATAAGCAATACAATGGTGCCCGCTATTCCCAATTGCAGAATAAATCTTATCGTCAATTGCCGCCGCATATTCATCGCGTTCCATTCTCCTGCACCAGCCCTTGAACGAGCTTGTAGCCAAGTCCTCTCACATTAACGATAAATATCGGATTGGCAGGGTCGGGCTCAATTCGTTCCCGAATACGGTGAATATGAACCATGACGGTATTATCGTCGCTGAAGGCGTCGTCGCCCCAAACCTTCTCGTACAGCTCGCTTTTGCTGAAAATCCGATTCGGGTTTTTACATAAAAACAGCAGCAATTGAAATACAAGCGCCGGGCAGGCAACCGCTTGCCCTTCCACCTTCAGCTCGCCCGCTGCTTCATCCAATGTAAATCGCCCATAATCGAAAACAGGGCTGTCATGTCCCCGCTCCCGTTCCAGCTCCACCGCTCTGCCGCTATTTACTGAGCTTGACGCGCCCAAATATCGCCGCAGCTGCACCCTTATCCTCGCCACCACCTCAAGCGGATTGAACGGCTTTGTTATATAATCATCCCCTCCGATGGCAAAGCCGGTCAGCTTGTCGAAATCGGAAGTGCGCGCGCTCAAAAATAAAATCGGCGCATCTGTCGTTTGCCGAATAAATGGACATACCTCGATTCCGCTGCGCCCCGGCAGCATCACATCCAAAACGATCAGATCATATTTTTTCGCCGTACAGGCAGCAATCGCCGCTTCACCTGTGCCCACGCTATCAATATTCGTATAGCCTTCCTTGCGCAGTACCGTTTGCAATAATTCCAGCAGCGCTTGTTCATCATCTACAAGCAAAATCGCTGCATTTTCCATTATGCCGCCGCCCTTCTTTACCTGTGCTTTTTTTTGCGCTATTTCTACATCATAGCATGATAGCCCTGAATAAATACGGTATGCCGTCTTAACGGAAGCTTAATTCGCCATACCAGCTTGATGCGAAAGTTAAGGCCGTGTTAATCCGCTGTTTCATTACTACTAAGAGTGGCTTGCTATTATATGAGCATAGACGATAAGGATAATGAGGAGGAGTCAACTATGAAGAAACCATCATTTACAATGATCAAGCAAGCAGGCACATCCGTAAAATGGGCGGCTGCTGTAGGCACGCTTGCCGTAATTTTAACGGCCTGCGGGGGCGGGGATACAGCGGCAACAAGCAATAGCGGGGCAACAAATTCCCCCGCAGCTGCTAATCAGGCAGAAGGTGCTGCCTCGAGTGCACCAGTTGCTTCAGAGACAGCAACGAATGCAGGTGAAGCGCTGGTTACGCCGGAGCAATTACCGAAGGCATTGCTTGCAGGCGACTATACGGGAATTTATGAACGCTTTAGCGCATCTTTCAAGGGGCAGGTTAGCGAGGCTGATTTTATAAAAATGGCCGAATCCTTCATGAGCGGCGTTAAGTCGCTCGAAAACACCTCTATTTTGAACAAAGGCGGCGCCGAGCAGCGCACATGGGTGAGCGATTCCGGGACGAAGGGAATCGTCGGCGTTTTTGATATGGAGGGCACGATTGTTGGGCTGCAAGTAAAGGACCTCACCCCTGCAACGGAAACAGACAGCCTGCTGACCAAAAACAGCTATAGCCTGCCCTTTCGCGGGGAATGGCTTGTCATTTGGGGAGGCAACAATGTGCTAGTCAATTATCACTATGAATATGAGAGTCAGCGCTACGCTTATGATTTTGTACAGGCGAAGGATGGTAATTCCTATGAAGGCGATCCATTGAAAAATGAAAGCTACTTCGCATTCGGTCAGGAAATTCTAGCCCCTGCGGACGGTACAGTCGTATCGGTTGTTAACGATATAGCCGATAACGAGCCCGTTGGCGTCATGAATGAAAAGGCGCCTGCCGGCAATGTGGTTGTCATTGATCATGGAGGCGAATACAGCTATCTCGCCCATATGAAAAAAGGCTCCGCTACTGTAAAGGCTGGCGACAAGGTCACTAAAGGCGATGTCATTGGCTTGACAGGCAATTCCGGCAACTCCAGCGAGGCCCATTTGCATTTTCAGCTGTCTGACGGGGATGACTTGTTCACCTCAAAGGCAATTGCCGTGAAATGGGAAGGCGGCATTAAGCCCATTCAAGGAGAAACGATTGGCAGCGCTGAATAAGCCAGCATAAGCAAACAGCTGCAAGCATCGGTCTTTTCAGACCCAGCTTGCAGCTGTTTTTTAGTTTCTCATGAGCTTTTGTGCCAAGCGGACACCTATTACACTCCGTATTTATCCATTAAACCGGATTAAGCGTTTATAGACGAAAGCTGTTTTACGATAGTCCTGCTCCTCATCAAGAAGCTGCGGAGCCTCAAGCTGCTGGCCTAGCCTGAACAGCGCTTCCGCCTCCAACAGCAGCTCTTTCCCTACGCCTCTGTCCAAGTATTCTGGATGTACGATCAGCCCGCCGATATATGGAACCTCCCCCCGCACATGCAAATGGATCGAGCCAATGATAGAATCGTCCTCTACAACCGCTTTGAGAAAAATATGATCTTGAAACTGCTCCCTTATAGCCGCTAAGGACGTATTTGAAGTCTCCACCCTATACATTCCGAATCGCCCAGCCTGACCTCTGCTCGCCGCTTGCTTCAACGCAGCAATGGCTTCGGCATCGGATACGAGCGCTATTTTGATTATCATCTGCTCCATCACCTCTTTGAGCGTACAATCTACTTCGCGTCATTTATAATTCATTATATAAAATATAACTGAACTGATTCTGAACACTTCGCCTAGTCATCTTGGCAAACAAAAAAACAGAGCAAGAAAACGGCTCCTCTCTTGCTCTGTTTACTATTGATGTGTGATGTAGGTTGACGCGTTATTGTTTTACCAGCCAAGCGGTGAGCTCTTCCAATTGGGCCGATGTGGCAATTGGATCAAAGTACCAGGATTTATCGCCATGCCAGATGTAGACCCGATCATTTTTAACAGCATCGAGTGTTCCCCAGATCGAATCTGCCTTCAAATCCTCAAGTGTATGCGTCTCGGAGGTGAAAATAATATAGTCGCCCGCATACTCTTCCAAGATTTCCAGCGATATTTCAAGCGCCTGCTCCTTCATGACCTCCGCTGCATGTTTGGGCGGAAGCTTGCGGTCAAGCGCATGATAAATGGCCTGTCCGCCACGTCCAAAATTATCACCGAATACGCCTACTGTTTTGCCCCAATCCTCCATGAGGGAGAACGTCGCTTCGGCTGGCACATGCTGCGCAACCTGCTCGCGCGCCTGTACAATCTGCTTATCAAAATCGGCAAGCCATGCCGCCGCCTCTTGCTCCTTGCCCAGCACTTGTCCAAAAAATTCAATTTCTTCATGTA
This sequence comes from Paenibacillus sp. KS-LC4, assembly GCF_036894955.1. NCBI lineage: Bacteria > Bacillati > Bacillota > Bacilli > Caryophanales > Paenibacillaceae > Paenibacillus > Paenibacillus sp. KS-LC4. The sequence goes on along the minus strand of NZ_CP145905.1, from coordinate 749,882 downwards.
CCGTTTTCAAATTGCCGAAGGGCACTAGCACGGTTGGCGCAATTTTGCTAAAGGATTCATAAGCCATTTCATTGCCGGTAACGATTAAATCCGGCTGCAGCTCCAAAATTTTCTCTAGCGAAATGCTTTCGTATTCACCGATATTTTCTACGCCGGCAAGCTCGGCCTTATAGTAGGGATTTTCGAGATTTTTTTGCGGCGTGCCAACCGGCTTCACATTAAGCGCAATAAAGCTGCCCAAATAAAGGTCCACCACGACGCGCTGTGCTTGATTAGGTATTTCTATATCTCCTTTAATGGTTTTAATAATCCGTGTTCCACTTACCGCATCAGCCTGCGACGATTTCTCAGGCGACTTCTGCTCTGCTGATGCTTGTACGCTTCCAGCATTGCCCGAGGCAGCTCCCTGCGGTGCCGTTACACCTGAGCAGGCGCTCAAAAACAGGGTCAAACTGATGAGCATCGTGGCCAGCATTTTTTTATGGCTAAACATAGCTAACTCCCCTTCTTTTCCACGTTGATAATAATTCTCATCAACACTATAAAGCCTGGAGCTAACGTTGCCAATGGAGAATATGCGCCCAAGCGCTGGATTTTTTGCTCCTCTTTCGATTTGTCCCCTCTGTGTGCGAAACAGAATTGGAGACTGACCGATATGTTTTTTAAACATCCGCCCAAAATAATATTTATCTGGATAGCCTGTGTATATCGCTACTTCTTCCAAGGTCGCTTCTGAGTTAAGCAGCAGCCCCTTGGCGTGCTTTAGCCTGATCTTCGTTAAATATTGAATCGGGCTAACACCAGTCTCTCTCTTAAATAATTTAACGAGATGGCCTACGCTGCATTCGAGCAGGTCAGCAAGAACGTCCAGCGTAATCGCACTGGCATATTGCTCCTCCATATAACGAATCGCCTGCGAGACCAGATCGGCCCGCGCCAGCTGTATGCCATCTCTATGAAGCTGCCATAGCAGCTCGTACACACACTGATAAAATAAAGCTTTAGCGTGGAAATGCTCCAGCTCCCCGCCATTTTCCCAGCTGCGCTCCAGCTCTTCGATTTTTGCAAATAAACTTAAGGAAGAATGCGGCACCAAGCTATATTGCAGCTGGAAGGGGCGATGCTTATGCAGCAAATCCAAAATCTCCTGCCTGCTGGGAAGCGGAATAACTGCCTTATAAAATACAATGACATATTCAAATGGCTCTGCTGACGGCCTGATGTCCAGACACGCCCCTTTGCCGCCGTGCAAAACGTGAAATCGCTTCATGCTGCTGGTCGCGCTGTCCAGCTCCACCTCAGCACGGCCATGGAGCACATATAAAAAAAAGCTCGACGGAATGCGGTAAGCCCGCAGTTCCTCATTTGTACCTAATACCGTCCGTCTTATATCCAGCAGCTTAATCGAAGCGCGATTCCATAAGGCGGTATGCTCATTCAATTGCAGCACTTTGTTCACTCCCTATCTCTCATTTGCGCAATAGGCAATAACGTTATTTATTATCCATCATAGTTGATAACCGTTATCATTTACAACAGGATCACCATAAATTACTTTTATAACAATGGATTGACAGCGCTTCCCATAAAATGATATTATCTTCTCCCTGTCATTCAAGCAAAAACGACTTCGTTGTCCTTTTGGGACGAACGAAGAGCTTTGTCGGAGAAATATAAGCGAAGCGTACGGGGGAAACGTATAAATTCTTAATATTTTTAACAACGTGAGGAGGAAAGCACTTGATTGAGGTTAACGGAATAAGCAAGTCATTCCTGGTGTCGAAGCGGCCGCCGGGCTTGGCGCATGCGGTAAAATCGCTTTTTCGAAGGGAATATACGGTCGTGGAGGCGCTGCAAAATATTTCGTTCACGATTGGCTCCGGAGAAATTGTCGGTTATATTGGACCGAATGGAGCGGGAAAATCAACAACGATTAAGACGATGAGCGGGATTCTCGTGCCCGATAGCGGGACTTGTTCGATTATGGGGTACACGCCTTGGAAGGAACGGGTTGCCTATGTGAAAAATATCGGCGTCGTATTCGGGCAGCGCTCGCAGCTATGGTGGGACGTTCCGGTGCAGGACTCCTTCGAGCTGCTGCGCGACATCTATCGCATTCCTCCATTGGAATTCCGATCTACTCTGACACTGCTCGTAGAAACGCTGGATTTACAAGCGCTGCTGCATACTCCCGTTCGACAGCTCAGTCTTGGACAGCGCATGCGCTGTGAAATTGCCGCTTCGCTGCTGCACAGCCCCAGCCTGCTGTTTCTGGATGAGCCGACGATTGGGCTAGATGCCGTATCGAAAATCGCCGTTCGGCAGTTCATTAAAACGATCAACGAGGAAAAAGGCGTCACTGTCATTTTGACGACCCATGATATGAATGATATTGAGGCTCTCGCCAGCCGGCTGCTGCTTATCGGCAAAGGCAGGCTGCTTTATGACGGCACCGTTCAAGGACTGCGCAGCCGTTATGAAGGCACAAACGGGACGACACCAGCCTCGCGGCTCCAGCAGGCCCCTGCCTCAGCAGCTGAGCAAGACCCGTCCAATAGCAGCATGTCCATTGAAGACATTGTCGTGCAAATGTATAAGGAGTATGCACTATGATTAAGCCTTATTACGCCGTACTCAGACTGCGGCTCAGCAACGGCCTGCAATACCGTGCCGCCGCATACGCAGGCATCGGGACGCAGTTTTTTTTCGGCTTTATTTTCATTATGGTGTTTGTTGCCTTCTATGCCCAGACCCGTGCCGCCGCACCGCAGATGAGCCTCTCGGAGGTTGTCGCCTACTGCTGGCTTAAGCAAGCGTTCCTTGCCTTCATCGTCTTATGGCTGCGGGACAATGAGCTGTTTCAGCTCATTACGAGTGGCAATATCGCCTATGAGCTGTGCAGGCCAAGCGGCATTTATGGCCTCTGGTATGCGAAGCTGCTCGCCCAGCGGCTGTCCAGCGCTTTGCTTCGCTGCCTGCCGATCCTGCTGGTGAGTCTGGTTCTGCCCCAGCCCTACAGGCTTGAGCTGCCGCCTGACTTTGCCGCCTTTTTCCTATTCGTCTGCTCGCTTATTATAGGCTTATTCCTGATCGTAGCTATCTCCATGCTTATTTATATATCCGTATTCATTACAATGTCGCCGGCTGGCTCTCTGCTGATGTTCAGCGTGTTTGGCGAGTTTTTCGCCGGTATGATTATTCCGGTACCGCTTATGCCGGATTGGATGCAGCGGATTGTCTACGCCCTGCCCTTCCACTGGACCGTCGACTTTCCATTTCGCGTCTACACCGGCAACATTCCCAAGCTGGATGCAGCAACGGGATTGCTGTTTCAGCTATTATGGCTCGCTGCGCTCATTTTCATAGGCAAAATCGCGATGAACAAGGCGCTGCGACGCGTCGTTGTACAAGGAGGGTGATGCGGCGATGACGCTTTATTTTAAATACATGCTGCTGCTGTTCAAAGCGCAAATGCAGTACCGCGCTTCCTTCCTGCTGCTCGTGGTTGGACAATGCTTAACGCCCTTCACCGTATTTGCCGGGCTATATTTCATGTTCGAGCGTTTCGGGGATATGAAAGGCTGGAGCTTCTACGAGGTGATGCTGTGCTTTGCCATTACGCATATGGCCTTCTCGATTACCGAATGCTTCGCGCGCGGGTTTGATATGTTCTCCTCGCTAGTCGTAAGCGGAGATTTCGACCGACTGCTCGTCCGTCCGCGCGGCACCATTCTTCAGGTGCTCAGCTCCAAATTTGAATTTTCCCGCGTCGGGCGCCTGCTGCTTGGCATCGGCGTGCTGATCTGGGCAATTACAAATCTGGATATGGAGTGGACCCTGTTAAAAATAACTGCGCTCGTGCTTTCACAAGCATCGGGGGTCATTATTTTCGCCAGTATCTTTATTCTGTGTGCCTCATTCAGCTTCTGGACCGTTCAGGGGCTCGAAATCGCTAATATTTTGACCGACGGCGGACGAGAAATGGCGCAATACCCACTCAGCATCTATCATAGACGCATTCAGCAATTTTTCACCTTTGTCATCCCTTTCGGCTGCGCCAATTATTTGCCGCTGCAATACATACTCGGCCGCGAGGAAAATCCGCTATATGCTTTTCTGCCGCTCGCAGGGCTGCTGTTCCTTGCCCCGTGTCTGCTAATCTGGCAAATTGGCGTTCGGCGCTATCGCTCAACCGGATCTTAGGGCGTGAACGGGTTTTCAGACACGCCCTAGTCGTTTAGAAAAACAAACAGCCAGCACTAGCCGAAAATAGACGGCAGGTACTGGCTGTTTGTCGTTTTTTTAAAAGCAAGGCTCAAAGCTAATGAATATTTCCCGCAGCCTTCAGCCGCTCCGCAATGGCGGCGAAATCCTCCGCAGAAATGCCCGGCGCAAATTCTTCCTCCACCTCTGGATATTCCGGTACAGGCACGCCCTTCGGCACCCCATGGATAACCTCAAGCGGCTGCCCATCCTCTGGATGCGTGCCCTTCCAAATTTGGTCGATCGTTTTAAAATCATTGTCGCTGTACGTATACAGCTTCGTATGAACGCCCTTCTCCTCATACTTGCGCGCTTCATTGAACGCTTTATTATTAAGTGAAGGAATCGGAATCAGCTTGGTTACATCTACGCCGGTTGCTACTTGCAGCGCTTTAGCATAGGCTACTACATGAACACCGCCCCGCACGAGCAAATAACCTACCACTTCGCGCGCAGCCGGATGGGAGGTCATTTCGTACACCTTCATTTTGTGGGTTCTGGCGCCTACCTCCAGAAAGAAGTTATGCAGCAAATCCTCAACCAAATCCCCGCTATTAAATACATTCTCGCCCGTCCATGGCCTGCCCATGGAATCAACAGGCAATGCGCCTTGTCCACCAGATAGAAACGGTAGCGACATGCGCCAGTCCTTCACCGATTTCAGCGGCGATTCATCCGGCTTGCCCGGCGATGTAGAGCCATGCAGGCAGTGGTTTATCGCGTGGGAGACAAGCTCGACGTGGCCAAGCTCCTCTGCTGTAATGCTCGTAACCAAATCATAAAACGGACGCAGCTTCGATTTCGAGCGAAAATTAAACGACTGGTACAAATAGTTGTTGAGCGTAGACATTTCGCCAAATTTCCCGCCCAGCAGCTCTTGCACAGCAGCAGCCGCGTTCGGCTCAGGCCGCCCGACATTCGGAATTTCGATCAACACTTCATCCAAGCGTTTAAACATGCATCTGCCTCCCGTATTCTCAAGATTGGATTTCTCTGACAGCGCCAATAGGTTGCGACACTTTATTATTGGCTGCGTCAGGGAAAGATATCCGTCATTGAGGGGCTGGAGGGAATAACGTTTATGATCCTTGTTTTCTAAACTCCGTCGGAGACACTCCCGCTATTTTCTTGAATTGCTTGGAAAAATAAAACAGGTCATTAAAGCCCGTCTGCTCGGCAACCTCGCTAACGCTGAGCGAGGAGTCAGCCAGCAGCTCCTTTGCCTTTTCAATTTTCAAACGGGCGATGTACTGAATCGGCGGCACCCCCATTTGCTCCTTGAACATTCTTATAAAATAGTTCGGATGCAGGCATGCCCGCTGCGCCAAATCTTGAATGGTAATGTCGCTGCCGCTATTCAACTGGATATAGCTCAAAATCTCAGTCAGCCGCTGAGTAACTGCCGCCTTTTTCAAGCTGATGCTCTCCTCGCCCTGCTGCATAACGAACAACGAAAACAGCTCCAGCAGCTTCGCTTTGGCAAGCAGCCTAGCGTAGACCGTCTGATCATTCGCATAAAGCACCAGCTCGGCAAAAATCGTCCGCACCCGCTCCTGATCAACAGCCGTGCAGAGATAGGGCATATCCAGCAGCTTGAACAGGTTGATTTCTCCAACCTTGGCGCTGAAATGACACCAATATTTACGGTAGGTGTCGCTCCCCTTTATAACCGAATACGATTGAGGCACTCCCTCCGGCATCAGAATAAGCTGACCTGGAACAGGAGCATACTCCTCATCGCCAATTTTGAGCCAGCCGCTGCCATGCTCGATGAAATAAAATTTGCTGTAATCCGGCGTAAAATCGAGATCACGCCATTCCGTGCTGACCGTATTATGGTGGGCGATAAATAACTCGATCTGCATATGGGATAAATAATAGGCGAGCAAGGAATGAGCATTCATGAGGCAAACCTGCTTCCGTGGTTAATTTTATACAAATAAAAGTTAGTGTCCCACATTCTTAATTCTGCTGGCGCTTGCTAGAATAGCCCTATAGCTTTCCATTCAGAAAGGACGGTTAACATAACCATGAATAAACAAGATTATTTGAAGCAAATAACCGCAACGATTGCGCAAGGGCCGTATCGTGACGATTGGGAATCGCTCAGCGATTTTGAAATACCGGCTTGGTATAAGCAAGCTAAATTCGGCATTTTTATTCACTGGGGCTTGTATTCCGTTCCAGCCTTCAGCAGCGAATGGTACTCGCGTAATATGTACATTCAGGGCAGCAAGGAATACGAGCATCATATTGCCACCTATGGCGAGCATAAAAGCTTTGGCTATAAGGATTTTATCCCGATGTTTCAGGCTGAGAAATTTAATGCCGAGGAATGGGCTGACCTGTTCCAGCGCTCGGGAGCGAAATATGTAATGCCCGTTGCGGAGCATCATGACGGCTTTCAAATGTACAAAAGCGCCATCTCCCGCTTCAATGCCTACGAAATGGGGCCTAAACGGGATTTGTTGCAGGAAATGAAAATCGCCTTTGAGCAACGGAATTTGACCTTTACCGTCTCATCCCACCGTGCGGAGCATTGGTTCTTCATGTCGCATGGCAAGAAGTTTGAATCCGACGTTCACGAACCGCTTGTATGCGGCGACTTTTACTGGCCATCCATGCCGGAGCCAGAGGATCATTTCAATCAATATGAATCCCCTCCGACGGATGAATATATGGAGGATTGGCTCATTCGCTGCTGCGAGCTCATTGATAATTACGAGCCAAAAATTTTATATTTTGACTGGTGGATTCAGCACGCCTCATTCAAGCCGTATTTGAAAAAGCTCGCGGCGTATTATTACAATAAATCCGCAGAGCTCGGCTTTCAAGGCATTATCAATTATAAGCATGATGCTTTCATGCTGGGCAGCGCCGTTCCCGATGTAGAACGCGGACAATTTGCCGAGTTGAAGCCTTATTACTGGCAGACGGATACCGCTGTAGCCCGTAACTCATGGAGCTATACGCCTAACAATGATTATAAATCGCCGCTGGAGCTCATTCAAGATTTGGTCGATATCGTAAGCAAAAACGGCAATCTGCTGCTCAATGTTGGGCCGAAGGCCGATGGCACGATTCCTCAGGAGGATCGGGACATTTTGCTTGCCATTGGGGGCTGGCTTGAGACAAATGGCGAAGCGATCTACGGTACAAGCTACTGGCGTACTTATGGCGAGGGGCCAACGAAGGTAGAGGAAGGGCAGTTCACGGACGGCAAAAGCAAAATCTTCACGCCGCAGGACATCCGCTTTACGGTGAAGGGAAGCTGCCTGTATGCGACCGTGCTCGTCTATCCAGAGGACGGCGAGGTGAAAATTACGTCTTTGAAGGAGAAATCTCACGATTTCCAAGGCATTATTCAACAGATCGAAGTGCTCGGCTTCGAGGAGCAGCCTGTCTGGGAACGCACAGCAGAAGCGCTCGTCGTGAAGACGAACTCGGTTCGCAGTCCTTATCCGGTCGTGTTGAAGATTACTGTGGACTAATCGGATCTAGGTACCCCTACATCTAAAAAAAGCAAACCCACCAACAGCCGGATAAAGGCTAGCGGTGGGTTTTACTGTTATACCTTCAAACTCTATTAATTTGCACTGGTCTGCGCATAAACCGTGCCTGATCCCGTTCAAAGCCATATTGCTCATACAGACCGTGCGCGTCCTTCGTGCCGAGCAGCCCTGTCATCCCTTCGAACTCTGGAGCATTCGTTATCGTTTCCATTAGTTTTTTGGAAATGCCCTGACCACGGTAAGCCTCCAGCACAAACACATCACATAAATAGTAGGTCGTCGCTCCATCCGTAATGATTCTGGCAAAAGCAATCATTTTTTCTTGGTTATTCACTAGCTCGTATACGCCATAGCAAATGGAATTTTCAATTGATTTCATAATTTTCGCAGCAGGCCGCTTGCTCGCCCAATAGCTGGTTGCCAAATAATCCACAACCACCTGCACCTGAATACGCTGCTTATCATCACTCACCACATATGATTTGAAATTCAGCTCCATACGGCACCTCCACCGATTTAAATCTCTAATGTTAAAAATAGTATAACCGCTCCCTCCCACCTCCGCCAGAAATCCGTTGTATAATAAACACAGCTCTATTGAAACGCTTCAATATGTGCTTTGACATTTAAAATATGACCACTGCGAGGGATAAAAATGTTTGATCCAACCGTATTCGATAATTTAAAGGTTGCTTTTGAAAATCAGCTGTACGATCTGGATACGCTCGACGAAACGATCCAGATAACTGGCCGCAAGGACACGATGGAAATGTCCGTGATGGGACGAGCCTTCAGCCTTTCCTTTCACTTGACCGGGCAGGAAGCGGTAACTGCTGAGCTGCGGCTCAAAGCCTCCTTGAAGGAGCTCGCCGCCGAGCTATTGGAGCTGACGGGAGAAGCACCCGGCTGCGAGCTGAGCTTGCTTTTTCATATGAAAATGACGAATTTCGAGCAGCAATGTCCGCAAATTGAGGCGGTATTCCAGCGAATTTGGCCCGAAAACCCCATTCCTGTGCAGACGCTCAGCTTTATCTATACAGAGGGGCAGACGGTGCATCAAAATGAGATTAAGCTGACATTCAAGCGCAAAATCAACGAGGAGCAAATGGAGGATATTCCGAGCCTGCTGGAGCATGTTCTGTTGACGCTGCGAGCATTGGTCGAGGCTTCTGCTGCAAGCAATGCTTCCACGCAACTAGATTAATAGAGAATTGATTGAGGAATGTAAAGATGGCCTTGACGTTTTTTAAATTTACAACAGTTACCCAAAATAAATTATTGCTCGAATCCCTACGTATACATACGTTTTTTCTGTTTTTTTCAACTTTATTCAACAAAATATTTTGAAAAATTCAATAAAACATCTTCCCTCCACATAATTTTCCATGGTAGTATTATACTATTGAGCAAAAAGACCTATTTCTATCATCTTCTAGAGTAAGCACATCGTCTCAGTATTTTAGGTCCAATGCACAATATGCAATTGTTTTACAAACAGAGAATAGATAAGGGAGAGAGTTATAATGATTGGCAACAAGGCAAGCAAACGCATTTCTGTCGCACTTGTTTTTGCAATGGTCTTATCGATTTTTTCCACGAACTACATCGCATTTGGGGCAGAGGCAGCCTCCTCCGTGTCGTTTACAGACATTGAGAAATCTTATGCCAAGGATGAAGTAAGCGCTCTAGTAGAAAAAGGTATACTCGGCGGTTATGGCGATGGCAGCTTTAAGCCTTCAAACTCCATTACACGCGCGGAGCTAGCTAAAGTGCTTGTGCTTGCTCTAGGTAAAGAGCAGGATGCCGCAAGCGCAGCACCCTTCAAGGATGTGGACAGCAGCAGCTGGTATAGCGGCTATGTTGGCGCACTGGTGAAATCCGGCATTACGCAAGGTATTTCCGCCGACCAGTTCGCTCCGAACAAAACCGTTACACGCGAAGAGCTGGCTGTATTTTTTATTCGTGCATTTGGCTTGGAGCAGGCTGCTCAAGCGGTACCGCTGGATGAGAAGCTTTCGGACCTCTCCACTGTATCCACATGGGCGAAAAGCTATGTTTCCTTCGCCTATCAAATCGGCTTCATTAAAGGCGTAGCTAACGCAGACGGTACAACTCGCTTCAACCCTGCAGGCGTAGCTGATCGACAAGCTTTGGCTCGTCTAGCCTATGAGTTCGTCTTCAATAAGACAACCTACGATCTAGCTGCCGCTTCGCTTGGTGCAGCTGCTACACCAGCGCCGTCTGCTACACCAACTCCAACAAACCCGCCGAAGTCATCAGACAGCAGCAGCGGTGGTAGTGGTGGAAATAGCGGCGGGAGCAATGGCGGAAATAACGGTGGTTCGACGAGCACTTCCATTAATACCGCAGGTGAGCACGCGCTCGGTGCAGTCACAGGCGATGTGCGCATCTATGCTGCCGATGTAACGCTTAAAAACACAACGATTACGGGTAATCTGTTCTTGGAAAGCAGCATCGGCAATGGCGATGTAACGCTCGAGAACGTTACCGTTAGCGGATCGACGACCATTAATGGCGGCGGCCCCAACAGTATTCATGTACAAAACTCCACACTGGCAACTGTCATTGTAAATAAGCAAGACGGAAGCATTCGTCTTGTATTGGAGAGCGGAACGGATGTCCAGCAGGTTACCATTAGCTCCGGCGCTATTCTTGAAACACAGCCAGGGGTTGGACAGGTTGGAAACATCAACATCTCACGCAGCGTTCCACATAATGCTCAGGTTGCGTTAAACGGCGTATTTAATTCGGTTTCCGTCTATGCCGAGCAAGCGGCGATCACGCTTGGCGAGAACGGCTCCATCGGTCAACTGGATGTATTCGCAAGCGCACTGAATACTATTTTCCACCTGGAACAAGGCTCAAATGTTGCAAATGCCGTTCTTGATGCGGTCGTTTCCTTCCTTGGACAAGGTGCGATTACTGACGCGGTCGTCAATGCAGATGGCGTGGACTTCAGCTCGCTGCCAAGCCAGCCAAACCTGCAAGCCGATCCTGCCGTTTCCAGCATCATTGCGGAGCCTGCACAAGGCTTTGAGCTTTCAGCAATTGGAGCAACTCGTCAAATCGTAGCGACAGGCGTGAAAAACACAGCTAACGCTAAAGATATTACGACACATTCAAGCTGGACCAGCTCAGATGCATCCGTAGCCGAAGTCGTGTACGGTAAGGTTAAAGCAGTTGGAGAAGGTACAACCTTCATTACAGCTACCTATGGCTTGTATAATGTACAGGTTCCTGTAACGGTAGCCGTTTATGAGCAAGGGTACCCGACGATTTCGGCGGTACAAGTGACGAACGGCGCAGTTGATGTTGCTTTTGATCAGCAAGTAGATGATGTGAGCCTGTCTGATTTCGCCATTTCCGCAACGCTGAACGGTGCAGCATATGCGCTGAGCGGCTTGCAATATGCGGACGGCAAAATTACCTTTAATCCGGTTCAAAGCTATGGCTCTACATTGTACGTTCATATTGAAGCAAATGAAACCAAAACCAAGTTCGCAGGAAGCCAAGGCGGCGCAGTTAAACTGACAGGCTTTGGCGGTCAAATTATTGATGTTGCCCGCAATCCTGTAGCTAACCTGACGATTGAGTTCCGCAAAGGACTCGGCGCTACAAGCGGCCCTGTTGTTGGTACAGCTGTAACCGATGCTAACGGAAAATATTACATTTATTTAGCTCCTGGCATTTACACAGGTGAGCTCGGCGGCGTAGGCACATCATATGTAACGACCTATATGACCGCAGTATCAGCTGTCAATGTAAATAACCAGAATGAAAACCAAACTGCAATCGGCATCCCATCCGAAAATGAAACGCGCATCGTGTTGACATGGGGCAAGGACCCTGCTGATCTGGATTCACATCTGATCGGACCGGCTGCACAGGGCGGAATCTTTCACACTTGGTATGGGAGTAAAATTTATTATTATAACAATATAAAAATGGTTGATCTAGACTTGGATGATGTAACCTCGTATGGACCTGAAACCACAACGATCCGTAAAGACACAAACGGCACGTATACTTTCTATGTGCATCACTTCTCTGGAGCAAGCACGATTTCGGCATCTGGTGCAAAAGTTGAAGTGTACCGTGGTTCTTCCCCTACACCAATTAAAGTGTACGAAGTACCAACCGATAGAGGCAATGAGCTCTATTGGACTGTATTCACGATGACGATTACGGAGGGTCAAGTGACATTCACGGATGTTAACACCTTCTCGAATACGAGTCCTGCAGGAGGTCTGAGCTTTGTAGATAACAATCAAAGACCTTCTGAAGAACCAGAGCAAGAAGAAGAGCAGGAGCCACAACCCGAGCAAGAGCCTCAGCCTGAGCAGCAACCAGAGCAACAGCCTGATCCACAAGCTGCACCTTAATAGGCTGCAACAAAATAAAGCAGCGGTAGCGCCCAAAATTCAGGCAGCCGCTGAATGAACCATCAAAAAACCAGTATGACCGATTTAGCGGTCATGCTGGTTTTTTTGATGACCTGGAGCATTTTGGAGCTCACAGACCGCTTTTATTTTCGAGCCTCTATCCTGTATAATAGTGTCAACTATCTTCACATGAGGAGGTGGACGCTATCGTACAAACGCTGCTACAGCTGACGATCCGCGATATTTTACAACGGCCCCCGTTCCAAAAGGCTGAGGTGCTCGCAAGTGAAGAAGCCTTGAATCGTACGGTCAGATGGGTTCATATTATGGAGGTCATTCAAGCTGGTCAGCTTTTAAGCGGCGGCGAGCTTATATTGACGACAGGCATCGGTTGGCAGGAGGATGAAGAGCGCAGTCTGATCTTTCTACAGCAGCTGCTTCATTCAGGCGCTTCCGGGCTATGTATTGAGCTGGTCACTTATACAGCTAGACCACCGAAACGAATGCTCGAGCTGGCAAAAAACGAGCATTTCCCCATTCTCCTCTTCCACGAGCAAGTTCGCTACATCGACATCACCCAGGATCTGCATACCCACTTCATTACTCAGCATCATAAAACGGTATCAGAGCTGGAAGCATTATCTACGCAGCTCGGACAGCTGCGGACCCAATATTTCGAGGAAAAGCGCCGTTATCAAGATGATCTATGGCTCGCTGACTGGCTAGCTGGAAAACACGACTTAACCGAAATCAGCTATTATATTCGCTATATTAAACCGTCTGCCAAGCTCGGCAGCGGAGCTGTATGCGTGTTTCAATTGGAAGCCGCGCAAATGGAAACGAAGGATTTTGCAGTGCTGATGCTGCAACGCAATCGGTTGGCGAGGGTGATTTTTGAGAGAGAGGGCTTTCTTTTGCTCACGCTGCTGCTGCAAGGGCAACTTGTATTCATTTTGCTGGATCAGCTGGAACAGCTTAAGTGGAAGGAGCGCCTGCTGCAAGCGGTGGAGCAGCTGCGCCATACAGATATGAAGCATGAGCCGGCAATATTTTCAGGCCTTTGGGGCATCGGAAAGTCAATGATGTGCCCTGACCAAGCGGCGGAAAGCTATGCAACCGCGAAGGAGACGATAGCGATTCAGCTGGATGCCGGGCCGTTGCCAGCCCCTTTTTTCGACGAGCTGCACACATACAAAATCATTTCCGCGCTGAAAAAAAGCGGGATGCTGGAGGAGCTGATCCGTGATTACATTGAGCCGCTTGCCTCCTATGATAAGGAAAAACACGGCCAGCTGCTGCTCACGCTGAAAACCTATTTCATTCATTCCGGCTCAAAGCAGGATACAGCCCGCGAGCTGTTCATCGCCCGGCAGACGCTATATCATCGCCTGGATAAAATTATTGCGCTGCTGGGCGAAGACTTTATGCACGCTGATAAGCGGCTCGCCATTGAGCTTGCGGTGAACGCCTATGAATATACGCGTGGAGTCATCCGCTAAAGGGAGGCAGCGGATGGCAACGTTTATGCAGATGGCGCAGCGCTAGAGCTAGAGCTGGAAGGGGATGCAGCGGTCGATGCCCTAGCCTGTGCCAGCTGCTTGATTAGCAAGTTGGTTAAATGCTTGCGCGCATCGGCAGTAAGCAGTTGCACGGTTGCGGCTTCGCCGCCCGGGTGCTGGAGCATGACCGTCGCTCCGCTCAAATTCTCCTCAATGTGGATAAATTCAAACTGCCTAGCCATGTAGCCGTCCAGCTTCGCCATCTCCTCCAAAACCTGCTGATAGTCCGACACTCGGCTCCCTCCTCGCTATTGTTGAATCGTCTATTTGCTGCTTGTGCTGACTTCTATATCAGGTGCGGCTGGCAGCTCCCCCTGCAAGGGCTGTTTGTAAGGTGCGCGCTTCACATATTGTCCGGCGCCTGCTCTTCCGACAAAGGCCTGATCGCGAATGACGAACTCGCCGCGCGACAGCACACTGACCGGAGCTCCGGCTACAGCCATTCCCTCAAACGGATTATAGTCCACATTCATATGATGCGTCGCTTCCGAAATCACCCTCTGGACGGCAGGATCAAAAATCACGATGTCGGCATCGCTCCCTACCGCAATTGTGCCCTTGCGTGGAAACAGCCCGAACAGCTTCGCACTGCGCGTCGAAACGAGATCGACAAACTGATTCAGCGTTAATCGCCCTTTCGCCACGCCTTCGGAATAAAGCAGCGAGAAGCGGTCTTCGATGACGGGGCCACCATTCGGAATTTTGCTGAAATCATCGCGTCCGAGCTCTTTTTGTCCGCTGAAATTAAAGGAGCATTGGTCCGAGCCAATCGTTTGCAGCCCGCCCGTACGCAGCGCATTCCATAAGACATCCTGATGCCGAGCCTCGCGCAGCGGCGGCGACCATACGTACTTCGCTCCCTCGAACTCCGGCAGCGCCAAATACGATTGATCAAGCAGCAAATATTGCGGACAGGTTTCTCCCCAGACGTCAAAGCCCTGCTCCCTCGCCTCAGCAATAGCTTTTACCGCCTCCTCGCAGGTGACATGCACGACGTACAGCCTCGCCCCAGTCAAGCCCGCAAGCTTCGCTGCTCTTCCCGTCGCCTCTCCCTCCAGCATTGATGGGCGGGTCAGCGCATGATAAATCGGCTCCGTATGTCCCTCCGCCAATGCCTTGGCAATGAGATAGTCGATGACATCGCCGTTCTCGGCATGAACCATTACCATCGCTCCCAGCTCGCTTGCGGTCAGCATCGTACGATAGAGCGTGCCATCATCGGCTTGGAACACATTTTTGTAGGCCATAAATACCTTGAACGACGTAATACCCTCCGTGTGGACGATGTCCGGCAGCTCAGCCAGTACCGCCTCGTTGATTTCGCCAATCATGAGATGGAAGCCGTAGTCGATTACCGACTTGCCGGCTGATTTGGCATGCCACCTCTGAATCGAATCGGCCAGCGGCTTTCCTTTATCCGTCAGGCAAAAATCAATAATCGTCGTCGTTCCGCCAAATGCGGCAGCCATCGTCCCCGTCTCAAAATCATCCGCCGTCACGGTTCCGCCGAACGGCATATCCAGATGCGTATGCGGATCTATGCCGCCGGGAAATAAATATTTTCCAGACGCATCAATGATTTCCGCGCCGATAGCCCTGCCAGCAGCCTCCAGCTCCGTCCCGATAGCCTTAATCGTGTCTCCTTCAATCAGTACATCCGCCTGATACGTATCCGCAGCAGTTACGATTATCCCATTTCGAATCAGCTTCGCCATAGGCTACACCGCCTCTCTCGCGCTTGATTTGGCATTTCCATCGCCGCCGCCCAAGCCTGCAATCGCTGCCTGACGCTCGTTCCAGGACATCGGCATTGCGGAAGACGGCACCTCTATCATCGAGATTGCACCTTCGACCGGACAAACAATGGAGCACAAATTACAGCCGACACAGTCCTCTTCCCTTACTTTCAAATAGGCGCGCCCGCCCTCGTCCGTATGCCGCTCAATGCATTGATGCGAGGTATCCTCGCAGGCGATATGGCATTTGTTGCATACGATACATTCTTCCTCATGAATGCGAGCAACGACTTGGTAATTCAAATCGAGATCGCCCCAGTCCGAATAACGGGGTACCGATTTGCCGATCAGCTCCATCGCCGACGACAGTCCCTTGTCGTCCAGATAATGGTTCAAGCCGTCAATCATATCCTCGACGATGCTGAAGCCGTGATGCATCGCTGCCGTGCACACTTGAACCCCCGTCGCGCCCATCAGCATAAATTCGACCGCATCGCGCCAATTGGAAATGCCGCCGATTCCCGAAATGGGGATGTTTACCTGCGGATTACGAGCGCATTCCGCGACCATATTCAGCGCAATCGGCTTCACGGCAGGGCCGCAATAACCCCCATGCGCACCTTTGCCGCCCACATGCGGGATCGTGAGCCAAGAATCCAGATCAACGCCAGCGAGCGAGTTAATCGTGTTAATTAGAGAAATCGCGTCCGCTCCGCCCCGCGTCGCCGCCTTTGCCGTTGCCGTAATATCGGTAATGTTCGGAGTCAGCTTCACGATAACCGGCGTCTGCGCCGCCTCCTTCGCCCACATCGTCTGTGCTTCGACCAAATCCGGCTGCTGCCCGGAGGCCGCACCCATGCCGCGCTCCGCCATTCCATGCGGACAGCCGAAGTTCAGCTCAAGGCCATCTACGCCGACCGCCTCAACCTTTTTGACAATTTCATGCCATTTTTCGCGGCTTGGCTCGACCATCAGCGAAGCGATGACTGCATGATTCGGGAATCTTTTTTTCGTCTCATAGATTTCCTTTAGGTTGACCTCCAGCGGACGATCCGTAATGAGCTCAATATTGTTGAAGCCCGCAACCCGCTGCCCGTTAAAATGAACAGCGGCAAAGCGCGAGGACGTATTGATGATGGGATTGCCCAGCGTCTTCCACACAGCGCCGCCCCAGCCTGCCTCGAATGCGCGCTGCACCTGATAGCCCGTATTGGTAGGCGGCGCAGATGCCAGCCAGAAAGGATTCGGAGATGTTATACCCGCTAGATTGATCCTCAAATCTGCCATTATCGTTCCCCTCCTAGAGCAATCGGTATCGTTTCGCAGTCGTATAAATGCGCGATTGTAATTTTAATTTAAATTTAAAAGCAGACATATCATGCCAGCTCCTCTTGCTGCTGAATGAGCTGTTTGTAAATGGCATAAGCTGCCTTCTTGCCCTGCTGGGCGGCCGAGACGACCATCGCCTCTCCTTGACCCTCGCCAAAAATAACGTCCCCGGCGGCAAAAATTTGCGGGTCGGACGTTCGATAGCTGCTTTCGTCCACCTTCACAATGCCGCGCTTATGCGCGATGCCAAGCTGCTCTATCAGCGGTAGATGACGCGTTTGTCCAATAGCCAAAATAACGACGTCCACCTCCAGCTTGAACGCTGAGCCGGGAATCGGCACCGGGCGAGCACGCCCTTCCTCTGCTTCCTCCAGCTCCATCCTGAGGCATTCCAGCCCCGTCACATGCCCCTTGGCATTGCCGATAATGCGAGCTGGCGCCGTCAGCCATTGAAATTCGACGCCATCCTGCTTGGCGAAATCATATTCAAACGCATAAGCCGTCATCTCGGCGGCGCTGCGGCGATAGACGATTTTCACATTCATCGCGCCCAGACGCACCGAGCAGGTGGCCGCATCAATGGCCGTATTGCCCGCGCCGATTACAGCTACGCGCTTGCCCGCCATATCAGTACGCACAGCCGTTTTGGTCGACTCCACAAAATCAATGGCATCAAATACGCCGTCCAGCGTCTCCCCTTCAATGCCGAGCGACGGTACCTTCGACATGCCAATCGCCATCACGATGGCATCATTTTCGCGGCGCAGCTGCTCAATGCTTACATCCACTCCTACCCTTGTATTCGTCCGAATGTCTACGCCCAGCTGCCGTACTTGCTCAACCTCCCAGAGCGAGATTTCCTGCGGCAGCCGGAAG
Source organism: Paenibacillus sp. KS-LC4 (assembly GCF_036894955.1). Lineage (NCBI taxonomy): Bacteria > Bacillati > Bacillota > Bacilli > Caryophanales > Paenibacillaceae > Paenibacillus > Paenibacillus sp. KS-LC4. The sequence goes on along the minus strand of NZ_CP145905.1, from coordinate 732,204 downwards.
GAAACGATGCCGTACGTATCCAGACCGCCCGCCTGCTCCTTCGCCTCAAACACAGTCACGGCGAAGCCGAGTCGCGCCAGCTCTCTTGCCGCAGACAGCCCTGCCGGTCCGCCGCCAATAATCGCGACCCGCTTGCCATTGCTCTTCCCGGCCGTGAACAGCTGCTGCTCCTTGTGAATGGCCCAATCCGTAGCATAGCGCTGCAAATCGCCAATCCGAATCGGCGTGGAGGAATGATTCAGCACGCATGCGCCCTCGCACAGCTCCTCGGTTGGACATACGCGCGAGCAGGTCGCACCGACCGGATTCGCATCCATAATCGCTCTGGCGGAGCCTTTCATATTGCCGGAAGCGATCTTTTTAATAAAAGAAGGGATATTGATACCGGTTGGGCAGGCCGTAATACACGGCGCGTCATAGCAATACAGACAGCGATTCGATTCGTCGACCGCTTCCTTCCGTTTCATGCCTGCCTTCACCTCGGCAAAATTGCGCCGGAGCGATTGCTCCGATATAAAAGCGATGCCCATAGCTGCTTCCCCTCCTTTTTTTTCAAGTGCTTGCTTGTGATGAAAATGATCCGCTTACCCCCTTACCCGCTCACCCCGCCTCACTCCTTCCCCTCGACAATCTGAACAGCTGCGCGGTACAGCAGCTCCGCTCCAAGCACAATATCCTCCGGTGCGGCATACTCTCGCGGATTATGGCTAATCCCTTCCTTGCAGCGGACAAAAATCATGCTGTAATCGCACACATAAGACATCGTGAGCGAATCATGAAACGGCCCGCTCATCAGCTCCGGCGGCGTAAGACCCATACCCGCGGCCTCGCGATGCAAAATCGTTTTCAGCCAATCCGCGCAATATCTCGGCTCGCTGTTTGTATCCTCGCGTATCGCATACGCGAGCCCATGCTCCAGGCTGACCTGCTCGATTACCGCTCGCAGCTCCCGCTCCAGCTCGTTTCTCCGTTCCAGCTCAATGTCCCGGAAATCCACAGTAAAGCTGACCTGCTCCGGTATAATGTTGCGGGAATCCGGGAAAACAGCGACCGAGCCGACGGTGCCGACTGTCGGCGCACCCGGCTCGCGCCGCGCCAGCTCATCCAGCGCGACAATCACCTTGGCGCAGCCGACCATTGCATCGCGGCGCATCGCCATCGGCACGGAGCCGGCATGACCGGCAAAGCCAGTCATTTCGACCGTCCACCAGACGGGGCCGGATATGCCGCTGACGATGCCGATCGGCTCCTTTTTCATCTCCAGCACCGGGCCCTGCTCGATATGAAGCTCCAGAAAAGCTCTAATTCTTCCCTCTTCAAAGGAATAGCGGTCATATTGCGCTGGATCGCAGCCGAACTGCAGCAGTGCTTCCCTGCGGGTAACGCCGTTTTTATCGGCTCGCGCAAGCTCCCCCTCCTCCAGCTTTCCGGTCATTCCCCTTGCCCCAAACAGGCCTTTATTGAAGCGGCAGCCCTCTTCATCGCAAAAGGCGACGACCTCTATATTCATCTCTGGGCGAATACCGCGCTCCGCCATCGTCTGTACCGCCTCAATCGCGCCGAGGACGCCAATAACTCCGTCGAAGCGGCCCCCATAAGGCTGCGAATCAATATGCGAGCCCAGCATAAGTACGGGCGCCTGCTCATCCCGTCCCTTATATACTCCGATCAGGTTGCCAAAAGGATCGATTCGCGTCGACATGCCCGCCTCCTCCATCCAGCCCTTTACGAGCTCTACTCCAGCGCGGTCCTCCGGAGATAATGCGAGCCGGCAGACGCCTGTCGTGCCGATCTTGCCGATTTCCGCCAGTGCCATAATCCGCTGATGCAGCCGCTCCGCCTGAATATGATGCCTATTGTCCTTAGCCTGAAGCGGCCTCATGCCGCATCCCCTCCTCTGACGTATCGCCTGCGACTCCGAAAACGGCCAGCAGCGTATCCGTAATAAAAGAGACATCCTCATCCGTCGAAGAAAGCGGCGGACTAAGCGTCAAAATATTCGCAAAGCCCGGGACGGTATCTCCGTTTTTGCCAATAAGCAGGCCTCGTGCCTTGCAATCCGCAATCACGCCCGCAACAAGCGCAGCAGCGGCAGGCGTCTTCGTCTCCTTATCCTCGACCAGCTCGATGCCTACGGCGGAGCCGAAGCTCCGAATTTCTCCGACATTCGGATGCCACAGCAGCGGCTTCATTCGGCCTCGCATGCGCCTGCCAATGAGAGCTGAACGCTCAACAAGCCCTTCGCGCTCAATAATCTCCAGATTTTTCAGCGCAATGGCACAGGACACCGGGTTGCCGCCAAACGTATTTACATGGCGGAAGTGGCTGTCCGGCCAGGCTTCCTTGAAGCTTTCATACAGCTCGGCGGACACCGCCGTTGCCGACAATGGGGAGTAGGCGCTCGTCAGCCCCTTCGCCATCGTAACGATATCAGGCCTTACCCCAAAATGATGATGGCCGAATTTTCGCCCTGAACGGCCGAAGCCGCAGATGACCTCATCGACGATGAGCAGCACATCATGCTTATCACAAATCTCGCGCAGCTTCGGCAGGTAGCTGTCCGGCGGCACGAGCATGCCGCCCCCGGTAATGACGGGCTCAACAATAATGCCGGCGACGGAGTCCGGCCCCTCCCAGATGATCGCATCCTCATAGGCTTTGGCGCATTGCAGCTCGCAGGCTCCGCTAGTTTGGCCGAAAGGGCAGCGATAGCAATAAGGTGGCGGCACATGGGAGAAGCCTACCCCTAGCGGCTCGTATTTCAGCTTCCTTTGTGCCTGCCCCGTTGCGCCTAGCGCCCCCATTGAGTTGCCGTGATAAGCGCGGTGGCGCGAAATAAACTTGTGCTTGGTCGCCTTTCCACGTTGATGAAAGGCTTGGCGGGCGATTTTGAACGCAACCTCATTGGCATCAGATCCTGAGTTGGAGAAGAAAATGCGGTACTCCCCCTCCAGCCAGTCGTTCAGCTTTGCCGCCAGCTCAATGCCCGGGGCATGGGATTGAATGAGCGGCGAATAAGCAAGTGTCGTCATTTGCGCAGCAGCAGCCTCGGCAATTTCCCTGCGCCCATGTCCTACATTGACGCACCACAACCCTGACATGCCGTCCAAATAGCGATTGCCGTCCACATCCTTGATCCAGCTGCCCTCCCCTGACACTACAATCATCGGATGATCATTATGGGGAGTAATATGATGCCACAGGTACGCTCGATCCTTTTCCAGCAGCGTTTCCTTAAGCTCGCTTGCCTGCGTGGCTGCCTGCTTGGCTTCCTGCCTGGCTTCTTGCTTGGCTTCTTGCTTGGCTGCCTGCTTGGCTTCTTGCTTGGCATCCTCATCCATTGCTTCGTGATTATCCATCAGCTTCTTCACCCTTTCCGCCGACTGCCGTCTATGTGCTCGATCTGCCGTTTATGTTGTCTATGCCTTGCAACAGCCATTTATGCACTGAGCCTAAGTGACTTTCACATTTTAATTACAGAATATTCAGACTTTTTATGCTTCATTATTTCCATTAACGGCTCAATATTGTCCTTGACCGTGCGCCATTCAAGCTCAAGCAGCACTATCCTTGTGTAATATTATATAACACTCAGTTTGAATTACATTAGACAGAGTGTTACATAATCACAAAAGTCCATTGGACATATTGTCCATTTTTCGATTAAATGGCTGCTTGCTGCGCTTTTCCATGAGAGGTAATATGACGATGTTAGACCTGTGGACACAGCGGACCTGGCGGACACAGCGGACGCTATTACCACAAAATCGCAGGTGATGACAGAATTGGCGGACTCAGGAGCAGCTAATGCGCTGCCAAAAGCCATGTTGACACGATAAGGAGGGCAATAACCGCTCCCCTGTCCGCTTCTTGCCTGAAATCGCGTCAAAAGTCCGATTAGCGGAAGCTCAGTCCGCCAAAAAAAGAGCGGCTATGCCAAGCTGCACACTCTCAGCACAGCGCTCCACACGCCAACAGCCGACAGCGCAAGCTCCTCCAAACGTTTGTCCTTCACGCGGCCGGGAATACACATTAACGCCATATGCCGTCCTTCCCAGCACTATCCATCGTCTAATTATTGTGGCATATGCCTAAAAAATAAAAGCGGCCGCATTATAGCAGCCGCTTCCAATCCTGTAATACTCCGAAGGGTTCATCCTTCTTCCAAGCTGAGAATAATAGATGTTCATAGGATTGCTCCTCTACATGCTTTACTTACCTAAAAATCCACCTTCGGATCTAATGACCTGCCCCGTAATCCACTGTGCGTCGTCGCTGGCTAGAAAACGGATCGTCTTCGCCGCATCCTCCGGCAGGCCAATTCTTCCCATTGGGAACAGCGGCAGGAAGCCGGCTTTCATCTCATCATCCATCCAGCCCGAATCAGTCGGCCCCGGATCGAAGCCATTGACCGTTATTTGCAAGGGAGCAAGCCCTACTGCAAGCGGCTCGATGAGAGCGATTAAAGCGCCTTTCGTAGCCGTATAGGCGAGATTGTCCGCATCCGGCCCTTTAGACACCATAAATATGATTCTTCCGTTCGTTCCTGCTGGTTGGTTTTGCTCGAAACGCTTTGCGAACTCGGTACTAAGCAGCATCGTTGTACGGTTGTTCACCACATAATGCTGCTCAAGCAGTGACAGATCCAGCGTCCGAAAATTAGTCGGCGCACAATAAGCCGCATTATTAATTAATATCGAGGGATTTCCCAGCGTCCGCTCTACCTCATTCATAATGAGAGAGGGCATATCTGGATTGGAAAAATCAGCCTCCATATGGCTTGCCCTTACACCTAAACGTTCCAATTCAACTTGCAATTGCTCCGGCCAACCCTGATCCAGACCGTTACCCTCCAACTCATCAAACGCCTGCCAATGGGTAAAAAAGATATCTATTCCACTGCCCGCAAGCGCGCGGCAGATCGCTGTTCCAATGCCCGTGGAGCGGCTTGCGCCTGTCACGATGGCAATTTTATTTTTCATTGAAGCTATTGCAGAAGTCATTATAATTCACCCTATTTATTATTTGTATATCATCAATATTCACCTAGCGTGTTGCAGTAAAACGTTAAGACTACTTGTTTTTCACCAGTTGTCTCGCTTGCAGCCAAGCTTTAATATTGCCATACAAGCTATGCGGGTAATCATAATGATGAACCTGCGCTGTCTCCAAGGACAGACGGCTGAATAATTCAAAGGAAACGTTCAAGGCTTTCCAGCTAGCAAGCTGATCAAAGCCTCCGAACGCTTGCTTTAAGTCCGCTATAACCGCAGCATCTGCCCATTCTGCAATAAACTTGCCCGCATGCCAGGTGTCATAATTGGGGCCATGAATCGCCTTGGCATGCCACTCCAGCATTTGCAGCAGCAGTTGCTTGCAAGCATGATCCCTTTCGCCAGCGACCCATAATTCTCCGCGCAAAATCTGCTTCGCCACATACAAGCAGGCAAACCCATATTGGTTAACGACCTGCTGGAAGGCCGCTTCTGTAATCGGTGGCGGCAGGTCAGGGACAGCTGTTTTTGGAAGCAATTTTTCCCCTTTGCCCGTCTTGTCCAGCAGCAGCTTCACCCCGCGCTTAAAGCCTTGCGGCACTTGCCTGCCAGCCGCCAAGCGCTCTAGCTCAGCATTAGGACAAAACAAGAAATCCACCTGCAACCCCTCGTCAAAAAGTACTAATTTCTCAGGATCTCCTCCTGCCGTTCGGTACATGAAGCTCGTCCAAACTTCCCCGATGTTCAGCAGCCAATCATTAGTTTCAAAATAATAGTCCGGATTGGTCGAATAAATGACGATATCCAAATCGGAAAATTCATCAAATGGTTTATCCGCTCTTGCCCGCGATCCCATGAGATACATCGCTTGTATGTCTTCGTTCCCACCAGCCCAGCTAACGATTCGCTGCTCCAGGTTTTTGTATAAATCCACCATTATCACTCCCCCCTTCGCTTGTGGACGCCTAAAGATCCTTTTTCAAATAATAATGCTGATGGCCCCCGGCGTTGTCTATCATTCCATACACCTCATAGCCATGCTTCTTATAAAAATCCAACGCTTGGAAGCTTAACGTATCCAGCTTAATGAAATCGCATTTACTCTCTTTGGCGAGTCTTTCCGCTTCTTCCAGAAGCTTCGACCCATATCCGAGCTTGCGCAGCTCCTCATCTACATACAAAATGTGTACCTCCAGCCAGTTCCAGCACACCTCGCCTAGAAGCCCGCCATATACGACACCATCATCCTTCTTTAAAATCAAATTAATCTCTTGGTATCTTTCGCTTAATTCTTTCGGAAAGTGCTTCCTATTAAAGGAAATTAGCTTATCTAGCACAGCTTTCTTATCGGCTGAATTCAATTCATTGATAATTTGGAGCTCCATGCTTCTCCCCCTCTGTTTCCTCCTAGATCATTCCTATCCCATACTTGTATTATCAACCTCAATTGGAAAAAAAGCTATATCCAAATCAAGTCTATCATTCAGAGGCAGCTTACCTTTTACCCATTCATATCGGATGAGCAAAATGAATAACAGCCTAGCCCAAGCAACCGAATGCTTGGGCTAGGCTGTCGTTCATTTGCGTCGCTACACTTTATTTTCCAAGCTGCTGCCTGTCGTAATGGCGGCTTCCTGAAAATTTTCTACCGAGGCGCCTTTCTCATAAAAACGAGGTGTATTCGCGATCAGGCCTTCGCGCGTATAGAAAGGGTCGCTTTGTATAAGCGGGAAAGATACCTTCTCTCCTGTGCTTGCCGACTTGTAAATGCCCGTAATAAATTCAAGCGTGCTGCGGCCGCTGATGCCATCAATGAGAACCGGCGCACCCGTCTCAATCGCAGTCAGCACGTTATCAATTTGCCCAGAATGGCCCGTATACGCCACCTCCGGAAGCCCGTCATAAAGGCTTTGCAGCTGCTGCTCCAGCTCTTCATTGGCAATCGGAAAGCCATTCGGCTGCGCGATGGAAGCATTCATTTTCCATGGAACGGATACACGGGCCTGCTTGCCTTGAAAAATCAGCTGCTGCTCCTCGCCATGATGCACGACCGAGCTGGTCACCATACCGAGCGCCCCTTGCGGGAAGCGAAGCATCGCCATCGACAAATCCTCAACCTCTGCATTATCATGCGAGGTATTCGCCATAAAGGCTTGCAGCTCGCTAGGCTGGCCCATCATCCACAGCAGCGCATCAATATGGTGCACCGCATGGTTCAGCGTACAGCCGCCGCCCTCCTTCTCCCATGTGCCGCGCCACCATAAATCGTAATAGCAATGCCCCCGCCACCAGAAGGAATCGACTTGGGCATGGACGATAGGCCCCATTAAACCGCTATCTACTACCGATTTCAGCTTCATCATCGGCGTTTTAAAGCGGTTTTGTGCCACAACGGAAAGGATTTTCCCGCTGCGGCGGGCCGCTTCATTCATGAGGTCGCATTCCTGTAATGAAGAGGCCATCGGCTTCTCCACGAGTACATGCTTGCCGGCGTTCAGAAAATCGACCGCAATCGGCGCATGGGTATATGGCGGCGTACATATGGACACCAAGTCGATCTCCGCTCCAAGCAGCTCCTTATAGTCTGCTGCAATTTTAGCGCCTTCTAATTGAAACTGCTCCTGCTTCGCCTGTGCCTTATCCATGTAAGAATCGCAAATCGCTACAACCTTGCAGCGCTCTCCGAATGCTTTGTACGCTTCCAAATGTGCGGAGCTAATAGCCCCTGCTCCAATAACCGCTACTTTTAGCATAAAACGAACTCCCCCGTCCACGAATGAGCTGATGTTATCCCCTTTTATTTTAATCGAAAATTCGTAGCATTTATGCTTGGGAGTTGTGATAAAATACAACTATATTGCGGTTTTTGAAGCGTTTGCAATTATTTGCGGGATAAGGAGGCGGGCCAGTCGTGTACAAAATGGAGGAGCAGTTTTCGTTCAATTATCGCATCTCATCCGATAGCAGCTTCTGGGAGGTGTTTCATGCCCATTCCCAAATGGAGTTTGCCTATGTCCATGCCGGACACGGGAATCTCATTGTCGAGGGCAAGCGCTACCGGGTTGAGCCCCATACATTAATGGTTTTCCATCCCTTTCAGCTGCACCGGGTACAGATGGATATATCGGCGGAGCAGCCGTTCATCCGCACCGTGCTCATGTTTGAGCCGTCGTCGCTCAAAAAATACTGGAGCGCCTTCCCGCTTCTGAATGCCTTCTTTGAGGAGCTGCTGCTCCAATCCGGCGGTGAGCCTTGGTACGAAATCGCTGAGACATCGCCGCTTGTGCTGCTGTTGAAGCAGTTTAAGGAGACCCGGGAGCGGCTCGCCGCTGGTGAACAAGCAGAAGAGGAGGACGATCATTTTCTGCTGCTGGAGCTGCTGCGGCAATTAAAAGCCATTCGCCAAAAGCCCGGCAGCCAGTCCGTCCTACGAATAAGAAGGCCGAGCCATCGCGCGGAGGAAATGATGGAGTGGATTGAGCAGCACTATCAGGAGCCGTTTCGACTGGAGCAGTTGGCCGCAGCGCTCCATCTGTCCCGCTATCACGTCGTCCATTTGTTCAAGCAGGCCACGGGCTCGACCATTATGGACTACACCAAGGCGACGCGTGTCCGACATGCCTGCCTCTATTTAATTCAAACGACGCTGACTGTACCCGAAATTGCCACCCGTGTCGGCATGGGCAATCCCTCTTATTTTTGCAAGGTGTTTCGTCAGCAGATGGGACAGACGCCGCATCAATATCGGCTGCATATTCAGCGAAGAAAATATGTTCCACAATACAGTGAAGAGGTGCCTTTATGTCCATAAGCTTTACTTCATCAATTATAAGCCGGCTTAAAAGAGAAATTACAGAATTAGAAGCTCAAATTCTACTGGCAAACAATAAAATTGCCAAAGCACAGACTAAACTCAAGCAGTTGCAAAAAGACAGCAAAAAAAGCAGCCTGCCGAGCGATTTAAGCAACAAGCTGACACGCATCAATAAATTAAAAGAGGAAATTGCCGAAAACACGAAAAAACAAGCGGATGCAGCTCGACAACTTACAAGCAAAAAAGCCGAGTTGAAAAAACATTCCTCTTAAGCACACATTTCTAATTTCTAGGCTCACTAGGAGTAATGAATGATCAAGCAAAAACGACTTCGTCATCCTTCCATGGCGATGAAGAGCTTTGCCTTAGAAATATAAACCGGGTTCTCCTCTTAAGAGGATACCCGGCTTTATTTTTATACAAGTCCATTCTATTCCTTCCCATATACTCCATAAAGTCTGCGATAAGCAGTCGGCGTCATCCCTTCATGCTGCATAAATCGCTTATTGAAATAGCTGACGCTTGGATAGCCTGCCTCCTCGGCAATTTGCCCAATGTTGTCGTCTTTGCGCTCCAACAGCCATTGCTTAGCTGCCTGAAGACGACAGCGCGTAATAAAATCCATCGGCGTCATCCTCGTCGCCGCCCGAAACAGCTTGCAGAAATAATAAGGCGATACCCCCAGCCTCTCCGCCCATTCATCCAAAATAAACGGCTTCACGGCCTCCTGCTGCATCAGCGGAAGCAGCTCCATAATTCGGTCGGCGGACGTTTCCGCCTTGCCCCGATTCAGCGCTACTGCTTGCTCGACGAATATCGTAAGCAAAGCATAAGTAAGCATAGAGAGATGAGCCGGATGCAGCATGCGATACGTTTCCGCTTCTCTCAACAGCTCCTCATGAGTTTTCTCCCAAATCGCAGGCTGACGAAGCCTCCATAAGGGGCTTTTATGCAAGCCCTGCTCAAGCAAATAATCACGGAGCCCGCTGCCGCCATAAAAGTGAACCCAGCGGATATCCCACGGCTCATCCTTGCTGCTGTAATAACGCTGCTTTTGCAGCGGAAAATAAAGCACCGCCTCCCCCGCTCGCAGCTCATGGACGATACCGTCCAATTCCACAAACCCTCTGCCTGCGGCAACAAAATGAATATTAAAATTGTTCAAAGCGCCCGCTTCCCGATACACGCTATGCTCGGGCTGCTCACTGTAATTTCCAATCGACTCCGGAAAACAAAAGTAAGGCATATTTGGAAGGGTAAGTAAATGGCTTTGACGATGCAAATTCAACACCTCAATGACAATATTGTTTTAATAGTATGCAAAATATTATCATTTTAATTTTAATTCACATCCTCTATAATCGCAATATCATCATAAATCAATATACAAAGCGAGGTTGAATTATGAGCAAAAAGTTAAAATGGGGCATTGTAGGCTGTGCTGGAATTGCGAAAAATGCTGTTATCCCGGGGCTGCATTTATCCGAATTAAATGAAGTGGCAGCCATCGCCAGCCGCGACGGAGAAAAGGCAAAGCAAACTGCCGAGCAACTCCAAATTCCGACTGCATACGACAGCTACGAAGCGCTTTTGGCAGACAGCTCCATCGACGTCATTTATATACCGCTTCCTAACCATTTGCATAAGGAATGGACGATCAAGGCTGCCGCTGCGGGCAAGCATATTTTATGCGAAAAGCCGCTTGCCCTTACGGCTCGCGAAGCAGCAGAAATGGCTGAAGCCGCTGAGCTAGCTGGCGTCCTGCTTTCCGAGGCCTTTATGTATCGCTACCATCCCCGTTACGAAACGATTAAAGAATTGATTGCAAACGGTACCATCGGTGAAGTACGCGGCATTCGCAGTGCTTTTACATTCAATAATGCAGGCGACACAGCAAACGTCCGCTTTCGCAAAGCTTGGGGCGGCGGCTCCCTCTATGACGTAGGCTGCTACCCGATTAATGCAGCCCGCCTACTGCTCGGCAAGGAGCCTGAAGCGGTAACGGTGAACGCTCAATTTTCACCCGAGCATGACGATGTAGATATGACGGCGTTCGGATTAGTCGAATTCGAGGGCAATGTATCACTCACCTTCGATTGCGGCATGTGGTCTTCTTTCCGCAACCCGCTTGAGATAATAGGCAGCGATGGAATAATCGAGGTTCCTTCTGCTTTTATAACGCCTACACCAGAAAGCGGCACGATTTTCGTCAAATCTGGCGGCGAGCGCAAGCAGATTGAAGTCCCTTATGTCAATGCCTATACCGCGCAAGCGGACCATATGGCACGAGCCATTACAGAAGGCAAAGCTTTAACCTTCGGAGCTGCGGATGGCATCCGCAATATGAAAGTAATTGATGCCTGCCTGCTGTCTGCACGCGAGCGTCAAAGGGTTATTTTATAAACCAGCTAACATCAAGAGCATTAGTCTACTAAGGAGGCTTCGACAGCAATGGAATATTTAAAGGTGCATGGCCTGGACAAATCGGTATCCCGGTTAATGAAAGGCTCCGATTATTTCACCCATGAGCGCTACGATAAAGCTGCGGCAAATTTGGATGCGTTTTTCGCTATCGGCGGCAATTCGATTGATTCGGCTCATATTTACTGCGGCGGGCAAAGCGAAGAGGTTATCGGCCGTTATTTGAAGGAAAGAGGCAATCGCGAGCAGTGGGTTATTTTAACCAAAGGCGCGCACCATGATCAGAATGGACCACGCGTAAGCAGCGAAGCTATTCGCAGCGATTTAAACAAAAGCATCGAGCGTTTGCAAACCGACTACATTGATATGTATGCACTGCACCGGGATGATCCAGCCGTTCCCGCTGGTGAGGTCATTGATATTTTGAATGAGCATATTGCCTCAGGCACCGTCCGGACGATTGGCGTGTCCAACTGGTCATGGCAGCGTATTAAGGAAGCGAATGCTTATGCAGCAGCCAAAGGCTTAGTCGGCTTTTCCTTCAACAGCCCTAACTTCAGCCTGGCCAAAGCAAACGAACCGTTCTGGGCCGGCTGCGTTTCCGCCGATGAGGAAACATCCGCGTGGCATGAAGCAACGCAAATGCCGTTATTTTCATGGTCGTCCCAAGCAAGAGGCTTCTTCACAGAACGCTTCACACCCGAGGATCGCTCGAATGCCGATCTAGTTCGCGTCTTCTACAGCGACGGCAACTGGGAAAGGCTTGAGCGTGCCAAGCAGCTTGCAGCGCGCAAAGGTGTCACAGCCATTCAAATCGCACTTGCTTACGTGCTGAACCAGCCGTTTCCAACCTGCGCCTTAATCGGCGCACAATCATTGGAGGAGCTGCGCTCCTGCGATGAGGGCGCGCTCGTTAAATTGACAGCGGAAGAGCGGAATTGGCTGGATCTGACCTCGGATCGCGGCTAATATGACGAGACACTAATCTAATCAGTATCCTTAAACCGCCAAGCATTTGGCGGTTTTTTTTGATTTGCTTTTCACGAAATAAATTTTAAAAGCAATACTGTCGAACGGAATAGGAAATTTGTACCTATTCGTCGAACATTGCTTGTTATATTATCTACTGTTATTTTCAGATAATTGTAGGATTGGGGGAGCGCTAGCGGCAGAATTAACGGTCAAGGGTGTCTACGGCGATAAAACCTTTGAAATTACAAAATACAATCGTTATGTGCAGCGTTCGATTGCCATTCCAACTGGCATAGACCCAAGCAAAATTACAACGGGAATTGTCGTTGAACCGGATGGAACCGTACGTCATGTTCCAACAAAGGTCGTTAAGGAGGAACAGGCTTATTTTGCACAAATTAATAGCTTGACCAACAGTACGTATGCCATTGTATGGCATCCCTATGAGTTTAGCGATGTTGCTTCGCATTGGTCCAAAACTGCAGTCAACGATATGGGCTCGCGAATGATTATTGAGGGCGATACACAAGGACTCTTTCATCCTAACCGCGAAATTACACGCGCAGAGTTTGCAGCTGTAATTGTCCGAGAACTAGGCTTGCGCCTGGAAAACGGTGCGGCAGCCTTTTCAGATGTATCAGCCTCAGACTGGTATAGCTCTGCTATTTATACCGCTCATGCCTATGATTTAATCAATGGTTTTGAAGATGGAGCCTTCCGTCCAAACGACAAAATAACGCGGGAGCAGGCCATGGTGATTATCGCCAAAGCCATGACCATTACGAATTTAAAGGCTCAGCCTGCCAATGCCTCAGCTCAACAAACCTTACTCCCTTATAAGGATGCGTCCAAGGCTGCCGAATGGGCGAAAAACGGCATTGCCGACAGCGTGCTTGCAGGCATTGTATCCGGGCGAACCAGCACCGAGCTGGCTCCTAAAGCCTTTATCACTAGAGCAGAGGTTGCTGCCATTATGCAAAGACTGCTGCAAAAATCAGACCTGATTCAATAATTACAATGAGATCCACTGCAATAGGGCAGCCCTTCAAGTCATCCAAGATGGCTTTAGGGTCTGTCCTTTTGTTGTCTCTCCGCTAGTTGTTGATTATAAGAGCTGTCAACTATAATAGTACATACAAGCAACAAGCAGACCGGCATTTATTGAGAAGGCAGGTTTCGGAGGATGGATGTACATAATCATATTGCGATATGGAGCTACGCCTATTGCAGGCTGCTGGATGTTCGCCGAGTTATTTTGAAATTTGGTGAATCTACTCGACCCTACGTGGTCCCCGCCAGCCTGTTTATTATGTGTATACGCGGAAGCGCACAGGTGCAGGTTAACGGAGAATGGCATCCTTTAAGCCGTTTTACGATTTTGCATATGGGCAAAGGAGCAGCAATTGATTTTCAGGCTGGCGAGCACGGCCTTGAATATTATAGCGTCTACTATAAAGCAACGATTCCACAGCCTGTGCCGCAGTCAATAACTCAGCTTGCTGAGCGGCTGCGCCCTTTTCACACGTTATATGAACTTGCGCCTTCTCACCCCGTCGTTTTATATCGCTGCTTGACGGACATGCACAAGGATTGGAGCAAGGCGGAGGCGCTTGGACAGCTGCGTGCCAAAAACCTGCTACTTCAGTTCGTCCAAGAGCTATTCAATCAACTGAAGCTGCAGGGCACTCGTTCAGAAAAAAGCGATTTGGCCGCGCAAATCATTGCAATTATTCATAAGCAATATGCCGAGCCCATTACGCTTGAGTCTTTATCAGAAAGCCTAAATTACAGCGTTCCTCACTTATCCTCCTATTTTAAAAGCCGGACGGGTGTAAGCCCCATTGATTATTTGATCAAGGTCCGTATCGACAAGGCCGCCGCTCTGCTGCTTGAAACGGATGCCACGATAAGCGAAATAGCGGCTGGTGTTGGCTACCGTGATCCTTATTATTTAGGCAGACTGTTCAAAAAATATAAAGGCGTCTCTCCCTCTCTATTTAGAGCAGAGCATTCCGCCAAGCAAAGTTTAGAAGATTGTCCTGCTACAATCATGAGATTCTCCATTGCCCCTCAAAAAACGCTCCGCTATACTGATGGAGCTGATAACGATTATCAACGTAGCAAAGAGGGAGAGTCTGTCATGTTTAGTGAATTAAAACCGTCCATGGCGGCGGTACTATTACTCAGCTTTATGCTTCTTCTCAGCGCCTGCGGTACGCAAGCGTCTAGCAATAATGCTGCCACTGGTGCAGCAAGCTCTACTGAACCAAGCAGTTCACCGCAAGCAACGGCAACTGCCGTGCCTGAGCAAGAAGGAACTAAAACCGTATCCACCATTATGGGCGATATTGAAGTTCCACTGCATCCAAAACGAGTAGTGGCTGGAGAATATTTAGGCAGCCTGCTGGCACTCGGCGTCATTCCGGTTGGCACCTCCACCCATCATCTCTCCAATCCTTATCTAAGCGAAGCTTTAAAGGATGTAGAGGATTTAGGAGATGGGAACGGCAGTCTGGAGAAAATTGTTTCCATGGAGCCGGACCTGATCATTATGGATGACATGTATACTGAAATGAATGATCAGCTAAGCAAAATCGCGCCAACTGTCATTATTCCTTATGCTTCGCTTAAATCGGTACATGAGGAAGTTACTTATTTTGGCGAGCTGCTGGGCAAGGAGCAGGAAGCGACTGCATGGCTAGCCGACTACGATAAGCGCATAGCTGCTGCGAAAGAAAAAGTGCTTGAGGTCATTCCCGCAGACAGTACATTTTCCGTCTTGGAATGGATCGGCAAGGATGTTTCGGCGGTTGGCGCCAACTATGGCAAGGGCGGACAGCCCATTTACAATGTATTTGGCTTTAAGCCTCCTGCCGCAGTAGCTGCTGAGATAAGCGATCCAGGCTGGGCAACCCTTTCGAATGAGGTATTGCCTCAATATGCAGGGGATTATATTGTGCTCACGACCGATAGGCTATCTATTGACGATCTCAAAGCAGACCCGATCTGGTCCACACTCGACGCCGTCAAAAATGACCGGGTATTTATTTGGAGCAAAGAACGCTCCTGGTATTGGGACCCGATCGCCATTCTGACCCAAACGGGAGAGCTGGCTGACTGGCTTGTGAGTACGAAATAATGATTTAATAGGTTAAAGGATATGACTAATGGGGTAAATGTTTAGCTCCATAAAAAAGCAGCAGCAACGGGCTGAACGGGCCTGTGGCTGCTGCTTTTTTATGTTAACCCCTACGTGCCTAGTACTGCGCTGAATGACTAAAAATATTTAAAGCAAGTTTCTAGCCGGTACTCGCCCGGTCGGGATTACCGCTGAAATCGGTGTGATAGTTTTTCATTCCGACGTTGAAGGCAACCTGTCCTACGATTTTGAGTATTTTTAAAATATTGCTCCATTTTCCGTCGCTGACGCTCGTAGCAATCGTAGCGATAATTTCCGCAACGGAGAGGAGGACATCCAGGGAATAGTGAGAGAAGAAGGCGGACGCAATATCACTTGAGCTGTAATTAGCCTGGATAAGGAACATGATGGCAGGCTGCCATTGAATGCCCAAGTCGTGCATCAGTCCCGCTGCCCGATTCGCGCTAAGTCCCGATTCCTTCAAAACCATAAACGGAATGCCGTCGTTGCGACCGTATAGGTAGTCCCCGGCGTCTGCTGGCAGATCGGCCTTGATCTGATCGAAGAGCCCGATCTCGACTAGTGCCCGCAAGCCCCAGAACAGGTCGGTTTCCCTGTATTCGTCATTATCAACCGCCTTGATAAGGCTTTGAGCCAGCTCGTTCATTGACATATCCGTCCAGGAGAGCCGTATTGCCATGTAAGTCGACGTCCAGTTCGGAATTGGCGCCTCGATCTTTTTAAGGAACACATAGTCCAGCAGCAGTTCGTCCACCATTGACTTAAGCTCCGTGATAATGTCCTCAGGAGGGCATCCAACCTCCAGCAGCCCCATCGCCAGAACGGCGGGATCATACCAGCCCGCTCCGTACAAGTAAAGAGCGAGCACCTGATAGCGGGTATCCATAGCGTAAACGATTGGCGCGACTTCCTGTATGCTGTATCGCAGGCTCGCCATCGCAGCTGCCACCGAAAGCCCCGTTTCGCCACTGGCCTTCATCGCTTCCCCTAATTCTTCAAATGTATAACCGCCTGTCGTCCGCAGCTTCGAGAATCGATCCTTGAGCGAGTAGCCCCAGCCCTGAAGCATGCCCATCGCATATTTGGCTTCTAAACCGAGTCCGCGTACGGCGGCAATTGTCGAATCGTTCTTGGCATCGCTTTCTGGCCGATCCAGAAGCTGGCCGAATATCGTATAGATGCTGTACCCGCTCTCCGTCATTTTGGTGATGACATCGCCCGTGCTAGCATCAGGGTAGACGCTTCGCAGCGCCTGGTAGGTGCTGCTCGTGGACTCTCCGAGATTACGAAGCCACGTGGAGACGACACCAAGGTCGGTAACGCTGTAATTTTGCTTCAGGATGCTAGCGACCAGTATATTACGGTTGCCAGACTGATGGAACATGGCCGCCAGCACTTGCTCCTGCGAGTAGCCGCCATCCGCTAGCGCCTTTGCGATAGCCAGCTCATCGGTATAGCCGTAGTTGCTGCTAAGCAGCTTTCTTGTCATATACGCGTCTTTGCCATCCGTCTTCTCTTGTGAGGTGACAAAGGATGCGGCTTCGACGTTGAATACGGATGATATGGCCGTCAGAATTGTAATCGGCGTGGCACCTCCGGCATTCAGGTACACTCTAAGCGCGTCTCTGCTGGAGAGCTGATACTGTTCCTTAAGGACCGTGACAATCTGTACCGGCGTATAGCCGATCGTTCGGAAGATATTAACGCCTTTGGTAGGCGACGTTGCATCCGCGATATTTAAGCTTAAAGCAAGTGGATCAGTAACCTCGCTGTACAGGCTCCTTATGACGGCGTTCAGCGTCGCATAGGTTCCTTCAGAAAAGGCGTTGCCGGCGCAGAAGGCGTAAAAGATACCGCCGAGCACTTCATTTTGTGAATAACCGGCGCCCTGAAGCAGCATCGCGCTTTCAACCGGATCGGTCACATCATAGCTTGTGCGAAGCGCGTTTGCCGTATCGTATGCCCAGCCATGGTTGTCTCGCATTTGCCTCGCCATCGTCGCCTTGGAGTCCTGACCGAGCACTGCGGCAGCGGCATCAGCAATTTCCTCTGCCGAGTACAGGCCGGTTGCGGTGACGTTCGTAACCCCAGATTCGCCATATACTTTATTCGCAGCGAGCACAATCTCCTCCAGGCTATAGCCTGCGTTTTTCAGATCCTGAAGATTGCCAACAGAACCAAGAAGCAGGTAGGGGAGAACCTCAATGGCCGTATAGCCGTTTGATCTCCAAGAACTTGAACTGTAATTTGAATATGCGGACAAATTGATAAGGCTCCCCAGCGGCTCGCCCAGCCTCCTAAACATGGGTACGAGATTGGGATTCCCGCCATACACTTCCCGAACTCCGTTAATCAGGTCGCTATTGAACACCCCTGCACCAAAATTGGAGGAAAATCCGGAGCTGTACAAAACCGATGCGGCCTCTTCATAAGTCAAATCGCTGTACGAAGCCTTAATAATTCGCAGCAATTCATTCACTCTGCAAGCAGATCCGCAAAACGCGCTATTCGACGTTCGAATAACCTCCAGAAGCTCGGCCGCATCGAAAGAGAAGCTCGTCTTCAGAAGCTCGGCAATTTGCAATGAAGTGGCGAAGCGATAAGATAAATATCTTTTCATTTCCTTCGGTTCAAGACCTCTTGCCGCCAATACGCGGGGGATATCGTCAGCGCTGAATTTGGTCAGCGTCCGCCCGGTATCCGTTGTCAAATCCGTCATATCGTACATGAGGATGACAAAGCTTTCTGCGCCTCCTGAACGCAAGCTCGAATAGCGAATCATCTCGGACATGAGATTCGTCAGCTCGACTGCCGTGAAGCCAGCATCCTTAAACTGCAGCAGAACTCTGCCCATCTCATCTGTAGACATGCTATCTTGCCTGCTGCCAAACGGCCGCAAATACTGGGCAATTTCGATAACGCTAAAGCCAGCCTTAAGCAGCATATCCACAATCGTTTCTTCCTCGTCTCCAGCGGAGAAAATGTTTTTGTAGCCCTTGGAGGCGAGCAGTTCAGCGACCACTTTAATGCTATCGCCGGAACGCTTCATCCCGGCTGCGACTTCACTAATCGTGTAGTTGTCCCATAGCATGGCTTCAATTGAGCCGTCCAGGAATCTGCTCCCGCTATAAACGGTCGAGACCGCCTCCTCGACTTCCTCGGCCGGATAATGGGCATTCGCCAGATAGGAGATGAGCTCGGAAGCGGTCCATTCCCACTTCAAATACTGTGCGGCGACCTGCTTCGTTGTGTAAGCGGCACGAAGTCCTGCCCACCGTTCTTCCTGCGTAAAGCCGAGCGTGCCGCTGCCGATGACCTCAACGATCTCCGCGAACGTCATGCCTCTTAATGCAAGCGCGGCTACGATCTGGTCAGCGCTTGCTCCGTAGTAATCTTTCATGATTTTGGAAGCTGCATGCATATTAAAGCCTGCGTCGAGCAGCAGTGCCACTGCACGATACGCGTTGACGTTGAACAAATCCGCCGACTTCAGAATTTCACCGACCTGCTCCTCCGTATAGTTCGCGCGCTGCAGCGCCGTCACAATGGAAGATGGCGTGCTGGCCTTGCTCGCTTGCATCACGGCCGCCGCTTCACGGGCAGAAACGAATTTTTCGTTCAGGAAGGCTGCCAGTTCCTCTTCCGTCAAGCCGAATACTTGTCGCAGCGCCGCATACCTCTCGTTATTATCGAAGTAGCCCGATTCCTCATAGGCTGTGTTGATACCATACCCCTTGAATTTCATCGCCTGAAATAGATCCTTGGCCGTAATTCCCATATGCTTCATCGCCTTGCCGAATCCGCTATTCCCCAAGCTAATCAAGCCTGCTTCCTCCAGCGTAATCAGAGCATTGGTAACGCCGTACCCTTGTTCAATCAGGAATATAGCGGTCGTATCGGGGTAAGGGAAATAATTTTCCTCACTTAGCATTTTAACGACATCAATGCCCGAATAACCGCCCTCCAATAGAGCCGTTCCGATTTCCGCTCCGGTCAAGGAGCCGCCATTCTGCTCTTGCAGCGCGTCTGCTGCTTCAGCAGCCGATTTCCCTTCCAGCTTGCTGTAATTCACGATGCCCGCCGCTGTCGTTCCATCCATAATGCTGGTTGCCTTGAAGGCTACGAGAGGCTTGCTGTCAGTCGAGGTAACCGCCCCCGGCGTATACGACAGTTCAAAATGATCGGCACCTATCTCCGAGGCCAATGTGAGATCGACGCGCGCCCCGGAAACTTTCTCCGCTGAGACGATCGCGACTGCCTCTCCGCCGGATTTGACGGCAAAACCTGCGGGCGATACGGACAAGCGCGCAAGCTCTTTCGTGAAGAGCAGCGTCACCTTCCCGCCGTCCGGACTGAGTATCGCACCTGTGAAAGCCGTCAGATCCGGTATTGCAATTGTTTTACTGCTGCCGAAGCTGTAGCCGGACTTGGCGATGGACAGCGCATACGTATCTCCACCCCGAAATATGCCCGAATATTGATAGGTTGAGCCATTATCGGTCGTACTCAAGGCAGAGTTAAAAATGGTGTACCCCTCCGGATTTGTCAGAACCAGATCCCCCGTTGTAAGACCAGGCAACGGCGGAACAAGCGAAATGGTGAGTCCAGCCGTTGATGGATTGCTTACCGTTACCGATATAGGCGTCGCCGTCGACACAGGTGGTTCAGTCGGTGCAGGCGACGAGGTAGGTCCGGGTGATGCGGTTGTCGTTGACCCAGACGACCCAGACGATCCGCTCGACACAAGTGTCCCCTGCACCGTCTGCCCGCCGATTTGTGCGGAGATGCTCTGCGCAATCGCGACCTTATCTGGTTTTTGCGCCATCGTGACACCCGTTGCCGTAATCGTAGCGTTTGTGATTGCACCTTGCCCGGAAATGGTAGCCGCAGAGCCCACATTGAGGCTGGATACTTTCGCCGTTTCGTTCACTTCAATTTTTGCTCCCGCAGCGAGATCCGTCAGCGTCAAATTGTCGACGCTTCCGTCCGTAATCGTGACCGTTGCCGATGCGACGAGGACTACGTTCGGGAAGTTCCCGCTAAGCGTTACTTCCCCGGCTGTGGAAACCTCTACAGTGCCGAAGCTGGCACCGCCTCCGCCCACAACCTGCAGCGTGGCTCCCGTTGTTACCGTTGCTTGATCGACGGCTGTAGAGCCTTCAATTACGACCCTCACCTGGCCGTTTACCTTCGTAATAATAATTCGTGTGAGAGCGGAATCGAGCAGATGAATGCTGTTTTTGCCGCCGCCCTTCACAGTTGTTGTTCCTAGTACAGTGACACCATCCAGCGTGACATCGCCCTCGCCAATTCCCTCCCCGAGCACCAGATTGCCTGTAATGGTCACGTTGCGAAGGACGACATCAGGCGCGTCGATTGTCAAATCGCCGGCATAGGTTGCCTTTCTATTCTCGGGGCCGTATGTACCAGCCTTAATCAATGCAGTGGGCAAGTCGGCGGTATCCGTTCCACCAGTCGCCATCTTTAGCGCCCGATCCAGAATAACGACGGTCTCTGCCCGGCTAATTGGCTGAGTGGGTCTGAATGTATGATCGCCGTAACCGTTGATTAAACCGTCATTCAACGCAGCGCTGACTGCCCCTTTGCTCCATGCGGATATCTTGTTGCTATCCCCAAATTTATCGGCGGAGTCTGAGCCTGCTGTATCCAGCTTGAGCAGCTTGGCCAGAACGACTGCGGCCTCCTGACGCGAAACGGGGGCATCGGGGCGGAAGGAGCCATTACCGTCTCCTTGCATATAGCCTGCTGCCTGCGCCTTGGCAATGTCCGCTGAATACCACTTGGCCGCAGGGACGTCGTTGAACGCGCTTGATGCTTGCTCCGAGAAGCTAAACGCTCGGTTAATAATCGCCGCCAGCTCTGCGCGGCTAATTTTGTTATTCGGCTTGAACGTCCCGTCTGGGAAACCGAATATGAGCTGCTTGTCGATCCAATCTTCAATTTGCCCTTGTGCCCAATTTCCAGAAATATCGCTTGGCTGTGCGACCGGAGCGTCCGGTATTCCGGAGGTTCCGCCATTTGCAAGCATTGTCGACAAGGCGGCTGCAAGCTCAGCCTCCGCTTCTTTCGTTGCTGCACTGGCTGTACCGTAACCAGGCATCAAGCTAGTGAGCATAGTAACAACAAGAAGCAAGCCTATCCACTTTTTAATCTTAAGCGACATTACCGATATCATGCCAATTCCCCGTCTCCCCTGTTCCACTCGCTCATTTTTGTCGAATGGCAGGCTGTTTTGTTCCATTTTATCGAAGCGAGGTGAAATAGAGGTAAAATGCCGCAATCAGATCTCATCTCCCTGTTGCCTGGGTGAGATCCAGCCGCTAATATAGAATAGAATCGCGGCAGAAAAAATGAGTATGGCCTATTGCAAAGGCTTGCCGCATAGGGGGCTGCAACAGTGACAACGATTCTGACGGTAGATGACGACCGCGAAATTCAGGATATGCTGAGCATCTTTTTGTCAGCGGAAGGCTTTGAGGTATGGCAGGCGTATGACGGGGAACAATGTCTGAAATATTTGAAGGAGGGCGGGCCTCAGCCCGATCTGATTATTATGGATTTGTCGATGCCTGGGATGGATGGCGTGGAATTATGCCGCCGTGTTCGCGGCTTATATGATCAGCCTATTTTGTTCCTGACAGGCAATACCGAGCGGGAGCAGAGGCTGCAGTCGCTTCAGGCTGGCGGCGACGATTATATCACCAAGCCCTTTGATCATCTGGAATTGCTGGCAAGAGTCAACGCGCACTTGCGCTGGAGCCAGCTTTTGCATACATACAAAAATCCGCAAAGTCAGGGAAACCAGCTTAGCTTTCCTGGACTGGAAATCGATTTGGAGCGCCTTACAGTATGTGTCGGGAAGACGCCTGTCCTTCTGATGGCCAAGGAGTTTCATCTGCTCATCGTTCTGGCTCGGAATCCGCGCAGAGTTTATCACCCCAGGCAACTGTACGAGCTGGTCTGGAGCGATCAAGCCGCATACAATCCAGATGTAATCAAAACGCAAATCTATAATCTCCGCAAAAAAATAGAACCAGATGCCTCAAGTCTGAAATATATTCACACCTTAAAGGGATTTGGATACAAATTTGAGCCGATGACTTCGTCATAGCCACTTCGTAATAGCCCGCTGCACTGAGCACTTGCAAAACGCAAAAGCTGCGCCAAATTCAAGCATGGGGCATGGGGCCGCTCTATGTCTTCATAGTCGAGACCAGTAAACAATGCCGGTTCGGACAACTACTGGACCTTCGGAATGGTGAAGGAAAAGCGACTGCCTCTTCCCTCGGCGCTCCAGACGCTGATTTGGCCGCCATGACGCTCAATTATTTCCTTCGTTATGGCAAGGCCAAGACCGCGTCCGCTCATCTTATCCTCCATGTAATGCCGGTGAAATATAAACGGAAGGCGCTCTGCAGCGATGCCTTTCCCAGCATCCTCTACCGTCAACGTTACCCAGTGGTCATCTTGCGTGGCCTTTAGAACGATTAATCCGCCAGTGGGAGTAAACTTGCACGCATTGTGCACAAGGTTCACAATAGCTCGCTTGATGGCATGCGGGGCAATAAGTACATCCGCATCCTCCTGCACCTTCACAATGGTTTCGCATCGCAAATTGCCATAACGAATATCAGCCGCCATTTCAGCGAAAATATCGTCAATCCACTCTGCAAACATTACCATCTCCAAGCTCTGAGGGCTTTCTCCCTCTTCAATCCGATTCATTTCGTCCAGAAAATGGTTAACCTCGATAACCTTGCCATACACATTATCTAAAATCTCCTGCTGTCGCTCAGGCTCCTGAATCAGCCTTTGCTTTAGCGCCTGAATGCCTCCCTGAACATAGTTGAGGGGCCCTCGGATATCATGTGAAATGTTCTGCAGCAGCCGTGTGCGGGATTGCTCGGCGAGAATCAGCTCGTCATTGGAGCGCTTTAGGCTTTTTGTCTGCTCCTCTACCTTTATTTTTAGCGTCTTGTTCCAGTTGGCGAGCGTATTCGCCAGCTCCTTCTGCACGCGATGCTGCTTCTCGCGCATTTGAGCGACCTGCTCATATAGAACAATCGACATGATGATAAACTCGATGACTGATCCAAATTGCATCCCAAAATGGGTAAACAGATTATCGGGCAATACGCCAGTTGAAAGCAGTGAGCTTGGCAATGCAATGGCATACAGCGGCAATATGGCGATCGTCAAATGACGACCAAGCCAGCTGCCCCGCAGAGCGCAGCCCACGACTATAACCGGAAGCATAAGGATGGCGGTAATTTTGAAGCTGAACCAGATGAACGACAGGCCATACATATAAAAAAATGCGTTGCCGATTGCCCCGACCGGGCACAACCAGATCATGACACGGCATAAACGGTCCAGAAACGGAGAAAACGCGACCGGCTTTAAAATCCTCCGAGTTGCAATAAAGCCGAACCAGATGCTCAGAACAAAAAAGAACTCATACGTGCTTACAGGGCTTGCAAAAAGAATACCGCCGCCCCCGGTCGTAAACCAGTTTTCTCCGAGCAGTTGCAGCGCCAGTCCGTCCCAGACGAATTGAGAGGCGCTGTAGCATAAAATATATAGAACATAGAAGATATATGATGAATTGCGAATAGAAGCATAAAGCGACAGCATGTACATGACAATGGTCAAAATAATGCCATAATACAGGCCGTACAGCACAAATTCCAAGGATGTTTTTTCATATATCGCATCGGGCTCCGTTAGACGCATCGGAATAATAAAGGGGCCAGGCGTCTCGAACCGCATATAAATTGTTGTATCCAAGTGGGCAGGCAATTGAAGGCTGTATGAAGGGTAGTGATGTCGAATCCGTTTCACTTCGGCGGACGAATACACGTTAAAGTGATCCATAAGCGGGTTTTGCAGGCTCAGCTGCCAGTATTCGCTTCTGGATTCATTACGAATTGTAATTTTCATCCAGTACACAGATCTGGTGTAGCCAAAGGAGCTTTTGCCCTCGACCGGCACGAACTGATTCTGCAACTTCGGCGACTGCACATCCGTCAGGCTCCATGAGCCTTCCTTGTCCTCCAGAATCGCCATGTTATAGTTGACGGAATACACGCCTGCTCCGTCTCTTGCAATCAGCTTCGCAGCAGCAGCGGTATCGTCTCCAGCGTGTGCCGTTTGCACAATGCCCGTGCTGAATACCCACATCGCAAGGATGGCCAGGAAGCACCACTTGATTCGCATATTCAATTCCTCTTTCCCACATCGTTTATTCATTCTTCCGGCCTACATGGCTCCGGCGCTTTTTAGCATAACGCCCGTCCTGTCAAACGTCAAAGCTTTTCACCCTGTTTCCGGTTGCTCTCGTTGTGTTGGAACGAAAATGAATGAATTCGAAATCTTTCTTTGCTACTTTACCTCCATTTCACTTTGAACAAATAATATGAAAAATGAAAAAGTGGTTTAATCAGTCAGCTTGGATTTCAATATTATCGGTAGGGATAATAGAAAAAAGCTGCCCCCAGCAAAACGCCAGAAACAGCCTCATCTATTTCAAAAAATGAATTATGGCGCCAATGCTGCAAGCACATCATCCATTTTACTGCTGTCAGCAATCGGTCCACTCTTCATCCACGTCTCAAAATTAACCTCGTGAATGTTTCCGCTCTTAGCTGCTTGAAGGCCTTTCCACAAATTGCTTTCAAGCAGTTCTTTCGCTTGTTCCTCTGCCCCCGTATCTATGGTGAGAAAAATATGATCCGCATCCAATTGCGGGATCATTTCCATCGCCAAGTTGACCACCTTCTCCCCTTTGTCCAGCACGAGCTCCTGAACCAGCTTGCTCGGCTTCAGCTTAAGCTCGTTGTACAAGACAGGCCCAGCATAACCCGGTCCTCCGTAAAGTCTAAGCGACTTGGCGTGAACACGCAGTATCGCAACCGTCTCCTGGCCGATAGAAGCTTTAAGAGTAGCTGCCGCTTCCTCCGCTTTTTTATCATAGGAGACAATTACATCTTCCGCCTTGTCCTTTTTGCCAAGCAGGTCGCCTAGTGTCCGAATCGTCGAGCGCCAGTCTGCGCGCGCATCCGTGAAGGCATACATTGGAGCAACCTTGGATAAATGCCCATACTGCTTCTCCTCATACACATTGGTCAAAATCAAATCGGGCTCCGCCTTCACAAAAGCCTCGACATCCCCTGCAATATCAATATCCTCTACTGTGAGCCCTAAATAGTCTTGTCCGCTCCATGTGCCGATTCTGGATTTACGGATTGGCGTAACGCCTAGTGCTGTCAATTCATCCTCTAAATAAATACCAATGATTTTATTCGGCTCCGCCGGAATCGTAATTTCATGCCCAATCTCATCTGTTACAACGCGCTCCTCGTCTATGCTCTTCTCAGTTGCTGCAGCTTCGGTTGCCATAGGCGTACTTTCTGCTCCGGCCCCCACAGCGTTTCCTTCCGCTGCCCCGCAGCCCGAAATCAAAATAATCAGCACCAGCAGCATGCTGGGCACTAAACCCGCCTTAAACATCTTTCCAACCACTCCTCAAATATAATGATAATCGTTATCACTATATTCTTTTTTCAATGGTTTCCCAAGGACAAATCGACTTTTTTTATAGGATTTTTGTGTCCTAAGAGTTAGTAGCGAACAGGCGCAGCGCCTCCGCAATCTTTAGCTTATCCATCTCCATGCCGCTGCTCATCCACGTATAATAATCGGCTAGATAAACCTGTCCCTTTCGGACAGCAGCAAGCTCCGCCCATATTTCTCCACTCATCATAAGGCCCGCTTCTTCCTCCATGCCGGGATCAATCACGATCAGCAAATGCTCGGCATCCAGCGCAGGCAGCAGAGAAGGCTCAAGCGAAGCCCACCATTTATCCCAAGTTAGCTGCTGGACAAGCAATGGCGGCTGCAAATTCAAATCGCGATAGAGTATCGGCCCGACAAAGCCCTGCTTCGGGCCGCCGTAAAGGCGCATTTGCTGAGCATGAAATCGCAGCATCGCTACGCTCGCACGCCCTAAACTTCGGCTTAATTGCTCGCGTGCCTGATCCAGCTGCTGATCAAGCTCCTCAAGCAGCTTCACCGCTGCCTCGCTTCTTCCCAGCAGCCCTGCAATTTCCAGCAAATCCGTCCGCCGCTCCCTTCTCCACGTAACAGCTACAGTTGGTGCGATACGGCTGAGCAACAATTCCTGATCAGGATGAATATAATCGCTGCACAAAATCAACTCCGGCTGCTGCTCCTCCAGCAGACTCGCCTCACGTACACCAAGCTCTGTCTCTGAGCTTCCTAAATGAAGCGAGCCATCCAAGCGCCCGCTCAGTGGATGAGCCGAATCGATCATAACTGCGGACGGCACAACGCCGAGCGCCAGCATGCAGTCGATAAACGGGGGATACAGGCAGACGACCCGCTGACGCGGCTGCTTCTGATACACTGTAGGCGAGACGCCGAGTACATTTTTGAACACACGGCTAAAATAATAAGGCTCTCCAAAGCCGGTATATTCCGCAATCTCGCTCATTTTGTCCTTTCCTTGGATAAGCGCCTTCCTCGCATGATTAAGCCGGACTCCTGTCCAATATTCCTGAGGTGTCTTGCCCAGCTGCTTCTTAAAGGCTCTTGAATAATATGGCGCGCTCATACCGGCCATTTCCGCCATTTTATCCCGCGATAGCGGCTCATGAAAATTCCGCTCCATGTAGCAGGCGGTTCGCAGCAACGCTTCCGCATGACTCAAATCACGCTTCTCCTCAGCATCCTCAAACAAGCTGTAAAGCAGCTCCTGAAAATCAATATGCAGGCGGAATCGCTCCAGCTCACCTTGATTCAAGCGATTCACATACAGCTCCTTCATGCGGTCAATGAGTGGTCCGATTGCACGCTTGGACAGCTCTGCCTGATAACAAGAGGCAGTTGAATCAACCTGCAACAAATCATGCTGAAAAACAAGCTCATACAAGCCGATCGCCTCTTCATCCGCTGCATGTACAACGGCATCAATGCCTTGTAGATTGATGAAGAAGCTGCCCCGTCGTAACATTTGCCTGCTTCCTCCCGCTCCGTTAACCAGCATGCCTTCGCCGCTTGCTACGAGCACCAGACAGCCGCCCTCTTTATTACTCAGCTGAATATGCTGATTTCCCTCTAACCGCTCATATTGAATGTGCTCCATTCGTACATTCGCCGCGACGAGTGCCAGCATCATTTTCCTAACCTGTTCCATATGCTTCACCTTGTATATATTTAATTGGAATGGCTTATATAATTAAAACCTTACCAAAACAATCGGAATGAAGCAAAAAAGTCCGGGAGACGAGCACCCGGACTTGCAGTCTTGCTTTTGTACATTGTGTTCCTAATTACACCTGTTTATTTTTGCGCCTTCGCTACTTTTTCAATCATTTCATCAACCGCTTGCTCCGCCAGATAAGGACCATAGTTCCATTTATCGCGGCTTACGTTAATAATCCGATTATTTTTTATCGCAGGAATTGATTGATACAGCGGCTCCTGGAACAGCTTATTCATTTCCACTAATTCCCTATCGGTCATTTGCGTAAAGAAATAGTCAGCCGGACGATCAGCTAGCGATTCTATGGAAAGTGCAGCTCCACCATCTGCATAGGGTTTAAACTGCTCTGGCATCTGATAGCCGAAATCCTCATAAATCAATTTGCCAAGCGTACCGCCTTCGCCGCCAAGAAGCAGCTCTCCCTCGTAAAGAATGAAGGTGATCGCCGTTTCGCCAGGTGCTACTTTTACTTCAAGCTGATCGCGGACGCTTTGCAGCTTCGCTTCAAATTTAGTAATCCACGCTTCCGCCTCTTGCTTGCGATTCATAATGTCGCCCATGTCCCGCAGCGTTTGGATAACATCTGGATCTCCGCCCCATGAGACAGCAATAGTCGGCGCAATTTTCTCAAACTGAGTGTAGACTGAAGCATCATAATATTCCGGCAAAACAATTAAGTCCGGCTCAAGCGCTGAAACCGCCTCGACGTTCCCTAAACCTTTGCCGATACTTGTGACACCTGCAAGCTCCTCTGGATAAAGATCAAGCACAGACTGATCCACACCAACTGGCTTTAAGCCAAGCGGCAGCAAATAGCCGCCGTAAGTGATCACAACCACTTTGCTAGGGTTCGATGGCATTTCCACCTCACGCCCGAGTGCATCCTTATACATTCTTGTCGTTGCTTCCGATGCTGCATCAGCCGTGGCGCTTGCATTAGGCTGAGCATTGCTGCCTTGAGCACTCTGCTGAGGCTCTGCGGCTGTACCACCACATGCGGCAAGCAGCAGCGACAAGCTAAATAATAATGTTACGGCAAAAGATGGCTTAAAACCCCACTTCATTTCGTTCACTCTCCATGCATTATATTGATAATGATTCTCGTTATTATCAATATAGATTTGTCCGGCTTGCGGAGCAATGTACGATTCGGGCATGATTTTCGGACGAATTGAACCAATTGCGCTAAGATTAAGCTTTTTAAACTGAGTAGGCGTTACTCCTGTCAGCTTCTTAAACAAACGATTGAAATAATAAATATCGGTATAGCCTACCTTCTCAGCGAGGCTGCGAAGCGGCGTATCTGTCTCAGTAAGCAAAAATTTTGCTCGATTGATCCGCGTTTGCATCAAATATTCCATTGGACTACAGCCGAACCTGCGTTTGAACACCCTTGCCAAATAATGCGTGCTGTAATGGAACTTCCCAGCCATCGTCTCCATCGTTACCGTTTTAGGAAAATACTCATGAATGTACTCAGCGATTTGCTCCGATAAATCCGGCACGGCTGCTTCGGTTTTCACCATTTGCAGTTGACGAAACTGCTCCACTACGAATTGATAGAATATTCCCGTTACCTGAAGCCGATCCAGCTCCTCGCTGCTTTCCCACAGCTGAAACATCTGCTCCAGCAATGACAGCAGCGACAAGGCATGCATCACCTCAAAGGCATAACGCTGCCCGAGCACATCCTGCTGTTCAAAATTGTCCTGCTTTGCCTGCTTGCCTATCGCACCAAGTGGTTTATATAAAACGAAATAATAGTCAAATGACTCTTCCCCGCACCATATGTTCAGGCTGGAGCCTTTTCCACCATGCAGCAAACAGCCATGATCGCAAGGCACATTCAGCTCCTCCATTACTACTCTGGCATTGCCCTGATTGGCATATATAAAAGCATTTGCAGGAAGGCGATAGGCTAAACGCTTCTCTCCCGGCTTCATCGTAATATAGCGAATATCCAGCACTTGAACAGGCCTTTGATTCCATACTTGAATCATATTCTGCCATTCCATAAAAACACCTCGAAACGAAAATGAATGCTGAACCTGCTCCCTTAATTATAAAGGATAACCTTACGTCAGCAAGCCCGTCAGTCCTATTACTCTTCTTTTTTAGCAGACTGCTCCATTTTGAAACCCTCAGTATGTAAAGAAATATGGGATACTAAACAGATGAACTTTTTTACTAAATAAAAAGCAAATAATGTTTTACCTGCATGTACATTATTAAGTGAATTATCCCGATAAATATATTATATACATAGAACACTTGGTAAATAAAAACCAAAGGAGAGCATACGTATGTTTAAGCGAGTGGAGAATGAGCTGGAGCTGGCGATGTTTAATGGGGTTTGGACTACCGTCTGGAGGGAAAAAGGATTTGATCTTGAGTTTTCCGCTCATGCATTAGAGCGACTTATGGTTGTCACCGAGGAGGGTCATTATGTAGGCACGGCGGAGCTTAAGCCTTATAGTGCTGCAAGCACGATCAACGAAACCGGATTTTTTCAGGAGCACCCGGAGCTAATACTCGCACAGGGAGAAACCGCGGAAATTGACAAAATTGCCTTATTAAAGCCATACCGTGGGCAGCAATATATTTCGGAGCTGCTCTCCTCCCTTATTTATACCGCGGAGGAACGGCAGATCAAGTATTTTGTTTCCTTGCTGGAGCCTGTATTTTCACGGGCATTGCGGGTAACTTTCAAGCTGCCGTTAGACAAGCTCGGAGAGAAGGTATTTTATAAAGGAGATTATGTCGTTCCCATGATCTTTAATGTGGAGCAAATTTATGCGAATAAACAAAAATATGCTTGGCTTTCCTATTCGCAGCAGACGTTCACTACACAAATAAGCAACGCAGGAGCTAGAGAGGAATCAGCTGAGCTGTTTAAATTATAAAAAGGTGGATTAGTATGAAGAGAACATTGACGGAGCTTGATAAACGGAACCGCTTGTTAATAAAAATACTATGGGGCGTGCTCGCTCTAGGAATAGCCACAGATATTGTCATCGGTCTGGATAAAAGTATCATTCTGTTCCTTGCCTTAGTTGGCGGCGGTATGAGTGCGGCAGCCACTTTTATGACCTATAGGGGCATCCTTGCAGCCTACATTAAGTATATGGTTCCATGCATTTTAACGATAATTGTCTCCTTTCTTATCATTTCCGACCCGAATCCCATCGTAAGCACCTATTTTTTAGTTTATGTTAATCTGGCTATCATCACCTTGTACGCCGATTATCGGCCAATTATTTTCACAGGCGTACTGGGAGCTGCACTGAGCACTTATTTATTTTTGGACCCTGTGCTTCAGCCTAAGCTTTTCCCAGGGGAGTCGCTTGCCTATTTGTTTTTGTATTTAATGTTTGCAACAGGGGCGCTGGCATTCTCGGCCAACTTTACCCAGCGGCTGCAAAAGCAGGTTACAGACAGGCAGCGCGAGGCAGAAGCCTCCAAGGATATGGCGGAGGAACTGCTGAACAAGCTGAAATCATCCATTCTTGTGCTTACCGAGTTCAGCAGCAGCCAGCAAGCGACGGTTCGTTCAACTGGAGAAATCTCCAAAGAGGTGACGGTGACCTTCTCGTCCATGTCGGCTGCCATTGAGACGCAAACGGGAACTATTATGAATATTAGCGATACGACACAGTTGATAGACACATCCGTCAAGAGCTTGCTTGATGGAACGGAATTATTGCGACAATATTCAACGGACAATGCCGCGTTGACCTTGGAGAACAGGGATCAAATGGCTGCCCTGTCAGACGAGATTGAGCGTGTTAGAGAAATTATTACGCATACCGTCGAGATGATGAATCAGCTTAATGAGCAAAATGACCGCGTAAGCTCGATTGTAGGAACGATTGGCGAAATTGCGGAGCAGACGAATCTGCTAGCGCTAAATGCCGCTATTGAGGCGGCACGAGCAGGTGAGCATGGCAAAGGTTTTGCTGTCGTATCCGACGAGGTGCGCAAGCTCGCCGATCATTCAAGAACGGCGACACACGAAATTACGACGATTTTATCCGGTATCCGTGCGCAAATCAGCGCTGTTCACGCGCAGGTAACAAACGGACAAACAGCCGTTACCACCAGCAGGGATGTTTCGCGTCAAGTACAGCAGCTTATTGATCGCATCGGCGAAAATATGGAGCTCGTGAGGCAGCACTCCGATACAGTAGGCAATTCCGCAGGCGATCTGCATGAGCGTTATACAAGCATGGCCGATGAAATGGTCAATATTGCAGCTACGACTGAACAGAATATGGCCTCCGTAGAAGAGGTTCATGCCAGCATGGAGACGCAGGATATGAAGATCCATACGATGGTGCAGGAGTACGGCCAACTGGATCAATTGTTGTCAGAGCTCAAGGCGATGGTAGCAAAGCAGTAGCCTGATATACGAATGATTCATCCGTTTGATCAATCCTTTCGCTCTTCGTTTTCTAAAATGAACAAGAAAGCTAGCCATTAAACGGTTAGCTTTCGCCGTTTATATATTCATAATAATCCACTCTCATAGATTACATATTTTCAACCACAACGCTGCTGCCAAAATCTTCACTGAACAGCAGCTCTATTAATTTTGCCGCCGTATATTCAGGTGTTTGCAGCTTGCCCTCTTCTGCCATTTGAATGAATTGATCAACGTAGGGGAAATCTGCCTTAGATGTCGCTCGTATCTCCGCTTGCATCCCCGTATCAATCATCCCCGGATAGACAGATACTACCTTGGCCGGATACGGCTGATTCAGCTGCTCCAAGCTCACGCTTTTGGAAAAAGAGTCCACACCCGCTTTCGAAGTGCTGTAACAGCTTTGTGAGGGCAGCAAATAACGGGCAGATCCGGACGAAATATTCATAATCCGCTTATCCCCTTCATATTCCTTTGTATGCTTGAGGAAATTTGCAGTCATAATCATTGGAGCCAGCAAATTAATGCTCACATTTTCAATCATGCTTTGAGCTGAATTTAGTTCGATTGGTGCCACTGGAGCCAGCATCCCCGCATTATTAATTAAATAGAAGCCTGTTATTTCTATGTCCTGTGGAATCATGCTGAACAGCGCCGTGAACATTGGCTCAATTTGCAGCAGCTGATTCAAATCAAAAGGATAATAGGTCATACTCGTCTTGCTGTGAATAGCCCGCTCGATCAGCTGTTCATTTTCCGTCCGCGATAGGCAAAATAAATGATGCTCCTCTGTCATTAATTGCTCCGCCAATGCTTCCCCAATTCCTCTTGACGTGCCTGTTATAAAAAAGATTTTCATTTAGCCACTCCTCCCTATTTTGCTTATTTTATGCTCCTCTTTGGCCGCGTCCAGCAGAATGCTGTCGACCGTTTCGCCCCAAACTCCCTGATAGTCCATGACCACCTTCATCATCATGCAGCGGGATAAATTATCAATGACCAAGGCGAGCATATGGGCTTTGTACGCTACATTTCGGGGGGCGACCACCCCTAACTCTACGCCTTTCACCAGCAGGTTATGGAATCCATCCAAAAATTCCTGCTGCATATCGGTAAGGCGAGCCCGGTACAGCTCATCTCGCTCGGCAAGCATCATAAACTCACTTAACACTCGTAGCGAGGCCAAATGCTCCTTGCTGCCATCCGGGAGCATATGCAATCCGCCCTGATATAACGTTTCTCTAAAGCTTGCGCTCATAACAGGCTCCTGTTGAAAATATTTACCGAACTGATGATTTCGAAAAATATATTCATACGTCCGGCTGACCAGCTCGTCCTTCGTCGCAAAATGATAATAAATCGACGGCTTCGTAATGCCGACTTTGCCAGCAATCATGCTTAAGCTCGTTCGTTCGATCCCCTGCTCGGCAAAAAGCTCAAATGCCGCCTCTATAATTTGATTCGTTGTAAGCTCTTTTTTCTTCAATCCGCCCAACTCCTTTATTCCACTCTGTTGGAAATGATTATAAGCGACAGAAAAACGATTCGTCAATAATCTAACTACCGATAGTTAAAAAATTATCATGCTAACTCTAGCCTTCCTAACACCTTCATCGCAAGAAAGACATAAATTATTCCTAAAAAAATCGGCTGAATTCATATTTTGTGTTCGCTTCCGCGCTGAGTTTGCAGGACTTTAGCATTATTTGTCGAAAATAATGTCGTATATAAATATTAAACAACCTCAAAAAAGGGAAGTGGTCCAACACCATGAAAAACGTGTACGATTTAAAAAGCCAGCTCGCACGTCAGCTTTTCAAACGGGCTCAGCTAAGCCTGCTCATTAGCCTTATTTTGCTCCAATCCTTTGCCGGCATTGCTCTAGCAGCAGCTCCGGATGCTCCTGACGCTGCAGGCGGGGAAGAAAGCATTACAGTCAGCAATTTCACCCCTGGAGCTACACTCCAGCTTTATTTGAGCAACGGCATCCATCAAGCTACAGAGACGAACGTCACTGGTCCTTCCTATACCTTCAACAATGTAGAGCCAAACTCCCTTTACTATTATGTGACCCAAACGGTTGGCGGGGAGGAGAGCATCAATTCAAGCTTTATCAATTCCACCCTTAGAGCACCCGTTGCCACCGCAGGCATCGGTTATGTCGACATCTCCAATGTTCACCCGAACGCTAGCGTCACGCTGTATAACTCAAGCGGCGGCAGCGTATCCAGCTCCCCCGTTAATCAGGGCGGCGGGGTATTCCGTTTTGATGGACTGACAGCTAGAAGCGACTATTATGCCGTGCAAAGCATTAATGGTGTAGATAGCGTTGCTACAAGCACCGTGACCGTACTGCCTTATATTCCTGCTGCTCCAGCAGCGGCAAGCGGCGAAGAAAGCATTACGGCGAGCGGCTTCGAATCGGGTGCGACTTTAAAGCTTTATTTGACCAATGGCTCCTGGCAAGCTACGGCAGCCAGCGTTACCGATTCTACCTACACCTTCAGCAATGTAGATCCGAACTCGCTCCTCTATTATGTGACCCAAACCGTCGGCGGGGAGGAGAGCACCAATTCAAGCTTTATTAATTCCAGCCTTAGAGCACCCGTTGCCACCGCAGGCATCGGTTATGTCGACATCTCCAATGTTCACCCGAACGCTAGCGTCACGCTGTATAACTCAAGCGGCGGCAGCGTATCCAGCTCCCCCGTTGATCAGGGCGGCGGGGTATTCCGTTTCGATGGACTGACAGCTAGAAGCGAGTATTATGCCGTGCAAAGCATTAATGGCGTAGATAGCATTGCTACAAGCACCGTGACCGTACTGCCTTATATTCCTGCTGCTCCAGCAGCGGCAAGCGGCGAAGAAAGCATTACGGCGAGCGGCTTCGAACCGGGCGCGACTTTAAAGCTTTATTTGACCAATGGCTTCTTACAAGATACAGCAACCAACGTCACTGATCCTTCCTATACGTTCAACGATGTAGAGCCAAACTCGCTCTCCTATTATGTGACCCAAACGGTTGGCGGGGAGGAGAGCACCAATTCAAGCTTTATTAATTCCAGCCTTAGAACACCTGTTGCCACTGCCGGTATTGGCTATGTGGACATTACTAATGTTCATCCGAACGCTAGCATCACGCTTTATACCTCAGGCGGCGGCAGCGTGTCCAGTTCACCCGTTGATCAGGGCGGCGGTGTTTTCCGTTTCAATGGACTGACAGCTAGAAGCGAGTATTATGCCGTGCAAAGCATTAATGGAATAGATAGCGATTCCACCAGCATCGTAACGGTCCAGCCTGATATTCCAACTGCTCCAACTGCAGTCGGTGGCGAAGAACTTATTACGGCGAGCGACTTCGAACCAGGCGCGACTTTAAAGCTTTATTTGACCAATGGCTCCTTACAGGCTACAGCGACGAACGTCACTGATCCTTCCTATACGTTCAACGATGTAGAGCCAAACTCGCTCTCCTATTATGTGACCCAAACGGTTGGCGGGGAGGAGAGCACCAATTCAAGCTTTATTAATGCCAGCCTTAGAACACCTGTTGCGACTGCCGGTATTGGCTATGTGGACATTACCAATGTTCATCCGAACGCTAGCATCACGCTTTATACCTCAGGCGGCAGCAGCGTATCCAGTTCACCCGTTGATCAGGGCGGCGGGGTATTCCGTTTCGATGGACTGACAGCTAGAAGCGAGTATTATGCCGTTCAAAGCATTAATGGCGTAGATAGCATTGCTAGCAGCACCGTGACTGTCAAGCCTAATATTTATGCTGCTCCAACCGCGGCAAGCGGCGAAGAAAGCATTACGGCAAGCGGCTTCGAACCAGGCGCAACCTTAAAGCTTTATTTGACCAATGGCTCCTTGCAAGCTACAGCAATAAGCGTTACGGGCTCTACCTATACCTTTAACGATATAGAGCCAAACTCTCTCTATTATTATGTGACCCAAACGGTAGGAGCAGAGGAAAGTTTAAATTCCAGCTTTATCAATGCCAGCCTGAGAACACCTATTGCCAATGCTGGTCTTACCTATGTCGATATTAGCAATGTATATCCAGGGGCAACGGTTACGCTTTACACGATTGACGGCAGTCCCGTCTCAAGCAGCCCTGTCGATCAAGGCAATGGCATCTATCGGTTCGAGGAGCCTTCTCCAGGTCGTGCATATTATGCCGTGCAAAGCATTAATGGCGTACTAAGCGAGGGCTCTACGATCGTCTGGGTTCCTGCTGTCGCTTCTGCACCTACGCATGTAACGGCTGTCGCCAGCAACGGTCAGGCGGTAGTCAGCTTTAACGCACCGGCCGACGATGGTGGAAATACCATTACGAGCTATGTAGTGACGGCTTCTCCGGGCAATATTATCGCAAGCGGTACGACAAGCCCGATTACAGTTACGGGCCTCAGCAATGGCACGAGCTATACATTTACGGTAAAGGCTATTAATGCAGTTGGAAGCAGCGCTTCATCTGAAGCATCAGCTGCCGTTACTCCGTACTCGTCGTCGTCAAGCAGCAGCAATACTACAACTACAACCAATACAGCGTTAGATTTGCAGCTTAACGGCAAGACCGTTGATGTTGGTACAGTCGTTACCACCAAGCAAAACGAACAGCTCGTAACAACTGTTACATTGGACAAAAATAAGCTAGAGAACCAGCTTCTTCAGCAAGGCACGCAGATTGCTAGTATTTCTGTGAACCGCACCTCTGATACGATGATTATTGAAGGTGACGGCGAGTTGATCAAGAGCTTGATCAGCAAGGGAATAACGCTGGATATTCGAACGCCCCAAGCCATGTATACTTTGCCAGCCGAACAAATTAACGTCGATGCGTTGGCTGCCCAGCTTGGCAGCTCGTTATCTTTAAATCAAATTAAAATTACTATTAAAATTAGTGCACCATCAGCTGCTCAAATGAGTGCAGCCCAAAGTGCAGCTGCTAAACAAGGCTTAGCTCTGGCCATTCCTCCAATTGATTTTATCGTTCAGGCTGCGTATGGAGGAAAATCGGTTGATGTTGCAAAGTTTAATGCTTATGTAGAGCGCACACTAACTCTTCCTGATGGAATAGACACAAGTAAAATTACAACTGGAATCGTCATTGAGCCTGACGGCACGATCCGCCACGTCCCAACGATCATCTTTGAGAAGGACGGCAAGGCTTACGCGAAAATCAACAGCTTGACCAACAGCCTGTATTCCGTTATTTGGAATCCGATTACGTTTGATGATGTCCAAACGCATTGGGGGAAAGATGCAATTAATGAAATGGGCTCACGCCTTGTAATCGAGGGTACTGGCAACGGCTTGTTCAGCCCGGCACGCGATATTACTCGTGCTGAGTTTGCTGCCATCCTTGTGCGTGGGTTAGGACTTCAGTTGGAAAGCGGAGCTGCGGTATTTTCAGATGTACCAACATCTGCTTGGTACAGCGGAGCTGTCAACACTGCTCATGCTTATGGGCTGATTGGCGGATTCGAGGATGGGACGTATCGCCCTAATGACCGCATAACCCGTGAGCAGGCGATGCTTATGATCGCTAAAGCAATGAAGCTGACGAACCTTAAATCACAGCTTCCAGCACAATCGATAGAGCAGACCTTACAGGCTTTCAAGGATGCGGGCAAGGCATCTGCTTGGGCACTCGGCGGCATCGCTGACAGCGTGCAAGCTGGCATAGTATCAGGCAGAAGCGACGCACAGCTTGAGCCTAAAGCCTTTATTACAAGGGCTGAGGTCGCCTCTATCATCCAACGTCTGCTTAAAGCCTCTGATTTAATTTAAAATTAAACAAGGTGAAACCTATAATTGCTCTATGTTCAAAAAGATTGCCCCGCTCATGCCAGTTAATAGGCATAAGCAGGGCAATCTTTTTTTTTCATATTACTTAAAAAACACCTTATCGACATTGTATTTCGCTCTTAGCTTATTCACGATATACGTCTCGTAGATTTCTCTATCGACCGGCTCTTCAATAATGCAAACCTCGATCGTCGTCACTTCGTCGCGATGCGGCTTCATTGGGGATACCGAATCCTCAAAATGCTTCTTGATCCGCGGTCTCAGCTTTCTTGCTTTGCCAACAAACAGCAGCTCCTTGCTCTTGTTATAGAACATGAAGATGCCGCCTTTGTCACGGGGAATCAGGTGAAAATCAGTAAAACCATAAATGTTGCTCAGCTCAGGAGAAATTTGCTTCTCAATGGTTACATCCGGCGTTGGAATCGTTATTTTAATCACGCGCTGCTCACGTCCTCATTCAATATAAGAATAAATACTACCATAAAACCCGCCGCAACACCATTTTAAATTTCCCCGCTCATTCTCCGCCTGCTTATTTACGCTTAAATGACGTATCCATATAATAATAGAAGAAGAAAGTGGCCCACTTAGGAGGATTAAAACACTGCAATGAAACTAGATGATCATATCATGCTTTGGAATCATGCTTCTGTGAAAATCATGGATTTCCGCTATACACGACTGGAAGCTGGAGAACGGCTGTCCCCTTATCGCCTGCCAGCTAATGCCTTTCTCTATGTCATTGATGGCAGCGCACACGTACAGCTCGATCAATCACAGCATCCTATGAAGCGCTACCATGTTCTCCATGGCGGGCGAAGTGCGTACTTATCAATTATAGCAGCGGAGCCCTTTACCTATTACCTGGTTCTATATAAGGCCGTTCTCATGCTGCCTGCTTCTCACCAGCTAGCGCAGCTGCATCATATGAACCGCCCTTTTCAATATGAATACAGCTTTAATCCTTTATATCCCCTGCCTTTGCTGGAAACGCTGGAAAAGCTGCATACGGCGTGGATGAGGCCTGATCCCATTAATCTGCTGCATGCTCGGACTTTACTCTATCAATTTGTACATGAGCTGCTTTGGCAAATGCAGCGTCAAGGCATTGCTCCAGCCCGTCCGGATTTAATGGCACAGATGCTGCGATATATGCATGAAAACTATAGAGACCCCATTACGCTGGAAACGATATCGGAGCTGTTCGATTGCAGTGTAAGCTATTTAACGAAGCTGTTCAAAAAACAAATGAACGAGAGCCCTATCCGCCTCTTGACTAAAATTCGCATGAGAAAAGCAGCCGACTTACTGGCGCATACCGAGGCCTCCCTGCAAGAAACAGCAGAGCTTGTCGGTTATCCCGATGCCCACACACTCGGACGCAGCTTTAAAAAATATTATGGAATGCCGCCATCCGAATATAAAACGAGCTATCGGCAAAACAGCCTTATACCAAAATCGCCCGTGTTCTGTACTAAAATTGCCATTGTCCCTCCCTATACGCAATGCTATAGTTTAAATGATTACGAGTATCATTATCATTCAATGAGAAGTGGAGGATTTTCAGTGTCAAAAATACACAGGCCTTATTCCATGGTGGCCACGCTTCTGCTATGTATGACCTTGCTGTTAAGCGCCTGCTCTGGCGCAGCAAACACAGGCGCAAGTCAGCCGGGGACAAGCAGCAGTCCTACCGTGCAAAGCTCAAACCAACCATCGGCGGAACCATCACCTGCCAGCAGCTCTACTGCAGCGACTAAAGCCTACACGGACAGTAAAGGAACGGTAACGATCCCTGCAAGCCCGGAACGGATCGTTGATTTGACGGGGAGCGCCATCGGAAATTTGCTTAAGCTGGATTTAAAGCCTGTCGCGGCTTTGGCGGAAGCATTAGTTAACCCCTATCACGAAGGCAAGCTTGATGGGATCGTAGATATAGGAGATGGCACTAATATGGAGGCCATTCTGAACCTCGACCCAGATTTAATTATTGTCTATGATTTTCTGGAAGAAAGCGAATATGAGAAGCTAGCTCAAATTGCTCCAGTGGTACGGCTTAAATATGGAGCAGCTAACCCTTCTGACCTATTAACCGAGTTCGGCAAAATAACCGGCAGGGAGCAAATCGCACAAGCATGGATAGCGGAATGGAATGCGAAAATCGCCGAGGTGAAGCCCAAAATTACCAAAGTTGTCGGAGATAAAACCGTCTCGATTTTGCAGCCTTATGCGAAGGGTATTTACGCTTGGGGCAATAAAGGCGGCAGAGGCGGAGAGATTATCTACGGTGATCTTGGCCTGAAGGCTCCTGCTATTATACAGAAGGCTCTTATTGATGGCGCTGAGTTTGGCTCAAGCCTATCACTTGAACAGCTGCCGGAGTATGCCGGAGACTATATTTTTACGAGCAACTGGGGCTGGGATGATGGGAACCCTGATGTCGTTTACGGGAGCAGCTTATGGAAGGGGCTTCCTGCTGTGAAGCAGAACCAGGTTTATTTTATAAATGCTGAAGGCTCCTATTATAACGACCCGATTTCCTTGGAAGCACAATTACAATTCATTGTAGAAAGCTTTCTAGGCACAGAGGCGTAAGCTAGGCATAATAAAAAAGCATGTTCACCAGCAGCAGAATGCCGATGAACATGCTTTTTCCTACTTGTTAGCTGGAATACAGCGAACAATACGTACGCGAAAATTTCCCAGCCAGCAGCACGAGCGTATCCGCAGCCTCCTGCTCGGCTTGTTCTACGTTGCCTCCGAAATGATCCGCCAGCTGCTTCATCGCTTTGTCTGTGCTGTATTCATATGGCTTGCCTGTCATCAGCATAAGCGCCGCCTCGAT
Organism: Paenibacillus sp. KS-LC4; assembly: GCF_036894955.1. Classification (NCBI taxonomy): domain Bacteria; kingdom Bacillati; phylum Bacillota; class Bacilli; order Caryophanales; family Paenibacillaceae; genus Paenibacillus; species Paenibacillus sp. KS-LC4. Next base: position 691,457 of record NZ_CP145905.1, on the reverse strand, counting down.
CTCGCAGTCACAGTGCTTCGTGGCCGGATAGCCAAACATGAAAGCAAGATCGCCATTTTGTCTACCGCTCATGGAGCCACTTATTTAATGCCCATCATTTTCGGAAGCTCACTGAGAAACCGTTCCATTGTAATGGGATCGCTGGCATTCCAGCTAATATCGGCTGTATAAGCATGATTGTTTTGGACAGCAGGTATCGACTTCCAAAGCGGGCCTTCCACTAGCTTTTTCGCTGCTGCTTCATCATCGGTACCCGGCGAGCTCAGCAAAAACACGTGGTCCCCCGCATACTCAGGCAGCACCTCCATGGAAATGAGCGAGAATACCTCCTTCTTGTCGATGAGCTCCTGTACCTTCGCGCTTGGGCTGAAGCCGCCTGGCTGGTAAAGCGACATCGTTAAGCTGAAATTGCCCATCACATAGAAGTCACCAGCTAGGCTTAGATAGACTGTCGCCGACTCTCCAGGCTTCAAGCCGATTTTCTCCCACATTGCCTTCGCCTTAACCTCATAGTCGGCAATCCACTTCTCCGCCTCTTCCTTCTTATTAACAATGTCAGCAACCTCTCGCAAGCGGTCGAACGTTTCCGCATCTCGATTGAAGATGACCGTCGGCGCGATTTTGGACATTTTATCAAAAATTGCGGTATCATCCGGCCCACCATACCCGGCCTGCAAAATGAGGTCCGGCGCAAGCTCCAGCACCTTCTCCATATTATGCGGATAGCCAATGTCGACAACCCCCGCTAAATCCTCTTTATAGATATAAGGCTCACTCACCCAATCATTCCCCGCAGGTGTAATGCCCAGTGCCAGCAAATCCCCTGGAATATCGCCAAGCAATACGATTTTCTGAGGATGAGTTGGAATCGTCACTTCATGCCCGCTAAAATCCTTATAGATTCGTGTTGCTGGCTCTGTCGAGGTCGGTGTATCTGTCGCGGTTGCTTCCGCACCACCTGTGGAGCCGCAGGCCGCCAGCAATCCCAAGGATAATAGAAGTAGGGCGGCAATGAATGTTCTGACTGGTTTCGTAGACATGAGAAAACCCCTCTTTTTCAATTAATGATAATTATTATCAATATAAGGGATATAGCTACTCCGCACAATGGATAAAACAGGCTTCCGCCAAAAATATGATACAACAGTATATGGTTCCCGCACGCTGCTCTAAATGAACGAGAAAGGCAGGAGCCCTGAACGGCCCCTGCCTCTTATTTTATTCCACAATCATGTCAATTTCCTCATGCAGCTCATCGAACGTAATACGCAGTCCTTTATTGTCGAGATACCACAAATTGGCTTCCTCGATGAAGAAGGTAATTCCTTCAACGGTCGTACTAAGTCCTGGGTTTATTGGCAATTCCTTATTAACGCCTAGTGACAAGCCAGGTACGACTGTGCTGCAGCCGCCAAGCTTTACAAATATTCTGACCGACTCTCCATTTTTCAGCTCCAACTGCTGCTTGTACCAGCTCGCCGCTGGCTGCTCAACGATTAATTGCATATGTGTCAGCCCCTTCCTTTCCCTATTCGCCTGTTGAAAGAAACTATTCCAAGAACGAATACCTTCATCATCGCTAATTGACGGGCTGGTGTCAATGCAGCTTCACATTTTTCCCTAAGTCGTTCATTCCCCAAGACTAGCCGCAGCTCTAACCTTAAGCCGATATTCCTGCGGAGAGATCCCTTCCAGTTCCTTGAATACACGAGTAAACTGCTTGCTGCTCTCAAAGCCTAGAGCGCTTCCGATATCCTGCATTTTATCATTCGTGCCTTCAAGCAGCATCTTACCTTTGCGGATACGAAGCTTTTTCAAATACAAGACGAAGCTCTCTCCTGTTTGCGCCTTAAACGCTTCGCTGAAATAAGAGTAATTGAGGCCGACATAATTGCTGACAACCGCCATATTAAGCGGACGGACATAGTTCGTCTCCATATAAGCGATAGCCGCATTGATTTCTGCGTGCTCGTTATAGGCAGCACGAATGCCTCTCACATACTCATTCACACTGTATAGCAAATGCTCCAGACTGCGGTAATAATCATGAAAGCTGCGGAAATTGTCCATGCTGCCGACTCTGCGGTACAGCTTCAGCACGTCAATAGAAGCTTCTCCGTACAGGCGAAACACCTCATCAAGCACCTGCTCATTCATTCGCTTGCCCACCTGACGCAAATAATTAATATCTATATCAGCCAATTCTTCGATCCGAAAAATAGCTTTAAGCAGCGCTTGAATTTCCCTCTCCCGCTCAGTACCCAGCATATTGCCTAGCTTGCGAATGTTTTCATCCGGCATCGGATGCATGCGGCGCTGCGACGCGCGAATATCCTGATACAGGAGCAAGCGGCTGCCCGGATATAGAAAGGAATAGTGCAGCGCTTCCTCTGCCTGCTTATAGCAGCTGCGCAAATCCTCATACCTAGCTGCCTCTGTGCTTAGCCCCAAACGCAGCCCTTCGAGCTCCTTGCCCCCAGTCTGCCTCAGCAGCTCGTGAAACTGCGCTGCCCGGTCCCCTATCAGCACAAGCCTGCCCACGCTGTCCATAAAGGATGCAGCAATCGTTCCGCCCAGCTGCCCAAGCAGACTCCAAGCGAGCGGCTCCAGCTCATCGCGGTTCAACGCTTCCCCGTTCTCGGATTTATAGCTGAGTATAGCTACATGGCATGGCAAGGTGATCGCTTCGAAGGGAATATCTAGATCGAGACGCGCCCCCTCCTCCTGCCCATCCATCAGCTCACCTTGACTGAGCCATTCCTTCAAACGGCTCATTCGAACCTGCTCACGGTACTTGTCGCCCTCTGCCGTCTTTCGGGCAAGCTCAGCCTGAGCCTGCAAAAAATTTTCGCTCTTGCGCAGCGATTCAAACAGCTCATCCCGGCGAATCGGCTTCAAAATATAATCTCTGACTTGATACTCAATCGCTGCCTTCGCATAAGTAAATTCATCATAGCCGCTCAAAATAATAAAAACGGGCTTTCGCTTCTCCTCCGGCTGCTTCATCACTTGCTTGATCAGCTCAAGGCCGTCCATCACTGGCATGCGAATGTCCGTAATGACGATATCGGCCTGCTCGCTCTCATATTGCGCCAGCGCATCCACTCCATGAATAGCTAACCGAATATGGTAATGATCTGGAAACTCCCGCTCAATCATCGTTTTCAGGCCAATTCTTATATTTTTCTCGTCGTCTACGATCAGCAGCTTTTTAATCGTCATTCCCTCCTCCTGCAATCAATACCTTAGGCAGCGTTATGATAACTTCAGTAAAATGACCTTCCTCGCTGCGCACCTGCAAGCCATAGGGCTTGCCGTAATAGATGCGAATGCGCTGATGCACATTGCGCAGCCCTATGCCGTACAACGGCTTTGCGCTTCGTTCATATTCATCCATTAGGCGGTCGCCTGCCCGTTCCAGCTGGATGCGTTCATTGAGAATCGCAAGCGGCCCAGGAGCAATTCCTGCCCCATTATCGCGCAATGTAATGACAATTACGCTATCCGCTTGCTCGAAAGCGGCAATCTGGATAAGACACTGCCGCTCCCCCAGCTCTGGCCAGGCATGCTTAAGCGCATTTTCAACGATCGGCTGCAAGGACATTTTAAGCATCTCCACCTCCAGCAAGTCCGGCTCAATGCTCGGTTCAAGAACGATTGGCTCGTCGAAGCGAATATTCATGACATCAATATAGTTTTGAATATGGCGAATTTCATCCTGCAAGCGCACATATTCCCCTGACCACTTGAAGTTGTAGCGCATCATGCCGCCCAGCGACGTAAGCGAGTCGGAGATGGTTCGCTGGTTCTCGATTTCGGCCAGCATTTTAATATTTTCCAGCGTATTGTACAAAAAGTGGGAGTCGATCTGGCTGTGCAGCGTCCGCAGCTCCGCTTCCTTCGTCAGTGCCTTCTTTCTTACGCCTTGGGCAATCAGTTCATTAATCGTTTGCATCATTTTGTTAAAATGGAACGCCAGCTCGCCGATTTCCCCGCCCCCGCTGAGGGGCAGCCCCGTCGGCGTCTCGCCCCGCCGAACCTTCTTCATCGCCTCGGTCAAGCGCCGCAAATTTTTGAGAATAATGGCATTCATCATATACGTAATGATAGACAGTAAGCCAATCAGCCCAACATTAACCGCCATAATTCGAAATTGCGCATGGGATACGCGTTCATACACGAGCTCCAAGGAAATGATATGGAGTAAATCTGCATCCGCTTGCTCCACCGGCGTACGAATAAGCAAATAAGGATGGTCATCCACAGCAAAACGTAATTCCTGCTGCCCAAGCTCCTTCATTGAAGCGTAATTCTCCTTAATGGCTGTTCGCAGCTTCGGATTGCTGCCTGTGCCCGCGAAAGCTTGGAGCTCATCTAACACAATGCTTCCCTTGCTGTCCGCAAGCATCATCTGCGAGCCCTCATCCTGCAAGCTTGCAAATGCCTTTGGTGCAAAATGCTTCAGCAGCATTTCCACCTGAATGACGCCAATCCTCTCGCTGCCTGCCCGGACGACCCGCATCAGGGAAACCTTCGGCAGCTGGTTATGGACATCCGTCACATTCCGGTGCAAAATATCGGCATCCTCTTCCTTAAAAACCCACAGCTCCTTGCTGCCTAGCTCCGTAAGCTCTGAATACCAAGGCTCCTTCTGAATACGCCGCTCATGAAACACAATCGGCCACATTTCTGATATGTAGTCATTGTCTGCAAACAGGCGCAAATGGGCGATGTTCGGATTGTTCGTTTGAATATTGATAACATCGGTTAGCGGCCCCCGGTACAAATCGAGCAGCTCCTCCGTCGTAAACTCCTTATGTGCAGACACATAGCCGGTAATATCCGCGCTTAGCATCGTAAGCTGGGCTGCCAGCTCCATCGCTTCGATTTGGTTTAGTATATTTACCTTCTCCAGCTCCACCAAATACTGCCCCTGCCTAAGCGTGTCATTTATATGACTGTCTCTAATTTCGCCAAACAAATAATTCGACACCACAATGCTAGGAAACAGCAAAATAAAAATATACGCGGCGACCAGACGGCTTTGCATGGATCTTCTGCCCAGCCAATAAGCCGTCGTCTGAAAATAACTCCGAATTTGCCTTCCCACGTTAGGCTCACTTCCATCTTCACGGCCCAGCCCCCGCCTTGCTTACAGGCGGCAAAAGGCGCGCCAGTCCATCATGGATTTGGCGCACCTGATGCCGGGATGTATGCCCGGTTCTGGCCTGTATTAGTTAATGAATGCTGCCAGCTTCGCTACGTTCTCTTCATACTTTTTCTGCTTATACGCCTGAACGGTGGCAAAGCCAAGAGAATCGCGCTTGTTCAAATACTCCTGCCATAAGCTATCGAACTCGGCATCTGACTTCGCAAGCAGCAGCCTCGGAAGCGCCTTGCCAAATTCATGGTCCAGCTTCGTCTTCATAATGCCTTCCTCCGAAGCACCCGTCGGGTCAAGCTGATCAAATTGCGACAGACTGAGCGCTTTCCCGCGCGTCCAGTCTTCCATCTGCTTGAATGGCTCAACGGCTGGCGGCGACCATTCCGGCGTCAAATTCGTATCCATCAGCATCCAGAAGGTATGGGAGGCACCATATTTTTTATCAAAGGCACCACGATCGGAATTAAGCAGCTCCAATGCATCAGGTAAAAATTGGTCTTTTCCGTCTATTGTATCCCAGGTTACGCCCTGCCTGCCGAAAAACATATCCCGCTGGCCCTCTTCGGAAATGAGGTAGTCCAGGAAGCGAATCGCCCGCGCTTTATCCTTCACATTTTTGGAGATGAGGGTAACGGTCCAGCCAGAAATGGATGGCCCTGCAAGCGTTGCTTGAGCCTGCGAAGCATTAGCTGGCCCATCCACCGCAATATAAATAGAGTTAGGATCGTTTGCAAATAGCGCATTTTGCTGGTTAGCCAGATCGGATCTCGAATACAGCATTGCAAAGTAACGGCCTTGGGCGATTTTCTCCTCCATTTGTGGGCGCTTATCAATGAATATGTCTTTCGAGAGCAGGCCGTTTTCATTCGCTTGGCGCATCGTCTTGAGCCATTTTACATATTCAGCATCTGTGTCGCGATCATACAGCTGTCCATCCTTTTCGTATGGAATAGCTAAAAAGTTTTGAAGGTAAGCTTGCAGCGAGCTGTTGCCCTTTTCATTAAAATCATACATCCCCAGCGGAATTAATGGCTGCCCGTTAATGTCGGGAAATTTCGCTTTTGCAGCAGCCAATGCTTGAAGAAAGCCTTCTGTTGTCCGCATATCCGGGCTGCCGATAGCCTCATACATGTCCTTGCGTACAAGGAACGTCTGTGTAGAGGTGATACTGTCGCCAAACTTCTCGTAATCCTTTGGCGAGGAGGAGGCGTTCGGATACCCATAGATATGACCGTCCTCTTGCTTGTACCAGGCGAGCTTCGCCGGGTCGGTCACCTTGTAGAAATATGGATCATACTGGTCAGCCAGTTCATTAAGCGGAAGCACCATATCGCCTTCTATCATCTTCTTGACGGCATCCTCGAACCAGCCGAGCGTAATGAAATCAGGCAGGCTGCCGGAGGCAATCATCGTATTCATCTTCTCTGCCTCATTTCCGGCAGGGACGATGAAGTTAATGTCTACGCCTGTTTTCTCCGTAATATACTTGGATGTGTCGTCTACACCCCACTTATTAGGAAACCACGAAAAATTAATATACCAATCGAAAGTAATCGGGCTTTTATCCACTTCCCAGCCTTTATCCTCTTGCGTCAGCTTCACCTCAGTGGAGGCCGCAGGCGTGCCCCCATTCGTTGCCCCCTCGTTCGTAGTGCTGTTCGATGAGCAAGCGGCCGTAAATACGAGAGCAGCGGCAAGCGGCAGCAATAGTAGCTGCTTCAATGTCGGTTGCTTAACCATTATTATTTTCCCCTTTTCTATTTGATTAGAATGTTGACTAGCCCTTAATAGAGCCAATCATCATGCCTTTGACAAAGTACTTTTGCAAGAAAGGATAAACCAGTACAATCGGAAGCGTCGTGACGACCATCGTTGCCAGCTTGATCGACTGCGACGTAACTGTTTTTCCTACGCCTCCCGGAATGGCAGCAACCATCTGATTCGAGCTGGACTGTGCCACTACCCGGTACAAATACGTTTGGATCGGCTGCAAATCCATGTTGTTCATGTAGATGACTCCGGCAAAATAGTCATTCCACTGATAGACCCCATGGAACAGCGCAATCGTCGCAATGACCGGCAGTGATACGGGCAGCACCACCTTGAGGAAAATGCCCCAGTCATTCGCTCCGTCGATTTTCGCTGCTTCCTCCAGCCCATCCGGAATTTCCCGGAAGAAGGTCATGAATATAATGAGATCGAAGAAGCTGAACATCGCCGGAATAATGTACACGAGAAAATTGTCCAGCAGATGCAAATCTCTAATCAGCAAATAGGTAGGGATCAGGCCGCCGCCGAAAAACAACGTAACCGTGCCAATTAAAATGTACATTTTGCCGCCGATCAGCCCTCTGCGAGAAAAGGCATAGGCTACCATCGCAGTGAAAAAAACATGCAGCAGAACACCAAGCAGCGTTTTCGCTACAGTAATGCCCATTGCCGTCATAATGCCCGCACTATGGAATACCGCCTCAAAGCTTTCAAAGCTGAACACCCGAGGCCACCAGTAAATGCCTCCGCGCATGCCGTCCTGCCCTTCATTGAATGCATTCACGAGAACGTACCAGATGGGATACAGGGTCGCAAAGCACACGAGCAGCATGCCTAAGCTATTAAAGAGGTCGAATACCGCTTCTCCCTTTGTTTTTCGTTTCAAACTGAGCAAAGCCAGTCGCCTCCTTCCTAAAACAACGAGGTGTTGTTGATTTTTTTCGTTACACGATTGGCTATTAGCAGCAAAATAAGGGCGATAACGGATTTGAACAAGCCAACAGCTGTCGCATAGGAATAGCGTCCCTGCTGCATGCCCGTCTGGTAGACGAACATATCAATCACATTGCTGGCGCTTTCATTCAAGGAATTTCTTAGCACCAAAATTTGATCAAAATTAGAGTTCAATACGCCGCTCACAGCGAGAATGAACAAAATCGAAATCGTCGCTTTGATGCTTGGCAGTGTAACGTACCACATTTTTTGAAAGCGGCCCGCCCCGTCAATCGTAGCAGCCTCATACATTTCGGGCGATACGCTGGAGATTGCGGCCAAATAAATAATGGCTGACCAGCCAAGCTCCTTCCAGATATCAGAGGTAATAATAATACCCCAGAAATAATCGGGCTCTGCCAGGTACGAGATCGGTTCCTTAATGACGTTAAGCGCCAGAAGTACGTGGTTAATGATGCCTACATCCGACAGCCAAGTCGTCAAAATACCGCCAAGGATAACCCATGATAAAAAATGCGGCAGATAGGATATCGTCTGCACAGATCTTTTGAACAGCACCGACCGTACCTCGTTCAAAAATAAAGCGAATATAATCGGCAGCGGAAAACCGATTGCTAGCTTAATCAAGCTGATGCCCAGCGTATTGCGCATGACATTGACGAAGCTCTCGTCTTGAAAAAACTCTTGAAAATGCGACCAGCCTACCCAAGGCGCTGCGCTAATGGGCTTGACGATATTAAACTCTTTGAACGCTATAATAATGCCGTACATCGGGACATAATTAAAAATAATCATCCATAAAATGCCAAGCAGCGCCATTACCTGCACATGCCTCTGGCCGTACAGCCTCCTGAACCATCTGCTGCGCTTAGCCGCTCTCGTGCTTGCAACAAGCGGTGCCGCCGATTGTGCTTCGTGCCGTATTTTCACTATCTAAATCCCCCATACTACGTTGGAATCTTGCTCTACAGACTGAAATGCCTTCTTTATCCATTGTAGAGGCCCATCTCCGTTCCGGTAAGGCTTCAAATTTCGTATTAGGGATCCATTTTTCGGATTCGCTGCAAATAGCGATTTGGATGGGCTAATGAGAGGCATAGTGGAATTCCTGCTGTCGCTATCAATGAATTTGAAAATTGACCTGAGCGACACATAGCGTTAATGCTGCGATAACATTGCCGGCGTATAGTCGAATCATACTCAACTACAATAAAGGATGATGTACTCATGGGCATTCATACGTACTTTAGATCCCTTAACGATTTGGAACGCATTATTCGTACTCCCGGCAAATTCAAGTTTGAGGAGCATAGCGTGTCGGCTCACTCCTGGAAGGTCGTTCAGTACGCCAAGACGCTTGCCGATATCGAGGAGCAGAACGGCGTCGCCATTGATTGGAAGAAGCTTTATGAAATTACAAGCAGCCATGATTATGGCGAAATATTTATCGGTGATATTAAGACGCCCGTCAAGCACTACTCCCTTGAGCTGCGGTCAATGCTCCAGCAGGTTGAGGATGGCATGGTCGAGCATTTTATTCAGGAGAATATACCTGAGGAGTTTCAGGCTACTTTCCGCAGGCAGCTGCGTGAGGGCAAAGACCATTCAGTAGAGGGTCTGATTTTGGAAGTTGCTGATAAAATGGATCAGGTGTATGAGGCCTTCGCTGAGCTCCAGCGCGGAAATACCGAGAAGGAATTTATCGTCATGTACCGCTATGCAATCATTAAAATCAAAAACATCAATCTCCACTGCGTAAAATATTTCCTCGAGCATATCCTTCCAGATATTATTCATGAAGGCACCCTCTCCCCTATTGATATTCGCAAAATAACCGAAGAAGCGCTCGCACAATAAAGAAACGGCACTCCATCTTTTGATGAAGTACCGTTTTTTTTGAGCTTTTTAGCTAATTAGGACATTTACACTTTAAAATATTGCTCGACAACTGCTTGGCCGTCCTCTTTACTTTCCAGTTCATCGGCGTCATCCCCTGTTATAGATTTTGCTGAGTAATGCCTAATTCCGGGTCGAACACCAGCATCTTGGTGCCAATTTTATCAATAAAAAACCGATCATGGCTTACAGTTACGACAGCGCCGGGAAAGTGTATAAGCGCCTGCTCCATCACCTGAATGCTCATTAAATCCAGATGGTTCGTCGGCTCATCCAAAATGATAACAGCCGCACCAGAAAGCAGGCATTTAGCCAAGGCGACTCGGGCCATTTGTCCACCGGAAAGGCTGCCAATGACCTTGCTTAAATCCATTTCGGAAAATTGCAGCATCGACAGAAATTTGTTTACCTTTTTTCGCGGGGCATCGAGTCCAAGACCGTACGTATTGACGGCATGGCTCACCGTATCCTTAGGATCAAGCTCCTCCCACATTCGGTTGAAATACGCATAGCTGACCCCTTTTTCCCAAGTGACCTCGCCTGATTCCGGCTGCTCCTGCCCCGTCAGCACCTTGATCAGCGTGGACTTCCCGCTCCCGTTCGGCCCAACGATGACCAGGCGATCCTCCTTCTGAATATCAAAGCTGACGTTCTGAAAAATAGCGCGCTCCTCATAGGTTTGCCCGATTTGCTTAACCTCGCACAGCTTATCCGGGAAACGCATCTTTTCGTAAATATCCGTAATCAGCACGTTCACCGGATTCGGCTGTACCCGCTTCTTATTATCCGCCAATTTGCGGGACAGTCGGTCTTTGGACGATTTCTTGCTGGAGCGGCTGTCGATAGCCTCCGACTCCATCAGCAGCAGCTCTTCCTCCCATTCGAACTGCCGATCCAGCTCCTTCTTTCGCAGCTTCTTTTTACGAATATAGTCTGTATAATTGCCCTCGTATTGCTGAAAATGATAATTTTCTATCTCGATGATATGCGTGACGACCTTGTCGATAAACTGCCGATCATGAGAAATGAGGATCATCGCGCCATTAAAGCGGTAGAGCCACTGCTCCAGCCACGCAATGCCCTCCATATCCAAATAGTTAGTCGGCTCGTCGAGCAGAACGACATCAGGCAGCTCAATGAGCATTTTCGCTAAAGCTGCACGGTTTCTCCAGCCGCCAGACAGCTCATCAATGGGCTGATGGCGTGAACGATCGGTGAAGCCCAGCTTCGTCAGAACGGTGTTGATCTCGACAGACACGTTCCAGCCATCCAAGTGATCCATTTGCTCGAAAAGCTCCGCCTGCCTCGCGAGCAGCTCATTCATTTCGCCATCATCGGAGACGAGGCCCAGCTTCTCCCCAACCTCTTGCAGCTCCCGTTCAATAAGGGCAACCTGCTCAAAGCACATTTCCAGCTCCTGCTGGACAGACAGGCTTCCGCGCATCTCTGAAAATTGAGAAAAATACCCGATTTTCACCTTCGGATCTATTTCCACCTTACCGTTCGTTGGCTCTTCTTTTCCCATAATGAGCTTAAAAACCGTCGACTTGCCGGCTCCATTGCGCCCAATGAGGCCAATTCGTTCCCCCTGGCTCACGCGAAAATAAATATCGCGAAAAATCATAGCCTCTTCATATTTCTTCGTCACATTTTCCAAACGAATTACACTCATGCTCTCACCCTTCTTACTCCGTCAGTTTACTAGCTATTATAACATTAGATGTCCTGACGAAAGCTATCCGCCTTCTAGTGCCTACCGCTTTGCTTTAGGAGCAAAAAAAGAGCAAGGGCAGCTTTTAGCGCCATTGCTCCTTCTACTACTTGCACTTAAATATTAACAGCATGAACCATGCTGATTATAATGTTAAACTGACACTTCTTAAGGAAGCTCCGAAGGGGTCGGTGGTGTATATGGCGGTGTATATGGCGGTGTTGCCATTGGATCCGTTGTTGGCGTTGCCATTGGATCCGTTGTCGGCGTTGCCATTGGATCCGTTGTCGGCGTTGCCATTGGATCCGTTGTTGGCGTTGCCATTGGATCCGTTGTCGGCGTTGCCATTGGATCCGTTGTTGGCGTTGCCGTTGGATCTGGTGTCGGCGTTGCCGTTGGATCTGGTGTCGGCGTTGCCGTTGGATCTGGTGTCGGCGTTGCCGTTGGATCTGGTGTCGGCGTTGCCGTTGGATCTGGTGTCGGCGTTGCCGTCGGACTGTTTGTTGATGTTGATGTTGATGATGACGAGGATGATGATGTCGATGTTGGTGTTGGTGTTGGTGTTGGCGTTGGAGTAGGCGTCGAAACAACGTCTTTCACAACACCTGTCTGTACGGCTGCCTCATATGAACCGACAACAAGCATATCTCTTGTCGCATTGCTTTTTCCGCCAAACGTTCCATCATCGCCATTGCTTAAAAGCTTATTGTTAATTGCAAGGGCAACATAACCTTTAGCCCACTCGGATACGGAACTGTCGTTTACACCTTCTGTTTGCTTCGCCTCTTCTTGTTTTCCCAATCCTTTGATCAGGAAGGCAGCCAGCTGCTCTTTTGAAACTTTACCTGCTGGGTTGTAGGTGCCCTCTCCGTAACCATCTGTAATTCCTGCTGTTTTAAGAGCTTCGATGTAGGGCAAGGCGTAGCCGAAGGAGGCGTTATCATCCTTCACATCTTTGAAGCTCGAGGTTTTAAGGTCCGAATTCACCTCTAGTCCGAAAATTAAAGCAGCTACCTTCGCAAATTGAGCGCGATTCATCTCTTCCTTCAGCCCAAACTTGTCTTCCGAGACACCGTCGAAAACCCCCGCACTAAGCAGAGCATCAAACTTGGCTTTCGTCGCTGCATCCAAATCCTTCAAATCAGTGAAATCAGCTGTTGATTTCGTAGTCGCGGCGAATAAAGTTGTGCTCGCCACACTTAAAAGCAGGCAAATCAATAAACTTAACTTGACTAATTTCATGAATAACCGCTCTCCCTTCGAGTATCTCTGTAATTCAGCTATCAATTGAGTTATCGGTAAAATGATTTAAATATTGAAGCGTTATTTAGAGGAACTGTATTTATTTTTTCACCCTAATTGCCATATCGAAAATGATTGATTTATTCACTCTGTTTACCCCTATTTTCCCGATGATAGCCTTCATTACTTCGATCTCGAAGCGAGCACGATTTTCTAATCCAAGCATTCCGAAAATATATGAATTGAATTTAAAATTCTGAAAGGATCGGATAGATTGGGTCTCTCCGATTGAAAGCATAGTTATGGTCTACCATTCCTACCACTTCGTCGTTATCGTAAAGATTTACCATGAAGCCCGCCATTTCTTTTGCTGTGTGATAGTTAGACATATTTGCTTTGAAATCGAATGCCTCAGTATCTAAGGATTTATTCAAAAATTCTGTTTCCGTTATAGCTGGTGCCAGCACCTTCGCTTTCAGCTTCGCACCCTTCAGCTCTAATTCTTTTGCAAGGCCTTCAGTGAAGGCACTTACGTAGTATTTTGATGCAGAATAAGCAACACTCCCAACAGCAATGACATATCCGAGTGCGGATGAGACGTTAATTAGCTGAGCGCCTTCAACATCCGCATAATCACGCACATACAAAGTAGACAGAATCGTCAGAGCCTCAATGTTAAGACGCAGCATCGTTTGGACTTTACCCAAATGATGGTCTGCTACAAAAGCAGATTCTCCGAGCCCCGCGTTGTTAATCCAAGTTTCAATTTGATGCTCCTTTAAATGGTTATACAGTGTGTATGCCTGTTCTGTGTCAGACAGGTCGCTCGTGCGAACGATAACATCAACACTAGGATTCAAGCCTTGAATGGTCGATTTCAGCTCTTCAAGTTTTTCCAGTCTTCTTGCTACCAAAATCACATTTTTGCCACGTGCAGCGAACGCCAATGCCGTCTCATAACCAATCCCTGAGCTTGCTCCTGTAATAACGGTATATTTCATCGTATTCTCTCCTTATAACGTGCAGATTCGTTTAAATGAGCTTTAGCCTCGTTTTAGAACGATCATTCTAAATTGAATAAAAAATAGTTAGATCTAACTTGCTGTTAGCATATCAGTTTTAGAACGATCGGTAAAGAATTATTTTACGACTACCGTTTGCCTCTCGAATTGCAATTGCACTTTTAATCTAAGACGGACATTGTCATATCAAAAATATGATTTAATTTTTGTTGATCCGTTGTTGTCTTAACCAGCGTACGCAGCCCCCGCCACGCATTCATTAAATATTGGGAAACCGCTTCAGGCTCAAAATCCGTCTTAAGCTCACCCGATTGCTGACCCTTTATGACAACGTTCATGAGTAATTTCTCCATGTAGTCATAACTTCCATTAACTAGGCTTGCAACTTCTTCGTCCAACACGCCAAGCTCAACACCCGAATTGACCAAAAAACACCCTAAAGGCTCTCCTTCATTTGTTAAAGCCGACTCTAGCAGCTCCCGAATTAGCGCCTTGACCGGCCTTTGTGTTTCAAGGTGCAGTTTCATTCTGTTGGCTTGCTTAGCCCCATATCGCTCGAGAGCTTTCATAAAAAGGGCATGCTTATCCCCAAACGTATCATAAATACTTCTGCGGTGGATGCCCATAAAGCTAACCAACTCATTCATTGAAGTTTTTTCGTACCCTTGTGTCCAGAATAGCTGTATGGCTTTGTCTAATACTTCATTCACTTCGAATTCTTTTGATCTTGCCATCGTCATCACCTCGAATAATTTATTATACCTTTTAGTGCTCGATTGGCAAACAGTAAGCCGCAAATGGGAAAGAGCAAGGGCGATCGTAGTCACCCTTGCTCGTCTCTCTATGCCTATTGCTTCGGTTGCTGCCAAATTTAGACACTTAGCCCATCGCTTAGCTCGTTTGCAGCCAATTCACTTTAGCCCATGAGAGCTTGCCTGAGCCTGCTCCGTTTGCGGCAACCAGCCTTGCCTTTAACGTGGCAGGATCATCTGCCGTGTAGCTATAAGGAAGCGTTGTGAAGCCATTCCAGGAAAAAGGAATAATGGCCGCTGGCACAGGAGATAGAGGGCTCCCCGCCGTATCGCTATTTCCTCTAAACGTGGTGCCATTCAGCGAATAGATCGTATCTGTAGCTGCTATTTTCCCCGTATAGACCGCATTGCTCGCATTTTTCTGATTATTGCGAAGCGGATAATAAACGTCGATAATGACTGACTTCTCGACCAGCACAGCGCCATTCTCTGTGGAAATCGCTCCATTGCTCGTGACGCCAAAATGATAGCCCTTGCCGGAAATGGCCGTCTCCATCGCTGGCGTAATAAGCGATCTGGCGCTCCATGCGCCCGCGCTGTCCATGACGATGTTGTAGGCGTGGACGTTTCCAGCTCTCAGGCGAGGCATCCGATCCTGCTGATCCTGATAATAATTGTGATGGAGCGTCACTTCAAGCGCAGCGTTATCGCTGGCAAGCTCCGTCGCTCCAACCAGATGCCCTTTCTTTTGGCTGGCAGCGACCGCGATAATATCGTCCTTGCTCAGACCCACTGCACTGCTTCTTAAAAAAGCATACATCGGATAAGCTGATTGATTCGCTTCCATCGCATTGATTTGCTGAGTGACCCAGCTGCCTGCGCTGCGGTCGTCACTCAAGAAGGAGGACCATGAAATGGTGACGCCGTTGCTTCCCTTTTTCACATCGACCAGTCCGTCATACGCTTTATGGAACGTGCAATGATCGATCCAAAACTTGCTGCTATCTTCGATTGTGATATAATCCCAGTCGTTTTTATCGTAATCACCCTTGGTCGCTTCGTCCCACTCCCACAGCTCATCAAATTCAAGATTGCGGACGATGATATTCGAGCTTCTTTTGAAGGTAAAAGCGGCATGCTTAATGGTTGCGCCGTTGGCTGAGAAAATCGTCAGGCCTGTAAAGCCGTCTACTGTAATTTTGCTGACACCTGTTTGGAGCAGCACGGGATGCGTTAATGGGCTATTGTGAGAGGCGAACGGCGATACCTTGGCCGCTGCCGGAATTTCATTCCAGCCCAGATCGAGGTCATTCATAATTTCCACGACCTTGTAGCCCGAGCCTTTCTTCAGCGCAACAGCAAGATCTGTCGCGTTGTATACTTTCATATAAGCGGCGTCTGTTTCTGAAAGGATGCCTCCTCCTGTATTGCCTTGGGCAAAGCCAGTCAATTGATATTCGCTCGTCTGCCCGGCCGTCGGTGTAGGTACCGGCGTTACAGTCGGGCTAGGCGATGGAGCTGTCGTCGGCTGCACCGTCGGAGTTGGTGCCGGAGTCGCACTTGGCGTAGGCGTTGGAGTCGTTGCTGCCAAGTTGGTAACGCTTACATTATCGAACTGAGCTAATGACTTCAAGGTAACCAATCCCGCAGCACCTGCAGCAAGACTGGAATCGGTTGCCGTTAGCTCTAGCTGACCGTTTACATAAAGCTTAATATTCGTTCCGCTCATTTCGAGCTTCACCTTATACCATACACCGGTTGCTAGACCAAAGTTCGTTTTGCTCGCCAACGTTGTCGTGGAACCGCTTACTTTTTTCCTAATTTCAAGAGTCCCCCCGCTGCTGTTGTACAGGGAAGCGGCGTAAAAATTATTTCCATTCACGTATCTGCCCGCCACATACGTTCTAGTTGAACCATTAAAATCAACGATCTTCACATCCGCTTCAACCGCATAATCAGTCCATGACTGGCTTCCAGCAGACGTGCGGCCCTCGCTTGTGCTGGTTTGGGAATATACCGCATTGCCGCTGTCTTGTACGACCGACCAGCTTCCATTAGTAGCTGTCCAGTTTCCGGCCCCGCCATCAAAGCCATCCTCCAATAATGCGGCAGCATTTGCCTGATAACCAAAGCCAACTGACCCAGCTGACAGGATAAGCGCTAAGCACAATACAAAAATCACATTTCTCCTCATGAAATATACCAATACCATCTTCCCTTTCCATATTGTAGTTGTATATATTTTAATTATAGTAATTAATGGCATAAATTAAATGGTCCTAAAGACCTAATAAAGAAGGTCTGCTCCCTCCCCATTATGCAGGGGGCTGCAGACCTTCTTCTCTGTTTAATGCCTCGCGCTTTAAGCGGCAGCATCTGATTCTCTAGCTCTGAACAATGGGACAATTGCCGCAATAGCCGCGAAACGCTTCGAGCCGGTAGGCTAGGCAGCAGGTCGCTTTCACAAACATCAGCTGCCCGGGAGCAGTTGGGTGCTCCATAAATTGGGGTGTCATACGAAATGGATTACGGCGCAGTCCGAACACCTCCGGCTCCATGTCCGAGGTCCAGCGCCTGAATCGGTCGTGGACTGCTGCCCGGCTCTCCTCGCTCGTTGCCTCCATAGCTTCCTCCTCCATGTAGCCGTAGAGTTCATTATAAATCTGCTTCCATAGCAGGGCAGCTTGATTGGCTGAAGCCTGCGAAAGTGCAGCAATAATGGGGCTCACTTCATCCCGGTAAAAAATAGACAGCGCAGCTTGAGCATTTTCAGCAAGCCCCTCGTCGGGAATCTCGGCAATAGGGTTCTCACTCCAGCCCTCGTGAATATAAAAGGAAAACAGCGGCATGTTGTCCATTCGGCTGAGCTGCACGGACATATTACTCATTCGCAAAGCGAAGGCTCTGCGATCTGCGGCGGCGAGCATGCTGTGCATGGCTCCACAAACGCCTGCATACCAGGTGCAAAAGAAAGCGGCTGCTACGCGCATATCCTCGGTTCCAAGCATGGGAGCGTACGCTCGGAGCAGCAGCCCGGCATTTTGCGGCTCACTCAGCTCCACCAGCGTAAAGCTCAATAACGGATTTTCTGCTGCCACCGAGGTAACAAAAAACTTCTCCGATAGAGTCATCGCCCTATTGACCTTTATTTTCAAAAATATCAAGAACGGCATCTATCGCATAACGATTCGCCAGAGGAGACATACCCAGATTGAACCATTCCTCTCCGCCTACCAAATACACCTGATTTTTCTTCACAGCCGTCATGTTTTTCCATAGTGAGCTGCTTTGGATTTCCTTGTAATATTGCTGAATCGTTTCATTGCTGTCATCATTCATCTGCAAAATAATATGATCCGGGTTGTACTCCGGCAATTTCTCCAGCGATATCGTGACAGAAAGCTCGCTCTGAGGGAAATTCTCAACCGGTTTAAGACCCAGCGTCTTGTGAACGAAGCTGCCGCGGTCAATGTTTTCACCATAAAGCACGATGCCATCAGGCATAATCATCATATACATAACCGTTTCGTCGCCTACGAGCGTATCCAGCTTCTCCTTGGCTGCCAGCTCATGATCAACTAAGTCTTGAATAACCTTATCCGCTTCCTCTTGCTTGCCTAATACGCCAGCAATATCCTTCAACTCATCGCGCCAGTCATCACGCTGCGGCAGCAATACCGTTGGCGCAATCTTCGTAAGCTGGTCATAATCTTTGTCTGACCACCATGTCGGCGCAATAATTAAATCAGGCGCTGCGGCTAATATTTTCTCAAAATCCGGGGTTCTAGCAATGCCCATTTTAGTTGTATTTTTGAACGCTTCCTCTAAATAGCTTGGGAACTCCGGATGAAAATTTTGTACGGCTATTGGCGTAACGCCCAACGCCTGTAGAAATTCTGGATATACAATGGACAGCCCTATCACTCTGTTCGGGTTTGCCGGAATCGTAACGTCACCTTTCTCACTAGCTACCGTGCGAACATTATCCGCTGCGGCGGCGCTTGGCTCGCTGGATGCTTGGGCAGCCTCTGGCGATGTGGCTGGCGATGCTGCTGCGGATGTATTTCCTTGTCCATTGTTGCTTGAGCAAGCGGCCATTACTAGCGCCATAAGCGTGATCATGACCAGCAGTAATCCTGTCTTTGCATGTTTCATTTTTTCTGTACCCTCCTGAACGGTCGATATGTCTGCTCCTCACTTGAAAATGAGAATTAATATCACTGTTAGTGAGTATAACGGATACGTCCCTCTTCGCCTATCGACGATGTCGCCAACATTTTATGTACGATTACGCCACAGCTTTAATACCTCATCCAAAACCAAATCCTGCGTGAAGGCTGTGTATTCCGTCCATGGGTAGGAAGGAAGCTGGTCGATTCGCCTGTTTCTGACCGCCTTCACCATCCCCCACTCCTTCGACTCTCTTAGCTCCTGCCAAGCCCGCTCTGCCTTTACATCATCCTCTATAATGAGCAGTAGTCGATCCGCATCCGTTCGCATAAGCTCCTCCCGCGTCCATTGCTGCTCAGGCTGATGTGGAATAACGCCAGATGCTGGTAATAGCTTGAGATCCTCATAAAAGACCTCACCCAAGCTTCTGCTGCCCAAAATGTGAATCGCCTGCCCTGATATTCGGGCGATAAGCAGACGCTCCTTGCCCCATCCCTTCTTCACCTGCTCTCGCACAGCACGAGATTTGCGCTCGTATTGATCAAGCCAAGCCTCCGCTTCCGAGGATTTGTCCAGCCACTGCCCGAGCAATTTTAGCTGCATACGCCAATCATGCTCCAGCCAAGGCATCAAATACGTTAACGCAAGTCCCTCCAGCTTCTTACCAGCTTCCGCGCTCGTGTATTCTTTAAGCCCGATGATGTAGTCAGGGTTCGTGCTGCGTATCTGCTCTATTCTCATATCCTCATTCTGCGCTAGGGGTAGAACAGAATGAGCGCCATATTTTCGACGATAATATTCGGTCCATGGATGATCGCCCGGAGCCGCATGAGGCGTAATGTACAGCGCCAGCAGGTGCCCAATCATATTAGCATGGTAGGCGACGACCTTTTTTTTGGCGTTTTTCATAAATGCAGCAGGCGGGGTGCCTGTTATTTTTTTGAATTTGCGCCGAAAATACAGCTCATCCTGATAACCGACATAGCTGGCAATATCCTTAAGCTGGTATTCCGTATTAAGCTTCATCAGCTCCTGAGCTTGTCTTATGCGATATCTGGCCAAATATTCAATGGCACTCCAGCCGTAGGCCTGCTTAAATAGTCGGATAAAATGCCGCGAGCTGATTCCAGCCTCCTTCGCCAATAGCTCGATCGTCAACTCCTCGCGGTAATGCTGCTCCATATATAGCTTGGCACGCTCTAATGCCACCTCGGAATCGGTGTCTGTTACACGCTTGCCAGCTTGCAGCAAGCTATGCAGCAGCTCATAAAATTGAATTTGTCCGCGCATACGCTGTAGACGATTTTCGCTTTGTAAAGAGTGGCTCATTGCCTCGCAAAGGGCCGTCCATTCAATTATGGAGGATACCACGATTTCTCCTTCGATGGGAAACCGCAGAATTGGTGGCAGCGGCTCATTGTGTGATTGCCACTCCGACGTTTGCGGCTGAGCAAACACATCAAAGCGTACAGCGTAGAGCCCTCGCTCACCGGAAGCCTCATGAAAGGCCTCGATTAATTGCCCAGACGTACAAACAAAGGCAGTGCCCGCTCTTAGCTCCAAATACCGCCCATCTACGGTAATCCAGCCTCTGCCGGATGCTATAAGCAGCAGCATATGCGATTCAATGAATTGCAGCCGAAGCTCCCAGCTCCCAGAGCTGCCATTGTTTTTTTCGACTCCTCTAAGCTTGAACCATATGTTGTCCAGCAGTTCGTATTGGCCCGCTTGCAAGCCATATTTATGATCAGACATTTTGCTCACCACCTTTTTCTCATCCGCAACATGCTTATCATTTTATAGGAATGAGCCCCGATAGGAAACACACGCCTTATGCATCGACTATACGTGAGCGAGCTTCTGAACAATAAAAATTTATGGATGACGGCCCCTTTACTATCGTCGAATCAATTGGTATCAGCAACAATGCCTGCGACTAGCCAAGCAAAATAATAGGCTTCCACTGCCGTCACTCGCCTTTTTCCATATTCCTTTGCCTGAATACAATGAAGTGTGGAGCTATAACAGCTGCTACGGACATAATTATGAAGAAATGACATACGCCACCGTATGAAACTAGACCATGGTCGGGGATCAGCTATTACCTTAGAAGGTTCCACAGAATTTTCCCCTGTATTACAGTTAATAACAGACGAAAGTTCTTTCATGTGGAGGTCATAGGGGATGAGTATAGAAAAAGAGATTTACGTGCTTCTAACGGACACAGGCACGGTCTTGACCAAGATTATTCGCTCGTTTACGAAGGACCCGCTGAATCATGCTTCGATCGCTTTTGATTCGAACCTGCGCGAAGTATACAGCTTCGGCAGGAAAAATCCGAACAATCCTTTCTTCGGTGGATTCGTGCGAGAGGATGTGACGAGCACGTTTTTCGGCGAATCGATGTGCGCCCTTTATCGCTGCACGGTAAGCCCCGTGGTTTATGACAATCTAAGAAACCAAGTCCAGCATTTTGAGCAAAATCAAGATCTGTACAGCTATAATTTGGTCGGCATGTTAGGCGTCGTATTCAATATTGAATGGGAGCGCAAGCATTCGTTCTTCTGCTCGCAATTCGTCGCAACGCTGTTTCAGCGAAGCGGAATGGTTCTGATCGACAAGTCGCCATTGCTCGTAACACCTGGCGATCTACAGCATACGCCCAAGCTGGAATTGGTATATCACGGACATTTGAGTGCCTATGCGGGCTGTCAGAACAGCATAGCTGCGACAAGTTCGTTCCGCACGGCATAAAAGGGACTGTCCAAAGAGTCAGTAAAAACTGACTTCTAGGTCGTCCCTTTTTCCATCATCTGAAGTCTGCTTTGTCTTCCCCGTTCCGTCCATTGCAACCCGCGCGTTACCCCTTGTTGTATATATGAAGCCGCTGGCTGGCAGCCGGTAGCCCTTCACATGCTCCCCACCGCGCATAACCAGATGCCGAATATCTAATATAAATTTGTTTAACGCCATGTATAAATAGCTTGATATTACATGCAAAAACCTAAATAATGATGAAATAGGTCTAATTGCTCGGATATGTATCGTAACGATTGGAGCTTTAGTTCGCACAGCAGAAAGGTTGTCATTTACATCATGGAGTTTTCCCAACGTTTGACCCAGAAGCAAGCCGCGAAAGAGCCGTTCCCCGTCTCGATTCTCTCGCTTACTGTCGGAGCATTTGCCATTGGCATGACCGAGTTTGTCATTATGGGGCTATTGCCTAATGTCGCCACAGACCTGCATGTCAGCATTTCGGCTGCTGGGCAGCTCATTACGATGTATGCGCTTGGCGTCGCAATCGGCGCTCCCATATTGACCATGCTTACGCAGCAAATTCCGCAAAAGCAACTGCTATGTCTGCTGATGATTTTATTCATTCTCGGCAATGTCATCTCCGTTTTTGCGCCGAGCTATGCCGTCCTGATGGGTGCACGTGTCCTAACCGCCTTGACACATGGAACCTTTTTCGGCGTCGGAGCGGTAATTGCCTCTAATCTCGTGCCGCCAAATAAACGGGCCGGAGCCGTATCCATCATGATGGCTGGACTGACGATTGCCAATATTATAGGCGTGCCTCTCGGCACCTTTATCGGACAAAACATGGGCTGGCGCGCCTCCTTCGGAGCCATTGCCATCATGGGCGTTATCGCCCTGTCAGGCATACTGATCTTCATTCCAAAAATAAAGCAGGAACAAGCCGCGAGCATCGTTCAGCAGCTAGCTGCCCTTGCCAGACCTAAGCTCCTAGTCTTCCTGCTGATCTGCGCGCTAGGCAACTCCGGGCTGTTCGCCGTCTTTACGTATATTACGCCGCTGCTTACGCAGGTGTCAGGCTTTGCTGAGCACAGTGTCACGTGGATTTTGGTGCTTTTCGGCTGCGGTGTAACGCTTGGCAACATCGTCGGCGGCAAGCTGGCCGATTGGAAGCTAATGCCTGCCATATTGGGGCTTTATGTGTTCATCTCTGTCATTTTAGCTATCTTAACGTTTACAATTCATAGTCCTATAGCGGCTGTAGTGACGATTTTCCTCTGGGGAGCCGGCTCCTTCGCGGTCATGCCGGGGCTACAGGTTCGAATTATGAGTCTGGCGAAAGCAGCGCCCGCGCTGGCCTCTACGTCCAGCCATTCCGCCGGTAATCTCGGCAATGCCGTTGGTGCTTTTATCGGGGGCTGGGTCATCACCCATCTGTCCTTACATGCACTTCCGTGGGTCGGGGCTGTGCTTGTCGGGCTAGCACTAACGCTCGGGCTGGCAACCTATATGACAGAACGCAAGGCTGCCAACTGAAAAAATAGTTATTCCACATCTTAAATTGGAGGGTTTTCAATGAGCAAACGCTATCGCATTACAAGAGCCTTGCAAAATAACCATTCGTCGGCACTGACGATTTCTTTGGAGGAATGCAAACAATATTTTGCGTCCAAGCCTGATTTTTCGTATACCTCGGTATATACCGTAACAGGCGCTACCACCATGTCCATTGAAGGAGATTTCTTCATGTGGAGCATCGGCGATGCTTCCATTCCCTTCCGGCATTATCAAGGGGATATATACGTTTCCGGCACGAACGATGTGGTCATTCCTAAAGTCATTGAGGTCGCAAGCGAGCTCGTCGCTGACGTCGTGAACGAGTAGTTTTCGAGCCCCTGCTAAACAATTGCCTCATGCACAAGCAGCCCCCGCCTCCACAGCAACATGGAGGCGGGGGCTATTTTTCGTGTATGGTTGCTTTAATTGCATGACCTTATTCAGAACGTTCACAAAATTACAATTGTAAAAAATAGAAATATATGTAATGATTATTATTGTAGTCTACTAGATGAAAAAGGAGAGTTTACCATGTTCAAGAAAATTTTGTTGACGGTTTCTCTACTAGTCACGTCGGTTTTTGGCGGTTTTTCCTTCACGCCTAGCGCAAATGCCACGGCCATTCCCGAGGTGAGTCTGACAACCAGCGGTACACAATTGTCATCCTTCGATATTCCTGAAAGCAGCAAGCTTGACCTTAATGAAGCCTTGCCTGCACCTTCAGTCATCTCTAGTTCGACACAAAGCCTACAGCAGCGCTCCCTCGACTCCGTCACTCAGTCGGTATACAATACCGATCCTGGCAACGCCTATACGATCAATACGGGCCAAGTCTACTTTGATTATATTGATCAAGCTGGCGGGCAGAAGTGGTTTAATTTTCAAACGACCGCACCTAGCAAGCTGACTGCTTTTTTACAAACGGTGCAATCCGCAGCTGTCGACTATGATTTGCACTTATTCCGCTTAGATTTAAATACCTTGCAATTGGTAGAGGAATATTATTCGGTTTATGGACCGCAAATGGACGAGCAGGTAAGCCGGATTGCTCCAGCAGGCATCTATTATTTGGCTGTAAATACGGTGTCAGGCTTTGATGCAAGCACTCCATTCTATTTCACCGTCATTCAATCCTCTGTCTATGACAGCGCAGAGCCTGATGACAACTATGTCTATGCCAAGGCAAAAACAAGCGCCTTCACCGTTAGCCAGACAATTGACAATGCCTTTGACGAGGACTGGATTAAATTTACCGTAAGCACAGCCAAGCAATACACGATTTCATTCAACAATCCGGCGGCTGGCACCACCTATCAGGTTAATATTTATAATCAGAACCTAAACCAGCTTGCTACCATTAACCAAAATTCAAGTGGAACCTACAACATGAGTGCCGGCACCTATTATTTTAGAGTATTAAGCACTTCTTCGTTCAATGCCTCGCAGCCTTATACCTTCAGCGTGAGCAATGCCGCTGCGGCTGTCACGGTATCAAGCATCACCTCTGATCCTAACGTTTCAGGCTATATGACTTATGGATATGGGAATAAGTATCGTATTCAAAACTATATAACCGTGACGGGATCAGCCAAAGATTCAAGCGGCAATGCGGCTGCAAATGTCCCTATTACTGTGAGC
The DNA here is from genome assembly GCF_036894955.1 of Paenibacillus sp. KS-LC4. Classification (NCBI taxonomy): domain Bacteria; kingdom Bacillati; phylum Bacillota; class Bacilli; order Caryophanales; family Paenibacillaceae; genus Paenibacillus; species Paenibacillus sp. KS-LC4. Next base: position 666,824 of record NZ_CP145905.1, on the reverse strand, counting down.
ATTAGAACGGATATAAACAATCTGCTTTATACAACCACCACCACTACTAATTCCAGCGGAGGATTCACTGCCTCCATCTCCGGCATACAGCCTGGTGCTGGAGTTTATGTCTATGATAACTGGGTTTCCTACCACTACTTTGATATTATTCCGATCCAGTTCAGCTCCAATAATGCTGTTTTGAGCTCAAATGAAACGTCGCTTTACCACTTTGCTTATCAGACTTATCGACCTCATTAAACATTAAAGTTAAGAGGTCAGAAGCATCATAAAAGTATAAAAGAACAAGAGCCAATGCTCGCGGTCAATCGCGGCATTGGCTCTTGTTCTTGAAAACTGCTTCCTAAATTCATTAGTCGCGCTGAGCCTTCACAGGGCAGACCAATAATCAAAAGCCGCCAGCGTAATTTCAATTTGTTCTCAAAATAGTTATAAATAGCGTCCTTGCAGACACTACAGCACCCCAAAAATATGTTAATTTAAAAACAGACCAATCGGTACTAAATGGAGGTGCCTCTCATCGCAATTTCAATTCAACATATTCGCCACGCGACATTGCTCATCACGATAAACGGCAAAAAAATACTTATTGATCCGATGTTAAGCGACATAGGCGAGCTTCCGCCCGTTCCTTTCACTCGGACTTTGCGCAGAAACCCGCTAACCCCTCTGCCCGTTCCGCTTTCTTTTTTTGAGGATATAGATGCTGTATTGTTAACCCATCGACATTTTGATCATATGGATAAAAAAGCAATCTCGGTGTTACACAAGCGGCTCCCCGTATTTTGTCAGCCAGAGGATCAGACCTTCTTGCAGAACGCTGGCTTCCTCAACGTACAAGTCATTGGCAGCTCATTGGAATGGGGCGGTATACAGCTGAAACGAGTGAAAGGGCAGCACGCCCACGGTGTTTTCACCAAGCCGCTCGGCCCTGTATCCGGGTTCATTCTAAGCACAACGGCAGAGGGTTCTATATATTTGGTCAGCGATTGCGTCTATACGCCTGCGATTGAAGAGACATTCAGAGAGAAGCAGCCAGATATTGCGATTTTACATACCGCTCGCGCACAGCTGCTATTGGGAACCATTATTACGATGACGGCGGAAGATATCCTGCGTATTCGCAAGGTTTCGCCAGCAACGAAGCTCGTCGCTGTTCACATGGATGCGATTAGCCATTGTACACTTAAGCGCCAGCAGCTTAGAAGCTTCCTAAAGGAGCAAGGGTTGGAAAATGCCGCGATCATTCCTGAGGATGGAGAGGTCATTGCCTTCTAGCTCTGCTTTCGCTTTACCAATCTATAAAAACTAGAATATGGGGGCCGAAGAAGCCATGAACAAAAAGAAGGCGGAAGCGATCCGCACCATGAAATATCGTTACAACGGACCTAAAAATGGCATCGGCTATTCCTTTAGCCCCGTTCGTTATGAGGAGGCTGAACCAGCAAATAATCGGGTTTTTATTTATGATGAAGATTTCAGCGATATGCTGCCATTTATTCAGCAAAAATACCCGCTTGTCGATATACGCTCAGGCGAGCTTTATGCCGCTTTTGATCCTTGCTGGGATAATCCAATTCCGAAAGCCGTCTGGGAGCAGATTGTGCAAGAGCTCGATGCCCTGTTTGTAGAAGATCCTGACCAGCTTGCCTTCATCCATTCGTTCACCGCCTGGGTTCGCGAGGTGCTGGAGCAGGCTGACGAAATTGTGGTTTACGGCAATTTGTAAATTGCCTGCATGGACGCTCGTTCATTCGAATCTGACTCGACTAGCCGAGTCAGATTCGCCGCACACTCCCTGTCCCTTCTGCTTGAAGCTGACTGCCACATGGCGACTATCAGAAATTTTGGCTGCAAGGCCTATTTGAATATGGATATAGTAGTTCATCAAATTCTCATCAGCAGGTGATCAAATTGTCGAATAAGCTGCGCGGTATAGCAATTGAAGGGGTAGACTATAAATTCTTATATAGTTTAAGCAGGGGCTGGTGGGACGGATTAAAGACGGTTGTTATCGAGGACGGACTTGCCGCTATGCAGGAAATGGGATATGAGATAGAGCGCATAAAATCTAGTGCGTCTGCGCAAAGTTAGACTTGGCGGACACAGAAGCCGCTATTTGAAAGAATCACGGGTTAAGGCACTACCTGCGGACACAGGAGCCGCTAATGCCGTAGAAATGGACTGTTTGACGGGAAAATGATGGCGATAACGGCTTCCCTGTCCGCTTGCGGCCTGAAATCGCAGAAAAACCCATAATAGCGGAAACTCAGTCCTCAAAAAAAGGATCGAGCTTCCAAAACTGCTGGGTCTAGTTCAGGACTAGTTCGGGTCTAGTTCAGGACTAGTTCGGGTCTAGTTCAGGACTAGTTCGGGTCTAGTTTAGGTATAGTTCAAGTCTAGTTCGAATATAGTTCAGGACTAGTTTAAGACAGGTCTAGGACTAGTAATGGGTTAAAATACATGCTCATCCAAGCCGCGAATCGTAGCAAACCTTCCATTCCAAATTTGCTCGTGGTGCTCAATAATTTGAGATGCCGTCAGAACCGCATTCGCAAGGGTGCTATGGCTATTTTTCGCCAAAATATTAGACTTATAGCCACGGCTGTACGCAGCGCGTATCGTTGTATCCAAGCAAAATTCGGTTTGTGCTCCAGCAAAAATTAGCTGTTCAATCGAGTTATCCTCCAATAAAACGGACAATTCGGTGTTGTGGAACGAATCCCATGTTGTTTTTCGGATGACGGTATCCTCTGGCTTCATATCTAGCCCGTGGTTGAGCTGCCAGCCGGGTGAATCTACGTAGAGTGGGCTATTTACGTTGTCATATACGGTATGCTGGATGAAAATCACTGGAACATCTGCACTGCGAGCAGCCGCAATCCATTGGTTAATACGGAGCACCAAGTCCTCTTTCTGGTATAGGTAATTTTCTGGCAAGTCAAAAAAAACCTCCTGCACATCAATAACGATTAATGCTTGCTTCATCTGGTTTCCTCCCCGACTATATCTATTCCATTCTTCTCCACCCTGATTTCCTCAATAACTAAATATTGCTCGCCATAGGAACGCTGAATGTCTTCCATGCCTAGCCGGAGTGACCGTAATAAAATTTGCGAATCTCGGCTTACTTTTTCAAGAATGATGCATTTCATATAGTTCCTGCCCATGTCTACCTCAGGACGGTCATCTGTAAATTCATTGATAGAATTAACGGCATTAATGGTCAGCGTGGACACGGCAGCTGCAATAATATCTAAGCCATATTTGGAAAACCCCGTGCTGCCCTTAGCTATAAAACCATAAATTTCCTGATTGGCGAAGGTGAAAAAGGTTATTACGAAAGGATCTCTATGTTCCTCTGCTAATATCTCCCTTTGTCTATCCATTCTTATGTTGATATCATCATGCTCCATGAAATCCATCTCCTCGGTCGGTTCAAGAATACTAAATCCGCTATTAAAAATGGGATAATCCCCCTGCTGCTGTTTTTATTTGACTATAGCACTCTATCTAATCTATGTATAGGTAGCTACTTGAGAGTTAACCCGCAAGCTGTTAGCCCCTTTTCCCCTTATCAAAAGAGCATTTAATTTACTTTAGAGTTGTTCATTATTATTCTTTTTTGCAATCTGATACAATTGAATGAAAACCGCCAGCAAGGAGGCGCCTGCATGTCCGGCAAAAATGTTCCGTTCCAGGATCTGTTCGTGACGATGACCAAAGTAGCAAAGCATGCCGTCCCAGTAGGAGGGCTAGTCCTTATTCCATCGAAAAATGAGCACCAGCTGTTATTTGTGCTAGGCGGCACAGCGAAGGTCCAAGTGGATCATAAGCACCGTCAGCCTCTTTTGGCAGCCGATACTCATTTCATCATAAAGCCGGGACAGTCGTTGCGGATAGCGAATTCAGGCAGTCATTTATTGGACATCCGCATCATTGCATGTGAGGTTGTTCAGCTTAGCCGGGCGGAGTATAAGCTTTCAGCAGCGTCCGTCAAGAGCTTTTCTTATTTTCAATATGAGACCGTATCGCATACTCCTCGTTCACTCCGGGCTATGGTGCAGAAGCTTCAAGAGCCTTCTACTTTCGTAGATTTGCAGCACCAGCTTGAAAATCAGTTTCTATTTCAGAAGCTTATCTATCTGTTGATGGAATCTCATGCTTCGCAAACCGATGCTGACCCTCGCCATGCCGTCGAGCGCTCCATCGAATATTTAAAGCTTCATTACGATGAAGCTATTACAATTGAACAATTGGCTAGCATCGCGCAGCTCAGCAGACGCTGGTATACAACATTGTTTAAGGAAATGACCGGTGAAAATCCGAGCGATTATTTAATTAGGCTACGTATGGATAAAGCCAAGGAATTGCTCACCATGTCCAAAGAAAGCTTGTACGCCATCGCCCGTAAAGTCGGCTTTGAGGATGAGCATTATTTTAGTAGAAGGTTTAAGCAAAAGGTTGGTGTCGCTCCCCGCTTTTATTTGCATAATCGCCGTATTCTGGGGACGACGGTCACTCATCCCGAGTTGATGTATTTGCTAGGGACTATTCCCATCGCTGCGTTTCCACCTGATCAGGAGTTTCCTAGTTATTTGCTGGAGGCATTCAAGCAAGTGCCCAAGCTGAATAACAGCCAGCACTTCGAGCCTGAAAATTTCAAACCATTCAAGCCCGATGTCATATTGGCTGCGGAATGGAAGGATTATGAAAACTATGAGGCTCTAAGCCGAGTTGCCCCTACCTTCCTGCTGCCAAGCCATGATGATTGGCGGGATGAGCTGACCGATGTGGGCGAGATTTTGGATAAAAAGCAGCAGGCCCATCGTTTTATTCGCTGGTATGATGACAAGCGCGACGAAGCTCGTGAGCAGCTAAAGCTGCTGACAATTAATGAAACGGTCGCTTATGTGCGTATGACCGCGGAAGGCCTCATCGTATTCGGCAATCACTCATCGAGAGGAAAAATACTATATACCGAGCTTGGTTTCATTCCACCTGAACAAACATTGCTGCATAGCGATGGTAAAATCATGTCTGTTGAACAATTAGCTGCGCTAGGAGCCGATCACATCATTTTACAAATGGGTGAGCATGCTGACAGCAGCCGGGAAGCTTTATTGCAGCGGCCTGAATGGAGAAAATTTATAAAAGCCTCTACAAGTCAGGTCTACACCGTTGGGCACCGTGAATGGTACAATTTCTCCTTCTCTCCCTTATCTACCGGCTTCGCCATGCAGCATATGCTGCAAATGTTTGAGCGCGGCGGCGTTCGCTAACCGTGAGGAATGCGCGAAAATCCACGTTCGCTTCCCTTTTCTCCATTCCTTTTTGGTGGACACCTCCTATAATGAGAATGAGAATTATTATTACGCTTGAGAGGGATGGAACAATGAAACGCGCACGAAAATGGGGTTTTGCAGCGATCATGCTATCACTGCTGCTTGTAGCTGCTTGTGGAGCTAAGGAGGATAACACTGTAAATAGTCCAACTGCGAAGGCCGATGCAGCCGAGCAACCGCTTCGGGTAGTGGCGACTACGGTAACCTATCCAGATTTCTTATATTCGCTAGGTGTCACGCCAGTAGCTGCTGAAAACGCAAATGCCGAATTTCCAAGCTACTTGAACGGGGCATTCGATGCTGTACCTAAGCTGGGCGGCGTTCTTAACCTGGAAGGTATTTTGGCGGCAGCGCCTGATCTTATTATCGGAGCAAATTGGCGGGATGCAAAAAATGTGGATCAGTTAAATAAAATTGCAAAAACGGTTTTGCTCCCTGATCGTGACAACTGGCGCGATGAATTGCGCGATATGGGCGAAGCGCTTAATAAGAAGGAGCAGGCCGAGCAGGTTATTGCGGATTATGAGGAGAAAATTAAACAAGCCAAGGAAAGTCTAAAGCCTCTAGTCGGAGAGGAAACGTTTATGTATATGCGGATTATTGGCAAAGACAGCTACGTTATGGGACCTCTAGCAAGCCGCGGCAAAGTGATTCATGGGGAATTGGGGCTGCATTCAGTACCCACTTTCCCTAAGGATGAAGAGAGCATCGCTATATCGTTAGAAATGCTGCCTGAGCTAAACCCTGATCATATTATTCTACAGGTAGAAGCTGGAGATGATGCAGCAAGCGCGCAAAAAATATATGAAGATATGAAAAGCAATGCGGTATGGATGGGCCTTAAAGCTGTGAAAGAAAATCATGTCTACCTCGTCGGAGATAAAGACTGGATGAACTTCAGCTTCTCCCCCGTAGCTACATTGAACGCAGTAAATGAAATTGTCGAGACGATTAAACAGCAGAATGGAAATAAATAATGAGCCATTCTATCGAGCATATCATTCGGGAACGTCGAACCATTAAGTCATTCACAGATCAGCCCTTGTCGAAGCAGACGTTGTTGGATTTGCTGAATGCAGCGGTATGGGCGCCTTATCATTCAAGTGAGGAGCCCTGGCGGTTTATTATTTTTATGAATGAGGATCGTCGCAAGTTTGCCGATGCTGTCCTAGCCACTTACACAGAGGATGAGCTGGCGCGTTTTGGTGAGGGAGTAATGAAGGAATATTGCTTGGAGACTCCTGTCCATCTGCTCGTCGTTATTAAACAAGATAAATCCGAAGTCAGACGGGAAGAGGCGCTGCTTGCAGCCGCCACCTTGATTCAAAATTTACAGTTGCTGGCCTGGGAACAGCGGATTGGCTTTGTGTGGAAGACGAATGAATACAATCGGGAAGACGATTTTCATCGCAGCGTTGGCATACAGCCGGATGAGAAGCTTGTCGGCACCCTGCACATGGGCTATTTGAACGAGAATAAAATTCCGCAAGCAAGGAAACGAAAATCAGCAGGTGACCTCATTACCTGGCATGACGGTTCAGAGAAGAACAATCTATAAACCCGCTTGGCATTCGCCAGCAGCCGCTAAATGCAGAAAGGATCGCTAGGTCCGCTCTGTAGCTAGCGGCTTTTTGGATAGGCTGAAGCCTAGTTCTCCACTATTAACACCAACTCGTACCATAATAAGAAATTAGGACCAGAGCCAAAGTCTCAGTTACAGCAGTCAGGAGCTATGGTAAACTGGATGGCGATATTGTTTTTTCTTCATCATTTTGAGAAAAGGGAGTTGTCTCTATGAAAAAAAACTACAGACGATGGTTAGGCGGAGCGGCTCTTATATTGTCACTGTTTACACTATCTGCATGCGGCTCTTCAGGACCTACCCAAGCAGATTTCGACAGCTTGCAGGAGCGGGTTGCGGGGCTAGAGCAACAGCTTGCCGCTAAGGAGCAAGAGGTGGAGGAGCTTAAATCGGCGTCTGTGACCCTTAATCCATCCAGCGGCAGCGTTGATGCATCTACTCCAGGCAGCAATGGCCCTGCTGACAAAGGCGATAATGTACGCATCACCTTTGAGCAATATCAGCAGCTTGAAATAGGCATGACCTATGATGAAGTAAAAGTTATCGTTGGCGGTGATGGCAAAGCCTTGAGCGAAACTGTAGATTTGGTCGCTTATTCCTATATGGGAGTAGGGGCTATAGGCGCCAATGCAGTGCTCTCTTTTAATAAAGGGAAGCTGTTATCCAAGGCACAGGCAGGACTCGAATAAAAAAAGCCATAGAGCCAAAAAAACAGACAGTCTTCACTCATTAAAAGCATGAGCTGCGAGCTGTCTGTTTGTCTATAAAACCTGCCTATAAAGCCTTGCCTAGATGAACTATACCAACTGCTCAATTGCCACTTGATACAAGCGGCTGCCTTCGCTGAACAGCAAGCGATTTTCTCGAAAATCCCGAGTACGTGGTTGAAGCGGCTCTGCGTGTTCATTTAAAAAATGGATCGTGTGCCCTGCACTCAAGCAGCCTTGTTGTTCATTTTTTTTAAGAATAAAGGCTTCATGCTTGCCATAACCACCGTCGAACAAAAAGTGGTACCCATCCGTACAAAACCCGGCCGAGCCGGCAATATTCGGGTTAATGAAGGTAACCTTCGCCTGCGCGGTGCCGCCTGAAATGCGGCCTAGCAAGAAATCCGTGTAGTAATAGAACCACACCTCCTGCTCAGTCACAACATTCAGCGCATAACAATCGGCGATGTCCGACGTATGATCCTCGTATATTTTGTTGCCATTCTCATCCCAAGCAAGGAGACCTTGAGCCCCAATCGGGTTACCCCACCCGTTGTTTCCAAAGACTCCTTCGTCGAAATAACTGGTCCATATGGTGCCCTTCTCTGTTACCTGCACACTCTGAATGCCATCTCCTAGCAAAAACTCGCGAACAGTCTCGCCTTTATAGTTGCACACTTTCGCATTCAAATCATATTTGCCTACCCCATAATAACTGCAACGCGCACCAACCAATAACAGCTGATTCCGCAGCGGCTGGATATAATGATAATTGAAATGCTGATCCTCTATTACCACTGCTTCCATATAGTTATCCTCTATAATGAGCACCTTATAGGTATAAGGTTCCTTTAGCGCCGAAGGGACGAACATACCTTTTGTCCGTTCCGGGGCATGATTAATCAGCAGCACATACACACATCCATCTCCGCCAAGCTGAGCCGAAACCACTTCAAAGCCTTCCATATGTGCTGACATATCTGCATAAGGCTGCAGCGTTACCTTTTTATCAAACATATCCATTCCTCCCATCGTTCAATTCAAAAGCACCGACTTCATTCAATAACTGAATTATGTCTGAGCTCGGCGCTCCTGAACAGGGTGGAAGTATGGCAAAGACAGACTGCACTAGCAAGGTTCACCTTCTCTAACCTCTAGCTTACCTCTCGTCTACTTACCGTCTATCCGCAAACAGACCTAATTTAAGCACCCTCGCAATGTTCTCGGAAGTGCGCTCCACGTTGCCCGGCCCTTCCTTCAGAAGCTGCTCCAAATCAGACGCCCCAGGTGCAATGCCGAATACGGCATCAATGCCTTCTGCGTATAACGTTTCGATACCTTCGCCAATGAAGCCAGCGATTGCAATGACCGGCTTGCCCGCTTCCTTGGCTGCCTGCGCCACACCATATGGCGTTTTGCCAAATTTCGTTTGAAAATCAATGCCGCCTTCACCCGTAAATACGATATCCGCCTCAGTCAGGTGATTTCGCAGTCCCGAATATTCAATAACAATTTCGATACCCTTGCGTAAAACTGCCTGAGTGAAAATCATCAGCCCTGCGCCCAATCCACCAGCTGCACCCGCACCCGGCAAATCCCGTACATCCTTATGCAGCTGCTGCTTCACGACATCTGCATAATGGGACAGGGCCGCGTCCAGCCGCTGCACCATTTCTGGCGTCGCTCCCTTCTGTGGGCCAAAAACCTGCGAAGCGCCATGCTTCCCGCATAACGGATTCGTTACATCGCAGGCAACAATAAATTGCACCTCTCGCAAGCGCTCGTCCATATTCGACACATCAATACGGGCTAATCGGTCTAAGGCCCCGCCTCCACGGGCAAGCACATGCCCCTCGGCATCAAGAAACTTGGCACCAAGCGCTTCGGCCATGCCTGCGCCTCCATCATTGGTCGCGCTGCCGCCAATTCCAATGATGATTTTGCGGATACCTTGATCCAAGCATGCTTGAACCAATTCACCCGTTCCATAGGTAGTCGTGCAAAGCGGATTTCTCGTCTGCTTGTCCACCAGATGAATGCCGCTGGCCGATGCCATCTCGATGACCGCCGTTACACCATCCCCCAGAATGCCATATGCTGCGGCTACAGGATGACCAAGCGGCCCGCTTACTTCTTTATAATGAATCGTACCGCCAGACGCATCCACAAGGGATTGCACCGTCCCTTCCCCTCCGTCGGCCATTGGAACATGAATATAACGGGCCGTTGGATAAACTTTCCGCAGACCTTTCTCCATTGCGATACATACCTCTTTAGCCGTCATGCTTTCCTTGAATGAATCTGGAGCCAGCACAAATGTCGTATCCTTCATTTCTCTTCATTTCCTTTCAATCCAACAAGTCAGCTTCACCTTGCTCTACTTCATGATCCATTGCCTTAATCCCTTTATTTTTGAGCATTAAAAGGTAGCTCTGCCTCTTCATCCCTTACTGCTTGCTTATTGTGGAATGACACCCGTCGTTCCTGTAGACGGAATGACGAATGAAAAGTCAGCATCCTTGTACTGGCGATTGATAACAGTGCGTTTGATCGTCAGCTGTTTCGGCATGCTGTTCATGCCACTCATCATAAATTGGAGATCGGCACCGTCATCCAAATTCGGATCATCCGGGCTATATCCCCCGCCGGCATACATCCGGTATTCCTTGCCGTTCTCGTCAACAGCGATCCAGGTGCCTGACGCAAAATTGGGGTTGCTGAACGTGCCGCCAATTGGAATTCTTCCGTAGCCATCTGAAGTGATTGTCAATCCTTTGAGCAGGAGTGAATCGCCAGCATCCTCGAATAATACAGGTTTCTCTGGGGAAGCTTGAGAAGGATCAAAGACGACCGAGGCCTCACTTTTTTCCCGAATGACATAGCTGTCTAACACAAAGCGAATCTGCTGCTTGTCATAGGCAAAATCATTAAATTGGTAAAACCATTTCGCCAAACCGCTCCATCGGTCAAACTCATAATGACGACTTGAAAATTCCATTTCCGTCATGCTTGGGCTCTTCTCTAGCACATTGCCTTGTTCATCTTCCAGATGAAAATTAAGCAGATGAAACCCACTTTGACCGTCTATTGCACGGCTCGCCGCAGCTGGTGTCAGCGACGTCGTAAACTCAAGCGAGCCCCCGCTCGGCGTGCGGGTTGCTCCTTGCATCTGAATTCGGATACCGCTTGGCGTCTCATAAGAAATCCCGATAGGGGTAATCAGCGTCTGGGCTTTAGCCTTGCTCAAATCGACATCGACATGCAGCGTCCAAAATCCTTTGACCGTCTTAGACGAATAGTCGTCCGTACCCGGTGTTCCTTGATGCAGGGTGATCTGTTTAATGTTAGCGGAGAGCTGCATCTTGTCCTTCAATACTGGCCGTCTAAAAACAAATTCGAACCTGCTCGTGGTCGCATTGCCTCCAGTGCTAATCCCATAAGGGATATCTCCAATATGTCCCCTATCAACATCGAAAAGAGTAAAGTTCCCATCACTAGATAGAATTTCGCCAGCTACGGCATTTCCTTTCGCATCAACAATGTCGATTCCCACAATGAGACGAGTCGAATCGGCTATCACTTCGTTGACCTTCAACGTATAGCCTTGATCCTCGGCACTGGCGGCCGAATGCTGAACCAGCCCCGCTTCCTGCGCCTGCTTCATGCCGCTGTCCACGTAACTGTTCTGGGCAAAAAGCGACCGCACCATATCCGCAAGCGTCGGCTGTGCGTATAACAGCGTGCTTCCCGCGAGTACAATGGCAGCGGCCGCGAGCCCCCAGACTTTGCGTCTCGATGACCTTCTGGCCGCGTGTTGTCGTTTCACTTGGTACGTAATGGAAGAAGCGTCCAGATCGAGAGCAAGCGGATCGTTATTTCCCGCTGGCTCTATGTCTATGCCCTCCAGCTGCAACATCACCCTATTGGTAAAATCATCTTGAAGCTTGTCCGCGAACAAGACGTTTTCTATTTTCTTATCTTCCGCTGACGGTGTCAGTATCGGTGATGCTGTTCCAGCCCCCGCTTTAAGATCGACTTTTTCAGTTTTTTCAGCTTTTGTACGATTCCAAAATGTCATAACGTTGTCCCTCCTTTGCTTCTACCATTTTCCGCAGCCTGATTTTAGCTCGGTGAACGATGTTGGTGACCTGCCTTATCGACATGCCCGTTATGCTGGCGATTTCCTCGTGACTCAACTGGTTCGTGTAGCGAAGAACCAGTACCAGCCGATAATGTTCAGGCAGCTTCTCCAGCAATCGGTCCAGCTCAGAGCGCAGCTCTTTTTGCAGAAGCTTGGTTTCTGGTGTCTGGCGTTCGCAGCCTTCTTCCTGCATGGGTGATTCTGCTGTTTTTCGTCGCCAGCCGTCCTTCTGCAAATTAACAGCAATTGTGTAAAGCCAGCCAGCAAAGCTTTGCACTGGATTATGCGATGCCAGCTTGCGGTATGCCTTGAGCAGCGTCTCCTGCGTCAAATCCTCGGCATCAGCCTCAGAAGAGCCCATTTTGCGGAACAGTCCGTAAAGCTTATTTTGATAGCGCCGAACGATGTCCGCGTACGCTTGTTTATTTCCGTTCAGTACGGCTTCGATAATTATATGATCGTCTCTTAGCTCCACTTGCTCCCCTCCTTTTACGGCTCAGCTTTTGTTTATCTCACTGTTAAGACTCCCCATCCCTGCCTATTCTCTCACTTGATTTTAAAAGTTTCTAAGCCTAATGTGGAGAATCGGTATATATATCATTAAAAAAAGCCAGCATGCCTCAGAAACAGCCGTCCGTCCGTCCGTCCGAACGACCAATCATTCGTCTGGCCGTCTGTCTGTCCAACCGTTCGTCTGGCCGTCCGACTAAGACGTGTCTGGAACAAAGTTAGATTTGGCGGACTCAGCAGACGCTATTTTACTAGAAGGATTGGTTATGGGACAGGCTTCGGACTCAGGAGACGCTAATGCACTTCCAATAACCATTTTGCCAGGATTATTAGATCAATTACGGATCTCCTGTCCGATTAAAGCCTGAAATCGTTGAAAAAGCCAGAATAGCGGAACCTCAGTCCGCCAAAAAAGGACGACCTTTCCGAGCCGCATAGCCTCAGCAACAATAGTATTAGTCATTAAGCAAGAAGCAGCGATTTCGCACCTTTTTGGCCGTCAAGCGGCGGTTTATAATTTGCTCGCCCACCAACCGATCGTAAAGCTGTCTCGCGATGACTACCATTCAGAGGTATGTACCTCTCCGTTAGCCTTTACCGAGATTGACGGGTGGACTCTACTCAATCACGGAGCATTATGGAACCAGGGTGGACTTAACTAATGTCAAATCAGGGGAGTTTGGGTAAATGCACACACTATTGCAATCTGGGGGCAGGTGGATGGTGATCTTTGCGATGAAGAGGACTTGCGTGATGCAGGCGTATTGTCTTTACGATTGGATTGGCAGGGCGGAATTTCAGCTTGGTGGTATACGCCTTAGAGGAGCCTCCCATTCGACTCTGGGAGGAACCTCGGCATCCACCGTGATTAATTCGTACAGCTCATTTACCCGGCATTCAATCGTATCAGCGATGGAAATCGCTGTTTTCAAGGGCATCATTCTTTTATTTTCTATATAATCGTTGATCCGCGCTTGTTTATAATGCAGCGCTTCGGCTAATTGAACGATGGTCATGTCGGCTTCCGCTAATCGTTCAAGCAGCAAGCAGCGTCCAAGCTCAAATTTCATTTTATCTCCTCCTCCTACGCTTCACCTATCCATAGAAAAGCGGCTCCGTTGCCGTTTCCGCCATTAGTATAATTCCCTAATTATAGCATCAGCATGCGTTGGGGAAAGGGCTGCTTACTCTGGAAAATACATAAGACTGACGCCGGTCAATGACCGATGTCAGCCTTGTGCTGAACATTTCCTGCAAGCTACTGTTGCAGAAGCGCTTTATTTTTTTCAAAAAAACGAGCATTATGCGAAGAAACACCAGCCATATCCGAAGCTGCCGGCTCAAGATACAGCTTTGCGCTATTGACGGCTAACACGGCATCATTAAAGGCGCCAGCGATTAATCGCACTTTACTGCCGTACGTAATAAAATCGCCCGCTCCAAAAATGCCAGGAATGCTCGTCCTCATTCGCGCATCCACCGACACGCCATAGTCCTCCCTCTCTAACCCCCAGTTCGACAAATTGCCAAAGTCGCGATCATAGCCATGACTCACAATGATTTCATCGACATCTAATTGCTCAATTGCACCAGTCTCCACATGAACGAGCTCGACATGCTCAATGTGATCGTCCGCTCCATATAAGCGTGAAATGCTATATGGCATTTTCACCTGGCATGCTGCTCTCATCTGCTCTACAGGCTGTTCGTGTGCTGTAAACTCATGTCTTCGATGTACGACGATGACCTGCTTGGCCAATTTTGCAATTTCATTGGCCCAGTCAATCGCAGAATCACCTCCGCCTGAAATCAGAACACGCTTATCGGCAAATCTCGACAAATCAGTCACCGTATAATGCAGATTCGTCAATTCGTAGCGATTGGCCCCTTCAATATCGAGCTTCTGAACCTGCGTCATCCCTCTACCCGCACATAATAATATCGTACGCGTATAATGGCGCTCGCCTGTTTTGGAGGTTAGCACAAAAGTCTGGTCCTCCCGGCGCTCTAACGAAGCAATTTCCTGGCCAAATACAAGGGTGGGGTCGAAGGTTTTCGCTTGCTTTTCTAAGGATTCAATCAATTTTTCACAGTGTATCGGCTCGACTCCGCCAACATCCCAAATCAGCTTCTCGGGATAGGTGCGCATAAATCCGCCAAGCTGCTCTTTGGCCTCGATAATTTTTGTGCGCATCGCTCTCATGCCGCTGTAAAAAGCGGCATACATGCCCGCAGGGCCGCCGCCAATGATCGTAATATCATAAAGTTCCTGCTGCCTCGTATTCATTTAAGGAACCAGCCTTTCTACGATATAATCCATGAGCAGGCCTGAGCCAATAGGACCCGTACCTTGCACAAAGTCATTCGTGTTGAGTGGGAATACATGATTATTTTTAACCGCGTTCAGGTTATTCCATAGACTGCTGTTCTCCAAATTTTTCATTGAGTCCGCCGTGTCATAATCTTTTAAAATCCTTTGCTCAAGAAAGACGTAATCAGGGTTAATATCAGGCAACATTTCTAATGAAAATGGTGTAAACCAGTCTTTTGAATCTTTCAAAATATCAGGTATATTCAATCCAAGGGTTTGATAGAAAAACCTGCTGCTGTCACCCGCCTGCGCGCCCAAGTACCGGTATCGGTTATGCTCTACACGAAGGACGAGCACCGTTTTGTTGCCGAGCGCCTGTTCCATTTTTTGCTTGGCCTTTTGTGCTTTTTCATCAAATTCCTTTAATATTTTTTCGGTTTCTGCTTTCTTATTGAAAAGCTCTGCCAATTTGGGCATGGCATCTTCCATTTCGCTGTTTGAGTCGATGGATACGGTTGGCGCAACCTTGGACAGCTCATCGTATTCCTTCTGCTCCATGCCTGCTCCCCGTGCAATGATGAGATCCGGTGCTAAGCTGAGCAGCTGTTCATAGTTGTACTGGTACTGCACGCCCTCGATCATTTTGACGCCATGCTCCTCAAAGTAGGAAGCACGATACGCTGGCTCAATCTCTGGAACTACGACGACCATTTGCGGCGTAATTCCCATCTCGATCAAATATTCGGCATAGATGGAGCTCGTCACGAGCATATTTTTCGACTCGGCCGGAATAGTCACCTCGCCAAACATATCCTGCACCACTTTAGTCGTTTCTTTAATCGCATCGCTTTCTTGTGCCTCTACAGCAGCTTCTTCTTTCGTATTCGTTGAATTGGAGCAGGCAGCTAGCATGAAACTGAGTGCCAACAGCACAACACCTAACCCCTTCATTAATCGTTTCGACATTATTGCCTCTCTCCTCATATTGATAATAATTATCACTATCAAAGATTATCAAATGAGAAGATATCCTTCCATAGCAAAAAGTGCGTATAGAGGTGGATTATTGTGCTCCATTACTTTTTCCATCCAATAAGTGGCTTACGATTTGCTTTAATACGAGCGCATGTCCAGTGAAGCCAAAGCCATCGACCCAAAGGCTGGTATCCACATAGCAGATCCGGTTATTTTTTACCGCCTTCAAATTTCGCCACTGGTAGCTATCCATTAATTTTTCCATATTTTCATCCACACTATAATGCTCTATCACACGTTTCTCCACAAATAGATAATCGGGATTAGCACTATACAATTGGTCAATCGAGCACGGGTTAAACCATGCTTTTCCCGATTTTAACGGCTCTGGAAGGGTCAAACCTAATTTTTCATACAGCAATTGGGATACTCTGCTTGAATTTTCTCCCAAATAGCGATACCCAATAGGCTCTACTCGCAGAACCATAACCGTGGCTCCCGATCGGATGATCGAATGTAATTGGTTGCGTGCCGCCTCCACCTCATCGTTCATCTGATCATGGCACTTTGCTGCTGCTTCTTGTTTGCCGAAAATAGCTGCGAACTGATCAATCAGGATAGATAAATCTGCTGTAAGGCCTGTGATGACAGGCGCAATTGTACGAAGCTGCCGCTTCATATCCTCTGTTAAATAACGGCCGACCATTAATTCCGGCTGCGCCTGTTGAATGAATGGCAAATCAAGACCATTTTGCGAAGCTTCCAGCAGTCGAATCTGATGCGAGGAAAATAGTTGTCGTTGATGCTGCGGCAAAAGCACAGGAATGAACACAACAGCATGAGGGATGACCCCTAATGCAATTAGAACCTCCGCATAAAGCGGAGAAAGGGATACGATTTTTCTCTGATGTATGGTCTGCGCGTAAAGTCTTGGCGGCACTCCAGCAAGCTGCTTGAAGCGGCGGCTAAAATAATGAGCATCCTCAAAGCCCACCTTTTTAGCAATTTCGTAGGTCTTCGCGGAGGTCAATAACAGCTCTTCCTGTGCGCGGTAGACTCGATAATTCGCCAAATAATCCAAAGGTGGCCTGCCATATCGCTCGCTGAATTTTCGAGAATAATGCCACTGGCTTATTCCAGCCATTTCCGCTAATTGCTTGCGTGTAATGATCTCATCATAATGCTCCTGCATGTAGACGATAGATCGCTGCATTCCCTGTTCGGTAGTCTGTCTGCCACTCGGCTGCTTCTGATAAAGATGCTTCAATAATCCGTAAATAAAATGCTGGCTGCCAATCATCGCTTCATTCCCATCACGGGAAGCTAGCTCGCTTATGTGATGACAGATGCCCGCTACTGCCCCACCCGTTAATTGCGTAATTTGATAGGTGTTCCCTGTCGGCACATGCCATTCAAATTTCATGATTTCTCGTTGTTTATGGAACAGGGCATACGTATGGAATTGAATCTCCCAGCCTGACAGGTCCAAATTGCCGCCGTCCAAAACCTCGATGAATGAATTTTCTTCTATCGCAATCAAATGACCAAACGCAACATGAACCTTTTCTCCATTCATATTCCAGATCGCTTGTCCATCTGTCACGAGTATAAACGTATGCAAGGAAATATAGTGAACTTCGCCAACCGTCACCCATTTATCGTTTAAGGGATGAGTTGACTCCCATTGAGCGAGCCACTCGGTATGTAGTGATCCTTCGACCTCATTCAAATTCGGTTACCTCCTGCTGTGACTTAAAAAAGCGCATTCCCCGATTTTATTTTATTTAAATAACGATTTAAAGTTTGCACGAGCCACCAACGACTAATATAGCTACACTCTTATCTTATATTATTTATTCTCTTTCACTAGTGTTTTTTTTAACTCGGATAGCTTCGGGAATAAGAGAGCAATATTTCAAAACCCACTATGTGATATAACTAACCATGAATTCTATACGAGGAGATGAGGATATGGGTCAATTGACGGGTAAAATCGCTTTAGTAACTGGCGCAAGCCGGGGGATCGGTCGTGGCATTGCGCTGCGTCTGGCACAGGAGGGTGCAATCGTCGCCGTACATTATGGAAGCAAACAGCTGGCCGCGAAGCAAGTCGTTCAACAGATTGAGCAAAATGGAGGCAGCGCATTGGCAATTGGTGCTGACCTTAGAACCCTTAACGGTATTCATGATTTATATGCGTTATTGGATGAGGAGCTTCTACAACGTACAGGCGATAATCGTTTTGATATTCTTGTTAATAATGCTGGAATGGGCCAAATCTTAAACATAGAGGAGACAACCGAGCAATCCTTTGATGAGGTCATGAGCATGAATGTTAAAGCACCGCTATTTGTTACCCAGCAAGCCTTGCCACGCCTTAAGGATGGAGGGCGCATTATCAATATCTCATCTTTTGTTACACGTGTGGCCTCACCTAGTGTTTTCACCTACAGCATGTCGAAGGGGGCGATAGATACTCTAACGCTTGCCTTGGCTAAGCAGCTTGGCAGCCGTTATATTACGGTGAATGCCATCCAGCCGGGCATTATTAATACAGAAATGAATGCTGGAACGCTGCAAGATCCCCATGGACAAAAAATGGCCGCTGCCCTCTCTACCTTCAAAAGATGGGGTGAGCCAGAGGATGTTGCGGATATCGCTGCCTTTCTCGCCTCAGCGGACAGCCGTTGGATAACAGGGCAACTCATTGATGCAAGCGGAGGATCTCATCTGTAAGTTCAATAATTCACTCCATTATTGGACACTTAATAATATATAATATATAATGTGAGTAGCGTGATTATATATTATATATTATTTGATGATGCTTATTACACTAATGGAGGCGTTCTCATGGGAAGATTATCAGGCAAAGTTGCGATTATTACTGGAGCAGGCAGCGGTATGGGAGCTGAGCAAGCTCGCTTATTTGCAAAAGAAGGCGCCAAAGTAATTGGCGGTGATATGAACGTACAAGGTCTTCAAGCTGTCATTGATGATATTAATGCTAACGGTGGAGATGCGATCGCTGTTAAACTAAATATTTCTTCTCCTGAAGATTGGCAGGTTGCTGTCAAAACAGCCGTTGAAACCTACGGCAAAGTAAACGTCTTAGTGAATACGGCAGGAGTTGCTGGTCCGTTCATCGCGAAGGCTGCCGACCATGATCCAGATGAGTGGGATAAGCTTTTAGCGATTAACTTAAAAGGAGCATTTTTAGGAAGCAAATATGCCATTCCTGAAATGATTAAAGATGGCGGCGGTTCAATCGTAACCATTTCCTCTATCGGCGGACTAGTTGGTGGACAAGGCGGTACAGGCTATGGGGCTGCTAAGGCGGGGTTAATCGGCATGTCTAAAAATATTGCTGTAGACTATGGCAAAGATCATGTACGATCAAACGTTGTTTGTCCTGGTCAAATTAGAACGCCAATGTCTGCCGTTCTGGAAACAGAAGACATGAAAGCAGCAAAACAATACTACTTGAATAAAACACCACTAGGCCACTTTGGTGATCCTATTGATATCGCCTATGCGTCCCTTTTCCTTGCATCGGATGAATCGAAGTTTATCACCGGTACAGAATTGATCGTTGATGGCGGCGTAATGGCCAACTAAGCTAATGAGCAGAAAGAGACAGTCCCCACTTTACTTTGGAGGCTGTCTCTTTCTCTTACTTCGTTCTATATATTTAGGGATTGTCTCGTCAGAATTTCAAAAGCTTCCTTCGCCTTCTCAAAATCCGCTTGGACGATGGCATGGACCATTTCTTCTAAGTAAATGTAACGGCCTTTTGTTCTTTCAACATCTCCCCATTTCATTTGGGAGTATGCATTTGTAATAAAAGTAATGTCCGAGTAAAACTTGCTAAATGCTTTATTTTCAGCCACTTGAAATACATACCCGCATAAACGATGAACGTTAACAACGTATTCTAAAATATTTTTCTGCCGCAGTGCCTCTTGCGCCCCGATCAAATACTGCTTAAGCTGCGCATATTTTTCTTCGTTCCACTTTGATTTCGAAAAATCGATTCCTAGTTTAAATAGCTCCACTAAGGCATCGGTATAATCATCCATCTCTTGTTTGGAGATGGCCTTTACATGTACGCCTTTTCTAGGCAGCCGTTCCACAACACCCGTATTTTGCAAAATATAGAAGGACTCTCGAACCGGAATGTTACTTACATTCAATTCTTTCGCTATATTGGTTTCAATCAGCCGAGCACCTTGCACTAATTCGCCTATAAATATTTTTTTCAATATATGATTCGCTATTTGCTCTGGCAGTGAATTCGTTTGGTCACCCATAATTGAAGCAAAATTAAAATTATCCATTAGCTATTTCACTTACTCCTTATTAAAAAATAGACAGCCATTCCGTTCGTTGTGATTCAATAACTTAAATATATAAAATCATCTATGTAAGAAATACTCATAGTATGCGCCTTAAAAAAGTAAGGATTGCCATATTCTAAACCCCGCCTCCAAATAACGATGTTTGGTTAAGCTTATTCTATTATAGCAGGAAATTCATCAGACCGATAAAAGCGAAAGGTATTGAGTTAAGGGGAAGCTGACACCTCCCTTAAATTTGCCTCGGCAAATCTTTATCCCGCTAATCTTAGCCGTCAGCTGCGTTTAGATTGCCTTATTATTGAATAGGAATAATGATTATTCCAAAAAAATAATGAATAATATTTTATAGCATGATAGCATTCCAATTGTATTCCAATCTATTTACGAAAGGAAAAAACAATGGATATTAAAATCGAAACTTTGCCGAAATACCGCATTGCCTATGTGCGACAGGTTGGGCCATATGGTCCTGCCAATTCTCAAGCCATGGAGAAGCTGAAAAATTGGGCCATTGGAAAAAATCTGCTTACTGAATCAACCATCCTGCTCGGGGTGCCGCAAGATAACCCTGAAACAACACTATCGGAAAACTGTCGATATGATGCATGTATTGTCATTTCAAAGGAATATCCAGATGATGATTCCATTTGCGAGGGCCAGCTTGATGGTGGAACGTATGTGATTTGCACAATCAAGCATACAGCGGAAGCAATTCAAAGAGCATGGCATGAAATTTTTCCATACTTACAAAACGGCGGATACCAAATGGACAATAAACCGATTTTAGAAAGATATATCGGTAATATGCTTGAGAATGATTTTTGCGAAATATGTGTACCTGTTAAACCCCTATAAATTCCGATAACACGCAAATGGGGCTATGACAGGTCAATTGCTCACAGCCTATCATAGCCCCAAAACCTATGCACGATGCGTTTCTTCAAAAGATCAATCCCAATCCTCACCTATTCTTTCACAGAGTATCAAGAGAGGATGACATGCTTATGTATAGGATGACTGGCAGAAGTGAAATCAGGTATAATTAAAGTACAATATAAAAAAATGAAAGCAGTGATTCAATGCAGCATTACATGAAACAAATGCTTGTAACAGCCTTGGACCGTACGCTTCCTATTTTTGTCGAAACGATGGGATGGAATGAATGGCAGGATGAGTTTGTCCGACCACAGGGTTATCATTGCTATCATTGGTTGCAGACAACCGAAGGAGAAGGTGAATTTGAAATATCGGGAAAAATATTATCTCTAGCGCCAAATCAAGGAATTTTGCTGCCTCCTAATGCTCCGCACCGTTATGTAACCCAAACACATCCTTGGTCTACCTGGTATATTACATTCAATGGAAACCTCGTCCCTTTCATTGTTTCTTCTCTCGGCTTGGCCACCTCAACGGTGATTAGCTGGGAATCGAGCTCCCGACTATCCACAATGCATAAAAGGAGTCGACATTTGGCAAAACAAGGCTTCGATTTCAATGGGCTGGATGGTTCGGCCTTTGTGTATCGCTTTCTGATGGACCTGAAACGATATGGACAAGTCGATAATCAACGTTCCTTTTCCCAGCATACGGTTAGAATAAAGCCATTCATTCGGTTTCTTGAAGAAAACTATTCAAATCCCGCCATTGGATTGCTCCAACTGGCAGAATATGCTGGAATCAGCTCACAACGATTGAACTACTTATTCAGAGCGACAACAGGGATGAGCCCTTACCAATACCTCATACACTTGCGTATTCAGAAAGCCAAGGAGTATCTGATAAACGATAAAAAGCTCACTGTCAAGGCAGTCGCCTCTTTGGTAGGGTTTTTGGATGCTAGTCATTTTGTATCTACTTTCAGAAAAATAGAATCCATAACTCCCCAGCGTTTTCGCGATCTCAATTAATATCATACACGGGCTTTTTATTACATCACTCTCTGAATTCTTGCGGTGTAACGCCAAAATGCTCCTTAAAAACCTTGATAAAATAGGGCGGATTTTTATATCCCAAACGGTTCGCAACTTCGTATATTTTAAATCTGCTGTCCTTTAACAAAAATACGGCCTTTTCCATCCGCAATCGCAGCAGGTAGTCTGATATGTTCTCACCTGTTTCTCTCTTGAACACTTTGGAAACATGGGTTGGATGCATATAGACGTGATCGGCGATTGCCTGAAGCGAAACGTCCTCAGATAGATGCTCTTGTACAAATTGATGAATTTGAGCCACGACTGAATGGCGGGATGCAGACAGTTCCGTATTCATTTCATTGTGCAGCGTATCCAGCATGCTCGTGGCCCAATACTCAAGCTCGCCAACACTCTTGATCTCCGCCGATGCATGCAAGGGGTAATCAGCAAGCAGCCTTCCGCTCTTATGCACAAAGTAAGTAAACGCTGATTTTAACGAGTAATATATTTCAAATAAATGTTCGTTTGAACCGCTGTATTTCACCTTCCATTCACGCAGCACTTCCTCCAGCTTCTCTCTTGCAGCCACCCAGTTTCCCGCCTCAAGCAAATGCGGGAATAGCGGCGGCGAGTATAGTGAAGCGACAATATGAGACATGGGCTTCGTATTTTCCTTGCCAAGACGGACGACGAAGTCATTGTCATAACCGATTTGCGAACGAACCGTGGCGACGCAGCGCTGATAAAGCTCCTCCACATCGGCTGGAAAAGTTCCCACAGGCGACAAAATAACCGAAATGGTTAAATGCAGCAGCTGATTGACAATTCGCCGCATTTCGTCTGCAATCTGTTCCAAATAATGATCCTCCAAGCTCCCTGCTCCGTGATTTACAATGAACAGGATATGGCCGTACAAATCCTCGCAGCTCCAGCTTTTATAGGTGCCGGACAGCAATTCCTCGACGATATTAGTAACTGCATACCCCATAATGGACATATCCGATAGACCATACCGCTTATCATTATCCTCTATACGAATAAGAATCAGCGACATCGTATCTCCGATCCCGATCTGAACATTATATAAGAGCAATTGTTCATTCAGCTTCCGCTCTTGCCACAATCGCCCTTGAATCAGATTGTTCAATAAATTGGAACGTAAAATAGGCAAATTTCGATAAACCATAGCTTGCGATTGCACAAATGCCATCATTTTCTCTCGTTCCATAAGCACGGTATGGACCGCATCTTTAACGGCAGCGATCAGCTCAACGTCCTTC
The DNA here is from genome assembly GCF_036894955.1 of Paenibacillus sp. KS-LC4. Classification (NCBI taxonomy): domain Bacteria; kingdom Bacillati; phylum Bacillota; class Bacilli; order Caryophanales; family Paenibacillaceae; genus Paenibacillus; species Paenibacillus sp. KS-LC4. Next base: position 643,702 of record NZ_CP145905.1, on the reverse strand, counting down.
ACCGGCTTGAGCAAATAATGAGACGCCTTATGCTTCACTCCTTGCCGGGCAAATTCAAACTCCGCATGCCCGGTAAGCAGCATACACTCCGTTTGAGGCCATTTTCCCTTAATCGCTTTGATCAGCTCAATCCCATTCATACCTGGCATACGAACATCGGTTACCACAATGTCTACGGGATTCTTGTCCATCACTTCAAGAGCCTGTTTGCCGGAGTACGCGGAAAGCACGGTTGTAATGCCAGCCTCTGCCCAGGATATGCTAGCTGTCATGCTTTCGACCAAATGCTCTTCATCATCTACAATCAACAGCTTCATCGTCAACCGCCTCCCCTCTCCAATGCAGCTCTACCCGCAGTCCGGATGCAGCGTTAATCGAAAGCTTCAAGCCGGAATCGGCTCCATAACGGAGCTGGAGCCGCCGATGCACATTCAGAAGACCGCAGCTTTCCGCCCCTTCTCCGTGCCGGCTTGTCAATAGCTTACGAAGGTCTTGCAGCCGCTCGAAGTTCATGGAGCCACCATTGTCTTCTACAATTAATGAATATTCGTTGCCTGTGCATCTCCCCGTAATCGTTATAACTCCAACATCCTCCAAAGCTTCAACCCCATGAATCAAAGCGTTCTCCACAATCGGCTGCAAAATTAGTCTGGGCACTATAAGGGTCATCATGCCGCTCAGCACATCAATTCCATAACGAATACGACTCATCCTCATGCGATGAATACTAAGATAATCAGCCGCGTTCTTCAACTCGTCCTCCAGCTTAACCAATTGATTCTCCACCCGAGTCGTGTAGCGATAATAATCTGACAGGTGATAGGCCATCTCAAGAACCGCGTCTTTCCTGTTCAGCTTGGTCATGCTGATGACATAGGTCAAGCTGTTATACAAGAAATGCGGATTGATTTGCGATTGCAGCTGCTTGAGCTCTGCTTCGCGCGTATGCAGCTGCTGCTCCAGCACATTCTCGATGAGCTGCTGAATTTGATCAGCCATATCATTGAATCTGGAAATAATGAGCCGAAATTCGTTGTTTACCTGAAGCGGAATTCTTGTCTTGTATTGTCCCATTTTAATTTGCTGCACTCCTTTTACAAGTGCCCGCAAGGGTACCTGAACATTTCGGTACAGCAACCAGGATACTGCAATGCCGACGATGAGCAGCAATCCATAGACAAGATAGGCGAAGCGATTGGTCATTCGCAATGGAGTTAAAATCTCGGATAAAGGCACTACGCTGACTACATAACCATCGAGCGCTTGTACATTCGAATAAGTAAGCAGATATGAAATCCCGTTTATATTTAAGGTAATGCCTCCCTCATCTGCCAGCTGTCTTTGTTTTAAAGCCGACACAGCTTCACTAAGGAGATAGGAAGGGAACGAGCTTGTTGCTAAAAATGTATCACTAGACTTATAAAATAAGGCTTCGCCGCTCCCTTGCGACTTAAACTTGTCCAGCATATGAATTACGTTGCTCATGTCAAAGCTTATTTCAATGATGGAATTGGCTTTGGAGATACCGCCGCCTGCCTCGTAAGGTTCAACGGTCAGATGGGTCACCTTTCCCAGTTTGTTTGTCTGTTCATCGTTCAAAATAAAATTCCAATTTTCCTTGCTTAGCCTCTGCAGCCGCTCCGGATCAAACGAGGTTCCGTTTACTGTCGATATCGTTTGTCCGGTTTGCGGGGAATAAACGGTTACATCGTTAATCCATTCGGTCGATGCACTTTGCAAATATAGCTTATCCTGAATAATTTTTTTTCGATTAATTTGTTCATAATAGCTGGAGGTCACCAAAGACAAATCTTGAAATTCAATGACGTTCGGATCACGAATCAGAATATTGGTGAATACCTCCAATTGAAGAATAGTATTGTCCAATTGCGTGGCTAAGGTAGATAGCCTGCTGATGCTTGACTGTTTAATTTGTTCAGTCATCGCATTCTCGTTGACTCTATTGGAATATATGGACAAAATGAATACTGGCAGCAAAAATAATATAAGCGAGCCGACTAGTTTGGAAAAGAGACTGCGTTCCTTGTTAATCATTCGCTTCGACTCCCAAGTTTTTGCCCATTCTATTCCTTAACGGCTCCCATCGTCAACCCTTGAACGAAAAACCTTTGCAGAAAGGGATAGACTAGCAGGATCGGAAGCGCTCCAATCAATATTTGGGCAGATCGCACAGTTCTTTCCGATAGAATCTGCAGCTGCCCGGGATCTATATTCGTATTGCGCATGTCTCCGCTTTGAATGATCGTCTGTAAAAATGTAGCAAGCGGGTATTGCCGGTAATCGGTCATATAAATCAATCCGTCAAACCATGAATTCCAGTGCCATACCATCGAAAACAACGATAAGGTAGCTAAAGAAGGAAGCGATAGAGGCACATAAATAGCTGTCAGCGATCTCATATAACCCGCTCCATCTATTAAAGCCGCTTCTTCAAGCTCCTTCGGAATAGCTCGGAAAAATTGCATCATAAGAATCGTATTAAACACGTTGACGGCTGCCGGAAGGATAAGCGCTCCTAGCGTATTAGTCAAATGCAGCTGAGTGACTACCAGATAACTCGGAATCAAGCCGCCGTTAAACAGCATTGTAAATACGAAAAACCACGAATAAAATCCTCTGCCGTAAAAGGAACGCGACAGCGTATAAGCCGCTGTAACGGTCAATGCCATGGACAACAAGGTGCCGCTGATTGTTCTTTCCACCGATAGGATAAGGGAACGCAAAAATAAAGGATTCGACAGCGTCCTCAAGTAAGCTTCACCCGTAAATCCAACTGGCCAAAAATACACCTGGCTGGCCGTTGCAGCCGAGCTTGAGCTTAAAGACACAGCGGCAACATGAACCAGCGGCAAAATACATAAAACGGATATCACTGTCAGAAGCAATGTATTGGATACAGTAAACCAGCGATAAGCAATTGTGTCTCGATACATATAATCAGCCTGCCTTTACTTTAAAAAATACGATAATTGCCAAATCGGTAGGCAAGTCGGTACGCAGCAACGATCAGGACAAAGCTCACTGCCGATTTGAACAAGCCGACGGCTGTCGCGAAGCTGAACGATCCATTCATAAGACCTACTCTGTAAACAAAGGTATCAATAATATCTCCTTCACGGTAAACGAGCGGGTTGTACAGGTTGAAGATTTGGTCGAAGCCAGCGTTAAGGATATTGCCTAGCGACAACGTTCCTACAACCAATATCACAGGCACAAGCGATGGCAAGGTAACGTAGAAGGTTTGCTTGAAGCGGCTTGCTCCATCCATTTCTGCTGCTTCGTATAATGACATATTAATGCCGCTCATGGCCGCCAAATAAATAATCGTGGAAAAGCCGAATTCCTTCCATACATCGCTGATCACGACCGTGATTCGAAACCAGGTGCCGTCACCGAGAAAGAATACAGGATCGGCTCCCAGCAGGGATAATAGATGATTCACAATCCCTTTATTGCCTAAGATATCCGTCAAGATGCCGCCTAATATTACCCAAGACAAGAAATGAGGAAGGTAAACGAACGTCTGTACAAACCTTTTGAACATCACGACGCGAACTTCATTCAGAAGCAAGGCAAACACGATAGGCACCACAGTGTTCGCTGCAATTTTAAGCGAAGCGATTAATAGCGTGTTATAAATCACTTGTATGCTGTCGGGATACGTAAACATATACTGAAAATGCTCTAAGCCAACCCATGGCGAATTCAGAAGACCCAGACGAGGCTTATAGTCCTGAAAAGCCATCAGTAGTCCAGCCATTGGCGCGTAATTAAATACCAGCAAGCAGATTACAGATGGCAGTATGAGCAAATGAAGAGGAAGCTGGCGAAAAACCTTCATCCTCCTCTTCTTCCATTCCATCATCCAGACAACTCCTTTTTTGCTAATTTAGAAAATAAAACAGGCCTTACGTCGATATGCCCGCAAGGCCTGCCGAAGTAAAATCTTCTATTTGCTGACCGCTTGATACCACTCGTTTACTTCTTTGGTCATATCGTCGCCGCCGGAGGATTTCCACTTACTAACAAAATCATCGAAGGAGTCTGGGGATTCGTTCCCGTAAATAATCTTCAGGAAGGCTTCGTTTTCCATTTTGCGAAGCAATTCGCCTTTTTGAGCCATCGTAGCTGTTGGTGGTCCGGTATACCGATCAAAAACAGCGGCATCGTCGAGATACGTTTGCAATACTGCAGCAGCTTCCGCCCATTTCTTCGGTCTGGCTGAGAAATACTTCTCATAAGGCGTTTCTGGCGCGATTCCCTGACCTAGCTTGGCCATGACCTCAAGCTCTTTTTTTGGCGTTTGGATATCGTTTCCGTAAATCGAATATTTTTTCACATCGATCCATCCACCCGGAATTTGATCCTGATCATAGACAGGCTCTCCATCTTTCAGGATATAATCGTAGCCCTCCGCCCAGCCGTTGGCGAATTCCGAATCAGGATCATAGAAGCCTGGCCCCATAATAGCGTCCAAATAATTGAAAAATGCTTCCATATACTTAAAGTCCTTGTTGAAATAAAATCTGACTGAGGATTGCGGCTCGCTGCCGAATCCCATCTTCCCGTCAATACCTGCTGGTATCGGTACCGGCTTATAATCAAATTTCATATCGGAGTTGAACGGATAAGTCGCCATCCATGTAGGTCCAAACACCATGCCGGATTTGCCCTGCACAAAGCTCTCCGCTGCCTTGGCTTCATCCATAACCCCTGCATCTTTATCCAGATAGCCTTTGCTCATCCACTCGCTAAGCTTGGTCAGCCCCTCCTTCACCGTTGGCTGCACGGACCCGTACTGTAGCGATCCGTCTGCCGCCTCCGTCCAGTAGGTAGGGATAGCTGCTTGTCCAAATAAGAAATCACTGGAAACCATATACGTATCCTTCACGGCTGTAACGCCTTTTTTAAGGGAAAGAGACAATCCGATGGTATCCTTTTGCCCGTTGCCATCAGGATCTTGATTAACAAACGCATCCATGACGGTTTCCATATCTTCAATGGTTTTAGGAGCCTGCAGCCCTAATTTATCCAGCCAATCCTGACGTATCCACATGACGCTGAAGGAACTGCCAGCATTGAAGGTAGGAAGACCATAATGCTTGCCATCGTAGCTTACTGTATTCCAGATTTCAGGGTATTGAGCGTACAGCTCCTTGATTCGCGGCGAAGCATATTTTTCGAAGGCTTCATCAATATCCATGACTTTGCCGGAATCGACCACCTGATTCTCAAGCGTCGGATCACTCAAAGTGAAAACATCCGGCAGCTTATCGTTGGAGTTCAACAAAAGACGGAGTCTTGTGGAATAGGCCTCGCCGGTTCCGACGGTCCAATCCACCTTAAAGTTAATGCCGAACTTCTCTTTAGCCCACTTGGTGTGAACATTGTTTTCTATGCTCTCTCCATTTTTAAATTTGTTATCGGAGCCTACAACACGACCTAATGTAATCGTAGCCTCTTGTTGACCTGCATTCTCTGTTTCCCCTTGTGCATTGTTCTCTGAATTGGATGATTGGCTGCAGCCAACAGCAGTCAAAAGCGTTAATCCGGCTACAAGCGCAATGGACGCTTGCTTCACAAATCTTTTTCTCATTCTGCGACCTCCCTTTATATGATTGATGTTTAGTATATCGCTGACCTCATGAATGCATAAATAACAATAAAACGAGATTTATATAAATATATTGGTCGTTCATTTTGGTTTTCATATTCTTATATATTCGCATTGATTTTTTATATTTCTTATTTGGAATCCAGCATTTAATATGATCTGTATATTTAATTATTTTATATGGCGGTGATCAGCTTGTTATTTGCAGGAACGAATTACCATCCACACGATTGGCCTCGCGAGCGATGGAAGCATGATATTGAAATGATGAAGAAGGCCTCCTTCAATATTGTCCGACTGGGGCATCTTTGCTGGGACAGCTATGAGCCGTCTGAGGGGAACTTTACATTTGAGTGGTTCGATGAAGTAATGGACCTTTTCCACGAGGCTGGCATAAAGGTTGTTCTTGATATCGCCACCCGTCCAGCTCCCACATGGCTGCACAAAAAATATCCCGAGATCGACCTCACAGATACAAACGGCATTCGTTTAGAAGCGCAAACACGATATATGGAAGATATCGGCCATCCAGCTTTTCAAGAATATGCGTACAGATTCGCAGAAAAACTAGTTTGCCACTATCGAAACCATCCCGCTCTTTACGCCTTTGGTTTGTGCAATGAGCTTGGCTCAGGCTCGCCTTCCTATTCCAGTGCTGCCAGAGACCGCTTTGAAGCTTGGCTTAAGGAGAAATATAAAACGATAGACAGCTTGAATCAAGCATGGACGACGCATCGCTGGTCCAGAAAGCTTAACAGCTTTCACGATGTCGTGCTGCCGATTTCGGGTCATATACAAGGGGCTCCGGAACGGGTAATCGACATGTGGCGTTTTTACTCCGATGAAACTTTGGCGTTTATGCATGGCTTAAGCCTTCTCGTCAAACGCTTGGCCCCACATGCCAGGGAATCGACCAACCATTGGTCTGAAAATCCCGGATACGGTTTCGATTATATGAAGCAGTATCAAGATATAATCGACCTGCCTGGAATCGGTTTTTATCCGGGCACTAATCCAGAAGACAGAAGAGCTTTGACAGCCGCTTGTTTCTTTATGGATCATCGCATTGGGGAGCTTGATAAACCGATATGGTGCCTCGAATTCCAAACCGGTGACTTTGGAGGCTACGGTTCGCCGCGCAATGCCATGAGAATGTACGCCTATCTCTCTTTAGTATATAGGGGTCAAGCGGTCTGTGCGTGGACCTGGCGGACCATGCTGGGCGGCGAGGAGCAGTATGTATTCGGTCTAGTGGACCATGACGGAACTCCAGGCTGGAAATATGACGAGTTCAAGCAAATCGCTGAGGAATTTAACCTTTTGAAGGAGCTAGGCCTTCCTAGAAGAACCAAGCCGGAAATCGCTATTGCTTATTCCTACGAAAGCTTGAAGGTGATGGCGGGCAATCGCAGCTATTATAAAATGGAGTATACCGAGCAAGTATTGCAAGCCTATGAGACACTCATGCTCGCTAATCTTGACTGCAATATTGTGAATTTGCGCCAGCTGAAGAACAATTATAAGATTTTGATCGTGCCCGGACATGCCGTGATGGATAAAGCATCGGCAGCAGCCATTCGATCCTTCGTTGAAGGCGGTGGAACTGTTGTAATGACAGCATATTCAGCGAAGGTCAATGAGCACAGCCGCGCATTTGACACACCGCTTCCGGGAGAGCTTAGCGATGTATTTGGCATTCGCAGCGGAGCATTCTCAAGAACCAGAAGTCATACGCCTATTGAAAATGCTGGCGGACTGGAGAAGACGGAGCTTCGCTTGGAGCGTGAGAAGCCAATTATTTCACTCGGAGGGCGTGAGCTGCAGCCTGATATCGACTATTATGAAATCCTTGAGGCTCATACGGCCGAGACTGTAGCAACTTTTACCAATACATGGGATAAGTCGCCCGCAGTGACACGGAACAAATACGGCAAGGGAGAAGCCATCTATGTCGCCATTCCAGCCAATACGAGCTTACTTACAGCACTTCTCGACCCCTTGTATTCAGCGCTTGGCATACAGAAAGGACCGTCTACTCCGACAGGAATTATTGCACGCGAACTGGACAACGGCTCCGTTATCTATGTGAACACCACCGGCACTGAGCAAACGATAGAGCTCGATAGGCCAGCCTCTGGCTTCCTTACTGGCAGAAACTTCGAGCGCTCACTGACTCTCAGCAGCTATGACGTAGAACTACTGATGTATGAATCGACAATCAAAGGAGAGCATACCAATGAGTGAACGAATCAGAAATGCTGCACAAATCGTACCGTCTGCACGGCAGGTGGCATGGCAGGAGCTGGAGTTCTATTCCTTTATCCACTTCGGCGTCAACACATTTACGGATAAGGAATGGGGGCTCGGTGACGAGGACCCGGCCATTTTTAACCCGAGGGAATTTAGCGCAAAGCAATGGGTGGATGTCTGCAAATCAGCGGGAATGAAGGGCTTGATCTTGACCTGCAAGCATCATGACGGATTCTGCCTTTGGCCAAGCGCGTATACGGAATATTCGGTTAAGAACAGTACATGGCGCGGCGGGAATGGCGATCTTGTAAAGGAGGTAGCGGATGCTTGCCGTGAAGGCGGGCTTGCATTCGGAGTGTATTTATCCCCTTGGGATCGTCACGATCAACGTTACGGCTCCTCTCTATACAACGACTATTTGAAAAATCAGCTGCGCGAGCTGCTGACCCATTACGGAGACATCTTCTGTGTATGGTTTGACGGAGCCTGTGGCGAGGGACCTAATGGATTAAAACAAATTTACGATTGGGATGGCTATTACGAGGTGATTCGGGAATTGCAGCCAGGCGCAGTAATATCCGTATGCGGACCTGATGTTCGTTGGTGCGGCAATGAGGCAGGCCATACTCGCGATTCCGAGTGGAGTGTCGTTCCAGCAGAGCTTCAGGATTGCGAGAAAATTCAGGAGGAGTCGCAGCATGTAGACGACGGCGAGTTTTCCAAGCGAACGAACTCAAGAGACGAGAATTTGGGCAGCAGAGAAGCCATCCAAGGGAAAGATAAGCTCACTTGGTATCCGGCTGAAGTAAATACCTCGATTCGACCAGGCTGGTTCTACCATGCCTCTGAGGATGACAAGGTTAGAAATCTGGAGGAGCTCTTGGATATCTACTATAAATCGGTTGGTGGAAATTCGACCTTTCTTCTGAACCTTCCTCCCGATCAGCGCGGACTCATTCATGAGAACGATGCCAAGCGAATGGCTGAGCTTGGACAAAAAATCAAGTCCACCTTCCAGCATAATCTTGCCGCGAATGCAAATGCCTCGGCGACGGAAGCATTGGACGAGAACCACGATGCCAATCGTATTTTAGATGGTGACAAAAATACGTATTGGTGTCCAAAAGAAGGCACTGAGCATGCCGTGATCGAAATCGATTTGATTGCCGAGCAAGCATTTGACAGAATCGTGCTCAAAGAGCATATTCAATCCGGTCAACGCATCGAAAAGCTCCGTATGGAGTACCTGCATAACGGTTCTTGGGAGCAATTCAGTGAATGCACGATTGTTGGATACAAACGCATACTTAAATTTCCAGCAATAACAGCAAGACACATCCGCCTGACTATTGAACAATCACGCTGGTGCCCTACCATTTCCACACTGGAGGTTTATCTCAGCTCGCACTGAGTTTCACCCTAATTTCGACAACACCTCGACAAACACAAATAGGCCACAGTCACTCGTAAGAGGGTGACTGTTGGCCTTCATTGTGCCACGGTAAATTTTAAAGCTATCTGCGTTACGCTCCTGGTATCTATCTTATTTCTGCGGAGCCATATTATTGTAGATGCGTGCTGCATTCACTTTTCCTGTGCTTACATCCTCAGTCGTAAAACCAGATACGATATTACCGACTTTAAACTCCTTTTGCAGCAGCTCTTCAGACGGCTCGGCAGCCGTTGACCCTTCGATACCCATTCCCGTTTCTGAGGTTACAGTTACCCATAAGTTACCAACCTTGAAGCTTTTCCCATCTGCGCTCACTTCCGTAATCTCACCCTCAATATTAACGACCGCTTTGCCACTCGTAGGAGGCTTCGTTGCAACAGCAGCCGACTCAGGTGCTGTATTTGGAGCATTTGTTGTATTTGGTGTATCCTGATTCATAGCGAAGATGCCTAACGATAATACTGCGCATGCTGCAATACCGACTGTCCAACCTGTCAACGTTCTTTTTTTAGCTTTTTCCATTTTAAACGACTCCTTTTGATTGCTGCTATTTGGTTGTGCTGTCTTTTCCATTTCCGACATTAGCTTCTGATAGGTTGCCTCTTTAAAATTCTCACTTGTTTTCACACGAGACATCGCGGATTTATAAACAGATTTCTTCATCCTCCAAGCCTCCAATTTTGTCTTTTAAGATAAGACGTCCTCTTGCGAGCCATGTTCCTACCGTGGCCGACTTAGTCTGCATAATATCGGCAATTTCCTTGATGGAATATCCCTCATAGTAGTGCAGATGAATGGGAATACGATATTTTTTGTCCAAGGCCAGTACAGCCTGCAAAATCCCATTTTCTTCTGGTGGAAGATAGCTAAGATCTTCGGGAACAGGATTTCTGCTTTTGAACCATCCGGTTTTCAGCATATTTTTACTTTTATTAATGGTTAATCGAATCAACCATGCTTTTTCATGCTCGCTGTTTTCAAACACAGGGCGCTTCTGCAAATAGGTGAGAAAAACCTCTTGAGTCACTTCTTCGGCATCAGCTATATTTTTCAGGTACGTAAAGGCTATTTTAATCAAGCTGTGTGAATATAGATCCAAGGCCCGCCGCACAGATTCATTGAGCTCATATGAATTGTACACCTCAGCACCCCCTTTCAATTTTAATACAACTGAGAGCCCTACTATTTTTCATTGCGTTTAATTTTTTTTAGCATGTAATGATTTCCACTAAAATATCCGTTTCATTTCACTATGAAATAGATACCGATTGCTATAGCTTTAAGGCGAAATTAAAAAAGGCACCTGCTTGGGCGCCTTTTGGTTCTTAATATGTATGTTGTGCAAACTCATAATTAGGTGTTCATATCCGTTAAAGCTGGGATATTGATTTCTTTCACACACGCTGCCTTGGACAGGCTTACTATGCATTTCACTAGAGCAACGATATCCTGAAGTGGAATTCGTGTCCCATTATAGGCGGATAGGGCCCGTTCACTTCCTTCTTCATAAGGAATTTCAGCTGCCAGCTCACCAGGGTTGATACAAGTGACGGCAATACCGTCACTTCTTGTATGCTCTCTGAGAGCCTCTGTAATACCACGAATGGCAAATTTGGAGGCGACAAAAGAGACCTGCGTACTATTCGAATTGTTCAAACCAGCGGTTGAGCCTATGAGGATTATTTTTCCAGAAGTCGATTTCCTGATATGGGGTAATACTGCCTGAATGCACACAATGGCCGAAGTGACATTGACATGAATCAACTGACTTATATCCGCTGGCTCATCTTTATCAAACGTATAATGATCTTCAAAGCCTTCCTTCTCCCACAGCCCTACATTGTAAATGAGAACGTCCACTGTTTCGTTTTGCAGCTTATCCGTGACGAGTGCAGCGGCGTTCAGCTCAGACAAATCAGCCTGTAACCATACCCGCTCTACCCCATCATTCAAGTTCAAACTTTCAGGCTTTCTTCGCGAAACGACCCATACTTTATCTCCTTGCTCAGGAACGCCTCTGACGAATGCATCTCCTAATCCTTTGCTGGCACCGAACACAAGATAGGTTTTCATGTTGAATATTCCTTTCTTACCCTATGAAATAAAAATTATCTATTTACATCATGCTGGCATTCTATGGTTCTGTCAATTTTTAAGCATTGATGAAGCTGAATAAATGGGCAACGGGAGAAAAAATGCTTACAGAATCGACACTCCTGCTCGGAGTTCCACAAGATAACCAATATTTGCTTCGTGGCTGAATTTCAGAAACCATCTAAGTAGAGGCACTCTACCCCGAGATCTTTGTTTGAACTCACAAAAACAGCGCTTAATCCTCCAGTTAAGGACGATTAAGCGCATATATTGGCACCTCTTCAAGTTCAAAAAACTATATCTCAAAGTAAAAGTCTGTTGTTTTTATCTTTTCAATTAGGAGTACACCAAACTGGACCTACCCATGGTTGGTGCACATAGTACCCGTTGTTATTCCAATTACAAATTTCACCTATACCGTATAAAAAGAATAAAGCAGCGGCCCATACAGCACTAATCCCACCTAAAGCCGTCGCTATACCCGCTGCTCCTCCACCCGCAGCTAATACTTTCTGTATCTTACTAGCCTCACTAGCGTTTATAAAAAGAACATGTCCATACCATTCTGTTTCGACTGTGAAAGAAGGTTGAACCATATCGATGATCGTGTCATCGGCTTCATTATTGATTTGTAAATCTAAGAGACTTCCGTTTGTTATAAAGATTCCATCTTCAACTTGTTTATTAATTGCAATTAAGGTTTCATTAAATTTGTCAAAAGCTACTTTAGAAACGTTTGCGGATTCATAATCTTTATAAAAATTATCAAATCCACCGTTAATAAATACAGCCGTTTCTTCTAGATCCGAGTTAGCGATTTCTAATGCAATTTCCAAATTTTCATCGGTTATTTCTGGAAGCTCAATTACTGCTTGATTGTATATTTGATTTTCATTAGGTAAGGATGATGCAAAGCTCACTGTTACACCGGATGTCGAAAAAAGCAGAGCAAAAGCTGAGATTACCGATACAAATTTTAATTTCCATTTAGTCCTCAACACAATCACTCCTGTTTTTTATTTTTATCTCGTAAAGCCAAATACCCTATTAACAAAGAGATAACAGCTATTAATATTGCAAATATTTTCTTCATCAATATCATTTCACCAAAAATATTTCCGAAAGAATCTAACAATAAAAATATAGCTACTATGCAAAGTGTTATTTTAATTGTTTTATTCAATATTTCTCCCCCCACTACTTTTTGTGCTGTTATACAAAGTGCCGTAATCTGACTTCCTCCACCTGTTTCCGCTTACAAATCATCCTTCTTTTCAACGGAGATAAGTATACAAAAGTAATTATATATAAATTTTACCTTTTTTAGAACTCGAAAGAAATAGTCCTAACGAATCAAATCAATTATCTAAAATTGTATGCTTTCAATACTTACAGGCAGTTCTACGTTTTTTCTTAGAGTAAAGAGCGTGCGCTCTTATGGATATTTTATTCTATTTTTTCAGATAAGGATGGCCTTGATTTTGAGGCTATTCCAAATTCAAACCCAGATGTCATTCTTGCTGCTTACTCTGGCATAACTCAATAGGGCTAGGATCTTCTTAGACAAATCGCTCCAGTTGCGGACATCCGACAGTACCTTGGGCAACTACATGGCATGAGCACGTACTATTAAATGCAACAGGTATTTGTTTGGAGGCTGAAGGGGAAACGTTCATCAAGTACACGGAGGACTTCATTTATTTAACTTGCGTAAATTGTACCTTGAGTCAGCTATTTAGTTACCGGCTTTATTATATTTTTAGCTCATATGTCTGTTCATTAGCTGCAATCCATGCATATTTTTTTGGATATTTTACAAAACTATAGTGTAGACAACATGACCTAATCGAGAGGGGAAAAACCACACTTGGCTAAGCACACAGACACAAGCTGGAAAGAGGACCATCCAAGCACTTTACTCAGTAACTCTGTTCAAAAGGCAAATCATGCGGTGAAGCAAGCGATGTCTTATCCGCAAGAGCAAACAATCCAGCAAGCATATCATTCAATTGCACATGCAGAAAATGCGCTAGAAAATGCACAGCAACATCACGAGCACATGGACACCGTCCAACAAAATAAAGAGCAGCTAGAGCTATTGGAGCATCAATTGGACGAGCTACAAGAAAATAATAAAGATCAGTAATAAGAAAAATAACCTCCTTGCGTTGTACATAACGAAGGGAGGTTATTTTTATTGCACGCTTTGACCAATAAGCATTTAACTTGAGGGCGTCAATCTCACACGCTAACTTGACAACCTACTACAAATTGTAGTAGGTTTTAGTTACTACATCATGTAGTAACTATGCTCGTTATGGACGCATAACGAAGTAAAGAGGTGTTCACAGTGAACCAGATTCAAAAGTTGTCGGATACGGAATTAGAGCTAATGGAGGTGATTTGGGCGTGCATCCCGCCAGTTACATCTACTGAGCTTCTAAGCTTGTTCGCTCTAAAGGGAAAGGAATGGAAGGCGCAGACCATTTCTACTTTTCTCTCGCGCCTAGTCGAGAAAGGGGCGCTGACTACTACAAGGCATGGACGGATCAATAAATACGAGCCGCTTATTTCGGCTGAGGATTACAGGCTAATAGGGACGCAGCACATCTTGGATGGCTTATATAAAGGCTCCGTCAAGAATATGGTTTCGGCTTTGTACGATGGAGATAAGCTATCTGACGAGGATATTGCGGAGCTTAAAAAATGGCTGTCGGAAAAGTAGGTGCTGCATATGAATAGCCTTATTGCATTGATGACCAGCCTAACCGTAGCTGGAACTGTCGTTGTCACCTTTATTTGGTTAACACAGCACCTATCCACCGCGATTTGGCCTACCAAATGGCGGTACGTTATTAATAAAATGGCGGTAGGCTTATATTTATTACCCGTCGTTCATATCATTCAGTGGGCTTCGCAAATGGTTCCATTCCGTATGCCAAACAATCTCAGCATAAATGAATCTGCTTCGAGCGTACAGCATGCCCAGCCCGGAGCATTATTGAGCTTCGAGCCTGAGCCTCTCTTTCCAGAATGGACGATTTCAGCAAATGCGGCCGTTTTTGTAATCGCCATTTGGGCAATCGGCGTTGCAGCTTTTGCAGCCTGGCACACTTATTGTTACCGTAGATTTTTAAAGCAGCTGGCAAATACGAGCACTGCCGTCCCAATAAACAGCGAGGCGATTAATCAGCTTTACCTGATTAAGCAGACACTTGGAATTAAAATCAAAGTCCGGCTTGCTTATAGCTCCTCTATTCAGAGTCCCATTCTTGTTGGCCTTTGGAAACCTGTCATTTATCTCCCTATGGAGAGTTCCGCAAACGTAGACATGAGCATGATCATCCGTCATGAGCTGATTCATCTGAAACGCAACGATCTATGGGTTAAAGTGTTTATGCTAGGAGCCAGTGCCCTGCATTGGTTTAACCCTTTTGTTCATTTTCTTCGTAGGGACATTCATACCTGGAGCGAGCTATCCTGCGATGAAGAAGTAGTCAAAGGCATGTCCCAGGCTGAGCGCATACGTTACGGGCAAACGATTTTAAACGTAATTGCACAATCAAGAATTACCCCCATACAGCTTGGCGCCTCTTTATCCGGTGATGGAAAACAATTAAAAAGGAGATTATCCCTGATGCTAAATGTTAAAAACCTGAGCAAGAAAACCATTTTTCTATCTGTTTCAACCGTATTTGCCGTAGCTTTAATCAGTACCTCCGCTGCGGTATGGGCATCAGGCAATACGCCCAAGGTAGCTGCGGATAAAGCGGCCAGCGCTGAAAATCAAGTGGTCGGCTCATCAGCAGAGCCCGTCCCGGCACCTTCCTCCGATCCAGCTGAGGCAGCTAATGATCTTCAAGCGGTCGTCACGGTACCCGTTTTAGTGCCTTCCTCCGATCCAGCTGAGGCAGCTAGTGATCATCAATTGATCGCCACCGAACCCGTTCTAGTGCCTTCCTCCGATCCAGCTGAGGCAGCTAGTGATTATCAATTGATCGCCACCGAACCCGTTCTAGTGCCTTCCTCCGATCCAGCTGAGGCAGCTAGTGATTATCAATTGATCGCCACCGAACCCGTTCTAGTGCCTTCCTCCGATCCAGCTGAGGCAGCTAGTGATTATCAAGCGGCCGTCACGGTACCCGTTCTAGTACCTTCCTCCGATTCATCTGAGGCAGTAGTTAAATAGTTTTCGGCAGGAATCATTTCACGACAAAAAGCGCAGGCTTCAAGGCGAAATTAGCCCGAAACCTGCGCTTTTCACTGTTTTTTTGTTCACCTATGGAAACGTTTGGCTGCCTCAAGTCTTTTCTCATTCAAAAAGGTCTGTAAGCTTTTCCATTCGGTTCTCATAAACAATTTGCTTAGACGGCTCCTGCTAATCGGAAGCATTTCATCTCCAAACCTTATGCTAGCCGTCACCTGCTTACACACCTGTTCTCACAAGCCAAGCTAATCAATGATTTGTTATCACTGGCGTAATCAGGAACAGCGCAGAGTTCGGCGAATCATCGGGAAACATGACTACCGGCTTGTTATTTCCTGTATATCTTATTCGGATCTTAGCACAATCCATGTTACGAAGAATATCGCTCAAAAACTTTCCGTTCAAGGATACGATAAATGCTGCTCCGCTGATTTTTATTAATGGAACCTCATTTTCAATTGCTCCAATTTCAGCTGTTTTAGACCATAGTTTCAATTTATTCGCATCAGCTTCTAATCTGATTACATTCCCACCCGCCAGTACAGTTGCACATTCAACCGCTGTCAGTAAATAAGCTTTATCCACTACAATTTCGCACAAAAAAGAGGGCGGGATGACCTTTTTGACTGATGGAAACGTTCCTTCAATTAGGGCAGACTCAATTACCAGTCCATTTGCGATAAATTTTACCCGGTTATTGCTTACTGTTATTTCAGTCGTTTCATCTTCATGGCTTAACATTTTGGATACTTCATTCAGATGTTTCGCAGGAATAATCACGTTAAAGCTATCGTTAGTGTTCCTTTCGATATGTAGGGTTCGGGAAGCAAGGAGGACTCCGTCAGTAGCGATCAGGTTAAGGGAATTTTTGCTGAAAATGAAGGATACTCCCGTTAAGACTGGTCTAAGCTCGGAATTTGATGCCGCTATCGCTACCTGTCTAATAGCCGATCTGAACAAGGCATTGTTTACTTGCAGTTTATTAGCGTAGTGCTGCTCGCCGCAAATTGCTGAAGGAAATTCTGATGGATTCATTCCGCATAAACGGATGTGAGCATGGCCTGATAGGACGGTAAGCATGAATGGCTCTTTCATCTCTAATACAAGCGAGTCGTCATTCAGTTTACGAATGACATCATACAAAGTTCGTGCTGGCATAACGACAGCTCCTGACCTTTGAACCTTTACAGAGGTGCCGTCTTGAGGAAGCTTCACTTGAATGGTCATACTTGTATTGCTTGCAATAAAAGTGATGCCCGTTGCATGTGCTTGAATTCTGATTCCGGCAAGTATAGGTATTGGACTACTCGCAGCTACAGCTTTTATGACGTGCTGAAGTGCATTCATAAGAGAATCTTTTGCAAGCTCGACTAACAAGTCCTCACCTAACCTCAAATTAAATTAATTTCCATAATAGGACTCAAGAATGCTGCGGATAACCTCCGAACGGGATTGTTTATTGTCTTTACACTGATTTTCAATTTTGTCCCATATTTCCTCCGTTACAGTTAAGGATACTTTCTTCGTCACCCCTATGCTCTTCCTACCCGAGCCTTCTCTAAGCCCGCCTCTCGCAAATAAAAAGCCCAGCTGCCCTTCTTTATTAGAGACACCAACTTTAATTTTATGATTATCCAATTAGCTTCGCCTCAATATTTTGATTTAGGTAACCTTATTCAATTAACTTCTATTTCATCTTAGCACATGGAGCAGCGGTTTACAATATTCTCCTCCAAAAACAAAAATAAAGGACGCCCCATAGGACGCCCTGCCGTCTTGCCTATCTATTTCAAAAAGTATTGCGCGAATGGTGTCAAACGCTGTTTTATTTAAGCATTTGATATACCTGCTCAACGTCCTTATCTCCACGCCCGGACAAATTGACGATAATAATTTGATTTTGCTCCATCGTCGGTGCAAGCTTCTTTGCATAAGCAAGCGCGTGCGAGCTCTCTAGGGCAGGAATAATTCCCTCCGTGCGAGACAGCTCCTGAAAGGCTTCCAGCACTTCCTCATTGGTGACCGTTGCATATTCGGCTCGCTCGCTCACCTTCAGATGGCTATGCTCCGGCCCAATGCCCGGATAGTCAAGACCCGCTGCGATCGAATACGTTTTCTTCGGCTGACCTTCCTCGTCCAGCAGCACTAAGCATTTGAAGCCGTGAATGATGCTTGGAACACCCTGAGTCAAGGATGGCGCTTGATCAGGCTCAACGCCGATTAAACGCACGGACGGCTCGTCGATGTAATGGGCAAATGCGCCAATGGCATTACTGCCACCGCCAACGCAAGCCACAACGGCATCTGGCAAACGGCCTTCCTTCTCCACGATTTGCCGTTTTGACTCTTCGCTAATAATCGCCTGAAAGTGCTTGACCATCGTCGGAAACGGATGTGGTCCCACTGCGGAGCCGAGCAAATAAAACGTATTTTTATAATTGCGAACTAGATCGTCCAACGCTTCATCTACCGCATCCTTCAATCTCCCTTGGCCTTTATGTACCGGAACAACAGTCGCGCCGAGGAGCTCCATTCGGAACACGTTAAGCGCCTGCCGACGCGTATCCTCAGCTCCCATGTAGATAATGCATTCCATATTAAACATGGCGCAGGCCGTTGCCGTAGCAACCCCATGCTGTCCGGCACCCGTCTCAGCAATAATCCGCTTGGCACCCATCCGCTTGGCGAGCAGAATCTGACCGATAGCATTGTTGATCTTATGCGCTCCGGTATGATTCAGGTCCTCTCGCTTCAAGTAAATTTTAGGTCCTCCCCAAGCTTTAGTCAGTCGCTCCGCATACGTCAGCGGATTTTCGCGTCCAACATATTCCTGCAAGTAATAGCGCAGCTCTTCCTTATATTCGGGATCGTCTTTAAACTTGTAAAATTGCTCACTCAAATAACTCAACACTTCCTGCAATTCCGGCGGGACAAAGCTGCCCCCAAACTCTCCAAAATACCCCTCTTGCTGCACTTGTTGATCCATAAAGTAAGCGCCTCCAATAATTAAAGTAGACAAAGAAATTAAAATAGAAAGGGTCGTCCCTACCTGATATATTACCATAAATAATAGTAAGCCTGTACGGTCTTTAATCTACTTAGGCAGTCAGTGTCAATGCTATTGATTTACCTCGCTGAGTTAACTGGCATGTTATCATAATCGCCAAACCTCATCCCGTCAAGAGATAATTTGCAATTGAGCGACATAATTAGGTATCCCCCCTTATTCTATTGAAATTGGAATGAATGTCAGAGCATGGAGGACGAAATGGCTTTTTCCATTTTATAAGGTTTCACGTAAAATTTTCTTAAGGCTGTAGGGGATGTGGGGGATATGCACACAACGGACAGGAAAGGAAGAATGGCATGAACCGAGTAGACAAAATCAGATTTATCCGCCTTTACAATAAAGCTCCTGAAGGGAATGCTTTCGGGTACATGGAGTTGAATCAGAATGGCCATATGATCGCGCTCTACAATAGCTATGGCGAGGAAATCGACATGAATGGCGGGCATGAATTTGTCAGAATACGGATACTTGGCAAATTCGATGACGAGGATCGCGATAACTTTTATGCCTTGCTAGAAAGTGATGGCGTAGGATAATCTGCGTTACGAGTTGGCGAAGCCGTGACAAATTAAGTCACGATGCGAGGACAGAACACAATAAATATTCGGGAGGTAGAAGATGAACAAACAGCTACAAGAGGCAAGCGGAATAAAAAGAGGGCCCATGTTAACCGCCCTGCTCATCGGTGCATTTGTTGCGTTTCTTAACGAAAATTTGCTGGCCAACGCGCTTCCCGGATTGATGCGGGAATTTAACGTTACCGCCTCCACTATACAGTGGCTGTCAACAGGCTACATGCTCGTTATTGGCGTACTGGTGCCAGTAACCGCATTACTGCAGCAATGGTTCAACACTCGTCAGATGTTTATGACTGCGATGACGTTATTTTTGGCCGGTACCTGCTTATGTGCAGTATCCCCAGGATTCGAGATTTTGCTGATGGGCAGGGTTATTCAGGCTTGCGGGTCAGGCTTGCTGCTTCCCCTCATGATGAATACGATTGTTGCCCTCTATCCTCCAGAACGGCGGGGCTCCGCCATGGGCCTTATGGGGCTCGTCATTATGGTCGCCCCTGTCATTGGGCCGGCTTTGTCTGGACTGATCATTGATACCCTTCACTGGCGATGGCTGTTCTATATGGTCATTCCAGTCGCCCTGTTTTCAATTATTTATGCAAGCTTTTACTTAAAAAATGTTACCGAGCCGACTAAGCCAAGGGTCGATCTTTTATCCATTGTAATGTCTACCGCCGGCTTCGGCTGCATCACCTATGGCTTCAGCCAAGCCAATGTCTGGTCTGAGCCTGAGGGTTACGGGATTCTTACTGTAGGAAGCCTCTTTTTGCTCTTGCTTGTATGGCGACAGCTCCGGCTTAAAGAGCCGTTGCTCGATCTTTCCGTATTCCGCCATCGCACTTTTTCTTTGGTTGCAGTATTGGTTGTCGTCCTGATGATGGTTCTATTTGCAACCACAACATTGCTGCCGATCTATTTGCAGGATGTGAAGCAGTTGACAGCCTTCGCAACAGGCTTGCTGCTGATGCCGGGCTGCCTTTTGAACGGCATGATGATGCCAGTGTCGGGGAAATTATTCGATAAATTCGGACCGCGATTTGTTATCCTGCCCGGACTATTTTTGATAGCCTTATCATTGTGGCTGTTTGCTGGAATTGACAGTGATGCAGCGCGAGGCGCCATTATGTTCAATCATATCCTCTTATTCTTAGGCATATCCTTTGTCGTCATGCCGGCTCAGACGGCAGGATTAAATCAGCTGCCGCGTCACCTGGTTCCCCATGGCACAACTATATACAATACGCTCCAGCAAATTGCTGGCGGAATTGGCATCGCTTTATTCATCGGCATTATGTCGTCTGGGGCAAATCGTTATCTCCACCATTCGCTCGACCCCGCTGCCATGCAGGAAAAGACACAAAGCATGGTTATCGGTGCGCAAACGGTTTTTTGGATCGAATTTATTCTCGTCGTACTTGTTTTGGTACTAAGCTGGTTTATAAAAAAGCTGCCTGATCATGAAACAGAGCGGAGCTACTAGCCTTTATTTTGGTAACTGCAAAAACATCTATCCCGGCTTTACCGCCATCACTCTTAAACGCTTATAATCCGCATACCATGATCCGTCATGAAACAATTCGTTTCGGGCTTTATCCGCTATTTTCGAGCAAGCGGCCGTCCGCTCTGCTTCAGAAAATGCAGTAAAGAAATGGTCAGCGAAGCCCCGAAGCCAATGATTTAAGCCTTGCTCGTGATCCTCGATCTTTGTTGGCCGATCAAAGTGCGCTGCATAGGTGACGCGGAAGCCCTGCTGCTCCAGCAAGGTGCTGTATTCGGCGATGCTTGGGAAATACCAAGGATTGAGCTTGCCTGCATCCATGCCGAAGTCCTCATGCAGCACTTCGCTAATGGCTTGAACAATCGTTCCCACATTGCCTTTCCCACCAAACTCTGCAACAAACCTGCCGCCAGGGCTTAAGGTGTTCCATACGCCAGCCAGTACCGCACTCGGGTTCTTCATCCAATGCAGCGCTGCGTTGGAGAAGACGGCATCGAATGTAGCATCCACCATAAATTGCTCACCGTTACCGACGAAAAATGGGATTTGAGGATATTTGCGCTGCGCCTGCTTGATCATAGGCTCTGATAAGTCCATTCCTGTAACAAATGCGCCGGTTTGACTTATTTCATGCGCCAAGTCGCCCGTTCCGCAGCCTAAATCCAAGATTTTCTCACCCTTCAGCGGATTCAATAGCCGAACGACATCCTTGCCCAATTCTGATACAAATCCAAGCTTGTTGTCATAATGCTCAGATTGCCATACTTGTTCGGAACTCATGGAATCATCCCCCAACTGTTATGTTAGGGATAGTATGGCACAGCGTTGTTTATTAGTTAAATATATAAAATCTATATAATTTATAGTTTTGAGCTATATATGTAATCAGCCCCTTATACATAACATCAGAAAAAGCCGCCTCCTACTAAATGGTCTGATACGCTCCCATTTTGTTAAGAAACGGCTTCTTTCTGTTATTGGGTCGTTCTGAACACCACTGCTCCCCCCGCTAAATACTGGGCATCAGTATCAGCGGTTCTATCAAATTTTAAAGCGAACTACCAAGGCTTGCAGATTTTGCGCCAAATGCGCTAGCTCCTCCGCCGACGAAGCGATTTCTTCAATGGAAGCGACCTGCTCCTCTGTTGAGGCTGAAATGCTCTCTGTTCCTGCAGCGTTACGCTCGGACACCTCATTAACGAATTGAATGGCCTGCACTACTTCGACGGTGCTGACGGACATTTGTTCTGAAGCGGAGGCAATCCCTTCTACTTGGGCAGTCAGATCATCAATAGCTGTATTGATGCTCAAAAAAGCTTCATCTGCTGTTTGTACGGAGCGAATGCCGTCGTCCATCTTGGCAACACCACTGTTCACACTGACGATAACCTCATCAATTTCCTGCCGGATCGCCTGTACCAGCTCCGCAATGTGTTTTGCGGAATCCCCGGACTGCTCGGCAAGCTTGCGAACCTCGCTTGCGACGATTGCGAAGCCGCGTCCGTGCTCGCCGGCACGGGCCGCTTCAATCGCAGCGTTCAGCGCGAGCAAATTCGTTTGCGTCGCAAGCCCCGTAATGGTCGATACAAATTCGCCAATCGCAACGGAATGATCGCCCAGGCGCTGTGCCGTTCCCGCGAAATTTTGAACATAATGGCTTACGTCTATCATATTGGTTACAGCGCTTTGAATTTTAGCCGTACCCGTACGTGCAAGCCCTGTCGCTTGCTGGGCAGACGAGGATACTTGCTGAGTGCTCGCGGTTATCAGATGAACGCCATCGGACAGCTCCTTAATTTGCTGCGCGGTATGCTGCAAACTGGCTGCTTGCTTTTCGATTCCGGTTGCCGACTCCTCCGTGATCAGAGCGACTTGCTCGGACGCCTTGGACGTTTCGCTGGCGTTTGTTGACAGCTGATCAGACGACTCCGCTAGCTGCATCGCTGTGCTGTTCACATCTCCTATGACGGCATGCAGCGCCTGGGTCATCCGGTTAAAGCTGCTGCTCAGCTGGCCAAGCTCATCATTGCTAATATCGGTGAGCTCCAGCGTCAAATTGCCATGGCTAATTTCCTCGGAAGCCGCCACCAACCGCTTCAGCGGCCGTGTAATGGAGCGGATCATATAAGTGATGATCAATGCACTAACTGCAAACGCAATCGCGACGACAATCAGCGTTTTATACCAAATCGGCTGGGCAGCCGCGTTCACTTCACTATCGTCGATAACGCCCACCAGCACCCAGCCTGTTTTTTCATTTGTCGTAATAAAAGCATGCTGCTTGCCGCCAACCGCAGACGAATAGGCGAGACTGCCTTGCTTTTGCGCGAAAATATCCGGATATGGCGAAGCTGTCGCTTCACTGCCTGCTTTTTCACTTGGATGCACAATAAATTTATTTGCTTTATCCAGCACATATACATAGCCCTTCGTCCCGATCTTGGTCGAGTCCACTAGATCGCTCAATGCCTTGAGCGACAAACTGACCGACACAACACCATGCCCGTCCTTGGTAGTCTGGGCGACGGACACGACCACATTCCCCGTATTACTTGATATGTAAGGCGGGATAATCGTAGGCTTTCCTTTGTTTTCTGAAGCGCTTATGTACCAAGGCCGCTTGCGTGGATCATAATCTGCCGGATTTACCGCGCTTTTCGGAGCATTGACGTATACCCCTTGATCGGTGCCCACCGAAGCTAATTCCACATCGCCGTGTTTTTCTTTGTAAGCATCCAGCAGCGTACGCACGAAAGGGTCCTCATCACCCTGAACAGACCCAATATTGCCTGCTGGCAGCTGATCAGCCAAGAAATCCACATTTTTTTCGGTATTGCCAACTATTTGATTAATCGTTTCATTCAGCACTGCTAGCTTACCAGATGCACTTGCAAACATTTCCTCCTGCACCTTGGCGCGAGCAGTATTATAGGAATTCCTCCTATACTCAGGCTAGGTAGCAATAAGATCATCACGAAAGACCAAATCAGCTTGCTGCGTAAGGTAAGGGATTTTTTCCAAAGCCGCTTTTTTTTCATAATATCATTTCCCGCCTCCTCCAAGGTAATGTGGCTACCTTCATAGTAGGGGACTTTTGGAGCAGTTACAATCATATTCGACACTTTTACGTGAACTTAATTTATGGTGCGAGACTAACACTTCCTTTCAATATCATTAGAAACTGACAAAAGAGGATTCCAACCTTATAATTGTTCCATATATCCTACAGCGGAACTGATCAGGAGGAAGGCATGCAATTTGAAGCAGTGTATGATGACGGGGAATTAATTCTACCGAAAATTGAATTAAAGCTGACATCGAGCCAGTCGATTAGCATTATAACGGATTTGAAGCGAAAGCAGCTTCTAATGAATCAATTAGTGAAGTATTCCCAATATTATTTACTTCGAGCTCAGCAAAATGAGTATATGCGTTTAACGGTGGAAGAGCTGCTCACTTTTTTAATCAAAATAACAGATAGAAGCGTCCGTGCCGCTTCGTTATTGGATTATTTCGCCTTAAAAGAAGAACGCAAGGTAAAAATCAAAAATCTAAGCTCATCGAAAAGGATGTATGTGACACTGCTGCGTGTCTATTTTGCGCATCAGCCTATACTTGTGCTAGAGGAGCCCTATTTTTACTTGGAGGAACAAGATCGTCGTCATTTAAAACGAATTTTGGATGACCTTGCGAAAGAAAAGCAGATTTTAATTTTAACGTCCAATTTAGAGGATGCTATTATTTCCTGCGATGAAATTTATCGTTTGAACGAGCTCGGATTTCATCCACTAGATATTCGAGACTCAGAGGAGGATAAGCAGGAGGCTCAGGAACAGGATCGAGACAATATAACCTTGCACAAAATTTATACAAAGAAAAATGACAAAGTAATTTTATTTAATCCTCCTGAAATTGATTTTATAGAAAGTATGGATGGAGCCATTCTTGTTCATGTGGGTGGAGAACATTATCACTGTGCTTTGACGCTAACCGAGCTTGAGCAGAGATTGCTAAGCTTCGGATTTTTCAGATGTCATCGCTCCTACATCGTTAATCTGCAAAAAGTAAGAGAGATTATTACTTGGACGAAAAATAGCTACAGCCTGCGATTAAATACAGGTAAGGATGCGGTGGTTCCGTTATCTCGTTCAAAATTGCAGGAATTAAAATCCCTGCTTCACCTTTAATTCCGTGGCAAAGTCGAACCAATCAAGCACGGTATAGTACCATTCAGGCGATAACAGCTACATTTCAGCGGTTTTTGATGGCTGGAAGCAAGCATTCTTTATATATTTAAGCCATCAACTCTAAGGAAGTGGTGTGAATGGCTGTTATACAAGTCGAGCATATTCGCAAGAGCTTTGGAAGTAAGGATGCATTAAGAGATGTGTCTTTTTCAATCCCGTCAGGAGAAATTTTTGGCTTCCTAGGTCCGAGTGGTTCAGGAAAAACAACATTAATAAAAATTTTAACTGCGCAATTAAATTCGACAAGTGGACAGGCACGTGTATTTAACGAGCCAGCAGATATGATGAAGCAGTCTGCACAGAAGATGCGCTTTGGTATTTTGACGGATAACAGCGGTCTCTATGAGCGACTAACGATAGAGGAAAATCTGGAGCTGTTTCGTAAGCTGTATAATCTTCCAAAAGCTTCGATTGATAAGGTGCTGCAATTTGTGAACTTAAGCGGCGAGCGCAAAAAGAAAGTCAATCTCTTATCTAAAGGGATGCGTCAGCGTGTCCTGTTGGCATGCGCGATTATCCATGAGCCGGAATTATTATTTCTGGATGAACCTACCTCGGCTTTAGATCCGGTAAACTCCGCGCATATTTATAAGGGACTGCGCCGCTTAAATGAGCAGGGGACAACGATTTTTTTAACAACGCATAATATGGCCGAGGCCGAATTGCTTTGCAACCGTGTAGCGATTTTGTATCAAGGACAAATCCAAACCATCGGCTCGCCAAAGGAGCTTAAAAAACAGCATCGGGAAAACGTCGTTTGTGTGGAATTAATCAACGGTCAAGCCTATGAGCTCGTAATTAACAATAGAGCAGCTGATCAAATAGCTGATTGGATGAAACAAGGGATAATTGATCGAATGGAAACGAAAGAGCCGAATCTAGGTGATATTTTTATTAAAATGACAGGAAGTGAGCTGCTATGAGTATCTCATTGAAACGTGCGAGGGCGATATTTGTGAAGGATTACAAAGAGTTTTCACGCAATTATGCCCTCTCCATTATGCTGCTGTTCCCCATTATCCTCGCACTCCTTCTTCGAGCTGCTGGCGCAGCCTCGTCTTTGCCGGGATCTTTCGCTACAGTTCTCAATCTTTCGTTTGTGTTCCTAACCTGCTTCGCACAAACATGCTTGATTGCGGAAGAAAAGGAGCGTAACACTTTACGATCATTAATGATGACTCCAGCCACAAGCATGGATGTTTTAATTGGGAAAAGCGCTTTAGTCTTTGTCATGTCTGTTGTTGCTTTGGCTATTGCTAAGTATCTATTTGGCTATGAGCCCGCTAGTTTATGGGCGTTTGTGGCAGCAATCCTTCTTTCGATTATTTTATACACAGCAGTCGGGACGATATGTGCCCTATTCTCCAAAACGTTGCTGGATGCATCATTATCTGTCATTCCTGTGTCAATCGTATTTTCTGCGGCACCATGGGGAGCGTTTATTGTGAATGAGTATCCCGTCTTAAAAGTGCTGGATTACATGCCAAGCAGTCAGCTTGTTCATTTGTTAGGCTTACCCCCTACAGAATTTACGACGGGAGAGTTACTACTCCCCCTCCTTATTATTTTGGCATGGACGGTTGTCTTAACGATCGTATCTGTTGTTTTGTACCAACGACGACTAATGGATGAGTAGGAATAAAATCCAAGAAAGCGACCACACCTGCTTATGGATGCTTCAATACCTTTAGGCACTATAATGGTGTATTTTTACCGAGGGGGATCAAATTCTTATGCATTTAGCCGCCAAGCTTATTCATAACTTCAAAGACCGCGAAACCCGGCATAAGCTGAAAGGCTATCGGGACAAAGCAGAGCTCATCCAAAAACGAAATTTGGGAGCTTGGGACGATCAGCAGCTGCAAAAGGAATCCCTCCGACTGAAAAAAGAGGCACACTCAGGTACGCCTTTGGACGAGCTGCTAGTTGATGCCTATGCGCTAGTCTGCGAGGCAGCGAAGAGAACACTGGGATTGCAGCCCTACGATGTCCAGATCATGGCTGCCATCGCTCTGCACGAGGGGTTCTTAATTGAGCAGCTTACCGGAGAAGGAAAAACGCTCTCTGCTGTTATGCCTGCTTATTTGCATGCGTTAACCAGCAAAGGCGTTCATGTGCTGACCTTTAACGATTATTTGGCAAATCGGGATGCGAGCTGGATGGGCTCCATTTATCGCTTCCTCGGGTTAACGGTAACCGCAGTTCAAGCAGGTATGAGCTTACCCGAGAAACGGGAAGCTTACGCCGCCGATATTACCTATGTTACAGCTAAAGAGGCGGGATTCGATTATTTGCGCGACACCATCGCTTTAGACGAAGCCGATGTCGTGCATCGTCCTTTCCACTATGTCATCATCGACGAAGCGGATTCACTGCTTCTTGACGAAGCCCGGGTACCGCTAGTCATCGCCGGAGAGCCGGGCTCCTCCGTCAACGATGGTAGTCGTTTCGCAGAAGTTGCTCGGCAGCTAGAGCTGGATGGGCATTATGACTTCGACGATTTCCAGCGGAACGTTTACTTAAATGAAGCAGGCTCTGCAAGAGCAGAGTCGCTGCTAGGATGCGGCAATTTGTACGACAGTCATAATAGTCATTTGTTAATGTCATTAAATTGCGCGCTGCATGCGGAATTGTTATTGAAGAGAGATGTCGATTACATCGTCCGAGACGGCAAAATCGAGCTGATTGACGAATATACCGGGCGTGTAGCGGAGAACAGGCATTTGCCGGACAGGCTGCAAGCCGCGCTTTCGGCCAAAGAAGGGCTGCAGGCGAAAGCCGGCGGGAGCATTCTTGGTACGATCACCCTTCAACACTTCCTTAGCCTTTATCCCAAGCTTTGCGGAATGACGGCTACCGCGCGAGCCTCCGCCATGGAATTCGAGCATATTTATGGGCTGCAGGTTGTGCAAATTCCGCCGAACCGGCCAAACATACGGATCGACCATCCTCACCGGATTTATACCCATAAAGAGGCTAAACGTAAGGCGCTTGTACAAGAAATCTCGACCGTCCATAGGACGGGCCGTCCCATTCTCATCGGTACGTCAAGCGTCGAGGAGTCTGACATGCTGGCGGAGGCGCTAGCGGATGCCGGCATAGTCTGCCATGTTCTGAACGCGAAAAACGACGCGAAAGAAGCCGAGCTCATCGCCAAAGCAGGCGAGCTCGACGCCGTGACGGTGTCCACGAATATGGCGGGACGCGGCGTCGACATTCGGCTCGGAGGCGGCAACCCCGCGCAAGCGGAAGCTGTCGCCAAGCTGGGCGGGTTGTACGTGATTGGTACGCATATGCACCAGAGCGTGCGAATCGACAATCAGCTGCGCGGGCGATCCGGCCGCCAAGGCGACCCGGGAGCCTCCATATTTTTCATAAGCTTGGAGGATGAGTTGCTGCTTAGATTCGGCATCCATAAAGCGATACGGGGTCTTAGACAGGACGAGACTCTCGACGAGTCGGTGCTCTACAGTAAAATCGACCATATTCAGCGTATTATTATGGGCCAAAACTTCCAGATTCGTCAGGAGCTGAACGGTTATTCGGACATGGTGGAGGATCAGAGACGCATGCTATACGAGGAGCGGCTCAGAATTTTGAAAGGCGAGACGCCGATGAGTCCTTCGGAGCAGCGGGTAAGGCTTTATTATATCGACAAATTCTGGGCCGACCATCTGGAGTATGTTTCCTACATTCGCGAAGGCATCCATTTGTCGAGCCTTGTTAACCGCAATCCAATCGACGAATTTCATGCGCTAATCATCCAAGCCTATGAGCAAATTCCGGATAAAATAAATAAGGAGTCGACGAATATGCTCGCAAGGCTCGGAGGCTCGAATGATCCGGCGATGTGGGAAAAATTCGGACTGAGGAGCCCTGCCTCCACTTGGACTTATATCATCACTGATCAATACAAGAGCTATTTGCAAAATCCAGGTGCATGGACACCAGCAACGATAATCGCTTATTGGTTGCGCAAAATTTTGAGTCCTCTATTCAGGTGGTCCAACATTTGATGCAGCGCAGCTTTTTGAGGCTTGGATATCGCGGCCTCTGCGTTTGCTAACCTCATTTATTTGAAGTGGTTATATCATAATTTTCTAAGTACTTGACCACTTCATTTGTCACCTTCATAACAGGGAGCAATTCTGCCTTTTTATCTTCATTATTATCAACCAGAGTGATCTGAATAAGTATATTATGAAAAGATAAAATCGTGTTTTGAGATTTGTACGAGTAAATACCATAATCATTAACATCAATAAAATCCGGCTTTACAAACAGTAAATCATTAGATAAATTTTGCTTTAAATAAATCAAATCAATAAACATGAGAACATTCATATCTTTATTAAAATATGCAATTCTTTCTTGTGTTTCTTTATAATCTTGAGTCCCGTCCACCGTTAAAAACTTTCTTTGACCAAAAGAGCTTTCCTTATCAATTGCAATTAAATTATCATCGGTGGTTTGAGCGATTTTCTCATATTGCTCAATTGCTAACTCTTGTACCATATCGGAAAATAAATTCCTAAATTCCACGTATGAAAAAAATGGTTTTATTTCCTCTTCAACTTTAGGCTCCTGTGTAGTACAACCGTTAACTAGAAAAATAATACAAATCAATAAAATGAACATCGCTTTTCTTTCGATTTTCATTATACAAACCTCCATAATGTATGCAATCTTAGTTAAGCTAGTAACAATGTGAAAATTCATCAGCCCTTCTGACTTCCTCTAGGAAGCAAAAGGGCTGAATCGTTCCCCCTTCAGGGCACGTCATTTATTCACTTCACTTTGGAGGAAGTGGCGAACCATTCGCTACATCTCCGCCTTTCCAATGATCGTCTGATCCAATAATTCCCCAAGCGTTTCCTGTCTCATAATAAATCCCTAAATTTGTTGATTGTCCTGTTGCCTTTACAATTTTCCACTTTTCCCAAGCTCCACTTCCTCCGGTATATTGACCAGCTTTGTATCTATAAATATAACCAGTTCTACCAGCTGGCACTTCAACTGTAGCCCCAATTGTTTCACCAGTGTAAGATGTATGCTGATAACTTACTTCTAGCCCTACTTTTGCTTTCATCTCTGCTAGCACAGCTACTTTAAAACCTGCTTCTGCTTCAATTCTACCTGTCGTTGTCCAAACAGATTGAACTGAAGATGTTTGCGAATAACTTAGGGGAACGGGTTGGGTCGAACTTGAAGCATTTTGAAATGTAACTTATCCTTTATAAAACTTATACATACTATACGAGTTATAGTTTGGAACGTAGTATTTCCAATTATATTGGTAGAAATAAGTGCCATAATCCTCTGTGAATTGTGGAGTAATTCCCCCTGAACTCGTAGAATCATTAAACTCTTTTCTGCCTGTAAACTCATCGTCACTTACAATCTTGGTTTTGGTTTTCTTGCCGTTAAGATCCTCAAAATATGCTTCTTTTTTAAACTCATCCAACTTTTCATCGTATTCTTCTGGACCATCAGAATAATATTTATGATTGAACTCCGTATTACCAGCAGCGTGGGTCACAGGTGTAACGATAGTGGCGGCTATAAGTGATGCTACAGCAATTGGTATTAACCCTTTTTTCATGTTTTCATCTCCTTGGTTCAATCGTTTTTACTGTTAAAGCCACTTTTAAGTGTTTAATTAAGATTTATAATTGATGTCATTAGTTTGGTCTTTTAATGAAACTCATTCGGCCTCCTTTCCCAAAAATCTTGAAACAAACAATCTATTAAATAATAAAAATGTCAATATTTATATAATAAGACTTTTAAAACAAATTTAGGATGGTTCCTTTGCATCATTTACTTGTCGAATTTTAGGGGAAATTATCATCCCTGTTGACTAACCACTAAATTGATCGGGAATTAAGAAGTGAATTAGCCCCCTGCCCACTCTCCCGTTTTATATACCACGCAAGGGTTGAAACCGCTGTCCCCCATTAGGCTGTGAATCGGGTGGAATAGCATGCGCGTGCAAACTGACCTTAATGCTCCTCGACACAAAACACAGGAGCACATCGTCGCATGAGCGATTAATCGCAAAAAAAGCGCTTGATTGCTCAGTTAGGAACAATCAAGCACTTTTTTTATTACAATCATTCCAATACAACTAGCACATAGGACAAATCGTCCATAAGAACGCAATCGGCTTCCATTATGCTCATAACGGACACTATCCAGCCTGAATCCGCTACTTCCCCTCCCTATTATTTGCGCGAAATTTCAGTTACTCGGTATTTCCCATTGCAAAATACAGCTCTATTAGGCTTAATTAAAATTAAAAATGAGTTTATTACATCCGAGGAAGAAATAATGAAATTTATCCAACAAATAAACAGCAGAAGTGATTGGGTCGTTCCTGATACAAATAACGCTGCAACCCCAGGTACTACCGATAATAGAATAAAGGGCAGGCTCATAAAGAGCCAAAACCTTGTTTTAGACAACGCTGCATTCGTATGTAGCCAAAAGAATATTCCCTTGAACGTTAAACTAATATCACCTTTCGTGTATATAACGAAAATATGAATAGCTTCATGAATAATAAACACGAGAACGATTATTGGAATAATAGGGACTTTCTCAACAAAAACAAACCCTGCCTTAAACGCCATAGGCACCAGCAATAAAATCGCCATAATCAGATAAACAAATTTCATATAATGCTCTCGGAACCAAGCATTTTGAATGAACGGCCTCCATTCTGGTTCATCCATAGACTTATACGGCAGGTGTCGAAACCAATGAATCATATCTGTACCCCTTTCTATTCCTAATAGCCTCATAAGGCTCTGTACATTTTAATGTCTATGCCCGACTCTGTTTGCAGCCCTTCTCCAACGAGCACATCCCGATTTAAATAATCCAAGGCTTTGCTGTTTGTAAGGATACGGGGAGAAGTACGAAACAACACATTGTCCAGACTCTTGTGAATGTCCCCGTTATTTTCGATGTACATTTCGCAAGCCTGGCCTGTATAATCCGTTCCCTGAAGCATATATCTGGCCGATAAGCTGTGCCGATCACCAAAACGTCCAATAATTTGGGTATCCACTGCCCCTTTTTTTAACATTGTTACTTTCATTCGGTCGCAAAAAAGCGCTTGATCGTTCAATGAAGAACGACTAGGCGCTTTTAGGTACTGCACCCCTTTGCTCGGTCTTACTCCTCCCGAAGGGAAACGACATTTATCATGAATTAACCTTAAACTGACCCAATTCATCCTGCAATTTGTTGGATAGCTGATTTAATTCCTTTGAAAGGGCGGCAACCTGTTCAATGCTATCGAGTTGCTCCTGCGTACTTGCGCTCACTTCCTCTGTAGAAGCAGAATTCTCTTCTTTGGTGGAAGAAATGATCTCTAGCGCCTGAAGAATCTCCTCCTTATGCTGATGCACATTGGTGGTGCTGCTGGCAATTTTGAGCATGCGCAGCTTCAGGTCTTCCAGATCCTTGTTAATGCCAAAGAACACTTGCTTCGTATCCTCTACAGCTTGGGTATTTTCCTCCGCAATTTTCATGCCGCGCATAGTATGCTCGACTGATAGCTTCGTTTGCTCTTCAATAAGTTGTACTTTCTTGTTAATCTCCTCTGTTGCCAGAGCGGTCTGCTCCGCAAGCTTGCGAACCTCCTGGGCAACGACAGCGAAGCCACGACCATTTTCGCCGGCGCGCGCAGCCTCAATGGAGGCGTTGAGTGCAAGCAGGTTCGTCTGAGCTGCAATCTGTTTCACCGTTTCCACAAAATTAGATATTTCATTTCGGCTCAGATCAATCTCCTGAATAATGGAGGAGACGGCCTGCGTGGAACGATGGTTTTCCTCAGACCATAACGATAATTGTTCGACCACTGCGAGTCCTTGGCCGCTCTGCCCGACTGCTGTCTGCACCATCGTTTCCATGACCCCAGTATCAGCTGCCATTTCATCAATATGACTGGATAATGATTCTGTTTTGTTTAAAATACTTTCCGTATGGACGGACTGATAGTTTGTTGCATTGGCGATCTCATTAATGGCTGTAGAGGTATCGTTCATCGTTATTGCCGTTCTTGCGGATATGGACTGCAGATCATCGGATGACTGATTCAGAACCTGCGCCGAGTTGCCTACGACTTGGAGCATCCCCTGAATCTTTTGCACCATCGTATTCAGCCCATTAGCGATCTGGCCAATCTCATTATTGGACTTTGCATCCAGTTGCACCGTTAGATCGCCTTGCTCTATCGACTTAATCTTGGACAACAGTTGCGGTATCGCACGCAACAGATAACGAAGGGTGATGTAGCAAATAACGACGAGCAAGAGGGTGGCAGCTGCAAATGCTCCCAGCGTAATCCATGTGAACGTCCTTAATTCAGCGAGAACCTCTTTCTCGGATATCGTTAAGCCCACGGACCATCCCGTATCCTTACTGGTGGCATAGCCGATATAACGGCGTTCCCCATTATCGTTATAAAGCTGTATGCCCGACTCCCCAGCAATCATTTTTTGGCCGATCTGGCCCAATTCACCAGGGTCATCGGTAATTTTCTCCTTCAAAACCTTCTCCTGATCCGGATGGTACAGAATATCCCCATCCTTGGAGATCAGAATAGATTGGCCTGTACTTCCCAGAGAATAACTTTCCATAATGGATGGAATATCCTCGAAGGCGATATCCGCCGCTGCGAAGCCGATCATTTCATTGTTGTCATTTTTGATTGGGTAAAAGATTCCTATTAATACTTTTTTCATACTGACATCTACGTATGGCTCAGAGTAGTACAGCCCGTTAGCCTCCATTACAGGCTTGTAATACGGGCGGCTCTGAATATCAAAATCTGGCGCAGAGGCCACACCATCATTTTGCAGCCAGAACCCCTTTCCATCTATGCTTGCAATCCAAGCATCAGCGAACGAAGGCTCTTCTTTGACAATAGCTGCAAGCGTCTTCTGAGTAGCTGCCGCGAACGTAGAGCTGGTCGCGTCCTCTGAGGACTCCGTTGTTTCTATATACTGCTGGAACAGCTCGTTGGTCGACATTTGCTTTACAAGCGACCCTTTTTCTTTAAATAGAGCATCGAATTGACTGACAACTCCCTGCGTCTTCGTCTGAAGAATAACCTCTTGTTGGTTAAGCAGGATGTTTCGTGTGCTGGAAAAAATGAATGTACCCAAAATAGCAAAGACGACGACGATAATAACCAACAGCACCATGGATAATGTGTTAGCCATACTGGACGTTCGCTTTCCCTTCAATCCCCACATTTTCAAAACGTTTAACATGCTGCATCTCTCCAGTTGATATAATAGGTTCAAAACACTTATGTATTATGTCGGTACTACGAGATGAATAATTTAGATGCATGTTAGGTTGACAATCAAAAAACAGGGACTAATGTCCCTAACTATTAGCGAAATACAGCAATGTACGGATTCGTATTAAGCTCATGCAGGGCTTTGGCAAGCACCTCCGCAGCTTCTGCCTTTGCATCAAAACCAGATAGAAAAAAACGCCTAATCGTCCAGCGATGGGCGATTAAGCGCTTACAGTACTGGCTCAATAATTTCAAAACAAGTATAATAACCAAGAAACATCAGATGTAACGAATCTATTTACCGTATTCACCTTGATAGTTTGGCTATTTACATGAGCTCAGAAAATATCCGGATGAAAACAGCAATTTAACTGATACGCACATTAATCTCAATTGCGGAGGAAAACGAACTCAACTAATAGTCGGAATATACCACTCTGTTACTCCTGCAAGCTGAAGACTGTGTGTAAACACTTCGTATCTTGGTTTCGACAAATCAATATTATATTTGGATTGATTTTCTTCGGTGCAAATAGAGCTCCAAAAATCACCGATGTACTTTTCCTCAAACTTAAAGATGACGTATTCGTCTTCAGGAATCGTATATGCAGTCATTCCTTCTAACACATCACTTGTATCATTAACTTCAACAGCCACTATGGGAATGAGTCCCGGCAATATTACGAGATACTGATTTCCATTCTTTTTTTGCGATATCTCCTTAGCCCGTGCATCCATTTGTGCGAAGAGTTTATGCTGGTCATCCAAATGCTCACCTTGAAAACCAATTAGCTTGACAGACTCAAGCTTTGCAACCCGTACCTGCATAACATTTTGAATATTTACATTTTCTTGCACCACATATCACCCCATATTTTTTTCTAGTATTTATCCAGTGCTCGCTTTCACTACCTAACCTTCCTGCATGAAGTAACCTGTTTCAGTTCCCCAGCTCGCATCCGACGCGCCCTCTCGGCTCTCACTCTTCTCCCTCCGGTTGATCCTTTTGCCCCTTATACTTACTTAATATTATAAGAAAAACACTTTATTTACCATCAAATATTTTATATTACCATGCCATTCCGAAGCCTCCGTCCTCCTTTCAAACATGACATATTATCCGAGCTCCAATCGTGACTCAAACAACTGTACCTTCAGAAATGTGGGGCTCGTCGGTCATAAGGGACAATCGCTCAACCATTTCACGTAAAATGGTTAGCCCAGCCGCTTCAGCCTTCCTTGCTTCATGAAGAAATTCAATAGCTTCCGCTTTCAATCGAGGATTGGTTGTATCAGCACTTTCCGGGAACGGGAATAACTCACGCAACCTTACCCACGCGCGGTAACTGGACAGATAAACTTCAGCAGCCTTCATCATTAACTGCTGGAGCCCATTATCCTGAATAGACATACATTGCGTGATCGCTGATTGAATGAAAAAAGGAACCAGATACTGCCGCGTAGATGTGATCCATAAAAGGTTGTAACTAGTGAAAAATGGATGTGCCGAGCCCTCTTCAAAGGCAGAAAGCCATGCATCAATGGCGGCAATTCCGTTCTTACTAATGATTCCTTCCTGTTTTGCGTTTTCAACTTGGCGAATGGCAAGTGCTAATGCCGTTCTCAATGCTTTTCGATAACTTTCATCCTCCTCCTTAGTGTATCGTGTAACACTTAAATGCGGATTCTCATTCCGTTCTTTGAGTACCAGCACAAACATTTCTGGATTAATGGGTTCTCCCTGCCGTGAACGTCTACCAAAATCATCGTAAGAAAGCTCCCCTCCATTTCGCGCATTAATATCATGAATATTCAGTATTTGACGCTCGTCATCATAGCCATAAATGAGCCCATGTTCATAATTATCAAGATTCCAACCTACGACGGCAAAACCACGTTGAATACTCTCGCGCACCATATCAAGCGCCTTTTCGACAGTATCTTCTTCCCATGTTCCACCATAGATGTTAGCCGCAAGTATTTCCGTGTCGAAACCAAGGTTGTTCAGAGCAGCTCTAATATGACTTCCGTCCCCAATAACATCCATCGGCATAATGGCAGCGTCTTCCGTGTTAATGACAAAAGCCTGGGCAGTATACACTAAAGTCTGCTGCAAATTAATAGGCTTTTTTGAATATTGCAAAACACCATACAGGGCGATCGCAAAAGAGTTATAGCAATCGTTCCAATTAAACCAACGGAATTCCAGCGTCTTTTTGACAGGGAATCTCATTGAAGCTTTCTTCGTTGTTCTTTTCTTTGGAACAGGCTTCAACAAAGGGTCGCCTGCATATCCGTGTTCCGTGAACAGATCAGCAACTTCACTTTGAGCAAGCGCTCTGTTATATATTCGAATATCATCCAGTGCTCCATGAAACCAAAAGCGACTTTCCTCCGAATTCTTCTTACCGAAAAAAATAGGTTCTTCGGCATTTGGTGTAAATGTCCCCTCTTGCACATCCTGAAGCTCACCGTTCACGTAAATCTTATGGTAAGTTCCGTCATACACTGCAGCAACGTGGTACCATACACCAAGCTGAATGATGTTCTTACCGACTGCATCAGGCGACGTCATCATCCGATGCCAAGTAATAAATTTCCCCTTAGTGCTTAATTGTAATACGCGTCTCGACTTATCAATCTGGCGACCGTGATCATCCTGCGATATAATGGCATTACTCCACCAATTCAATCTTGCTTCTTCAGCGTACTTAATCCAAACGGACATCGAAAAACCCTCGGGATTCAGTGCTGGAGGCGGGTCCAGAACAATATGCTCTCCATTCCCAGAAAGGGCATACGCTCGGTCGCTTTCACCAAAACGATTGGTTGTTAAAGCTGCCCCCCTCACCCTAGCATGATGTCCAAGTCCACTGGTATCTTGAGCGTTGCCGTCAAACAGATATTCACCTACTAAACCATGTTTTAAGCTACTCAAATCAATACCTCCCAATTTTAAACTCACTAACTCTCTTCATTTGTTACCCTACAATATATAGATGCCAATAACAACCGTTTTCTTACAAAAAAGCCTATATGTGTTCTATAAATATATTATTCCGCCTTTATTTCTTCTTCAATAACTCGCTGTTCCTTGTGGTACGGTCTTCCGGGTTTACAATAGCTTTGAGGCACTTCGAAAAAAGAAAGAAAATATTATCGCCAAAGCTAAAAAGGCTTTTCAACTCAAAGGGAAAACAACCATAAATGTGTTAACGAATGATTCGGTGTATTTCGTAAATTAAAACCAAAAGGGCCGCCTGGGCAGCCCTTTTGATCAACTATCGTACCTGTTAGCTCAAGTTAATATTTATATATGTTAACACGGTTACCGTCTGGGTCATAAAAGTGAAAAAACGCAAAGAAACCACCCGTAATGTAGTCCGAAGTGCGAATACCGCTAGCTCGCAGATATTGAAAATATTGAGCAAAAGCCTCTCCATCGTGAGTAACACAATAAGGGCGACAAGGCCCATCTACTATTCCGTTTTCGGGTGCGTCTTCTGGAAGTTGGTCAAGCCACCAAACGGAGTGTGTATCAGGATGATGTTCCAAAGGTAATCCCATCTTTAGAGACCCTTTTGCAGAATAATCCTCCAATAATATCATCCCTAAATATCTTTCATAC
Source organism: Paenibacillus sp. KS-LC4 (assembly GCF_036894955.1). NCBI lineage: Bacteria > Bacillati > Bacillota > Bacilli > Caryophanales > Paenibacillaceae > Paenibacillus > Paenibacillus sp. KS-LC4. Next base: position 605,729 of record NZ_CP145905.1, on the reverse strand, counting down.
CACGTTCTCGCCTCTTGAAGGTTTCTTACTCCAATACGAACCCAACTTCCGCCAAAACGTGAACCGTCTTGAATATCTTGGCTTTCGGCTGCGGTTAAGCGGGTACCCTCGAATCCCCAAAAATCGAAGTGACCCTTCCCATCGACGGTATAATAAATCTCTGAAGTACGTATGCCTTCTTTTTGGAAATTAGCATGCTCGGCTTCTAAGTCACGCGCAGCATGACACCAACGAACGTTTGAGTCAACAGTGCCACGTTCGGCAAAAAAATGATTAACTCTTCTCTCCGTTAGTACAGATTTGAGCCATAAGCCAGCTCGCAACTCGGTCATAATCTCTGCTGTAGATAATCTTTCATTCTTCCCATTCATTACTTGCTTGCGGGTAAATCCCATATGTTTCTCATACCATTGGACAGCCATTTCATGATTGTCCCAAATCACATCAATTTGTCCGCCATCATATGCCAATATAGGGACGCCTGGCGTAACCGTAGTTGTTTGCAGCTTAACCTCCATCAGGAAAACCTACTTTCCTCTTTTTTAGTCCAAGTAAGAATTCTATATTGACCATTTTTTTCCTGCTAGTTAGCTTAATAATTGTAAATAAAGATAAGACCGGGATTAGTCTACTGCGCACTGGTCTTATCGTTGAATCGTTATTTACTATTACAAATAGCTGTTATATCATTTTGTAATTCAATAAATTCTTCCTCTATATATTCATAAACGGTTGTTTATTTCGTTTGTCGATTACTTTGAAAGTATACTAACACGCTTAGGCAAATAAAAAGATATGTTAAAATCACACTATACGTGCAGCCCGATTTATCCGATAAAGTAAGAAGAGCCGAATGGAGTAACCAATCCGCTCATTCTGCATCAATACCACCTAAAGGAGATGTCAGCGAATGCAATACCATTTTTGCCAACAGGTCACGATTGTGGATATGAACGATGAAATTATTTCGGAAGTGTTATTCGATCATGGGGAGTTCGAAACGGCTGCCTTGTCAATCGGGTCCTCCGTTCTGATCCAACAAGTAGGATTGAAGGAATTCAATGTCGTTTACGATAAAAGGGATGGCAAAATCGCTCGCTATCAAATTACGGATATCGAAATCGATCTCATCGCGCGACCGGCGCTCACACGAGTTTACCTCGAGCCAGTGAAGCTTATCGTCGGTCAGCATGATATCGGGATGATGCTTTAAACGAATGAGCAAATTGGGGCCGTTGCCACTCTTCAAACCGCGTCCGTTGCGGCCTCTCGTTTCTTATTCTTTGAGCACAATCGGCTTGCTTTCATGAGAAGGACCGCGTGCCGTCTAGGCTGCACGAGGTCTCTTTGTTGATTTCAAGCATAACAAACACAGAGCAACGGCTTTGTTGCCGCTTTTAATATTTTTGGCGGTTTCACTAGTTTAACAACGTTCTTCGTTATCGCCTCCCACTGAACCGCCGTCTCCATTGCATCGTGAAGCAACTTATGGAGATGGTTAATGGTTTGAGCCGATAGCTTGTTTTCACCGTCTAGCAACTGATCGTACATTTCAACAAGGTGTTACGGAGCTAATCTGGTCATTTTATGATGGCCAAGGCGCGGAATGATGTGGAAGTTTACTAACCAGCGGTAAGTTTTATATGTCCCTGGTCGGATGCTCATTTTCTTCTGCGCCAGCCATGACGCCATGTAGGTGGCTACGTCTTCCTTTCTCGGTTCAATATACGAATTCGTGTTAAGCTCATGCATGACTTTGGCGAGCGCCTTCTCAGCTTCAACCATCGTCTCAAAGCCAGATTTGCTTTTCTGACGCCTACGCCCAGTTTCAAAGTGACGACCGAATTCAACAACATAGTACCAACCATTTCCTCTTTTACTCACACACCCTCGCATCACAATAGACCTCCATAACCTCATTTTGACCGCAAAAAAAGCACCTGATCATCCAGTGAAGGACAATTAAGCGCTTGTAGTGCTAGTTCAATAATTTCAAAAAAGTAAAACATGGCGAACTCCAGTCTGTCAAATGATTAACATTCAAACAATGTAGGCTAAGATGGGGGATGATGGACTGACTGCCGAAGAGCGAACAAGCCCTTCGCCCATCCCGGATTTGCTAGAGACCCCATGTCACGCTGCGACTCGGTAATTAATAGTTTTTGTTTTCAAAGGTTACACTTTTAAATTTAAAATTAACGAATTAAAGCGTGCTTGGATCGCAAAAAACTTGAAAAACCTCATTATTTATTATTACATCTTCCAACTTAATCGTGCGTTTTCTCATTTCAGCAATCTTTAAGTTTTCACATTTTTCAACTACTAAGACATGAAAATATGACAAAAGCAATTCAACTACTTTTACAATCTGACTACTATTCTTTATATGTATGTCTTTTAAAATGACTACTCGCGCTAAGTTAATGTAAGTAATGTTCTCGGCGAAACTTTCGTTATTTTTATCAATTTTTGGTTGACTAGCTTCTATCGTTAGCTTGAGCTCATCCGTTTGAACAAATATCTCTGAATCACTCTTCTTTTTCAGATTAAACCTAGTATCTGAAAACATAAACTCTAAACTGCGATAATCACCGTCCATATTAAATCGATCTTGCATCACCCTCAAGAAAAAATCAAACTCCATACGATTCACCCCCTTGAATTCTAGTCCTTTAATAGCTGGGGACTTGGGTAGGTATCTATCTAAGTTCTACTAAAGAAAGCAACGGGAAGGAGGAGAAACGGAAAGAAAGACTGGAACTGGAAAGAGTCACAGCTTTCCGTAGGAAAGCCAATTCGTAAGCATTTGCTTAGCGTCTGCCTTTGTTTTCAGATTTTATCTTGCTGGAAGCCCCACCTTTCTCGCGGTGACGACCATCGCTTATTGCTAACTTTTATCGCTCAACTTATATAGTAGAGGATAATGGATTAGCGCTGAAGAAGTTGGACAAAAGGGGTTGAAAAATTTTTCAATACAGATGGAATTAAGCAGCGTTGTTTTGTTGACATATGAATTCAAAAATTTTTCAGATGCCCTCTCCATTCGCTTAACAAATGATCAAAATTAGCAGTTTAAAGCGTGCTTGGATCAGAAAAAACTTGAAAACCTTGATTATTTACTGTTGCCTTCCCCAGCTTAATAGCATGTATTTCAATATGACCCGTATCTAAGTTTTTACTGTCTTCAAATAATAAGATATGAAAGTATGACAAAATTAATTCAACTGCTTTGGCAAGATCGTTGCTATCTTTTTTTACATTTATTACCTCAATGATGACTACACGTGATAATCTAGTGAAATTAATCATGCTTGCAAAATCCTCATCATTTCCATCTATCTTTGAATGAGCCGACTCTATCGTAAGCTTGATTGCATCCGTTTCAACTAAGATATGCGAATCACTCATCTTCTTCATATTAAATCTAGTATCTGAAAACATAAACTCTAAACTGTGATAATCACCGTCCATATTAAATCGATCTTGCATCACCCTCAAGAAAAAATCAAACTCCATCCAATTCACTCCTGTAAACCCAAGTCCTCTAATTTATCTAGGGGACTTGGATTGGTTTTTTGTACTACTTTCTAGGTACTACTGATTTATTTCCGTTTCTATCAGCGGAAAGGAATCCTTTTCTATTATTCACAGAGTTTGAGAAACGTTGCTCCCATCTCACTTGCTCTGTGTCGGAGCGCCCATTATTCTCAAGGAATTCAGATGTTCTTGAGAATTCAGGGTAAAATTGAATATCGCACTTGTAATGGTATCTATTAAATGATAATTCTTTAGCTCTGAAAGCAGTTGGAACCAGCGGTACGTTTTATATATCCTTGGTCGGATGCTCATTTTCTTCTGCGCTAACCTTGAAACCATGTAGGTGGCTAGATCCTCTTTTGTCGGTTCAATATATGTATTCTTATTAAGCTCGTGAAACACTTTGGCAAGCGCCTTTCAGCTTCGACTTTCGTCTCAAAGCCGGATTTACTTTTCTGACGCCTGCGTCCTGTTTCCGGATGACGACCGAATTCAACAACATAACACCAACTATCCATTCGTTTACTCACACATCCTCGTATAACAATAGACTTCCATAACCTCGTTTTTACCGAAAAAAGCGCTTAATCGTCCAGAGAAGAACGATTAAGCGCTTGAAGTGCTAGTTCAATAATTTTAAAACAAGTAAAACACGGAAAATTCCAGTCTGTCAATAATTCAATAATTAAACGATGTAGGATAACACAAAGGTAACCTCCAATAGAAGCATTTAACATCTTATTCTCAGTGCATAAAAGCTCTCACACTCAGCGTAGTGCAAATGAACGATCTGGTCATGCTTCCATTGGCATCACCTTTGATCGTTATTCTCATACGTACGGAGTGGACTACAAAGTCGCAAATGCGTAAAACTAAATACTGACTGGCGGGGAAAAGAGCTACAATTACAGAATGTAACGGCTTGAAGTGGAGAACAGAGGGGTTGGTTAAGTAATTGCTGAAACACCACACAGACACTTTAGCCTCTTCCCCTTATTATAGGTGCAGTTAGCCTGCCAGACGCCCCAAGTCAAGCCCCGGCTTGACGCTTGTTAATTTTGTTTCAGATGTTTCAATTTTTTATTTACAATCCCCCTGTTGTGGTATCACATATTCTAAGGTATAATGATCAATTTTCATTACACTAACTTGATGCTGTTTGATTTTTAGCGATGAAATTTTGAATTCTAGATGGATATTTTTTCAACGAATCCTTGTACTGCTTGTGGAAATTCTCAAGACCATACTTACAGACATCCAAAGCGTAGTCAAACTTTTTTATCCTAATACAGACCTCAATAAATTTATACAAACCTGACTCAATATGCTGCCTGGCAGCTGGAGAATAATCGTTTAACTTTTTATTTCTTACCGCATTAAATAGGATGTGTCCTTGGTTTCTGAAAATATCCTTCATTTCTTCTGATTGGTTAGTAAACTCTTGATTTAGAGCTTCTCTTTCATCTTTCGATATATATTGATTTTGCTGCCGACGTTTCGCCTCTTCCCTCTCATTAATCCAATAAGTTGACCTTATCATTAATAACCATCCAAACAATTCAACATTATCTTTATTTGTCTTATTATTTATGGAAAAATAATCAGAAAGAACCCGAATTCCGTCTTTGTAGTAACCCTTCGTAATAAGATAACTTACATACATTTTCAATACCAGCTTGTCAGCCCAAAATTCCCAGTATTCCTTAAATATATCAATAGCATAATCGTGGTTACCAGTTGTTGTAACTATGTGGCTGGTTAAGTTTAATAAAGCTTTAACTCTTATTTCTACTACACTTTTTTTTCTATTTAGAATTTGCCTATATAAATCCTCTACTTCTTTTAGGTTTCTTGAATATCTAGCTTCATCTGCATTTTGTAACAATACACTATCAATGTCTAAATTATTTTTGTACCTTTTTACTTGACTAAGTCTTGAGTTGATTCCACCAATAAAGCCGCTATTCTTTTTATTCTTATGTTCTTTCATTACACTCAATAATTCTTTTGAATATACCCTAAATGTTGAGCCATCAAGTTCTTCAATAATTCTAAGCTTTACTAGCTCCTTCATTGCTCTATTAAATTTATCAGTATCATCTTCCATACTTACTATGTATTTTAAACGCTCAGTCAAATATTCATCATCAGCATTATTCAGAAGCATACCAATAGCTATGAATAAGTCTGTTGCATTATCAGATAAATAGTTATAAATTCGCCCATATAGAAAATCTTTTGCTGCTTCTGACTGACTAAGTTCTTTCCATAAGCTATCATTAAATCCCCTGGCCATTAACATATACGCAAATTGATAGATAAATATAGGTCTGCCGGATGTTACAAAATGAATTTTACTTTTTATTTGCTCAGTTAATCCTCTCTCAAAAATATCTTTATAGTTAGCATACTCCGCAGAAAATATAGATCTTATAAACTCTATAGTCTTGTCCGTATCTAACTCATTTGTTGGTATTTCTTCACCTACAATAAGATTTGCTCTAGTTGTAATAATAACCTTATGCTTAGTTGCATCTAGAAAGTTTATAAAGTCTTGTATTTTATTTTTTTCATCCTTACTAAACGTTTCGAAATCATCAATGATTAGTAACATTCTTTTTTCGTGGTTTACTATAAAACTTACATCAAATGTTTTACCGTTGCCAAGAACTTCGTTGACCTTTTTGATTATAAGATCGAAGGTATCTACACTATCTTGAATTTCTTCAATGTCTCCTGTAACCGCATTATACTGACGATCTTTAGCCGACGTAAAAACAATATAGTCAAAGTTTGATGAACCGTGATTAAGATGATCGTCAATGACACTTTGAACTGTTGCAGTTTTTCCAACACCTCCGTGACCCCACAATGTTGCTGCTACGAATGACCGGTTTCTAATGAAATCCATAATCCTTTTCTTCATTCCAAAGTCATAATAATTTTTATAGTTCTTCGTATAATTATTAACGATTGTCCCGTTCGGCACCTTCCTTCTAGTCTCATCCTCTTGCGAAGAAAGGCTCAAAAAGTCCTCCCATATAATATATTCTTTTGCAGTTTGGTTAATTTGATTGTACTTGGCACTGCCAGTCAACCTATCTTCAACTGATACGTAAATAAAGTATTGGTCATCTGAATTTATATGTATAAATGGGGATATTCTGTAATATTGCATTTCTTGTGTAAGAAGATAAACATTATTAATTTTAAATTCATTGGCTGTTTTCGGAGATACCCAAGGTATGGGTACCGCATCTGTCCCTTTGAAGTTAATGCCTATATAATTTTCACCGTCGAAATTGCGAACATAAATAATATCCAAGTTCTGATTCAATAACTTAACTGTGCTACTTTCCAACTGATTTATAATAGACTTAAGTTCATCTAATAACATATCAATTCCATCATCATAAACAAACCCATGACCTATCTCTTCATTCCGTGTACTCAAATAGTTTGTCATTACATTATTTATCGTTGGATCAGATAAAAATTCGTTGTTGACATCAAGTTTTCTAATAACATAAATTATTTGTCCAATAGTCGGTTTGAAAATCCTCTTATTCACATCTTCTTTCGTTTTATCAGATATATTATCTTTATAATTTTTATTCCAGAGATATCCCAGCATTAGCATTAAGCTATATTCTATTCTAACTTGATAATGTACCCTTAGTTTTTCTTTTTCATTAAACCCACTGTGAAATTGTATTTTTCGATCAATTTTTTGATGAATGTAATCCATTTTCCACATCCCACCTAAAATTAGTTTTTACGTATTTACTTTTTTCTACATATAGAACATAAACCCCTCCTTTCTCCTATAAAAAATATTTATATTCAAGGTTTAATCACTCTAAAGTTTTTCACGTCATTTGTGTTAAGGCTCATCGCGATTAAACTAACTCTTTAAATGTTGGCTCTACGTTTATTTGATCCATATAAATTCCCTTTGTTGATTCAATACATATCTTTTGTTCGCGTAACATTGAACATGTTACTCGAACAAAAGCATGAGTATAGATTCTTGACGGTCACGATGTAAACATTTTCTGATGCCACTCGTTGAATCCTTGTTGACTTCAAACATAAAAAATACATCGCCCAAGGCACTCGGCCTATATGACGATGTATTCAAAATCCGCATACTATAAATGCCTCTCAGCCTTTACTCTTCCCCCACCGCCACCGGATTCCCGCTATCCGAGCTCCAATCGCTCCAGCTCCCCGCATAAAGCTTCACATTCTTAAACCCTGCCTCCTGCAGCGCAAAAAAGTTCGGCGTAGCGGTCACGCCTGAGCCGCAGTACACGATAATCTCGTCGTCCTTCGACAGCGCGGCAAAGCGTTCCGCCTGCTCCTCCGGCGACTTCCACACGCCATCGACATGGCGGCTTTCCACCCAAAAATGATTAATCGCCCCCGGAATATGTCCGGCCTTCGGGTCCAGCGGCTCGACTTCCCCACGATAGCGTGGCGCTTCACGCGAATCAATAATGACGATCCCGTCCTTGCCAATGCTCTCCAACACATAAGAGCGGCTTACCAGAATTTCTTCCCGCAAAGCTGGCTCAAAAATAACCCCTTCTACCGCGCCCGGCTCTTCTGAGCTAACGGGATAATCTGCTTCCTGCCAAGCAGTGAACCCGCCCTCCAGCACATACACTTGCCCCTCATGCCCCATCCACTCAAGCAGCCAGCGCAGGCGCGAGGCCATGGCTCCGCCTTGGTTATCGTAAGCGACTACTGTCGCATAATTGTCAATTCCAATTCGCCCCAGAAAAGCAGCCAATACCTCCGGCTCCGGCAAAGGATGGCGTCCGCCTTCTCCATTCGGGCGCTTTGGCCCCGACAAATCATGGCTAAGATCAGCATAATAAGCGCCCGGAATGTGGGCCTCCTCATAAGATTTCCGACCTGTTTCAGGCTCAGTGAGCAAATAACGTGTATCGACAATTACTGTATTTTCAGCACCCAAACGCTCAAGCAGCCAATCTACCTTTTTAAAATAAGTCATCCCGCTCAGCTCCTCCAACCTATTGTCTGGCTTATCCCAGCATTATAACGCCATCGTACCCGATAAATCCCTTGAGGAGCAACCATTTCGGGGATTAATTTCGATTTTCAGGCTGATCATGCCCCTGGGCGCCTGTCCCGGCTTCATGCATGATGAACCAAAACATGCTTCCCTGCATGCCTGCCTGCTTCACGCCAATTCGTCCCCCATATTGCTCCACGAGCAGCTTAGCAATAGCCAGTCCCAGCCCAGCGCCACCGCTCTGTCTATTCCTCGATCGATCCAAACGATAAAAGCGCTCAAAAATACGTTCCCGCTCCGCTTCCGGCACTCCATCACCCTCATCCGAAACCGTGAAACGCACCAGCTTAAGCTCCCTTCGCTGACTCGTTTCAGGCCTCGCCGCCGCAGCTAGGGAAACATGATCGGTATCAGCTGTATCCGCTAACACCTCCGCCTCAATCAAAATCAACGAGCCACGCGGCGAATGCCGCACGGCATTTTCCAGCAAATTTTGCAAAATCCGCTGCAAATGCCGCGGCTCTATCAACAAGCTAAGCGGGCGCTCGGGCAGCTTCACTTTAAGCTGCAAGTCCTTCTGCTCCATAGGCTTCGCAAAACGCGGCAGCAGCTCGATCAGCACATCCTCGACCACCGCCTCCTGACGTGGGCCCTCTTCCTTCCGCTCAGCATCCAGCGTGGACAAATCGAATAAATCCTGAATCAATTCGCCGAGTCGAATCGTTTCTGTACGGATCGTCGCCAAATATCCCCTAAACGTCTCCTCATCTTGAATGATGCCATCCTCCAGCGCTTCCACATAAGACTGTACCGACGCAAGCGGTGTCCGCAAATCATGTGCCATATTCGCAACAAGCTCACGCTGCGACGACTCCGCCGCCTTCACCTGACGAAAGCTTTCTTCAAGGCTCGCTCCCATGCGGTTGAATTGATCAGCAAGCTGCTTAAATTCCTTTAAACCGCTCTGCTCTATGCGCGCCTGCAAATCCCCCTCTGCAATACGCTCCGCCCCTTCCCGCACCCGCCTCACCGAAACTTCAAGCGGCCGCACCAGCATAAAATAAATCAAGCCCGACACGACCCCCGCTCCCACCGTTGCCAGCGTCAGCCATTCGAATTGCTCTCTCGTCAGCAGCATATACCGATAAAACAGCAGCAGCAAAATAATAATAAAAGCAATGCTAATCGTATTAACCAGCATTAAATAAGGACGCAGCCTCATCCGCCTGCCCCTTTCCCATCCAGCTTATAGCCGATTCCCCAGACTGTTTTGATCCAGAGCGGATCGGACGGATTGTCTTCAATTTTCTCCCGCAGGCGACGGATATGAACGGTCACCGTCGTCGTATCGCCATCGTAAGCGATATCCCAAATTTGATTCAGCAGCTGGCTGCGCGAGAATACCTTGCCCGGATATTGCGCCAGCAGGCTCAGCAGGTCAAATTCCTTCGCCGTTAGCTCGGCCTCCACGTCTTTAACCGTAACGCGCCGCTCCAGCGGGAAGATTGATAATCCGTCGAAAAATAGAGCCTGATCCCCGTTGCCGTTGCCATGAGCGCCAAAATTCACCATTCCGTTTGCCGTCCCGCTTCCTTGCCCGTTTCCATTCCCCTTTCCGCTCCCGCTAGCCCCCAAAGGCTGCTGTCCCCTCGCCGCTTCGGCTGCCTGCCGGTTCGTCCGGCGCAAAATATTTTTAATCCGCAGCACCAGCTCCCGCGGACTGAACGGCTTCGTCATATAATCGTCTGCACCCATCGTAAGCCCAAGCAGCCGATCCGCCTCTTCCCCTCGGGCGGTCAGCATAATAATCGGCGTTTCCTCAGCTTGCCGGATAACGTCGCACACCTCGATTCCGCCTAGCTTCGGCATCATCAGGTCGAGGACCAATAAATCCGGCTGATGTTCTCTCCATAACGCAAGCGCTTGCTCGCCATCTGCTGCCACCCATACCGTCCAGCCTTCCCGCTCCAAATAGCGGCGACAGACGTCGGTTATATTTTGTTCATCATCTGCTACTATAATTTTGGCGCTCATGCGGCTTCCTCCTGCCAGCTTCTTATATAGCAACAAATCCCCCGCCAAATGGCAGAGGAGCTGTTTTTGATATACAATGTGTTGCGTTGCTGTTCTATGTCTTGCCAGCGTTGTATTGTCCTAATCCAATGTTGTATACTGCCAGCTTACAGCCTTACTTCATCGACTTATCATCCATGCCTTTTTTCTCATCCATCTTGCCCATATCGTCCATGTCCTTCTTCTCGTCCATCTTGCCCATGTCATCCATGTCCTTCTTCTCGTCCATCTTGCCCATGTCATCCATGTCCTTCTTCTCGTCCATCTTGCTCATGTCATCCATGTCCTTCTTCTCGTCCATCTTGCTCATGTCGTCCATGTCCTTCTTCTCATCCATCTTGCCCATGTCATCCATGTCCTTCTTCTCATCCATCTTGCCCATGTCATCCATGTCCTTCTTCTCATCCATCTGACTAGTATTACTCATATTCGTGTCGTTCATTTTCTCCTTGCTCATCGCGTTATTCGCATTGCACGCGCTCAGCGCAAGCATGCTTCCTACAAGCATAACCATCAGAATACCTTTTTTCACAACCGTTTCCCCCTTGAAAAATAGTTATTATTGTTTCGCAAGTACAGCTTAACAATAAAAACTAACCATTCAAGAACGACCCGCTTGCAAAAGTATTGCTAAATCCTTACAAATATCTAAACAGCATTTGAAGTCCAACAATGTCCAATTAATCCCAACTCATGTCTCACTCACTCAATTTCTCTCTCATTAACACATTAAATCACTCATTATCTCTCTAACTCACTAACTCTCCAAAATCTCTTTCCAAGCGCTGCCCATTCCTCTCAGCCCCTTACACCCACGCATCATTCGCATACCCGCGCTGTTCCCAATATCCGATATGCTCACCTTCAATCAGTTCAATGCGGTTCAGCCATTTGACCGACTTGTAGGCGTACATTTTCGGCACAATCAGCTTGACCGGGCCGCCGAGATCGCTTGGAATCGGCTTGCCATCATGCATGACGGCGACCATGACGTCGTCCATATCCGCCTGCTCCAGCGTCAGTGTATCGGTGTATACACCATCGCCGGAATAAAATTTCACCGTCTGCGCTTTCGACTGAACACCTGCGCTTTTCAGCAGCTCCTTAAGCGGAATCCCTTCCCACGTATTGTTGTACACGGACCAGCCCGTCACGCAATGAAAATCGCTCACCTGCACTGTTCGCTTCAGCGCCACGAACTGCTCCCAATTCCACTGCAAGCGCTGATCGACCAAGCCATCAATCGTAAACGACCAATTGCTATTATCGAATTTCGGAATCGGTGTTACCGTGTATACGCGAAAATTCCCCTTTGCCCCGCCGCCCGTAGGCGGAAGCGAAGCCGGAAGCGGCTGCGGCTCCGGCAGCAGCTTATTGCCATTTTCCGCAACAAGCTCATCAATCGTCGAAGCTCCTCCGAAGCCAGTTCCAAGCGCCCCGCCTACCCACTTTAGAAAAGAAGGCCCGAGCGCAATCGCAATTCCCGCGCCCAGCGTCCATTTGATTACCTGTCTCCGTGAATATACCGCTTGCGGTCCCGCTGCTGGATGAATCGTTTCCTCACGAACCGGCTTTATAGTGCGACGTTGCGGCTGCTTGAGCCATTTTGTCCTTGTAATGGAATGGTAGATGATGTAAGGCAGACCAATCCACGTCAGCAAATCATGTACAAGCAGTGCCGCGTTCGATATTTCAGGCCCCACTACTCTAAACTGCCAGAGCAGCACACCAGATAAAAACCAGCCTGCGAGCAGCGCCAGCACGACGATTACATTAAATTTCTGCCACGGCTTATCCTTTATTTGCTTCCAGTGCTTAGCGGCGAGAGCCAAATAATAAACGACAGGCAGCAGCGAAGCGATGCCGACAACGATGTGGAGCCATTTTAGCCATACTCGGCCTTCGCCCAGAAAACCGCGCCAAAAACCGCCCAGCAGCATCAGTCCCGTCAAAGCCAAAATCACAACGATCCACCCGTTCCAAGCGTGCAGCGAAATAAGCTTTTTCCCGTAACCCTTGCGTAAACGCTCAATGAATGAACTCATTTTTGACACGTCCCCTTCCCAAGCTCCCTAACTTTAACTACCATGTGCGGCTGCTCATTCTCAGTCGTCCCAGCCCTCTTAACTCTATTATAGCGCCTGACACCTGTCATTACGAAACGATGGATCAAGCTTAGCAAACAAAGCTAAACAACTGGCAACAAAGTGCTTACAAAAGTATGAACAGCTTATTACGAAAAGATTAATAACCCTAGAGGCTGCGATCAGTCACGACATCCAAAAGAGCCTGCCCGCAACTAAATAAATTTCAATCTTGCTATACTTCAGCATTTGAGCTATATTATTAATTAATTGATCAGTCATTTAATTAATGGAGGTTTCGTTTAAAGAGAGGAGCATACATGTGGCTAGACCCGTCAATGAAGAGAAAAAACTAGAGCGGCGCAAACGCATACTGAAAGAAGCGGTTATCCTTTTTGCAGAAGGGGGCTATTCAAATACGACGACGGCTCTCATTGCAGAGAAGGTGGGAGTGACTCCCGGAACCATTTTTCAATATTTCCCGAGCAAAGAGTCTTTGTACCACGCTGCCGTCCTTGAGCCGCTTGCTGATATTCAGCAAAAATCGCTTGCTTGTCTTCAACAAGAAGGGAGCCCCAGCGCCTTAATTAAGAACATGGTGAAAGAGCAATTCGACGATATCTACTTCTATACCAATGAATTGAGGCTTGCCCAATCTGTTTTAGGACAACGAACCAGATTCCCTGAGCTTACTGAGAAGGTTCTTGAAAGCACTAAAGTCATGACAGATGCGATTGAATCCGTTTATGCCAAGGGACAGCTAATGGGAGAATTCGACAAAAGCTTTTCTCCAGCAATGATCTCCCGCAGCTATATCTCCTTCTTAAATGGAGTGGGCTTAACTCTTGGAGAAAGTATTGTCCATCATCCTGAGTGGGAAAATCTGAAGGGGCATGCCTATTATTTGTTCGCTCCCATACAACCTGGAAAATAACTGGAGGAGTTTTAATGAGCCAATTATCTATACAACCGGAGCAGAGCTTTATTATGCGTATGAAAAAACGGAAGAAAATTCTATGGAGCCTAGGGATAACGCTTGTGCTTGTGGCGGGCCTTGTATTTTTTATCTCTTATAAAGTAGTCGACACCTTGCTGCATCACCCAAGAGACACTAATGTCAGCTACGAATTGAACGTTGATAAAACGCCCTACGAAGAAGTCGAGTTCCCAAGCTTGAAAAATGATAATACGATTAGAGGCTCCTTTTTCCCTGCAAATAGCCTTTCCGGTGAAGCGAGCAATAAGACGATTATTGTCGTCCACGGCTATACAAGCAACCGTTTAGTTAAAGGACGGACTCCAAAGCTAGTAGAGCATTTCGTTCCGAAGGGCTACAATGTTTTGGCATTTGACCTCAGCTCGCAAGGCAACTCCGACGGAGATTTGATTACACTGGGCTTCAATGAAAAATACGATTTGCTGGGAGCTGTAAGCTATTTAAAAGCCCGAGGCCATACGGGTGATCGCATTGGCGTTATCGGTTTTTCAATGGGTGCTGCTACTTCCTTGCTAGCCGCAAGTGAAAGTGATGACATCGAAGCCGTTATTGCAGATAGTCCGTTTCGCAATGCGGGTTTATTTTTGAGAGAGGGCTTGCCTTTCTTTTCAGGCTTGCCTGCGTTCCCCTTTAGTTATACATCGACATGGCTGGCAAATTGGGCCTACGGCGTTGATTTAGATTCCATCTCCCCAATGGATACGGTAAAAAAGCTGCAAAAAAAGCCCGTTATGCTCATTCATGGCACAGGAGATCAGCAAATCAGCTATAAAAATACGGAAGCTATTTACGAATCCTTAAAAGAGAATCCAAGTGCAGAAGTATGGTACCCGCAAAATACGGAGCACATTGATGCAATCAACCATTACCCCACTGAATATTTTCAAAGGGTAGATCGCTTTATGGATGAGTATGTTGGAAAATAATTAACCCTTTATGCTGAAAAAGCAAGGTACAGCGTCCTCAAGAAATGAAGAGGAGCTCTACCTTGCTTTTGCCTTACAGGGAGTATTAAATGGGAGTATTAAATTTTAGTGGCCTCCACGCATGTTGCTTACGAAAAGCGAGAACGAGACGCATATTGCAGAATAGCTGCCGCTGCCCTCTCACGGCGCTCTACATCCTCAGCCTGCATAGCTAGCCTTAAAATATCCACCGCTTCTCTAATTGTCTTATGATCTATGTCAAAAAACGACTCACTCTGTTCGCTGCTTCCCGCAGCCCCGCTCAACCATAGCTCCATCTGCCAAGCGGTTACGGGCTGCTCATGCCTAGCAAGAAATAGACCTTCGGCTATCACCTTGGCTATCAATGACTGTAGCTCCGGGGCGAGCATGCTGTGCGGCAAGCTTTTGAGCCAGGTTACACCGCGTCGATGGCAGCTGCCGTCCTCCTTGTTATCTGCATTCAGCACATAATAATATTCGCCTAAATCACCCACATGCACCTTATCGTCATCCACTAAAAGCACATAATCTCCGTCTGCCGCTATCTCCACGAACAATCGAAGCTCTGCAATACGCTCAGTCAGTGCCGTACCCTCCAGATGATAAGCCTCCATTAATCGCACCTTGCACGCTTCCTCGTCGAAGGGCTCCAACTTGCCAAGCCCCGGGCCATACAGGCATACGAAGTGATCCTCCAAAAATGTCTTGCTCCGATTTATCCCGTCTACATCCGCTAGCATCACAAACAATTGCAGCCTGCTCACCTCCGCTTCATTCTCTTTCTTCCTATTATATCTCCTAATCCGCCGCAAGAAAAAGCTGCTCAAGCTGGAGCGTGCATGCTAGAGCGTGCATGCAAACATTTCGGGAGGAATCCTCATCCTCGTATACTTCATCTCAGCGGCTCTCTCCTTGCTTAGGATAGACTTTGCTGGACACAGCAGCCGCTATTCCAACCCAATCACGAGTTATGCTCAGGCAATCGGACTCAGAAGCAGCTATTTCGCTGAAAACGACCACTGTGCTGGGATATGGAGGGCGATAACGCCTCTCCTGTCCGCTTGTATCCCAAAACCCACCAAAAAGCTAAAATAACGGAACCTCAGTCCGCCGAACAAGCAGTACGTGTCACGAGTTGCAGGGATCTTCAACAATCGCAACTTGTGAAAAAATAAATCCCGCGCGCTCCCCATCAAATGAGGAAGCGAGCGGGATTTTCGAGCCTGAGCGTACAGCGTTATCCGCTTCATTTTGTTAGCACAACCGGGCCCGAGCGGGTAACCGCAACGGTATGCTTGACATGCGCTGTCGCAAGTCCCGGCTCAACACTGGCAGTGTCACCCGCCAGCGTGCCTGAGCCCGCGATTAAATCAATCGTCAAAATCATGCCCTCGGTGAGCAACTCCTCTGGCTGCTCCACCGGGCGCATCTCTCCCTGCTCTAGTCGCTGAAGAATGCCGTGTACCGCGATATCCGGCATGCTGTTCATGACTAGGCAGCCCGATTTAGCTGCTGAAGTATGGATAGCTACGATAATATCTCCAGCGCTTTTGCCTGCCTTCGCCTCGGCAATGCCGCGATTCAGCGTGTGCTGCGCGGTGCGCAGCAGCTTGCGGGCATGCGGCAAGGGATCGCCTATCGCATACGTCCAGGCGAATTCAGCCGCGCCGCCATCCACCCCGGCAATCATTTCGATTTTGACCATATCACCGCTGGACAGAGGAGCCGTGCCGGGAAACCCGCCGCGCAGCATCCCGTTTACCGAGGCATAAATGGCGAACGGATAACCTTTGCGCCCCTTGTAGGCTGGAAACGCCCCTCTTTCCAGCATGAATCGCTCCGTAAAACGCTCAATTTCAAGCGTTGTCACCCCGCAGGTAATCCGCTTTGACAGCTCTTTGTGGCATGCAGCTATGATGCTCCCTGCATGCTGTACATACTGCTCTTCCGTGCCAAGCGCAAGCTTCGTCAGCATATCCAAACCTCCCTCCTCTATTCACCATATTCGAGGAGCAAAGCGGTCATTCTCACGAATGTGAACAATTCGTGTAATGCTTTGTTTTCTATCCCTTCAAAACAAAAGGGCCCTACCCCCCTCGAAGGGAATAGAGCCCGTATAACCATGCGATTAGCCGACTGAGGAGTTGAGCTTGCCCATTTCATCTTCCACCAGCAATGTTAATTCTTCCTCGTAGCCGCCGGTAATCCGGTACTTTCGAATGTAATCCCTAACAAATTTGCGTGAATCCTTGGGTTGGAAAATTCTCGTAAGTTCTTTCAGGCTTTCCTTGACTTCATTCTGGCTGTGCTTCGCCATGAAATCTCCTCCCTTAACGTTGGATGGTCGTCCTAAACAACAAATTCCGAGAACACATTCGGCTAAAACACCGCCGGACTCCCATCGGTCAAGCGTCACCATGGTTTGATGATTCAAAATGTTTGAACTTTTCTTACTATTATAACATTTATGCTACACTTGGGAAAGCATGCATTTGACGGTCTCGTCCACCAGGCGTATAATCTATGCAAAAAATGCTAATCGGGCGTCCTGTCTAGCGGAGGGTCGCGCTCCTCCTCACCGGCGGAAGCCTCGTCAGCACTAGCATGGCGCTCTATGGATGAACGGACAGAAGCTGCGCTTCGGTCTTTGTGAAACATTCGTAAATAGGCAACAACACCAAACACAGCGACCGCAATACCGAACGCCAGCACCAGCGCAGTGACCCAGCCCTGAACCATGCTCCCAGCTCCTCTCTAACAAAGTGAAACGTTATCGCCGTCCTCCGGCGGCAAAGCTACCGTTTCACGGATAAAATATACGCCAATAACAGGCGATATTTATAAGACCTTATATTTGTAACTATCGGCAAATAACCGCATCATTTTGAGCTACAGATATTCCCAAATATAGGTTTCATTATAACGAAATCCCTGCCTAGCTTCAACTGCCTTAGGAACGAATTACCCCGTCGAGCCACAATGTAAGCCCTTTCTTATTTGATTCAAAAAAACCTCCGCTTCCATACAATCCTCGGAACGAAGGCTTGGCTTAAAGCTTCTTATAGAACTAATAAGCGGACTAAGCCACTCTGCCGTTGCTACGCAAAATCCGGCATAATTTCCTGAATGCAATCCGGCGACTCGTACGCTTCGTTGCCTACCGCATTCGTTACCGGATAAGCTCTTAGCTGATAGGAGTCCAGCGGATCGAGATGCTTGCGCAGTGCACGAAAATCATGAATGCGCGGATTGAGCCAATCCTCCAGTCCTTCCTCGTCAAGCACGATAGGTAAACGAGGCTGCCAGCCGGATAACGCCCCTGAAGAGCTGGCCGTAATCATCGTAAAAGCGCGCACTTCCTGCCCCTGATAATTTTTCCAGGCATCAAAGAACCCCGCCACACCAAACAATCGCTGGCTCGGCACAACAATATGCATCGCCCTTGGTTCTCGCTCCTGCCCATACTGCTGCCAGCCAAAGAAGCCGCTGCATGGTACAACACAGCGCTGCCTGCGCAGCATCCGCTCGAAAAATGGCTTTTCAGACAGCCGTTCGCAATCCGCATTTACGGAATCCTTCGCCCAGAACGGAAACAAGCCCCATCTGGCATCCTGAAGCGTCCGCTCGCCTAAGCGGTCATTCATGACAATGGAAACCGACTGGGTCGGTGCTATATTAAATCTAGTCACATCACAATCAATTATATTCCCAACCTGGAACGACCGAACCAAATCATCGACATTTGCCCTAACCGAATATCGCTCAATCATCTGTATATCCCCCTCTAAGCTGTGCGGGCAAGCATTCCGCTGTGCTCAAAATATCGTCTTGCCCATTATTTGCATATGAGGAGGTTCTTTATTCACTTATTGGTTTAATTTGTCGTAAAACGCTTGCGGAATTTTAGCGGCGGCATTCCGGTATGAGCAGCAAACAGCCGCGAGAAATGCGGCGTTTGACGGAAGCCCGTTTCCTCCGCGATGCGGGAAATCGTCCAGTCTGTCTTAATAAGGAGCAGCTTCGCTTGATCCAGCCTGTAATAAAGCAAATATTGCTGCGGCGTACAACCGAACACCTCAGTCATACAGCGCGTTATATAGTTAGTATGCAGCTGCAGCACTTCGCTGAGCATGCCATTGCTGATCGGACTGCGGTAATTCATTTTCAAATAGGCCGCGGCGCGTTCTGCGACCGATACACCTGCTCTTGCGGCATCCGAACGCCAGCCTTCATCCAGCATTTGCAACAGATGCAGAAAACGCTGCTGCCGCTCCCAGAACGCGCCATGCGACGAGCTTTGCGCGGCATCATGCAGCTGTGCGAAGATGAGCTTCACCTCGTCCGGGTAAGACAAGTGAATTTTTTTCGGCAGCCGAATGGCATATGTATAATAGTCTCCCCTCAAGGAGCCCGATTGACTCCCCTCGGTTTCTTCCCATGCACCCACCGTTTGAAAATGGAGCCAGTCGAACACGGTCGTCTCCTGACAAGGCCGATACGAATAATGATAGCTGTCCGGCCGTAAAATAAGCACATCCCCTGGGCCAAGCAGCCATTTATTATCCCCTTCCGCAAGATGCAGAGCGCCTTCATGCACGAACAGCATATCGAATACGCCAATATTAGTCCGGTTCGGATGCTCCTCACCCGCTTGATATGTACGGCGGTTTGATTCTATAAAAAAGGGCAGCGGCGGCGAACGAAACGTTAGCAGCAGTTCCTCTGACACGACAATCTCTCCTTGTGCAACGATGTAAGTTAGTATTTATGTATGCCCCATGTTACATAACTAACAATCGTTTGTCTACCTTTGCCTTCGGATGCATATTCCTAATAATGAGCATGAAAAAAAGAGCATCGTTCGATGAACCATCGAACGATGCTCTAGCCTACATAGTAAGACTTGCTGACTTTATCCGCCCAGCCTCCGTTGCTGCCTCTGATGTCTTGCTGAAGCATTCGCTTCGCAGCGGACAGCTCCGGCACTCCGCTTCATTGTTGCTTTTGCGCAGCCATTCGGCTTCGGGCAGCATCGTCTGTACAAGCCTCATATAATCCAAGGATTGAGCGATATCAGCTTCGCTTGGATAATAGGAAATCCGCTGACCGCTCATTACCGATAAAACATCAATTCGACTAGGCAGCTTGCCGAAAGCACTGTCGCAAAATACGGCGGTCATATGCTGGAACGTAACGATGACATCCTCATCCTCGTCCACAACAAACTTTTGCACAATATAATCGGTATTCGTCCCATACGGGTCCTCGGCGACAATTTGAAAGATTTGAGTGAGCTCCATATCAAGCGGCTCAACAAAGGTGCGATGCTGCTCAAATTGAATAATCGGCGCCGCCTCTTGCTCCTCCAATAAAAAAGCCGTCAAATGTACAATCGCTTGCAGCTTCGCATCCCAATAATGCTCCGCATTATCGAATTTAGCTACTCGCGGCGTCCACCAGCGCTCCGCCAGCCTCTTTACTACATTAGCTGTACGGGCATGGGGCGGCAGCTCATAAAAGTCATTCACAATATGGCTGACGGCGAATTGCATAAGCTGGCGCCCATTCACTTCGCCTGCCCGCTTCTTCGCCGTCTGCCGTTTAATGAACCGATAGGGACAGCGCAGCAGCTCTTCCAACTTGTAATCCTCAATCAGCTTTACTGCTGCGGATTGCTCCATAATCGGTCACCTCATCTTTCTTGCGGGTCATTTAAGCAACAGCCGCCCTGCTTATTAGCCCGCTACAGTTACAAGACCAGCTACTTGCTTGCCTAAGCTTTTGCATTGTTCCTTCTCATCATCGGAAGGGTTGTATTCCACCTTCAGGCTTTCGGAAACAATTTCCGCTCCTAGCTCGCGCAGCTTCGCCTCGATGGTATCAACCGCGCCGCAAAATACAGGATAGGAGGAATCCCCCGAACCGAATACGGCTGCTTTCCGACCGCTGAGATCAAGTCCTTCAAGCTCCTCGTAGAAGTCAAGAATTTCATCTGGAAGCTCGCCGTCTCCCCAAGTATACGCGCCGATTATGATGCCATCGTACTCCAGCAAATCAGCTGCATTTGCATCGAAAGCTTCCTTCGACACAACTTCAACGCCCGCTTCCTGTGCTCCAGCAACAATTGCCTCAGCCATTTCCTCTGTATTACCCGTCATGCTCGCGTATACAACAATTACCTTAGACACCTATACATTCCTCCCAAGTGTAAATAGCCGTCGCCTTTTTGGACAATCGGCTGCCTTGTTTCCCATCAGCTGGGCGAAAGCAGCCTCTCCTCCACACGCCGATGGCTGATTTTATATGAACTAGGCATCCATCATTTGAATACCTTGAAACAACGTGGCCATATACAGGCTGTCGCCCTGCATATCTACATCCGTGACCGGAATACCCAGCTTCACAGACAGCAGCGTTACTTGATTGCGGATATAAGCGAGCTGGAACAAGCCTTTATCCGTACATACATAAATATCTTTCCCCTTCACAACAATGGAGAAAATAAACTGCTTGCTGAAGCGGATACGGTCAAACTGCCCTTTCTTGTCCCCAATCATCAGCTCGCCGCGATCGCTGACGCCAATGAGATGTCCCCGGTATACAGCAAGGCTTATAACCGCACGGCCCAGCTCAAACTCGGCCCATTCATCCATAAAACGGTCGTACAGCGCGACTCCGCTTTCATGACCGACGACCAGATATTGCGGCAGGTTCATAAAATCATACACCCGCTTGTCGGCGCAGGCTGACTTTTCCCAGCGGCTTCCCGTAATTGACCACAGCCCATAATCGGTTGCTGCATAGCCTGTGCCGCCAAGCATCCGGTATTGATAACAAGGAATGGCGAGACCATCATTCACCCATTGCCCATTTTTATATTGATATAGTCCTTCACTCGTGCAGGCATGAAGCACGCTGCTTTGAAGCTGCAGTCGATTAACCATCGCCGATTGCGGCATCCCTGCACTAAGCTTTAACCATTGCTCTTCGCCATTAATCTGATAGACGCCATAACCAATAGATGCCACGAACAACGCATCCTCGCCTGCCTTCACTGATGAGAACGGGAACAGCTGCCAATTCCACGGCTTGCCCGTTTCGGCTGGCGCATCATTCATTTGATGCTCCTTGCGATTAAACTCTGCCACGATTAAACCAGCTCCATCAATGTATACTTGGACATACTGATAATGATTATCACTTCCGTAGTATATGATAACTATTCTCATATCTAATGTCAATCATTATCTATTGGATTTGGAAAATGTGCCTAACTGTCGACAGCTTTCGCCCGTTGTTCATTCTTTTGCCATACTCCTTGGCCCTCCACCTGTAATTCCATGGTTATACATTGCCTGCGATAGTGCTATAATGGGCAACAATAAGGAAGATGAAACGGCTGTCGTAGTCCTTTGGCGGCGCGGCGCGTTTAGAAGCTTTCGCAAACTGTTAATCCCGGAAGGTGGCCTCACATGGAATTTTTATCCTCTCATTCGCCTAGAGTTGGGCTGGAAGACATCGTTCACGCCCAAATGCATTTGAAAGACGTCATTCTCCGCACGCCCTTGCAATATAATCGCGTGCTCTCCGAGCGCTACGGCTGCAATGTCCTGCTGAAACGCGAGGATTTGCAAATTGTGCGTTCCTTTAAAATTCGCGGTGCCTACCATTTAATGCGTTCCCTGCCGCCGGAGCGGCTTGCCGCAGGTGTCGTCTGCGCAAGCGCAGGCAATCATGCGCAGGGCGTTGCCTACTCCTGCCATGCGCTGGGCATCCCAGGCAAAATTTATATGCCTAGCACAACGCCGCGCCAGAAAGTAAATCAAGTATCCTTCTTCGGCGGCGACAGTGTCGAGGTTATATTGACTGGCGACACCTTTGATGATGCTTATGCAGAAGCTATTAAGGAGAGCGAGCGCAGCGGTACGGCTTTCATTCATCCTTTTGACGATTTGAAAATTATAGCTGGCAATGGCACAGTCGGACAAGAGCTGATGGAGGCGTCGGATACGGTGCCGGATTTTGTATTTGTAGCCGTAGGCGGCGGCGGCCTTGCTGCTGGTGTCGCTTCATATGTAAAAGCCATTTCGCCGGAAACGAAAGTGATTGGCGTAGAACCGGAAGGGGCTCAGTCGCTGCGCGAATCGCTAGATGCAGGGGAAGTCGTTACGCTTGAGCACATCGACAAATTCGTCGATGGCGCTGCTGTGAAGAGGATTGGCAAGCTGACGTTCGCGATCTGCCGCGAATTGCTCGATGATACCGTGCCTGTTCCCGAGGGCAAAATTTGTACGACCATGCTCGATCTCTACAATGAAAATGCGATTGTAGCGGAGCCAGCCGGTGCGCTGCCTATAGCCGCGCTTGAAATGTTCCGGGATCAGATTGCCGGGAAAACCGTCGTGTGCGTCATTAGTGGAGGGAATAACGATATTGACCGCATGCAGGAGATTAAGGAGCGTTCGCTCATTTATGAAGGATACAAGCATTATTTCATGTTAAATTTCCCGCAGCGCGCGGGTGCGCTGCGAGAATTTCTCGATGATGTGCTCGGTCCAACCGATGACATCACCCGCTTCGAGTATACGAAAAAGCACAATAAGGACAATGGCCCCTCACTCGTCGGCATTGAGCTTAAGCACCGCGAGGACTATGGGCCCTTGATCAGCCGTATGCAGATGAAAGGCTATTCCTTCATCGAGCTGAACAAAGACCCTGTATTATTCAATTTATTAATTTGATGAACGGTTATTTTATAATCAATTACCAAGCGTAAGCTTTAGGCGCATCGCCGCCCGGTCCTGGGAAAATCTCATCAATACGGGCGAGCGTCGCGCTATCCAGCTCTAGCTCCACCGCACGAAGCGAGCGCTCGAACTGCTCCAGCGTTCGCACCCCAATAATAGGAGCTGTAACCGCAGGATTAGCCAGCAGCCATGCGAGCGATACGAGATCCTCAGGTTCACCCAGTTCATCACAAAGCTTGCTATATTCGCCCAGTTGCGCGCGGTGCTTGTCCAGACGCTTCGTGTCTCCACTACGACGCCCGCCATTATCCCTGCGGTGATTGCCCGCAAGCAGTCCCCCATCCAGTGGACTCCATGGAATAACGCCAAGACCAAGCGCCTTCGATGCAGGAAGCACCTCCAGCTCCGGCAAACGGCACAGCAAATTATATTTGTGCTGCTCGGATACGAGCCCCAAAATCCCTCTCGCTTTTGCTTCGCCCTGCGCCACAGCAATATCCCAGCCCGCGAAGTTGCTGGAGCCGACATACCCGATTTTGCCTTGCGAGACAGCTGTTTCGAATGCGCTCCAGAGCTCATTCCAATGGACGTTGCGATCCACATGGTGCATCTGATACAGCTCGATATGATCCGTCTGCAAACGACGCAGCGAGCTATCGAGATGGCGGCGAATTTTATAAGCGGACAAGCCAGCCTCACGGTTCGGCCCATCATGGTCATCAAACATATCGCCATATACTTTGGTCGCAAGCACGGTACGCTCACGGCGTCCGCCGCCTTGACTGAACCATTTTCCAATAATTTCTTCCGTCCGTCCAGCGTTTTCGCCCCAGCCATAAATGTTCGCCGTATCCATAAAATTAATTCCCGCATCTAAAGCGGCATCCAAAATCCGGAACGCTTCCTTCTCATCTGTATCCACACCAAAATTCATGGTACCCAGGCATAACCGACTAACGCGCAAACCTGACTGACCTAAATAAGTGTATTGCATAAAAGAAAGTCACTCCTTCAATCTTTTTTTGATTGCCATACCCTTCCTATTATACATAACCGAAAGTCCACAACCAAGCTGAAAGCGCATGTAAAACCTACTGTTTCACATAAGAAACATTAACACTGATTACGGGTAAAATTTAGTTGCAGAGGTAAAAATAAGCCCGTCATGTGCAACGGCATAAGCTACGCATTTACTAGAGAGTGTGATGGGATGGCACTATTTTCTTCCATATTAGTTTTGCTTGCTCTGATCGAGCTGTCCAATATTATCAATCGGCATCCTCCCGCAAGGCGTCTATTTTAGAGCAGGGATAACGAGCTGGAAGGGCTCGCTTGTCCCACATGCGCAAGCTTGGCATCTGCCGCTATTTTCTGGTATTGTTTAAGCCATACGATGTTTTCTGGAACGGCTGATATTTTGATCAAGCGAGCGAGGGTGTTAATGTATGGCGTTGCTGCAAAATTGGATAGAACAAATAAAGCATATGGATTTAGAGCATCTACAGCGCACTCTGGAAAGCTATCGGGAATTTGGACCCCTGCTTGGCATTGTGCTGCCTCTGCTGGAGGCCTTTCTGCCCTTTCTGCCTTTGCTGGCCATTGTGGCGGCCAATGCTAATATTTTCGGCCTGTGGTTCGGCTTCTTATTTTCCTGGATTGGCGTTTCTGCTGGGGCCATCGGCGTCTTCTTGGTCGTGCGCAGGCTCGGGAAAAATGTCAAAGCAAAAGTCGAGCGGCGCTTCCCGAAATCCGGGCGGTTCTTCGAATGGATCGAGCATCGCGGCTTTACGCCGCTGTTCCTGCTGGCCTGCTTTCCATTTTCGCCGTCCTCGCTCATTAACATTGTGTCGGGCTTAAGCGCGGTACCCTTCCGCACGTTCATCATCGCAACCGTTCTGGGCAAGGCAGTCATGATTTTATGCGTGTCGCTGCTCAGCTTTGATATTGGGAACTTCGCCCACGAGCCTTGGCGCATCGTCGTTGCCTGCATCGTCATTGTGCTGATGTGGTTCGGCGGCAAGCGGCTGGAAAAACGTTATATCCATTAGCACTCATACATATTCCCTTTTGAGGCATGCTAAAGCAGAATGACCCGCCGTCATGTTGGACGGACTATGCAGGCCTGGAAAGGGAGATACGATGAACGAACAGCAATTGGACCAAGAGCAGCAGCATCAATACAATGAGATGAAGCCGATGTCGGGCGAGCATGTTGAAGTGGCGGGCGTATACCGCAACGATTGGAATCGTGAAGAGAAGCTGGAGCGCGGCGAGGTGTTTCCAGCCGATCCCCAGATGGGGACGGCGACTTGGCGGCTGGTGGAGCTAGACTTCGACAACCATCATGAAGGGCGGACCGATCCGCGGCTCATCCCCAAGGACGATGACAATGATCCCGAAGCGCATATGCAGCATCCAAGGCGCCATGAGGGCAGCAATAAGACCGAATAGCCTATGAATGGACTTACGGGCTGCCAATAGCAAGCAACGTGAAAAATAAAAAACCGCCTCTTCATCAAATGTTCGATCGTTTGATGAAGGACGGTTTTTTTGCACTCGCCTTTAAGCAGCTGTCTGTTATTCCTGTGCGCTGACCTTAGCCTCTCTGCCTCTGGCATTCGTTTCTGTCGTCCATTCCTCGGGCGACATGCCGCGCTGCTGAACCTGATCCACGATCTTCTCCAGCCTCCGCAGATGGTAGGCATATTCGAAAATAGCCGACGCGACGAACACGAGGCGCTTATGCTCGTCCCGCCCCTCGCGGAAATAATCCGTCAGGTCGGTAATGAGGCGGGCTTCACGCTCCTCCTCCGGCTCGAAGCTCAGGTTCGGCTTCATCTTGCCCTCGATTTTCAGTAAAATCGATTCATGATATTTGGTCAGCTCCTCAATTTGGTGATCGAAGCGCTGCGCCCATTTCCCCGCCCCGGCAGCGGCAAAATAATGCTCCTCCACAGCCTCAAGCAGATCAACGCCCTTTTGCAGCGCCTTAATCGTCTGCTTGGAGACGAGCAGCTGTCTGGCATGGCTTATTTTAGCTTGGGCAAGCACCTTGCGCTCCTCCTCGAACAAGGTGTAGCGATCCTCCAGCTTACGCACCGACACATGCAACGTTTCCTTCTCCTGCCGGAACACGCTCTCCTTCATTTCATTGGAAACGGCGGTTCGCAGCAGCAAGGACATTTGCCCATAAGCGAGATGCACCTGCTCCGTAAATTGCTTGCGCGGGCGTGGAGGAAACACGAGCACATTAATCGTGAAGGCAGCTCCCATACCCGTAAGAACCATTAAAAAGCGTTGCAGCGCCACATCAAAGCCTTGTCCATGGGCTTCCATAATCGCAATAACCATGACGAGGGTGACTCCGATGGTCGCTTCCATTTTCAAACGGATACAAATAAGGATAACGGCAATGCAGACGAGGCCCACCGCAATCGGCGTATGTCCGAATACCTTCATCGCAGCAAGGGCAATTCCTGCTCCTAGCAGGTTCGTCTGAATTTGATCGAGAATTTGCTGCCAGGAACGGTAGATGGAAGGCTGAATTGTCAAAATAGCAGCTACTGCTGTAATGAGACTGGACGGAAAACCGAAAAACTGGCTTAGAAAAATCGCCAGCGTTACGGACAATCCGGTCTTCAAAACACGGGCTCCAATATTCATTTGCTGCGCGCCTCCTCCAGTTGAAGCTCCGTCTTTGCAATCTGCACCCCATTCACCCACAGCGTAATGCGGTGAATGCCCGGATAATGCTTGCGCGTCGTCAAGTCGGCGAAGCGGTGCACACGCGACAGCGTCACTTCCACTCCTCCCGCATACTCGCGGTCAGACAGAAGGAAGCGCTTCTGCGAAGGCTTGCCCGAAGCTTTAATAAAATCAATACCATATTCGATTCGCAGCTTGAGCGCGTCTCCATCCCGCAGCCTAATGACGCAGCTAAACCGCGCCTCGTCGCCTATGTGCACGACCTTAGGCATAGCTTGAAGCTCAGCATGCACCGTTAATGAAGTGCCACTCTCGCCGCCTGCTTCGCCTTCTCCAGCAGCAGCAGCATAGCCGAATAGCTCCATTAGTGCCGGATGGGCTTGCTTCACCAGCGTACGGCAGCCGCGCCTTATAATCCAGTCCGTCAGCGGATTGTTGCCGGACCATTGCCGGGCTAGCGCCACGACTACATCAGGATGGTCTTTGGCAATATCATTGAGATTGTTCGCCACGCTTTTGCGGACATACAGCGAAGAATCGGCCTTCAGCTTGTCCAGCAGCGGAACAATCGGCTGCGGGTCGCGCTTGAACATCGGCAGCGCCTGCGCCCAAGGCAGACGCGGACGCGTCCCTTCGCTCGCCAGCCGGCGTACATGCTCATCCTCATCATCAGCCCATATCAGCATTTGCCGCATCATGCGCTCAGGATCAGCAAGCAGAAAGGGACGTACAGCAAACTCTCCCGTCGAATAACGGGTAAACCGCGCCAGCGCCTGCATCGACCGGTCAAAATGCTGCGGCGCCATACCGTATACTTCCACAAAATCCGGGAAGAAAATATAAGGCAAGCCACGGCACTGCGAGTCGATCTGCATCAGCACCTCAAGCGCAGCCTCGTAATGGCTCGGCAAGAAATCGCCAAGCGCTTCGGTAATTCGCCGTGAGCGCGCCTTGAGCGCCAGCTCCTCCCAATCTCCAGCTCGTACTGCCGCCGCGAAGCCTGCCTCATCAAAGGCTGGCAAAGCCGAGCGCACCAGCGCTCCAAAATTTTCTATGAATAAGCCATCGTATAAGGCCTTTAGCGGTTCTGCCATCGTTAGCTCCTCCAGTATAATCAAACATGCTCCATCTATTATGCCATAACCTGCAACCGGAAGTAATAGCAACAAATCAAACCACCCATGCCTAACGTTAGATTGAAAAATAGCCCGCCCACCGCGTTATAAACTCGCGGCGGACAGGCTGCTGCTATTTGCTATGGCGCTTCTCGCCGCAGCACCTCTGATTCGGCGCTTACAGGCTAAGCGTGCCGGGCGATTATTTTCTCAAGCTGGCTCGCAATCGCTTGCGTCCCGGCTTGTAGATGCTGCTGCGTAAAAGCGATGCGAACGAACGTCTCATCCATATTCATCGCTTCAGCGAAGAAGCCGCCAAGACCGCGCGCTTTGCGGTCAATTTGCAGCAGCAGTTCGATCTGATGAGCCTCCGGATAAAAAATAATCTCCAGCTCATCCAGCTTGCCGCGGAACGGCCCTCCGGCTGGGATAAATTCCAGCTCCTGCACGAAAGGCAGCGAGCGTCCAAGCCGTGAAGCGTATTCGCAATCTGCTTCACGCAGACGGAAGCCAAGCTGCTGAACCGCTTCAAGCACCAGAGCCATCGCTGCATTTGGCACAACGTCAATGCGATCATTATCGCCGGGGTCGATGGCACCGCGAATATCCAGCTCGGTTCTTACCCATATTGGCGTTTTCCCTAATGTGAGCGGCGTTTGAAAAGGCAGCTGAAAGGAAAACGGCACTTCACGATTTTCTCCAGCCTTCAGCTCAAATGGCTGACTGACCGGATATTTTCCAATCACACAGTTATGTTTGTGCTTCTGATCATTACTCTCACGGATGTATTCGGTCATTACGGACAGCTCGATCTTCTCTATGCGCTGCTCCACGCTTCCGCCGCGGATTTGTACGACGCCGCGTACTTCTTCACCTGGCGAATAACGGGATTTTTCCAGCAAAGTATCAATTTTTGCCGAGCCAATGCCAATGCTTGCTAATAACCGATTAAACATAAGGACACCTCACCGAATAATTTTTTTGTAGCTATTCGGTTGTACGTCGAGTCCTCTTCTTGCGTTGCAAAAATGTCCGGCAACAGTTTCACGTATTTTCTTCAGGGTCTTTGCGATAGGGAAGCTGAATAATGAAGGTCGTCCCTTTCCCCATAATACTGTCCGCCTTGATGCTGCCGAGGTGGTTGTCGACGATTTTGTAGGTAACCATAAGACCAAGCCCCGTCCCCCTATCCTTCGTCGAATAAAAGGGCTGGCCGATCTTAGAAAGCTGCTCCTTCGCAATTCCAGGACCCTCATCCTGAATGCGGATGACAATTCGCGTCTTTTGCACAAGCTCTAGCGTAATGAGAATGAGACCGCCGCTGGCCATCGCCTCGATTGCATTTTTAATAACATTGATAAACACCTGCTTGATTTGATTTTCCACGCCGAAGACGTAAAGCGGTTCCGCAGCCATATCCAGCCGGATTTCAATATTGTGCATAACGGCCTGCGTCTCCAGCAGCGTCACCGATTCCGCCATAATCGGGCGCACATCCCTGTAGCACAGCTGATATACCTGCGGCTTGGACAGCATTAACAGCTCGCTCACAATAGATTCAATTCGGATCAGCTCGGATTTCATAATGTCATAATAATGATTGTTGCTGCGCCCGGATGCAATGAGCTGAAGAAACCCTTTCAGCGAAGTGAGCGGATTGCGAATTTCATGAGCAATTCCGGCAGCCAGTTGGCCTGCGATGTACAGCTTCTCAGAATTAATCAGCAGCACCTCATTTTTTTTGCGCTCCGATATATCGCGGATAATGACCTGATAAGCAAGGCTGCCCGTATGGCTTGTGCTTGTTCGCACCAATTCGGTATGCAGCAGCTTGCCATGTACGGTTCTCCAGTCCAATTCAACAGGCTTATGGCGCAGCAGATCCTTGTTCTCTTCATCGCCCAGCAATTGGCGAATTTCCTCATGATGCTTCTCATGAAGAAAATTGTAAATCGACATACCGATCAATTCATCCTCGCTGTCCGCCTCAAACAACCGCAAACCGGAAGGATTGAAATATTGCCATTTTCCCGCTTTGATAATCGCTATCGTATCAAGGGAATTTTCGACCAACAGCTTATAATTGGCATCAACCATACTGTATTTGCGACTGAACATCCATGTGGATAAGCAGAAGCTGAATATGAGCATTGTGGCAATGCCCAGCAGAAACGACATGAGCATCATTGAATCGTTCATGCTGTCGGTCGTATACACATTCACATACTCCACCTTAATAGCCTGCATGCCTATTGTGTGCATAATAATCATCGACAGACCGAGAACAAGACAACTGATCAGCTTGCCATTCTTTCCTCTGCCTTCATACAAATTAAAGGCGACCAGCGTCCCTAGAAAAGCAGCCATAATCGACACTATGAATAAATAACGATCCAGCTCATAGCTTTTCACCGAACTCCCCAGCAGATTTAAATAGTGCAGCGTCGTTGAGCCGACAGCAAGCAGCAGGCTGCTTAGCACCCTCCTCATCCATCCGTGCCAGGCACTTTCGTATACAGATATTGCAGCATAGGTAAGAGCCATGCAGCCCAACAAAGTGCATAGCATCGTCCAATCCAAAACTAATGGATAAGTCGAGCCGAATATGGCCAGCACATGCATCGCCCAAACGCCTAGACCAAATACGAAAGAACTGCCGAGCTTGCGGCTGAATGCTACTATTTTGCTGCCTAATGGCGAGTAGCCAATCATGCTGAACAGCGTGTAACAGGCAAAGCACACAATCATAAATGAAAACAGTGTAAAAAAGGGATTCCCCATAACGAATTGGTGATTCATAAAACTCCTCAAATATCCATTAATTTACTCACAATACTGAAATTCGACAATATTCAATAAAATCCTCTCTTTTTACATGTCTTTTTCACAAAAAAAGCGGAAAATGATGCAAAATGACGAATACGTGTCGCTCCTGGACCAAGCTACCACTAGCATTTTTAGAAATGAGCATCGTACCGACGCTGCTGCCTGCAACCAAATTGATAAAGGGTAATTGTTATTTTATGTAATTTAAGGATTATATTTTTGGTGACTGCTTTAGGAATGGTGTTTCTGGCTTATTTTATATACAATAAAGAGCAATCAGCGCTTTTGAATGGCTGCATTTGTTGTGCTCGCTTATGTGCTGTTTCCGAGCAAGCTCATTTTATAAAGGAGAGATTTTGATGAAGATTGTACAGGAATTTAAGGAGTTTGCGATTAAAGGCAACGTCATCGACCTCGCAGTCGGCGTTATTATTGGCGGAGCCTTCGGCAAAATTGTTACTTCGCTTGTGAACGACATTATTATGCCGCCGATTGGACGAATTTTGGGTGGAGTTAACTTTAAGGACTTATTCATTAACTTAAACCCGAAGCATACGGAGGAATTGGAGGCTGCCGGTACCATTATCCGCTCGCTCGACGATGCTTCCAAAAACGGCATTGCCGTTATTGCCTACGGACAGTTTATTAATGTGATGCTGGATTTCTTCATCGTTGCCGTCTGTATTTTCTTCCTCGTTAAAGGCATTAATATGCTGCGCCGCAGCAAAGCAGAGGAAGCACCCGCAGAGGCCGCCCCTACGGAAAAGGATTGCCCTTACTGCTTGTCCAGCATTCCGCTGAAGGCGACTCGCTGCAAGCACTGCACATCCCAGCTTGAAGCTTTGGATACGGGACGCTCTCACTAAGGAGCTGCGAGGAAATTAGCGGTATTCTTCTTCGTTGCAGTTTCTAAACGCGCAAACTGCCCTATTCTTTATACAAAGGAGTTCGTGCTATGACGGAGGAATATTTTGATATTTATGATGAGCAAATGAATCCAATCGGGACAGCTACCCGCTCGGAGACGCATGCCAAAGGCTACTGGCACCGCTCCTTCCACTGCTGGCTCACGCGCAAGGAGAAAGACCGCCGCTACGTTAGGTTTCAATTGCGGCAGTCGAGCAAGGATACTTATCCCGACTGCTACGACATTACCGTTGCCGGCCATCTCTCGGCAGGCGAAACAATGCGCGACGCCGCACGCGAGCTGCAGGAGGAGATTGGCGTAACCGCTAGCTTCGGCGACCTGATCCCGCTTGGACAGCTGCGTGAGGATACCGAGGGAACGGCTGGCGGCGTCCGTTTCATCGACCGCGAGGTCAGCGATGTGTTCGGCTTCGTCTGTTCCTTGCCGCTGATGGAATTACAGCTGCAAGCCGAAGAGGTGGCCGGCGTGTATGAGGCCGACCTGAACGAGCTGCTCCAGCTGTTCGAGCACGAGCGGACGGAGCTAATCGTATCAGGGGTGGCTGTAAGCCCGGACGGCGAGCAGACGCCTTCTGTAAGGAGCGTGCGGGCGGAGCAGTTCGTACCGCGCAAGGCGGAATATTACGCAAGCGTAATGCGCGCCTTGCGCGATTGCACCTAGCAGCTGAAGCGGCTCCGCCCGTGGAGCGCTGCTGCGGCACAGGGCGGCATTGCCTTTGAATCTGGCTTTGGCTTTGGCTTTGGCTCTGGCTCTGGCTCTGGCTCTGGCTCTGGCTCTGGCTCTGGCTCTGGCTCTGGCTCTGGCCTTGCCTTTGGCCTTTCGCATCAGCGCGCTGGCCCCAGGCATTTTCCCAGTTGCGATACCACTGGTCGATTAGCCCGTGAATTTGATAAAACGTCGTATGGCGCGGTGCCAAGTCGAAATCATTGATTTCCGGCTCATTCATCAGCTGGGCCGAAATCATATGCATACAGCCATGAATGCCGCTGGATTCGATATAGCTGCCTAGCTCATCCAGCGTTGCAAAGGAGCGCGGATTATTTCGAATGCGATTTTCCGCAGCCGGATTATAGCAAGGAGCGCGGCGTATGGCCTCCGGAATTTCCGACCACGGCGCAATCAGCCTGCTGTCATAGCCTTGGCTGTTATACCAGCTGTACACACGATTAATATAGTCCCGGTGAAAACGCAAAAACTGATCACCGAAGCCGCGAGGTGGAATGGTGCCGGGCGTTACATGATGCGTATGGTGCCATACAGCATGCTCTTGAAGCAAAGGTGCGGGGAAATTTGGGATTAGCGGCATTGTTCGTCCCCTCCATTATCATCGTTATTGATGCTTGTTTTGTCTGAAAACCTTGCTGTCCTATCGTATGCCGATTCGCATAGCAAGGTGACAGAATAGAGCATAACAAAAACCGCCGAGTCCCGAAGGGTCTGGCGGTTTTTGCTTATTCTGGCATCTTCCTGCCGACTAGTAGCGGTGAATGTTTTCTCGTTTGATACAAATATCAAACGAAATTGTAACCTCGTTGTCTCTGCCGAACAAGCAGCAGACTCTAACGCAATCGGAACGCTGCGTACAGAAAAATTGAACGACTTTGCAATCGCAGCCGATAATGTTTTGAACCGCCCGGGCATCATGGCAGCGGATCGCTTTTACCAGCTTCTCGGCAACCTCTTCATTTTCCAGTCGTTTGAAGATTTTGCTTAATTCTTTGCCAGCATCCTGTACCCCTTCAACCGCCGGATCTGTACGACGACAACCATTGCTTCTGTTGTCATTTGCTGACTCTTGGCGTTGACAAGAGCATGAAGAAGTACGAGCCCGCTTCGATTTGCGCGAAGCGGATTTAATGTTTTTCACCTGGAATTTCGATTTAACTGACATTATATAT
The DNA here is from genome assembly GCF_036894955.1 of Paenibacillus sp. KS-LC4. Lineage (NCBI taxonomy): Bacteria > Bacillati > Bacillota > Bacilli > Caryophanales > Paenibacillaceae > Paenibacillus > Paenibacillus sp. KS-LC4. Next base: position 571,831 of record NZ_CP145905.1, on the reverse strand, counting down.
GCCACCTCTCTCATAGTTTCTGATATATCATATGCAAATAGAGTAGAGAGGTATGGACATGTATGCTGCGACAAGCGCATATCCGATATTCCTTGATTTCCGCATAGGCAAGCGATTGACGGGGCATATTAAGTAGCATCACTGGAAATGGAGGAAAACTTGTGTTTATTCAAAAAACCATATGCTTCACAACGCTCTGCCTTGCATTAGGGGGCGCTACCCTCCCTATGGCACATGCTGCTGTAAAATCGGTTCCCACTACTGAAATCAAGCTAGACCTCATCAATAGCAAAGGAGCGGTCATTGGCAAAGCAAGCCTGCAAGAGCAAGCTGACGGTGTACATATTCGCCTGGCGGCGGAGCAGCTCGCACCGGGCATGCACGGCATTCATTTTCACGAAACCGGGAAATGCGAGGCTCCCGAGTTTACGTCGGCGGGGGCTCACTTTAATCCGCTAAGCAAGCAGCACGGGTTCAGCAATCCCAAAGGCTTCCACTCTGGCGATTTGCCCAATATTCAAGTCGACGCTTCTGGAAAAATCGAAGCTGAGATCATTTCAAAAAATGTGACGCTCGCCAAGGGCGCACCTAACTCACTGATTAAATCAGATGGCGCTGCTCTGGTTATTCACGAGAAAGCAGATGATTACGTCACCGATCCATCCGGCAACTCAGGTGCTCGCATCGCTTGCGGCGTGATTAAATAAGCAAAGCTGAAAAAGTTAAAAAACAAACGCGATCCTTCTCTACTAAGGCTCGCGTTTGTTTTGAATGAATATTCAATTGTAAGTTTATTAACTTATGCTTCCACTCCAAACATACCCCGTTATTCCAAAAATCTACTGCCTTTATCTGCCTATAAGTCATTATCCCCACCTCTCTTGCATATAGCTTAGCTTAGGATGAGACTCCCTGCTGGCATACTGCGGGGCAAAGGAGCGATGTTCATATGACAGAGCAAGCAAGGGCTGCGGAGCAAGCGGCGGCTGTGCTATATCAGGCAGAGCCTGCACATACGGCTATGGTTCAACAAATCCAGGAGCAGATTCACCGTTTGTGCCACGGACATATGCACCGGCCCGTGCGTGTGCATACGATGGATGGCCAAGTATACGAGGGCTATATTGCACATGTCGACCGCTGCCTGCTGTATTTGCATTGTACCGTGCAGGACCCGCGCGCCTTCATTCCTCCGCAAAATGCGATTCTTCCGCTCGTTCTCTACGAGCTGCTTGTCATTACCCTGCTTTACACGTAAAATGCTGTTCTTCTCCCGTTCATAACCCCATGCTATAATAGTCACAGCTTAGGGGGATGAATATGCAAATTATCGCAATGGTTACGATGCTGCTTGATCATATTGGCTTGATCTGGTTTCCCCAAGATGATACTTGGCGAATTATCGGCAGGCTTGCCATGCCGCTTTATGCTTATGCGCTAGTCATTGGGTATTTCCGCACGAAAAATATCAATCAATACTTGTGGCGAATGAGCGCCATTGCGGCTTTATCGCAAATACCCTACTCCCTGGCATTCGGCACTTGGGAAATCAACACGGTGGGCACTCTGCTCGTCTGTCTTGTCTCCCTCAAGCTTCTGGACCAATTGAAGTCGAGGCCGGCCCTCCAAGTGTCTCTGGCCGCCTTTCTACTGCTGCTGCTTGAAGTCGTTCCGTGCAGCTACGGCGCCTATTTGCTGGTGCTCGTCCTCATCTACCGCTATGGCTCGAAACACGCTATGGCCCCGGCTCACCTGCTGCTCAACATCTTTTATTTATTCTACATGGGCTGGACTATTCAGTTGTTCAGCGTTGCCGCAACCCTGCTGCTTGTGTACTCGCCAAGCCTGCTGCAAGCGGCTGATTCCATCAAAGTTCCTCGCAGTGTCTGGCGCAGCTTCTACCCTTTGCATCTTGCCATTATTGCAGCACTACAGTATGTAATCCTAGCTGGAAAGTAGCAATTTCCAGCTTACACTATATGTTAGAAATATATAAGCAAATTAAACAATATTCTTACGGCTGTTTCATAAGCGGCTAAAACGTTTAGGATAGAATAGGAAAAAACGATCGGAGGTGGACAAGGTCATGATGAAAATCATTACCTTCAAAAGTCGTTCTGTACCTGTTTATTATACTAACGAACAAGCCGCATCAGTTGAGCAGCTTCATCATAAACTGCGTGAAATGGAACTCAATTTCGACTTTCGAAAAAAATGGAAACGAATCTCTAAAGTTGAAGTCGTGCGTGAGGTTGCTATTTTTCAATACAGCGATGGCACTAAACTTTATCTGGAAGTTAGCTAAACACCCTCTTGCCCCCACTGGAATTAAAGGAACAACATCCCCAACCAGAACTAGCGTAAGCGACTTCTTCGCCTTTTAGCAAAAAAATGGCTGCGCGATGTAATCAAAGCATTTATGAATTACATCATTCATTACATCTTATACTTCAGACAAGCCTCCTACCGCTGCGACAGTGGATTTGGAGGCTTTGTTGCGTTTATTAGCAGGCTCTCTCAACCCATATAGGAAAAAAAAGAGCCCGCCCTATCGCTTTCGCTTGGGCAAGCTTAATATCAGGAGCCTATACGCCTGTTCGTTCAGACCTGCGAATCATCGTTATATCCAGTATATCTGGCCGAGCGGGCTGACCCAGCAAATATCCTTGCATGTAATCACAGCCCCAGCCTCGCAGCAGCTCGTACTGCTTCACATATTCAACGCCTTCAGCAATGACACATATGCCCAGCTTGTGCAGGAGCCCTATCATCGCCTCCACGATATGATGTTCAACGCCTTCCTTATCTATTTCTCTAATAAAGGAGCGGTCCAGCTTAAGGGCATGGATCGGCAGATGCTGAAAGCTCGCCAGCGACGAATGCATGGAACCAAAATCATCCAGCGCAATAAACACACCGCTCGCATGCAGTCTAGTCAAAGCTTTGATAGATCGGTCGCAATTCACATAATGATAGCCAGCTTTAATTTCCAGCTGTAAACACTGTGGAGGTATTCCTGCCTCCTCCAGCGTATTGAGCACCATATCAGCATACGTGCAGTCCGCAAGCTCTGTCGGCGAAATATTGACGGACATAATCAGTTCAGAATGATCCGGCAGAGTACCTAGCATGCGGCAGGCCTGCTTGATGACCCATGCGCCTATTGGCATTATCATGCCGTTTTTCTCGGCAAAGGGAATAAACTCATCTGGCTGAATGCTGCCAAGCTCCGGGTGATTCCACCGCAGCAGCACTTCAAAGCCCCTAAGCTTGCCTGTTTCCACTTGATAGATGGGCTGATAGTTTAAATGAAATTGTCCTTTATACAGCGCTGTCCGAATGGCGTTCTCCAGCTCCAACTGGCGATGGATTTGCTCTGTTGCCGCCCGCAAGTAATAGGAAATCTGCCCCTCTCCCTTTAAAACGCCGCTATACAGAGCCGTCTCCGCATGACAAATGAGCTGTTCGCTTGTCGTTCCATCCTGCGGAAACAGGCTCACGCCAATACTCGCTGTTAGATGAAATCGATCAGAACCAAAACCTACGGGATGCTGCACCATCGTTTTGTAACGTTCAATCATGCTGTATCCATCCGCTTGACCAGCGTCTAGCACTGCTGCAACTAGAAAAGTACTGTCGTTCAATTGCCAGATGGCCGACCTGTCCGCTCCAGCCTCTACGAGCCGATCTTCAATCAGCTGCATCACCTCGCAGCCATAGTCCATCCCTCTAGCCTCAACAATGCGATAAAAATGGTCAAGCTGCACCAGCACTGCAGCAAGCCCCTTGCTTGCCTTCTGCACTTTCAGCAGCATATGACCTAGCTCGCGGCAGGCATTCAGCTTTGCAGGCAATAAGGCTATGACTTGTTCGCTCATATTCCCCATCCTTCGATCCAATAGTAAGTTAAAGCTATATTCTCATACAATAATTAGGAAAAAACGGCAATTACCTTTAGATAGTTGTTAGAATGTAAGTTTCCATATAAAAAAACCGTCTGGATAAGCCAGACGGTTGCAAATAAATGCATGCTATTATTTCTCCTGGCTGACTGAAGAATTCTGGGCTGTGTACTTGTAACCGAAGCCCCAAACCGTTCGAATGAGACGAGGCTCCTTTGGGTTTTGCTCAATTTTTTTCCGCAAATTCACAATGTGTACATCAATCGCACGGTCGGTGACAAAGGAATCAAAACCGCGAATGGCATTAATGAGTTCTTCCCTGCTGAATACCTTGCCAGGATACGCCAAAAATAGCTTCATAATTTCATATTCCGAAAACGTTGTTTCTACCAGCATCCCTCTGACTAGCAGCAATCTCCGCTCAAAATCAAGCTGAATCGGATTCCGCTCCTCTTCTCCTGCCTCTTGCTCGGTTTCCACTCCGTCCGACTTAATGTTGGCTCTGCGGATCAATGCCTCGACTCTCGCTGTCATCTCGTGCATGCTGAATGGCTTGCACATATAATCGTCTGCGCCAGACTTCAATGCCAGCACACGTTCTGACACTTCGTTTTTCATGGATAAAATCATAATAGGCACATTCGAACGCTCGCGAATCAATGCACATATCTCCATCCCATCCATATCTGGGAGCATAAGATCCAGCAAAACCACATCCGGTTCGAATTCCGAAATCATACGCAAGCCGTCATTTGCCAATCCTGCTTGTTTGACAGAATAGCCTTCTTCTGACAAATACATAGACAGCATATCACTCATCATGACGTCATCTTCTATAACTATTACTTTATACATTGGCGTCACCCCTTATTGGGATTGAAGATTTCTGTCGAATTTAGTCTGTCCTCTTACTATACAATATAGCTATGACCGACCACAATAATTTGTTAGAGAATTGTTAGGCTTTTTTGTCGAACTTCTGTCACTTGTTTTTCTCCAAACATTTGAGCACATGTATCAATTCTTCTCGCAGCTTTGCAAGCCTCAGGCTCCATTCCTCCTCTTCTATATCCTCCTGATTGAAAATCAACTCCAGCTCCGTCGCTGCGTTCGCCAATGGATAAGCGGATAAATGGCTCGCCGCTCCCCTGAGCGTATGCACGAGGCGCTTGGCGGCAACGAGATCCCTCTCTGTCATAGAAGCGATTAATCTGTCGATAAATGAAGAATAATCGGCCTGAAATTGTTCCAGCATGTGCATCAATATCGGAAGCTTGCCATTCACTCTGGCGAGTGCCTCCGGCAAATCTACACCCGGAATGACCGGCAGTGAGGAATAAGCTGACGGCTCATATTGCGGCTGCACATGAGGCTCATCCTCCCATAACGTTGGTACCGGCAAAATGCCCGTCTGATTCAACCAGTGCGAGAGTACGGAATAGAGAAAGCCGGCGCTGATTGGCTTCGTTATAATATCATCCATGCCCAGCTGTCTGTACTGCTCATGATCGGCACGCAGCACATTAGCGGTAACCGCAATAATCGGCAGTCCGTCATATTTAGGGTTAGAACGAATAAGCCGTGTCGCCTCCATGCCATCCATTTCCGGCATATGAATATCCATGAGAATGAGATGCCATTCCTCCCGCTCCAGCATATCCAGCACCTCATGTCCATTTTCGGCAAGGCCGACCTCATAGCCCCGTTCTTTTAACATTTCCAGAGCGACGATTTGATTAATTTTATTATCTTCGGCAAGCAAGATTTTGGCATTGCGCCCTTCAAGCTGTACAACTGCCACTTCGCTCTTCGCGAGGTTCCAAGGAGGAATAAAGGAACGCTCCGTTAACATCCCTCTCAAGCCGTTTAGCATCGCTAAGCGGGTTACTGGCTTTGTAAGGAGAGCAAGCGGACGATCCTTTTCTGGCATTTGCAGCATTTCGTCCCGACCAAATGATGTGGTCAGCACGGCTGTCTTTACGCCCGCCGCTTCAGCTTCCTGATGGAAATCGAACCAGGTTTCCGCGCCGTACATATCGGGCATCTCCATATCGAGCAAAATCAGCTTCGGCATCGCTCCTGCACCGATACGGCGCAGCCGTTCCCGCGCCGTCTTCCAAGAAGCGAAGGGAACCGGAGCCATTTGGAAGGACTCCAGCCTTTCGCACCAATGATGACGCATCATCTGGCTGTCCTCGACGATCCACACCGGCTGCCCAATCATTTCCTCGCCTAGCTCCATGCTGTAGGGCGGGGCTTCTTCCAGCATAGGGAATGTAATAACGAAGCTGAATTTACTGCCGCGTCCGACCTTGCTTTCCGCAACGAGATTGCCGCCCATCAGCGTGACAAGCTTTTGGGAGATGACGAGCCCAAGGCCTGTGCCCCCATACTTCCTCGTCGTAGATCCGTCCGCCTGACTGAATGGCTGGAACAGCCTGCCAAGCTGCTCCTCGCTCATGCCGATGCCTGTATCCTCAACAACAAATCGCAGCTGTACTTCCGCATCGCGCAGTTCTACCACTTCGAGACGCAGACTGACATGGCCCTTCTTCGTAAATTTAATCGCATTGATGCATAAATTCAGCAGCACCTGCTCCAGCCGCAGCAAATCTCCAAGCAACGTGCTAGGCAAATTGTACGCCGTATGGATTAAAAATTCGAACTGCTCCTTGCCGCCCATAAAAACGCTGAGCTGATCCGCTACCCGGCCAAGCAGCTCCTCCGGATGGAAGGCGAGCAGTTCAACCTCGACCTTCTCAGCCTCTACTTTGGAGAAATCAAGAATGTCATTAATGATGCGCAGCAAGGATTCCGATGACGTGCTGATTTTGTCCACATAATCTTTCTGCGAATAGGATAATCCCGTGCGTTTGAGTAGTTGGGTGAGCCCGATGATGCCGTTCAGCGGCGTACGAATTTCATGGCTCATGAGGGCAAGAAATCTGCCTTTGGCCGCATTCGCCTCCGCTGCATCCTGCGACGCCTGAAGCAGCTCCTCCTGAATGATCTTTTGCTCCGATATGTCACGTGCAATGCAGGAGAAGTAGTCCTCGCCTGTTCTGCGATTATGATGGGATACGAGCACAAGCGATACATGCTTCAATTGCTTGTTTTTCGTCAAAATTTCGACATTGCCTTCCCAGTAACCGTACTGCTTGGCCAGCTCTGAGCCATTCATGAGATAAAAGAACATTTCACTGCTCAGATGCCCGCTCAGCGAAGAAAGATCCATCTCCTCCTCATGGATTCCGAGCATCTCCTTGCCCGCCTGATTAATGTAGATCATTTCGCCCTGGGAATCGACCGAAGCGATTAAATCCTTGGCGGAGCCTACAATATCAAGCAGTCGATTGCGCGATCTCTCCACTTGCAGCTTATCGGTTATATCCAGAACCATGCCAACTGCTCCGGTAAATTTGCCGTTTGCATCCCGCAGGCCATTCGTGCTGAGCAGGACAGGAATGCGTTTTCCACTTTTTGAAATAAAGGTCCATTCCCGCTCGTAGGAAAACTGGTCATTGCGCAGCTCCTTGAGCACGTCAAGCCCCGGTATCACCTCTCGGCCCAATTTCTCCCCAAGCTCCTCTGCCGCTATACGAATTTCCTCCATGTCCATGAACAGCAGCGGCGTCGCATGGCCTGATACTTCTTCTGTTTTGTAGCCGATCATTTCCTCGGCCTTCTTATTGAGATAGGAAATACGATAATGCTCGTCGAGGACAACAAAGGAATATTGATTTTGATTAATAACCGCCTCTAGTCGTTCAAACAAGCCTCTTAAACGCACGACCATCTCATTCACTGAACGCGATAGCTTGCCTACCTCGTCTCCCGGCATTTCTGACAGATGCTCTGCATTAAATTGGCCAGCGGCAGCCTGCTCCGTGACGATAAGTATATTTTTCAATCTATTGACGATATTAGCAAAAAATAGATAGCACAGCAGCACGATGACAAGCTCTGAGCCTACAAGCGTCAGCAGCGTGTTAAGCAAAACCGGCAGCGTCCCGCTCTCTAAATCCGACATCGGCATTTCCAGCATGAAATGCCAGGCGGCAATACCTTCTACCTTAGAGTGGAATACGGCGTATTCTGTCATATTAGACGATAAAATATCCATGCCGGACTGTTCAGAAAGCAGCTTCTGATTGACCTGTATTTCCTCCACAGCTCCGTTCATCGTTGCTGTCTTCGGCAATACGCCATCCTCCGAGCAGAATAAAACAACGCCTTCTTGGTTATATAGCCAGAAGATAGCTTCCTCCGGCTTGTCCATTTGCAAATAAGGAATAATCATATCCATATCAATAGATGCGTACACGATTCCGGTAATTTGATTATCCTCATTATAGACGGGAACAGCGATGACAAATTGTTCTTTAGGTGAAAAGCTGGCTTTGAAAGGATCGCTGATCATCACCTTCCCTTGAATCGCTGTTTGGAAGAAGGAGTACTGTCTAAAATCGAGTGCTGCACCATCTGTACGAATGGCCATGCCATCCTTGCCGACAAACCCAAGGCTACGAAAGGAAAAGCCTGCTCGTACCAGCTCACGATTGAAATAGCTAAGCTTCTCTTCATCTTTTCCAAAACGCACGACATCGGTTCGGCTAATGACCAGAACCTCTGCCCGCCTAATGGCAAGCCAAGCCGACAAATTATTTGCACTGCTGTTTAATTGACTTAATGTTTTTTCTGTAGCAGAATCAATCATTCCCTGTTTCAAGCCCATATAGTTAATAATGCCGGCAAACAGCAGTGGAATGAAGGTAATTAATACAATAACCAGCAGTCCCTTGACCCTTAGAGACATATTGTTCAAGCGGCTCACTTCCCATCCGACCATGTTCGTCATTTGTCCCGTTTATTATACAGCCTTAACGAAAGCGAGAGAAGCAAAAACGCCAAGGCGCAGAGCCTTGGCGTTCGAAAAATACAATTGCGATCGGGAATGGTTCATAATTACTGAATTAGCTTGTGTTAGCCCTTTAAAATGGCTTCAATACGTGCCAGCTCATCGCCGGAGAAATCTAGCGCCCGGAGCGCTGCAACGTTATCATCAATTTGCTCCACACGGCTCGCGCCGATCAGCGCCGATGTTACACGACCACCGCGCAGTACCCATGCGAGCGCCATCTGCGCAAGCGTCTGCCCGCGCTCCGCAGCATGAGCGTTAAGCAGCTTGATCTTTTCAAGCTTCTCTTCCGTAATTTGATCGGATTGCAGAAATACGCTCGGTCCCGCCGCACGAGAATCCAGAGGGATGCCGTTTAAATAACGGTTCGTCAAAAGTCCGCCTGCTAGCGGAGAGAACACGATGGAGCCGATGCCTTCCGCATCTAGAACATCCTGCAAGCCATCTTCGATCCAGCGATTGAACATCGAATAAGAAGGCTGATGAATGAGGCATGGCGTGCCAAGGCGCTGCAAAATAAGGGAAGCCTCTGCCGTCTGCTCCGCACTATAGTTGGACAAGCCAACATAGAGCGCCTTGCCCTGGCGAACGATATGGTCCAGCGCAGCCATAGTTTCCTCAAGCGGCGTATTCGGATCTGGACGATGGTGATAAAAAATGTCTACGTACTCCAGCCCCATACGCTTAAGGCTTTGATCGAGGCTGGCTACTAAATACTTGCGCGAGCCCCACTCGCCGTATGGGCCTTTCCACATATAATATCCGGCTTTTGTGGAAATAATGAGCTCATCCCGGTAAGCAGCCAAATCCTGCTTGAGCAGTTGGCCAAACGCCTCCTCTGCGGAGCCGGCAGGCGGCCCATAATTGTTAGCGAGGTCAAAATGGGTAATGCCCAAATCGAAAGCGCGGCGAACCATCGCCCGTCCATTTTCCAGACGATCCGTACCGCCAAAGTTATGCCAAAGGCCCAGTGATACCGCTGGAAGCAGCAGCCCGCTGCGGCCGCTGCGATTGTATTTCATCCCATCGTAGCGGGAATTTGCAGGCAAATACGTCATCGTTTAACATCCTCTCTACTATTTAAATGAAAAGCCGCGAAACTTCTATTATTAATTCAAATACAAATAAAGCGCTTGCTTCTTCCATTGTACACCGCTTGGTCGAACGGTGCAAAAAAAGCCGAACGCGTTTAAAATCCTTTATTTTTATTTAAGATTAAGGTTTTTTAACCTAAGTTTTGTTATAGTAGATTAGACAAGCGTAAACGGTTACGGTGAGCTGACCCTGATCACTGCAACGTTTCGCATGGCCATTATAAAAAAGAGTGTAAGATAATGAAGGGAGTTTGAAGAATGGATAACCAAGAATCGCAGCGTAAAGAAGAAGAATTAAAAAATGCTGCGGAGCAAGAAACCAACACACACGAGGACAATCAACATACGACTGAACCAGCAACAGCCTCACCATATGCAGGAGGAGCGCCTTTGGGTGGATCAACTCCCCCGCCGGCTCGTAAAAGCGGCAATACAGCATGGATTGCGCTTTCGGCTGTTTTGGCTATTTTGCTAGTAATCGTCGCTATTAAACCGGTTTTCGGCGGTGGCAGCAATGCAGCCGTTGCAACGGTTAACAAAGTCGACATTACGAAAGAGGATCTTTACGAAGAAATGCTGAAATCGGGCGGCAAAACGACGCTCGACAATCTCATTACGCAGCAGCTCATTACGCAAGAAGCGAAGGCTTCCAATGTTACCGTGACAGATGCAGATATTGATGAAGAAATTAATACGCTGAAAGCGAGCTTCGGCACGGACGAGCAATTCAATGCTGCATTGGCACAATACGGTGTAACGCTGGAGAGCCTGCGTAAAGATGCTGAGACGCAAGTGAAAATCCGCAAGCTGCTTGAGCCATCCATTACGATTACCGATGATCAGGTTAAAGAAACTTATGAGCAAAACAAAGCTTCCTATGGCACAGGTGAAGAGATTAAAGCTTCGCATATTCTGGTAGCTACGCAAGAAGAAGCAGACGCTATTTTGAAGGAATTGAAAGCTGGCGGCGACTTCGCGACGTTGGCGAAAGAAAAATCGACCGATCCAGGCACGAAAGACAACGGCGGCGATCTGGGCTTCTTCGGCAAAGGTGTCATGGACCCTGCTTTCGAGGAAGCAGCCTTCGCACTCGAAGTGGATCAAATCAGCGATGTCGTTAAATCGAGCTTCGGTTACCATATTATTAAGAAAACCGGCTTTAAAGCGGCTACTTCCCCAACTTTTGAAGAGAAGAAGGAAGAAATCCGCAAGCAGCTGCTGAATCAGCAAATTCAAGAGAAATCAGCTGCTTGGATTCAAGAGCTTCGCGACAAAGCTACGATTACCAATACGCTTGACGTGAAAACAGATGAAGCGGAAACAGACGCAAGTGCTAATCCAGATGCAGCTGTTTCCCCTGAAGCTAGCGCAGCACAATAAGCCCAACCTAATAAGGTGAACGTGCTTAAGAACGTGCTTATGAATTAAAAAAAAGATCGCTGTCCGTTAGGCTTAATGCCTTTGGTGACAGCGATCTTTTTGTTTTTCAGACATTATGATACGGGCTGCTTAGCTAAATGGCACAAGTCCTAACTCTGCATGACTCACGTTTAGCCTTCATTTAGCTTTTCTTTTAGTTTTCGTTCAGCTTTGCAAGGCAGTCCCTTTGCTCACGGTTACTTCCTTGCCGCTAGCCTTCAGCCGCTCTACCACTTTATTGAGTGCCAGCTGCGCCGTATGATCCCATATGCGCGACTGGCTGAGGTCGATATGAATTTCATTGGCTTTGCAGTCCAGCTCAATAAGCTCTTCCAGACCAGAGGAGGAAGCGAAAAACAGCTGTCCATGCACCCGATAAGTCCGCTTACTGCCTTCCCATTCACTATGAATGTGCAGCTTGCGGGATACGGATACAACGAACCACACGAAACTGATCAGTACGCCGACCAGCACGCCAGCAGCCAAATCGTGGGTGAACAGTACAGCTGCTACTGTCGCCACCATCACGACCGTTTCGGCAAGCGGCACACTGCGAGGCTTGAACACCGAGCGCCAGTCGAAGATGGCGATACAGACCATAATCATAATGCCGACCAGAGCCGCCATCGGCACCTGCGCCAGCAAATCGCCAAACAGAACGGCGAGCAGCAAGAGGAACAATGCGGAAACGAGCGTAGACAGCCTATGCTTCCCGCCCATTTTCACATTGAGCACTGATTCCGCTACGAGCGCACAGCCCGCCATACCTCCGAAAAATCCTGCGACAACATTTGCAACGCCTTGTCCGCGCATTTCCTTATTTTTGTCCGTACGCTCACCAGTCATCTCATCAAGCAAATTATGCGTCAGCATCGTCTCCGTATATCCAACGACTGCCAGCGACAAAGAATAAGGAAAAATGATCGCTAGCGTCTCCCAATTAAGCGGAATATTAGGCAGCAAAAACGACGGCAGCGATGCGTCGATGGCCCCAACTCGGGTAACTCCGTCCATGCCAAACACCCAAACGGCGAAGGTCAATATCACAACGGCCACCAGTGGGGATGGAATTGCTTTGAAGTAACGAGGGAGAAAATAAATAATGGCCAGCGTCGCCGCCACAAGTGCATACATCAGCCAGGACTCGCCCTGAAAATACCGCAGCTGCGAAATGAGGATAAGAATCGCCAGCGCATTAATAAACCCCGTCAGCACGCCCTGAGGCACATACCTCATTAGCTTCCCGAGCTTAAATACACCCATTAAATATTGCAAAATCCCCGTCAAAATCGTTGCTGCGAACAAATACTCAATGCCATGCTCCTTTACGAGCGTCAGCATCAGCACCGCCATCGAGCCTGCCGCAGCAGAAATCATACCCGGACGACCGCCAAGAAACGTCGTAACGAGCAGAATACAGATTGAAGCATAAATGCCCACAACAGGTGGCACTCCCGCCATAAACGAAAAAGCAAGCGAATCCGGCACCAGCGCGAGAGTAGCCGTCATGCCCGCCAGCACATTCACCCGCACATCCGTCATCCACTGACGTTTCCAAGATAAACGACTCATACCCATTTCAACTAATATCCTTCGCCCTTGCCACCGCTCGCAATAGCGACGCTTGCGCTTGCACCTATACGAGTAGCGCCAGCAGCGAGCATTTTGAGTGCGGTTTCCAAATCGCGTACGCCACCGGAAGCCTTGACACCCATATCCGGCCCAACTGTACGGCGCATTAGAGCAATATCTTCCTCTGTGGCACCGCCTTTGCCGAAGCCCGTCGAGGTTTTAACAAAATCAGCGCCAGCCTCCTTGCAAATTTCGCAAGCCCGCACCTTTTCCGCATCCGTCAGCAAGCCTGTTTCCAAAATAACTTTAACGAGCGCCTTGCCCTTGCAAGCTGCCACAACCGCTTCGACATCACGCTTCACGCCTGCTTCGTCTCCTGACTTCAGCAGCCCGATGTTCAGCACCATGTCCACCTCTGTGGCGCCGCAGGCGATGGCGTCTTCCGCTTCCGCTGCCTTCGCCCTTGAAGTTGTTGCGCCAAGCGGGAAGCCTGCTACCGTAGTAATGCCTACACCAGAGCCTGCCAGCTGTTCAGCTGCAAGAGCAACCCAGCCTGCATTCACGCATACGGTGGCAAAATGATACGTCTTGGCTTCAGCGCAAAGCTGAATGATTTCCGCTTTTGTCGCATCTGCCTTCAGCATTGTGTGATCAATAAGTCCAGCTACGTTCGCTGCATTCGTACTGCCCATTAACAAATCCCTCCAGCTATCATCTCTCTAATATGTCCTGTTCACGCTTCCGGCTTGTAATCCAGCAGATGCTTCGCCGTAATGTGATCGGTAATCAACGTATTCGCATATTGTCCAGCCAGCGCGCCGTATACGGCCTCGACTTTGCTTGGGCCGCCAGCTACTAGTACTGACCATTCCTTGCGCTTCAGCTCGCCCAAATCAATGCCAATCGTGCGCAAATCCAGCTCTTCGCTGACCAACTGCCCATCAATATCTATAATTCTTGAGCAAATATCTCCTACGCCGCGCGAGAAAATAATGCCCAAATCCTCATCGGAAAAATAATTCGCCCGCATGAGCACCGAATCCTCGGTTGGCGCACCTACGGTCACAACGGCGATATTCGCTTTTTTGCCCATATCAAGAATTTTGCGTATATGACGATCCGCTTCAATCGCATGCTTCACGACCGCATGGTCAACAATAGCTGGAAGCGGAATTAAATAAGGCGACGTCTGATAAGCTTTAGCGAACAGCTGCGCGATTTCGTGTGCGTACGTATCGGTCTCGGAATGGCTGACACCGCCGTTAAGCTGAACGACCTTGACCTTCTTCGCATGCTTGTTCGGCAGCCTCGTTGCTACTTCATACAGCGTCGTGCCCCAGGTTACGGCTATCGTATCGCCATCCTGCACCGTTTCATTGAGAAACGCAGCGGCGGCTTCACCAATGACGCGCTTGGCCATCGCATCCTCATATTTAGGCACCGTAGCTACAATAGCGCGCTTCAAGCCGAAGCGTTCCTGCAATTGCCGTTCGCGCTCCGCGTTGTCGGCTGCCGGGTCCATAATTTTGATCTGTACAATACCGTCAACCTTCGCCTGCTGCAAAAAACGCGAAACGGTTGGACGTGACACGCCAAGCTTCTTGGCAATTTCCTGCTGATTGTAGTCAAGCTCATAATACATGCGGGCCGCTTCAATCATTTTCATCTTTTTGTCGCTGAGTTCCTCCATCAGGCATCTCCTTTGGTGAGTCGCTCTTCCACATTTATCTATCTTGAGAATATGTTCAAAGAAAAATAAGCAATATTTCAGTTTCATTATATAAGGAAAAAAGCAAAACAACAACTACAGCTTTTGGACAGGATTTTCATGCCATCATGTGGAATACGTATAAGGCGCGACCATTAACGACATTCTGATGGGAGGTATGACCTGCTATGTTGAACAAGTTTAAGTGGTTCACATCTATTCTTTTGACCGCGGCTCTGCTTATAGGCGCTGCAAGCGTCACGGCAGCTGCATCCACCCAAGAGAAGGCCGGCAAGCATATTACGCTGCTGCACACCAATGATATGCATGCCAGAGCAGTCCGATCCGAAAGCAATGGTGAACTAGGCTTTGCACAGCTTGCCGGAATCATCGACAGCTACAGAGCCAGCAATCCGAATACGCTCCTGCTTGATGGCGGCGATGCCATTCACGGCACTACCTTCGCAACCCTCGTAGAAGGTGAAAGCGTCGTCCGCGTCATGAACGCAATGAGGTACGATGCGGCTGTCCCCGGAAATCATGAATTTAATTATGGCTACAACCGCCTCGTGGAACTTGAACCCCAAATGGAATATCCGCTTCTGAGCGCCAACATTAGAGTAAAGAAAGACGATTCACCGCTGTTCCAGCCTTATGTTATTAAAGAGGTGGACGGCGTAAAAATCGGTATTTTCGGCCTAACTACACCTGAAACCGCCTACAAGACGCATCCGAAAAATGTCGACGGACTAGTGTTCACAGACCCTGCCGAGGAAGCGAAAGCCATTGTCGCCGAGCTCAAGGGTCAGGTAGACGTCATTGTTGCGTTGGGACATATCGGACAGGATGAATCCAGCGCCGATACAAGCATTGGCATCGTCAAGGAAGTAGCTGGCATTGATGTTTTTATTGATGGGCACAGCCATACGGTGCTGCAAAAGGGGCTTGAGGGAGGCCATGGCACGCTCATTGCGAGCGCCGGCGAATATACCAAATACATTGGCGTCGTCGATCTTTGGATTGATCAAGGCAAGGTCGTCAGCAAGGAAGCAAAGCTGATTGATGACAAAGCCGCTGCCGCAATTGCGCCCGACAAAAAAATCGCCGAGCTGGTCGATTCCATCGTCGCAGAGCAGCAGGAGGTTCTCTCCAGCGTGATTGGCGAAACGTCTGTGAAGCTTGATGGCGAGCGAGAGCAGGTTCGCGCAGGCGAAACAAATCTGGGCAATCTGATTGCCGACAGTCTGCGTTCAATCACGAAGGCCGATATCGCCATAACGAATGGCGGCGGTATCCGCGCTTCTATTGATGAAGGAACGATCACGCTAGGCGAAATTATTACGGTGCTGCCTTTCGGCAATCAAATCGTGACGCTTAACGTAACAGGCGCTGATATTAAAGCCGCGCTGGAAAATGGCGTGTCGGACTATCCGAATCCGAAGGGCGCTTTTCCGCAAGTATCCGGAATCTCCTTTAAAATTGATACCGCCAAGGCAAAAGGCTCGCGCGTTCATTCCGTAAGCGTGGGCGGTGCTCCTCTTGATGCGAAAAAACAATATACGCTTGCGACGAATGATTTTATAGCCGCAGGCGGGGATGAATACACAATGTTCGCCAGCTATCCTCAAGCCGGCATGTTTGGCGCGCTGGATGAAGCGCTCACCGGCTATTTGAGGGAGCTTGGGACAGTGAGCACCGCTGTCGAGGGCCGAATTACGGAGGGTGCTACGCCTTCCGTTGCTTCGCCTACTCCGTCTGCTCCTTCCTCCTCGTCCGGCGGAACAAAGCCGAAGCCACAACCGAAGCCGGAAGTCATTCAGCCTGGCCCGGCAGCTCCGGCAACTGACACCATTAAAGATGTGCCTGCGACGGCTGCCGACTACGCTCATTACACTGTGAAAAAAGGCGATACGCTCTGGTCGATTGCGAAGCGCTATAACACAACATGGCAAGCTATTCGCGACGTAAACCAAATTAAAAACCCCGACCGCATCTACATCGGACAGCAGCTCAAAATTCCGGTGTAGCAGCAAAACAGCCCTTCACCATTTTGAAATGGTGAAGGGCTGTTTCCGTAATATCTCCGACATGCCCGTGCTAGGCTTGTATGGTCTTTCTCGTGGCTTTGCGGCGCAGCCTGCGCTCAAAACCGACATAAAGCACTATATAAAGGACGAAAAATCCACCAGATAGCAAATACATCGTCGCATAATTCGTCACAGCGGCTACGGCTCCCAGCAAAATAGACCCGATGCCGATACCGACGTCAAAAGCATTGTAATAGGTCGCCGTTGCTACGCCCCTGCGCTCTGGCTCTACGAGATCGATCACCCAAGCCTGAAGTGCAGGAAATAGGGCGCCAAAGCCAAAGCCATAAAACAGGCCCGACAGCAGCAGCATCGCTGTAGAATGCGTAAAATATAGCATGACGCTAGCAATAATACATAGAATAGCAGCAGGCAGCAGTACCCACATGCGTCCTTTACGATCATACAATGGGCCGCTAATAAAACGGATCAGAAACTCGCTGATGGCCACGATAAGAAAGAAAATGCCGACACTGCCCAGGCCCTGCTCTTTGCCAAACAAAGCGATAAAGCTGAGCACCGTGCCGAAGGGGATGCCGATAAGCAAGCCAAGCAGCGAAGGCATTAACGCCTTGCGCTCCATAACGCTGTCCAGCCAGCTTCCCGCTTCGATTACAGGAGCTGCTGCTGGCATCTTTTTCTCTACACGCGGAAAGCGCACAAAGCAGGTACTGATCAAGCTAAGCAGCATAACAACCGCTCCAATTAAAAACAGCGCCTTAAAGCCATATTCCGTCATAATCCAAATGCCAAAAAAAGGACCCAAAGCGAATGAAATCGAATTCCCTGTAGCAAAAAAGCCCATGCCCTCTCCTCTTCGAGAGGCTGGCACCAAATCGGATGCCGCTGTGCCAAACAGCGTCGTTGCAATACCAAAGCCGACGCCATGCACAACGCGCAGCACCAGCAGCACAGCAAGCGTCGCGGCTAAATAATAGCCGGTCAGTGCGATAAGACTTATAGCTACGCCGAGAAGCAGCAGCTTCTTTTGTCCCAGCCGCTTAATGCCATAGCCTGTTCCAAGCCGGGAAAGGACGGCTGTAAACGTAAATAAGCCCATAATCAAGCCAATTTGCGTTTGACTGCCCCCCTGCTCCGCAGCAAATACAGGAAGTGTAGGCAGCAGCATTTCAAGGGCCATAAACAACAGCAAATTAGAGCCCATTAATAAAATGAAATTTTTCGACCATAGCGCCTCGCGCATTTGTCTCGCTCCTTTATGTTGGCTGGCTAAGTATGTATGTTCGATCCACTTACGATTGGTTCATCATATAGCAGTTTCCCTGCCCTGTCTACGATCATATTGCGGGTTTCAACTTTCTATTG
Organism: Paenibacillus sp. KS-LC4; assembly: GCF_036894955.1. Classification (NCBI taxonomy): domain Bacteria; kingdom Bacillati; phylum Bacillota; class Bacilli; order Caryophanales; family Paenibacillaceae; genus Paenibacillus; species Paenibacillus sp. KS-LC4. The sequence goes on along the minus strand of NZ_CP145905.1, from coordinate 553,805 downwards.
CGGTCTTCGGCAAGTGTGATAACCTGTATAAGAGGTTGGTCTTCAGAAATCTCATTTTTCACATGAAGCGAGGAGCCTGTCTATGAAACAAATGATAAGCGATGAACAGCCTGATATTCTTATTTTCAAAAAATTTCTTGTTCAGCTTATCCGTAATTATCTGTTTGGCGGGTCTGTCGCTGTACTTGGGGTTGGAAGCATTCTAATATTTTCAACCTTGCAGCTGACCAGCATTGAATTTTTTCGGCTGGCGCTTCTGCTTATCGTGTCGCTGCTCATCATGTTCAGCTGTGAATGGCTGGCTTTCAAGCGACACATCAAGCCTATACGCGTTATTTTTCACATGGAAGCTACTTCTGCCCAGCTTCGAGAGGCCTATTTGCAAGTACATAAGTTTCCGCTCCTATCGGTTAAACGAACTGTTGGCCCCCATTTTCTAGGTTTGGCGATTCCCGTGGGCAGTCTTACTTATATAGCTATAAAGCTGCAATGGATTGTATTCCCTTACTACTATATTGCAATAGGTGCGGCATGTGCGGTGCTTATTGCGGCGATGCATGCCATGCTAGAGTTTTTTCTGACAACTAGGGCGATACCGCCGCTCATTACGCACATACGCGCGCTGCATATTAAACGGTTTAACGCTGATTTGACGCTTGAGGGGCAGGTTTTAATGACGATCCAGCGTAAGTTTTTGCTCAGCGCCTTTATTATCGGGACGCTGCCGATGCTTATGTTCAGCCTTGCAACGCAAATTCGCATAGAGGGCTTCACCACTGCCGATTCCAATTCCGCCGCCTATTGGCAATGGGCCATCATCATTCTCATTATTGGCATTTTATTTTCCTGGCTTAGCGCATCGCTGCTCGCCAAAGACATTCAAGCGCCCATTGAGACGCTCCAGCAGGCGATGGTCAGCGTTCAGGAGGGCAATTTCGACCATAAAGCCGAGGATATTTATTCGGATGAATTTTCTAAGCTCGTTGCCGGCTTTAATCATATGGTCGATGGCTTGAAGGAACGCGAGAAGCGCAACGCTCAGCTGCTGCAAAGCTATTTCATTACACTCGCTGCGGCGCTTGAAGCCCGAGACCAATATACTGCTGGACATTCGGAGCGTGTAGCTGAATATTCCATCCTCATTGGGCAGCTCGCTGGCTGGGACGATTCCGTATTGGATACGATTCGCAAATCGGCGCTGCTCCATGATATTGGCAAAATCGGTGTCCGCGACGCCGTGCTGCTGAAGGACGGCAAGCTGACCGATGAGGAGTTCGACCAGATCAAGCAGCATCCGATTTTAGGCGAAAATATTTTGCGGCGCATTGAGCCGGCCGACGCCATGGAGCATCTGCTTCCGGGCGTGCGCTCCCATCATGAGCGCTATGATGGCAAAGGCTACCCCGATGGGCTGACAGGTGAAAATATTCCGCTGCTCGGCAAGGTTATTGCCATCGCCGATGCCTTTGATGCAATGACCTCTGATCGCCCCTACCGCAAGGGCATGACCGTGAGCAAGGCGCTTAGCATTTTGGAGGAGGGCAAAGGAACACAGTGGGACCCTTATTTAACGGGGCTGTTCGTCGGCTGGCATAAGGAGCAGAAGCGGCAAGCTTCGGAGGCTACGCGTGCAGAGGCTTAAGAACTTTCGCTAGCCGTGCGTAGATCGTTAGAAATAAACGAAATACAGCCAAAAAGAAAATTGCCCCTGGAGCAATCTCTTTTTGGCTGTATTTAATTTTCTTTTAGATGATAGCCTGGATTTATTTTTCTATACGTTAGTAGGAGGGATGGGATCAATAATACATATACAATAGCCGTATAATGAAACATAGCTATCATATTTGTTTGATTTAGTAGTTTTGGAATGATCAACAGAGAGGATATAGTAAATAACTGAGTAAGTACACTAACTATTTGAAACATAAAAGATTTATTTACAAAAAGAAAAGCAATATCATTACCTAATCTTATGAATAGACTGAATATCATCCCACGACCTACTTGCGAAATCGTGAAAAATAGCAGCGAGACAGCCGAATATTTCTCGTTCATCAAAAATAATGGCAGTGATAGAACTAAACAAATGATTAAAATAGAAACAAAAATGCTTTTTTTAGATAAAAATCGAGCAAAGATTACACCACCAAGAATGGAAGATACCGTTGTGCAGGCATACGCTAGGTTTGAGTTAAAACCATTTTGGACAATAAAAAAAACAGACCAATATTGATAAATAAACTGTGACCCGCCTACAAATAGAATGGAGCACAATAAATACAGGAAAAATTCCGGTTTCTTTATTTCAGATATACTTTCAAATTTATTTTTCTTCACGTCTTTATTCACGCTTTTATCCAATACATTCGCTCTATTATCTTTAAATCCTAATAGCTTTAACAATATATAAATAATAATAGGGTACGAGAACATCCCAGCGAAGCTTAAAATAAATGGAATTTCTATGCTATGCTTATATAGATAAGCTCCTACACTCCCGCTAATAAAAGTGAATAAGCTTGATAACGAGATTGTATAGCCCATAATACTCGGCTTAATTCTAACATTATGCTCTTGTTGGTATTGATTTGTGTACGAAAGAAGCGTGCCTGATGAAAAAGCAAAACCCATACCATAAACAAACTCAGCGACAGCAAAGCTGCTATAATTATATGAATTTGCTAATAATAAGAAGCTAATTGCCATTGTCAAAGCGGATAATGATAGCACCTTAAGACGCCCAAAACGATCTGATAAGTAACCCGCGGGCAAAGCAAATATTAATAGAGCAACGATCTGGAATGATTTTACCGAACTAACATCTCCGATAGTTAGTCCTCTATCTAAGTAATATACAGAGTATATAGCTTGAAAGAAGCTTCTAAATAACTCAAATAATACAAACAGAGAAACGAAGAAAATGGATATCTTATGCTCGCATTTCATATGATTCATAACTTCCTCCATTTAGATAAAGAGAACCTCATCCTTTTTGAAAATCCTCACATTTATACACCTTTAATTATTTTTTGTGTATTTTTATTCCATTAATACTTTTATCATAATCACTTAATTTTTACAACTATTTTTATAGGTACTTGTGATGAGTGCCTACCAATATTTCGTCGTCTCCTCTACGAGAGCTATGAAGGTAACTTCCTCAAATTTTCATTTTTCTGATTCGAATTAAATAAAAAAACCAGGTCGTGTAAATGACCTGGGCTCCTCGACATCTCTATAAGCTTTTTGAAGCAAATTTTTATAAAGACGTTTGAAAGTTTGGATTAACGTTTAATTAATTGGAAATCATCATAATGGAACCCCGGAGAAACAATACAGGAGAACAGCGATGGCTCATCGCCAATCGGCTGCGACATTTGCCACTCGCCTGCCGGCACTACCGCTTGCGGCTGCTGACCGTTCAGCACATCGCCGCCTACAATAATTTCCTTTCTGAGCGTTGGATCGTCTGCCGTGCCGCCTAGTGAGAGCGTAATTGGGCCGCCCGAATGCCAAATCCACAGCTCATCAGATAGTACTTTATGCCAATCTGACATCTCATGCGGATGCAATAAAAAATAAATCGAGGATGCTGCGGCACGCGGTCCAGAATAAGCCTCACCAAGCAGCTCCTGCGGAATTTGGAAGGAAGCCTTCCACAATTCTTTATACCAACCGCCCTCTACATGCGGTTTTAAGCCCAACGCTTCAACTAACGGCGAAATCGCCTTGTTCGCTTCACTCATCATTCAGTCTCCTTCCAGCTGGAAAAAATGCTTATTTCATTTAATTCCCCCAGTGTATCCAACACTTGGGACAACGTCAATACCTTTCGCGGCAGCCTTGTGACATTCGGCCTACAATCATTTATAATAGTAATAAGAGACAGGGGGTGAACAGATGAACAACGATGTTTTGCAGCAGTTGGCAAGGCAAAGCCGGCTAGTGAAAGGCCTGATCATATTAGCCTTGCTATGTACAGCCTTACTATTTGCTTATCAAGCGGAGGATCTGCCCGAATTAAAATCTCCCTCCGATCAATTAACGATTGCAGCAGGCGATCATCATGGTGTGGCGATCCGATATCATTCCGGCATTTTGAAGCAGCTTTCCCAGACAACGCTTGTAGGCATCACCCTCATTTTAGGCTTGCTCGCATGCCGAAAGCAGCGGCTGATCCCACTATCTATTCGCCGTGCCTTTATACCGCAGCATTTAAAGGATTTATTTTTGATGCCTGTTAAATTCACCGGAAGCTTTATATAGTTCGTTTGCCAGCATTATACGTATCCGTCCTATTGCGATAACTACACAAACTCACAATATAGGAGCTGGCGAAAATGAATATTAGAGAATCGGATTTACCAGGCATTGGACGTAAGTATCAAATGGAGACGAGAGGCGGCGACAAGCTCGTTGTCGTCATCCATGATGACGGAAGAAGAGAAATGTACCATTTTGAATACGATGATCCAGATGACAGCATTTCCATGGTATCCATGGATGACGAGGAGGCCCGTCAGGTTGCTGCCATTATTGGAGGAATGACCTACACGCCGAAGGCGCTTGAGACGATTGAAGTCGCGCTCGACGATTTGACCATTGAGTGGTATAAAGTCGAAGCCGGCGCAAGCTGCGTAGGCAAAACAATCGGGGGTTCGGATATCCGTAAGCGGACGGGGACGACGATTATCGCCGCGATTGATAAAGATGGCAAGCATATTAATCCGGGTCCGGATTATATTTTCAAAGCCGACTCTACACTGATTGTTGCAGGTGAACGCCCGCATCTTAAGACGCTTAAGCAATTGCTCGTGAATGGGAGCCGTTAATTATGGATCATCTGGTGCTGGAGATTGGTCTCGCCGTCACTTTGATTGCCCTAGTCGGCTTACTAGCAAATAAAGTAAAATTTTCAGTCATACCGTTTTATATTTTGATCGGGATGGCTGTGGGGCCACATGCTCCAAAATTCGGCGTTTTCGATTTCCGCTTTATCGAAAGCGCCCCCTTCATTGAATTTCTCGGCCGATTAGGCGTATTGTTCCTGCTCTTCTATCTCGGTCTGGAATTTTCGGTCGGACGTCTGATGAAATCAGGTAAAAGCATCGCCGTAGGCGGTACCATTTATATTATTATCAATTTCACGCTTGGACTTGTTTATGGCTTCTCCCTAGGCTTCCCGCTTGAGGAAACGCTCATAATGGCCGGTATTACAACGATTTCATCAAGCGCCATCGTTGCGAAGGTGCTTGTGGACTTGAAGCGAACCGCGAATCGTGAAACCGAGATGATTCTCGGCATTATTATGTTCGAGGATGTTTTCCTCGCTGTGTATATTTCCATCCTCTCCGGGCTTGTACTCAGCGGCTCCAGCTCGGTTGGCGGTGTACTCCTCTCCGCATCCTATGCGCTTGGATTTATGCTCCTTGTTCTCGTAGTTGGTCGCAAAGCTGTTCCTCTGTTGAACAAAGTATTAAATATCCGCTCGAATGAGTTGTTTCTTCTGCTGATCTTTGGCGCCCTGTTCCTCGTTGCAGGCTTCTCCGAAACGATTCACGTCGCAGAAGCGATCGGTGCCCTGCTCGTTGGACTCGTACTTGCCGAAACCGCTCATATGAAACGGATCGAGCATCTGATTTTACCGTTCCGTGATTTCTTCGGCGCTATTTTCTTCTTCAGCTTCGGTCTAACGATTGATCCAACAGCGCTTGGAGGCGCGGTATGGCTATCGCTAGGTGCGGTTGCCATTACGCTGTTCGGGAACGTGCTTGCAGGCATGCTTGCGGGTAAAAGCGCAGGCCTCTCGCCTAAAGCTTCCGCGAATATCGGACTGACGATCGTCTCGCGTGGCGAATTTTCGATCATTATGGCGAATCTCGGCAAAGCCGGGGGATTGATGGAATTGCTTCAGCCATTCGCAGCCTTGTATGTCTTACTGCTTGCGATTTTGGGACCATTGCTCACCAAGGAATCCAAGCTCATCTACAACGGTATGAACAAAGTATTCCGCTTTGATCACAAGAAGGCTAAAGACAAAGAACCACTCAAAGAGCCGGACGTGTCCAATTAAACGACGTGTCTGCATATGCAGCCTAAATAATTAACAAGCCTGCCTCAACCGACGAAGTGTTATTTTCGCGGGTCAAGGCAGGCTTGCTTTTTTTTTTGAAATATAAGAATTTATAAGTTTTCTCGTATAAATGGGCTTATATTTCATCGACAAAGCTCTTCGCGTCCTAGAAGGACGATGAAGTCGTTTTTGCTTGTGTATCCGATTACTTTAAAATAAGCACGCTAGTCGATGCCATCTTTAAAGTTTTTGCTCCAATTTTTGTCGCCTTTATGAACGAAGTCCTCTACTGTCTTCTGCAACGTGTTTACAAGCTCTTCCTTGATTCTGGAAATTGTGTCATAAAAAACAACTTCCTCTGCCCCTGAAATTTTCACGCCAGCTACAGCCTGCGTAGCAGCGATACGACGGTGCTCCGCTTCAAAGCTCTCCAACGCCTGCAGAGCATGCTCTACATAATGGGATAATTCCTGATGTTCCTTCGGAAGCTGAGCTTTAAGCTCTTGAATACGTGTTTTTAATGACATTAAAATCACCTCTGTGTTAGTATTTGGCTCTGTATGCTTTTACTATAACCGATTTTTATGCGCTGAGCATCCCAAAATATGCGTATAGAGCGATTATGCGCCGTTCCCCAGCGGATTCATCTGCACCATGACCTGCTTGCCGCTTACTTGAATGCCGGACTGTGGCTTGCCTTGCCCTTTCAAATCGGCGAGCAGGCGCTCCAGCAGCGTTTTGCCCTCGACCCCCTGCTTATTGCCTTGAACACGCACGACGAGCTGTACGGCGTTCCCCGATTCCAGCAGCTTCGCTGCCTGGCGGTGCTTCGTATCATAATCATGCTGCTCAATATCTACACCAAGACGCAGCTCCTTCACCTTAAATGGCTGGCCTTGCGCCTTCTCCTGCCGTTTGGCCTGAATAGCCTCCTGCTTCGCAGTACCGCGTCCCATCAGCTTGCAGGGCGGTGGACTGCTCATTATAGACAAGCATACGAGATCTGCCTTGTGCTGCTTTGCCAGCGCGAGTGCCTCGGCGCGGGAAACGACACCAAGCGGCTCGCCGTTTAGTCCAGTCAGCTCTACCTCAGAGGCTTTGATTTTCTCATTCATCAGCATCGTAACAACCTTCTTTCTGCTGCTCTGTTCTATTTTAGTCGTCCAGCTAATCGCAGCTCATGATACAGCTAATCGCGCTGCTACTCTTGATGCTGCTGAATCAAATCCATCTTCATCTGCCACGTTTTCTCGCTTAAATGAATCGGGTAAAATTCCGGGTTCAGCTTGCGCTTCACTTCCGGCAGAAAGCTGCTCAGCTGCTCCTGATGAAACTGCCTAACCTGCGCAAGGGACGGCAGCTCATATACGAGGCTGCCCTTGTCGAAAATACATTTCAGCAGCGGAACAGCCTCATAGCCGTTCACGTATTTGTACAAATACGGGTGCAGCGGATCAAACAGCTTCAGCCTGCTGCCATCCGGCTTCTCTTCCTCGCCGCGTAATGCAATATAATCGGCACGCGCCTTCCCCGTATTCAGGTTGCGGATACGGAATACATCCTTGCGCCCCGGCGTCGTCACCTTCTCGGGATTCGCAGACAGCTTGATGACGGGCACGTAACGCCCGTCCTTCCAGCGAGCGGTCAGCTTGTATACGCCGCCCAGCGAAGGCTGGTCCGCAGCGGTAATCAGCTGCGTGCCCACACCCCACGTATCAATGCGCGCCCCCTGCGCCTTGAGGTTAAAGATCAGCGTCTCATCGAGATCATTCGATGCCACGATCTTCACATGCGGCAGCCCCGCAGCATCCAGCTGCTTGCGCGCCTCCTTGGACAATAGCGCGAGGTCGCCGCTGTCGAGGCGAATCGCGCTGAGCTGCTTGCCTTGGCTCTCCAACCAACGAGCGGTCTTAATCGCATTCGGCACGCCGCTTTCCAGCGTATCGTACGTATCGACGAGCAGCGTTACCTGATCCGGCAGCGCCTCGGCATATTTCATGAAGGCCTCCTCCTCGGTATCATGCCCCTGCACCCAGGAGTGGGCATGCGTCCCTTTAGCCGGGATGCCGAACAGCATTCCCGCGCGCATATTGGACGTCGCATGGAAGCCGGCGATATAAGCGGCACGCGCGCCCCAGACGGCGGCATCCGCCTCCTGCGCCCGCCTTGTCCCAAACTCCAGCAGCGTATCGCCGTCCGCGACCTGCACAATACGCGAGGCCTTCGTCGCAATCAGCGTCTGATAATTCATAAAGTTCAGCAGCGCCGTCTCAATAAGCTGCGATTCAAATATCGTACCCTCTACGCGAATAAGCGGCTCATTAGCGAATACGATCGTGCCTTCCTCCATCGCATACATACTGCCGTTGAAGCGAAACTGTCGCAGCCGTTCGAGAAAAGCGGGCTCGTACTGCTCCTCCTGCTCAGCCAAGTAGGCAAGCTCCTCTTCGCCAAAGCACAGCTCTTCCATATATTTCACTATGCGTTCAAGTCCCGCAAATACAGCATATCCATTGCCAAAAGGTAGCTTGCGGAAATACGCCTCGAATACTGCCGGCGTATCTGCCGTTCCATTTTTCCAATGCGCATACATCATGTTGATCTGATATTTATCCGTATGCAGCGTTAAGTTTGCGTTATTCACAGACACAAGTCACTCCGTTCTAAATGATGTCTGACAGGGGCTGTGAAGAAGGATTGTCCAGGCCTGATGAACAGCGGTGCTGCCTAAGTGAAACGGCTATCGCCTTCCTTTTCTGAAAAACAGCTTTACCATTGCCAGCAGCAGCAAGCACACCGCAATTCCGATGCACGCTCCTGTAAAATCAACGACCACATCCATACGGTTGCCCGTCCGGTTCAGACTGGTTAACTGATTGCGCTCATCAAGCGCCGCCAAACTCACCGCCGCAACAATCGACAGCATCGCCGGCGCAAGCAAACGACCCTTCATGACGACCCGCAGCAGCATAAACCAGATTGCTCCTAGCATAGCATAAACGAACAGATGGGCGCTCTTGCGAAAAATAAATTCAACAAAATGATACGGGTTCGTTTTGGCCTCAATCGTCTTGCCTAAATACGTAATGGATAAATCAGGCAACAGGCGGATCAGCTGCTCCTTCCCAATCCAAGCTTGCAGCTTCGGCCTTATCGTCTGCTGGTCAAAGGACTGCGAGGAGAGATGAAACACAAACAAAATCCAAGCGGCCAAAATAACAAGCCATATCCCTATTATATAACGGTTGCTCCTAGTTTCCACCTTGATCAGCTCCTATCCCTTCATTCTGCTCTTTCGAAACAAAATGTTTCATAATTGATCCTAATTGTATCAAATTTACATTCCTAGCTACAACTTGCTAACGCAATGCTTTTAAAAAAATAAACGAAAAGCCCCCGCAGTGAACCGGGGAGCTTTTCAACGATTAACTATAAATCGGCCGCAGCGACCTGCCCGCTTTAAAAAAAGCTGCTTGCTTCATACAGGGCATTATGCCAACGATTCAGCATAGGAAAGCACAGTCGCCAAATCCTTCTCAAATGCGGCGCGGTACTCTGCAATAACGGCTGTGCTGTGCCCGTTTGCCGTCAACCTCGCTGACGTATCCGCTAATATCGCTTCAAAATCACTATTAATTCGGGCAACCTCTGTCTTTGCTTGCAGCTTCACCTGCTCCTTAGTCGCTTCATCCCGCGCTCCCACAAATGCCATATACAAATTCGTCAGCGTTGAGGTAGCTTCGTTTTTGAGCGTTTCAAGCTTGGCTTCCGCCTCGCTTGTAATGACCTCATACGCCAGCTTCGGCGTATTGTCGATTATTCCGCCGCCGCTTCCAGGCTGAGTGCTTCCGCCTGTGCTTGGCTGGCCGCTTCCGCCTATGCCTGTTTGGTTGCCTTCAGCAGTACCCGGCTGAGTACCGCCGCTGACCGCTGAGTCTACTCCGCCTCCTTCACTGCCGTCAGCCTCCGCCTTTTCCTGCTGATATGCGGCGGTTTCCCCTGTTACAGCGCCAGTGCTGTCCCACTTGATCGTAGCGTCTAATGCTTCCGCCATAAAGCGAATAGGCACATAAATCGAGCCTTTATAATAAAAAGCCGACTGATTTACGGGCAAGTCCTGCTCCTTCCCTTCAAATACGAAGGCTGCTTGTACTGGAGCAAGGCGAAGCAAAGCTGGTGCGGCAGACACCTCCGCATTATCGGCTTTATTGGCAAGCATGCCCGCAAGCTGCTCTTTCAATGCCGATGCTTCCTCCGCCGTTGGCTCAGCTACGGTTACCGTCGCCGATTCGCTACTCCATTTCACTGTCTTCTGTAGCGCATAAGAGACGAATCTAACTGGAACATAAGTCCGGCTCTTATATACAAACACATACTGCCCGCTTGGCAGCGCCAGCTTCTGCCCATCAAAGGCCAGATCGACGATAAGCGGCTTGGCATTAATCACTTGATTGGAACTGGAACCGCTGGAACCGCCCTCTGCTAAGGCCGTGTAAGGCAGCAGCAGACAAAGCATAAGTCCGAGAAGCATAGCCGATTTAAGTGTTTTCATAGATTAGTCGTTCACTCCATTCCTCGCCCGGCTCCCTCGCTTGGAAAAGGCTTAGCCCGCAGCAAGCTACAGGGAAACCGTGCTTTTCCTAAAATCATCGCTTATATCAGAGGCAGCAGCAAGGGCCTCGACTCTTATATTCAAATTCGGGCTTTGTCTGCATTTGCCCCTCATTCGATTGATTTCGACAATATTCTTGCGTTCTATTGCATTTGTCCCCTATTGTCCTAGCTCCTCGCGGCCCACAGCAAAGCTTTGTGAAAAATGGAAATTCTCTTGCGGCAAATTTTGCGCGTGGTACAATAACCTTATTATGTAATTCACATAAAAGATAAGGCGGGATGTTATATGTCATATTTATCGCTGAACAGCTGGAGCCTACATAGACTGCTTGGCCCGCTTCATTGGACGTCTTGGGACGCTGAGACGCAAACCCATCAAACGACGGATCATGAGCAGCCCTTAGAGCTGACGCTGCTGGAGCTGCCAGCTGTCGCAGCAGCTAAAGGCTACCAAGCCATCGAGGTGTGCCATTTCCATTTTCCATCTACGGATGCGGCCTATTTGGAGCAGCTAAAGGATTCTTTTTCGGCTGCATGTCTATCCTTTGACACACTGCTCGTCGATTATGGCGATCTTACATCTCCCGAAGCGAAACGCCGAGAAGCTGACTATCAACTGATGCAGCAATGGATTGACGTAGCGGCAGCTTGCGGCGCCAAGCAGGTGCGCATTATCGCCGGGGAAGCGGAGCCAACCGATCACGCGGCCATTCGCCAGTCTGCTGAAGCTTTGGTTAAGCTGGTAGACTATGGTGCTGCGCGCAGGGTGAAAGTCCTAACCGAAAACTTTAAATTGCTAACGAGTGTGGGCGACAGTTGTATGGAGCTGCTGGAGCAGGCAGGCGCTTCGCTTGATATGATTACCGATTTCGGAAATTTCAGCGGGCCAGCCAAATATGAGGATATTGGCCGCACGGCTCTGCGCAGCGTTTCCATCCATGTGAAAGCAATGAATAATGAGCATGGCCATCCCAATCAAGCCGAGCTTCGCCGCTGCCTCGATCAGGTACAAGCATCCGGATTCGACGGCGCTTACGTGCTCGTCTACGATGGGCCGGGAGATATGTGGGAGGGGCTGGAGCGAGTGAAAGCGATTGTGCAGCCTTATATCGCCTAGTCATTCGTTATACAGAGCTAGCAAGCAGGCAAACGGCTGCCCGCTGAACTGTCTCATTTATTAAATAGGCAATGACGTATTTGTAATATACATAGCGTTGCTGCTCGCATATAGAAGAAGCCTTCCCCTACCGTCATCCAAACGGTCGAGAAAGGCTTCTTAATGATGGGAACGATTACGTGCCTCCTAAATAATCTAATTCTTTTTCACCTCTCCTCACCCCTACTCCAATCAACGCTAGCAGGCCTAATAATGAGCATGAGTCCAACATGTCTGAGCGATAAATAAATTCGACGGGCAGCTCCCGGTAAGCCTCGGGCAGTCGATGGGACGCAACTACTCCCTCCCTTTCCGCCTTGGCAATTGAGGATTTGGGCAGCAAAGAGACGCCAAAGCCTGACGATACACCCTTCACGATTAAATCCAATGTCCCAAACTCACGAATTTCATAGAAGGTTAGCCCGCTTGCGTGTAAAAAATGCTCCGCTCTGGCACGATGCGTGCAGCCTACGTCAAAAAAAAGCATCGGCTTCGCTAGCAGATCGCCCATATTGCCACCTCCAGCTTCCGATATGAGCACCAGCTCCTCAGAAAATGCCCGTAAACTACTGACTCCCCGCTCCTCGATCGGACCATATACAAAGGCGCCATCAAGCTCGCCCTTCATAACCCTTTGCACGAGCGAATGGGTACTGCCTGTAGCTAACGATAGCTGGACGTCAGGAAACTCAGACTGATAGTGGGTAAGCATGGGGAGCAAATGAGTGGCTGCGGTCGTCTCAATCGAACCGATTCGCAGCGGCCCCGCTGGCTCGCCAGCATATTTTGTTGTACGAGCCGCTTCTTCCAACAGGTCTAAGATACGGTCTGCGTATTTCAAAAGATTTTCTCCCGCCTCCGTTAATGTCATCCCTCGATTGGAGCGAATGAATAGCGGGAGGCCCAACTCCGACTCCAAATATTGAATCCGGGTTGTAACATTAGATTGCACATAATTCAGCGATTCAGCCGCCTTCGTCGCACTGCCCTCACGGGCAACCGCACGGAATATTCGCAAATCCCCGCTCTCCATCTCACCACCTCTTTTCCACTATGATTATTTATGATAGCGACTATCTGATTCAATCATTTTACCTAATGATTTTCACTGTGTACAATGCGGTTAGCTAAGTATTTCATCAACCATTAATGATAGGAGGAGCTAAAATGAAGGCAGTTTTACATAAGAATGCAAGTGGATTAGAGGGGTTGAATTATGAAGAGGGCGCAAATTTACTGCCCGGTGTGGGCGAGGTCAAAATAAGAATGAAGGCAGCCGGAATCAATCATCGGGATTTATTCCTAATGGCTGCGCGAACTGCTGCCGATGCTCCGCTTATTCTCGGCTCGGACGGGGCTGGTATCGTAGAGGCGGTTGGTGCGAATGCCAAAATCGCTAAGCTCGGCGACGAGGTCATTATACATCCCTGCTTAGAATGGGAAAAAACGGCCGAGGTCCCTGCTGTGCCAAGCATATTAGGCGGTCCGACGAACGGGACATTTGCCCAATATGTCATTGTTCCGGCAGCAAATGTTTTCCCCAAGCCAGCTTATTTAAGCTGGGAAGAAGCAGGCGTACTGCCCCTATCCGCCTTGACCGCCTACAGGGCGCTGTTCACTAAAGGGCAATTGCAGCCGGGCGAGCATGTTTTGATCCCGGGAATTGGAGGCGGGGTTGCTACCTTCGCCATGCTGATGGCGTTAGCAGCAGGGGCAACGGTAAGTGTAACTTCCCGCAGTAAAGCCAAGCAGCAGGCGGCTATCGCCCAAGGGGCAAGCAGCGCATTAGACAGCCATAGCGATTGGCGCCGCAGCTTGGGCCCGCACGCCGTTGATTTAATTCTGGACAGCATTGGGCCGGCAACCTTCGGACAATATTTCGAGGTTATCAAGCCGAACGGACGCATCGTCACCTTCGGCGCCAGCTCCGGGGATGAAATCACGATACCCATCCGGGCGCTATTTTTCCCTCAGGTCAGTGTGATCGGCACTTCCATGGGCAGCCGCGAGGAATTCGCCGCAATGCTGACTTTTATGGAGCAGCACCAGCTGCACCCTGTCATTGATCACGTGTACGGGCTCCCTCAAATCAAAGAGGCCTTTGAACGCATGAAAGACGGTGAACAGTACGGCAACATAGGGATTAGCATGAGCCAGGAGCCACATGATCCTTCTTGAGCTTCATCACATACTTCTCCAGCTGGAGGGTGAGGCTCTTAAGCTCATGCTCCTGCTGAAGCAATCCAAGCAGCGCCTGGATAATGACCACTTTGGGCTGGTCACGTGCAAATTCCTCAGCAAGCGCCTCGGTCGCATCGACGAGTTGGGCTCGTCTAGAGCCTGTAAGCGCTAGCTCCTTAATAACAGCGAGCAAGGCGTCCAGCAATTGGCCGCGCTTCTCTTCAAACGATATCTGTTTGCACTTCATTCCTGGGCTTATTCTATCGAACATCAATACGTCCGTTAAAATAGGCTTCTCCTGCTTAGCCAAAATATTTGCAGCCATTTCCTCCATCCGTTCCAAAACAAATAGGGCAATATCCGGGATGCGTATCGGCCTATTTTCAAAAATCATCAGGAAGTTGAACTCTTTAATAATCCCGCCATATACCGTCACCATATCCCAAATATGAGGCGTTATTTGTTCACCAAGCAGGCGAAGCAGGCTTTTTTTATGAAGGTCGTACATCATCGTTCTCATTTGGATGAAAAAAGGAGCGAGTTCTTTTTTCGTTTTAATTAATTCCTTAATTTCCTGCATAATAAACTTGTTGACCATAAAAAACTCCAGCGTCACTTCCGTTTCCCGCATAAAAACTTCGCGAGGCGAAAGCCCCTCTTCCTTAACAATCCCTGCGAGCTGATCTTCCAACAGCTGCTGCCGACTTTTGTGAACTTCCTTGAATAGTTCTTCCTTCGACTGAAAATATTTATATAAGGAGCCTTTGGCGATTCCACAATCATCGGAAATATCCTGAATGGATGTTGCAGCATAGCCCTTCTCCATAAAATAACGGACGGCAGACTCAATAATTCTGTCTCTAATCAGGCTCAATAAAATCCCTTCTCTCAAAATCATTTGACTTTCAACAAAAAAAAGATAAAATAAAGCCTATCGTGACCGATCAGTTTTACAAAGAAATCATTAGTCAATTTTACGCAATTTACTCCCCCTTCGTCAAGGAGCAGCTTGCTAGGCTGACTGGTGCTTTGAGCTCAGATCGGTATACAAAACCCAAGAGAGGGCGAGGAGCCTACAAATGTCTACACCAAATGCTTCACAATTAGCCTCAGAGGCGGAATTTTCCATCAAATCAATTTTGGCACCGCTTCTGGCCATCATTATTGGAATGATGATGGTTATTTTGGACAGCACCGTCGTCAATGTCGCTGTTCCTAACCTGCAAGAGTATTTCGACAGCTCGCTCAAAACCATTCAGTGGGCAATTACTGGCTATACGCTGGCTCTATCCGCTGTTATCCCGCTTGCCGGATGGATGACCGATAAATTTGGGGCAAAACGAATATTTCTTATTACGATCGCGCTGTTCACACTAGGCTCCATCCTATGCGCATTGGCACAAACGCCTGAGCAGCTTGTATTGTTTCGAATCATTCAAGGCGTTGGCGGCGGCATGGTTTCCCCTATCGGTATGGCCATGATCTTTAAAATGGCGCCGCCGAGTAAACGCGGCGCTGTTATGGGGATGCTCGGAATTCCAATGCTGCTAGCCCCTGCCATTGGCCCGATATTATCCGGCTGGCTGATCGGCTTTGCGTCATGGCACTGGATTTTTCTAATCAATTTGCCCATCGGTATTGCCGCTTTAATTGTCGGGAATAAATTCCTGCCTAATCTTGAACGTCAGAAAGCTCCTGCGCTCGATATTTTGGGGATGATTCTTGCTCCTATCGCATTCGCTATGCTAGCATTCGGTGTCAGCGAAGGGGGAACAGACTGGGGCTCCACTCGCACCTTAACCGGATTAATTGTAGGCGGATCGGCGCTCATTGTGTTTATTATCGTTGAGCTATTGCAAAAACAACCGCTGCTGGAGCTGCGCGTGTTCCGCTCCTCCGATTTTACTCGCAGTATTATTTTATCATGGATTTCACAAATTGCCTTATTCGGGTCCATGCTGATGATTCCTTTGTACCTGCAAAATGTTCGCGGGTTCTCTGCGCTTGAGAGCGGACTTACTACTTTGCCGATGGCCATCTGCTCAATGATCTTTATGCCGATTAGCGGTAAGCTATTCGATAAGCTGGGCGCTCGCCCATTAGCTTTAACGGGTTTATCCATCATTACAATCGCTTTGTTCTCCCTTTCCCAAATTGGGGCGGATACCCCCATCGGTCTCGTTATGATCCCAATTGGCATGATGGGAGCGGGGATGGGCATGTCCATGATGCCGCTTAACACCCATGTGTTGAACTCTGCTCCGCGCAGACTCGTCAGCCGTGTAACGCCTTTGACATCAGCTAGCCAGCAGGTCGTGACCTCCTTTGCCATTGCTGGTCTGACGGGGTATTTTTCGTCACAGTTTACGGTTCATATGTCCGAGGCTGGCGCTAGCAGCAACATGCTGGATAATATGTCACTTGCCTTTGGCGATACCTTCTTCCTATCAGCGGGCATTGCAGCAGCAGGAGTATTATTAAGTCTCATCCTGCGCAAGCCGCAGCTGAAGGATGATCACGAGCAAGAGGAGGATAAACCGGACCCTGCGATGATGATGGGTCATTAATTTCTAGGCAAGATGACTTTTTGCTCTGAGAAGGTTACAATAAAGGGAAGTAAGCTAATATCCATTATTGATTAACGGACAAAAGGAGTGTTACAAATGACACAATATCGTGAAATAGATTCAACAGAGCAATGGGATGCCGCTTTGGAGGGCTCCAAGGATCGTGCTCTGGTTGTTTTCAAGCATAGTACAACTTGCCCGGTCAGCGCGAACGCGCACCGCGAATTTACAGCTTATCTGGAGGCTAATCCGCGTCAGAATACCGATTATGTCCTTGTAAAGGTCATCGAATCCCGCCCTGTATCAAACAAAATTGCTGAAGATACGTCGGTTAAGCACGAGTCTCCGCAAATTATTTTTATCCAAAACCAAGAGAAGGTTTGGAGCGCTACGCACTGGGCGATCACATCCGAGCATATTACGGCTGTTCTCGACTAATTGCCTTGTAAAGGCTGCCCGATAAACTGTCTTACAAAAGCTTAAAAGCCGAGCCGCTTGTTTCTGAAGTGCTCCCCGTCAAGTAGACAGTCAAAAAAACAAAAAAACAGTTCAGATGGATACCTTAACTCGGATGACGTGCTAAGGTATCTTTGTTATACCGCTCTGCGGTATTCATTTGGAGACAAGCCGTCCAGACATTCCGTATAACGGTAGTTGTTATAGTAGTTCATATAACGGCGAACGGCGCTGTATAGGCTCTCATAGGCATCATACTTCGTAAGATAATAACTTTCTGACTTATACGTACCCCAAAATCGTTCAATTGGCTGGTTATCCAAGCATCGACCCACACGAGACATGCTCTTCGTAAATCCATACTTCAATTGAAGCCTTTTATACTCATGGGACGTGTACTGAAAACCTCTGTCACTCTGGATCATCGGGGACACACCTGGATTTTTGGTATACGCTTTTTTCAGCGTATCCATCACGAGTTTATTGTTGTTGGAATGACTGAGCACCCATGAAACAATGGCGTTGTCGTACAGATCTATAACAGCGCTTAAATACGCTTTACGCCCATTTCCGTATTTCAGTTCGGTTACATCCGTAGACCATTTTACATTTGGAGCAGAGGCATCAAAGTCGCGATTCATTTTATTCTCAGCCACATGGAGCGCTGTGGCACTTACGTAATGTGGCCGTTTTTTACGAATGACTGCTTTTAGCTCCAGCGCACGCATGATTCGGTAATAGCGCTTTTTGTTGTACTTCTGGTTCAGCTTTCGATTTAACTGGGTTCGCATTTGGCGATAGCCCAAAATCCCATCTCGCTTTTCATAATGACGCTTCACTTCTTTAGCAAGCATACGTGCTTCACGTTCTTTGGCAGAAGGTGTCCACTTTAACCACTTGTAGTAGGCAGATCGAGCCACACTAGCTAACGCGCATAATGCTGCAATCGCGTATCCTTTCTCAACGTATAGTTCTTGTATCGCTTGATACCGCTGTACATGTCGAACCAGCGTTAACGTGGTTTTCGTCGCTCGATCTCTGCCAACTTTTTTGCGAAGGCATTCTCCATCTCTAGGTATTCATTTCGGGCTTCTAGTTCTTTGATCCGTAGCTTGAGTCGTTCTTGCTCGCCGAGTTCTTCTACAGGCTTTTTACGTCCCCGACCATCCTGAAGGGCTCCTTCTTGACCTGCTTGGTATTTTCGTACCCATGCATATACCTGTTGATAAGATACACCAAACTTCTCCATCGCTTTTGAATAATCCAAGTCATGAGCCAGCGTATATTGTGCGATTTCAATCCGTTCTTCAAGCGTTGTCTTACGTCCTTTGTTCATAGGAGATCGTCCTTTCCCTTTACGCGCAGGTTTCCATTTGATCTCCTCAGTATACTTGGTTAGCCATTTCGACAACACACTTCTGCTTGAAATATGATATTTTTCTGTTGCGGCAGTTAAGGATAAACGACCAGACACAACATCCTGGATTGCATCAAGCTTCAATTCCTTGGCATACGTTTTCCACGTTTTCGATTCCGTTAACCCGTCCAATCCATGTGCGCTATATTTTCTGATCCAATCCTTGACTGAGTCCTGGCTCACCCTCATGTGTTTAGCCTCAGCATTTGGGTTGGAACGGTAATCCAGACATCGTTGTACAATTTGTAGTTTGATTTCTAAAGGAACAGGACTTCTTTTTGACATGAGAAAAACCCCCATCATGAGTAGACGTAGAAATTTTTGTTTTTTCTACTGTCTACTATGATGGGAGCGTACCATTTCCGCAAGCGGCTCGGCTTTTTTGAATCTATTCGAATCTGTTCGAATCTAAATGAATCTATTTGAACGGAACTGGCCTCGCCTTCGTTCATTCAGATGACTGACAAAAAACGGTGCCCCGGTCGTTATCGACCAGGAGCACCGCCTTCCTTAACTGCCTAACAGGAATCATTGTTATTCGTATAATACGGAAAGCACCTTGGCAATTACGACTGCCGATTGTGCCCGAGTTGCCGTCGCCTGTGGCGCGAAAGCACCATTGCCCATGCCAGAAATCAGTCCAAGCTGCTTGATGGCAGCTACTGCTTCCTGTGCATAATCGGAGATTTGCTCGGCATCTGTGAAGGAGGCTGATGCATTCGCAGGCTGCACTGCTCCTGCATCGGCTGCGAATCCGCTTTGCTTCGCAGCGCGGTACAGCATAACCGCCATTTCCTCACGTGTAATAGAGGCATGGATGCCGAAGGAGCCATCCACCCTGCCATTAATAATGCCATTCTGCTCCGCGGCAAGGACTGACTGCTCATACCAGCTGCCAGCCTTAATGTCGCTCAGCTTCGTTGTAGCACCTTCCTTGCTCTTCAAACCGAAGGCCTGAACGAGCATATGCACAAACTGCGTCCGGGTTACGCTGCCGGCAGGCTGGAACTTGCCTGACGCTGTACCTTGAACGATGCCCTTAGCCGCAAGGCCTTCAATGGCAATCTTCGCCCATGGATACTGTGCGATATCATCAAACGAAGCATTTGCATAAGCTGCCGCATAACGGCTGAAATGTGCTGCCTTGAATACGATTACTTGCTCCGACTCACGGTACACAGCGCTATGGACAGCTTCTACAGTACCGTTGCCGTTCAAATAGTAAACGACTGCCTGATGCGGCTGCTCGCCTGCTTTCAGCGTATAAGGCAAGGATACTTCCACTTGCCCGTCGCTCCATGCGAGCTGCTTGCCATCTTGAACAAGCGTCAAATCATACACTTGGTTCGCGCCAACCTGCGCGCGCTCCTCAGCTGTAAGGGCAGCCGGGTTTACTTTCTCGGCTGTAAAGGCCAGCGTTGCAGCGGTGTTTTGCGCCGCTGCTCCGGCAAGGGCTTCGACGGAGACGCTGATGCGCACGCCGTCCAGCCATACATGCAGCACCGGAACGTTGTGATCGGTCAGCTCTTTAATTGCAGCCGCTGGCAGCTGTACGACTGCCTGCTGCGATGCAGCTGCTGGTACGACGCGAATCGTGACGTCGTTCCCGCTTGCCTGCGTCGCCGCCTTGCCCAGCTCGCTGGCGGTGACAGTCGCGACCAGCTTGCCGGAAGCATCCGGCAAGCCGCTTGCGATTGTAATCACAGCAGCCGATGGCGCTGCTGTTGGTTGTGGGCTAGCTGCCGACGTACCCGACCCCGACGAGTTGCCTGGCGTTACTGCCGGAGATGCCGTTGGCGTCGGCGTCCCTGGTGTTGGCGACACAGGAGCTACTGTCGGTGTTGGTGTTGGTATGTCTGACGTTGGTGTCGCCGGAGGTACTGTTGGCGTTGGCGTCGGCGTTGGCACCTCTGGTTCCGTCGCCGCTTCCAGCCCCGCAACCGCAGCTGTCACTGCTGCCGCGCTTGCAGCTACCTGCGACTGCTCGGCTTCCTGATCTGCGCTTACTCGCTGCGCAGCAGCCAAAGCTTCAGCAAGCACAGACCAGCTTGCCGACGTGTACTCGCTTTGCGTCAAACCAGCTGCTTCAGCGACAGCAGCATCCAGCTCGGTTTTATCGGCCAAAGCAAGCCCGAATGCCTTGAAGTCCATCATACCGACCCAGCCTTGACCCTCTGTAATGGTCACCTTGATATAACGGCCCGTATTGTTGCCTGTCAGCTTGTGGCTGTCTGAAGGCATCGCCAGCGTCTTCGTATCCGCCGCGGTACGGAACGTTACACCATCATCGGAAATTTCCA
Organism: Paenibacillus sp. KS-LC4; assembly: GCF_036894955.1. Taxonomy (NCBI): domain Bacteria; kingdom Bacillati; phylum Bacillota; class Bacilli; order Caryophanales; family Paenibacillaceae; genus Paenibacillus; species Paenibacillus sp. KS-LC4. The sequence goes on along the minus strand of NZ_CP145905.1, from coordinate 533,041 downwards.
CCTTGTAATGGACAACGCCCGCCCATTTGTTGAGCACTACTTTTTTCACCAGCGAGGCTTGGCCCAGATCGGCCATCCACCAGCTATCCGCTCCTTTATCCGTACCCCATGATGTGCCTTCATTTTGATCGACTGCACCTTCTGGAGCGTTGGCCTTGCCGCCGCCGCTGCCTGCGTTGCTCGATGAAGTCGCCGCTTTAAACGCAGCAATATCCTGCAAAGGCTTAAGATCATGAATCGCTGCGGCAAGTGCCTCCGTCGCAGCCACAACCGCCGTTTGAACGGCCTGGTCATCGCTGTTTACCGCCTTCGCATTCCCCAATGCAGCTTGCAGCAACGCCCATCCAGCCGCATAATATTCCGCGCTGTCGAGCTGCTCAGCCGATAAAATGGTAGTGACAAGTGTGCCTTTGTCCACGTTAGATAAGCCATTCAGCGCTGCCTGCAAGCTGGCAACCGCCTGATTGACGATCGTCTGTGTTGCTCTTTCATTACCCGACGCCGTCCGTGCGACAGCAAGGGCATTTTGCAGCGCCTGCCAGCTTTTTACTGACCAGTCCGCCTCTTGCTTCGTTTCGGCATCAGCAATCAGCTGTGTCAGCGCCGCTTTATCCGCAGCTATCACTTCAAGACCATCGACTACGGATACCAGCTGCGCCTCCGCCGCATCCACCTCAGCCTGCGTTACGCCTTGAGCCGTATACGCTTGATCATGAACGAGCTGCGCCTGATTGATAGCAGGTGCGAGCTGCGGCCAGCTCTGCGGCGTAAAATCTGCCTGCACGAGCGACTTTGCTTCAGCAATGGCTGCCGCCAAATACTGGCGATCTGCCGGAGCTGCCGTTAAGCCATGCTTATACACGTTCAAGGAATCCAGCGCATAGCCCTTGTAAGCATATCCGCCGTTAGCTGGATATTCATCATAATCGAACATCGCATGATTTTCCCACGCGTCGCCTTCAGACGCAATCCAGCCTACATTCGATGGAATCCATGCCGGCTCCCAATAGAAAAATCCGGCTCCCTTGTTATTCTCTACGCCCGAAATCAAATCCATAATCGTTCGTATCGCGTCATATTGACCTTGAACGGTTGCGTCCCATATTGCCCCGCCCGTTTTCAGCTTCTGGTCGGAACTGATAATATTTTCATGGGCATCGCCATTTTTATAAGAGAACGGATAGGAGGTTTCGGCAATAACCACTTCTTTGCCGTAACGCAATGCCATATCGTCCATGTTGCTTTTCACTGCTTCCAGCGTTCCGTGCCAGAACGGATAATAAGATAACCCGATAATATCGTAATCGACTCTACCGTCGATGCCGTCAAAGAAATAGCGGAAGGTCGAATTTTTCCCGCCTTCAGCAAGATGAATCATTATTTGCACATTATCGCCGCCAGGTATGGCGCGGACAGCGGATGAACCACTGTTCAGCAGCAGCGACTGATCGTCAAAATTAACCGAACCGCCCTTGCCCGTGAGCACACCACTGTTAATCTCATTCCCAATTTGCACCATGTCAGGCATCGCATTTTCTGCCTGCAATTCGGAAATGACCTCATACGTGTAATCATATACCGCCTGACCCAGCTCAGGCATCGTCAGGTTTTTCCATGCCGCGGGGCGAACCTGCTGGCCTGGATGCGCCCAGTCATCCGAATAATGGAAATCGACGAGCAGCTTAAGCCCCTTCGCCTTCACTCGCTTCGCGAGTCTCAGCACATCCTCCTTATCATTGTAGCCGCCTGAGTTTTGCGGATCATTCCATACCCGCAGCCGCACGTAGTTGACGCCGCGGTCTTTAAGAATGTCCAGCAGGTCGCGCTCCACGCCATTGCTGTCGTAATATTTGCCCCCGTTGTCCTCAATCGCGGTCAGCGTCGAAATATCAACCCCGCGAATAAAATCATCGCGGTAGCCAAGCACCGTTACGGACGCTTTCGGCTGCAAGGCTGCGCCCGCCACCGTTCCTTCTACTTCAAAGCTTCCTGCACCCGTATAGCTCTGTGGGTCAACAGCGTCCCATGCCACATCGACCAGCCCAAAGCTGCCATCTGCATAGGCAGCATTCACCTGTGCCGGAAGACTCGGAGCGGTTCCGCTGTAGGTTTCTAAATTTACCGCGTCATAGCCGATAATGTCCGCTGGATTTTTAACCATTTCCTTCTCAACTACCTTTAACTCTCTAATACCCGGCCACCAGCCGCTTCCTGCATAAAAGGAAATCGTGACGCGCACATAACGCATGCTGTCCGCCTCGAAAGCAAGGCTTGCCGTCTGCTGCTTTGCCGCGTTAGCGGATTTATCGGCAGCGATCGTCCAGTTCGTATCGTCCGGCGATACCTCTACGACATACTTGACGATTTCATCATCCTTCCAAGTAATTTCAACACCAGAAAGATCATATTCGCTGCCCAAATCCACCTTGAACCAGTGTGTCGGATTAACAGCGCTTGCTGCGCTCCATACTGTATCTGGATTGCCATCAACCGCGTTTTCCTTCGGCTGGCCCCACTGTGGATCTATATATTCTTGGCTTGCTGTAACGATTTTGCCAAGCGCCAAATTTGCTGCTGCTGCCTTTACGGCTGCTTGCGGCCAGGCCATTTGCGTCATAAATAGCGCTACGACCAGCACGAGGCTGATGTATCCTTTCCCCTTTTTCATGTAAACCTCTCCCTTGATTATATTGTTTCTCCATGCTTCTTCTAATTGTAAGCGATTTTATGAAAAACGATATACATACCAAAAGCAACATTCCAGCATTTTATACAACATATTTGACGCCGCACATTCCGAATATTGGGAGCGCTATCATTCATAGGATTTTCAGAAGCAGTACCTGTGCAAGCAGGCGCTTTAAAAACGAGCTAGTAGAAAAAATCTGAAATAACGCGCTTAAGCCCCTGCCCGTGGATTTGCGGCGATTTAAGGGAATTAAAGCTAATCTCTTGTTGTTCGCAATCACCATCCGGGAAGTCAATGACTTTGTTGCCAGACACATCATCAAGCTGGGCGGCAAGCAGTTTACGAAAGGGTACAACGGCTGCCCCGCCAAAACCATCACTAACCTATCCTGCTTCGCCTGATGCAGGCTCTTGATCCGAAACGACGAAAGGCCGCTCTCCGTTTCCGGAAAGCAGCCTCCTGAACATCCTCTAATACCTGCAAGATCGCCTTTGTTGCGCTATTCTTTTACCGAGCCTACGACGAGGCCCTTAACGAAAAACTTTTGCAGAAACGGATAAATAATCAGGACAGGAAGCGCCCCGATAAAAATTTGCGCCGCACTAACCGTCTTCTGCGAGATCAAGGCGAGTGATACCGGATCAAGGCTCATCGAGCTCATGTCGCGCGAAATAATGACCGTTTGCAAAAAGGTCGCCAGTGGATATTGGTGAACACCCTCTGTGTATAGCAGACCGTCGAACCATGAATTCCAGTGGAACACGATGCTGAACAAACTGAGCGTTGCAATCGCTGGCTTCGATACGGGCAGGAAGATCGTGAACAGCACCCGGAAGTGCCCTGCTCCATCAATCATCGCCGCCTCCTCCAGCTCCTTCGGAATACCCCGGAAGAAGTTCATCATCAGGATCGTTAAATAAATATTAACGGCTCCGGGAAGCACTAGCGCCCAGAAGGAGCCCATCAGGTTCAAATTCTGGATCATCATATAGAAGGGCACAAGCCCGCCATTAAAGACCATTGCGAAGACGAAAATCCAGGAGTAGTAAGAGCGTGCCTTAAAGCTCGTGCTTTCTCTGGAAAGCGGGTAGGCTGCCATAAAAGCCAGCAGCAGCGTAAGCGCCGTACCGATGGAGGTACGCATAATAGATATCCAGATCGAGTTTAGAAAAATCGGGTTGTCGATCGTTTTGCGATAAGCCTCCAAGGTGAAATCTACCGGCCACAAATTAACAATATTGGCGTCGGCCGCCGACTTCGCGCTGAACGATATCGCCAGTACATGAACAAGCGGGATAATGCACAGGAGCGAGATAAACAGCAGCCCTGTATTATTGAGTATAGAAAATATGCGATATGACAGTGTTTTATGATACATTCCAGGCTCGCTCCATTCTTAGAAAATTCGATAGTTTGCCCATTTGTAGGCCATACGGTATGAGACGAAAATCAAGATCATGCTAATAATGGATTTGAATAAGCCAACCGCTGTTCCAAAGCCCATTTCCCCGCTAATAATCGCTGTGCGATAAACGAACGTATCAATAATGTCGCCTTTATCGTAGACAAGCGGGTTGTACAGGTTGAAAATTTGGTCAAACCCAGCATTTAAAATGTTGCCGAGTGCGAGTGTACCTACCACAATCGCCATCGGTACCATGGAAGGCATCGTAATGTGAAGCGTCTGCTTCCAGCGGCTTGCGCCGTCCACTTCGGCTGCTTCGTACAGCGAGGGATTGATGTTGGATAGAGCGGCCAGAAAGACAATGGTTCCGTATCCGAACTCCTTCCACACCTCGGAAACAATAACCGTAAAGCGGAACCAGTTGCCCTCTCCAAGAAAGAAGATCGGCCCGATCCCCACCATGCCTAGAAGCCGGTTTACAAAACCGCCATCGCTAGACAAAATGTCGATCAAAATGCCGCCCAGTATGACCCATGACAGAAAGTGAGGCAAATAAACCATCGTTTGCACATAACGCTTGAAAAGCTCCTTGCGCACCTCATTTAAGAAAAGAGCAAAGGTGAATGGAGCTGCGAGGTTAAAAATAATTTTCAAAACCGCAATGACCAGCGTGTTCCAAATAACCTCCAGGCTGTCCTCCCGCTCAAACATATAGCGAAAATTATCAAGACCGATCCACTCCGAGCCTGTAATGCCCAGCCGGGGCTTAAAGTCTTGGAAGGCCATAACAACGCCCGCCATTGGCAAATAGCTGAACAAAACCAGAAAAACAAGAGATGGCAAAATCATGAGATGGAACGGCCAGTGGCGCTTTAGCTGCCTCATATTGTAGTATCCTCCTGAACGCATTTGTATGAATTACCTCAATTATAGCAACGGCCCAAACCGCCTGAACACATGACGGAGCCAACATTGATGGCACTATTGCAACTACTTTTCACAGGAGTCTCGCAAAAAACAAAAGCAGCCTGCCGAGGGCAGACTGCTTTGCTGACTTGCACTATTTTACAGACGCGTACCATTCATTTACTTCCTTCGTCATTTGCTCGCCGCCGGATTTCTTCCAGTTGGCAACGAACGTATCGAAGGCGTCAAGCGGCTTCGTGCCGTAAATAATTTCGTTAAACGTTTGAAGCTCGATTTTTTTCAGATAATCCATTTTGGACTTCATCGTCGGCGTTGTAGGGCCAGTAAACATGTTCATAAGCGCAACATCCTTCTGGGACATGAGCACCTTCGCCGCCTCTGGCGTTTGCTTGCCAAAGCTGTTGGCAATATCTTTTTCCAGCTTCGTCTCCGGCTCCTTGCCATCTGCCAAAGCCAGCAAAGCTGTCATTTGCGCATCTGGAATGCGGGCGCCATCGCGAACGAGGAAATAACGAACAATGTTAATATAGCCTCCCGGAATATCATCTTGATAAAGCGTGTTGCCATTGGCATCAACATCATAGTCATAGCCTTTGAACATACCAACCTCAAGCGGGCTGCCCTTCGCAGGGTTTGCAAAATTGTCAAACATCCAGTTCTCATAAGTGAACAAAGCCTCAGGATGCTTAATATCTTTGTTGATCAAAATAACTGCGCTGGAAAATGGCGTGCCATGGCTTGTCGCTTTGCCGTCAGGACCTTTTGGCAGTGCAATCGGCGTCCATTTTGCGGTTGGCACGTTTTTCGCTGTATCGGCAAGCGGCCAGCCGCTCATCCAGTAAGGTCCAGGGATAATACCCGCTGTTCCTGCAACTGCTGGCTCAGCCGTTTTGTTCTCATCCCATAGCGCCGCTTCTTTAGGAATAAAGCCTTTTTTACTCCATTCCGAAAGCGTTTCAAGCCCCTGCTTCATGCCTGCATGAATAGAGCCGTATTCCAGATTTCCGTCAGTCCCAACATTCCATTGCTCCGGCATCGCGCCATAAGCGCCGAAAATCCATGATGGGTCACCCATCCAACTGCTCAGCTTCGTTTTGAAGCCAATGCTAAGCGGTGTTACTTTATCTGGAGCCAATCCGTCAGGATTATTGTTTTTAAAAGCTTCCATCACCGTTTCCAGCTCGGCAATCGTTGTCGGAGCCTTCATATTCAGCTTGTCCAGCCAATCCTGGCGAATCCACAGCAAGTAGTCATTGTTATAAGCATAATCCAATACCGGGATGCCCATTTTTTTGCCATCGCGCATATAAGGATTCCATACGTTAGGGTCAAGCTCCATCGCTTTTTTCCAAGTGTCATTTGCGTATTGGTCAAACAGGTCGCCAGCTTCACGGAAATAGCCGGAATCGACCAAATCGGCTACCAGCTGCGGATCATTATTGCCGACAACTAGCACGTCCGGCATATCCTGTCCCGAGGACATGGCGAGGCGCAGCTTTGTAGCCAAAGCATTGTTGGTGTCCGTTACCGACCATAGCGATTTAATCTCAATGCCGAATTGCTCCTTGGCCCATTTTGTCGCTACATTGTTCTCAATCGTTTCACCATTTTTATATTTCACCTCAGGGGCTACACCCCATACGGTCGTCAATGTGACAGGCGGATCATATTTCTCTTTATATTCATTTCCGGTTGAAGCTCCTGTGTTCGTGCTCTCGCCTGTTCCCGTGTTATCCTTGCCGCATGCCGCGAGCAGGCTGGCAACGAGAATAAGGCTTAATATGAGCAGCAGCTGCTTTTTGTAAGCGCTAATCATTTTTGTTTTTCCCCCTCCAACTGTGTGGTGCCATTGTTTATGTCTTAATTATAGGAGCATTGCTGGGGAAGTCATAGGACAATAACCGAACATTTCTGCACCTTTGGCAACCTGTTCGCCGTCCGCTATTGATCGCGGAACTCCTGCGGCGTCATGCCGTAATGCTTGCGGAAAATTTTGCTGAAATATTGCGGATTTTGATACCCTAGCTCTGACGTAATCTCATAAATTTTCTTATTGGTTTGCTTCAGCAAATAATGCGCCCGCTCCATTCGCATCCGGGTAATATAGTCACTGATACTCTCGCCTGTTTGTGCTTTATAAATTTTGGACAAATAGACGGGGTGCAAAAACACCTTGTCCGCAATCGTCTTCACCGACGTATCATGACCAAGACTTTCGGACACAAGCTCCTGCACCTGCTTTACTAGACTGCTCTTGGCATATTCCTCCGTACTCGAAAGCTCTGTGCGAAGCCGCTCCAGCATATCTGTCGACCAATTCCGCAGCTTGTCCAGCGAATGAATAACCGTATGGTCAAGCAGCATATCAAAGCCAGCGTGGTCAATCTCATAAATAAATTGACCCTGTTTATGAGCCGTATACATAAAGGCATTCGTAATGGAGAGAAACACCTCATACAGATGCTCCCGCGAAAACTTCACCTGCTCTAAATTTCCGAACACCTCGTCGATCTTGAGCAGCGCCGTATCCCACTGCTTGGATTCCAGCAAATGAATAAGCGTAGGCGGCTTATACAGCGCCTCCATCAAATTCACTCGCGTTTCTGGCTCTACCCGATGATTTTCCAAATAGACGGCAATGCCCGATTCATGAATCGCGCTCGACAAGTAAACGCTCATTCCCGTCCGGTACGCATTCGCCATGCCGCTCGGAAAGGAAAACCAGTCGGAAATAATAAGCGATACTTCCGAACGGAGAAAATGGGCGATTTGTCGCCTAAAGACGTTCACCGCCTGCTCCAGCATCGCCCTCCGCTGGCCTTTGTAATCCGGCGAAAATTCCAACAGCCGCTGCTGCTCCTCATTTGGCTGCGCAACGAAGATGAGGCAATTATGCGGCGCTTTGCCATACCATACGTTCATATGCTCAGCGAACACTTCCTCGCCAATATTGCCAACCGCATATTCCATCAGCTCCATGCTGCTGCGATTGCTTTCATCATAAGGATTGCTATATTGAATTAGCAAAATGACGGAAGGAGCATCTAGCCGCAGCGGAATTTCATATTGCGCCAGCTTGGCGCCAATCGTCGTATCCGATAGCTGTCGGCCGAGCAGCAGATCATGCAGCAAATTGCGGCGCAGCAGCCCATATTCCGACTTCATATTGTACACGAGCTGATGGTATTGCTCCGCCTGCTCCCACTCCACCTTCAGCTCCTCAATCGTATTCATTAGGCTGCGTACAAATTCCTTATCGTCCACCGGCTTCAAGATATAATCCGAGGCCTGAAGCTGCAACGCTTTTTTCGCATATTGAAAATCCGAGTAGCCGGTCATTAAAATACAGCGTAAATCCGGCCAAAGCTTCTTCGCCTGCTCGATCAGCTGCAAGCCGTCCATCCCTGGCATCCGAATGTCGGTCACCAAAATATCAATGTCGCTCGCCTCCATTATAGCGAGCGCCTCGGCAGCCGACTCGGCACGGTACACCCTGCTGACGCCAAGCTCGTCCCACGGAATGGTCTTCTCTAGGCTCAGCGTAACATAAGCTTCATCATCTACAAGCAGCAATTCAATCATTAGGATGCTCCTTTCCTGTCGTTGTCTGTTCGATTGGTTTCTCGCGGGCCACATTCCAGCGAATTTGCACCTTCAGGCCGCCTAGCGGCGAAGGCGAGAGCACGATGCCTGAGCAAGCTCCAAAACGTAAATGCAAGCGCTGATGGACGTTCCAAAGGCCGCAGCCCATCTCCTGCTCCATGGGCCGTGTCAATTGATACTGCAAGGAAAACAGTCGCTGCGGGTCAAGTCCTACGCCATCATCCTCTACCGTAATAGCAGCAAACTCGCCGTCAAATTCACCCGATATGCGAATACGCCCTGCGCTTGGGGATTGCTCGATGCCGTGGATGACCGCATTTTCCACCAACGGCTGTATGACGAGCGGCGGAATTTGAAAACGAAGCAGATGCTCCGGTATGTCCAGCTCATAAGATAACCGATTCATCCGCATCTGCTGTATATCCAAATAGTTGCGAACAAATTCAATCTCCTCCCGGGCATCGACCAAATCTCGCTCCTGCCGGGTCGTATAGCGGTAGTAATTAGACAGGTTCTGGCTCATCGCAATGACCGACTGATAGTTTTCCAGCTTCGCCATGCTTGATATAAAGGAAAAGCAGTTATAGAAAAAATGCGGATTAATTTGCGATTGCAGCTGCTTGAGCTTCGCTTCGCGTACATGAATTTTTTCCAAATAAACATTTTCGAACAAATCTTGAATTTGCTGAACCATTAGGTTGAAACGGATAAACACAAACTTGAATTCATTGTTACCGCGCCCTTTCGGCGTAAGCCGGACGCCGTAATCGCCGTTTTTCAGCTTCTGGAAGCTGACAACAAGCTGCTTTATCGGCACCTGCACCTGCGCATAAAGCATATACGCGATTAAACAGCTCATCAACAGCAGCAAACCAACCGAATAATAAAATAAGCGGTTCGTTTGGTTGATGGGCTGAAGAACATCCGATAACGGAATATAATCAATCAAATCCCAGCCTATCGTTTCCGAATGAACGATATTGACCAAATAGCGCTCCTCATTCACTTTAACGGTGTGGCTGCCACTAGTCAGAGAGCCGCTCTCATCCAATTGGGCGATGAGCCGATTGCCGAGCTGCTGATCTGCGGTACGATTGTATATCGTGCCCCATTCTTCACTGTAATAAAAAGGATCGCGCCGGCCATCACGCTTGAACTGATCAAGCATGCCTTGAATATTCGAGCTGTCAAAGCTGACCTCGATGAGCAGTCCCGTATCTGTAGCCTGGGATAAATTATTGTAGGGCAGTGCCGTCATCAAAGAAAAGCGGAAGCCATCAGCGCCAAGCGGCTCTACCTGCCAGCCGTATTTCAGACGGGCAGCGAGCGTCTCTTTATTATAGGGCACGGCATCATTAACCGTAATGAAGCGTGCCAGCGTAGGCGAATAGATCGCCAGATTGCTTTTCCAATTGGAGGAGCTTTCCTGAATGCTCAGCTTGGTTTGAATGCGCTTGACCAGCGTAATCGCAGGCAAATCAAGACTTCCCGGCTCAAAGTAATAGTCGCGTAAATTAGATATGTCTGGGTCCTGTATGAGCAAATTTGGCCATAGCCCCAGCAGATCAATGGAGGAATTGACTTGATTTTGAAAAAAAACAAGCTGATTCGTATTCGAGCGGTTTAGCTCGGAATCTAGCACTTCTGTACTAATATGATTAGAATAGGAGTACAGTCCTATGATCGGCAGCAGCATAATAATGAACAATCCAACGATTTTGGAAAATAAATTTACTTTAGGCATTCATACACCTGGCTTTCTTCTATTCAAAATGCTGCATTCAGTATAATGTCCCTCTCGAATTGGAGCAATGCTTGATCGAACTTAAGCAATGACAGTATTCGGCTGGCCTGTCCTTATATGTCGAATATCTCTCTTAAAAATGATAAACTAGTTAATAGAATTTTAACGAGAAGAGGTTTAGCATGTTCAGCGCAATAAAACGCAAAAATGGCTTTACTCTGGCATCCATCATCTCCTGCATCGTGCTTTTGTCCGTCCTCACTACCATCGTCATCAATGTCATTATCGCATTCAAGTCCCAGAGAGAATCTCTTTATCATAATACACTAGAATTAAATCGCATTACGGCCGGTGATCTTAGCAAAACGACACAATCACTGATTATCTCTATGAAGCATAGCCTTGAAGTCACAGCAAATTATTTATCAAGTGCCGACCTTGAAAGCAGCGATGTGCTTGCGCAGCTTGATTTTTTCATGGGTACCAACCATTATTTTAACTCAATTGCTATTGTGGATGTTGAAGGCGTCATCGTCTCCAGCTCCCCTAATAATTTGGGCATTATCGGCCATAAGCTGTCAACCGCGGAATCGAAGCTCGCGCTCAAGGTGCAGAAGCCCCGTATTTCAAAGCCTTATATTTCTGCGACGAATCGGAAGATTGTGCTGGTCAGTCAACCGATTTTTAGCCGGGAAGGCGTCTATCGGGGTTATGTGGCCGGAACGATATATTTGCAGCATGAAAATATTTTCCGAGAAATTCTTGGCGTGCAAAATGAGAACAAAAGCGGCTCCTATTTTTACGTCGTGGATGGAGAAGGCAATATGATCTATCACCCGCATATGGAGGATCATCCGGCAAATGTAAGCATGAATCCCGTTGTACAGCAGCTCATGCAGGGAAAAAGCGGGGAGCAGCAGGTCATCAACAGCCAAGGCGTTGAATTTCTTGCAGGTTATTCCCTAGTACCTGAGACCAATTGGGGAATTGTTTCCCAGACGCCGGTTAGCTACATTGAAAGCAAGAGCTGGGACCTCATTACGGATATGCTGAAGGTTTCGGCGCCGTTCGTGCTCCTGCTGCTTGTTCTGACCATGTGGCTGTCGCGCACGCTTTCCTCTCCACTATACCGACTCGCGAATTATGCGGCGCTGCTCACAAAGCAGGATCATATACCGGACACGCTGCCTTCGCGCGTTTACTGGAACTATGAGGCGAATCAGCTAAATGCCACCGTTGCGCTAGCTTTTCATGAGATGAAGCGGAGAAATGAAGCGTTATTCCAAGAATCGCAAACAGACGCCCTCACAGGACTTCCGAATCGCCGGACGCTCAAGCTGATTACCGAGGATTTGCAGCTCAGACAAATTCCCTTCTCCGTCATTATGCTGGATTTGGATCATTTCAAGTCAGTCAATGACGAATTCGGGCACCCGAAGGGCGATGAAGTGCTGCGCCTGCTTGCAGCAAAGATGGTGGAGCTGAAGCGCGAGGGCGATTACTGCTTCCGTTATGGAGGCGAGGAGTTTACAATTGTCCTGCCGCACACGTCGGAGGAGGATGCCTTTGATGTCGCCGAACAGCTGCGAATACAGATGGAGCAGGCGATTACGCCAATCGGCAGGCAGGTCACCCTGTCACTCGGCATCGCTTCCAGCACAACCCATTTAAAGGATACGACCGATTTATTCAAGCAAGCTGATGATGCCTTGTATGCAGCCAAGCATAACGGCCGTAATCAGACGATTTTGCATAGCCAGATTTCGGAATAGCCTTGCGGCACGCAAGCCCGTCCTGACTTGCATCCGTGGATAGTCATGGAGCTGTTTAGGAGAAAACTGGAATAGAGTAGTGTTCCATCGAAAATAGGTTTACAATGGAAATAACGATGGAACCTACAGGATGTGACTGCACATGGATTTTTCTTGGAAAAGAAACTTATATGTATTGTGGATTGGCGTGTTTTTTACGAGTACGGCTTTCACCACCTCCATTCCATTTATTCCGCTGTTTCTCTCAACCGAGCTCGGTATTGACCAGCATCTGGAGGCTTGGTCCGGCATTTCTTTCGGCATCACCTTTCTAGCAAGCGCGCTTATTGCCCCTTATTGGGGCTCGCTCGCCGATAAATATGGCCGCAGGCCCATGCTCATTCGCTCAGGGTTCAGCCTAGCCGTCCTTTACATGTTGACCTACTTTATTTATGACCCGTATTTGTTCGTTGTGCTTCGTATTTTCCAAGGCCTGCTTGCCGGCTTTGTACCGGCGGCGATTGCCCTGGTCGCCACCAACACGCCGGAGCAGAAAACCGGCTATGCCCTTGGCATTATGGCGACAGCAGGTGCGACAGGCGGCATTATCGGCCCCGTTATTGGCGGGGTCGTCAGTCATTACATCGGCAATCGCGAAGCCTTCCTATTCTCGGGCGGCATCGTGCTTATAGCCGCGCTTATTGCCGTCTTCTTTGTGCGCGAGAAGAATTTTAACCGCTCGGGCGCCCGCTCCTCCATTAAAGAGGACTTGAAGCTTGCGCTGTCCAACCGTTCCTTCTCCACGCTGCTGATTTTGGCCGCTCTGGCGACATTTTCGGTTATGCTTCTCGAGCCGCTGCTCACCGTCTACGTCATGCAGCTTGGCGTCAGCGGCAGTGAAGCCGCCCTTCAGTCTGGCATTGTCTTCTCGGCGGTAGGGATTGCCACGCTCATTGCCGCACCCCAGTGGGGAAAAATCGGTTCAAGGATCGGTTTTTCCAAGGTGTTGTTTATTGGACTTCTCGGGGGCGGAATCGGCAATTGCTTGCAATTTTTCGTCAATAATTATGTAGAGTTTGGTGCACTGCGATTCGTCTATGGGCTATTTTTCGCCAGCGTCTACCCTGCTATTAATGCCTTGATCGTCAAGGTAACGGACAGCAGCTTCAGAGGACGAGCCTTCAGCCTTAACCAGTCAGGCACCATGTTCGCAACGATGCTCGCTCCCGTCATTGGCGGTGTGCTAGGAGGCATCATCCCGATTCGTTGGGTGTTCATCATCAATGGGCTTATGCTGATCGCAGCCGCCCTGTTTCTGAAAACCCACGCGCTTGGCGGCTCCGCAAGGACTGCCGCAGCAGACACAGGCAAGCAGCCTGCTCGTCCATAACCAAAAGCCCCGCTCCCTCTGACATGGCTAGGCCTTCCGTCAGTGGGGGCGGGGTCTATTTTGCAGTTCCCTTTCACTCATCAAACTCACTTTTCAACAGCCCATAAACATATTCATCATAGTGTTGTCCATTCGTAAAGATCATATTCCTCATTTTACCTTCTTGTTTAAAGCCAAGATACTCCTGTAATCTAATGGAGCTTTCATTGAAAGCATATATATGTGCGGTTACCTTCACATAACGCAATTCATTAAAATAATAACGGAGTAAAATTTTCACTGCGTCCGATGCGTATCCATTACGCCAGTATTTACGAAAAACAGCTACGCCATATTTAAAAGTTCCGTTGCGGGCATCACAACTATGAGAATTAATGCTTCCTACTATTTCTCCATCAAGAGTTTCAATAGCAAGCATAATATTGTCTCCATTTGCCCCCTTTGAGGCTTGCTGTTCAGCCCACGACTTAGTTCCAGCTTCCGATCTTGGAAAATAAATAGCATCTGATGATCTGGCTCCCTCTGAATCCTGATCATTCTCATGAAACTTCATCCAATCTTCAGGTAAAATGGCTCTTAATCTGACTTTTTCACCTTCCCAAATGCTCAACTTCCTCCACTCCCTTCCACAACACTAGGATACCATAGCATCGGAAAAAGAGACATATGTATAGTAAGCCTAACCTTTTCCACTATAAATCTCCGTTAGTATTTCTGCTTCTTTAGAAACTTTCAAAGAAAAATTGGCGTTCAAACCTTTATCCGTTTGAACGCCAATTTTAATGTCAATGAGGTGCTCTTCACCTCAAAGGGAAAGCCTTTAAACAGCAGGGATGGGGCTTAAGTTGCTAACTCTCTATATGACTCGACGAGCGGTTACATATGTTTTATCCCATGTGCTTCCGGAAAAAGTAGAAATCGTTACGCCAATTCCCTTCCGATACGTATGCAGCAGCTTGCCATTGCCCATGTAGATGGAGACATGGTTAATGACGCCGTCCCTATTCGTATCGGAGAAAATCAGATCGCCAGCCTGAAGGCTGCTTCTGGATACATATTTGCCGACCTTGGATTGACTCACCGACGAGCGCGGCAGTGTAATGCCGTTTTTCTTAAATACATATTGCGTAAAGGAAGAGCAGTCAAACGAGCTCGTGCTGCCCGCCGTTGCCCCAAATTTATAATCAACGCCCAGAAATCGCTGTCCCGTTGCAATAACGCTGCTGGCGGTGGATGAAGCTGATGCGGCTTCTACCTTTGCTGCTGGGGCTGCTAGACTGCCAGTCAATGCAATAGATAGGCTGAGAGTCACACCCAGTAGGGTTTTTCCCAGCCGTGTTTTGCCCATAAGGGTGTTCTGTGTAAAGCTCATGTTGTATCCTCCTTTGGTAAAAACAGATGCGGTATAATTTCCTCTTAAACCATACCACATCTATTTCCTCCACCAATTACCAATGAGAGGACAACCCTTACATATGCCTTATCCCTGTCCACTTCATTAAAAATCCATTTTGATTATGAAAGCACTCTTACTTGACTTTTATTATAAAGGCGTAATTTGCCAAGTAGCTCTTGCGATGCCTGCTAAACCTTCATCTCAGAATGCTGAATCTGCGACTTTTCGATCTGAATCGTCGTATGCGAAATGCCAAACTGCTGCTCGATTCTCCCAAGCGCCTGCTGCAAAATAGTCTGGCTGTCACGGTCATCCTCCACTAGCAAATGACAGCTCAGCGAGTCCAGTCCTGATGTTATCGTCCAAATATGCAAATCATGCACATCTATAACGCCTTCGATATTTGCAAGCACCTGCTTCACCTTCTCGTGATCAATGGATGGCGGTGTGCCCTCCATGAGAATATGAAGAGTTTGCTTAATAATATTCCAGGCACTGCGCAAAATAAGCACCGACACAATTACCGATATAATGGGATCAGCGATGTTCCAGTCGAACAAATAGATGAGCAGCCCCGCGAGCACTGCGCCAACCGAGCCTAAGGCATCACTCAGAACATGCAGGTATGCGCTGCGTACATTCAAGTTGTTATGAACGTCGCCTTTGCGTATTAAAGCCCATGCACTAGCCAAATTCGCCAGCAGGCCGACAAGCGCAATGAGCATCATGGAGCCGCTGGCTACAGCAGGAGGATCGAATAAACGGTGATAAGCCTCCCAAACAATAAACCCGGCTATGACGAACAGCGCAATACCGTTGAACAACGCAGCTAAAATTTCGAAGCGGTAAAAGCCGTAGGTTTTCGTCTTGGAAGCGGGCTTGCTAGCGAACCAGACGGCAACCAAGCTGAGTATGAGCGCGCTCACATCGCTCAGCATATGACCGGAATCAGCCAGCAGCGCGAGACTGCCCGTGATTAAGCCGCCGAAAAATTCTAGAAACATAATGCCGACTGTAATCGACAGGGCAATGATCAAGCCGACCTTATTACCGTTCATATCAAAATGATGGTGTCCGCCCGGACCATGCGAATGGTCGTGTCCGTGGTGATGGCCATGATGGTCCCCATGGCTGTGGTCGTGGTCATGATTGTCGTGACTGTGGTCGTGATTATGCTGCTCCCCTTCGCTGTGACTGTGAGCATGATCTCCTTGATGACCGTCATGCTCTGGGTGGTCATGGGTGTGAGCATGATCGCGTGTTGGATTGCACTGCTGCCCAGCCGCTTGCTGATGCTTGTTCTTCGTATCCATATCCTCTACCTCCTGCTGCTATTAAAAGCGATGTGCTTCGCTTTTTAAATGAAATAACATATGAGCATGTATTCATATATTATATAATGAACCAGCTGGACACTTTTGTCAACTAGCGTACCGCCTTATTTTTCTCCACTCTTGCTCAAAGCATTCCTTTCCTTGTATACCACGCTTCCAATAAAAAACGGGTGGGCGCTTCTAAGCTCTTGCAAGCTTAGAAGCGCCTACCCGGGCTGCCTATTTATTGCAAGGCCACAACGTCGCCTTCCTTCAAGCCCTCCAGCACCTCCACCTTGTCTCCCGCTGACATTCCGACCTTGATGTCCTGACGCTCATATTGGCCTGCGCCTTTTTCCAGCATGACATAGGACGAAGCCTGATCGCTCATAATAGCAATGGACGGGAGAGCCAATGCGTTCTCCTTACGGCTCGTCTCAATGTCGCCGGTAAGCGACAATCCTGCGATTAAATATTCGCTCGGCTCAAGCGAAATGACAACCTCGAATTCCGCAGCTTTATTGAGGCTGTTTTGATCGGTGCCGCTTTTCGCAAATTTGGATACCCGCAACACTTTGCCGTCAAGCACAATATCCTTCATCGCTGTCATCTTCACTTTGACCTGCATGTCCGACTTGATACGGAACACATCCTGTTCCCCGACAAGGGCAATGAATTGCAGCTTGTTCAAATCTACAATTTTACCGATTAACTGGTTGTCGCCAACAGCCTGCAGCTGCTTAGCCGCTTGATCAAATAGAAAAATGCCATCGCCCGGCGAACGATACTGGGATTCATTCAGCTTCAGCCGTTTTTGCGTCAGCGCTTTGCGCCCAATCGACTCCTTCACATCGTTCAACTCCTGCGTCAAACGGGCAATCTCCTTGGCAACCAGCGCCTTCTTGCGCTCAACCTCCGTACCCTCTAGCATGCCAAGCTCATCTTCTGTATTCGTAACGAAGGCTTGCAGCTGTGCCTCTAGATCAGCCTTATGAAGCTCAGCTTCCTCCTGCGTAATCTGATTTTGCAGCTCGGTCTGGTCAAGCGCGAACAATACCTCGCCCTTTTTTACCTGCTGTCCGTCCTTCACCTTCCATTGTGTCACCTTGGAGCTGAACGGTGCATAGACTGACGTTTCCTGCTCATATAGCGACTTGCCCTTTACCTGAATCGTATTGACAAGCGTCTCCTTAGTCACCTGAAATGTAATGGCCTGTGAATCACCCGACATATCGAGCATCTCCGGCGGCTTCGACATGGAGTACAGCACCACGCTTATTCCGATTAGAACAATACCGATGATGATCCATTTAATCTTTTTCTTCATCTCTTCTTCTCCCCCTGATTGCTCGCTGGCTCTAACATGCCCTGACCATAGCACGAACGCCTCTAATCTCTCTTAATTGCGGTCAATGCATCGGTACGCGAAGCGCTGACTGCCGGATAAATCCCCGATATAATGCCCGTCATCACGGCAAACGCCAATCCGACCGGAATAGCGGTCAATGGAATAAAGATAGACATATTTTCCTCGCCAGTTGACATTGATAAAATAAGGGCATTAATTCCCCATACGATCCAATATGAAAATAACACGCCAAGCAGTCCGCCAAGCACCCCAAGCAGGGCTGCCTCTACAATAAACATATTGCGGATTTGCGCCAGATTGGCGCCGAGCACCTTCATAATGCCGATTTGACGGCGCCGTTGGTAGGTGGACATCGTCATGGCTACAATAATGGAAATGGAAGCAATAATGAGGATGAATACGCCTGCGCCTACTGCGATGCTTTTGAACACAGCGAACTGCTCCTCTAGGCGCTCTTTTTGCAATAGGTTGGATTGGGTGTTCAAGGTGAGCTTCTTAATTTGCTCCTCCACCTGCTTCACATTTTCCTCCGCGTCCACCTTAACCGTAACTTGATTGTAGATATCGTTAGCCGTCTTCTCCTCGCTGCTTTGCGATAGCTGCTCCCGCAGCCTGTTAGCCGTTTCAATGGAAACGTAAATTTTGCGGTCATTGGAAATTTGCATGTCGGATACGCCTTTGGGCTTCTTCAGAACCCCTACAACTCGAAGGCTCTCACTGATCTTTCTCTTGCCGTCCTGATCAAAGTTCACCAGCTGAATCTGCTTCTGGTACAAGGCGGATGGTGTAGTCATCATCGCCTTGTATTGTTCTTGCAGTGCTGGATCGCCCGGGTTAAGATTCATAGCTTCAAAGAGCTTATTTTGCTCTTCTTGATTCATTAATCCCAGCGTCGTACCGTAGCTTACAACGACAGAGTTTGGAGCATCTGATGCCGAGCCCTGCCAGTACGTATTGCCGAAGGCTTCCAGACTGAACAAATCCGTACCAATAATTTCGGCATACGCCTGCTTATCGTCCGTGGTCGTCATTTGCATATAGCTCAGCTGCTGCATAGCCGCTACAGCCTTGACATGCTTAATATTGCGCATAATTTCAACCTTTTGATCAGAAAGCTTGCCCCGATTTTTTACTTCATCGCTTGCCGTGCTTTGACTTCCGGGACCAGCGGAAGCACCATTATCCGGCATAACCGTAATTTCATCCATTTTCAAATAGCTCGTGAGCTGAGTTTCGACAATTTTCTGCGTAGATTCCCCAATGCTCATCGCCAAAATAATAGCGGCACAGCCAATCGACAGGCCGGCTGCACACAGCATGGTAACGACTTTGCGCCGTCTGACCTGATCCCATGACAGCCTCGTAAGATCGCTTACTCTCAATGGACAGCCTCCTCTTCCGGAAGCTTCTCTAACTCGACAACAGGCGACGATTTTTCCAGCAGCCCATCGCGAAGCGTAATAATGTGCTGGGTCTGCTGTGCAACCTCGCGCTCATGCGTGACGATAATAAAGGTCGTGTTCATCGTCTTGTTCAAATGCTTGAGAATGGCCAAAATCTCCTCTTCCGTCTTCGTATCCAAATTTCCCGTTGGCTCATCAGCGAAAATGACCGATGGCTCTGTAATGAGCGAGCGCGCAATACTGACACGCTGCTGCTGACCGCCTGACAGCTGGGAGGGAAACATTTCCCCTTTATCCGGTATGCCGACCTGCTCCAGCAGCTTTAGCGCCTTCTGCTTGCGAATCGAAGGGCGTGTCGATTGAAACACGAGCGGTAGCTCGATATTTTCACGAACCGTCAAGTTCGGAATAAGCTCATACGCTTGAAAAATAAACCCGATATGCTCACGACGAAACTCCGCCAGCTTGTTTTCATTCATATTTACGATATTGTGATCGGCAATGTAAATGCTGCCCTCCGTCGGCTTCATCAGTCCCGCCATCAAATTCAGCAGCGTCGACTTTCCCGAGCCTGAGCTGCCGAGCAGCGCAACCATATCCCCTTTATTTACGCGAAAGTTGATCTGTTGAAGAACCTGCGTCGTCTCAGTTCCGTTCATAAATGCATGGGACAAGCCCTCTACTCGAAGCAATTGCTCCACTCCCCTTGTCTCTCTAACTCTACCAAGTTGCTGCGCAAAATACAGCCAAGGTGCTTATTGCTTTAACTGATCTATATTCCAAAATTATCCTTGATTCTTCAATCGTACTATAACCTTTGTAAAAGAACAATACTACCGCCAATGCTCCCTATTTCACAAAAAGCTACATGAATTTTAATCCTATCCTCATAAAAAGTAGTTACAAATTAGTAACTTAGACATGCGAAATGATGCTTTTTACCCTGAAATTGCTATTATAGACATGCGTGCATGCTGTTTTCTGCAAAATAAAAGAAAAGCATCCCCGATTTCCAGTGAAATGGGAATGCTTATTCATAGCTGTATATGCCTCTTAAGCCGCCTAGCTGCATCAGGATGAAGGGCGCTGCAAATCTGCAAAGCAAGCAGCTGTTTCAAGAGCAGCAGCATGATCACCAACCCCATCCTCGACGCACCATGCCGCAGATAGCACCATATGGCTGAAGCCATAGGCAAGAACTCGCTCCCGTTTGAGGTTCAGAGCCTCACTGAGGATATCAATCCGATGACGCAGCAGCTCGATTCGCTCCGCCCGTGTATGGGGCAGCTGATTCATCAGCAGCGGAATGACGCCATAAGCCGCTTCGCCAATGACACCTTTGGGATCAATCGCGAGCCAGCTCGCAGACGTTTCCCCATCACGCATGGCGGACAAAATATTGCCCTGATGAAGGTCGCCATGCAGCAGCAGCTGCGGCTCGCTCTTGCCCGTTGCGAATAGCTGATCGAAGGTCAGCTGCGCCTGCCGGACGAGCGGCTCCGGCAACGGCCCGGTGCCGCCATCATAGCGCTGGCGCAGCCGCTCCAGCCCGCGCGCCCAATGCAGAGCCGTCGGGAAGCTTACGCCTCCAGCCGCTTCCCCTACAGCTAATGCGTCCGCTGCTGGCACAGCCAGCTTACGCATTACTTCCGCAGCGATGCGGACGGCCGCCGCATCGTCCGTCACCTCCGCGAGCAGCTGTCCCGGCCTCAGCCGCTCCAGCAGCATAACGCCGCGCTCCGCATCCGATGCCAGCAGGCGAACCGCTCCGCGCCCTTCATATAGCTGAAGCGCTGCCAGCTCCGTCCGGCTTTCTCCTGACGGCACGCCCAGCTTCAGCACAGCCTCGCTCCCGTCCTTCCTCAGTGCCGGAAGCACCAGATTAAAGGTCAGCTCGTATGGCGTGTGATCCGCCAGCCGAAGCTCCCATCGCTCTGCACAGCTTGCCAGCAGCAAATCCAGCTCAGCCAGCCATATCTCTCCGCGTTCTCCATGTACGCTTTTGACAGTCTGTACCCATGCTGATGGCCATTTCATCTTCGGTGACCTCTCTTTTTACGCTTGTCGCCGCATTCAAGGCATATTCAGGGCGCATTCAAAACAAGTCCACCTTAACTATTTCCTGCTGCTATACTAACACTGGCTGCACATACACGGGTCCAGATACCGTAACGGAATGTCCAGTATACACAGGCAGTCCTGTTGCCGCATCTATGCGGAATACAGCCAAATTATTCGTATCGCGGTTAGCCGCGATGATATATTCGCCGCCCTGCACAAAAGCAAAATGGCGTGGATGCCCGCCCTCAATTGGCACATGACCGGCTAGGGTAAGCTTGCCGTCTGCTTCATTAATGGCGTACACTACGAAGCTGTCGTGCCCGCGATTTGAGCCATATACATATTTGCCATCCTCGGAAACGGCAATTTCAGCACATGTATTTTCACCATCAAAATCAGACGGCAATGTTGGAACGGTTGCAAGCGTCGCAAGCGTGCCTGCCTCAGCATCGTAACGGAACGAAGTAATCGTCGAATCCACCTCATTAATTACGTAGGCAAATTGCCCATTAGGGTGAAAAGCCATATGCCTCGGGCCTGCGCCTGCATGAAGCAAGGTCTCCCCATGGAAAACCAGCTTGCTCGCTTGATGATCAATGCGATAGGCCATAATGCGGTCAATGCCTAGATCCGGCGAGAACAGGTAGCGGCCGTCCGGGCTGAATTGGATGCTGTGCGGATGCGGCTGATTTTGGCGCTCCGGGTGCTGACCGACTCCCGTATGCTGAGCGATATCCAGCAGCTCTCCCACCTCGCCATTGTCCGTCAGCGCAACAAGGCTGATTCTGCCGCCATGGTAGCTTGACAGCAGCAAGTAGCGATTGGATGGATCGCGTTGAATGTGGCAGGCCGGAGCCGTAATGGCTTCGCTGCGGTTAAGCTCGGTCAATGATATTTTATCGGTTTCGATGGCAAAAGCTACAGCATCGCCGACTTTGGCGCCTGCTGCGGATACTCCTTCTGCAATGGCATACAGCCTCTTGCTTGGAATATCCACATTCAGAAACGTAGGATTTTTAAGGCCGGATACTTCATCCAGCAGCGAAAGCCTTCCTTCCTTTTCATCAAAAGCATACGCATATACGCCGCTTGCCGCAGCCTCTGCATAGGACCCGACAAATACGACAACTCGTTCATTATGTACAGACACGATTTATATTCCTCCTTCAAAATAGCGGGCCCTGCCCGCTGCCTGGAATGGCCGACGTTATAGCAGCGGAGCTTGCCGCTTGCCTTGCCAGCTTGCCCGCATGAAAGCTTCCCCTCCTATTGTACTAGCAGTCAACGCACAAACCAAGTGCTGTTAAGGCGGTTTTTATCCCGTTTCAATAATCGGCTGAATCTGAGGCGCATTGTTGCAACAGGCCGCTAGCTGGTCTATCATAGCGCTAGGGCCTGCCGCTTTTATAAGGTTTCATTTTAATGGGTAAAGGAGTCTGAGGATGGCCATAAACCGTAAATTGATAACGGATGCCGATTTCGAGGAGGCGCTTCAACGGGAGCTTCGGCTGCGCGTCTTTGAAAATGATTATATTGTGTGCGCCGGCGGAAACATCGTCCGTTTCGACGATACGCAGGTCGTCATTCAAACGAGCGTCAGCGATATCACTTACTTTTCCAGAGAGCAATGTGAGTTTTTTGAAATGAAACGCAAATAGCCGCTTGTCAGCGGCTATTTCATGGGCCGCAGCCGGGAAAGCGCTCGCCTTTCCTTACGTCTGCAACCGTACTATAATTAAGTAATAAGCTTGGAAAAAGCATTAACCCTAGCTTTTCGCAGCATTATGCGGCCGTAGATGCAATCTGCTCCCGCATGATGGTGCGAAATTTTCCCGTTAAAGGAGATTGCACCTAATGGATGCTGGCCCAAATATTTTAATTATGACCCCAGTCACCGCCGAGAAGGATGCGGTGTGCCTTGGCTTGCAAAACAACCCGCGCTTTCATGTGACAGAGGCAGGAGTTGGCCCAGCGGAAGCCGCTGTCCGTACGACACTTGCTCTCACGCGGGGCAGCTACGAGCTCGTCATTTGCATGGGCATCGCCGGAGGATTCGAGGGCCGGGCGGCCGTGGGCTCGCTTGTCATTGCCGATGCTATCATTGCCGCCGATCTCGGAGCAGAGACACAAGACGGCTTCAGCAGTCTCGACACACTCGGCTTCGGTACTTCTACGATAGCGGCTAATGTACAAGCCGCAGCTATAGCCGCAGCACTGGCTCAGGCTGGGCTTGCTGCAGCACTTGCTCCCATTTTAACGTTGTCGACCGTTACTGGAACTGCCGCCACCGCCCAGGTGCTGAGCGAGCGCTTTCCTCGCGCAGCAGCTGAAGCGATGGAAGGCTTTGGCGTTGCTTCAGCTGCACAAAGCTTCGGCATTCCTGTTCTTGAAATACGCGCCATTTCGAATGCTGTCGGTCCAAGGGACCGGAGCGCATGGCGAATTGGCGAAGCTTTGCAGGCTTTGGAAGCTGCGGGCTCCACATTATTGGAGGTGCTTGTATGAAAATCGCTTTTTCTCCATGTCCGAACGATACTTTCGTCTTTCACGCTTGGGCACACGGGCTTATCCCTGATGCACCTGAGCTGGAAATTACGTATGCCGATATCGACATAACCAATCGCCTGGCAGCCAGCGGCGACAGCCCGCTTGATGTGCTGAAAATTTCCTACGCTGCCCTCCCATGGGTGCTGGAGGATTATGCCCTGCTTCCATGCGGCGGTGCGCTCGGCAGAGGCTGCGGCCCACTCGTCTTGACAGCCGGAACCCGCACAGATGCGGCAGCGTTGTCAGGCAAACGCGTGGCGGTGCCAAGCGACCGTTCCACTGCATATTTGCTATTCAGGCTTTGGGCCGCTAAGCATGTTCCAGGAGGGGTAGGCGATATCGTCATCATGCCATTCCATGAAATTATGCCGGCCGTTCGCGACGGACATATTGATGCTGGCCTTGTCATTCATGAGGCGCGTTTCACGTATCCAAGCTTTGGCCTATCCATGATGACGGATCTGGGCAGCTGGTGGGAAGCCGACACGGGACTGCCTATACCGCTTGGAGCTATTATTGCCCGCCGCTCACTCGACCTGCCTTCCATCACGAAGTGGATTCAGGCTTCAGTCGCTTATGCATGGGCGAATCCCGAGGCGCCTCGCGAATACGTCATGCAGCATGCCCAAGAGATGGACGCAGCCGTCGCGAAGGCGCACATTGATCTATACGTCAATGACTTCACTGCCAATCTTGGCGATAGCGGATATGAGGCGATTGCAATGCTGCTAAACCGCGCTGCACAGGAAGGGCTCGTTCCTGCCATTGATCCTGAGCTGCTGAAATTTCAGCCTTAGCGCCGGACAGGCTATTACGATGATTGACTTGTAACGTGTGACGTATAACGTTCACCCCTTGTGAAAATGGGGGCCATTCAATCTTCGATCTACGTTCCCATGTCCTGATCGGAATCGTCCCATTTTTTCGAATACGCTTTTTTCGTAACCCAAAGTGTCATCCATGTCAGCAAAATTACGATTATTCCGGCAAAAATCCAAATGCCTATCGGTACATTCATTCGCCGCATCCTCCCTTTCAGCTCTTTTCCTACTATCATACAGGAGAATGGCCAGAGGGAACAGCCCTTCGGAAAGAGCTTGACGAATGGCCTTCCGTTTAGTATATTGGGAAATAATTATTTGAATAGCAGCGGCTTACGTTGGAAGCACCCGTAAGAGAAGACGCCTCAGGCGTCCTTCTTGCGGGTGCTTTTTTGCGTATATACGGGACTATGCCCTCTATCGCTGCCCTTCAACGTCTTTTCTTTTGCGCTTGATTTCCATCATTTTAAAGGAGGGCTCCACTTTGTTTATTTTCAAGCCGCTGCATCTGTTTACCAGTCTGATCGCATTATCCTTATTTTTGACGCTGCCAGCTGTCTCAACTGCTGCCGCATCACT
This sequence comes from Paenibacillus sp. KS-LC4, assembly GCF_036894955.1. Lineage (NCBI taxonomy): Bacteria > Bacillati > Bacillota > Bacilli > Caryophanales > Paenibacillaceae > Paenibacillus > Paenibacillus sp. KS-LC4. The sequence continues at coordinate 508,043 of NZ_CP145905.1, read as the reverse complement.
CTTGCCCTTTTCACCCACCGTTCAGACAGCCTTCGACAAGCTGACCGCTAGTGCCGACTCTGCGTCAGCCTCCCAGCTCAAGAAGCAATACGACAGTCTGCTGTCCGCCCAGCAGCAAGAAGACACTTGGGAAGGGAAAATCACCGCCATCCACTATCGCAATGAAGAAGCGCTTGCTGCCATCCGGCAGCGCATCAAGCAGTTGAATGAGGAGAAGCTTGCCCAGCTGGCGGCTGACGTTAAGCAGACGAAGGAGCGCTATCAGCCGCTCTTTGACCTGTATGCCTCGCTGCGAAAGCAGCAGGAAGCCGCCAAGCTGCTGCAAAGCAAGGAGCTGAATGCCGTGCTGAAGGCACAGCTCGCGCAGACGAAGCAAGCCGTCCAGCTCGCGAAGCTGGATATTAAAAATAAAACCGAGGCCTACAGCAAGCTTAAGGCCGCCACCGTGCTGAAGGCGAAGCAGACGCGCGCCATGCTAGAGACAGCTTCCTCGCAGCGCATTAAGATCCGCTCCGCCAAAAGCAGCATATCCAGCAGCCGGAAGCTTATAACGGCCGAAGGCAAGCTATTAACCCAGTCCGTGAAGAAAGGCGATGCCGCAGCAGCTTCACGCTCCTTCGCCAAATTGCTGACGCTGCAGCAAGGCATTTTGGATAAGAAGCAGACGATCTATAGCAGCGAGGAACAAATAGCCGCTATTATTACGAAGGGGAATACATCACTTTCTTCATAACAAAACCTCCCTGTCTCATGCTCGAAGAAGCCTCTCGATAATCGAGAGGCCTCTTCAGCGGCGTGTGACGCGGCTGCTATAAGTTTTGCATTGATTTTCTCTTATGATATACCCATCTGATTACGTTTATTATGGCTAGCGCAATATACATCACTATGAATAGGGACAAAATAACATACCATCCTGTTTTAATGCCCTTCACTAATAACTCATTCGCGTATCCCTGTCCATAATCGAACCACATGAACAAGTATTGAGCGCCAACTACAAAAATGGTTGAAACCCCAGAGGTCAGCATAGGCTGTAACAAAAAATGGTGCATTTTACCTTTCAATTTCATACGGCTAAATGTGTTATTGACTGTTCCCATGATTCTAATTCCATGAGCTTTGTCTTAAGAATTCAGTGAAATTCCCAACAAAGCCCACCTTCCCACCTAATTCTCTAGTTGATTCTCCTGGGCCGAACTGATTCATAACTCTAAGATATTGGGTGCCTTGTTGTACATAATAGGAATTTGCATTAACGATAGCTAACCAACTCTCCCACTCAATTTTTATGTGAACATTGACATCTACATCCTTGGTGAAATATCCATCTAATATCCAAGCACCTACGCAGGCTATAATAGCACCTGTAGCTACAGCAACAGTTACCGGCCCAGAAAATAATGCAACAATTAGTGAAACTCCAACCCCAATTGAGGTGCTTCTTAAAAAACTTACCTTTTGGGAAGAAGTGTATGTCGGTGCCTCATTCTTATAATAACCATGTGCATAAATTTGCCTTTGATCATTATTATAAGTATTTCTATAAGTATATGCTTGGTTATAAGGCCATGTTGGAGGGTAAGTATAGATTGGGTCATAGGCTGCTGCGGAAATTAAACTTGCAACTTCTAGTTTCTCTACTACGTCTACAGTTGATCCAACGAAAACATCTTCTTTAATAAGATCGTCTATTTTATAAATAGTCTTTTTTTCTTGCATGCCTATTTTATCTTTATCAATATTTTTCTCTTTCTTGCCATTTGCTGTCATGCTGTGCTTATCTTGTTTCCTAGTGGAATCAATATATTCCGTCGACTCAACTGTACCCCTAGTTAAGTCTGTTTTTGCACTATGGTCCAATACACTATTAATATAAACTACGATTGTACCATCAGATTCTTCTAACACCTCAATTTTATTTCCTACTGCGTCATAGAATTCACTCTCATCTAGAATGCTTACAGTACCATCTCCACTATTGGTGCTTGCTGAAGCGATTGTAGGTAACACTATTACAAAACACAGTAATAAAAAGCTCATTTTCTTGCGAAATCTTGTCATTATTACACGCCCCTAATCATCTTTTTAGTATACTTAGCTAAAAGTAAAAAAACGAAAGTGTTTCATAATATTACCACAAATTTCATAATTTTTAAAGCTTTTCAAACTATATTAATAGATACACTTGCAGCATCTCTCACCATTCTATTACTTCGTTAACTAGTCAAATATACAGGCGACGCCTTCTTCACCGATGAGCGAGTCCATCTGACTCCGGCCATTTTTCTTGGTATTATAAAAGCCGCGAAACCTATTGTCCAAAGGTTTCGCGGCACTGTGCATTCGTCTCTCTTTTTTTCATATAATTATCGGAAGTGTTTACAAAATATCGTAGGGGAAACCGAAATCTCCCTCTCTATCGACAATGCAGCCTTTATGGCACAAGCCCATTGCCTCATCTCCCGATGTCTATTGCAAAATCTGATCAATCAGCGTCAGCTCTTCATCGGTGAAATGCGCGACAGCAAGCGCCTGAACGGCATCCTCAATCTGGCTGACTTTACTTGCTCCAATAAGCGCAGAAGTCACGCGACCACCACGTAGCACCCATGCAAGTGCCATTTGCGACAGCTTCTGGCCACGGCCAGCCGCCAGTTCATTCAGTTGGCGCAGCTTAGCGACAAGCTCATCGGTAATTTCCTCTGGACGCAAAAACACACTCGGGCCAGCCGCGCGCGAATCCGGAGCAATGCCATTCAAATAGCGATCGCTCAGCATGCCCTTCGCAAGCGGTGAAAATACGATGGAGCCAATACCCTCTTCATCCAGCACGTCCAGCAAGCCATCCTCAACATGGCGATTAATCATGGAGTAGCTTGGCTGATGAATCAGACAAGGTGTGCCGAGCTGCTTCAAAATGCGCGATGCTTCACGCGTCTGCTCCGGCTTATAGTTGGACAAGCCGACATACAGCGCCTTGCCTTGGCGCACAATCAGGTCAAGCGCAGCCATCGTTTCTTCCAGCGGCGTATTTGGATCTGGACGGTGATGATAGAAGATATCAACATAATCGAGTCCCATCCGCTTCAAGCTTTGGTCAAGGCTGGACACCAAATATTTTTTGGAGCCAAAATCGCCATAAGGCCCTTCCCACATGCCGTAGCCGGCTTTGGTCGAAATGATCAGCTCATCGCGGTAAGCTGCAAAGTCCGCTTTCAAAATACTGCCAAACGTTTGCTCCGCTGAGCCCGGAGGCGGACCGTAATTATTCGCCAGATCAAAATGTGTTATTCCGAGGTCGAATGCCCGTCTAACCATTTCCCTGCCTTTCTCTAGCGAATCAATACCGCCAAAATTATGCCACAGCCCTAACGAAATAGCGGGCAGCCTCAGTCCGCTTCTTCCACTGCGGTTATATGTCATAGTGTCATATCTATTATGACTTGCCAAATAGCTCATTTATTTGTTCCCCCTCAGGTTAAATATAAGCCTATTGTAGCGGGAAACGACTATGAATCCTATGTCAGCAAGGATGGTATTTATGGAATAATGTCTTTTTTAATGAGCTATTCAAAATTACGCGGAGCTGTTCCCTTTACCTTTTTGAACATTTTGGAAAAAAGCAGCGCATCTTGATACCCTACGGAACGCGCCACCTCACTAATGCTGTAAATACCCTTGCCGAGCAGCTCGCAGGCTTTATCCATACGATAGTTAAGCAAATACTGCTGTGGCGGCATGCCTACAGCCTCTTTAAACAGAAAAGACAAATATTTGCGATCCAGACCGAGTACGTCAGCTAGCTGCTCCATCGTAATTCGTTCACTGTAGTGGGCGTGTAGAAACTCCATACTTCGGTGAATGTAGGCTTCCTGCTTACGCGTGGCATTACTGATATGGTTGTCTGTTAAAGGCACGAACTCGACAAGCAGCGACAAAAACTCATACAAAATAGCTTGAAGGCGCAAATCACTGCTGACTTGGTGGGAGACAGCCTCCGTCAACTGATCATATAACGTTGGCATCAGCTTCATATCCATAGGAAATACAGGGTTCTCTGGCGTAATAGATGTCCGAGCGATGATTTCAGCGGCCTGCTCTCCCAAAAAACCGATCCAGGAGTACGTCCACGGGTCCTTCTCGTCCGATTCATAGGAAATAAGCACCTGCGGATAAATGAGGAATGCTTGTCCGGCTGTCAGCGTGTAGGTTTTGCCCGCCACCTTCACAGTCCCTTTTCCTTTATGGATAAAATGCAGTTTAAAGTTTTCCCTTACGACCGGCCCTATGAGATGACAAGGCTTACATGCCTCCTTGCCCCAATAAAGCAAATACATATCCGGAGCATCACGAAAGGGGCGCTCCGGATTATACTGAAACACTGCCATGATGACCTTCATCCCTCTCTACGCTATCTTGCATCGTGATGTGGTGAACGACCGCTGTAACAAGGCAATACCACTCATGATTTCTCTATATAAAAAAGCCCCTATAGGGGGCGCTGCCTTTGGATGCTTTCCGATAATAATAGCACAGTTTTCAAACATCTGACACAATTAAACGGATGCAATTTTTCATAATAAATATCCTTTTCGACCTTGGATTTAGCTTTATACATGATTGAATAAATTCACACCCTATTAAACAATGATTATTTTTAAAAATATAATTGTCATTCGATATCATTTCAATTCATTAAAAAAAGCAGAGTGAGGTTTTCCTCGCTCTGCTTTGCTAACCGCGTGCATACCTTATGCGTGGCTTTCGAATTAAGCCGCCAATTTCTCAATCGCCTGAGCCTCATCTGGACCTTCAGCAGTAAGCTTGATCGGAGTGCCCTTCATAATATCGAGCGCCATTAGGCCCAAAATGCTTTTGCCATCGCTTCTTATGCTTTTTTAACAGCTTTCAGCTCGGTAACAATTTGCGGGTACAGCTTATCGAGCTTATGGAAATACAGGATGACAATCTGGATAGCCGCCAAAATAATCGGCAAATAAATAAACATGAAGTGGATCGCACCACTAGCGCTGGAGCTAATCGTTTCTTGTCCGCCGATATAGCCTCCTAACGCCAGCCCCCAGCCAATAATAGCTGCTCCAAGGCCACTGCCTGCTTTTGTACCAAAGCTTCCGGCACTGTAGACGAGACCCTCTGTCCGTACGCCCGTTTTCCATTCGCCGTATTCAACAGTATCAGCCAGCATAGCAAAAATCGTACCGATGATTGGCGTCACGCCAAGCGCCTTGATTACCAAGCCAACAATAACAAAGGTTACATTCGTCGGGTCAATTAAGACGACTAGCGAGCCTACAATCATAATAAAGCTTCCGACTATGGCTACGTTCCGTTTCCCATACTTCTTAATAAGCGGAGCAATCAAGAACAAGCCAATTGCAATAGGAATCAATCCGGCAAAGCTGAGAATGCCGAGCAGTCCAGCATCATTCAGCAGATACTGTGCATAATAAATGTTTAAGCCGCTCATGCCATTGTTCGTATAGACAACGACAGCGAACAATAGCATAATCGCCCAATATTTATTGCGGAACAACGCGCCCAAGCCTTGCTTGAACGGAATTTCTTTTTGAGACACGGACGGTTTTACACGCTCACGCGTCGATTTAAAGGTGATGTAGAACATAATAAGCGATAGAACGCCATAGAGGGAGAAGGTTAAAATCCAGCCTTTTTCCCCGCCGCCAAATGCTTGTACGAGCGGCTGAGTAGCGAAGCTGACACCGATTGCCCCTGCAAGCGCACCAAGCATACGAACGATGTTGAGTATCGAGCGCTGGTAGCCGTCTTGCGTAATAAGTGAATTCAACACCCCATAAGGAATGTTAATGAACGAATAAATAAAGTTCATGAGTAAATAAGTGACATAGGCATAGACGAGGGCTCCGCCTGGGCCTACATCCGGGAATGTAAAGAGCAGTACGCCTGAAGCGGCAAACGGGATCATCATCCATAGCAGCCATGGACGTGCTTTACCATGCTTGTTTTTCGTTTTGTCTACCCATGCCCCTACACCTACGTCCAGGAAAGCATCCAATATACGGGCGATCAGCATCATCGTTCCGATTGCACCTGCAGCCAGCCCCATGACATCCGTATAATAATACGTTAAAAATGTAGCCGCTCCTGTGAAGATCAGGTTACTCGCTGCGTCGCCAAAACCATAACCAATTCGTTCCGACCATCCTACTTTGTGGTACGCGTCATCTTGAACGCCACTTGCTTTCTGATTCGCACTCATTGCACATTCTCCTCTTGAACCTAGCCTTAAATGCTAATTTATAAGCTATTTAGCTCTTTAATTAATTGGTCAAGCATGTCCTTGGTGAAAGCATCGCCTCCGAATGCCATCAGGTTGCGAAGCGGCATGTATTGCATCATTTTGACCATCATTTCCGCATGTGCATCATCTTGATCAACACTTGCAAGCGGGCTATTCTCTTGAAACTTCTGCATATATGGCTGTAAAATAGCCGTTGCCTCTTCGTTGCTGTACAGATCGCCAAGAGTCGTATTTTGCGTATAGTGCTTTTTCAGCTTAACCGTAGATTCTACTGCAAGTGTCGCTTCAAGGACGATTTCCCGCGAGGAATGCCCTACCAAAATCGCGAAGTCGCCGCTTTCTACATGCCAATCCTTAATATCCACATTGTAGTAAGCGAAAGCACGCTTATTCAGTACAAAGCTTACCGTCTTTGTCTCGCCAGGTGCGAGCGCTACCTTCTTAAAGCCCTTCAGCTCTTTCTCTGGACGGATGACTGTGCTTGCAACATCCTTTACATAAAGCTGTACAATTTCTTTGCCAGCTACGCTGCCTGTGTTGGTTACGTTGACCGTTACTTCAACCTCATCTGTATCCTTGATGCTGGCTGCGCTTAATTTCAAATCGCTGTAAGCAAAGGTTGTGTAGCTAAGACCAAAGCCAAATGGGAACAATACATCTTGCTGCTTTTTGTCATAATAACGGTAGCCTACGAAAATGCCTTCCTTGTATTCCACCCGATCTCCTTCACCCGGGAAGTTCAAGAATGAAGGGTTATCACTCAGCTTGAGCGGGAACGTCTCTGCAAGCTTGCCGGAAGGATTCACTTCTCCGAACAGCAAATCTGCAACAGCTCCACCAACAGCCTGTCCGCCCAAATAGCCTTCAAGCACAGCATCTACTTGATCCAGCCACGGCAGCAGTACCGCTGATCCATTAAGCAGCACAACAACGATGCGGCTTTGAACGCTGGCAACCGCTTCGATCAGCTTATTTTGATTTTCAGGCAGATTAAGATGCTCACGATCATACCCTTCTGATTCATAACGATCCGGCAAGCCTGCAAAAATAACAGCAACCTCTGCCTCGCTCGCCGCACGCTTCGCTTCTTCGATCAGCGCTTCATCAATAGCATCATCACCCGCGTGATAGCCTTGAGCATATACAACAGCAGAAGCATCACTAACGAGCGCCTTAATTTCTTCAACGGGCTGATCCAGCTTTGTCGGTACAATATGCGAGCTGCCGCCGCCTTGGAATCTCGGTTTCTCGGCAAAAGCGCCGATAACGGCTACACGGCTGTTTTTTGCAAGTGGAAGCAAGCCGCCTTTGTTTTTCAGCAACACCATGCTCTCGCTTGCTACTGTTCTTGCCAGCTGATGATGCGCGTTTTTGTCATACGTTGCATCCTTAACCTTCTCGTCTACCGATTTGAAAATAATGCGAAGCAGACGCGTTACTGCACGATCTAAAGCTTCCTCAGTCAATGTGCCATTGCTGATTGCATCGAGTACCTTTTTCTCACCTACGCCGTTGCTTGCTGGCATTTCCAGCTCCATGCCTGCTGCAAGCGACAGATCACGCTCATTAACCGCGCCCCAGTCCGAAACGACAAAGCCCTCATGACCCCACTCATCCTTCAAAATATCTGTAAGCAGCTTCACATTCTCCGATGCGAATACGCCATTCACTTGGTTATAAGAGCACATAACGGTCCAAGGCTGCGCTTTCTTCACTGCGCCCTCGAAGCTTGCCAAATAAATTTCACGAAGCGTGCGCTCATCAACGACCGCATCCGTCGACATCCGGCGATGCTCCTGATTGTTTACGGCAAAATGCTTCAGCGACGTTCCGACGCCTTGGCTTTGTACGCCGTTAATGTGACTTGCCGCCATCTCGGAGGACAAATACGGGTCCTCGGAAAAATATTCAAAGTTGCGTCCGCAAAGCGGGGAACGTTTAATGTTTACACCAGGTCCCAGCAGCACGGCAACATCCTCTGCCTGACATTCTTCACCAAGCGCGACGCCGACCTTGCCAATCAGCTCTTCATCCCATGAGCAAGCAAGTCCGGCTGCCGATGGGAAGCAAGTTGCGGGAACGCTGTCGAAAATTCCCAGATGATCCGCACCTGTTTGCTGCTTGCGCAAGCCGTGTGGTCCATCCGTTACCATAATGGAAGGCACGCCTAGACGCTCAACACCTTTCAAATGCCAGAAATCTAGTCCTGAGCAAAGCCCCGCTTTTTCCTCCAGCGTCATTTGAGCTACGATATCCTGAATGTTTCTCGTCAATGTAAAAACCTCCAATTCGATATAGGTGATGATGAATCTTCTTTATCAGCTGACTTTAAGTATAGAGCGTTTGTTTAGCGCTTTCCTTCCCTCGTTTCATTGAAAACAATGTCACTTTTTATGATTATCCTTGCGCGTCGTCCCTACTCTTTCAAAAAGAAAATAAAAAAGGCCATATAGCTGCCGCCTAATCGGCTGTATTTTACATGTATAATGAAAGAAAGATTATTCAGACACGGGGGAGAAAGAGCATGTTGAAAGGACAGGCGACAAACGGCGGTTTATCCATTTTTCAAAAGCTGGCGCTCGGCTTGATGCTGATGTTTTTGTCTATCGTCGTTATCTTCTGGTGGATTTATCAGCTTAATGTCAAGGATATTCAAACCGAGCTGCGCAATAACAAGCTTGGAGAGGTGAAATTCATGACCTCACAGCTATCCAACCAGTTCGAACAAATATTAATGAATGCCATCATCTTGTCAGAGGATCAGACGGTTCGCGGCTACCCGTATGTTTTGGAGCGGGGCGATGATTATTCAAAATATGAGATGAAGCTTGCCATAATTGAAAAGCTAGCGTTAAACAGTGCCTCTACCTCTTGGAACAATACCGTCATTTTGTATTATCCCGACCAGCGGGAAACCGTATCCTCTGATCCCAGCTTCTCCTTTCAAAAATTCGAGTTGCCGGATGAACCGCTTAATCAGTGGACTATCCATATGGAGGCGGACGGAGAGGGTTACTATTCCCATTTAACTAAAGGCCATCTCGGACCGCTATATATTGAGACCAGAATTTCACTCGACAATTTGCGGAAAATGATGCAGCAATATACCTCGGGAACACCGCTGCTTTACGATGCTCATCAAATGATAGCGATCCGCAATGAAGGGTCATCCGACTTGGCTCAAGCCGACAGTTGGATTCTTCCACTCATTCAAGGAAATAGCGGCTTCATCACCTTGGAGGAAAATCAAGCGGAATATTTGCTCAGCTATATGAAGCTGGACATGCTGGAGCTTTATTTTATTGACTATCATCCCATTACCCAGCTCATTAAGCCGATCTCGCGAAATAATACACTGTTCGTTATCGCCCTTGTCGCGCTGCTGCTTATATCGCTTATCTACAGCCTCATTCTTCACAATCAAGTGCGAACGCCTATAATTGGCCTTAGAAAAGCGATAGACCGCTTCGATCGCGGCGATTATTCCAGCAGGGTAGTTTCCATGCATACGAAGGAATTTGGCATGCTGGGGAAATCCTTTAATCGTATGGCCGAGCATACCCAGTTCCTCATTGAGCAGGTGCTGCTAGGCGACTTATCTATTCAAGAGGCGAGGCTTAAGCAATACCAAGCGCAAATTAATCCTCATTTTCTGTATAATTGTCTAAATTACATTCAGAGCAAAGCCAGCATTAAAGATCACGCTGCGGTGACAGCAATGACGCTGGAGCTCGCTTCTTACTGCCGTTACATTAACAAAATTGAAGATATCGACTCCACGCTGCAAGAAGAGCTGAACTTTGTTAAGCATTATCTTTCCATCATGCATATGCGAAAAAAAACGATCAATTACACGATTGAAGTTGACGGAAGTTTATCATTCATTCGTTTACCTAGAATGATTCTTCAGCCGCTGGTAGAAAACTGCATTAAGCACGGAATTGAGCCTTCCATGCTTCCCGGGCTAATAGAGATCAAAGCCGAGGAAGACGCTCAGGACATTCGCATTTATATTAGAGATAACGGAGTAGGCATAAGCGAGGAGCGGCTGGCCGTCATTGCTAATCATATGGAGGAGTTTATGCATCATCCCGAGGATGCTATTGGGACTGGCATTCGCAACGTCAATCAACGGCTGCGGCTTTATTTTGGCAAAAGCTCAGGGCTAGCGTTACAGCGTCCTCCATCAGGCGGCACCTGCTATATCATTACGATTCAAAAACGGGAGGAAAAACATGCTGCAAATATTGTTAGTTGATGATGAATCTTATGTAATTGATGATTTGGAAATCGCTTTTCCATGGAGCGACTATGGCATAGATAAAATTCATAAAGCCTATTCAGGTATAGAGGCGCTTCAAATCATAGACAGTCAGTCCATTGACATCGTTATTACTGACATTGCCATGCCCGGCATGAATGGATTGGAGCTCATAAAACACGTTAGAGCGCGCGGGAGAAGCATCCCCTGCATTTTGCTGACCGGCTATGCGGAATTTGAATATGCGAGAGAAGCCATTGAACAAGGGGTTGTTGAATATTTAATTAAGCCGCTTGATCAGGAAAAGCTTGCAGGCTGCCTGACAAAAACAATACGTTTAATCGAGCTTCAGCTTGAACATGCAGCCTCCTATGAGCAAGCGATGCTTACGTTTCGCGAGCATCTTCCCTCATTAAAAGACAAGCTGCTGAATCAGCTGATTCAGGGAAATCGTTATAGCACCGAAACATTAAATGAGCGGCTGTCAGGCTACCAGCTCGCTTTTCGCGATGGAGATGACGTCTTTCTGGTGCTCGTTCGTCTGGAGGAGCAGTTCACCCGCTACAGCTTGAACAGCCTGCAGCTCTTCGAATATGCAGTAACCAATATTGCTTGTGAGCTGTATGAGGACAGCTTTGATATTTGGCATTGTCGGGACAGCTACGACTATCTTGTTTTTCTGCTGCGGCCCAAGCAGGCTGAAGTATTGCCTACGAACGACTTTCTAAAAAAGCTGCTCACACATCGCTCGCTCCAGCTCCATCATAATGTGAACGAATATTTGAAGGGCGGCATATCGGTCATTCTTGCCTCTCCGGGCAAGCTTCAGCAGGATATCCGCGCTATGTATGAGCATGCTACCTCGGCATTGAAGAAGCAGGTTGGTAAGGGAAGCGGGTATTTCTTATCGCTTTCGGATCAGCCGCAAGCGGTGTTCATCCGCTCGCTGCATGTGCTGTATGAGCCTCCAGCGCTCAATCACCTGCTAGAGCTTGGGCAATGGGAGGCCTTCAAGGAGCGCTTGCGGCAAATTGAAGCTTCCTACTTTTCCTTATCTGAGCAAACGGAGGAGCATCTGGAAGAGATTAGAAGCCTGCTTATGTCCGCCTTTCATTATATCGCGCATAAAAATCACTCGCTATTATCCGATCTAGTGGGCCAGGAGCTCGTGTATAACCGGATGTTCCGCTCGGTAACCCAACTAATTGAATGGGCCGAGGAGCTTTGCGATACACTGCATGCAAGGCTGGATGAGCACTCCCTCAATGAGCAAAATGCCGTCATACAGGCCATACAGGTGTTTGTTTCCACTCACTTGCCTACGCTCAGCCTTCAGTCGATAGCCGATCATGTTGGGCTGCATCCGGTCTATGTATCCAAGTTGTTCAAGCAGCTAAAGGGCATTAGCCTAAGTGAGTACATTCTCGGAGTGAAGATGGATCTTGCCATCTATTTGCTTCGCCATTCCAGCGATAAAGTTTATGAAATTTCCGATAAGCTCGGCTATTCCAATTCGCAATATTTCATTAAGGTATTCCGCGATAAATTCGACATGACGCCACAGGAATACCGGGAAATGGCATAAGCTTCATTGTAGAAAAGTATGGCAAATAGGGCGGCTCCCAAGCAGGAGCCGCCCTTTCTTCTTTCCCTATTCGCCTACTCATACACCGATCTTAAGCTCATTCTAATGCTAAAGTTCGAGCTTACTTAACCGTAGCGTACCACTCATTAACTTCTTCCGTAACTTTCTTGCCGCCAGAGGCGAGATACTGCTCAACAAAGGTGTCAAACTCGTCCACCGAGGCTTTGCCGTAAATGATTTTATTCAAAACTTCCTTCTCCAGCTTAGTCAGCATATCGTTTTTCGACAGCTGCGTTTTCGTTGGAACCCCTGTAAACATTTGCGGCATAATAGTATCCTTCTGATCAATGACGATTTTAGCAGCCTCAAGCTGCTTAGGAAGCGACATAGACAGGTTTTTCTCGAACCGCGTCGTTGGCTCTGCTCCGCCTGCAAGCTTAGCCAGCGTATTGAGACGCAAGGACGGAATAATGGCACCGTCGAACGTCAAGGTGTAACGTATTGGATCGACCCAGCCGCCAGGAACTTTATCGGTATCTGTAGCAGGATAAGGTTTTCCATTCGGATCGAGCGCAAAATCATAGTTTTCAGCGAAGCCATTTTCAAACTCTCCGCCTTCTTTCGGATTCGCCCAGTTGTCGAACAAATAGTTCTGGTAGACGAAAAAGGCATCTTTATTTTTCATATCTTTATTAATCAGAACCGCGCCTGTACTCGTTAAGGTGCCATGACGTCCAATCTTGCCATCTGGGCCTGCTGGCAGAGGATAAGCTTTGTAATCCGCACCTTTAACGTTTTTCAGCAGGTCAGGGATCGGCCAGCCTGTCATCCAGTAAGGACCGACGATAATACCGGATTTACCTGCCGTAAATGCTTCTGTCGCCTTAACCTCATCATAGAGGCCCGCTTCTTTGTCGATGTAGCCCTTTGCCATCCATTCCTGCATTTTGGCCAGCGCTGGCTTCATTTCCGGTTGGATAGAACCATACACTAGCGTTCCGTCCGCTCCCATGTTCCATTGATTCGGCATTGCGCCAAACATACCAAAAATCCAGCCTGAATCAGACATCCATGTATTCAGGTTGACTTTGAAGCCTACAGAAAGGGCTGTCGTATCTTTCTCTCCATTTTTATCCGGGTCCTGATTAACGAATGCGTCCATAACCTTCTCCAGCTCGTCCAGCGTAGTTGGCGCTTCGAGGCCAACCGCCTTCAGCCAGTCCTCACGTATGTACATAACCGGGTCGTTATTGTAGGCGTTCTCCAATATAGGAATACCCATCCTTTTTCCATCGCGAATATAAGGATTCCATACCGATGGATCTTCTGCCATCGCCTGCTTATACGTTTCGGAAGCGTATTTGTCGAATAATTCTCCAGCATCCGTAAATTGTCCCGATTCAATTAAGTCGCTAATTAGAGTCGGCTCGCCGCGGAAGGCAATAATATCCGGCATCTCCTGACCTGATGTAAGCATTAAACGGAGCTTTGTTTGATAAGCATTATTTTGATCACTGACCGTCCATAAATATTTAATGTCGATGCCAAGTCTCTCTTTTGCCCACTTCGTATGAACGTTGTTGTCGATGTTTTCGCCATTTTTAAACTTCACATTGCTGCCGATTGGAAATACAGTCGTTATGGAAACTGGCTCGGTATATTTCCCATTCTCAAAGCTTGCAGAATAGAAGCTGTCGCTGCTGCTGCTGTTGTTCGTTGGGTCTGCCTCTGAGCTAGTGCCGCAAGCAGCAAGTACACCAGCAAGCATCGCAGCAGACATCAGTACGGTAAAAGGCTTTTTAAGTTGATTCAACATAGTTGCGTCCCCCAATTTAATATCTTTTTGAAAGCTGTAATTGCAAAATAAATATTTTCACGTTCTTCCTTTCGCTTTATGCTAAGGCAGCACCTCCCCTTCACCAACCTCCCGCTTCCTCGCCTTCCTATTCCTTGACCGCCCCAATGACGATGCCCTTTACGAAGAAGCGTTGCAGAAACGGATATACGAGCAATATAGGTGCCATGCCGATGAAGATTTGTGCCGCCTTCACCGTTCTTTGTGAAATATTTTCCAAATCCTCGGGACGTACCGACACTTTACTGAAATCCTGCTGGACAATAATCGTTTGCAGGAAGGTAGCCAGTGGATAGTTTTTATAATCGGTCATAAAGATCATTCCATCGAACCATGAATTCCAGTGGCCGACCATCGCAAACAATGACAGGGTAGCAATTGCTGGCATAGAGACCGGGAGATATACGCTGACCAGCGTTCTTAAATAACCCGCCCCATCTATAAATGCCGCTTCCTCAAGCTCCTTCGGCACATTCTTGAAGAAGTTAAGCAGCAAAATGATATTCCAGACGGACACTGCTCCTGGCAAAATAAGCACCCACAGCGTATTCATCATATTAAGGTTTTGAATCAAAATATAAAAGGGAATGAGTCCCCCGTTGAAAAGCATCGTGAACACGAAAAACCATGTATACACTTTTTTGCGCTTGAAATTTCCAATTTCCTTAGACAATGGGTAAGCTGCACAAATGACAACGACCATACTGATTAGCGTTCCGAGCCCCGTTCTAACAAAAGAAACCCACAGTGAGCGTAAAAAGTTTTCATTAGCCAGCGTTTGAGAGTAAGCATCAATTGTAAATTGCACCGGCAGCAGTCCTACCAGATTGGCATTAGCTGGCGCTTTACCGCTGAACGAAACGGCGAGAATATGGATGAGCGGAATTAGACAGATCAGCGACAGTACAGCAAGCAGCGTATAATTAAAGATTGAAAATACTTTATAAGAATTCGTTTTGTGGTACATAAATTCAGCTCCTCCTCTTTAAAAAATGCGGTAATTGGCGAATTTGTATGCAGCGCGATAAGCTGCGACGATTAGTACGAAGCCAACGACTGATTTAAACAGTCCAACCGCAGCGGAGAATCCGAACTTGCCATCCACAATTCCTACGCGATACACGAAGGTATCTATAATATCGCCTTTATCAAATACCAGTGCATTATACAGATTAAAAATTTGATCAAAGCCTGCGTTCAAAATGTTGCCTAGTGACAGCGTTCCTACTACGATCATAATTGGAATAAGTGAAGGCAGTGTAATTGACCATGTTTGCTGCCATCTATTCGCTCCATCTACTTCCGCCGCTTCATACAGCGAAGGATTAATACCGGCAAGCGAGGCTAGAAAAATAATGGCGCCAAAGCCGAATTCCTTCCAAATATCACTGACAACAACGACGACGCGGAACCAGTTGCCTTCACCAAGAAAGAAAATCGGCTCGATGTGAAGCACGGCTACTAAAAACTGATTGATCAGCCCTTTAGTGGAAAGCATGTCGATTAAAATGCCGCCCAAAATAACCCATGAGAGAAAATGCGGCAAGTAGACGAAGGTTTGTACGGTTCGTTTAAATGCCGCCTTTCTCACTTCATTTAATAGAAGAGCAAATACGAGTGGGGCAATCAGCCCGCCAACAACCTTCATTCCGGCAATAATGAGCGTATTCCAAATGACCTGCATATTCTCTTTTGTGCTAAACAGGTATTCGAAATGCTCAAGACCAATCCACGATGATTTGGCAAAGCCCAGCCACGGCTTATAGTCCTGAAAAGCAATAACAAGACCGCTCATCGGAATATAAGCAAAAACGAATGTTAAAATGACCGCCGGCAGCAGCAGCAAATCCAGCACAATCGTCCTTCTCCACTTCCTACTCTTGCGTACATCCGGAAGCGATGGTGCGCTTGCTATTTTTTCCACTGCCTGGGTACTTGAATACTTCATATTGGCGCTCCCCTTCTGTTCATATTCCGTACTACAAACGATGTAAATTAACGTCTGTACTCAGTATAAAGACAAAAGGTTTGCGTCTATATGATAAAAGAGTGGCTCTTATAAC
Organism: Paenibacillus sp. KS-LC4; assembly: GCF_036894955.1. NCBI lineage: Bacteria > Bacillati > Bacillota > Bacilli > Caryophanales > Paenibacillaceae > Paenibacillus > Paenibacillus sp. KS-LC4. The sequence goes on along the minus strand of NZ_CP145905.1, from coordinate 491,975 downwards.
AAATTATTAATATACCCTTTAGCGACCTTTTCCAGGACCAGGTCCGTGTCCAGGGCCATGTCCGTGTCCAGGGCCATGTCCGTGCCCAGGGCCATGTCCGGGGCCGTGTCCAGGGCCGTGTCCAGAGCCGTGCCCAGAGCCGTGCCCGGGGCCGTGTCCGGGGCCGTGTCCGGGGCCGTGTCCAGGGTCAGTGCCGCCGCCTGCTTCAGGTAATACAAACGTTAAAATACCAAATTTCGAGGTGTTTCTCCACGTTTCATTCGTCGGATCATTCCATTTTGCATTGCTGTTTTGTCCCGTTCCTTTATCGTCATTCACTTGCAAATCAAGGCCCATTACGGAACCAGGAACTGGCTGAAGGCTGTTTAATTTGATCTTCAACTCAACGTTATAGCCATTATCCGTGCGGACTACCGCGCTTTCCAGCCGCGATGGCGCAGCCCCTCCGCCAAAAGTTGCTACATTATCGGCATTCACACGGAACTGCACATCATCATATTGATAAAAAGGCGTCCGCTGATGGTTTTCATCTATAAAAATTTCTACCGAGTCTTGATCCCAAGGGTTGAGTCCAGTAGTCAATACAATAGGGTCGTTCACCTCAACAAACAAATATAGGCTGTCATCCGACCACATGGAGCGTGCAACTCCAGTCGCCCCTCCAGGCTGATTCAAAATGTCCACTTGGAACGGTACTGCCTGACTCCAAGCTGTCTCCATGATCCCGTCAATTTGGGCTTCACCTTTAACCGACTCTGCGATTTTCGGCATGCTCTCCAGTTGAATGATACCGAACTTGCTCGGATCACTCTGCTGGTTAAGCGTACTATCATTCCAATAAATCACTTGCTCCCCATTAGCTGAATTTGTATCCGTTATCCGAATATCAAATCCAACATCAGCACCCAATGCCGCTTGGACGCTTTCCCATGGAATAGAAGCTTCCATAGTATAGCCTCCTGTTATTTCTCTCGTCATGGAGGTGATCCCATTTGGCGCCTGCCCGGAGCGCTTGAGCGTAATATGACGGTCATCTTGCTCATATCCGCTGGATTTAGCATTATTTTCATCAATAAACAGCTCAACTTGATCATTAGCATTAAAGGTCACGTCGTTTACGTCCACCAAAACATGCAAGTAATCCTCATCCCAGAACGTACGGAACGTGCCCGACAGCGAATGGCTCCCTTTCAGCTTGCTTACAACCGCATGGCTCCACTCTTTAGCCTGTACAGCACCAGCTGCCGGTGTCCCTGCGAGTGAAACGACACGATTCGTCTCCACAGGCAGCAGCGACGGATCAATTAGCCCCCAATAGGCTTGCTTCGCTTGCAGCTTGGCATCAAACAGCATCGCTTGATTGTTATAGGACTTCTCATCCTGAAGGCCCCAAAGCGTCACGGAGGAAATGTGCGCCTTGTACTCTTTATAAAGCTCAAACAGCTCCTTGTAGCGGTGTGCTTGCTTGATCGCTATATCATAGGGCATCGTCTGACCAAATGGAATGACGCTATCAACATCCAGCTCCGTAATTTGAATATCGAGTCCCAGGTCAATAAACATATTGAGCGTTTTCTCAATTTCATCAATTGGCGGCGAGTATAGACCATAGTGAGATTGCAGGCCTACACCGTCGATCAGCCCTTTCTCCTTCAACCCTTTTACAAGCTGGTACATATACGCTCGTTTTTCTGGAACCTCTGTATAATATTCGTTATAGTACAGCTTGGCATCGGGATCAGCCGCACGTGCAAACTCAAATGCCTTCTCGACGTAATCAGGTCCAATTAGCGTGTAAAACGGACTGATCCGCATGCCGTTCTCATCGCCGCCATTGTCGGCTATCGCTTCATTAACAACGTCCCAGGCATCAACCTTACCCTTATAACGTGTCATTACCGTTTCAATATAGCTTTGAATACGGCCGAGCAGCAGCTCCCTGCTTGCTGGCTGACCCGCACTATCCTTCAGCATCCATTCCGCAGCGTCAATATGCCAGAGCAACGCATGGCCCCGTATCTGCATATTATTATCCTCTGCAAACTGAACGTAGCGATCCGCTGCATCAAACACATATTGGCCTTCAGCTGGCGCAATAAATTTCGGCTTCATTTCATAGGTTGCCGTCAAGCTGCTGAAATGCTTTTTGAGCAGTTCACCATAGACGCCATCCATCTGCCAAGTGTAGACTGCTGCGCCGATTGGAAAATCCTCTGAGAAATGCTCCTTCAGCGAAGGAATTTGCTCTTCTATGACAAGCGGCGAAGCTCTCTTAATCGTAAAATTATCCACATAAAAAGATAGTGTATCAACCGTTTCCTCCGATATATAAGGTGTCTCAATAAACAGGTTCAGCTCTGTCGGATTATCGCTGTATTGAAACTGGCCCTTTAATTCATGCCATTGCTGCCAATCTGCTCGCTCGATAACGACCGAATCGAGTGCATTCCAGCTTTCCGCACCCTCTTTTTTATAAGCAGTCATTTGCAGCGTCTTATTCTCTGTCGGCTCCTCCTTCAAGCGTACATATGCTTTAAATTCATATTCCACATTGCGTTCAAGCACGTTAATAAGCTCAAGCATCGGTCCATAATAGGAACGCTCCCGCTGCTCAACCAGCATACTATAAGTGCTGTCATTTGCCGTTTGGTTTGAAACCGTCAGAAGCTCCCCGCCGATCCGGGGCTTCCACCCCTGCAAGGTAGCATCCTCAAAATCTGAAGTGAGAATAATTGCAGGCTCTTCCTCTGCATAAGTGACTACCGGCCCAGCAAACGCTGTTGCGGCGAGCAATGAAAATACAAGTACGATAGCTGCGAGTTTTCTGGTGTACCTTCCTGTGTAAAACATGAAACGATCTCCTCCTCATTTCGATTGTTCAACTCTAAAAGAAAGCGCATACAATGCTCAAATGGCTGAACGAGAGGGAACGATTACGAGAAATGCCTTTCGATCCAGGGGGGACCTCCCGATGTGTCCTTCCCGATTCAGCATAGCCCGGCTGACATATACGCTTCATAACCGAACACTTGCATTATAGATCATTTGGGTGTTCCTTCCATATAACAAATTGGCAATTAAAATAATAAAATGTAAACATGTAGAAAATTTTCCGTAAAAGCGCAGCGATCTGCTTCATAAAAAAACACCCCGCCACCAATAAAACATTCGGTCGCGAGGCGTTTATATAGAAGAAGGGAGAGCTTTGTTCAGCTCCCCCTTCACCTGTCCCATCTTTTCGTAACATTATGCTCGATTCCATTCTCGCCTGAACTCCAGCAGCCTCACCTCATGAGGCGCAAGAAAAAACTTCAGCGTCCATACATCTCCAGCTATCTCGGTACACATATGCTGCTTCGGTACGCTGCACTGGTTCAAATAATCAATGTCGGGTTGCATCAGCTCGGCAGGCGCTCCCATTCGCAGCCATTCATCATAAGAGCTGCCCGCTTCCCGGTTAATGATATGTTGGTGAATTCGGTAAGTCCCCGGCTCCAACCCCTCGAGCTGTATGCTCAGCTCCAATTGGTCGTTATGATTAAACACCGCATAACGATTATGAGGCTGAATGGCTGAAATATCATTTTTAAGATACATCTGGTCAAAATGAGCGTAATGAAACAGCAGCAGCTGGTACGTCCCCTCCTTCGACATCGTCAGGCAATAGCCATCGCCGCGATCCAGCAGCTTGCTGCCCAGCTTGGCGAGAAGCTCATAGGCATAGAAGGCCGCTTTCTTTATTCCATTATTTGTAATCATTCCTAGTCCGCCATGGAATGTCTCCTGCGGCAGCGGCAGCTCCTCCAATAAATCCGTTACTGTCCAATAGCCTAGACTGCTTATCTCGTCGAACGTTTCCACGATGTTTTTGGCAATGTATGCTGCTTTGAAGCAGGTATCATTCGTTAGCTCACGATGATGGGGCGTTGCATTCCATTCCGTCACATGCAGCTCAGTGCCCGTCCAGCCTAGCTCCAACAGCTTGCGCTTCACCTTGCCGAGCATCTCGGCAACATAATCCTCGCCTGCGTAGCTGAAATCGCTCATCTGGACTTCACCATTATCCTCGTTTTCTTCAATCCTGTATTCGAACGGATACATATGGATCGTCAGAAAATCCGGCAAGCATTTCCTCTCGGTACAATAGGCCAAATACCGTTCCATCCAGCGGCCACGGTATACGAGCGTATCTCCCTGCACGCAGGGACCACCGATTTGCGCCTGCGGAAACACCTGCTTAATCGCCTTAAAGCTCGCTTCATACAGCTCAAGAAATTGGATAAAGGTTCCCGGCCAGAACAATCCGCCATCAGGCTCATTCCAAAACTCAAAGCGCCAACTGCCCACCTCTGCGCTGCCATAACGATTTAAGAGATGCTGCATGAAGGCTTCCAGTAGCGCGGTCCAATGCCACATCTCCTTGGGCATGCTCATATAGCTTTTTTTATGGAAGAAAAACTTTGACTGGTCTGCAAAATCGCCCGGCATAAAGCCAAGCTCGAAGAAGGGACGAAGCCCAATGCTTCTAAAAAAATCAACCACCTGATCTACATAGCCAAAGCTGAATATGGGCTTGCCGTCTGGCCCCAGCCGCGCCACCATCATTTCATCATCGAAGATGCCATGAAAGCGTATGTATTGAAAGCCAATGGACTGCTGCACCATCCGCAAATGCTGCTGAACGGGAGCAAACAGCGCCTCCTTTGCCTTGCCGATTGTACATAGGTTTCGCCAAGTGTGCTTGAGCGTCCGCCCGCTTCCAGAGGCGCGGATATGTACGAACCGGTAGATGGAGCCTTGATCAGCAGCAGCAACAATCGCTCCGGCATTCGCCTCCGTTGGCAAATATTTAAACAAGCTGGTGTAAGCATTTTCCCGGTCAAAAGCCAAATAATTATCGCTGGAGGGCTCGGACAATTCCGCCTCTGAGGAAGGCTGTCCGCGGTGACCGCGATATTCCGTAGGCGTCATCTGGTAAACCGCTTTGAACGCCTTGTGAAAAGCCTTTAAGTTGGGAAAACCGCTGTCCAGAGCGATTTTAATGATCGGCTCCTGTGTCGTAAGCATCGCTTTGACCGCATGCTCCAGCCGAATGCGCGTAATATAGGTACGGAAGTTCACGCCCATGCTTTTCTGAAAAAAGCTGGATAAATAAGAGACTGAAAAATTTTCGCGCTCAGCAAGCTCATTAAGCGTCAACGGACGATTGTAATGCTCCTGAATATATTCATTTAAATGAAGCAGCCTCGCCATCGTGCGGCGATTAATAGAATATTCCCGCGTTTCCTGCGTGCTTCTGAATTTGCGCAGCAGCAAATATATCAGCTCCAGCAGCAGGGAGCGGACTTTAATTTCATAGCCATATCCGGCTTTATTATAATTCCACATAATGCTAGACAGCAGCGTGCGAACTTCAATGAACTTCTGCTGATCGCCTTGAGCATGAAAGCAGGAATTGCACTCAAAGGCGGTCTGCTCCGTGTCTACCCCCTGCTCTCGCAGAAAGGAGTCGGGAATTTGCAGCGCCAGCAGCAGATTTTCCTGCTCCGATTGAATCGTGTGAATATCATTGCTATTGATAAGAATAATATCCTCTTCATTAAGCACGAATGGCTTGCCTTGTACAGCAATAATCGCCTTTCCCTTAAGCACAAACAGCAGCTCCATGCTGTCATGCCAATGATTTGGAACGTATCTGACATTATGAAAAAAGATGTGCAGCGGAAGCTCATGATCCGTCTGAATGATTTCATAAGTATGATCCATCTGTTGCCTACCTGCCTCTTTCTTCTGACCTTATGCTATCGTATACTCAACGTATCACCTGCTCACAGCACTGTCAAATCCAGCCATGCGAAGATCGTGTAAAGTCATTTTCTGCGCTTGATTGTGGGGGAGGTTAGGAGTAAGATGAATAGGTATGTTTTTACAATATTTGAATGGATTCAGGAGGGTTTATTATGTTAGCTGCAATATTCGTTGGCCTTGTAGCTGCTGAGCATTTGTACATATTGGCATTGGAAATGTTCCTATGGACGAAGCCTCGGACGCGCAAAACATTCAACACAACGCCAGAGTTTGCTGAGCAAACCAAGTCGCTTGCCGCCAATCAAGGTTTGTATAACGGTTTTCTGGCTGCCGGCCTGATTTGGGGTCTTGTGCATCCGAATGCCGATTTCGGCTATCAAATCCAGCTTTTTTTCCTCATTTGCGTACTCGTTGCCGCTTTGTACGGCGGTCTTACTACTAAGCGCTCCATCTTGGTTATGCAGGGGCTGCCTGCGCTAATTACGCTGCTGCTTGTACTGTTTACGTAGATCATGCAGACTGTAAAGCCTTACTAAGTAACTAGCAATAAATAGAAAAAAATCTCCAGCCGACCGCTGTTAAAGCGAGGCTGGAGATTTTTTAACTTCATGAACTCTATAATTACCTCGTAATTGTCTCTCCGTCCTCTGGCGCAAGGATTACGCCGCTGAGCCCTTTGCTGGCTGCATATTCGCGTAATTGATCTCTAGACAGCATGCAATGATTGACCGCCTCCATATGGGAGGAGAGAATGACCGCTTGCGGCGCCGCAAGATGCGTGGCATAAATATCTTCCTCCGTCATAAGGATTGGATCGCCTTGCAAAAAGCGGGCCGCGCCTCCATTTACGACGATGACCGACGGCTCATAGCTATCAATTGCCGCTCCCGTCTCCTCGCACCAAATCGTATCGCCCGCCACATAAAGCGTCTGCTCCTGCGCATGCTGAAAAATAATTCCCGACACCTCGCCCATTTGATCGCCGATTTCCCCTGTTCCGTGCCGTCCATAGGTTCGACTGAGGCTCACTTCCCCAAGCTGCGCCGATGGTGAAAACAGCTGTACCTGCTGAAAGCCTTTTTCACGAATGGCTGCCGCATCCTGCTCATTTTGTGCTAAAATCAGCATTTTCTTCGGCAGCAGCTCAATCGCCGCCTGATCAAAATGATCAATATGCAAATGTGTAACAATGACCACATCTACAGGGAGCAGATGCTCTGCTGGAAAGGGAAGCTCGACCGTCGGATTAGACTGCTCCTGATTAGCTGTATTAGGAATCGGCGGATAAGTACCCTTTGGCGCCAAAAAAGGATCAATCAAAAAGCTCAGGCCACCGTAGTTTATTTTCAAAGTTGCATTGCGAACTTGGGTAATTTGCATAGGCTGCTCCTCCTTTATTATTGCTCTTTAATAGGTTACTATCAAAGAAATGGCATGAACATAGCAGCAATCATTTAAATTGCACCAAATACTTGATTTTTGAAAGAGGTTGTCGCTTATGCTGGATCATACGGATAAACGCATTATTGAGGAGCTGTCGAAAAATGGCCGTATCTCGATGAAGGAGCTCGGCAAGCTCGTTCATTTGACCGGTCAGGCCGCTGCAAATCGTGTCAGCCGGCTGGAGGCAGAGGGATTTATCGAGGGATATACGATTCGTTTCAATCAGGCTAAAGCTGGACTTGCGGTCCATGCTTTCATCCACGTTTATATACGCGGGCTATATCATGGGCCTTATTTGGCGTTTGTACAGCAGCAGACGGTCATCCTCCATCATTACAAAACGAGCGGCGAAACCTGCTACATGATGGAATGCCGCTTCCCATCCAATGCCGCGCTTGACCAGTTTCTCACTGACCTGAACGAGCATGCCAATTACAAGCTGTCGATTGTGATTAATCAGACGCTTTAAGCGCAATAAAGGATAAGTTAAACAGCATAGAATCCATGCAGAATATATACAAAAATAACAAATAACCCGCAGGGATAGCGGCTTTACGTGCAAAGTCGTTATCCCTGCGGGTAATGAGCGCCGACCTGTCCAATCGGCAACTAGTTCAATCGGTTAACCAGCTTAAGCACCGCATCGCGCGTGAGCTTGTTGCCGCCTGCGGCAATAAGGTTCACAGTAGCATGAGCCAGCGTGAGTGGAATTTTACAGAAGCTTAGCGCGGGCCCCTTCTTCAAATCCGCGATATAAGCATCCGCTACCTTCAGATTGCGACGCGTATACGCCAGCATTTCCTTAGGCCCCCAGCCATCTGGGTAGAAGTCCACGCCCCGTTCCAAATCCTCATCGCGGTTGCGAAGAATATTGACGGCTTGCAGCCCACGGCCAAAAGCGACCGCCTTCACTGCATCCGACTTCGTACCATCAAACCATAACCAGATTTCCGACAGCATCTCACCTACCATTCCAGCTACGCTGTATGTATAACGGTCGAGATCCTCCTCCGTATGGATGTGCCAGCCTTTCTCCACCCATTCTGCCATTTGCTTCGACATCATCGCGATATAGCGATAGATGGTGCGTGCAACAGTCGACGGACACAGCTCCGCCCATTCATTTACCCGCATCGATACAGCTGGCAAAACATCCTCATAAGGGGACAAAAGCTTCTGTGTGGCGGCTGTCACGTCAGGAGACTGGAAAGCTTCTTCCATTCCGACGAGCAGCTTGACTTTCAATTGGTCTGAGATGTCGTTATGATCCTCTATTTCATCAATAGCCCGCATACACAGATATGCAGATGCCACAGCTTCCTTCAAGCCGGGCACGAGACGGCTGATAGGAATATAAAAAGTCCGGCTCGTTTGCTGCAGCATGGTCATAGCATCATTAAGGACGACGTTAGTAATGAGTGTTCCCTCCAAAAGTAGCTTCACATTTCTTATAATCATATCATACGACGCTTAACTTCCCAAATAAAAACGTCCTATTATTGCCCGCTGTCCAGGACAGCGGCGCGATATTCGTCGTCATAGACGGCAAGGAATGAAGTCAAGGCCTCCAAGTGGCTTGCCTCGATATAAAGCACGCCTCTCGTTATGACAACCTTGCCACTGGAATCCGGCTTAAGGCTCAGTGACCAATCGCCTTTATGCAGCTTGGCGGTTTTCGATTCGGCATGCCAATTCAGCTCAGCTCCCCATGCTGAAAATACGCTTCGAACCGGGATATACACCTTGTTCTCGCTCGTGTAAGGTGAAGGACCGCTCGTCAGCTGCTTGCCGTCCAGCCACAGCTGTACGGCTGTTCCCGCAGGCAACAAATCAATGCCAGACAATAGATCCTCCGCATTACGCACAGGCTGCAGCCTAGCCGGATCAACCGCTAGCGCCTTCACATTGCCATTCGGTGGATCGGAAATATACAGCTTTCCCGAGCGGTAAAACAGACCCGAGGGCTGGTTGAACTGAGACTGACCAGCTGTGCCGATTCGGTCGCCAGCCGCATGGCTTCCAGCCAGTGTCACCACCCGGCCGCTCTCTGTCACAGCGCGAATTCGGTGATTGAGGCTATCCGCCACAAACAGGACACCATCTGCATAAGCAAGCCCTCGCGGGCGATTGAAGCGCGCATCAGCAGCAGCTCCGTTTTGATAGCCTCCCATCCGGTAGCCGGTCAAAGGATCGACAGCTGTCTTTTGCCCTGCAAGCGTCGTAACCTTTCCTTTATCTATTACCCTAATTACATGATTCCCACTATCTGCGACAAAAAGGCGCCCCGCTTCGTCAAAAGCAAGCCCTGTGGGCTCATTAAACCGCGCCTGCGCTGCCGTCCCATCTACATAATCACCTGTTTCTCCTGAAGGCACCTGTCCAGCAAATGTCGATACGATACCTTCCGGCGTAACCCGGCGAATAACATGATTAAGCGTATCGGCCACATAAACGCTGCCCTCCGTATCAACCGCAATACCCGTTGGCGAGTTAAAACGCGCCTTGCTCTGCTCGCCATCCATGTAGCCAGCTTCTCCATTTCCCGCCAGTGTCGTCAGCCTGCCACCCGCTAATTTGCGAATAGCATGGTTGTCTGTATCGCTAATATACACATTGCCCTTCGTATCCGTCGCAGCAAAAGAAGGCGAGCGGAATGAGGCCGCTGCTGCATCCCCATCCATATATCCCGCTGCTCCGCTGCCAGCGGCAGCAGTGATTGCACCCGCAGCACCGCTCCAGCGACCGATGTTATGGCTGCCCGAGCTCACGACAAGCAGCTCGCCGCCGCCCGCTGCTGCCGTCAAGCCCCATGGCTGCTTAAGGCCTTGCAGCTCATAGATTACTGCGGAAGCCGTCGCCTCCACGACTGACGCTTCCATAGCTGCTTCTGCTCTGGCTGTTGCTCCCGTGGCTGCCCCAGCAGCCGCGGCTATGCCTCCTTGCGGCAGCAGCGATGCGACCAACAGCGCACTGATTGCTAGCAGCATTCCTTTTTTGTTCATTTGAATTTCCACTCCCTTTAAGCTGGTTATACTTATGACGGCACAATTAAAATTTCAATGAGCGCTGCGCTTACCTCTTGCCCTTTTTGCATAATAAGAACTTCAACGAAATGGCTTCCCACATCCAAGCGATTATAAAAGGCTTCTGTTAGCGTAATCGTAGGTTCTCTGCCCGGCTCCTATTCAATCTTATAATCCGCTGCATCCACGATTCTCGTTAAAATAAGGCACGTCCCTTAATTCTCCACCACAATGCTCATGGTCAAATCTGCAATCTCTTCGCCCTCCAAATCCAGCTTAACCGACAACGTATAAGGCACTGCTGCATCCAAAGTTTCGAGCCATTGATGATTAAAGGAGAAGGTGAAATGATTTTCCCCGCTCACTTGAGTGTGATAGGCTACCTCGGAATCAAAAGCTACCGGGCCTGCTGCATTTGTCAAAGTCATTGTCATAGTGGCATTGCTATAGCCGAGATGATAGATGAATATATCATCCAATTCAGTCGATTCGCTCAGATTCTGTACATAGCGAAGATTCGTTTGGCTAAGCGCTGGCTTAAAATCTATAACATTGCCATCCCGGCCAAGCTCGGTAAAGTCCGCCTGCACCTCACCTGTTTGAGCGTTTTTCAAATAATTTCCACGTACAGATATATACAGTCTGGAATTGATAGGAATCTCATTAGCTAATTGGATAACCAAATTTTTGCCATCTATCGTTGCACTCTCGGCTTCCCAGAAAAACTCGGGATCATTAATGGCAAATATTACGCCGTCCAAAAGCGTCCGATTTGGATCATCCTCCTGCTCATTGTAAGCAAGCAGCGTCGTAAAAGGAATAACGATCGTTGTGCTATTTATAAAATAATGATTTAGATTGCTGTAAAAAGCAGACGTATCTGCCTTAGGCGCTCCTTCATACACGACTGGCGTCGGTGTTGGCGTCGGTGTCTCCGTCGACACTGGTGTTGGCGTTGGCGTCGGAGCCGGTGTTTCCGTCGGCACTGGTGTTGGCGTCGGCGTTGCTGTGCCTCCGCCCGAACCAGAACCGCTGTTTCCTCCACCGCTCGCTGGCACACTAGAAGCGCGCTGATCATATACAATAGTCGGCTTGCTGAAAGGCTGCCCTGCTGCTTGTGCCGCCTGCTCCAGCTCCGCTTGCTTTTGCTTCACGAGCTCGCTTATTTGTTGCTTGAGCGCTGCGTTCGCTACCGTATCCGCCTGCTGCTCCAGCTCCTCCAGCATCTTCTCCAGCGCAGCCAGCGGAAGATCGACGAGCATAAGCGGCTCTTTCGCGCCCTCGCCTGCTTGATTGAGCTCAATCTGCTCATTCGCCATTAGCGCTGCGATTCGCTCGCCATCTTCTCCGGTAACGCTTACGATACCTTCAAGCACGCCGACATAGGTGTTGTCCTGCTCATACGAAACAGCGAATGTAGTGCCCATAACGCCCATTGTCGCTGTTGGCGTCTCAATTTCAAAGCGGGAATCGCCAGTGAGCTTTTTCTTCACTTGAATAATGACTGACCCATTCTGGAGCGTCAGCTTTGTCTTGCCGCCAAGCGCACTGGCGCTTTTGACCAGCTCGCTGATAAGCAGTGTCGTGCTTGCTCCAATCGTCACTTCCTTGTCGCTGTCGAGATCCATGCTGACCTTCCCATTGCTTCCCGTCTTAATCGTATCTCCCTGCGTAATGGCCATGCCCTTGAACGCATTGAAGCTTTTTGTGCCGCCGCCCTTCTTCACCTCGGCTTTGCCCGAAACAGACGTCAGCTTGCCGACTTTATCGGTATCCTTCGCCCATGCTGCTGCAGGCAGTGCTGCATAACACACAACTATCCATACAAGCAGCCATTTGAATTTGAAGCCTCTCATTTTAACCCCTCCAATTCATAAATATGAATGCCCTGCTCCTTGCCCTTGACCTTTATTTCTCCAAGAGATTCCGCCAAAATTCGATCCTTGACTGCCTCATATGTAGACTCGCTAAGCACAATTTGTCCCGGCTTTGTATGGCTTTCCAGCCGGGCGGCTGTATTGACCGTATCGCCAATTGCCGTGTAGTCCATCCGCGTTTTGGAGCCGATGTTGCCGAAAACCGCAGGCCCCGTATGGATGCCAATGCCGAATTTCACTCCAAAGCCGAAGCGCTCGATGAGCTTCTTCTCCAGCTCCACTGAACCCTGCTTCATCGCCCATGCGGCGCGTACTGCTTTCATCGGATGATCCTCCATCAGCAGCGGGGCATTGAAGATCGCCATCGTCGCATCGCCAATAAACTTGTCGAGCGTCCCCTCCTGCTCAAAGATGCAGCTGGCGGTCAAATCCAAATACTGATTCAAAATTTCAACAATCTCTTCCGGCTCAGCCTTCTCCGACAGCGGCGTAAACCCGCGAATATCGACGAACAGCACCGTCAGAACGCGCCTGCTCCCACCCAGCTTCAAGCCGTCCTCGCCATTTTTCAAAATCTGGCTGACGACCTGCGGCGCCACATAGCGGCCAAAAATATCCGTCACCCGTCGCCGCTCCGCCAGCTCGCTTACATAGTTGAAAATGACGACCGCTAGACAGCTGGCTGTCAGCAGCGGCACCACATATCCAAGCGACAGCAAAATACCCTGCCCATATAAATAACGTCCGCCTACGATAAATACGGCGATAAGCACCGCAACCGACAGAAAGGAAAGCAGCATATTTAGCTTGCGGAACAAATAATAGGCCAGCACGACAGCCGCGAGCAGCACGAGCGCATTCCATTTCCAATCCAGCTCCCGCTTAAAATCCTGCTCCATAAGCTGCTGGACAATATTCGCATGAATCTCTACGCCGTTCATCGCTTGCTTATCGTTCATTGGCGTCAAATAATCATCGTTAAAGCCGACCGCATAAGGACCGATCAAGACAATTTTATTGGCAAAATAGTCCGCCGGAACGTCACCGCTCAGCACGGCCGAATAAGAGATCGCCTCATACTGATTGGGACCGCTCGTATAGGCAATTGGGAAACGCTGAAAGCCATCGAGCGGCGGCTTGGACGCTTCCGCCTGCTTGCCTAAACGCTGCATGTACAGCTTGTAAATTTCCCATGCAAAGCTATTGATCTGTATGCCCTCTTTATTAAAAGAATAGAGCGCCTTGCGCACGACCCGATCTGAATCGGTAATCGTGTTGATGTGGCCAGTCGCTGCGGCCGCTTCCTTAAGGCCCTCGAACGGCTCGGAAAGCTCCTCCGCTTCAATCGCGCCTAAACGCGCCGACGCGGCGAAGGTTCCGTAGGCAGGCAGCACGACATTGCCTGCTCTCGCAACCGCATCGACAAACTCGCTGTCCGCCTCCTCATCCGAGCTCGTCGCAAAGGTGACATCAAAGGCAATTACCTCCGGCTTGCCCTCGCTCAGCGTATCCACCAGCTGCGCATGGACGCTGCGGCTCCACGGCCAGCTGCCGAAATCCTCCAAGCTTTGATCATCGACAGCGACAATGACGATTTGTGTATCGACCGGGCTTTCCCGCTGCATCACGCGATCTTGGAAATAAAATTCAGCCTGCGAAAAGGTCCCCCGATATAGACACAGCAAAGCAAGCGCCGTCAGAGCAGCCATGACATGCTTAAGCTTGATCTTCAATTGTTTTTCCCCTCTCAAGGCAGGCTGATTGACTAATTGCACGTTCCATAGCAGCCGCCTCTAATCTCTCTCATTTATAATTTATAATTTATATCCCCTTGCTTATATGTAAAATTATCCTGTCTTTTATTATAATTCAGAATGCGCCGCTTGGGCATGCTCTGGGATGAACTTTAGCAAAAAATATTGCTTCCAGCTGCACAATAAACAGCCCCCTGTCTATTAACTTGACAGAGGGCTGCTACTGCATGCTTAATTTGTTGGATTGGCTGATGGTGTCTCTTCGCTATTGCTGTTGCTAGTGCTAGTGCTAGTGGCATCATCTGTAGCAGATAGGCCTGCATCAGCAAAAGGCTCGGACAGCGTATAATCAACGCTGCCCACCTTCAATTTGCTCGCTGGAAGCAGCTCCACATCCTCGCCTAAATCGACAACGACGCGGTTCGGATAATCGCTCGGGTTAGGCTGCGCTATGCTGCCAGCAGAACCCGGCTCGCTGGTGTCTGTTCCATTTGGGCTTGCACTGCTTCCGCCGCTGGAGGCTGCATCGTCGCCTGCTCCTGCACTTGCATCCGGCGATGGGGAGACGATGCCGGGACTTGCCGACACGCCATCTGCTGTACCAACGGCAGCATTTTCTACATTGCCTGTATTAAGTGCCGCTGCATCGCTAGTTGCTGTAGGAGTAGGCGATGCAATATCGCCCGGGCTGGCAGAAGCTCCGCTTTCATCCGTCCCTGTCCCGGCAGGGGATTCCGCAGGGGCAGCCGTACAGCTAGGAATGAACGTTAGACCGCTATATTCCTTAGTTTCTCTATCTGCTGCGACAACAGCTATCGTATCCGGGGAGAAGGCGCTGCATAGGGCAGCATCCGTGAACCGGAATACGAGTGTTGTTGTTTGTTTGCCGTCAACACCCTCCTGCTTCGCCGCATATACGAGTGTATCGGGAATTGCTGCGTCTGGAGCAGTCAGGCCAGGGCTATTCGTCGCGCCAGGAAGATTGTCTCCTTCCGCAGGCTCGTCACCGCCGCCAAGCGCAAGCAAGCCGCCTATGCCTGCTGTTAGTATGGCAAAGGCTATAACTATGGAGAAGAGAAACGGCTTGCGATTTTGCCGAAACATTTTCGCCAGAGGCGAAGACAGATCCCCTCTTACCTGATTGTAAACAGCCTGCAGCCTTGGGCCTGCCTTGGAAAAATACTCATTCCGATTCGCGCGGCTCTTGAAGGCATCGCGGTCATGCTGCCTGAAATAATTCGTAATGGCGGTTGCATACGCAGGCACGAAGCCTCGCGGCCGCATAAAATCCTCATGGCGCTCCGACCATGCAAAAAATTGATAAATGAGCTCTTTTTCCCCTGCGCTCTTGCGCAGCGTATCCAGCAGCCCTGCATAATCAATCGTCTCCATGTCTGAGCTGCGATAAAAGGCGAGCACAAGCTGCTCGAACCGCTCCGCTTTCATTTCCGAATCGACCGTCAGCATCCAGCGCCGTCCAAGCTGCTGGGCGCGATCGATTTCGACGGGGGACAGCTTGGCGAACAAGCTCGGCTTCGGCTGCGGTTTGAAAAACCAATCGTAAGCCGCTTTAATAATAAGCGCCGTCGACCTTTGCCTAGGATCAGTCAACTGAGCGTTCCACTGCTCCAGCCGATCCGCCTTCTCCAGAAAGCTGCCTTTATGCAGCTCCCGCTGCGACAGCCGATCCAAATCCAGCTCCGTCAGCAGCGTACGATAAGCGACAAGCTCCAGCTCGAACAGACGGACGCCAATACCCGCCGTCAAATGGTTCGTCTTCACGCGGCCCTCGTCGCTGTCGAAAGCAGTGGCACTCAGCTTGTCCAGTTGCTCATGCACCTGCTGGAATACCTGCACAGGCTGCGCCTCATCCATCAGCTTATCCTTGAGCTGCTGCCTGACGAGCTTGTGCACGACATCATTATCGAGTATGGCTGGGAAGTCCTTGCCCCATTTGCCCATAAAAATAATGATATCCTTCGCTGATCTTGCATCCCGCAGCTTGCCATCCAGAAACGGGAGCAGCAGCCGTTCCAGCAGCGCCCCGCTTGCCAGCATTTTGCTGACAAACTCCTTCAATAGGAGAGGCTCAGTCTCTAACGCTCCGTAGTAGGCCGCCATCGCTGCCGCTTGACCCTGCTGCTGGGCAGCGAGCAAGGAGCGAATGAAATAATCGACGATTTTGCTGCCATTATATTTACTATCAATGAGATAATAATCCTTGAAGCTTTCCGCGATGAATGGCTCCGGCACGCGACCGCCACGAACAGCATCAAACTCATAATCGAAGCGGGACAAAAATAAGTCATTCATTCGAATGCGCTGCACAAGCGCTCCTGCTGGCCGCAAATACTCCAGCATCCCGCGCAGCACCGCGCTTTTATGCAGCTCATACAGCTCATCGCTGCCTTCCTCAACCTGGAAGAGGACGCTTAGCTCGTGGTAGGAGCCCAGCCCCATTAACCGCTCCTGCCCCATGCCGCTGAGCATTTCCTCGGCGAACTGATAAAATCGCTCGGCGCGATCCGGCTCGTCCAGTGCATCCCAGGCAAAATCCAAATAAGGATGCTCTCCCTTATCCAAATCCACATTGAGGAAACGGTCATTCGCAAAATCGAAGATGTAGTCCTTATCTACATTGCGATCACCTGCCCGCAGGCTGCCCTTCTCGACGAAGGTGAGATGAATCCCTTTGCGGCTTTGCGGTTCTTTGGCAAACGTCATGAAGCCAAGCTGCTTGCGGAAGGCATAAGGCAAGCTCGCATACAGCACCGCCAGCAGCGCCTTCGCTTGCTCAGGCAGCTGTCCGATAGGCACATCAAGTGCCACATACACCTTCTTGCGTCCGCCAACGGAGGCCATAACGGCAAATAGAAGCTGCTTAAAGCGCTGCTCGCTTATGTTCAGCGCAGCGAGCGCCGCCCGCTGACCGCTTCCGCCAGAGCCTGCTTGCCCAGCACCAGCACCAGCGCCGCCTGCCGCAGCGCTTGCGGCCCCGGCCTCTCGGGCCGTCCAAGCGCTGCCCGCCACTTGCGGGAGCGCCGCCAAATCAGGCAGCTCCATGCCCTGCTCTATGTCATAGCTGTCCACGAAGGCAGCGCCGAGGTAGGCTTTATAGCTATCTGGGTCTGCATCTGCAATCGCGGCTGGAATTACATAATTGTGTGTGAAGAAGGCGCTGCGCAGCCCCGTAAAGTCCACAGCTTGATAGACGCTGCGGCCAACAACCGCCTCGCCGCCCTCCAAGCGCAGCACATATGCCGTTTCTGGATAAGCGGCGCCATCCTTCTCGCCGCTTGCTGCCAGCTCGGCCGGAGCGTCATAGACGCAAAGCGGATGCAGCTGCTTTTTCACAAACTGCTGATCCAGCCCGTCGGACTTAGCCACCGTGTCATAACCTTCCGTCGAACGAAAAATGCCCCGCCGCTCCCGCGTATACAGCTGCTGGCCAATCATAGAGGTAGAATGCTTCACTATTCTCTTCTCCCCTCTATATAACCCAGCTTATACAGCAGCCATATAAAGGGCTCGTCCACTCGAATCGGACTGACGACCGTTTCCATCTTCTGATTGACTGGATTGCTGCCGAGCGCCGATACCGCATAATAGGCCGTATCCTTAAAATAAACGTCCATCGTCCCTTTAAATGGGCGATCAACCTTCTCGATAAAGCGTCGCATTTCGCCATCTATGTTCTCGAACTCTGTTAAGTTGAAATAATTGCGATGAACCATATTGTGAAAAATATTGCTGTTCGACTTAATATATTCGCCTTCCTCATCCTTAAGCGCATGCAGCATATCGCTCTTCGTCAAGACGACCGCGGTTGGGATATCCGTCTTGCTGTTGTCCTGATAGGCGATAAAATCCTTGAACATCGTCAGCACGACATCCCTTGGCTCGTCATATTGCGGCGCCCACTCGCCCGGCTTGTCGCCGTGGTTAATGCGCAGCTTCTCGCGGATGGAGCGGATTTGCAGCGGATCGACCATGAACAAAATGCCGGAGGAGTTTTTAATGTGCTGCCCATGCAGCCCCAAATAATCCTCCTCGACCATGCCCTCGCCCGCCACATCGAAAAATACAAGCGTCAGCGGCGGCTTGGACTCATCGCGGAAGACGAATTGAAAAATGAACGGCTCCTGCATTTTTTCCTTCTGTGTGGAAGCCAGCAGATCGCCGCGCCCAAACAGCGGCTCCTCATAGTTCGTGCGGAACTTGCGGCTGATCTCCGCCGTAAGCGGCATGCAAGCCGCGTTGAAATGATCGGCGGTTGTATTTTGCAGCGTATGGATGAGCGCTGTCATATACACCGATTTGCCAACCTGAGAAGCGCCGATAATCGAAATAATATTGCTTGGCACCTTGCCCGATGTTACCGGCAGCTCGTTATGGCATTTTGGACACAGCCTTCTGCGCGTCAGCTCTCCGTAGCGGTCGTTCAAGCCGATTAGTACTTCGCCTGCGTAGAGATGCTTCTCCTCCGGCACATCCTCGGGATGAATAATCGCCTCTATGTCATACACGGAATCAAGGCCGAAGCGCTCTCTGTACCGATTCAGCTGCTCATCCTCGCCCAAAGCGTAATCCTCATCGTCCTCGCGGCTGTGCGTGGCACGAAATACGACATCCTCTGGCGAAAATTTGCCGAAGCAAAATGGGCATACAATATCGTAAGAGCCTTGCAGCTGCTCTGCTTGCGGTTTTCTTTTCAAAAAATCAAAAAAGCCCATGTCTTATCTCCCCTTCCTGCTGTCATTCCGGCACCAGTTCGTACAGCTGTGCGAAACGCGGGCCATCGGTGAAAAATACACGGATGAAGTCCTGCTTGCCGACCTCGATTGGCGGCAGCACATTCCGCCCGGAGGCGAAAGCAGCGGCAAATGGATACATCATGCCATCATCCTTGTTTGCCGGATAGCCGCCCGTTTTTTTCACATAACATAATACATCCTTGGCAATCGGCACCTCCGCCGTCACCTGAATCGAAACCGTCTTATACCGCTGAAGAAATCCGGTCTTCTGCTTGACGGAATAGCGGATCTTCGCTCTGCCGGCGCTCACATCCAGCTCGCTTTGGCCATCGCTCTGCAGCCAGATGACTTTGCCATCCTCCGCTCCCTCTTCATAAATGTAGACGGTAAAGCGGTAGCGCCCGATGCCCTCCAGCCGTATATGATAGCCGTTGTTTGACTTGTATTCAGCCCTCGTATAGAGCTTTAATGATGCAAGGTCCGGCGTTCCTCTGAATGCCGCCTGCTCAGCCTCCGCCTTGCCGATATAAACCGCCTCGACGCCGCTCGGCCACAGCCATTGCAGCGTGCAGCGGTCGCCATTCAGCGTATGAGTCAAGCCTTTGATTCGCGGCGAATCGCCCTCTGCTTCCACAAATCGCATCTGTCAATCGCCCCCTAGCTGACTTTTAAAATCCATGGTTGCGGCTATCCTTCGCTCTTCCGTCGCCGCCAGATGTTCCGCGCTCCCTTGGGACTGGAGCCCCGCGGCGTCTGTCGCTTACCGGACGGCTATTCTCCCTAATCGGCACGATTAAGGTGAATAAAGAGATCATAAGCGCAAGCAGCGCAATCGCCACAAAGCGAGTGAACGAATCACTGAGAGAATGGCCAGACAGCCACGCTTCCAGCAGGAGGCCAGACAGCAAGCCGCCAACTGCGCCGCCGATGCCAAAGCTGCGCGCCAAATAGCGATTGTCGAAAAACAATCCGATCGCCACGCCCAGCACACCACCGATCAGCAGCATGGAGATAACGCGAACGATTTTGTAAAACGTTGCATCGGCCATCGGTCCTGTGCGCTCGGTTACGAGCGTACGATCATCAATCGTCTCGTAGATCGTCTGGAAGGCCGTAGATACCTCCGTTGCCTTCTGCACATCGTAATAAGCACCGCCTGTTGACTCAGCGATGTTGCGCAGCAAATCCGCCCCTCTCGAATCTACGAGGCTGAGGCCGACCGAATTAATAGCAATCTGCTGCTCCTTATAGAGCGCCAGCTGCGGAGCCACATCGGATTCGCTGAAGCCATCGGACAGCAAAATCACCATCGTACCGCGTTTTGTATCCGCCTTCGCTTCAATCGTATTCAGCGCTTCCTCCAGCGCGCGGCTGAAATCCGTACCGCCATCCGTCGGCACAAGCGAGTCAATCGCCGTACTAATTGCCGCCTTATTGGCAGCCGAGTCGACGCTCGTAAACGGCAGCACCTGCTGCGCCAAATCGCTGAAGCCTACAATCGCAACGCGCTTGTCATTGTCCATCTGGTCAATCAGTTGCTTCGCCGCCACATAACGCTGATTGTCCGGGTCCGTCTCCGCCATGCTGCCGGAATTGTCGATGACGAGGACGATGTCTTTCACCTGCTTTAATCCGCCAATATTCAAGCCGTAAAAAAATTGCAGGCCCAAGCCCGCTACAAATAGCAGCGCAAAGGTCGCCGGTACGAACAGCTTCCATGAAAGCCCCGTGTACCGCTGGCGCCAGGATGAGCCGTTCAAATGCGGATTGACCAGCTCTGCAACAAAGCAGCCTAGCCCGATAAATAATGCGAGTACGCCAAAATATAAGCCCATAAGAACCGAACGCGGCATATCGCCCGTCCACTGCGTCAGCATCAGTTCTCCGATGGCGTAGCCGATGAATCCCCCTATTAAGCTAAACAACAATAGTAGCAGGTTTATTTTTCGCTGCATGTGTATAGCATCCTCTCTTACGTGCATTCGGCTTTTTCGCTGTGCCTCTAGCGCAGCTCCGGCAAGCCTGCCGGGTCCACGCCGTGGAACGCATAGCCGTTCTCTCTATATGTCTCGTAATACACCTTGCCATTGCGATAATACAACAGGTCTTCCAGGTGGAAGCCACCCATCAGATTCAGCTTCTCCACACCGCTGCTGCGCTTCTCGTGAATGCAGCCGAGCTTGTAGATTCGCGACGTTTCGTCGACGCCAAGCGCGTACTGCACAAATTCGCTTTCCGCATCGCCGAACATATATTTTTCCTCGTAGCGATGCTCATGCGTGTAGTCCAGCAGCCGAACGTTAATCGATGCGTTCTCCTCCAGCGTCCGGTAAAGGCGCTTGAACAAATCCTCTTTCGCCAGCGCTTGGCGGTTCGTGTAGTCAATCGTCACATTCGCTCTGCGAAGCAGCTCCTCCTCAAACGTCTGGGCGAATGGCTCCGCCGTCAGCACATGCCTCAAGCCTAGCTGCGCGAGCTTATTCACGTAAGCCTCATTGCCCTGCTCCAGCAGCTCCGCCGCAGAGCCGAGATAACGCTCATCAAACCAGATGCCTGCACCCCGTTTATCCTGAACCTCCAGCACGATATCACAAGTTACCCGAGCATAATATTCAAAAATATTTTGCCCGATGTAATCGTCAGCGGTCTTGATGCTTTGCAGCGCCGTCTGCTTCATGACGTCTGCCATATCCGCCATCTGCTTGACGCGCAGCCGGTACAGCTCATGAAGCTGCTCCAGCTCATCCGCCAAGCGGCGATACAGCGACAGCTCCAGCTCAAGCCGCAGCAGCTCCCACTTCTGACCATACACCAGCTGAAAAAAGGCACGGATAAACGAACGCAAATTTTGCTTATCCATAAAAGGCAGCCGCTGAATGCGGACATCCTCCGCGCGTCCCGACTGCGTGCGCCCCAGCTCCTCGCGCGCCTGCTCCACGGCAATCGCCAGCTCCTTAATACGGCTGCGCACACCTGCAAGCACACTGCCATCGTCGCCGCTTGGCTCCGTCCAAGCACATAGCTGGTAGAAGCTAATGTCAGTATGCTCCCGCTCGAACTTGGCAACAGCACGGCGCATTTCCGCTGCCGCGCCAAATTCGGACAGCCGCTGCTGCGCCGTGCGGGCGAAATGATTATGGAAAAAGACGGAGGCTCCGTCCCCAAACAGCGCCTCCTCAGCGTCCCGCAGCGATAACGGCTTCAACTGCTCATAACGAACGCCGGAGGTTAGAAGTCCCGTCATGTCGGCAAGCTGCTCATCGCTCGGCAGCAGCTGTAGCAGCATCGCATCGACCGAGGCCGGGTCGATGCCGAAGCAGGCAAGCTTCTCCCGCATGCTGAGCTCAGGCTCCTTCGCCAACAGCTCGGATAGCTGCATATGAAGATGATACAGCACCGTCAGCGCAATCGAATAATTCGGGCGCTTCACCTTGGACAGCCCCGCCGAGACGAAGCCTTGCCTGCCTGATTCCGTACGCAGGCTGTTCTTGAACGTCGAGTTATTGTAGCCGCCGTAGGCTTCATCTGCCTGAGCATCCTTGCGCTTGCGGTTTTTGAGCAGCTGAATGTGGCAAATAATATCGTAATTGTCTCGAATGCCGTTGACGGCGGTCATGCCCTTCTCGTTGCGGTCCGACAGCACATAGACGAGATCGAACAGCGGTGACGGAGGATGAACGACCGGAATCGCCAGCCCGTCGCCCGTCACCTCAAGCAGCGCCGAGAACGTATAATCCGGCCGCTGCATCCCTTCCAGCTCGCGCAGAAAGCTCACGCCAATCGCGCTGGCGTGAGCGAAGGTATCCATTTGCTCACGCTCGCTGATTAGCGTATAAAGATCCATCTGCACGGATTTGAACGATTGCTGAAAAATCGCCTGTGCCAGCAAGGAAATATCCGGCACCAGCGCATTCATCGGGTCATCGGCACGCGTAATAACCGCCAAATGCAGCCGATCAAAGGAGGCATACAGCCTCCCATAATCGGCAATCGTATCACTGACACCGCGGAGCGCGCGGTTTAGGTCAGCCAAGTAGCCGGCATTGCCGCGGAAGGCTTCCCATAGCTCCTTGCGCCCCGCCTTATGGTCGCTGCCGAGCGGCGACAAGCCGCTGAGCACAACCTCTGTCACCTTGGCGGTATGGGCGGCGCTTGCCGCCTGCCGTCCTTTCCCGCTAGCGGACGCGGCGTGAAAATAAATGACGCCGGCGCTATTTTCCCATTTCGCCGCATTCATCTGTATCATCGGCTCAATCGCTTGGCCCGCCTCGTCGCCAATATACAAAAATACAGTCGGATAATGAATGATGCTCTGATCGTCTCCATGACCGCTGAGCATTTGCTCGGCAGCCGCATAATCAGCTGCATACCGCTCCAGAAGCTCTCTCATAGGCCTACTTCAACTTTCTGCGTATGTCGTTTAGTTTGCTCGTCATTTGCTTGTAGAATTGGTACAAATCTTCTCCGTTCGCCAGTTCAATTCGCTCGTATTCCAGACGGTCGCGAGCGTCGAGGAAGGCATTAAACAGCTCATCCAGCTTATGAACGAGCAGCTTCGTATCCTCCGTCGCCGTCAAATCCGTCACCCGGCGCGATGCTTTGCGCAGAAGAGCGGCACGGCTTTTCTCATCCAGCCCTCGGAAGCTCTCGAACACCTCATGCTCCACGAAGCTGCTGCTCTTCATCAGATTAGCGAATGGCGCCCACGCCTCTTCCTCTGGGTCGCGGTCATAGACGTACAGCGCGCCTTTCTTCACAATCGTTTCCGTATAAAGCGCCTCAATAAATTGATCCAGCCACTTTTCCTCATCCTGATGCAGGCTCAGCAGCTTCTCAAGCTCGGCAACCTTATCGCTAATCGCGTCGTATTTCGCCAGTTCCTCGCGCACACGCGCCAGCAGCTCTGGCGAACGAATAAGGTTTTCCTGCGCCAAATCTTCATTCAGGCTGCCGAAAATATCCTTCACTCCATCCGGTGCCAAGCCTTCAGCCAGCAAGCGGCGAAGCTCAATGACGGCACGCTTTACTTCGCCAAGATTCGGCTTAGCGGCAGCGGCCTCCATATTGTAGGAGCTAAGAAGCGTTTGCAGCTGGAAGGGCTGGGTGAACTGCACCGCATAACGGCTGCTCATGCTGTTGTCGACGCCCTTCTCGCTAATAATCCGATACCCCAGCGCACGCTGGAATTCGGCGCGAACGCGGGCATTATAGCCCTTCACCCTCGCGTTGCTGTACGTATCGCCCCATGATTTCTCAGGAATTGGCGAAGGCAGATTCGTCCAGTTAACCTTCTCCGTCATGACGAGATGGCGGCCGACGCCTTCCTTATCGAGAATCGTCCGTTCATAGCTTTCCTCATATACCTTGAGCGGCGTATAGACGAACAGCGGCACGCCGTTTTTCGTATTCAGCCAGAAAATCCGGTTTTTCACTTCACTCTCTTTAATGGTAAAATGCGATTTGCCTACAGCATTGCTCTGGTAATTGCGAATGCCCTTGAGTATGCTTGGCGCATGCTGCGGCACCGATACGAAGCCCCATGAAGGGAAATGCAGGTTGCCTGAGCTGTTGCTCAAATTGAATACCGCAACCGCCTCTTCATCCAGCTTAGTCGCTATAAAGCGCTCGACAAATTTCTCAATGGACTCGTCATTGCCATATTTCATAATAAGGAAATCTTCCATTGATCTCGTAATCAAATCGCCGAATTTATCGGTCAGGAAGTTGGAGATGGAATTAACAATATCAATATCCTTCTCCTTCACCCACTGGTCGGAATGATCGAGCAGCCCCTGCGAGAAGTCGCGAATGAGATCATCGACATCCTTCTTATCCATAATGCGGGCGATCACATCAGAAATATCTGGCACACCAACTAAATTCCAATAGTAGGTTTTGTTGCCCTTGTGATCGGCTTGCTCGTCTCCATTGATCAAAATATCGCCATTTTTCGCAAAAATGCCGTTCAGCACGTTCAGCACTTCGGTAAATACGCTATAGAAGCGATTATTCTCGTTGTTCAGCAGCTGATATAGATCCTCATAGAACTCAATCATCTGCTCGGTGCGCTCTACATCGGCGCGCAGCCAATATTCATTGATTTTTGCTTCGATGTAGCTGTTTTTCTTCTTGTCCTTGGACACGAAGGCACTCTTCGCATCGCCCATCCGCTCCTCCGCTTGAATGCTGGCCGACTCAATGTCGCGCGGCAGGCGCAGCAGCGTTTCGCGCAGCACTTCAATATAGGATAGCAGCATTTTCAGCAGGCAGAAGCCCTTCTCGGTATGCAGCAGGCGTGACACGTAAAACGGCCCCTGCTCTGGATGCAGGAAGGTACGGCGTATTTGCTCGGTGAACTGGCCGACGATTTCCCCTGGCAGCTGCTTCTTCGCCTTCACATATTCCTCGCGGGCACGGGCTAGAAACGTCTGCTCCAGCTCCGTATCCATGTTAACCACCTGCATTTTCACTACATTGCTGTAGTTCAGACGCTCGCTGTTCTCAAAGCCGGGAAGCGGCTCGGGCACGCGCGACTCGAACGTCTTGATCATCGTATCGAGATCAATGCCTAGCTTGCGGGCGAATTTCTCCACATCGTCCTGCGTCGGTGCCTTGTGGAACATTTTGTCCATTTTGCTAAACAGGCGATACGCCAAAAAGGTCGTCATCTCCTCAATCGGCAGTACCGCCGATGAAGCGCCAATAATGTTGTAATCGTAGTTCGCCGGATACTGCTTGTTCATTTGTGCAATATTCGTGCGAATGTTGCTGATATAGTCATGAATAGCAAATTCCTCGCCGGATTGCTTATCCTCGCTGGCCATGAAGTTCGTAATATTTTCCGCTGTCACGTTCATGCAGTAGTCATATGCGTTCTCCAGCAGCTTGCCCTCGGTATTCGTTGCCGAAATCAGATGGCAAAGGTTAAACGGCGGAAGCGGCGAATTGACGCTGAGAATGCTGCCGTATTGCTGCTTGAAGCGCTCGCCGCGGGCATCAACATTCATCCAGTAGTCGAGCTCCTTGAGCGCGGCATAGCCATTTTTCTTAATATATTCTCTCGTATGCTCGCTTAAGCTTTTGTTCGCGAGATTAATATCCGGCGTAAAAAGGTACCCCAGCGTGTTGACGCGGTCAACGCCAGCCGAGCCATGATCGCGCTCAATTATACCGCGCACGATATATGAAATATCAAGGAAGCAGCCGCTGCCCGTACCGCCGGATAGACCGGTGAGCAGGAATACCATCAGCTTTTTGCTTGTGCCGACGGAAAGCGTCTTGATTTTTTTATCAATGCTTTGCACAACCTGGTTGATCTTTGTAAAAAGCAATAAACGTCCTGCCTGACGTACGCCGGCGGCACCGTTCATGCCATCGGTAATGCTTAGCTCTGGCGACAGCCAGTCCGTAATATATGGCTCTAAAATGCTGCGATTTTGCAGCAAGCCGCCGACTTCGGCATTGGAGAGCAGCACAAACTCATTGATTGGATCAAGACCAATGCCTTTATATTTTTTGTTGCGGTCCTGTTCATTGGTCTCAAAGGCTAGAAACTCCACGTTATTTGGCTTTTCCAGCTTGCGTTTGGACAGGGGATCTTCCGGCAGCTTAAAGCGGCGGTTGATCTGGTATTTAAGGCGCAACAGCGCATCAATGCCTGTGCCGCCGAGGCCAATAATGAGGATCGGATTATCAATCGTATCGACGCGAATTTTTTCACTGACGATACCTCCGCCTAATGAAACATCTAGCTGCTGGATATGTTCTCTAACAATCGGCTTCATTGTTCTACCTCCAAATGGTATGAATCATTGCTGTAATTGCTATATGGCTGTATGGCTGTATGGCTGTATGGCTGTTTAGAAGGATAATGAGAAAGATGGTGAGAAGGAAGCTGCATTGTAGGCAAAGTTTGACTTCACTTCCGATCTCCAAACGTCCTTCCCCCTGAATTTCTATTCATGATTCCCCGAGGAGGAAATTTAAGAGTTAACGGCATATGGTTACGAAGCTGCTTTCCTAAGGGAAGCTTTAAACGAGCGCTAACGCTTCGCAAGGCTAAGCTAATCTTTTCATTTCATCCCAGTCCGCTTTTCTCACCATTCTTCCCGCCGGCCCTATATTGCCGCAAAAGCTTATCTACAATAGACGACCGCAAGGCTCCTCCCCCCTCGCAAATCCTCTAATATTTTTTCTCCATGCCCCTTATGACTGAGACCTGCTCCTTGTACAAAGAAAGACTTGGCGGACACAGGAGACGCTATATCAACTAAATGATGGGTTAGTCATAAGCAGCGGACTCAGGAGCCGTTAATGCGCTGAAAATGGCTATTTTGACGGAATAATGGGTAGGATAACGGCTTTCCAGTCCGCTTGCCCCTTGAAATCGCCTTAAAAACCAAAATAGCGGAATCTCAGTCCTTCAAAAAAGGAGTAAGTGTCCTGAGCGACACGATCTCGGCTATAATCTCAGCAAGCCGACTCCAGATTGCTCACACTCCCTAATTTTTGCACTCCATCTTTTATCTTTCATCTTTCTGCTTTCATCTTTGTGCTTTCTGCTTTCTGCTTTGTGTTTTCTGCTTTCATCTTTCTGCTTTCTGCCTTGTGCTTTCTGCTTTCATCTTTCTGCTTTCATCTTTGTGCTTTGTGTTTTCTGCTTTTATCTTTTGTCTTTACATCTGTTAGGTTCACGGGGTGATCTCCCCCGCTAGAACCCCCACGGTTTTAATGTTCTTTAAAACCATGGCGGTGAAAGGGGGAGCGCAGCGAAGTGAAAGGTTTGAGCTGGAGAAGCGGAGCGTTCGTTTTTGTCCTTGGAATTGTACCGCTCGGCGGTTTATTCAACAATTCCAAGGGCAATGACGATCGTAGGCCAAACCTTTCACGCCGCGCAGCTCCACCCTTCACCATCCCCAGCGGTTTTACGAACCCTAAAACCATCACACTATATATTCGATAAAAATCGTTTTATCGATCTGCTGCAAAGGAATGGTCAACCGCTCCCCGCTCTTGACCTCAAGGCCGCCGCTGCCGCTGGCATCAACCGCACGACCGGATTTCTCCACCGTACACGGCGAGCCATTACGAAGAACAAGGCGGTCGCCGTTGCCCGGTACGAAAATGAGCTTCTCCGTTTCCTTCAGCTCCGGCGCCAGCTGCAGCAGCTGATGCAGCGAGAATTTGCCGCGGAAGGCATTCAGCTTTTTATATTGCGGGAACGTTTTGTCGCCCGTATTCTCATCGCGAATCTCTATGATGATCTGACCGACAAAGCCGCGCCGCGCTTGCTTCAAGTAACGCATAATGAAATATGCAGCGACCAGCAGCGCTATTAGAACAAGCGCTCCGATAATGACGGGAATGAGCGGGAATGGCTTCTCGCTTTCCGCAGCAGTCCCCGTGCCTGTGCTCGCCGAAGCGCCGCCTTTGGCACTAATTTTTACGGCGGCAGTTTCACGGTAGAAGCTTGCCTCCTCCGCACGAACCTTCAGCTCATAATCATGCTTATCTGCCACCTTGTAGGTGCCTTCAAAATGATCACCCGCATTGCTCAGCTGAACTTCCTCTGTCGTGCCGCTATCCAAATCATTGACGTACAGAACCGCCTTCATGTTGCGATATTGCTCTTGATCACTTAACTTGCTCCCGCCGCTTACCAGATAAGCGTTAATAGGAATGCTGTCTCCCTTGCTGTATGACGAGCTTTGCAGCTTATCCATCTCCAGCGCCAGATCATAGTTGAAAATAAGATTGATGTCGATTTTGTCGCGATCCGCCCCCTTCACTTGAAGCGTCCAATCGCCCTCCTCCGGCTTTAGCAGCTTCATTAAGGAATACGTTTTGGAAGTGGAGAGCAGCACCTGATCGCTTGGAATGGCTATTTTATTGCCCGCCGGATCAATGAGCCTTGCCTCAACCTGCTTGGAGGATGTAATAGATATATTCGCCTCAAGCACGTTGCTGTTTGGTACCGTGATTTTGACATCCTGATAATTGCCATCCGCTGTAAAAGAATCGACAGGCACGACATTCAGCTGTGAGTGGCTGGCGAAAATTTCACTTAGAATTTGCGGCAGATCAGCCGCTGTATTTGTGGAAAACGATTTCCCGCCCGTTTGTTGGGACACGCTTTCCAGTGCCGCTTTATTCAGCTTGCCATCCGCATTCAGTCCAATGGTATAGACGGGATAGCCCTTGCTGGTCGCTTCCTTGAGCGCCTCGGCCATATCGGCATCCGAATCGGCCTGCGTGCGTCCCGACTTCGAATTAAAATCATTGTTTCCGTCCGCCAGCACGATGATCAAAGGCTCATGATCGGGGTCGGCACCGTCATTCAATATTTGCACTGCCTCTTTCACGCCGACAGCGATGTCGGTATAGGCCCCTCTTTTGAGCTGGTCGATGAACTGCTTGAGGTTCGTCTTATCCGCAGCCGAGCTAATTTCGAGCAGCGCCTTCTCCCGCTGGATTTGATCGGTATAGGATACGATGCCCACCTGATCGCCCTTTTCGGACAGCATGTCGATGAACATCTTCATCGCCTCATTGCCGATGCCGGCCGGATCACTTGTGCTCATGGACTGGCTGACATCCAGTACCAGAACGGCGTCGATTTGCGAGCTCTGCGCAGCTGCATGTGCTGGAGCGGGAGCAAATCCGGCTAGTGGAAGTAACGTTATAAGTAATAACAGGGTGAGGTAACGATATATTTGAATCATCTTCTGGCTCCTTCTCCACAAATTAAGCATATTGGTCCTTGTTGTCTCAATAATGATATACTGTCAGTATACCTGATAGAATGGCTTAAATCACTTCAAGCATAAGAGAGGACTCGCGCTTATGGTTACATACGTATGTCTGGGAATATTGTTTCTTTTCGTCTTACTCCGGGGTGTCCACTACTATAATCAGCATAAGAAAGCACCCACGCCAGAGCAGCTTGATCAGCTTGCCTTAGCTATCTTTAAGAGCAACGACCGGGGGAACTCATGATGAAAAAAATACCCGTTCAGCTGAATCCCTACATTAAAACACGACAAGCTTATGAAAAGCTTAAAATTTGCCGCAGCTGCGGCCGCTTCACTATACTTGGCTACAAAACCTGCCCCTCCTGTGGGAAATCCTCCCTCATTAAACTGGAGAAAAAGGCGCTGTCGCTGCAACGAAGCAGCATCGTTAAGGAAACTATTCTCATCCTTGCCCTTGTTGCCGCTGGAATATTCTTTTCGGAGTCAACTTTGCAGACAAGTCTTTGCGCCGCTGGCGGCGTAACGTCTCTCGCCCTGTTATGGATGATGCGCCGAAGCACGCGTGCCGAGCGGATTAGCTTCCAATTAGGGAAGCTGCTGCAAAGAGAGTCGTTTAAGCTGGTGGACGGGCTGCGGCTCGACCGCGAAGCCGCAATCGCGGTATTTCATAACGGCGAGAAGCAGCGAGCATATGAGATGCTGCGCGAGATCGGCACGCTCGTTCGCACGGACCAAATTAAGGTAGAGCAAATTTTGCTGCTGCAATCATTTGTACTGCGCAAAGATATGGACCTGATGCTGGAGCCGCTGCTGCTCGACCACTTCAATCCGGACCTTGTCCAATATATGGGCGAGCTTGCCAAGCTGAATCGAGGCTTGCTGAAGGAGAAAGCGTTCCGCTACGCCCTCATTCATGAAGCGCAAATTTTGCGAATGAAGGGCGGGGAGCCTATTCTCGTCGGCATTGCCGGTGCAGCCGTTCGCTTGAAGCGCTACGTCATTTTATACCCGCATCTGGTTATGCGCTATGCACGCAAGCTGCCGAAGGACCGCTTTCTGCGGCTCTACAATGTCATTCGCAATAACCCGCAGCATAATTGGGGAGCGCTTGGCGCGGAGGTTTCCGAAATCTATAATGAAAAATACAAATGGGACACTCAGTAAAGCTGGAAAAACTTCCTTTTCTCTATACTACCTATTTTTAGGTAAAAAGAATAGCGCAAACCCGGCTTTTGCTGTCGAAAAAAAGCAACCCTCGTACGTTTGGACGCCATATTCACAAAGGGATTTCCCAATTACGGGAGAAAGCGCGTAAGCTCGCGCGGCAGTTGCATTTTTCGGCAGTTTCACACTAGTTTTAGCGATTCGACACTACCTTTGTCACCCTAGCAGGGAGTACCTCATCCACCACGAATACTTAACAGCAAAGACGAATGAAACGAGGTGCTCGCTAATGAATCTGTTAAAAACGAAAGATGCTGCCAGACAGCTCGCTGTGAGCGAAACGACGATCAGACGCTGGGTTGCCCTATTTCCCGCCTCCTTTAGCAAGGATATGTTCGGTCATTATATTTTTGATGAGCCTGCTTTAGAGAAGCTGCAAAGCGTAAAGACGAAGCTTGAGGCGGGTGAGCTGCTTCATGAGATGACCTTGCCTGCGCTCATTCAAACGGTCGATGTCACCGGGCTTCAGCAAGTGGCTGCCAGTGCCGCTGATGCTTCCGCTCAATTTCCCGCTTTCGGCCTGGAGGCTGCGGAGAACAGACTCGATTCCGCCTGTGATCTCAAAAATCCGCAGGAAGAGCTGGCAGAACGCCTGGAGCGCATAGAAGGAACGTTAGCGCGCAAAGCAGACGAGGTCATTGGCGTTCAGCTGCTTCATCACCGCGAGGAGCTGGAGGAAATTCGTCAAACGCTTAATCAATTGGCGGCTTCCCTATCGAGCATGCAGGAGCGCAATAGGCAGCTTTCCTCGCTTGTTGCTCTGCAAAATGCTGCAGCGAGCATGGAGCGCAAGCAGAATAAGAAAAAAAATCTCTTCCGGCTGCCCTTCTCCTTCTTCTGAAAGCGGCTCCTGTCAGCCCGTTATAAAAAAGCCAAGCCACCCTCTCCCAGAGTACAGGAAGAGAATAGCTTGGCTTTATTGTTTTGCTTGCCGCTTCGGAGGGCTAAAGTGTATTGACAAACCGCTCCAGCTCATTAGCTACCGCAAACAGGCTGGCGCGGTTTTCAAATTCATCCCTCGTCTGCGGCAAAGGCAGCAGCTTATGATATTCGCGCACGCCGCGCAGCATTTCATAAAAATAATCGTAACGGTCTTCTCGTGAAGACTCTGCCTCGCCAACATAAGCGCCGAGCTGCTCCATACATTCGCCAATCCGTTCACCCTGCTCCAACTGCGAAGTAATTTGCGAGACCAGCGGCAGCAGACGCTCCAGCAAATCATATTGCTTGCGCTTTTGCTCAAAATATTGACGATAGCTCGGCCCTTTCTTGAGTGATCGGTAATTTTCCGCATCCAGTTGGGCAATTTGGCTCGCCTTCCGCAGCACCGTTTCCAGCTGCAGCAGCTCATTTCCATCCCACAGCGTATACCCCTTCTTCAAATAACAAGCATATTCCTTGAGAATGACGGCAATATAACGCTCCGTCTCCTGCTTGTAGCGGGTCATTTCCTTATCAATACTCGGCATGTAGCTGTTAACCAGCAGCGCAACGCCAAGGCCAATCACGACGACGAACAGCTCATTGAACAGAAAAGATACCTCGACCTTGCCATGGACAAATACATGCATCATAATAACCGCGCTGCTTGCTATGCCTTCATGTATGCGCAGCTTCACGCAAAACGGAATGAACAACAGCAGCACGACCAAAAAAGCATACGCATGGTAGCCGAGCAATTGAAACATGAGCATCGAGAAAAGCATGCCCGTCATACAAGCAAGAAAGCGGCTGATGGCTGCTTGATTCGACTGACGGCGAGAGCGCTGAATACAAAGAAGCGTCAAAATGCCCGCTGCCGTAAAGTTTTCAAGCTGCAAATAATGGGCGATTAAGATCGACAGGCTGACGCCAACTGCCGTCTTAATCGTCCGAAAACCGATTTTAATAACTTTCACCTGATTTCATTCCAGTTGTAGGGTATGCTCGAATCATAGCATACATGCGCAAATGGAGTAAAATCGCCCTTTGCTATCGGTTTATTGCTGATACGAGATGACTTTTTTAATAAAGCCGTGCATTTCCAGCCCCGTTTCGTTGATCTGTTCAATAACCTCCATGAGATCGCTGACCAGCCTTGCTTGCTCTTGGGAGGAGGATGTGATTTCAGCAATTTCCGTTTCCATCAGCTTGATTGACTCCTGCACCAGCTTGAGCGACTGCTCAATTCGCGTGGTCGCCCCCTTCGTATCCACGGACAGCTTGCGAATTTCCGACGCTACCACGCCAAAGCCTGCTCCCGCTTCACCTACACGTGCTGCTTCAATTGCTGCATTGAGCCCAAGCAGATTGGTTTGCTCTGAAATTTCGCGGATAAAGCCTGCCACTTTATTGACATCGCGTGACTTGTCGACCGCTTCCTTCGTATTAATTAAAATTTCCTCGGATGTGGAGTTCAACTGCTCCGAATGGGCAGCCAGATGCTGGACACCATCAAGCAATTTTCCATTAAAAAGCTCCGTCTTATCCATGAGCTGCTTCAGCAGCTCTTGATTATCCATTTTGTAGGCGACGCACAGGCAAGCTTGCATTTCGCCTTGTTCATTTTTTATAGGCAGAAATAAGCAATCCAGCGGAATACCAGCTATTTCCTTCGGAATATGAGCTACCGTCCTCTCGTTGCCATTCTTCAAATCCTTATAGTTCTGATTAGCCTCCAGCAAAGGGTCGCCGGATTTAAATCCGAGCTTGAACAGGTCCTCTGTATCATAGTAAACATAGGATTTCTCATCAATGATGGATAGCGAAACATCTTCACGAATCATTTGTCGAATGAAAGGCATCGCTTCAATCAGAGCTTGAACGGTAGTCATAATTTCCATTTCCCCTTTATTAAAAGCGTTATACTATAATATCGACAGCAGGGTTAATTTTATAGAGTGTTCCTTAATAATACTAACAAAAAAGACATGGCGCTCCCTAAGAAGAAGCCCATGTCTCTATTGCCGCTATACTTCCAAAATCTCAACCTTAACCCACTTCTCCGTCTCATGACTTTGCAAAATCGCATCCGTCGTGCTCATCGAAATATGCCCGTCCAAAAACGTTGCAAAAGGCGGCTCTTCGCCGCTCAGGTGCTTGCCGTCGCGAATATACGCATAGAAATGCTGCATCATGTTCTTGACCGCATCCGGCCAGCCTTCATTATGGCCTCCCGGATGATGAATGGAGGAACGTGCATCTGCTGCAAAAAGCGCCGGATCAGCCATCAGCACTTCATTAGCTTTGTCCCGATAGCCAATCCACAGCTTTTCCGCTTCCTCCTGGTTCCAGAAGGTTGATTTCTCTGTGCCATTCAGCTCGAAGCTAAGACGGTTTTTACGCCCCGCGCTCACTTGCGATACGGAGAAGGCGCCCTTCGTTCCATCCGTAAAACGGAGCAAGACGGTCGCATAGTCTTCCGTATCAATCGCTACATTCTCATATTCTACATTGTTTCCATGCTTCTGATACGTTTCGGAAGCCTGCTTCGGCTTCTTCCGTACGGGATGCACGGTGGAGAAATCCGCAAATACCGCGTCAATCTTTTTGCCCGTTACATATTTGATCAAATCGCACCAATGCGAGCCTATATCTGCTATCGCTCTGGATCTGCCGCCGATATCCGACGACATCCGCCAGTTATAATCCGTTTCGTACAGCAGCCAGTCCTGCAAATAGCTGCCGTGAACCAAATTAACCTTGCCTAAATCGCCATCCCTCACCATAGATGCAAGCTGCTGAATAATCGGAAACTGGCGATAATTGAAGTTAATGCCGTGGACAATGCCTTTCTCCTTCGCAAGCCGCAGCAGCTCTGCTGATTCCCTACTAGAAATCGCCAGCGGCTTTTCTGAAAGCACATGCTTGCCCGCTTCAATAGCTTCCTTCGTTATTTGATAATGCAAATGGTTCGGCGTGCAGTTATGAATGGCCTGAATATCGGGATTTTTCAGCATGTCCCG
The DNA here is from genome assembly GCF_036894955.1 of Paenibacillus sp. KS-LC4. NCBI lineage: Bacteria > Bacillati > Bacillota > Bacilli > Caryophanales > Paenibacillaceae > Paenibacillus > Paenibacillus sp. KS-LC4. The sequence goes on along the minus strand of NZ_CP145905.1, from coordinate 457,397 downwards.
GTAATCGCCATAAGCGAGCGGCACACCCAGCTCCTTTGCCTTTTTGTCAGTCGAGCTTTGATCCGAGCCGGACACCGCCACCACTTCTACAAAGCCTAGCCTTCGGCAGGCCTCTATATGCGCGGGACCGATAAAGCCCGCTCCAATTACGCCTACTTTTATTTTTTCCACTTTCTTCACCAGCCCGTTAGTCTATTGGAAGAGACTCTCATTTCGGTAAGCGCTTTCATCATTCTAAACATGATTCCCTTACAGTGTAGCGCTAGCCCTGCCTTTCGTCAACGCACATGCAATGAGGCGTTTGCGCTGATTATTACCAAGGCAAAAAAACAGCTGCCGGGAAAAATCCCGAACAGCTGTCTTTGATCCCTTGCGGGAATTTAGTCCGTTTTAAAGCCTACAGCTTTACAACGTTCTCGGCTTGCGGTCCACGGTTACCTTGAACCACGTTGAATTCAACTTGTTGACCTTCGTCCAAAGTTTTGAATCCGTCGCCAGTGATTGCACTGAAATGTACGAATACATCGTTTCCGCCTTCAACTTCGATGAAACCAAAGCCTTTTTCAGCGTTAAACCATTTAACTGTTCCTGTTTGCATAAGAGCACCTCCTTCTTTATAAAACATGACCCCTTTATTTCGTTAAAAATAAGAAATCACATATGGTAGCAGGCTATAACCTCAAAAACCATAACCTTCTATCATATGTGAATTCAGGTCTAATTTTTATTACCCTTATCATAACACATCTGTTTATAAAACACCAGCGTAAATGTAAGCGATTAAAAAAAGCGCGGAAACAGCGGATTTATTCGTTATTTTTCGAGTTCATTAAGCATGAACATGCCGCTGCATCATAAGATAGTACCATGCTGTATCAGTGAGCCGCGTGCTGCTTGCTTGAACGAAAGAATGACAAGCGCGCGCAAGTCATACTTTAAAATAAAAGCAGGGGGATGGTTACCAAATGAAGCGATTGCTCCTGTCTTATCCGCTAAGTGTAAATACTCCCGTATACAAAGGCAATCCACCAGTCCAAATCCAGCAGCAATTCAGCATCGAAAAAGGGGATTTATTTAATCAGTTTATTATAACGATCATCAATCATAGCGGCACCCACATCGACGGCCCTTGGCACTTTAATCCGCAAGGCAAAAAATTAAGCGAACTTCCCATTGATTATTTCGTCTTCACCCATGTGACCGTACTCGATATTCCCAAAACTGATAATGAACTAATCACTAAAGCAGACCTAGAGCCTTTCGCCAACGCAATCGCCGGATCAGATTTACTGCTCATTCGCACAGGCTTCGGTGAAATTCGCGAGTCGGACCCTGTTCGCTATGGCAATCAGAACCCCGGCTTTTCTGCATCTGCCGCTAATTATTTAATGGTGTTTGATTCCTTGCGGGCTGTAGGCATGGATTTTATTTCTTCTGCATCGCCGCTGCATATGGATGAAGGCATCGCCTTCCATCAAACCATGCTTGGGAAGGACCGGGTGGATGGCCGATTCATCCTGCTAATTGAGGATATGAATTTAGACCATAACTTAACCAATATAGGCATGGTCTACGCGGTTCCTTTATATATTGAAGGGGTCGACAGCAGCCTCGCTACGGTTTTCGCGGAGAAGCGATATTAAGCATTTTAAGCTTTCTATAAAAGGAACGCCATAGCCGAGCAGTCTTTACTGTGTTTATGCTCGACTATGACGTACTCTCCCGTCAATGATTTTTCCTCAGCTCATTACTTCATTTGCTCTCCAATGGCGATTAGCTGTTCCTTTGTCACATCCACTGCAAAGCTGCTGATCGTATAAATAATTGATGAATCCTGCTGTGTATCCACAAAGATCAAGCTGCGATTTTCATCTGTCGGACTAAACCAGATCGAATGGCTTTCCCCGTACAAAGCCTGCTTGCCATTCAAGTTTACCTCCTCCATGTCCTTCCCCTGAATAAGGCTTTTCATGACGACCTTCTCTTTCATTACCTCCATCATGATCGTAAATATTTGACCCTGTGCATTTTGGTAAGTAGACGTATAAGCCGGAAAACGCTTATTAGCGCCAGTGTCGACAAGCTTCTTCCAAACATACGCACGATCTGTTTCCTTCAACTCCTCGCGCAGCTGGCTCACGGCTTCATCCTGGTCAGGCGTTATCACTTCTCCAAAGGCCCGCTCCGACTTCCCATTAATAAAAGCAAGCCCAAGCGCCTCGGCATCGAATGTCCGGTAACCGGGAACCTGTTGCTGCAATTCCAGCTGCCATTCCTTCAGGTCGGTATACAAAAATGGATTGGATACGCCTGTTGGCAGCTGAAGATTCACAGCGTTGGGCAAAAGCTCATTTAACGCCTTGGAATATACCAAGGCAGATTCACCTACTGCAAGCTGCCGCCGAACCTCCTCGACCTGCGATCTTGCCTCCGCTGCCAGCTCTGGCTCATAACGAGCCTGATCCATTGTCGCGTAATTCAATAGTATGCGGTCGTCGCCAATGGAGAAAAAGTATTTTGCCGAGAATCCGGTTACCACGATGGCTATTAGAGCAACCATGGCGAGAATAGCCGCTTTGCTTCTCCCTTTTTTCATCCTTGCCCCCCCTTTGTTCATGCTTGCTTGCTCTGCAAACCATGCGCCAATACGGTTATCAAGCTCCGGTGAGCGTTTTGCCTCCATGGCCCGCGCCTCCAAAGCTTCTGTAATTCGTTTCTCAATCGGCATGAAAAATCGTCTCCTTCCCTATTCCCTGCTGCTCCGACAGCTGACGAAGCTTGCGCAGCGCAGCATGCTGTCGTGATTTGACCGTCCCGAGCGGCAGCTGCAGCGCTTCCGCTATTTCCTCCAGTGTGCAATGCTGATAATACTTCAGCACAATGACTTCACGCAGCTTATAGGAAAGCCCATTAATGAGATCCATCATCTCCTTCCGCTGTTCTTCCGCTTGATAGGGCTCATCTGCTACAGCTTGGTCATGCCCGCTCCGATGGAACAGCTTCAAACGCTCTAGCAGCCTCCCTTTTCGCCACTGCTTGCGCCGCCAATTGCTCGCCTGTCTCATTATCAGGCCATTGAGCCAAGGACGGAACGGCTGTGTCGTTTGATAGCTTGGCAAGCTTTTAAAAAGCTGCATGTACACCTCATTCATCACATCGTCTGCATCCTCCCGATTATTCAACAATACATACAGCGTTCGGTATACATGATCACTTGTTGCTTCATACACATAGCGAAATGCTTCCGAATCACCCTGGATCATCCGCGTTAACCACGGATGAATGTCTTGATCCTTCATAGGGGCGCCTCCTAACGGGTATTCACTCTATATTGGCTCCTTATGGGCAAATGGTTCGTTTTCTCTAATTTTACAAATGCCTATAGCCATCATAAACCTTTAAGCAAGGTAAAGCGTTGGCATCTACAAAAACGACAAAATAAAGACCGCTGGGTATTTCCCAGCAGCCTACAGGAACCATATTGGATTTTTCCGCATATCTTTTGATGCATGCATATTTGTATTTACTAAGCGTTAGCTTTTCATCGAATTGAGCTGTGATTCGCCTTGATACAGCTCCTTGAGCATGCTTTGGTAAAAGTTATGCTCTTGGCCGTTCAAGCCTTCCCGGTTATTTTTAAGAATGAATGAGTTCAGGTGTCGTTTTAGAATTTCGTTTCGGCGTCCCAGCATTTTCTTGTAAGTCAAGTGAGTAACCTCCATTTTGTTCAAATATAAGAATTACCCAAGCGATCGGGTTTCTTTAAGTATAGCGGACTTTGGAGGAGGTATAAAATTCGGTCAGACTGCCTCAGGTCCGATAATATACGCTTAGCCACTATCTCATAAGCTCATGGGAGGCATTCAGAAACATCCTGCCATATTCTCCCGATAACGTACCAATCCGGCTCACACTGCCTATATGCCCTGCCCACGAAAGCGCGATTACGTTGCAGGAGAAATCAGGGAAATCGCATAACATTTGAAATAGGAAGCTAAATTGTCTATAGTTAAGGCAGAGAAATGATTGAAAATTGCAAGTGCGTCGCTTAAGGAGGCCGTGATGAAGTCGTTTTTTTTACGATGGTGGCATGTATTAGGTGTTTCAACTATTTATATACAAGGCTTGATTTACTTATGGATTGGGAGAAACGTAGGTTCCATTGAATCCGTCCATTACAACTATTATTGGATTGACTTAAAGATTCCTTTCCTCTCCTGGTTTGTCTTTCCTTATATGAGTTGGATGCCTGTTATGTATTTGGCATTTATCTACTTTGCCATTGTTGACCGCAAAATCTATTGGCGCGTCCTAGCTGCCTACAATATTGCTGTTATGGGCTGCAATGTGATTTTTCTATTGTTTGCTACGTATGTGCCGCGCCCGGACATTGAACCAAGTAATTTGGCGCTGACGCTGGTACAGTTTATTTATAACAATGATGCGCCGCTTAATTGCTTCCCAAGCGTGCATTGCCTCACCAGCTATTTGCTGTTCATTACGATCAACCGGGACCTGAAGCTGGGCATTGTTTCCCGTATCGCCTGGAGCGTCCTCCTGTGGTTGATCATCGCCTCTACCGTATTCATTAAGCAGCATTCCCTGCTTGATGTTGTTGGCGGCATACTCGTCGCTGAGGTCACGTATCAGCTCGTTCGCATGGCGGCTAACCGCTTCTATGTGCGCAAGAAGCAATACGTAGGGAGCAAGGCGATGTGACAAGGCCGCGTACTCGCTGCCGCCGCGAATCGACTTGCCGCATTCGAGCTTAGCGGAATCCGTCAATAATCATGCAAACAAAGAAGACTCCAAATCCACTTTACAAGTGGGACTGGAGTCTTCTTTTCTTACGATCTTCTTCGTTTGCGATTAAGCCTCTGCGCGGCCGCTCAACGAACGTGAACGATAGCGAGGATGCTCAGGCAGCATCGCAGCAAGCAATTTTTTCACGGCCCTGTGAGGGGATGCAAAAATTTGATCTTTATCTTCGCACATCTCAACGACTTGCCCATGCTCCATTACTGCAAGCTTATCCGATATGGAGTAGGCTGCTTTAATATCATGTGTTATAAACATATACGAAAGCCCAAAATCCGCCCGCAGCTCGCTTAATAAGCTCAAAATATGCGTTTGATTGACCATATCGAGGCTGCTGACCGATTCATCCAGCACAATCAGCTTTGGCTTCAAGGCAATCGCTCTCGCAATATTAATACGCTGCAATTGGCCTCCGCTAAATTGATTGGGGTATTTCCGCATATCCTCCGGCTTCAAGCCGACCCGTTCGAGCAGTCCGCCAATCGTTCGTTTTTGCTCCTGTAGGGACAGGCGCTCATAGTTTTCCAATGGCTCGCCAATGATCTGCTCAGCTGTCGCGCGCGGATTAACGGATGAATAACAATCCTGAAACACGACCTGCAAATCCCGGCGCAATGCTCGGCGAGCTGCTTTATCCGCTTGATAAAGATCATGTCCCTGAAAAAGAATCTGTCCTGCCTGCGGCTTTTCCAAGCCGAGAATCACTTTGCCTAATGTGCTTTTTCCCGCACCGCTCGTTCCGAGCAGACCGAGGCACTCGCCTTCCTCCAGAGCTAGAGAAACGTTCGATAGTACAGGGGTACGCTTGGAAGAACGCCATAGCAGCCTCGTTTCTCCATACGTATGGGTGACTTCCTTTACCTGTAGCAGCATACGTTACCCCCTATTTTCAAAATACCCGCTCAAATGGTCAGGCAGCTTCGGCCGCGCATTCAGCAGCCTTTGCGTATACGGATGCTGCGGATGGTCAAACAATTGAAACACGTCCGCCTTCTCTACGATTCGCCCATGCTGCATCACGGCAACCTCGTCTGCCAATTCCGAAATGACGCCTAAATCATGAGAAATAAGCAGAATCGAGGTGCCATGCTCCACACGGAGACGATCCAGCTCCCTCAGCACCTGCAATTGATTCACGACATCAAGCGCTGTAGTCGGTTCATCGGCAATGACGAGCGCAGGACGCAGAACCATGCATATGGCTATCATGACCCTTTGCAGCATGCCGCCGCTAAGCTGGAACGGGTACAAATTCAACAGCTTCGCAGGATCAGGCAGATTCATCGCCTCCATCGCGGTGATGGCCAGCTCCGCAGCTTGTTTTTTCGTAAGGGCGGTATGCGTGCGAATCGTTTCAATGAAAGGAACGCCGATCGTATACACCGGCGTAAAAGCATTCATCGGATTTTGCATAATGAAGGATATTTCTTTGCCGCGTATTCGCCGCATTTCCTCCGCCTTCAGACCATTCAGCTCACGTCCATTCAATTGAATGCTGCCTTCGACGGTCGTATGCTTCGGGTCCATTAGCTGCAGCAGGGAGTTGCAGGTTACCGACTTGCCGCTGCCGCTCTCTCCAACAAGGCCTAGCACCTGGCCGCGCTCAATATTAAAATGAATATCCTCGATCAGAGACAGCATTCCTTGCTCCGACTTTACTTTCACACGCAAGCCGCTTACCTGAAGTACCTTGCGAGATTTTTCCACCATGGGTCTCATTCCTCTATTCACATCCGTCGTTTTACCCCAAACCGCTCCGACAACGCCTCGCCTAATACGTTGAATGTAATGACTACGAACAAAATCATTAAGCCCGGATATAACATCAATTCCGGATGACTGCGAATAAAGGCTTTGCCTTCATGAATCATTGCTCCCCATTCCGGTGTCGGCGGCTGAATGCCTAGGCCTAGAAATGATAGGGCAGATATATCCATAATCGCCCAGCCCATTTCGAGCGTTCCCATGACCAAAATCGGCGGCAGCACGTTCGGAATAATATGCCTCCTAATAATCTTCCACTCGGAGGAGCCGCTAATGCGAGCGGCAGTAATAAACTGGCGTTCTTTCAAGCTGATAACCATTCCGCGGAACATGCGGGCGTAATATACCCACTGTACCAGCATTAATGCGAGCACAACCTGCAGCAGCCCCGGTCCAAAAATGCCGACCATACCTAGCACGAGCACGAGATTCGGAATCGTCATGACCGCTTCGCAAAAGCGCATGAGCCAAGCATCCAGCCAGCCCCCTCTGTACCCTGCGATGGTTCCTATCACTAAGCCAATCCCAAGAGAGGCAATGAAAATCAGGAAAGCGAGGCCAAGCGAAATCCGGGCGCCATGCAGCAGACGCGAAAAAGTGTCGCGTCCTAAATGGTCGGTACCGAGCCAATATTGTGCCGAGGGCGGCTGCAGCTTAAGCGCCAAATTGACTTTAATAGGATCATGTGGCGAAATCCATGGAGCTAAAAGGGTCACCATTGCGAAAACGAGTAAAATGGCTGTGCAGATGGCAATCGCTTTCTGTCCCCTCAGGAAGGTGCGTAGTCTCGCAATCACTGGTCGGTTCTTCCTTTCAGAGAAATTCGAGGATCCATATAAAGCTGTATCAAATCAACGATTAGGTTGCAAATAATGAACAAGCAAGCCGCTAGGAACACATAGCACTGAATGACCGGAATATCCCGATTGAAAATCGCATCGACAAAATAACGTCCAAATCCCGGCCAGGAAAAGACCTGCTCCACGATAATCGTCCCGGTCAGCAATTTGCCAAAGTTCATGCCAAGTCCGGTAATGACGGGCGAAATCGCTATTTTCAGCACATGCTTGAGCATAATAATCCGCTGTTTGATTCCACGCGTCTTCGCATAGATCACATACGATTCCTGCAATTGCTCCAGCACACTCGCACGCAGCAGCCGGGTATAAATAGCGATAAGAGCAAGTGACAGCGTGAGCGTCGGGAGCACGAGATTGTCCCAAGAGCCCTTGCCTTCTACGGGAAGCAAATCCAGCTTAACAGCGAAAAAGAACATCAATAAATAACCGAGCCAAAACTGCGGGATGGACGCTCCGAAATAGGAAAGCCCTCTACTAAAATAATCAATCACGCTGTTTTTATAAATGGCCGATAAAAAGCCGAGCGGGATGCTGACGAGCATCCCAAACAAAATGCTGCTGACGGCGAGCTGCACCGTCGCGGGCATTTTCGACACCACATCCTCCCATACCGGCTCATTGGTCATAAAGGATAGTCCAAAATCAAGCTGTGCCATCTTGACGACCGTATGCCAATATTGCACAAGCAGCGGCTGATCCAGCCCGAATTCATGCCTCTTCTCAGCCAACAGCTCCTCCGTCGGATGAATGTGGGCCGCAGTTAAATAGGCTTCCGCTGGATCTACAGGCGAAACATGAATGAGCACGAATGTTATTAGAATGGCAAAAAGAATAATGGGAACAATTGCGAGCAATCGCTTCCCGATATAGCTAATCATGGATTGCCTCCCTGCTGGCTGCTTGCTACTGGCTGATGTTTATTCCTTCAAAAGGATTTTCGTCTCGGTTCGCAGGGAACGCAAAGTCCGTCACCTTGTTTTGGAATACTACTGTTTTCTTAATATAGGAAATGGGCACAATCGCCGATTGCTCCTGCAAAGTCAGCAAAATCGAGCTGTAAAGCTGCTGGCGCTTCGTCTCATCCGTTGAGGAAAGCACCTCATGAATTTGCTGATCGAGCTCTTGCTTCATTGGCAAGCCGGCATTGGCTTCCGCAACGCCCCAGCCTTTCTCTGCTACAACATTAATGAAGGAATGCGGATCATAAGGCGCTCCATAGTTACTCCAGAAATCAAGGTCATAATTGCCCGCTTTCCGGCGCTCTATTTGCGTCGTGAGCTCAAGGCCCGTTATATTCAGCTTAACGCCAATCGCGCTCCATTCGGCTTGCATCGTTTCAGCCATCGCTTTTTGAATCGGATCGGTCTTATCAAAAATTAATTCCAGCTCTAATGCCTGTCCATCCTTCTCGCGGACCGCTTTGCCGGCAGGAAGCTTCCAGCCCGCTTCATCCAGATAAGCAGCCGCTTGATCCGTATTGTATGCGACAGGCTGTACGTCGATATCCGTGTAAGGGAAGTTTTTGGACAAAATCGTATCCGCCTTCTCTTCTAGGCCGAGCGTAATTCCTTCAACCATCGCCTGCTTGTTAAAGCCAGATTGAAGCGCCAGACGCACCCGCAAATCGGACAGCTTGTCATTGGTTGTATTCAGCAGCAGGCTTCTTGTTGCGACCGGCTCGGACAATTGAGTAGTATACTTGCCGGATTCTCTCAATTGCTGGAAGGCATCCATGCTGATGACACCTTCTCCATAAATCAAATCAAGCTCGCCTTTTTCAAATGCCAATACGCGTGTTTCTGGATCAGGAATGATTTTGACAGTGATTTTATCAATTTTTGGACTTTCGCCCCAGTAATTCGGATTGCGCGTAAATACGGCATATTCGTCCTTCTTATATTCAGCCAGCAACCACGGTCCTGTTCCAACAGGCTTCTTAATTCCTTTAGAAGTATCTCCATCATCAGGAAAACCGGCTTCACCCAAGAAACGAACGGGGCGAACGACCGCAAGATCCTGAATAGCTGGATAATACGCTTGCTTTAGCGTCATTTTGAAGGTGTATTCATCAATAGCCTCCGTCTTGTCCAAAACGTTGATAACGCCAAGCCAGCTGTGCAAATTCGAGTTTTTCATAACGGAATCAAAATTTTTCTTCACGATTGCTGCATTAAAAGATGTACCGTCGGAAAATTTTACATTTTGACGAAGCTTGAACGTATATTCCTTGCCATCCTCCGAAATGGTCCATGATTCAGCCAGCATCGGCTCAAGCTTGCCTCCTGCCTTATAGCTGACCAATGGCTCATAAATCATGGATTGGGCAAATAGCTGTGAAGGGTTATAGGTATGAGGATTCATCGTTCCAATATCGCGCGGCCAAGATAGCGTAATGGCCTTCTCTGCTGCGACTGCTGCGTTGTCAGCAGTTCCATTGCTAGCGCTTGGAGACGCTTCCTGCTTCGCACATGCCATCAGCACGGTTGATACAAGGAAAATCATAGCTGCAATAGATAGCAGCGTTTTCTTGGTTGTTCTAATCATGTTGTCGTTATCTCCATTTCAGCTCAGTAATAATGATTCTCACTAATAATAGAGAAAAGCAGATAAGCTGTCAATGCGCTTCCTTGTGAATAAAGTGAAAAAAGACAATCAGACCTCCTAAAGGTCCAACTGCCTTGCTTATTACTTGTATACATCAGAAGATTATGCGACAAGCCGTCCTCTGGCGAGCTTTCTGAATTTAAGATAAGACATGACGCGCCACGGAATCACATAGGAAAAGGCGATCACCATAAACAAGGCCGCGAACGTTTCCGGCTCAAGCATTGAAACGTAATTTCGCAGCAGCAGGCGAATGCCCAAAATCGCTAGAAACGCGACGATGAAGCCCCTATTCTTTTTCGCATAAATTTGCTGATCCTCGCGCACCTCATAATTAGTCGTCCAGATGAGCGGTATCGACAGCGCTAAGCCAATCACAACAGCGATAACCCATTCCAGCAGCGGTGCATGAATGCGGGGATTAAAGAAAAGCATTATGCCTGGCAGCATGAAAAGCACGGGAAGCAGCAATCGGACGCCGCTGCCGCGAATCGGACGATAGAAGCTGCGCATTCTCCTCCATAAAATCAGTCCGGCGATTAAAATAATGACTACGTACACAGAGCTGTTCATGCTCACACCACTTTCTTAAGTAGAATGGATAAATATATTATAATCGTTCATCGGTTATACTTCTATACGCTCCTAACCACTCATGTTATACTTCATGGATATTAAAATGTCACATGGGAAGCAGTAGAATCGTTTAACGAAAATACGGTACAACTTCAGATTGGGGAACGTTATGTTTGGATATGGCAAGGCCATTAAACAGCTTGCTCCTGCTGCAAAATGGCTGATTTTTAGCGAAATATGCTTTGGAATGACGATGGGGCTGTCTAGCCTTGTGCTGAATTTATATTTTTTGTCCAACGGCGTAAATGAAGAAGCAATCGGACACCTGACATCAGTAAGCACCTTAATGGGGGGAGCCGTCGGCATTCCTGCCAGCATGCTTGCAGGGCGTCTGGGGCGAAAACGCATTATGGTCATTGGCATCAGCTTAATGTCCGGCAGCTTTGCGCTGTTTGCAGTGAGCGATCACTTGCTTCTATATTATTGCGCTCAGGTTATGCTGTCCTGCGGCATCGTGTTCATTGTCGCAACAGAAACCCAGCTGTTGTTTCAATATAATCGGTCACGGGAATCGGAAACGCAGGCTTACAGCCTGTTTTTTGCTGTATTTATGTTCTTTAACATTGGCGGTACGCTGCTTGGCGGGTATATGCCCCGCTGGCTCGGCACGCCTGAAGACAGCTTTAAGCCGCAGCTGTGGCTGGCGGCAATATTCATGCTGCTGCTTGCGATCATTCGCGGCTGGAAGCTGCCTTCTGACCTCCACGCTGCGGTGAAGCAGCAAACGCAGGAGGCGCACCACCCCGTAGAGGTTCGGCCGACAGCGGCAACGAAGGCTAGGAAAACGGGAGCCGGTCGCGTGAATCAGGCGGCAGTGACAGTGGCGGGAAAATCCGCTTCGCGTAAATTCATTCGCTTATTCGCTCCAATATGGCCAACGAAGCAGGTTTGGCTGCTGTCCGGGTTTATTTTCATAACCGGCATCGCTGGCGCTTTAACCATGCCCTTCCTGAACGTGATCGTAAAGTACCAGCTCAATTGGGAAAATGAAGCGGTATCGTCGCTGCTCGCAGCCCATTATTCCTTCTTATTCATCGGCACCTTGCTCGTGCCCTCTATCTTGTCGAGGCTCGGCGAGGTGAAAACGTATATGCTGCTGTTCGCACTTACTATTATAAGTGCAGCGGTGCTGTCCGCAACGAGCTCCGTTAGCCTGTTTGCTGGCGCTCTGCTGCTGCGAGGCGGGCTGTTCGCCTTCCTTAATACGCTGATTGACAGCAACACAATGTCGTCGCTCCCGGACGAGGACCGCAACAGCTTTGCTGGTCTGCGCTCTCTGTTTCGCAGTATAGGCGGAGCGGCGGCTGCCTATGCGACAGGATTAATGCTGGAGCACAACAATATCCAGCTCCCTTTTCTTATTACCGCTATCGTTATGCTTATTAGCGCCCTCTATTTCTGGTATGTGGTCAGGCCGCTTTTGCATAAGCAGCAGAAAAGGCAGCAGCCGCTCGGAAGCGAGCCAGCAGCGGACTAATGAAAACATAAAGAACCAAAGCCGCCTACGGCTCTGGTTCTCCCACTACTCTAGTTCTCTATCCCGTTGCGCTTGTGCGCCTACCAGCCAAAATCAAGCGTCTTGCCCGTCTCCGCCAGCGTCTTAATATTGCTGAGAATCATCCACCAGCTCGCCTTCGTATTTTCATACGACGGGTGGTCGGCTGGCCACTTATCATTCACCAGCGTCAGCCTCGTGCAGCCGCCGACCTTCTCGAGCGACAGGGTAAGACGCGTCTCCAGCTCCGCATGATTGTCACGATAAGAGGGCCCCGGATGCTCCGTACAGCTGAATAGCTCATTCGGCTTATATTCCAGCACCGTTCCGTATACATGGACAACCTCTTCGCCCTTTTCATTCGGCCCCCTGTATTCATAACGGGCGCCAGGCTCAAACGTCGAATGCAGCGTGCTGCCAAAAAAGATTTTGCGCGTGTTTTCCGGCTTCATGAACGCATTCCATACAGCCTCCGGCTCGGCATTAACATAAAAATCATATCTCAGATCCATACCTACACTCCTTCTTTAAAGGATGGCAAAAGCCGATTCCCCTTATCTCGCTAGTATGCTTGGCTGTGTTAAAATTATTATAATGTTCAAGCAGGAGCATGTATTGTAAAAACGCGACAATGACAATGAACGGCGGAGGAATGGATGATGAGCACACACGGGCATCGACCAAGCATGGGCCTCCTGCATTTGCAGGAAGGGGAGAAAAATTTTCAGCTTACGCGTTACGCGCCTTCCGAGGATATCGCCTTTTTCGTCAAGCATTTCTGGATCGTCAGCTGGGACTTGTCTGAGCAAAAGCAGTATTTGCAGGAGGTTGTGCCTAACCCTTGCGTGAACCTTATTATTCAGCAGGGAAGAAGCGGTATTTTCGGCGCAGCCAAGCAGAAGTATAGTTATCTTGTAAAAGGCAAAGGCTGCGTCTTCGGGGCAAAATTTCGCCCTGGCGGCTTCTACCCTTTTATACAGCAGCCGGTGTCCTCTCTAGCTGGCAGCCCGCTGGACATTCGTGAAATCTTCGATGTCGATGGTGCAGCCATGGAGGAACTGCTGCTGTCACAGGAAGGGGGAGCAGCAATGGTCGAACTCGCCGAGCGTATCATTAAACCGAAGCTGCCCGTGCAGGATGAATCGGTCACGCTCATTAATCAAATGGTCGATTGGATTATAGCACAGCGCGACGCTACGAAGGTTGACCAACTGTGTACGGTTTTTCATATCAACAAAAGATCGCTGCAGCGTCTATTCGACCAATATGTCGGCGTTTCGCCTAAATGGGTCATTCAGCTGTATCGGCTGCAAAATGCCGCTGAAATGCTGGATCGCAATCCCAGCCACGACTGGACGCAGCTGTCGCTTGAGCTTGGCTACCACGACCAGTCGCATTTTATTAAGGATTTTAAAGCCGTTATCGGCGTCACGCCGCAGGAATACGTTCGCAAATAGCAAAGAGACAGCACCCTTATATGAACGGGTGCTGTCTCTTTGCTATTATTTCAAATAACGCTTAGGAGCGTTACTTGCTTAAACTTTGAATCTGCTGATCTTATCCTGAAGCTCCTCTGCCATGCTGGACAACGATGCTGCCGAGGAAGCTATTTCCTCCATCGAAGCAAGCTGCTCCTGTGTCGCTGCTGACACATTATGCGCGCCGCCCGAAGCTTCCTCCGCAATGTGGGAGATCTGCTTCACGAAGCCGACAACCTCATCCGTGCTTGCTGCCATTTGCTCCGCGCTAGCCGAAACCTCTTGAATTTCGCCAGCTACCTTGTTAACAGCCTCTAAAATTTGCTCGAACGCTTCTCCAGCATTTGTCACAACGGAGATGCCCTGCGATACCTCTTGTTTATTCATTGTCACGGCTTGGACTGCGTTAATTGTATCCTTCTGAATCACGCTAACCAATCCGGTAATTTGCATAGCCGAAGCGGAGGATTGCTCGGCTAGCTTGCGGACCTCATCCGCTACAACCGCAAAACCGCGACCGTGATCGCCTGCTCTTGCCGCCTCAATTGCCGCATTTAGAGCCAGCAAATTGGTTTGCGTAGCAATAGCCGTAATGACATCGGTAATTTTGCCAATCTCATCCGAACGCTCGCCAAGTCCAGTAACCAGCTCAGCAAGTGAGGAGATCGAGCGCTGAATGGAGTCCATTTGCACAACGGCCTGTTGAATCGTCCGATTACCCTCTGACGATTGAGTCGCCGCATCGAGCGCCGATGTGGATACGCTTTGCGCACGCAAGGCGATCTGCTCGACGCCAATCGACATTTCGTCGATAGCTTGAGAGGAGCGCTTCACCATCTCGACCTGCTCGTTTGTCCCGACAGCCAGCTCCTCGACCGTCTCGGAAATTTGCTCCGACGCCTTGCTGTTCTGGTCAGCGCTTGCCATCAGCTCCTCAGAGGAGGCGGCAACAAGCGAGGAGGTCATCGAAACGGAATGAATAACCTCGCGCAAGCTATGGGTCATGGCATTAAAGGATTTAGCCAAATCGCCGATCTCATCACGGTTTTTAACAACGATTGTCTCCCCAGTCAAATCGCCTTGAGCAATTTGCTCTGCTGCTCTGCTTACCTTTTGCACAGACTTGGATACCATCTGTGCAATAATGATTGCAATAGCAAGCGCCAGTATTACAGCTACGATGACTACAGCAATAATGGTATTTGTGCTTGACACAGCCAAGTCGACCGACTGATCCGCAGCATTTTTCGAACCTTCTATTCCCAGATTGATCATTTTGGTAATATTATCATTAGCTGTATACCAAAGCGGATAGGCTGCCGTATGCAGCTCACTCGCTCTAGCAAAGTTATTTTCTTTTCCGTATGCAACAAACTCGGGCATTTTGGCTAGATAAAGATCCAAGCTTTTCCCGAATTCATCCAATAGCGCCTTTTCTTCTTCCGTTTGGGTCAGCGCTGCTAATTGCTCCCGTTCAGTTTTAATTTTATCTTGCAGTTCATTCAATGCCGTGTTCATTTTGTCGAGCTCATCTGCGTCCTCTTCTACGATGATGTTTAAGGCAAGACGCTCAATGTCAGACACATCCCCATTCATAATGCCTAGCAGCGCCACGCTTGGCATCCATCTTTCATTCATTTCCTTTGCTTTGTCGCCCATCCCGTTCATTGCAAGTATAGCGAATAGCCCTGTTGCAACAAGCAGTAATGCTACCGAAATAAAACCCGCTAGCAATTTGAATCGAATGCTAAATCTCATAAATTCACTCCTCACAAGATATATGTGATATGTATATCGACATTCTTAGGGAGGGAGTGAATACGCCGACAAAATAAATTTTCTAACTCTACTGCTGTATTTGCCGCCTATTTTTACAATCGTTGTTAAAAATAGTTTTATGTGTTTAAATCCATCCTTTCACCATTGAAAACGGTCAGAACAGCAGGAGATTCAGCTGGCGCACATCTGCCCTTAGCTCGAAGACATTGTTCAAATACGCTGCAAGCGCACGCAAAAGGGTCGGATTTCGCCGCTCTGCCTGAGCCTCCTGCTGAATAAGCGAAACGACTTCCCGCAGCTCTGCGCGAACCGCCTCTGGCTTAGGCAGCTCGTCTATTTTCTCTGCTAGCGTGTACAGAAACTGCTGGATCGTCTCCTGCCGTACTGTCTTATTGCTTGGGTTCAAATGGTTAAAATAAACATTGGCGCCGTCTATAATCGGCTTCGGCTGCTTGGCCGCCATATCGCGGACGACAGCGTCCATCCGGTCCACCAGAAAAGCCGCCAGCTCAGCCATCGGCACAGCTAGAACCTTCTGAATCGCATAGGATAAATATTGCAGCAGCATGCCGCGAAAAATCGTGACGACATCCCATATGATGTGGTCGATTTGCTCACCGTACGCCTCTGTAAGCAGCTCCCGATGCCACGACAGCATAGCGGCTTTTTTATTTTGCCATGCGGTCAAAAACTTGTCATTAGCCGTAATCGGCAGCTCCTTAAAGTCGAGCATGAACAAATGATTCTCCATTGTATAATACAGCTGGAATTCAATTTTCCGGCGAAATTTCTCCTTTGGCGCAAGGCCCTGCTGCGATTGCACGCGGTCAAGCTCCGCCTCCTGCTCCAGTAAAGAACGGTAGCAGACGGTAAACACCTCGGTGAATAAATCTTCCTTGGAAGCAAAAAATTTATAAATGCTAGCTTTCGCCATGCCGCAAGCTTCAGCAATATTTTGCATGGATACAGCGCTGTAGCCCTTCTCTCGAAAAAGCGCTAAAGCAGCGTCCAATATTTTTCCTTTTCGTAACTCCTCCATCTGTATGCCCACCTCACTCCTATCTTGACATGGGGAGAGACCAAGGTCAATGTGTGGAGTTGACACTGAAACTAATAAGTTTTATATTGAACTCATAAGTTTTACTTTACTGTTAAAGGAGGTGCGCTGCCGCTTGTCTCCATATAATTAGGAAAGACGCGGCGGCCTGCACATGCGCATAGCTGAAGGAATTGAAATGCTGGAATTGACTTTAAGCTTGGGTGGCAATCAACGAGTATTCCATCCCACAGCAATATGGGGACCGGATTTCTGGGTGCTGGTGGATACTGGTCTGCCCGGCTCTGCCGAAGCCATTCAGCGAATCGTCGTAGAAGCGGGGTTCCCCGATGTACCGCCTAGCGCAATTATACTTACCCATCAGGATTTAGATCATATTGGCGGCTTGCCAGGCTTTATGTCCAAGAGCCGCAAGCTGCCTGTCGTTTACGCTCATCTTGGAGATCAGGCGGCCATTGACGGGCAAGAGCCGCTGCTCAAGGCATCTCCTGAAAGGATCGCGCAGCTGCTAGAGACAATGCCTGAACCACAGCGGAATGCCTTTGAAAACACCTTCATACACCCATCCCGGCCGAACGTCAATTTGACGATTGCAGATGGCGATACGCTTGACTTCGGCGGCGGTCTTACCGTCATTCATACACCCGGCCATACGCCAGGGCATGTCGCTTTATACCACCAGCCGAGCAAGACGCTTCTTGCGGGCGATGCCATGGTCGTTATCAATGGCCAGCTATCTGGGCCAGTGCCTGCCGCTACACCTAATATGGCTGAGGCTATCCGTTCCCTCGGCAAATTTAAAGCTTTTGACATCAAGCAAGTGATTTGCTACCACGGCGGGTTATTCCAAGGGGATGCAAACAAACGGATTGCCGAGCTGGCTGATCAGCTGTGATCCGCTTTCTTATTACACTTGCACTTGCGTTGACTGGCGGTTTTCTCTTCACGCTGCTTCAGGTGCCGCTGTCTTGGCTGCTCGGCCCGATGGTTTTCGCCTTCCTCGGCTCCCGCTTGCTCAAGGAGAAGCTGCGGCCAGAGTGGCCCCGCCCTATACGCGATACTGCACTCATTATGATCGGCTACTCGATCGGTCTGTCGCTAACGCTGGATACAATCAGGCAGATGGGTCATCAGCTGCCGACCATGGTGCTGATGACCGTGCTGCTTTTACTGTTCAGCGGTTTAATCGCCGTAACTTTCGCCAAGCTGTCCGGACTGCCGCTGCCGACCGTGCTCATGGGCTTTATTCCCGGCGGCTTGTCGCAAATGGTGATTTTGGCGGAGGATACGAAGGGGATTGATGTTACGGTCGTCACCTTTTTGCAGGTATCGCGATTAATGATGATTATTTTCTGTGTGCCGCTGCTCGTGTTCAGCCCTCTTTTTGGCGGCGTGCATGAGACGGCTAAAGCAATAACGGATGGTGCTGAGGGAGCGCACTGGGCCGCATTATTTCCCAGCATTGTGCCGCTTGCCATCGCTTGTGTGACGGCCGCGCTGCTGGCGAAAAAGCTCAAAGTGCCCTCCGCCTATTTGCTTGGGCCGATGATCGCAACGGCAATTATTCACGGCGTGGGCGCAGATGCCCCCGTATTGCCTTCAGCGATGATTAACGCTGCACAATTGATGATTGGCACTTATGTGGGGCTGCTGCTGCGACCTGAGATTATGAAAAACAAAGTGCGCATGATGCTTCTCGCTGTCGCCAGCGGGATTGTTTTGCTAGTCGGCGCATTCGGCCTTACCATGTTGCTTGAGAAGCTGCATGCGATTGCGCCTGCAACTGCCTTCCTAAGCATGGCCCCCGGCGGAATGGATCAAATGGGCATTATGGCGAAGGAAATTCACGCCGATGTGGCTATCGTCAGCTGCTACCAGCTGTTCCGCATTTGGTTTATCTACTTTGCGGTTCCGCCGCTGCTTCGGCTCATTTTCAAGCGGATCGGGGGCGACAGCGGAACTGGAACTGGAGCTGGAACGGCGACAGGCACCGCTGGACATCCATTGTTGAAAAACCAATAAGCAAGGACAGCGGGCTTGATCGGAGCCGCGCTGTCCTTTTTTTATCTTCCGCTTATCGTCCTGACTAGCCAAGGAGCTATGGGTGCTGCTTGAGCGCAATCAGATGCTGCCTCCAGATATAGGGTAATCAGGGGCTGTCCCTCCCTAAAAAAAGTCATATTTTCAAGCCGAGCGTTGGAAAGTTTGCAGCAGACAGGCAATATAGCTGGGCGCTGCTCATACATATAAGTAATTGCTCCAGCACGGATGCAAGGCAGCGCGGGAAATTCTGCGGCTCTGGCTGGATGAAGGAGGCTGTGCATGAACAGCAATTCACAAATTCGAAGATGGTACCCTTTCGTCGGACCGCATGATCCGTGTGAGCCGATGATTGTGCGGACGTATGTCGTTCCGCCGAACCAATACATTCCTTTTCAGCCGACGAACCTTCCGCAGTTTTCGCTAGAGGAGGCGCTGCGGCTTGGAACCTTATGGCCGGCGCTTTACAGCCCTTACGAATCGAAATGCGGAGGGGGGAGCTATTAGCCATGAGTGAGCAGCCTATCGTGTGCGATACAGCCTACTATGCCAAGCTATTGGAGCTGCAGCAGCTGGATTTTGGCCTGCTTGAGCTGAACCTCTATCTCGATACCCATCCACATGACCATCAAGCCTTGCAGCAGTTCAATTACTTAGCCCAGCAGCGGCGACTATGCGCCCAGCAGTTCGAGATGCAGTACGGGCCGCTGATGAACTACGGACACAGCTTCTCTGGCTTTCCATTTCAGTGGCCGGATACGCCTTGGCCTTGGCAGGTTTAATAAGCCTGTCAGACAGTCAATATGAAGCACAGCGGGCTGCCGCTCAATCTGGGCGGGCTATGCAGGCTCAAAAAGCGGCGGCTTAGCTTATTGGAGGTGGCAACGGCATGTGGGTGTATGAGAAAAAGCTCCAGTACCCTGTTCGGGTTAGCAAATGCGATCCCCGAATGGCGCGTTATCTCGCCGAGCAATATGGCGGCGCCGATGGCGAGCTGGCAGCAGCGCTGCGTTATTTGAATCAAAGGTATACGATTCCAAGCAAGGTCATTGGTCTGCTAACGGACATCGGAACGGAGGAATTCGCGCATTTAGAAATGATCGCTACAATGATCTATAAGCTGACTAAGGACGCAACTCCTCAGCAGCTTGAAGCAGCTGGGCTTGGGCCGCATTATGTTAGTCATGACAGCGCGCTATTTTACAACAATGCCTCAGGTGTTCCTTTCACCGCTGCCTACATACAAGCGAAAGGAGATCCACTCGCCGATTTATACGAGGATATTGCGGCTGAGGAGAAGGCGCGAGCCACCTATCAGTGGCTGATTGATATGACCGATGACGTCGATTTGCAGGACAGCCTGAAGTTTTTGCGTGAGCGGGAGATCGTGCATGCTATGCGCTTCAAGGAAGCGGTAGAGATCATTAAGGAGGATCGGGAGCAGAAGAAGGTTTATTGAGGGAGGGAGAGACCAAAAAGGAGTAAAGCAGCCATCTTCTATTGGCTGCTATACTCCTTTCTCAATTCGGATTTGGTGAGCTACCACAGAGCTATTTTCTGATCAAAAGCGTGCTCGACCAACCAGACCGGCACCATGAGCTGCATGAAGTCGCCAATATAAGCGCCTATTGGATCAGCAATGGGCTCTCCGTTCAGAAACGCCTCATTTCCCCAGCTGCGAACGACCAATGTCGTATCCTCCCGGGTGAAGATCGCCTCGCTTCTCTGCTCGTCCCACTCTAGAGAGGCTCCGATGCGCTCAGCCATCTCTTGTGCAGGTATCCTCGTTGCATTGTAGGCTTCCATATCCGCTGCGGAGGTGACAGCATTTAAGGCAGCACCTGGAAGCTCAAATACAGCGAAAGCGTCTGCCTCCGCAAGCGGAAAAAGGAAAACAAGGCTCCCTAGTACAAGTGACGAGGATTCCCGAAGAGCCGCCACCGCTTGATACATATGATCCATATCGCTTGCCTTCATCGCCCTTTCCAGCGTAACTGCTAAATCGAAGGGCAGCTGTGTCGTCCCGTAATGTGGAACTTCCCCGCGAATAGACGCAAAATCATATTCACTGACCTTGCAGCAGGAGAAATCAATACTCGCGTGGCGGGCGTACTCCGGCTGCACGAGTTGAAGCCGTGTCTCCACTTCCTTCAACGCCTGTATTTTCCATAAAGTGGTCGCATAATCGTCCGATAACCCGAGCTCCCGATCCTCATTGGGGTAAATATAAAACTGGAGCGATGGATCGGATTTTGGATGCACAGTCGCTGCTAGCGGCTCTATGTTATCCCATAAATAGCGAACGTTCACAATCGTCATTTCTTCTTTATAGGTATCCGCCAAATAATGCTCCGCCCGCTGCTCGAAGCGAAATTTTTGATAAAAGCCATGTTGAAACTCCGCGTACAGCAAAATAGGGATAACAATCGCGGCAACAATTCCCAGCACTACGATTTTTCCAGCATTTAATTTCATGCGTTTTCTCCTCTTGCCCCGTTTATTCTAAAGTCGTTATTGAGAGTTGCAATAACTAGACGTTTGCATTTTGCTCTTTGTTGCCATTGATTGGTGTAATCTTAGGCAGCCTATGAATAGATTCAAGAAGAACAGTACATCATTTAAACAATCCACTATAAAGATATAGCAAGATATAGCTTGAAACTTTAAGAAAAACAAAAAAAATCATTCCAATACACCCTAACTTCGATTACAATATTAACTGTCTTCATTTTAGCGAACTGGGGTGTTTTCTATGGATACATACAAGTTCAGTCCTGAACATAATCATATGATTGTTGATGCGATTGTCGAAGGATATCGTGATTACGTTGATCATCGCAAAGACAGAAAATCGAAAATGAAAATCAGCTCTGCGTTTTCTTGGACGAAGGGTAATTTTATCGAGAGCAAGCTCGCCGAAGAATGTATCGCTCATGGCTTTACTTATAAGAAAGCAAAGGCTGGATTAACATGGGACTACCTCCAATTTATCAATGGAGATTCCAAGGTTCTTTTTCTGATTAAAAATGCCGCTTACTTCAATGAAGATTGTTTTTCACAAGCTACACTCCCAGATGAGATCGTAAGTAACGGCTCTATTCGCACCTATCTTCATGAGCTTTCAAAAATCAATAAAAATTTGGTGTTTTCCGCCTCAGAAAAATCGCCAAGAAGAGGGGCACGAACCGAGAAAGTCGAGCAGCTCTCCTTATTTATATTAGAAAGTGCGGTCAAGCCTGAGTTGGATGATTTCAAATCTTCTTACGATGAGTTTCACATACTCACTTATGCGATTGATGAAGCGTATCAAATTTCCGAGATTTTGCACTATTTGCCCAATCCAAATGATAACATGGCTTACCTGGTCGAGGATCTGTCCGATTTCATCTCAGGGGCTGCATTATCTGATGAGGACCGAGAAGTAATCGCACCTGAACCCAATGATGATCGTATGGACCCAGCGGCATTTGATATCGGTATTATCGAAAAAGACAAACAACAGGATATATAAAATAGCATTATGTTAAATCAATTAGGAGGCAGCAGGCATGTTTATTGGTAAGAACCTAACCAATTTACGAATCATGCACGGATATTCGCGTAAAGAGCTCTCCGAAAAGTTAGGCGTAACCGAACAAGCAGTCTGGCAATATGAGAATGCTTATACATCTCCTAAAATGCAAATCGTAAATGAATTAAAACGGATTTTTCAAGTGAAGAGTAAATATTTTTATACAGAGGACATGCTTGAAAACAATATGACTTCCGCCAATATCGACTTATCGAATATTGCTTATCGCTCTAAAGTGCTGAATGTCATCTCAAAAACGCAAGCAGAGGCTAAGCATGTTGAATTTTTGGATGTATTTGTAAATTATCTCACCACCAAGCTTAGTTATCCTACCCTTAAAATGATTAAATTACGTAATGAGGTTATAGCGTATTTAAATCATACCGAGGATGATAGAGCTGCTCAAATCAATCATGTTGCTCTTTTGGCGCGACAAAGGCTTGAGCTATCCAAAACGAATAATGATGATCTTATGTTTTTAATTGAGAAAAGCGGTGTTTTCGTGTTTGAAAAGGCTATTGGTGAGGAAATTGATGCCTATAGCCTTTGGACGCTGGATGATCGGCCGTATATTATTTTAGGCAATATGAAGCGTTCAGCCGTTCGCAGGAACTTTGATATCGCTCATGAATTAGGTCATTTATTACTGCATTATCGTATGGAGTTTACGAATTTAGACCGGAAAGAACACAAGCTTATTGAGAATGAAGCCAATATGTTTGCTGGAGCCTTATTATTACCTGAAGACGAATTCACCACCGATATGCAGGACGTGTCCCATCCTACTAATCCAGATGATTATTTAGATTTAAAAAAGAAATGGAAAACTTCGCTTCAGGTACTCGGGTATAGAGCAGCTAATCTAGGAATCATTCAGCCAAAGGATCATCGTAACTTCTATGCAGCCTTGCATCGGAAAGGCTATTTGGAGCTCGAACCGCTTGATAACGTAATTCCAATTCAGAAACCAATGAAAATGAAAACGATCATTGATTTTGTTTCAAAAAAAGGAGTTATCGACATTGGTCGAATGCTTGAGAATGATTGGAAAGCCGAAATCCCCTTCTTCCATCAGCTCACAGGAATTGATGCCAGCTTTTTCAATCAATACCTAACTCGAAGCCAAGACTTTGAGCTTCGTGATATTTCTGAACTATCTATGCATAAGTAATAGGATTAATGTTTCGTTGCATGCACGAAAAGGCCGTCGAAGTACTCGCGGCCTAAGTGCTGGCTATTCTATTTAAATCGTTCGTTCCTCATATTCAAAGGGTTCTTCACAATCGTAAATCTCGTGGAAAAATCCCTTATACGGAATATCATCCTCCAAACATTTTATAAGATACGACAGCTCCTCATCACATTCCGGCTCCTCACCGTTGTTACGCATCACCTCGAAGGCGTCAACGATATTTTCCATGAGCGTAACTTTAATAAATAAGGGCAGCTTATCCAACATCGACTTTTCGATCTTGGTCTCGGAGGTGTATCCCGCGAGGACTGTTTCAAAATAATCATCCATAAACTTTTTACGCTTATCGGCGTCTGGCTCGAACTGTATCCATCCCACTCCGTGCGTCCAGAGACCAGCCAAGTCAAACATATACCAACAATAACAAGAATTATCGAAATCATATACGGTGATTTGCCCGTTATCAAAGTCTATTGAATAATTCCCATCGTTGTAATCAAAATGAATCATACCGAATGTATCCTCGTTGCTGTCCACTCCTTTTAAGGTATGGAGAAGCTCTACCAGCTTCTCCTTCAGCAGAGGTAAGGAGCTTGGTATCAGTTTATCCATATAGTCCACATTGTATTTATCAAAAAAACTATGCCGACGATGAGCAGGCGTATACCCTTTCGATATTTGGTGCAGCTTCCCCAAGACCTTACCGCAATTATAATAATATTCGGTAATTGGCACCCCTTCTCGGTACCGATAATTATTTTCTACAAGCATTTTCCCCTTGGCCTTTTCAAACAGGCAAACAAAAAAGGTATGGTTGTTGTAGCTGATTTCCTCCAGAAGCTTCCCCTTCCGGGAGCTGATTACATTCGAGACACTGCCTCCATGCTCAAATAAATACCGAATGTATTCCGTTTCCCCTAGGAAATCCTCCCGGCTCCTGTCGGGCAAGAAAGATATTCTGAGTATTTTTGAAGCACTCCCTCCTTTCTCACAGTTATATACGACATTCCTTCCTCCTTCATGTGCCGGAATCAGCTTCATTTCATAGCCTTCTAATCCGAACAATTCCGTTACTGCTGGAATCAAATAGGTATCCCCGATTAAAACCGTCTCGTTATAATTCATTCTGTCTCCTTTCGTTCAAGCATCTATTTTATGCTTCTATACAACAAAATCTACCACAATAGCGGTACATTAAATGGACTTTTTTGATCATTTTAAGCGTGCCTCACTCTAATAGGTGTATACCATTCCATTTGACAAAACTGTCCATCATAGGCGCCCGTATCAATTTTCTCTAGGAAGAACTCGCTGTCCAGAAGCTCATATTTCCCGTTGTGCTCCTGTGCAAGCCTATCTATAGCTTTATATAGCGACTCTGCGCGAAATTCATCAAGCTCTTCATAATGATGATTCCCGATATATCGAAACCCGACGCACAAGGAAGCAGGTACGGTGTCGCCCGTAAATCCATCAGGAATATGCCTCAGATTGTTTACGCGCATAGATGGTATGTAGGATGTCCAACTCAGCGCTGGGTCAGGGGTCCTCGTTAAACCGTAATAAATATCGGGCTCCATGGGATTAGGCACTTCGTGCCGTTTGCTCCACCAAAACTGCTTGGCAGCCTCGGGTGCTTTTGTCGGCGCTTCGGCGATTTCAATTTGATACATTTGACCGATTAAATGGAGGGCTGGCAGCATGACCATTTCCGGCCCGTAAACCAAATTTCCACCAACATTGTTCTTTGGAAATAAATGAAGCGGAGGTGTTACGTGAATGCTCTTGCCACAATGCCTGCATTCGCCGGGCGTAAGCCCATACTCCCGTTTAAACGCGCGTATGAAGGTTTGCTCATGTTCATAACCGCATTCGATTGCAATGTCGAGAACCCGTTTCTCCGTTAGCATCAAATGTTCCAAGCTGACGGCCAGCCTTCGAGAGCGGATATAGCTTTGCAGCGGCACGCCGAAAGCGAACTTGAAGAGTCGACGCAAATGAACAACGGAGATCGGGAGATCAGCCCAATAGTCTGTCTCCATCGTACCAGAAACATCTTCTTCTATTCGGGCTAGAAGTTCAGATAGAACCTTGTAGGGCTCCATCATTCATACCACGCTCCTATAAAATGTTGTTCCCTGCAATAGGCATGATAGCTCCTTAAGTGAATATTAAAGCTCTCCCCAATATAACTCTGTATCATATATAAAAGTTACTTTCCCATTTTCCTCATATTGATTAAATAGCTTTTTCAATTCTTCCCTCATACGTCCGTAGTTAGGATGTTCAGGCGTAGGAGTATAGGAGGAGGACATGACTCTCCCGCTTAGACCCTCAAAATCAAATAATTGTTGCATTTTAAAAACGGACTTCTCCATCGTATTTTCTCGAAAAAACAACTGCATTTCATCTTCTGAAATGTTTTTGTGATTCACCTCAGAGTAATTAATTCCATAGTTAAACAATAAATGCTCTATCCCTTCTAAGAAAGGGGTTCCTTTTGTTTGACGTGTATTCCATACTAAAATAACCTTACCACGGTCTTTTAAAATTCGTTTAAATTCCTTGTTTGCAACCGTACGATCGAACCAGTGGAACGCCTGTGCACAAACGATAAAGTCCACGGAATTGTCATGCAGACATGTGGATTCAGCTGAACCTTCCACCGCATGAAAGTTGGACTCATGTCCAAGTATTTGTATACAAGCTTGCCGCATTTCCTGATCTGGTTCTACTGCGATAACATGAGTACCTCTTTCAACCAGTAGTTCAGATAGCTTTCCTGTCCCTGCTCCAATATCAGCAACGGTCGAATGCTCATCAAGTTTTACAATATTATACAAATAATCTATTGCGTCGCTAGGATAGGTCGGACGATATTTAACATAATCTTTCACTCGATTCGAAAATGATTGCTTTAAATTCATGACTATACTCCTCCTGTAGTCGAATCATATTAACTAAATTTGGGTTCATACTTATAAGACGACAAAAGCTCATCTGTTGTTTCATACTTCTGCTGAAACAACACTTTATTAGAGCAAAATAAAAAGCCGGAGGATCACCCCCGGCCTTAAAGAAAACGTTTATTTGCTTGAATGCATAACGATGTTATTTAATAATAACGTACTCCAGGTTCACCAATTTCGCATACGTTACGATTTGGTCTGTCGTCAGGTTCAAGGAAACGACAGTATGATGACCGCCGCCATTCTCGATCCAAGCTTTGACTCCATCCTGGAAGTTCGGCTTAACGGTCCACAGCACACGCGCTACAGGAAGGTTAGGAGCTGGAACCGTCGGCTCGAATGCGGAAATCTCGTTAATCAGCAGCTTGTAATGCGTGCCGAAATCAGCCATGGAAACGACGACACCTTCACCCGCTTTACCGTCGAAAATGAGACGCGCTGGATCTTCGCGGTCGCCAATACCCAATGGGGAAACGATGATGGTTGGCTTGTTGCTAGCCAAAGTCGGATCTACCTCAAGCATATGAGATTGCAGGATCGCTTCTTGCCCAGCCGCCATCTCGTACGTGTAGTCCTCCATAAAGCCTGTGTTTTGGTTATGGCTCATCACCTTCAGCAAGCGATCAAGCGCAGCCGTCTTCCAGTCGCCCTCGCCGGCAAAGCCGTAGCCCTGTGCCATCAGACGTTGGACAGCCAGACCCGGAAGCTGCTTCATGCCATGCAAATCCTCGAAGTTTGTAGTGAAGGCATTGTAGCCCTTCTCTTCAAAGAAGCGTTTCATGGCGATTTCGTAGCTCGCTTGCACTCTTACGCTAGCTTCCCAAGACTCTTTGCTGTTCGTGCCATAATCAAAGGTATATAGCTCCGCATATATTCCCATCAGATCGTCGATTTCTTGCTCCGTAACGGCATTCACGTATTGCACGAGGTCGCCGATGCCGTAATAATCTACCGTCCATCCGAACTGAATTTGAGCTTCTACTTTATCTCCGTCCGTTACGGCTACGTTACGCATATTGTCGCCAAAACGAGCTACCTTAATGTTAAAGCTTTCGTTATAGGCAACCGCTACGTCCATCCAGTCGGCAATTTGCTGATGCACCTCAGGGCGTTCCCAGTAGCCTACGACGATTTTGTTTTGCTTCTTCAGACGGGCATTGATGAAGCCGTATTCGCGGTCGCCATGAGCAGCCTGATTGAGGTTCATGAAGTCCATGTCAATCGTGGCCCAAGGAATGCTTTCGTTGTATTGTGTAGCCAGGTGAAGCAACGGCTTTTGCAGCAATTTCGTTCCGCGAATCCACATTTTTGCAGGCGAGAACGTATGCATCCACGTAATAACGCCCGCTACTTCGTCGCGATAATTAACCTCTTTCATGATGCTTGTAATTTTATCTGCGCTGATAGCCAGGTCCTGCAATACTAGCGGGTAAGGCAGCACACCGCTTGCATTCAACGCATCCGTCATTCTCTGTGCATCTGCTTTTACTTCGGCCAATGCCTCATCCCCATACAGGTTTTGAGAACCTACGACAAACCAGAACTGTTTAGCTAATGTTACTGTCACTACAATCATCCTCTTTTCTAAATTTAATAGTAGATAAAATGATTACTTCTGCCCGTAGTAGGCGTCTTTCCCATGCTTGCGTAAATAGTGCTTGTCCAAAATGCCTTGCGGCAGCTCTTTGGCAAAATGATTCAATTGCCGCGCATACAAATTCATTTTGCAAACTTCCTCCAGCACAACGCTGTTCACAACTGCCGACTTCGCATCCTTGCCCCAAGTAAATGGTGCATGACCATGGAGCAGGACAGCCGGTATGGCCATGACATCCAGACCGCGCTGCTCGAACGTTTCGATGATGACACGTCCCGTTTCAGCCTCGTACCCCCGGTCAATCTCTTCTTGATTCAGGAAACGCGCACATGGAACAGCTCCATAAAAGGTGTCCGCATGCGTCGTTCCCATTACCGGCACATCAAGTCCTGCTTGTGCCCAAATCGTTGCCCAAGTGGAGTGAGTGTGCACGATGCCCCCGATCTCCGGATAATGCTTATATAAGACAGCATGAGTTGCCGTGTCGGAGGAAGGTCTAAGCTCTCCCTCAACTACATTGCCATCGAGATCGACAACGACCATATCGCTCGCCTTCATCTTGTCATAGCTGACACCGCTTGGCTTAATAACGAACAGACCGCTTGCCCGATCCATTGCGCTTACATTGCCCCATGTAAATTTTACGAGTCCGTGCTTCGGCAATTCCAGATTCGCCTCATATACCTCTTCTTTCAGTTGCTCTAACATCGTTAGTCCCTCCCGTTCTCCAGCAGATGGTCTACAGCTGCCTGCTCAATAGCCAGCCCGCTGTTGTAGCGTTCCATAAATACTTCAAAACCCAATACATCAGATGGGTCCGGAGCAATTTCCTGCCCTTCAGCATCTTTAAACACCTTCTGCTCAAGGAAGTCGTCCAGGCTCTCCTGCTGATCCTTGTTGATCAAATAAGAAGCTAGAAGCGCCATTCCCCAAGCTCCGCCTTCACCGGCTGTGGACATGACCGAAATAGGAACATTCAGCGCCGCTGCTACCATCTTTTGTCCGACGACAGGAGTTTTGAATAGACCGCCGTGAGCCAAAATGCTGTCAATGGCGACTTGCTCGTTTTCGGTCAAAATATCCATGCCCAGCCTAAGCGCTCCAAAAGCAGTGAACAGATGAGTGCGCATGAAATTAGCTAAATTGAAGTTGCTCTCAGGCGAGCGGACGAATAGCGGTCGGCCTTTGTCAATTCCGGTAAGATTTTCGCCTGAGTAATAACCGTAGCTGAGCAAACCGCCGCCATCCGGGTCGGCCTCCAAAGCCTTGTTAAACATTACGCTGAACAATTTTTCGTTGTCCACTTCGTAGCCCATGGCTACAGAGAACTCACGGAACAAGCCCATCCATGCGTTGATATCGCTGGAGCAGTTATTGGCATGCACCATGCCGACCGGACTTCCGTCTGGAGTCGTAACCATATCAATTTGCGGATAGACCTTGGATAATTCCTTCTCAAGTACAAGCATCGCAAAAACGGAGGTTCCTACGGAGATGTTCCCCGTACGTTTTCTCACGCTATTGGTGGCAACCATGCCTGTCCCGGCATCACCCTCTGGAGGACAAAGCGGAATGCCTGGCTGCAAGTCCTGCGACAGGTCCAGCATACGGGCACCCGCCTCAGTCAGCTCACCAGCCTGCTCGCCTGAGAGATACACCTTCGGCAGAAGCTCCTCCAGCTTCAAGGAATAGCCGCCTGCCGCAATCAGCTCATCGAACTGCTTGACCATTGCGGGATGGTAGTTATGCGTTGCTTCGTCAATCGGGAAAATACCAGAGGCATCCCCAATACCAATCGCTTTATTGCCCGTAAGCAGCCAATGAATATAGCCAGCTAAAGTCGTCACAAATTCAATACGAGGCACATGCTCCTCTTTGTTTAATATCGCTTGATACAAATGAGCGATGCTCCAGCGCTCAGGGATGTTGAATTGGAACTTGTCCGTCAACTCCCTTGCTGCCTCGCCCGTTGTAGCATTGCGCCAAGTCCGAAACGGTACAAGCAGCTCGCCCTTGCTGTCGAACGCCATGTAGCCGTGCATCATTGCGGAAAACCCGATCGAGCCCACCGTCTTGAGCGTGACTTCGTATTTACGTTCCACGTCTTGCTTCATTTCACGATATGCCGTCTGAAGGCCTGTTATAATAGCCTCTTGACTGTATGTCCAATATCCGTCTTTTAATTGATTTTCCCATTCATAGCTTCCTGACGCGATGGTCTCAAAACGATGATCAATCAATACCGCCTTGATTCGCGTAGATCCAAATTCGATACCTAGCGAGGTTTCTCCCTTAGCTATCGCTTCTTTCAACTGTTCATGACTCATGATCACGCAAGTCCCCTCTCTGTTCGCGGTTGTTAAACCTGAAGGATGGCAAATAAAGTGAATGAAAATTTAAAATCACTTGTTTATATTGCTTCGTATGATAGCTGCTTCAGACTGAACCGTTTATCCCACAAAAGAAGCATAATGATTCAATCAAAAGAAGGCGCTTTCCATTGCTGACAGCCTTAGTATATTTTTTGTACGTACATTTGTCAACACTAACAAATAGTTATACCAACAACGACGCCATTACCTCTTAATTGCTAGAGCCAGCGCTCTTTTATCAGACGTGCTCCTATGTAAAAAATCGTAGAGCAAGCATGAAATGACACCCTTTATTTCGTGAAAAATGACACTGCATTTTCATTCACTGCAAATCATGTTAGAATGTGTACGTACAAATTTCCGAACAAAGACGAAAGAAGTGGATTGCATGAAGCCTAAATATCAAATCATCATTGATGATATAAAAAGCAATATCCTATCGGGTACGTATAAAGCGGGAGAACAAATTTCTACAGAGTCTGCTTTGCAGAGCAGCTATAACGTTAGCCGTCAGACGGTTAGAAAGGCAATTTTGGAGCTGTCTAACGAAGGGTTCTTAAGAAGCGAGAAGGGATCTGGCACGTATGTCAGCAGTCAATACCGCTCCAGAGCCGGGGGGAATGGCGCAAAAAAAACGATTGGCGTCATTACGACCTATATTTCCGATTACATTTTCCCCTCTATTATCCGTGGCATTGAAGGCCGTTTAAACGAAGACAACTATTCGTTGCTGTTAGCCAGTACAAATAATGATATTATGCAGGAAAAAAAAGCGCTGGAGATGATGCTGTCCTACGGCGTGGACGGTCTTATTATTGAGCCAACCAAAAGCAATTTATACAACCCCAATATTGCTTATTACCTGTCCTTCAAGGAGCAGGAGGTTCCATTCACTATGATTAACGCCTACTATGAAGAGCTGGAGGTTCCTTTCTTCTGTTTGGATGACGTGCAATCCAGCTATCTCGCAACCCGGGAGCTGATTGCTAAAGGGCATTCCCAGATCGGCATTATTGCCAAGATGGACGATCTACAAGGGAAATATCGGATGAAGGGATATATTAAAGCGCTGGGCGAAGCCAAATTACGGTTTCACCCCGAGCAGGTGCTTTCCTTCGATACGGCGACGAAGCCGGACCTTTCCACCAGCTTGGAGGAGTTTCTGAGCGATAATAGGGATGTTCTGACTGCTCTTGTTTGCTACAATGACGAGGTAGGCTTGGAAGTTGTCCATGCCTGTAGAAAACTGGAAATATCCATTCCAGATGAACTTTCCATCATTGGCCAAGACAATTCGTATATCGCCAAAACAGCCAATATTAAGCTTACGACTCTTACTCACCCCCAAGAGCAAATGGGAAGAGACGCCGCGGATTGGGTCATTAAAAACCTGCAAGGAAAAAAAGACCTGCCCGTGAGCACGTATTACCAGCCCGTGTTAGTTGAAGGGGAAACGGTAAAAGAGATTGAAGTGGAGTAAATTCTGTTCTGTGGAACGTCTCTTTGCACTGCCGCAGCATTTATTTCACTCGTTCATCTTCCGTTCACATTGTCGTCATCGCTAGGACATCTTTGCAGTATAAGCTTACATTAACAGCCTTTCAGGCAGTCCACTACCGAGATAACGACAGGAGAAGATACGATTATGAAAAAATGGCTTAGGATTCTACTAAAAATATTAGCAGCAATTGTTATAGCAATCGTCGTTTTTATCGCCATTGTATTTATAGTGAATAAGGTCAGCAGCAAATCTGAGCTAGGAAAAATACACGCCTATGGTATGCTCGTGCCCGTAGACGGGAAAAAGATGAATGTGCTGATTCAGGGGGATGGCGAGGAGACCATCGTGCTCTTGCCAGGTTATGGAACAGCAGCGCCAGCGCTCGATTTCAAACCGCTAATTGATGAGCTTTCACCTTATTATAAAGTAGTTGCAGTTGAACCTTTTGGTTATGGATTAAGTGACGGTACGGACAAAGAGCGTACGACAGAAAATATAGTCAATGAGCTCCATGAAGCGTTGCAGGTTCTTAACATTGACCGTTATATTTTAATGGGCCACTCCATAGCCGGCATTTATGGGATCGAATATGCGAATAAATATCCGAACGAAGTGAGCGCATTTGCCGGCGTTGATAGCAGTGTTCCGACACAGCCTGGCATGGACGTCGAGCTTCCTATAGACATGTTTAAGCTTCTAAAAGAATCCGGCTTCCTTCGATTGGCTATGAAGGTAGGGGACAGCCCTTATGCTGGATTGCCTTATGACGAAGCAACCAAAGAGCAAATGACCCTGCTTTCTCTCAAGAACAGCAATAGTCCTACCATGCTGAATGAAATGAAAAATATTGCTTCTAACTTTAAAGCAGCAGAGCATCTCACCTTCCCGAAAGAGCTGCCGATTATTTTCTTTATCCAAGCTCACAATGCAGAAATCCCAACCTGGGTGCCGCTGCATGAAGAGCAGGTCAAAGATTCTGTGCATGGAAAAGTGATGACCTTTGAAGGCGGACATTATTTGCACCATACCAAATCCAAAGAGATTGCTGAAAACTTTAAGTCTTTTATGGAAGAAACCAAGTAAACCGACTGTCGAGCGAAGCGGATAAGCGCTCCTCTTCATCTCCACGCCATGGCCATATGTGCAAGGTCTCTTGCCTATGACGCCATGGCCTTTTTTTTCGCCACCTATTCATACTCCGTTCATATTGACGTCACGGGGAGGACATCCAAGCATTGTAAACTTTCCTTAGATGCCCTCTAAGGCAGCTAAATATACCAAAGAGGATAGGAGAAGATACGAGTGAAACGAACTTCTATTGTTGCTGTTACCCTCGCGCTGACGCTGCTCGCCCCAATGGCCGCAAATGCTGCTGTGGATAGCAAGCCTCATGCTTTTGAGGCGACTAAGAAAATAGCTGCTGAGAAAGCCAAGCTGCTGACAGAAAGGTACGGCGTTACAAGCGTGCAATATGCGCTCATTGATGCTGGGGAAATGACGATTTCAGGGCATGCAGGCAAAAATGATAGCGAGGATGCGACTCCACTTTCCTCAAATACGATATACGGCATCGGTTCGACAAGTAAAATGTTTCTCGCGACAGCTGTAATGAAGCTTGTAGACGAGGGTAAGGTCGATTTGGATTCGCCCGTTGTGAACTATATCTCTGACTTTAAAATGAAGGACAGCCGCTACACGCAAATTACTCCGCGCATGCTGCTGAATCATTCTTCCGGCCTTCTCGGAACGACAGCCAGCAATGCAACCCTATACGGAGATAATGATACTTATGCACATGATACATTTCTAGAGCAATTAGCAGCGCAAAGCTTAAAGGCAGACCCGGGAGCTTTTTCGGTCTATTGCAATGATGGTTTTACGTTAGCTGAGATTTTAGTAGAGAGAGTTAGCGGCATGGACTTTACGGCGTTTATTCACAAATATTTGACTGAGCCTCTCAACCTGCTGCATACAAAAACACCGCAGGATTCCATTGATCCGATGGCGCTGGCTGGCATCTATTCTCCTGTGTATGAGGGACAGCTCCCACAAGAGAATTATAATATTATCGCATCGGGAGGCATTTACTCCACAGCTGAAGATCTCGCTGTCTTTTCACAAATTTTCACGGGACAGGTCGAGGGCATTATTTCTGCTAAATCGGTAGAAGCTATGGAACAAGAGGAGTATAAAAGCGGCATGTGGCCAGAGGAAGCCGCTCCCTCCTACCTGTCATACGGATTAGGCTGGGACAGTGTCCGCTTGTTCCCCTTCAACGAGTACGGCATTCAGGCACTCTCAAAAGGTGGAGACACGATTTCCTATCATTCTTCCTTAGTCGTGCTGCCTGAATACAATATGTCTGCCGCCGTTATTTCTTCGGGTGGTTCAAGCGCATTCGATCAATTAATCGCGAACGAGCTGCTGCTTAGCGCCCTTCAGGAGAAAGGCGTGATTAAAGAACGGAAACCGGATAAATCGTATGCTGTGCCGATAAAGGCAAATATGCCGAAGGAATTATCCCAATATGCAGGTATTTATGGTGGTCGCTCAGGCAGTCTAATGAAGGTCGAAATGAACCCTAATGGTGAATTGTCTGTGTCCTCGGTTGTCATACCGAATAGTCCTGCCGAAACGTATATTTATACAGCTGATGGTTCGTTTGTGAACGAGACGGGCACAGAAAAGCTGAAATTCGTCGTTGAGAAAAATGGTCGTACCTATATGTGGTCCCGCTTATATATAAACATTCCTGGTCTGGGACAAACGGCCGTCTCCAAATATAACGCTGAAAAGCTCGAAGCCAATCCATTATCCAAAGATGTAGCTGACGCTTGGGCAAAGCGCGAAGGCCAAAAATATTATATGGTAAGCGGGAAATATACCTCTATGCTTTACCTTAATTCCACACCCATTATACCCTTTCAAACCTTTAAAGAGGCTCCCGGGTATGTATTGAATAATAAGATTGTTGGCCCCAACCAAGCTGTTAACCAACTGCAAATTCCTGTCATGGACGGTCGTGACACGATGGAAATTAATTTTTTTCAGAAAAATGGAGTCGAGTATCTTTCAGCAGCAGGCAACATATACGCCAACGAAGCGCTGGTCAAACCGCTTTTTTCGGGTAAACAATCCCGGGCAACGATTCAAGCCGACGGCGAAGCCAGATGGTTTTCCGTTTCAGCAAAAAACAAAGGAAAGATCATGACGGTTAAAATGCCTGCGAAGGGCTCCTTTGCAGTTTATAATCAAGCCGGTATATGTATCAACCATACCGTGATCAGCAATAATAATCAGGTCATATTGCCGGAGAACGGCAGTATTGTTTTTGCAGGCGAGGCTGGTTCCACGTTTGAAATTTCATTGAAACAGTAACCCTGCGTATCTACTCTGTCGGCCCCTTAGTGGCTGTAGTCAATTTGATCGGCAGTGAATGAGCTTTCGCATAAAATTCAAACCACCCTCTCATACTATGTATTGAAAAGATGGAGGTGAATAGGATGCCCAAAAATAGCGCCGATTCCAAATTGGACCGTTCAAATAATCGTGCAGACAAGAAAAACAATCAACAAAATAACGATCATTTAACGGAAGAAGCACAGACGCTGACAAGCAATAAGGCTGCCGATTATGTCCCAAGCTTAAATGGTATTTCCAAAAATGAAATTTAACTAGTTTTCAGACACGTCCTAGACGCATAGTTAATCATTCAGGATTAATCGAAATTTAAAAAGGATTGAAGCAGCCTGGGGTCAGTCCCCTGAATGAAGCTGCTTCAATCCTTTTTATTTTGAAGAAAGTCGTCTGATTCAGCTTACTTGGAATGACTATTTTTTGATACCATCATAAACAGCTTCACAAAGGTCAACCGTAAACTGGCCCGACATGCCTTCCAATGCGGTATTGGTAAACGCAACGACGCTGAGCCGCTGCTTTGGATCGACGAACCACGAATGACCGTAGGTGCCGCCCATGCGCCATGTACCCGGTGATTCCGGTGTATTTGCCGCAATAGGGTCCTTGAGCACCGTGATGCCTAAGCCGAAGCCGCGCCCTGGCCAATAGGCCATAGGCAAATCCCCAATCTGATTGGCAGTCAGCTCACGAACCAAAGTCTCCGGCAGCAGGGGTGCCCCTCCCGTACGCAGCGTTTCCAGCAGTCGCATAAAGTCCTCGGCGCTGCCGACCATACCAGCTCCTCCCGAAGGGTAGGCTGTACGGTCAAGTGCACGGCCTGGAGCAAGCCGGAAGCCTGCCGTGCCTTCCAAAAAGTCGATTTCGTCAGGGTCCAGTATCGGTCTCGGCTCTGGACTATCATTGGTATATGCAATAGCCAGTCTGTCTGGGTCCACTGCGATAAAATCGGTGTCGGTCATGCCAATCGGCTTTGTCACGAGGGAATGCACGGCCTCGCTGAGCGTTGTTTCCGTCACCTTTGCAATGACTGCTCCCAGCACATCTGTCGCGATGGAATATTTCCACTCGGCACCTGGCGTATAAAGTAGCGGAACAGAGGCAATACGCTGAAGGTTCTCCTCTAGCGTAATACCAGATTGATCCATGCCATCTGATACCCCGGCTTGTTGGTAGGAGCCATTCTCTTCTTGAAAGAAGCGGTAAGTCAGACCTGCGGTATGCGTCATCAAATGACGAATCGTCAACGCTGCAAGCTCTCCGTTTTGTAATCGTGGTCGGAACTCTGGAAGAAAGCGATCAACGCGGTCGTCCAGTTGTAGGCGCCCTTGCCCTATCAGCACTAGAGCGGCGGTTGAAACGATAGGCTTAGAAACGGAAGCTAGGCGGAACAAGGCATCCTCTCGCATGGGCCTATTCATCTCGCGGTCGAAAAGACCAGCAGCGCGGCTGTAAACCCTTTTTCCATCTACCGCCACTTTAATAACAGCACCGACCAGACGCTTGTCAGCAATCGCTTGGTCAATTACTTCATCCATTCGGCGTTGTAAAAAAATCGGATTCATTTTACTTGGGTCCATCTTGCTCATCAGTATTCATCCTTTCGAAAAATTAAAGCCTTTGCGCTTTGTTTTTATAAGTAAATTATATAAAATAAGTTTTTTCA
The DNA here is from genome assembly GCF_036894955.1 of Paenibacillus sp. KS-LC4. NCBI lineage: Bacteria > Bacillati > Bacillota > Bacilli > Caryophanales > Paenibacillaceae > Paenibacillus > Paenibacillus sp. KS-LC4. The sequence continues at coordinate 420,581 of NZ_CP145905.1, read as the reverse complement.
TTTATATAAGGCAATTAAGTTAAATCAGCTTTAAAACCATCAAAATTAAAATAGTTTGCTTGGAAAACCTTAAATTTATAAGAGCCGATTGCAATGAAATATTCACTCGGTGTCAGCACCACTACGAAGCAGGACATTATGCCAAACCCACAATCCCATATAATTTCCGCAAAAAGACCGCTTTTTAATGCGGATTTAATACGTTATGATTAGCTTGCCTAGTTATTAAATATCTTTAAAAAGTATGTCAGCGAATAAGGGGAGCTTCCTATGAACGAACAATTAAATGCAAGACAGCTTGAATTATGGCGTAATGCCATTTATGTGATTTTTACTTTATGCGGCTTTGCCACAGCATCATGGATTTCCCGCACGCCGGCCATTCGTGATACACTCGGCGCTTCGACCGGCGAGATGGGCTGGATTATTTTCGGACTGTCTGTCGGCTCAATCCTCGGCCTGCTTGGTGCAGGACATTTTATTGCCAGCAAGGGCGGACGTTTTGTCATGATGAACGGAATGCTCATTGCTGCTGGAGGCCTCGCCATCATTGTTCTTGGAAGCTCTTTTTTTACCTATGCTTCTGTTATGTTCATAGGCTTAGCCATCTTCGGCTTTGGCTTCGGCATTTGTGATGTGGCAATGAATGTTGAGGGCACCATGCTGGAGCGCGCAACGAAAAAATCGCTGCTGACCGGCTTGCATGCTGCCTTCAGCTTAGGAACCTTTATCGGCGCTGTCGTGGGTTGGCTAGCAACGAAGTCTCAGGTGCCCGTCATCATACACTTGGGTATTGTTCTCCTTCTATTAGCTGTGCTCATCGTCTATTTATCCCGATTCGTGCCTAAAGGAACAGGACAAGAAAGTAAAACAGACAAAAATGCTCCTAAGCTAACGACGAAAGAACGCCTCGCGATCTGGAAGGAACCGCGCACTCTGCTGCTTGGCATTATTATTTTGGGCATGACCTTCGCCGAAGGCTCGGCCAATGACTGGCTTCCTTTAATTATGGTTGATGGCTACGATACTTCTGCTTCAACAGGCTCGTTCGTCTATGGCATTTTTGTAGCTGCCATGACGATCGTTCGGGCAACTGGCGGCATGCTGCTCGATAAGTTCGGACGAGTAGCTATGCTGCGGGCGTCGGCTGTATCCGCTATTGCCGGCCTGCTTATCGTGATTTTGGGCCACAATTACATTATCGCTTCTATCGGCGTTGTATTATGGGGCTTTGGCGCAGCCTTCGGCTTCCCTGTCGCTTTGTCAGCCGCTGGCGACAATCCGCATGGCGTAGCCGTCAGAGTCGGGGCTGTAGCAACAGCCGGCTATTTAGCTTTTCTCGTTGGCCCCCCGCTTCTAGGCATGGTTGGCGATTCAATTGGCTTGCGAATGGCTTTAATCGTCGTGCTTGTAGGTATTGTATTCGCAGGATTAACCTCCCATGCTGCAAGGCCAATTGGCGAGAAGGAAGCGCCATTAACCAAGTAGGTCTCACATTTTATAACCGTCAGGAGGGTGACAAAAATAAAGCTTCCATTTGTAAATCCAAAGCTAATGGGTGAAATGATCCGGCAGCAAATCCGCACCGCGCTCTATTATGAGCAGGAGTCGACCAAGGTCGAAATCGCTCAAATCACGGGACTGACCTTCCCCACCGTGAGCAAAGCGATGGAGGAAATGAAGGCGGATGGCGAGGTTTTGCTGTCGGGTCTGCGGGAATCCAGCGGAGGCCGCAGGCCGCAAAGCTATATGCTGCATGCAGCGCATATGTCGGGCCTAGCCGTTTATTTGGAGAAGGACTATACGATCTACACTTTGCTGAATTATGTAGGCGAGGTCATCTTGCAGGACACGCTGCCCGGTATTTTAGATGAAGGACCGGAAGCGCTGGAGCGGCAAATGAAGGATTATTTAGAGCGCTATCCGAACATCCGCGCCTTAACCTTTGGCGTTCCTGCAAGCGTTACGAACGGACAAATTTTCCATATTCCCAGCTATGAGAAATTTAACGGCTATGATTTGAAGGCCGTTTATGAAAGCCGATATCAGCTTCAAGTTCGGATTGAAAATGATATGAATATCACTGTACTTGGCTATCACAATCAGTTGGACAACAATCAGGAGCTGTCGCTCGTCTATATTTACTTTGGAAGGAATGGCCCTGGTGCAGGCATCATCGTTAATGGCGAGCTGGTTAGAGGCCATTCTTATTTTGCCGGCGAGATTTTTTATTTGCCCCTGTTTGAACAGCAAAGCTTTGGCGATATTATTCAGGAGCTGGCCGCTGGCTCCAAAAAACAGCCGCATGACCCGAAGCTGAGCGATGCCCTGAGCCGCTTGGTTGCGATTTTCACGGCGACGCTGAATCCGGATATTTTTATTTTTTGCAGCATCAACCTATCCGAGGAAGAGCTGGAGGACGTCAAGAGCCGCAGCGCATCTTATGTGCCTATAGCCCATCTTCCGAAATTTATGCTAAGGGATTGGCAGAAGGACTATATTCATGGACTCAAGCAAATGACGATCCAGACGATGCTGGGCACCGGAGCAGAATAAGCTTCATCATAGATTGACCATGATTTTTACGTATTCGCAATACATTCATACAGAATAAAGCCGCACGGCTGATGCCGTGCGGCTTCGTTCTATATAAACCCTACTATTTACACCCTACTTGTATCCTCTTCCTACTCCTTATTTACATCTCAATCGTTCTCCAACAACTACAGCGCTGCAAGCTCCTCCAACACCTGATCAATCGTCTCTTTGGAAATACGGAACATGCCATTTTCGCTGACTTGCTGAAGCGAGAACGGCTTAGCAATGTTTGCCTGTGCGCCGCTGAACAGAGTTGGCAGATGCCGACTCACAATGGCAATCGCCCGCTCATCCATCCAAATTTCGCTCATCTTCGTCTTGGCGCTGTACTGCGAGCGGAACAAGCCTTCACTTTCATAGACGAACTGGTACGTACCCGAGCCGGCACGGATGATCAAGCCAGCTGCGGTTTCCTCCGCCGATGCGATGCCCGCTTTATTTTCAAGCGAGGTCCCGCCTTCTGTCGTGCCGGCGAGCGTCGCTCCCCGCAAAACAATATCCGCGGTCGTATTCGCTGGTATGACCACTCGAAGCTCTATACGGCTGCCATCCACATGCCACCCCGACTCGATTCGTCCATATACGGAGTCATAGGAGGCCTTTGCATAAGTCAGCACGGTCGATCCGAACAACGGCTCGATTCGAATATGCTTGAAGGCAGGCTTAGAAGGGTCCATATCCAGCCCCGCCACCTTGCGGTACATCCAATCGCCGATTGCGCCATAAGAATAATGGTTGAACGAGTTCATGTCGTCGCTCCAGAACGAGCCGTCCGGCTTAATGCTGTCCCAATGCTCCCAAATCGTCGTCGCGCCTTTCGATACTGAATACAGCCAGCCCGGATAGCTCTCTTGCAGCAGCAAGCGAACGGCCGTCGTATGATAGCCGCTGTTTGACAGGGCAAAGCATAGATACGGTGTACCCACAAAGCCGGTCGTCAGGTGATAGTCATTTTCGACGATCAGGTTGTTTAGATCCTCCGCTACCCGCTCCCTCGCGCTCCCATCCACCAAGTCGAACATAAGCGCCAAAATATGTGCGGTTTGCGTCGGCGAGGCGATACGCCCCCTCTTGGTCATAAACTCGTCGCGGAACGCAGCGATGACATGGCTGTGAAGCTCGCCATAGCGCTGCGCGTCCTCATCATGCCCAAGCACCTTCGCTGCATCGCGAACAATGCGCGTGGAGTAGGCATAGTAGGCCGTAGCAACCAATGCGGTTGGAGTCGCGCCAATATAGCTGTTCTCCTTCGCATCGAGCGCAAGCCAATCCCCGAAATGAAAGCCGGTATTCCACAAATATTCCTCGCTGCCCTGCGCCCGGATGTACTCGATCCACTGCTTCATGCTCTCATACTGCTCGGAGAGCAGGCGCTCATCGCCATAATATTGGTAGACCGTCCACGGGCAAATAACTGCGGCATCTCCCCATGCAGCCGAATTGGCTCCGCCTACAATGTCAGGAATTACGAAGGGAATGCCGCCATCCTCATGCTGCTCCGCCTTCAGGTCATGCAGCCATTTCGCAAAAAACGGCGCCCCTTGGAAGTTGAACAAGGCCGTGCTAATAAATACTTGCGCGTCTCCCGTCCAGCCCAGCCGTTCATCGCGCTGCGGGCAATCCGTCGGCACGTCGAGGAAGTTGCCGCGCTGTCCCCAGCGGATATTTTGCTGAAGCTTGTTAATCCGCTCGTCGGAGCATTCGAAATCACCCGATGAAGGCATGTCGGAGTGGATAACCTCGCCTTGGAAAGCATCTGCCGACAGCGGAACTCCTGCCTCCTGACCCGGAAAGCCCTGAACAAGCACATAACGGAAGCCCATAAAGGTAAAATGGGGCGCATAGCTTTCCATGCCGTCGCCTTTCGCGATATAGGTCAGCGTCTGCTTGGCAGGACGCAAATTGCCGAAATAAATGTTGCCGTCCTTGTCGAGCACCTCAGCATGGCGCAGAACGATTTGCGTTCCTTCCGGCGCCTCGACGGTAAATCTCATGCGCCCGACGATGTTTTGCCCTAGATCCAGCACATGATCGCCTGCCGGTGTAATAAACGAGGAGATCGGCTTGATGATCTCGGTAACTTTAGTCGGCCAGTTTTCTTGCGCTACAAGCTGGCTGTATGGCAAATCCAGCACCTGCACACCCGACCAGTTCCCTGCTGCCAGCCTTGCATCACCCGAGGCTTCCGCTCCAGTTGCTCCTCCCGCAACACCGGCTTCACTCCAGCCCCGGACCTCCAAACGCGCATCATACGTTTCGCCATGATAAATATTTGCATATTGAACCGCGCCAAGCGCCGCTTGCCATGAGCTGTCTGTCGCTATGATCTCTTCCGTGCCATCTACATAACGGATATGGAGCTCCAGCAGTGCGGCACGGTTGTCGCCGTACATATAATTTTTATCCTCAAAGCCTAAACCGCCGCGATACCAGCCATCGCCCAGCATAACGCCGATGCCGTTCGCACCCTCCTTAAGCCCCGCTGTCACATCATACGTCTGATATTGCACACGGGTGTGATAGCTGGTCCAGCCTGGAGCGAGCAAATCATCCGACACCTTGCCGCCATTCAGGTACAGCTCGTATACGCCAAGCGCTGTTGCGTACACCCGAGCGGACAGGACGCCCACTGGTTTGACATCGAAGGTCCGGCGCAGCAAATAGGCTGGAGCCGCATCTGCCGCAATAGAAGACGCTTCCGGCGTAATCCATTTTGCCTGCCAGTCCGCCCCGCCAGCAAGGGCCAGCTCGAAGGTGCCCTCCTCGCTCCAAGGCGATTCTTCTCCTGCTGTATCCCATACTTTAACCCGAAAGCGATAAGCAGTACGGGCTGCAAGCGCAGGGCCTCCATAACGAATATGAAGCGATTGCTCGCTTTCGACCCGGCCCGTATCCCAAAGGCTTGTCTCGAAGCCGTCCGATATCTCTGCCACTTGCAGCTGATAAGCTGCTTGGCGAACACTTCTGCGCTCTCCCGCCTCCAGCCTCCAGCTAAAACGCGGCTCCTTAATATCCGTACCGAGCAAGGCACTTCTATATTCACAGCTTGCGGATTGAACATTCAACATGTAGCTATCCCCTTTTTACTGTATTTATAATCATCCATCAGCCTTTAACCGAACCGGCAGTCATACCGGCCACAATCCGCTTGTTAAAAACAATAAAGAGCAGCAGCGGCGGAATCGTAATGAGCAAAATGTTCGTAAACAGCAAATTGTATTGCGTTACATACTGGCTTTGGAAGTTATAAAGCGTCAACTGCACCGTCACATTGTCCGAGCCCGGCAAAAAATACAGCGGGTTCGTGAAATCATTGAAGATGGTAACCGAGGACAATACGACGACCGTTGCCGTTACGGGCTGGAGCAGCGGCAAAATAATGCCGAAGAACAGCCGCAGGCCGCCAGCGCCGTCAATAACGGCCGCCTCATCCACTTCACGCGGAATGCCGCTCATGAAGCCTTTATAAAGCAGAACCGCGAATGGAAAGCCTAGTGCGACTTCGATTAAAATTAGGCCAATCAGCGTTTTAAACAGGCCAAGCCCATCCATGACCCAAATCGTCGGAACAATTGCAGGTGGAATGATCAGCCCGGCGAGAATCAAAAAGTTGAACAAGGGAGACAGCTTTCCTGTCCGGCGCTGCAACACATACCCCGCCATCGCGCACAATACGATCAAAATAGCGATGGAGGCCACCGTCAGCACCGTACTGTTGATGAAGGCGCGAACCAGCATAAAATCACGGGCCGCAACGACGGTTTTAATATTTTCCCAGTACTGACTATTGGACGCCCACGACATCGTGAGCAGCGAAGACTCCTTAGGGTCCTTGCCCGAATTGACCAATATGAAGTAGAACGGAATCCAGAACACGACAATCGTGAACAAGACGGCACCGATTTCAAAGCCCCATTGTCTGATCTTTCTCACAGGTCTACCTCCTTGCGGTTCAAATACGTATAGAGCGGGAAGGCGAGCGCTGTCACAACGAGGAACAAAATCACATTGCCCGCAGTAGCGAGGCCATAGAACCCGCCTTGATACTGCTTGTAAATGATCGACGCGATCAGGTCGGTCGTGAAGCCTGGGCCGCCCTTGGTCATCGCCCACACTAGATCGAAGGAGCGCAGGCCGCCGATGAAGGCTAAAATAATAACCGAGTTCGTAGCTGGACGGCTCAGCGGCACAATAATGTTCCAGAACTTATGCCAGTTGTTGCCGCCGTCGATTTGCAAGGCTTCATAATATTCCGCGGGAATAGACAAAATTCCGGCAATGTAAATGACCGTGGCAAAGCCTAAGCCCTTCCACACATCGACCATAGCGACCGACAGCAGCGCGATTCTCGTATCGCCGAGCCAATCCGGCCCATCAATGCCAATCGCGGCAAGCGCTGTATTGATGACGCCTTGTGTCGGGTGCATCATCATGCTGAAGGCAATACCAACAGCAATCGTACTCACCAGGGTAGGGAAAAATATGACAGACCGCAAATAGCTTTTGGTCCGAATTTTCGAGGTTAGCAATACGCCTAGCAGCAATCCGAGCGCAACCTTGAGCGTACAGGTAACGACCGCGTAGATCAGTGTATTTTTAAAGCCAATGCTTAAGGACTGCTCCTGAAAAAACGTAATAAAATTTTCAAATCCGATGAACTCCCAATCCGACAGCGTCCATCTCGTCATACTAAAGAAGAACGACATCATCGTCGGCAGGATGAAAATAATAAAATAAATGATGGCTGCAGGCAGCAGGAACCAATAGGAGTAGGTTCGTTTAAAAATACGGTTCATCGTTATCACTCCTATACTTTCAAGCGTATATTTTGAAGTAAAGCGGCCCTGCAAGCAGGGCCGACTTCACTAGCTATTTTTCACTACTATTCAAGCTATAGCTTACCAGCCCGCCAATCCAAGCTGCTTCGCTTGCTTCTCAACATCCTTATCGTAAGCAGCCGCGCCTTCCGCTGCCTTCTTAATGCCCGCTCCAACCTCAACGGTAATCTGCTCCAGGCTAGGTCCTTTAACGGGGGAAACGAATTCAAGCGCTGGCGCTGTTTTGCCCGATTCGAAATAAGGCAGCATGTCTTTTACTAGCGTTGGCACATCATCTGGTATTTTCGCATCCTTAATCAAATAAGGGCCGGTTGGCTTCGAGACGGAAGCCGCAACCTCTGTCCCTTCTACAGAAGCCATAAAGGCTACAAACTGCTTGGCTGCCTCTACATTTTTGGTTTCCTTATAAATATAGCCTGCTCCCGGCATCCAAACGCTCAAGCCGTTTTTCGAGGCATCGTCGCCAGGCTGGGCGAAAAATCCGATATTTTCAATCTGGTCCGGGAAGTTCTGCACGAGCGATGGCGCTGCGAACGACAGCATCGGGTATTGTGCTCCCTTGCCATCAGCAAGCATTTTGAGGCCTGCATCATAGGTTGTCGCCAGCATATCCTTGTTCATAAAGCCTTTATCATAAAGCTCCTGTAGCTTCTCGAAGCTTCTCAGCGCAGCGGGCGTGCCTGCAAAAGTCGCCTTATGAGCGGTAAAATCCTCTGCGAACGACGGTACCTGTGCCTGTACATTGTAATAATCGGCCAGCACAACGAGCTGCGAGGTCCAGGAATCCTTGTAGGAGCCAATGACAGGGGAAATACCTGCCGCTTTAATTTTCTCGCTATTTGCGATCAGCTCAGCCCAAGTCGTTGGCACCTTCAGCCCAAGGTCGGAATAGATCTTCTTGTTGTAGAACCAGCCGCCAGCAATCGTGGAAGAGGTCGGCACTCCGTACACTTTTCCATCCACGGCAACCGTCTGCTTGAAGGAATCCACGATGTTCGACATGAACGCTTCATTCGTCAGGTCCAGTATATTTTTCTCTGGAGACAACGCCTGCATTAAGGAGCCCGAGTTATAAAAGAAAACGTCCGTCATATCGCCTGTCGCCAGACGGGTCTTGACAATATTGTCACCCTCGCCGCCACCCGGCCTTGTTTCCATCTCCACAGTAATGTTCGGATATTTCTTCTGGAAAGCATCGACATAAGCATTCGCCAAATTGACCGAATCCTGCGTATTATCAACCAGCAGCGAGAGCGTTACCTTCTTTTCTGTATTGCCGCCTTCGCCGCCAGCCGCCGCATTCGTCCCCGTATTGCTGCCGGAATTGCCTCCCCCGCATGCCGCAAGCGTTCCAGTAAGCACAAGTGCGGTTGCCGTCATTGCGAGCGATTTAAGCTTCATATTCTTCATGTGTTGTTCCCCCTCGTTCGTTGTCGCAGATGCTGTTAAGTGGCTTTCTATACCTTTATTGTAGAGAGGAAACGCCCTTAATGAAAGCGCTTCATTATTCAGGTGAATGTCGGTTTTTTTTAGGTAGGTTCGTCCAGTTGAAGCGCAAGGTCACACGGGTACCCTCTCCTTCACGGCTCCAGACGGTTAGTGAGCTATCCGGCCCATAAGACAGCAGCAGCCGCTCCTTGACGTTGCGCATACCGTAGCCCTGCTCTGTCTGGGTGATATCTGCCATTCCTACACCATCATCCTCCACCGTAAAAATCCAATACGACCCGTCGGCTTCACCGCTCAAGCGAATCGTTCCTTCTCCGACCTTTGGCTCCAAGCCGTGGTAGATCGCATTTTCGACCAGCGGCTGCAGCAGCAGCTTCATCATTTCCTGCCCCTTGATCGACTCCTCCACCTCCTCGATATAGTGGAAGCGGTGGTTGAACCGAATGTTCTGGATGTTCAAATAATGCTCGATATGCTTCAATTCGTTGTACACGAGGATGGTCTCCTTACCCTTGTTCAAGCTGAGCTTGAAGCTTTCGGAGAGGGAAACTGCCATTTGGGCGACCTCTTTATTATTTTGCAAAATCGCCATCCAATAAATCGAATCCAGCGTGTTGTACAAAAAATGCGGCTTAATCTGCGATTGCAGCGCCCTAAGCTCAGCCTCCCGCTCCTTCAGCTCCGAATGGATGAGCCGCGCATTCAGCTCCTCATTTTCGTGGGCAATACGCTTGAACGTCTCACCGATGACACCGACCTCATCCTGGGCAAATTCCGCCGGAAAATCGCGCTTGCCGAGCGTCCAGTCGTTCATCATTTTTTTCAGCCGCAGCAGCGGCCTTGTGATGGTCCCCGATATGAAATAGGAGAGGATCAGCGCCGTCACCGCGAATGCTGCTGCAATAAGCGTCGTCGCCAGACCAATGTATTGGGTGTGCTTCAGCAGCTCCTTCGATTCAACGAGATGGACAAACGTCCAGCTTGTCGTCTGATTATAATAAGGATTAACTAGAAAGCCTTCATCCTTCAAGTGGCTCAGCGTCTCCGAGATTGTCCCACCAGCAAGCGGAACGATATCATTATGGCTGTATACCGCTTTTGTCGGGCCGGCTCCCTCGCTAAGCACCATGAACGAGCCATTGTCCTTGCTGCCGCCGAACACTTTATCAAAAATCGTCTTGGAAACGTTGACGATGAGAATGCCGATTGGCTCGCCGCTCGGCTCCTCCGCATCGCGAAACAGCTTCACGCTGGAAAAGGACTTATTCGATTCGTCAAAAAGATCAGTTGGATAATATACAACCCTTCCCTTGCTCTCATACGCCCCCTTGTACCAATCCGAGCTTGTAATTTTGGCTATTTTATCGCTTCCTTCATACACGCCCGCATCGTCGGAGCGGCCAAAGCAGTAGGTGTGAAACTTCAGATCAAGCAGACAGACCGAGGTCACATAGCGCGTATCCGCAAAGCTGCTGCTGATTAATCGCTGGAGCCGCGAGGAGGTTCTGCCGTTCACCGTATCGGGCTGTATGCCGGGGTTTTCCCCGCTGCTGCGCAGGCTCTGCCGAATGGCATCATTTACAACGATGGATAAATGAAAATTGTTAATATTCCGAAATAATAGGTCGGCCACCTCGCTGGACGTTCGCAAATGATCCAAATTCGTTTTTTCATTCATATCCGTCAGCGTGTCCTTCGTGATATTGAAGGAAATATAGCCGAGCAGCATAATCGAAGGCACAATGAGCAAAATCATCGCCGCCAGAAACCGGCTTCGGATTTTTTTGAACCGCAGCCATTTCACTAGTCGTTTTTTAGACATGGCCGTCATCCTTACGCTCGACAGCATGGGCTTCCCGGTAATGCTTAGGCGTCATGCCCACGAGCTTCTTAAACGTTTCCGTGAAATGTCTGTAGTTAAGATAGCCGACCTTCTCGCTGACCTCGCTGACCAGCAGCCCTTCTCGCAGCATCACCTTCGCATGCTCCATCCGTTCATGGGTCAAATGCTTAATGTAGGAGATGCCCATCTCTTCTTTGAAAAGCAGGCTGAAATACGTCGCATTCAGGCCAACATGCTCCGCCAGCTCCTGCAAGGAAATGTCCTGCCCAAAGCGGGCTTCCATATAGGCTAGCGCCTTTTCGACAGCCGCATGCTTCGTAGAACGCCGCGCTTCAGTAATCGTCGTCAGCATCGCCTCTACCTTGCCTCGCAGCCAGCGGAACATTTCCTCGCGCGTATGCATGACGCCTAGCTCCTGATGCGCGACCTTGCCGAGGGAGCGCGTATCGCGCCCCGTTTCCTTCAGCACCTCATGACCTACATAAACGAGCTGCAAAATTTCGCACTCCGCCTGCTCCGGGTCCAGCTTCTGCTGCCCAACTGACGCCTCGAATTCATCTAAGGCAGCCCACAGTCCTTTTTTATCCCCTGTGCGCAAGGAAAAAATGACAGCTTCCTCATGCTTCGTCAAGTTGCCAGCCAGCTCATCGCTGCCTTCCATTTGCTCAATGCGAACTAAGCCGCTTTCCTCCAAAAACCGACCGTAGCGAAGCGCTCGCCGTGCTTCCTTGCAGCTTCTTGGCGCTTCTGCTAACGTTTCATAGGTTCCTCCAGCTGCGATTAGCTCGCCATCTTCACCCCGCAGCATCAACTGCTCCCATAGCTCATCTGCCGGCAGCTTGAAATGAAGCACCGCTAACAGCCGGTCTGCTCCATTCGTCACCTCAACGATGCGATAGGATGGGCTTTCCACCAGCTTCACACCTTCCGAGGAAAAAGCCAGCACCGTAATACCCGCAATTGCTTCCCAATCCGGGCCATAGCTTTGCTTCCATTTGCCTAGCGCACTATCGCCTGCTAACAGCAAATTCAACGTCGCTTTCTCCAGCAGCTCCTGCTGAGACGCTTCCCATTTGGATTTCATGGAGCTGAATGCTTGCTGCTTGCCGATCCGCTCTATCGCTTTACGCATCACTTCATCTATTTTCTCTACCGTAACCGGCTTCTCCAAATAATCGACAACCCCAAGCCCAATGGCCCGCATCACATATTCAAATTCATTAAAGCCGCTGAACACGATAAACATCGTATCCCCCGCCTCGGCAGCCACCGTCTCAATGAGCCGAAGTCCGTCCATCCCCGGCATCCGAATATCCGTCAGCACAATGTCTGGGCGCAGCTCGCGGAACATCGCAAGTGCCGATAAGCCATCCCCCGCCGTTCCTACCAGCTCGACGCCATAACGCTGCCAGTCGATCATCTGGCTCAGTCCGTGGCGAACAATATATTCGTCATCAAATACAACCGCTCTCAGCATCTTTCCCCATCCTCCCTGCAAAGCACCTTCTAATCATTCTAGTATACCCACCTGATTCTCCTTCATCGTAATGGAGAGCCGCTTATTTTCCTACCGTTGTTTATTTCAGGTGCTGTCTGTTTTTTTTAGGCAAGGTGAAACGGCTGTCACCATCCTCTGGGGACGCGGCACATTTCATTTCGAGTATTTAGAAAAATCAAAAGGCACATCGCAGCATGCTCCGATGTACCCTTTTTAAAAATGCAAAGCGCTACTCCTCCTCTTTCAGCAGCTTGTAAAGATAATCGACAGAACGCATCGCGTATTCGAACCGCTGAGGCTCGCCGTCCTTCACCAGCACCAGACAGGGGACACTCGTAATTTTCCAAGCCTCGCGCAGCTTGGGCGCGTAATTGATGTTGATTTTATACATCGTCGTTGGCACTTCCGCTGCCTGAACGATGTCCAGCATTCGCTCGGCTACCTTGCACGTTCCGCAGAAGGGGCTGGAGAACAGCAACGCATCCTTCCCATTGCCGATTCGTGCTAGACGCAGCCATTCATCCTCTTCGATTTCATAGATTGCCATACGTTCGTCCTTCTTTCCTTGCTCTGGCTGTAATGTGCCCGGCGGCACCCTGCCAGCTTCGTTGCATTCTATTTTAACATAAGACATAGACGAGCCGCCTCCAACATACGTTTTTATAACAACCGTTTTTGGAAAGGATGCGATGAGGCTTGATGGACTTGCTGCTGCTGCTCGGAATGGCGTTTTTTTGGACAATCACCTATCTGCTTATTATTTATCGAGGCTTTAGGGACCGCACCTGCGGCATGCCCTTGGCTGCGCTCTGCGCCAACCTGACGTGGGAGCTGCTGTTTGGCTTTCTCATGCCATTTAATCCGCTTCAGCAAATCATTACAATCGTCTGGTTCGCGCTCGACATCATCATTTTGCTGCAATTTTTGTATTACTCCCGCAATGAGTATTCACCGAAAAAAATGGCCGTCATCGTAGGCTCTCTGCTCGCTACCGCCTTCTTGCTGCATTATGGCGTGTCGGTCGAATTCCATGACCCGGAGGGAAAATATACCGCCTTTGGCATCAATCTGATGATGTCGATCCTGTTTATTCAAATGCTGTTCCAGAAGGACCTGCTAGGGCAGTCCCGTTTTATCGCCTGGGCGAAAATGCTCGGCACCCTCTGCGCCTCCGTGCTCAGCTACAAGCTCTACCCGGATTCCGTGCTGCTGATGATCATGTACGTCCTTATTTTCCTTTTTGATGTTGGATATATTTTACTCGTGCAAAGCCGTGCAGTGAAAATCGTGCAGCGCCCCGGCGCAAAACAGGGCAATACGCAGCAAATTGCTACATAGCACAATAGAAATCAACTACTTGTCTTGTTTTAATGGTTCCATGAACATTCTGAGGTTTTCAACGATTTCTGCCGAATGAGTACGATATAAATAGTGGTCCGCTTCCAATAACACTATTTTTCCATGAACAGAATCCTTGATTTGCTTCTCATGCTCTGGTATCCATCTATCTGTTACTGGATGATTCACTTGGATAAAGAACATAACGGGAAGAGCTTTCGGGAAAGTTAATGGTTCTGCTGCTTCAAAATTAGCATACATATTTTCCGCCTCATTTAATTGATTGGCATTATATATGTTTTTGTGAATGAGTATTTTTAATTGTTCTTTTGTTTGCTCATCATATGGCCATTCAGCATAAGGGTCATCGCCTAATTTCAAAAGCAATCTGGCGAAGCCTGATTCTCTGAGCAGACTAAGCTGCTTTAATAGGGAAGCCCCTATCTTCTGCTCTTTGAGCGTGGGGACACTGCTGTCGAGTCCGACAAAGGCGCTCACCTCGCTTGGATATTTGTTCACATAATCTAAGCTGTATAATCCGGAAATAGAGTGGCCCATTAAAATATAACGATTGATTTCAAGACTCTGCAGCACTTCATGAATTTCACTTACAATATTATCTGTGCTTCGTTCCTTGTCTGTTAAATCGCTTAATCCATAACCAAACGGCTCAATTACGACGACTTTGTAAAAAGGTGACAGTTGTTCAATTAGCGGCTTAAAATCAAGGGCTGGCGCTGCTGTGCCATAACCGGGCAGGAGCACAATGGTCTCATCTCCCTGTCCATGGGTCGATACATTCATATATTTCCCATCTACAGCTACTGACTGGCCATACGGCAATAATTTCGCTTGCTCTGATTTGCTGCTGAACCTATTCACAAAAAAAACGACAGCTATAAAAACGAAGATTGCTATTCCTAGGGCCGCTATTATTTTAAGCAGCCTGCGCAGCCATTTCTTCAAACCGCTGGTTGGCTTTTTACCTGCTGTTGTGTCCAGCTCCATCTTGTTTACCTCTCGTATTTCCACTTGCATCTTCTCCTATCGTCATCTCTATATTGGACTGCTTTTAAAATTCGTTAAGCAGAGCTTACATGACGAATATGTACTCCTCGTGCCGGCAGGATGAACGGAATATGAACAAGCACAAAAAGCCTGCGTCAGCATAGGCAAGGAGGCTTGCCACCTGATGACGCAGGCTTGAGGAGAGATAAGATGGTGACATGGTGAGTTGATGGATAACCTGCTTATTCAGCCAGCATTGTGACGGGCAAGGTGACGATAAAGGTTGTTCCTAGACCCGGCTCGCTTTCCACTCGGATATCGCCTTGATGAAGCGTTATGATCTGTTTAACGATAGCCAGCCCCATGCCGCTGCCTTCATATTTTCGACTGTGAGAACGATCTGCCTTAAAGAAACGCTCGAATATTTGCTTCTGATCCTCTAGCGAAATACCAATACCGTTGTCTGATATTCGAACGGTAATCTGTTTAATGTCTTGCTTGATGCTGACTTGAATGATGCCGCCGTCCTTGGAAAATTTGATGCTATTGCCAATGATATTGGTCCATACCTGATTCAGCAGATCATGATCGGCCGTTAGCATGGCCGCCTTTAAATGTAGCTCAAATTGGATGTTTCGCGCCGACCATTGCGGCTGAATGGCGACGATAACTCGCCTTAGTTGTTCATCAAGACGGAGCGTTGCCAGCTGCAGCTGATGTGACTGTGATTCGAGCAAGCTTAGCTTGAGCAAATTATCGCTCATCTTGGACATTCGCTTCGCTTCATTAATAATAATATCGAGGTAACGGCTGCGCTCATTAGGCTCGATGCCTTCTTGCTTGAGCGCAATAGCATACCCGGATATCGAGGTGAGCGGCGTTTGCACTTCATGCGACACGTTCGTTACAAATTCCCTGCGCATCTGCTCCAGTCGCTGGAGATCATGCATCATTTCTTCGAAGCTGCGAGCCAAAGCGCCTAATTCACCCGTCTGCTTAATATTCAGCTTGACGTTGAAGTCTCCAGCCGCTATCCGCTTGGTTGCTTTTGTCAGCTTATTAATCGGCCTTATTATGAAATAGGAAGCAATTAGCACAAATAAGCTTCCTGTAATTAACGAATACGCTGCAATGTTCAGTCCCCACTTTATGACGAATGCGGTGGAAGGAGGGGAGAGCGTCTCCACAAACATCGCTTTCATTCCCCTATCTGTGTTCAACGGAAATCCAATGTAGGCAACCGTAACACCCTCCGTCTTGCCTTGAACCCCTACTCCATCTAACACTTTCTCCACATGCTCCGCAGGTATATCGGCAGGGTTGTGTCCGCCCAGCGCTCCGAAAGACTGAAAGCGATCCGTTGCTTCATAAATTCGAATATGAAAGGAGTTGAGCTGCTTCATTTTACTTACTATATCGTCCGCTTCACGTGACGGAATGGTCTCGTAGAGCAAGGCGATGTCCTGTCCAAAATGACGCAAAAGGATTTGCGAATTTTCGTTCAATTGATCTTCGAATAACCAAGTGGCTGCAAAAAAAGCAATGAGCGTGCCTCCAATTACAGACACCAGAAAGATTAAAACTACACGTGTATATAATGATTTAATCATTTTTGCACCTCAAGTCGATAGCCAAGCCCACGAACCGTTTCAAGCCGAAAAATAGTAAACATCCAATCCCTCTTTCCCTGTTTCGCATCCTGCTTCCGTAGTAATCATTATACTACTATCGCAAGGAACGAATGAAGAGCAGCTCAACACGCGCTCTATACTGGCCTAAGTAAGCAATCGCCGCGTTCCTAATCGTTTAGGAGCATGGCGATTGCTTTTGTATAGGCGATTTGCCAACTCTATTTTTATTCGCGTATAGTTAGGGTTAGAAGCACGGTGAACGAACAAGAGCAGCATACTTGTGCACACGGTCAAAAACCATTTTTGCGGAGAATAACGGCTTCTGTGTCCATCAAAATTCCAACTGATCCAAATACATAAAATGGTTAACCATACATGTCTATACCCCGCACTTTTTGAAGATATGGAAGCTGAATAAAGCTGGCCAACAGGCCCGCCTTCAAGAAATGACTCAGGAGATTGATTCAAATGATGCCTATAAATAAACAGAACGAGCGAAGAAAAAACGACTTACTCCAGCAGCTGCCCACGCTGCCGATTTCGGAGTGGCGCAAATGGCTGCTGCAATGCCTGGAGCCGCTGGCCGCACAAACGAGAAACAGCGACTATGCCGGCCGCGCAGCTGAGCTTATTCAGCAATCGCGGCCTGCTTTTTCCCCTGCAATGGAATGCCTGTTTGAGCTGCACAGCCTCCTGTTTATTATGGAGCAGCTGCATACGGGTACGTTCGTCGGCTACCATACGCGAGTTGCAATGGAGGATGTTCAGCGCCGCATCAGCAGGCTGTTCGAGCAGTCGCCGGCGCTCGCTGATGCCGAGCCGACGTTTTGGGACCGCCTGGCGGAAACGACGGCGGATTTGCGTGGAAGACTGCTCGCGGAGGAGCGGTATGCGGATTATTTTTCACCTGTTTATTATGCGCTGTGGAGACAATGGCTCTATCCGCGCCTGTCAGGCAGTCCGCTGCTTGCCGAGGAGCTTGTACATTTGGAGGCGCTGAAGCCCCAGCAGATAATTGCCCAGACCCGCTATCAATGGCTGTTCGCCAAATGCTGGCTTTGCTTTCTATTAGGCCGTGATGAGGAGGCACAGGCGCTGTTAACTGCACTGGACCGCAACTCCAAGCTGCGCATTCATGATTATTATGCCCTGCTGGATGAGCTGGAGCAGCGCAAGGAATGGACTCGACTGCTCCACTGGCTGAAACAAACGGCGAGCTTGCTGGCGGATCAGCATGGCGTGCATTTGAACGCTTTTTTCGCCTATTGGGACGCGGTGCTGGCGGAAATGCCGCAGGAGGAGGAAGCGATGTGGGAGCAGTTGCTGCTCCTGCTGCCCGCCTCACGCTCCATTTATGCGGACAAGCTGCATCATTATGAACGATGGCGGGATTGGATCGACTACCAGCTAAGTGAAGGCATCGACCCGCTGTATTATCGCGTCGCCATGTTCGCTCCTATTGAGAAGAATGCGCCTGAGCTGCTGCTGCCCTTCTATCATCAGGCTGCGGAGCGCTATGTGCTGCTGAAAAACAGAGACGGCTACAAGTCGGCGGTCAAGCTGCTGAAGCGATTAGCGAAGCTGTACAAAAAACGCAAGGACGAGGAAGGCTGGGAAACGTTCATTACTGCCTTCGCCGGGCGCTACAGCCGCTTGCGGGCTTTACAGGAAGAGCTGCGAAAGGGGAAATTGCTGTCATGAGCAACGAGCTGGCGAAGAGCCCTTTATGGACGACGATAACGGTACATTTGGCTTTGACCGATTTTGGCGATGCGCTGCTGTATGCGGTGGATGATCGTCAGGATCTGCTTTCCGGCGTTCGCCTCAAGCAAAGCCTATTCGCTTGGCATGCGGCCACCACCTATGGAACGGAGCTTGAAATTCGGCAAATGGAGCAGGTGGAGCTGGTCGTGCTTCCTGCGGAGCACGTGCTTCCCTTCTTTGCCGAGCAGCGCCTGCTGGCGCATATTCATTGGGAATGGGACGAGCAGTCGGCTGCGCTCATCCGGCTCGCGCCCTTGCTCCACGAGCTCGCTGAGGCTAAGCGCTACTTGCCAAGCCACGCCGCATGGCGTGCCGGACAGCTGCAATGGGTGTGGGACAGCTCCGCTTCAGAGGAGCTGGCTACCGAGCTTGCGCTTGCTGAGGAGAAAGTGAAGGACGGACGCCTGTCGAATGGCTTTCTCGGCATGCTGGAGGCCGCCTTCTCGGCGGCGGTGTTCCAGCGCTATTATAACAGTGAAGCAGCCTCCGCTGATTTGCGCGCGGAATATCCGCTGCTGTTCGTGAAGGAGAAGGCGATCTTCGCTGGCCTTGATCCGTCCGGCTGGCTGGTGGCCGTCGGCTGGAAGGCAGACCATGCGCCGTTCCGCCCTATGCTGCAGCTGCTTGAGCCGGGCGAGGAAACCGATGAGGCGTGGCAGCTGCGGCTGGTGCTGCAGGACAAGCTGGACCCTTCGGTGCTGCGGCCCGTCAGGCTGTCGCAGCATGGCGATGTCGCCGGAGAGGTTCCGGCGGCTTGGGTTCATGCTGTGCGTGATCGCTCCGCCGGATGGCTGGATCATCTGCGCGCCAGTCTGCCTGACGAGCATTTGGCAGGCGAGAAATACGATGTGCTGCGAGCGCCGCTCAGCAGCGACACGGTTTGGCGTTTCCTGACGGTGGGCAGCAACCGTCTGCTCGAGGCAGGCTGGCAGGTGCTGCTCCCTGCCTGGTGGGAAAGCGCCCGCCGCAAAAAGCCTAAGCTGCGCGCCAAGGTCAAGGAAGAGGAAAACCCGGCGAAAGGCCGCTCCTTCTTCGGGCTGGACGCCATTATTGAATTTGATTGGCGCGTTTCCGTCGGCGATCTTACCCTTACGGAAGCAGAGTTCGCAGAGCTGCTCGCCCGTCAGGAGCGGCTGCTGCAATTTCGCGGGCAGTGGGTGACGCTCGATCCCGGCCTGCTGGAGCAAATCAGCAAAATGATGAAGGGCATGAACAGCGCCCAAGGACTCTCCTTTCAAGATGTGCTTCAGCTCCATCTGCTTTCGCGGAAGGACTACTTCGCCCGCAAGGAAGAAAGCGCAGAGGCATCGGCGGATGAGGGTGAGGATGCAAGCGAGCAGCTGCGGCTGGAAGTCGAGCTGAACAGCTATATGCAGGAGATGATGGACCAGCTTGTGCAGCAAAAAGAGGCGCCGCCTCTCCCCGTTCCTGTTGGCTTGCAAGCAACGCTGCGCACTTATCAGCAGGAGGGCTACTCGTGGCTTGCCTTTATGCGTCAGCTCGGGCTTGGCGCATGTCTCGCCGACGACATGGGACTCGGCAAGACGGTGCAGCTCATCGCCTACCTGATGCAGATGAAGGAAGCGGGCGGGGCTGGCCGCGCGGCTGCACTCATCATTTGCCCAACCTCGGTGCTCGGCAACTGGCAGAAGGAAATTAGCCGCTTCGCACCATCCCTGAACGTCATGCTGCATTACAGCAGCAAACGGCTGACGGGCGACGATTTCTACGAAGCCGCCGGCGAGGCGGATGTTATTCTCACATCGTTCGCAACCTCCATGCTCGATCAAGAGCTGCTGCAAGGCCGTACATGGGAAGCAATTTGCCTCGATGAGGCGCAAAATATTAAAAATGCGCAAACGAAGCAGGCCGCCGCCATTCGCAGCCTCCCCGCCAAGCATCGCATTGCGCTGACCGGAACGCCGATTGAAAATCGGCTGAGCGAGCTATGGTCGATTTACGATTTTATGAATCCCGGCTTTCTTGGCAGCGCACAGGGCTTCCAGAAGCGCTTCGCTACGCCAATCGAGCAGGAGCAGGACCCGGAGCGCGTCGTCGATTTGCAGCGGCTGGTCAAGCCGTTCATGCTTCGCCGCAAAAAGAAAGATCCGGCGATTCAGCTTGATCTGCCGGATAAGAACGAGATGAAAACGTATGTTCATCTCACCGCCGAGCAAGGCGCGCTTTATACGCAAACCGTCAACGAGCTGATGGCTAAGGTGCAGCGGGTGGAGGGCAACAAGCGCCGAGGCGCGATTTTGTCCGTGCTGACGCAGCTTAAGCAGATTTGCAATCATCCCGCTCTGCTGGAGGATGGAATGCCGCTAGAGGTCATGGAAGCGGAAATCGCCAGCGGCACGACCGGGGAAGAGGCTGCAATGGAGTCGCTAATCAGCCGTTCATCCAAGCTGGAGCGGCTGATGGCGATGGTGAAGGAGCTGCGAGCCGAAGGCGAGCGCTGCCTTATTTTTACGCAATATATCGGCATGGGTCAGCTGCTGCAGGGCATCCTTGCGCGGGAGCTTCAGGAGCCGGTTCTGTACTTGAACGGCAGCACAACCAAACTAACTCGCGACCGTATGATCGAGCAGTTCCAGTCGAACACACTCCCGGCGTCCGAGCAGCCGAACGTCTTTATTTTGTCGATTAAAGCGGGCGGTGTCGGCCTTAATCTAACAGCGGCGAATCATGTGTTCCACTTCGATCGCTGGTGGAATCCCGCCGTGGAAAATCAGGCGACCGACCGCGCCTACCGCATGGGGCAAACCCGCGACGTGCAGGTGCATAAGTTCATCGCGCTCGGCACGCTGGAGGAGCGGATCGACGAAATGCTGGAATCCAAGCAGCAGTTGAGTGAAAATGTCATATCCAGCAGCTCCGAGACATGGATTACCGAGCTCGACAACGCTGCGCTCCAGCAGCTCGTTACACTGAAGCAAGACTGGGCTGGAGATGCCTAGGTGACCTCGCGCCGCCAGCTTCATGGACGGATGGCAGCCAAGATGCTGGTTGGGCCGTTTTTATGCTAAACTGGTTGTACCTAAAACAATTTAGCCGGAATGACGGAAAGGCGGGAATAGGATGGAATATGCGTTTGTAATTGAACCGCAAAATTACCAGCCCTTTGAAAATGATGAGCAGCAGGTTGAGAAATGCCAGGAGTGGGGCTTGCTCTCAGGGAAAGCCAGCAAAACAAAAACCTTTTATTATAAAGGCCATGGTCTGAATATCGTTTGCAGCATTATCGGTTTCGTCGATAAGATGACCGCCGTCATACAGCTAGGTAACGATCAGTTGCACTGTATCCACCCTTCGTATTTGAAAGAAATGCAAGCGGCTGGTTATGGTGCGAAGCAGGCGGCTGGTGTTGAGGCTGACGAGGCTAGCGAGGAAACCGCAAGTAATGAAATAGAAGCTGTTGAAGCCCAAAATATCGAAAATGGCATTACCGTTAGCAGCGATTCCGCGGCTACTGCCAAGAGCGATAGGGGCTCTGCCAAGACGGTCGAGGAAATGCTTGCGGAGGCAGGCTTTGCAATCGACTCGGTCGAAAGTGCAGCAGCAATTCCAGAGGCAGTAGAGCAAACGGAAGAAAAGCCGAAAAGCAAAGCCAAAAAGGAAAAAGCGCCGAAGCTTGAGCTGCCGGAGGATAAAGTAAAAATGATCGCGACCGTTAAGGAGTTTACGACGGTGCCGAACCATTTTTCGGATAATGATGATGAGGTTGTCATTTATGAGGCCGTGTCCATTACCGATCCAGAAACGCCCGTGGGCGAAGCCTGGTCCAGCCACAGCGCCACGCTCAAAAAGCAGGAGCTGGAAATTGGCGATATTATCACCTTCGAGGCTAAAATCGTCGCCAAAAAGCTGACCAAGCATCCCGTCGCTTACAAAATCAACAACCCTGCGAAAATTAAAAAGGAAGAGGCTTGATTCTACCTTCCACTGCTACACAGCCTGCTTAAATACGTGGACGCAAAAACAGAGCTCCTATGAGCTCTGTTTCCCTTTTAACGTATAAAAAGATTATTAGGCTTTAATTTGACGGCCTTCCGAATCTTTAAATGCCCCGCAAATGATCATAATCAAGTCGATTAGTGTCCAGATACCAAAGCAACCCAATGTAATCAGCATCAAAATACCTGTACCCACTTTTCCCGCATAAAAACGGTGAATGCCAAAAGATCCTAAAAAGAAACATAATAATATTGCTGCTACAAAATTTTTATCACTCTTTACCACTTGAAAATCCCTCCATTATATATTCTACTCTTCCATTATCGGCATTTGGTCAGAAATTCTTTACATATAAACTGTATTTGTTCATAAAATTTTTGGCAGTTTCTTAACTATAAAACCTTCTTCATCTCTCATTTGCATTTCCCCTTTATATTTTGCTATTATTATAGAACGAACGTTCAGTATAATTAAGAGGAAGGGGCAGCCCCTCATGAATAAGAAACAGCTGCAAAGCGAACAAACGAAGAAGAAAGTCGCAAGCGCCGCACGAGCGCTTTTTGCCCAGAAGGGCTATAAAGGCACTTCGATTGAAGATATTGTAGAGGCGACCGAAAGCAGCAAGGGCAATATTTATTACCATTTTAAGAGTAAAGAGGGCTTGTTTCTCTATCTATTAGAGGAATGGGATTTGGAATGGGAGCAAAAATGGAACGAGCAGCAGGCGCGCTATGAGACGTCCACCGAGAAGCTCTACGCCATCGTTGAGCAAGGGGTGATGGATGATTTCAGCCACCCGCTTACGAAAGCGGCAGATGAATTTTTCAATCATGAGGAGAAAACGAGTGAGGTGGAGAAGCGAATGACGGCCATGATCGACCGGCATTTGGAATTCAACAAACGCCTTATTCAGGAAGGCATTGACCGAGGCGAATTAGAGCCGATGCAGGTTGAACATTTGGCGATCATATTGGAAGGCTTGTTTTTCGGCTTGAATCAGCTGTCCAGACGCTCTTCTACGATGGATGAGGTTTTGACCATTTATAGAACTGCTGTAAAGGTCGTCCTTCACGGCATCGCAAGCACCAAAAGCGAGCAAGCCCAATGATTAAAGCAGCCTAGATCAGGATGAGAGGATTTTGAACATGTCACTACTACTACGAAACAGAGGGGCTATACTCCTTCTGATGGGCAATATTTTGCTCGTATTTACAGGCATCGGACTCGTGATTCCCGTTATGCCGGCCTATATGCGGGAGCTGGATTTGAATGGAAGCATACTAGGCTTCATGGTAGCGGCCTTTTCCCTAGCCCAGCTCATATTTTCACCGCTTGCAGGCAGACTTTCCGATTCTATCGGTCGAAAAAAAATGATTGTAGCTGGCGTCACGCTGTTCGCCCTCTCGGAATGGATGTTCGGCGCGGTCAGCGAGCCGTGGCTGCTGTTTGTTTCTCGCATCCTTGGCGGAATCGGGGCCGCCTTCAGCATGCCTTCCATTATGGCCTATGTCGCTGACGTTACTAGCGACGAAGAACGCGCCAAAGGCATGGGCTACATCAATGCCGCGATTACGACTGGGTTTATTATCGGCCCAGGCATCGGAGGATATTTGGCCGAATTTGGTGTACGGGTGCCCTTTTATGCAGCGGGAATTGCCGGCGGTGTTGCCGCCATTGTTACACTGCTCGTTCTGCCAGAATCCAAGCCGAATCCAGCTCTAACGCCTGCCGCTTCAGCTCTTTCTAAGACCTCGGCCTCGGCTGATGAGCCCAGCTTTATGTCCCAGCTGCTGTCCTCTTACAAACAGCCCTACTTTTTCAGCTTAGTCATCGTGCTTGTCGCTTCGTTCGGGCTTGCGAACTATGAGACGGTATTCGGCTTGTACGTTGACCATCGCTTCGGGTTTACAGCAACCGACATCGCTTTTATTATTACATTCGGCTCCATCGCTGGCGCGGTTGTACAGGTAACGATCTTCGGCTGGATTTTGAATCGGTTTGGCGAGCAGAACGTCATTACGTGGTCTTTGTTTATTGCGGGCCTATTCGTTCTGCTGATGCTGTTGACAAACAACTACTGGATGGTATTTGTCGTCACCTTCTTCCTGTTCCTTGCCGTCGATATTTTGCGCCCAGCCATAGGCACCCAAATTTCAAAAATGGCTAATGATCAGCAAGGCTACCTCGCTGGCTTGAACTCCGCTTTTACGAGCTTAGGCAACATTCTTGGACCAATCGCTGCGGGCGTATTGTTTGATGTGAATATCAATTTCCCATACGCCTCCGCTGGTATCGTGCTTCTGCTGTGCTTCCTTCTGTCCATGCGGGCAGGGAAAAAGAAACGGGCACCGCTTCGCGGCTAACGCCGGGCAGGTTTTGGCTTAATTGCCAATGCCCAGCCCTTTTTCATTAAGGAATATGTGCATATGGTGGACAGGCATCCTCGTATGCATAATCGAATATTACCCCATTAACCCCTCGCTTAAAGCTTGCCCTGCTCCTCCAGCAGCTCTCGCGTTCGGCGCGGCGATTGGCCAATAACCTTTTTGAACATTTTGGAGAAAAGGAAGGGATCGGTGTAGCCGACCGAGCGTGAAATATCACTCACGGACAGCTGCGTGCTGCTCAGCAGCTCTACCGCCCGATTCATTCGAAATTGCAGCAAAAAGGCTTGCAGCGACAGGTCAAATTGCTGCTTGAACAAGCTGGACAAATAAGTCCGATCCAAGCCAACAGCCTGAGCGATTTGCTCAACCGTTGTTTTTTGGCTGTAGTTATTTTCGATATAGGTGATTGCTTCGTTAATATAGGTTTCCTTGGAGTTGGCACGCAGCGACTGCTCCTCTGCTAATGCAGGCTCTGCACATTCTATTAATTCACCGATTAGACGGTATAAGATGCTCTGGTACAAAATGTCCCGACTGCCCATTCCATGGGCAGCCACAAGCTCTTGGTGGCTGGTCTCGAACCAGCTGGCGCCCTTTGCACGAAAGATCGGCCGCGTCACACTAAGCCCGGCCCGCTGCATAAAAGCTCTGGCATGAAGCCCGTCAAAGCCAACCCACGTATATACCCAAGGATCAGACTCATCCGCTGTATAATGAACAATCGCACCTGGCGTTATGAGAAAGCCCTCGCCTTGTGACAGCTGGTAGGCTTCTCCCCCGGTACTAAATTCACCTGAGCCGCTAATGACATAATGGATAATATATAAGTCGCGCAAGCCCGGTCCCCAGCTATGCAGAGGCTCACATTCTTCCTTGCCGAAAAATCGCAAAAGCAGCTCCATCTGCCGCTGCGGCGTCTCCTGAATATGTCTGACCTCGGTCAGAGACATAGGGCATCCCCCCTCATTATGACAGGTAATAGTATAGTGGATCAAATGAAACCATGCAATGAAAAGGCATTATGACAGGTTTTTCAGGAATTACTCCATGTTCCCAAGGTCTCTTCAGGACTATAGTTAAGGAGTCAAGGCTATTCATAAACGGAGGCGAATTCATTGGCGAAAATTACATTCCTTGGTGCGGGCAGCACTGTTTTTGTGAAAAATGTATTGGGTGATGTCATGCTTACAGATGCTCTGCAAGGCTTCGAGTTAGCTTTGTTTGATATTGATGCGGGACGGCTGCGTGAATCTGAGCAGCTGCTGCTGAACATGAAGGAATCACTCGGAAGCAGCTGCGTCATTAAAGCGTATACCGACCGCAAGGAGGCGCTTCGCGGAGCCAAATATGTCGTCAATGCCATTCAGGTTGGCGGTTACGATCCTTGTACGATAACCGATTTCGAAATTCCGAAAAAATACGGCCTACGCCAAACCATTGCCGATACAGTCGGCATCGGCGGTATTTTCCGCAATCTGCGCACCATTCCGGTCGTACTTGATTTTGCAGCAGATATTCAGGAGGTTTGTCCAGACGCCCTGTTCCTCAACTACACCAACCCTATGGCTGTACTAACGAATGTGCTCATTTCGCAAGGCGGCTTGCAGGCTGTAGGACTTTGCCACAGCGTACAAATTTGTGTACCGCATCTATTCGAGCATTTGGGCATTGATACAGCAGGTGTCAAAACAAAGATCGCTGGCATTAACCATATGGCCTGGCTGCTGGAAGCAACGAAGGACGGCGTAGACCTGTACCCGGAAATTAAACGTCTCGCAGCGGAAAAGCAAGCTGAGAAGCATCACGATATGGTGCGTTACGAGCTCATGTTGAAATTCGGCTATTATGTAACAGAATCCTCCGAGCATAATGCGGAATATCATCCATACTTCATTAAAAAGAATTATCCAGAGCTGATTGAACGTCTTAATATTCCGCTCGATGAGTATCCGCGTCGTTGTATTGAGCAAATTAAAGGCTGGGAGGAAAGACGGGACTCGATGCTTGGCGATAAAAAGATTGAGCATACGCGCAGTCATGAATATGCCTCGCATATTATGGAAGCGATGGAGACCAATAACCCATATAAAATCGCCGGTAACGTCATGAATACGGGTTTGATCACGAACCTGCCAAGGGAAGCCTGCGTCGAGGTACCTTGCTTGGTCGACCGTTCCGGCATTTCTCCAACCTTCATTGGTGACCTTCCGCCACAGCTGGCAGCGTTAAACCGCACAAATATTAATACCCAGTTGCTCACGATTGAAGCCGCTAAAACCTTGAAGCGCGAGCATATTTATCATGCCGCTCTGCTTGACCCGCATACGTCGGCGGAGCTGTCTATGGATGATATCGTCTCACTTTGCGACGAGCTGATTGAAGCGCATGGCAGCTGGCTGCCAGCGTACCGATAAACCAAAAGAACGGCATAAGGCAAGGTGAAACGGCTAACGCCGTCCTTTGGCGGCGCGGCGCATTTCAGTCCGAGAAATATAAGCCTATTTATACATGTGAAACTTATAAATGCTTACCATTCAAAAAAGGGCCAGTCCAACTGCACGCAGCAGCCGGACTGGCCCTTTCTCATTTATATATGAGCTTACGCTTTGTTGGAAGATCCGAACTCGCGCATTTTACCCATAACCGTATTTTTGATTGCATCGCGGCCTGGAGCCAAAAATTTACGTGGATCGAATACTTCCGAATCCGAAGTCAAAATTTCGCGAGCAATTTTAGTGAAGGCGATTTGGTTCTCTGTGTTCACGTTGATTTTAGCTGTTCCAAGGGAAATGGATTTTTTGATTTGCTCAGTAGGGATACCCGTACCACCGTGCAATACCAATGGCAGCTTGATCGTTTGGCAAATTTCTTCCATTTCTTTGAAGCCCAGGTTTGGTTCGCCTTTGTAAGGACCGTGAACGGAACCAAGTGCTGGAGCCAGACAATCAATCCCTGTAAGCTCAACCAGTTGCTTACACTCTTGTGGATCAGCGTAGATAACGCCATCAGCAATAACGTCATCCTCTTGTCCGCCAACTGTTCCCAGTTCAGCTTCAACAGAAATGCCGCGCTCGTGTGCATAT
This sequence comes from Paenibacillus sp. KS-LC4, assembly GCF_036894955.1. Taxonomy (NCBI): domain Bacteria; kingdom Bacillati; phylum Bacillota; class Bacilli; order Caryophanales; family Paenibacillaceae; genus Paenibacillus; species Paenibacillus sp. KS-LC4. Next base: position 393,187 of record NZ_CP145905.1, on the reverse strand, counting down.
TCAACCACTTGCTTCGTTATTTTTACGTTTTCTTCGAATGGCGAGTGGGAAGCATCAATCATAACAGAAGTGAAGCCAGCGTCGATTGCTGCCTTACATTTCTCAAAGCTGGAGCCGTGATCCAAGTGAATCGCAACTGGAACTGTAATTTTCATTTCCTCGATTAGGGATTTAACGATTGCAGTAACAACCGTGAAACCGCCCATGTAACGAGCTGCGCCTTCAGATACGCCCAAAATAACTGGGGATTGCTCTTCTTGAGCTGCGCTCAAAATAGCTTGCGTCCACTCCAAGTTATTAATGTTGAATTGACCAACTGCGTAACCTTCTTTTAAACCTTTGTTCAACATATCTTTCATCGAAACCAATGCCATGATAAATCCTCCTTCAGTGTAGTTGCAATTTAATGAATAGAACTTTCAATCATGCCCATTGATCTACTGCTTAAAATCACGCTCATAAACGACAGACATACAGGCATGAACGGAATAAATTTATCCTTGTTCACATTCCTCATCTAATACTACATGTTATCATATTTTTTATTATAAGACTACCTATGGAGAGGTTGAATACTTTGTGTTATTTTCTTGAATGACTTGTTAGCGCAATCATTCGTACAAATCGAGCAAGCAAACCTCATTTCATTATAAGCGTTTCATAAAACATTATATTTTAAACCTTATTACGGAAATAAGGGTAATGGCGTCTATCGGGTAGAGCATCTGAGCTCCGGTAAAATCCATATTGGGCAGGAGGAGGGTTTCATCTTGGTGATTTTGCGTAGATCATACAAAATGAAGGTACCCGGTCGAGGTCACTTGACTAAAGTGCAGTCTCATAGAAGAAGTGAAAATCGTATTTATAGTTGGACATCTAGTTCCGATTAGATGATACATTCATAGAATATAGTAATATTTCAGAGGAAGGTGAACAATTTGGAGGGTAACAATTTCATAATCGGACCACCTGGTCCGACCGGACTTACCGGACTGACTGGACCGACTGGACCGACTGGACCAACAGGACTTACCGGCCCTACAGGACCAACGGGGGTGACTGGTCCGCCTGGACCAATGGGACCTCCCGGAACACCGGTTTTAACAGGAACAGGTGATCCTGCATGCGCGATTGGAAATTTGGGCGATATTTATATTGATCTCTCCACGGGGAATACCTTTTACAAGCTCGCTAAACCAGTTCCTCCCATACCCAGAACGGTTCCTCAGGCAACAGGCAACACGCTTAATGTGGGTTCGACAAGAACGTATACTACAATCGATGCCGCTTTAGCCGCGGCTAACCCAGGCGACAGACTACTGCTGGATGCGGAGACCTTTATCATTACAGCCACGATTAATGTTACCACGCCTGTGACCATCGAGGGACAAGGAATGGGACTTACGACCGTGATTACGACTACGAATACGGTAGTCAATATATTTTATGTCACTGTGCCCAATGTTGTTTTCCAAAAAATGTCCATTATACAGAACTTCCCTATGGTTTTAAGCGTGGAAACCGTTATTTCATTTAAAAATTTATCGGCTACGGGTTTATATGTCGACCAATGCGAAATATCCGTATGCGAATTGGGTATTGCCGTTATAGCAAAGGAATTTCAAATAACGAATTGCAGCTTTACCTACGCTCCTCTTGCTTCGAATCCGAACGGATATTTCTATATCAATATTTCCTCTACCTCTGGCCAAAGCTTTATTGACGGCAATACTTTTGTATCTGCTGCAACCAATACGAATTGCAGATTTATTATCATCACCAATATTACGGCTAGCTCTGGAACTCTCCGGGGGGATTTGGTAGTAAGCAATAATACTCAGGACCCTGCCTCACCTGCTACGCTCAGGCATTTACTAGTAATGGAAGAATTTGTGGGAACGGATTTTGGATTGTATTTTATTAAAAACACCACATCTAAAGAAGGAAATGTGCCTGTCCTGCTGTTTAACGCAGACTTGAACATCTTTAAATTTATTGCGGCTTACGGAAATATACTTCAAAACACTGCCGGAAAAGGGTTCATTGGTATTGATTCCAGTTACATTGGTACAACGAATATTTATAGTTCGGACAATCAGTTTGCCTTGAGTTCCTTTACAACGGGATGGGCCTCGGCAACAGATGATCCTTTAAGCCCTGTTGTGGGATACAATACCACGGCAATTCCGACTGATCCAACCCTCCCATTGAATCCTTGTTATTGGCTTATGCTTCAAGCATGATCCCCTACTGATTACCCCATAAGTCATAAATAACGTATCCAGAAACGAAAAATGCAGGGACAGCCAATCAATAAGCATGACATAGACGCCTATTGTGATCATTTTGAACTTCATTGTAAACCAATAAACCTTCGGTCAAAATTGCCAGCGAATTAGCTTAGTGTTCTGCATGGAATACTGGCAGTATAATAGCGGCTGCTTCATTCTATAAAAAATCTCAAGATGTGTCCATGCTGTGAAGCGTCTCCCAAACGACAAAAAAGAACAGGAGCGCATCCCGATTTCTAGCCGCCGCCCCTGCTCTTTATTCATTTCTATAGCCCCAGCTTCTGCCCCTTCTCCAGCCGCTGAATTTGCACCTCGCCGGTATCCGCCAGCTCTCTGAACTGCTGAATCGTTTGGCGCATTTTAGGCAGCGCCTCCTGCTTGTAGGTGCTGATGGAATCCATTGCCGAAAGCACATCGGCGAAGGCCGTCTTGAGCGTATCAACGGAGATATTCGCTTCCATCGACTGCTTTTGAATCGCTGCTCCTTGGTTTTTCAGCATTTTGGAGGTGCCGCTGATCAGGCTGTCGGTCGTCTGATTCAGCAGCTCGATTTTTTGCAGGACGATTCGTTGATTGTAGAGCGCGCTTGCTACAGTGACGGAGATTTTCAGCGCCGACACGGTGATGTTCCTCGCTCTGTCTACCCCGCGGATCAGCTCCTTGTTGTTGCGTATCACAACCTCAATCGCCATAATGCCCTGCTGGTTCACGACGAGCATTTGCTGCAAATCCATGACGCGCTGGCGGAGCGGGAACAGCACCTCCTCCGTTATGAAGCGGATTTTATCCTCCGACTCCTGACGTGCCTTGGCGGCTGCAATCTGCGTTTCTATGCCCTCATCCATCAGCATGCCGAGTTGAATTTCCTTTTGCAGCTTTTTCGTTAGCTCGCGAAGCGCATGCTGTTCCAGTTCCAGCGTGGTGTTGTCATTTTTAAGTATCGTACTGCCTTTGTCCAGCGATAAAATAATGCCCGAAATGACCGTATCCGCCTTCTGGTATTTGGCAAAATAACGACGTAACGGATTAAAAAACATACCCAGCACGCCGCTTTTGGCAAAATCGACGACGCTCGGGTCCAAATCCTTGAGCTGGATGTGCAGCTCCGTCAAATCTTTCGCCACTTGGCCGCCCTCGTCGCCCGTTTGAGACAAATTGCCGACCGCCACCTGCAACAGCGCATTTTTCTCCGAGGATGATCTCATCGACTGAATGCCAAACTGGTCAATAGATTGCAAAATCGCTTTCCGCTTTTCCAGCGAATCCAAATCCAGCTCCAAAATCGACGATACATTGCTCGTCGCCAGCTCCCGCAGTTGGGCGACCTCCTCAGGCTCAGGCTTCACCTGCTCCTCAATGACCGATTTCAGCTTCTCCTCACTGACTACTTCCATCGTAAATGACATTGCAACCCCTCCTCTTCAACCTATATCCGCCATATAAACTTACATTTGAACGTTTAGCAGGTTACCAATTTTATAGACGACATCGTCGGTATCGGCGTTGATGCTTGCCGCCTCATTAATGCTTGAAATGCTTTGCAGCGCCTTAATATTCGCATTGTAGCCAATCGTATAAATCGGAACCTTGTACGTTTCTATGAGCCCTTTAATATCCTTGAGCGAATGCCCTTCATTCGTCTCCCCATCGCTTAGCACAAAAATGATCGGCTTCACATCCGGATTGACGGCGAGCTCATCCTGCAGCATTTTTAGAGCGACTACAATGCCATCAAAGGTGGCCGTTCCTCCGCTCGCCTGCAAGCTGTTGATCGCACCTACAAACATGGATTGCTGGTTAGTGTCATATTTCCCAATTGGCAAGTTGATCGCAACGTCGCTGGAGTACGATACGAATCCGATGCTGTTGCTCCTGCCCAAAAACTTCTGCCCCTTGAGCAGCGATTCCTTCAAGCGATTAAGCGGCTCCCCGCCCATGCTGCCCGAAATATCGGCTACAAAAACAGCGGCAATCGGCTTGCTGCCATCCTTCTTCTCCTTCCAAAGCTTCTGCGCCGCTGCCAGCGTCTTGCCTTTCACGGCTTCCATCTCGGATCTGTAGTCGTTCAGTCCATTAAAGCCCTTTTCCTCAGCGCTCTTCTGGTATTTTTCCTGTGCGACAAAATCAGCAAATTTCTTGATAATATCCTGCTTATTCTGGGGCAGCTTGCCTAGCGCATAGAGCGGGCTGTCATGCCTCACGCCAAACGGCGTAAACACGTAGCCGCTCTGGAAATCCGCCGCGTTTACATAGGTTTGATACTCCAGTACAAAGGCATCGAGCATCCCCGTCTTGGCGGCCTCACGCATTTGCAGCGTAGTAGAAGCAAGGAATGGCACATTGGCCTGAAACTTCTCAAAGCCCTGCACCGCCTTCTCTCCCAGCAGATTCTGGCTGTCAAAGGTTGCAAGGGCCGTCACCAGAAAATTGAGGCCCGTTGAGCTGGCGAAAGGGTCGGTATAGCCCATGGCCACCTGATTGCTTGCAATCGCATCGGTGAGCGTCTTCACATTGAGCGCGCCATATTCGGCAATCAGCTCATCGTATTTTGCTTGAGTAGACACAACGCCAGCTACATTGCCTACAAGCCGTTTAGACACGAGCTTCGTTGGAACGCCGCTCGCCGCTACCATTTCACCCCATAGCTCATTGGACGGGGTGAAGGCGTCGGGCACATATTTGCCTGAACGTATATAATCGGTTGCGGTGCCTGAGGCAATATTACGGATTTTGACCGAGACCGTCTTCCCGTTCACTTTAATCTTCGCTTGATTAAAGGCGGTGGCCACCTCGTTCAGCCAGCCATCCATATCCGTACCCGACTTCTCGGTCGAGGAAAAAATCTCGACAAATTGGTCTGTGGTGTTTGTCACCGATACGGGAAACTTTGAAATATCCGGCAAGGAGTCCCCGACATCGGCAGGATCAAGATCGATTTGTCCTTTAATCGGCTCCGCTGTCGTAACTGAAATGCCTTGATAAAGCTTATTCAGCTGCTTGCCCGCATCCTCCGATGAAATCTGCGTATCCGTCTTGCCTATGTTCGAGGTCAAGTTAATCCCAAAATAAACGAGAGCAAAAACGACAAACGCAATAAGTGCCAAGACTACAAAAGCTTTTCCTTTATTCGCCATATGCTTCACCTTCTTATTGTTGATATAATTTGGTTTGCTTAATTAATACATCCAGCTCCTTCATGCAGGGCATTTCCTCGACCGCCTTGTAATCCGCACTCCCTAGCAGTGAAATTTCGAGTGCTAAACGATCCAGCTTCAGCAAAATCTCTTCATTCGCTCCCAGATAACCGGACACGTAGTCCAGATATTGCTGGTAAAGCTCTATTTTTTCCTGCATCAGCTTATTCGAGAATATCCTCGCGCTCCGCTGCCGTTCCAAGGAGGCAAACTCATTGGCATCAAACACGCCGAGCTTATTCAGCATGGCTTTAATATTCAAGTAAAAAAGCTTCTCGACCTCAGCGATGACGGAGTCGAATTTCTTGTAGCTGATTTCCGTCTGCTCAAATCTTTGGCCGAGAATATCGGATAAGATCGCTCTCTTCTTCGCTATTCGCTCCAATTGGTCGAGGGACAGTGCGATATCCTTATGCAGTACTTTAACGTTTTTGTAATAGGAAAGCGCCGCCATAAAATCCTCGCGTGTGGCAATCGAACCGATCTGCGGCACAGAGGCGGGCCTAAGCAGCAGCATATAGCTTCCATAGGTCAGAGTCAGAAAGCTGCTGACCAATAAGGTTACGCCTGATGCGGTTGCAAGAACACTTTCACCCCCTATGACTACCCCGACGAGTCCCGGTGACAAAATAACAATATTTAGAGCGACAACGCCGCCTATGAGTCCGAGCAGCTTCAACCATTTCGAATTATTCCCCATAAATAATTCCTCCACGAATGCGGTAACTTGTTTCTATTTGTAAAAGCAACAGCATCATTTGCCTGTATATTTAATTTTAACAGAGAATAACCGAACAAGCTCCTAAATGTTGCTAATATCTCTTTAGATTCTATTTATACTCTAATTACTTCCACGTTATTTGTCCGGTTCCATTTTATTTTCGGGCTTGTCTTGGGACACGGCGCGGTGCTTGAACCCACGGTGATACGGCTGCCGCCGTCCTCCGACGACGCAGCACGTTTCGTACCGAGCAATAATGAGCAGTTGCTTTTCACTGCATTAAAGGTTATTGTAGATATACAGAGTCTTTAAAGTCTGCAATATGAAGATCATAATATAATCAGGAGAGGAATGAAGGGATATGAAAAGCGATTTGTTTAATGCAGCTATATGGGAGAAAGCCTGGACGGAGGACCCGAATGCGACGGGCAATAAAATGAAGAAGGCCGGCATTGGCCGCACGTCCTTTGACCATAAAGCAAAAGCCTTTAATGCAGAGGTATTCAGTGAAGGGGGAAGACACCGCAGCGAGCGCATTATTCGCTGGATAGAAGGGCAGGGCGTCGACTTCCAAGGGCTGTCTGTACTCGATATTGGCGCTGCCTCGGGCGGCTTCACGGTTCCTTTTGCCGACAGGGGGGCGCGGGTGACGGCTGTAGAGCCTAACGTTCCGCTAAGCGAGCTGTTCGTAGAGAATACAGCAAGGTTTGATCAAGGACAGATCGAACTCGTGCATGATGTGTTTGAGGAGCTGGATCTTGCGGCAAGAGGCTGGAGCAACGCCTTTGATTTCGTATTTGTGTCCATGTGTCCGGTCATTGTCGATTGGGCAAGCGTAGAGCGGGTACTCAGCACGGCTCGCAAGTATTGCTACATTAGTGTAGGCGCAGGGCCTAGAGAGCATAGTCTGCTGCAAGCTGTCCTTCCTTTGCTGACAGGCAAGGAGGTTCATCCGGAAAGCTCAGATACGGCCTACTTGACCCACCTGCTCTATTTGAAGGGTTATTCCTTCCAATCCATTATTACGAAAGAAACCAAATCGACCGAGTCCACTTACGAAGAAGCAATAGAGGAGGTCATGCAAGCGCTGAAAACCCATAACTTAACTCCTGATGTGTCTGCCCGCCAAATCGTTACGGAATATGTACACCGCACTTATCCGGATGGCAAAGTGATTATTCATCAGAGCGGGCGTTATGGCAAGGTGCTGATTCAGCTGCAGGAGCTGAATATGTATACACGACCGGAAACCGTTAAAGCTTAAATCAGCTTAAGGTCAGTGCAGGTATGCGTAGCTCCGCGTAGGTTACGAGCATCATTTACATTATTTAGCGATCAGATAATGCACCGACAAGAGAATCGTATAGGAGGAGCAGTTCTTTGGATGGACGAATGCCGAGCTCTTTTTTGATCAGTCTCACATAGTCGGTGTATTGAGCCGTAAGTCCCTTCTTGTTTCCGTCCTGCGCATGCTTGCGGAGCAGCAGGCTCAGAACGGACTCATCAAGGGGATTTTGTGCATATAGCTTCAGCAGCAGCTTCGACGCTGCTGCCGTATTGGAGAGCACGAAGAGCGCCTCCACTACATTTTTGACGAACGAGGTGTATATTTCCGCCAGCCGATCCGTCTCGTGTATAGCCCAGACGTAAGCTTTGCTGCCGAACAAATCCCCCGTGTAGAGCCTTTCCGCGTTCAGAGCGTCCTCCATATTAACGGCATCAACCCTTTTACAGTTGCTTGTTTGACGCTCAAATTCCTCAAAATCAATTATCGCATCGGCTAGCTCCAGCGCGTAGCCGTCATTTTCCGAGCGAATAGCATCCCGAAGCGCTAACGGCTCTAATGACTTGCGAAGCTGATAGACCGTCGTATTCAAATACTTTTCTGCATTCAAACTCGTCATGCCGGCGAAAATATCTGCAACGAGCCTGGCACGCGAAATTCTGCGGCCACGGTTCAGCAGCAGGTAGGCAAACAGCTCGGCGCATTTGCTGGAAATCCATTTCACGCGTCCCCGTTCATTTTGCACCGAAAAGTCGCCTAATGCTGTGATTCTGACCCGATTAGGGTTTTGAACGAGAGCGCTGCCCGTCGGGGTCGGGGAATCACCTATCCTTTTCCTGCCCTCCAGTGCACGATGAATCGTCCGCTCCAGCCGCTCCTGCGTTACGGGCTTTACCAAATAATCGAGCACCGAAAGCTCAAAAGCATCCACGGCATAATCTTTATGCGAGGTAACGAACACAATTTGTGTTTTGCAGCCTTCCCCATCCAGCTTGGAAGCAAACGCAAGCCCGCTGTCGCCCGGCATGGAGATGTCTACAAACGCCAGCTCGACATCGGTATTTACAGCGAGAAAATCGCCCGCCGCATGCGTGTTCACGAATGCCCCAACGATTTGCAGTTCCGTGTATTTCTCCAGCATTTTACGCATAATTAAATGCATGACGGGTTCGTCATCAATTAAGATGACCTTCATAAGCTTTCACCACCGTTTCCTCACTGTCACTTTCAGTCCTGCTGCTGACGGCCCCTGGCAATGTAAATCGGAATGTCGTTCCTTGCCCCTTAGAGCTCTCAAATCGGAGACTGCCGCCATGCATGCGGAGAAATTCCCGGGTCAATACGAGGCCAAACCTCATTTCGCTTCCGTCCCTCCCACTTGCCAAGCCAGGCTCCTTGAAAAAGAGCTCATCATGACGCAGCAGTCGCGCCGTCTCCTCATCAATCCCGCTCCCGTTGTCGCTAATGGATACCGTTACCTCATTTCGCTCAATAGAAGCGCTGATCTCAATTTCCCCATTCATATCCGTATATTTAATCGCGTTGGACAGCAAATTTCGAAAAATCAAGTCCAGCATTTCTTTATCGGCATTCACCGTCAGCCTCTCGCCGATAAGCTCGGAGATTTGAATGTTCTTCATCGCCGCCCGAGCCCCTGCCAGTGATAAAGCTTGGCGCACAACCTGCTGCAGATTCCAGTCCTGCGGCCGAAACGCAACCTTGCCATTTTGACTGCGATACCAGTCCAGCAAATTATCGACGAGATGGTAGGTACCGCGTACCTGCCGCCTGATCTCTTGAAATACCTCGGCGCCGGCAATCTCAGTTTCTGCCGGCTCCTCGCCCAGCAGCTCGGTTAAGCTGACGAGAAGGGCAATGGGATCGCGAATATCGTGAGCCATAACGGTGAACAGCTTATCCTTAAAGGCGTTCAGTTGGGACAACTGCCGAGATTTTTCACGAAGTCGCTCCTCATTCTCCTTTAGCTCCGTAATATCGCTGAACATCAGCATTTTACCAATCGGTGTCGTCCCCGTGTCGTAAATATACGTTAAGCTGCAAATGTAATACATTTGCCGGACACCTAGCAACCGCTGGAATGAAAAACGTGCATCCTGGAAATCCGCTGCGGATATCCGCTGTAGCAATTCGGGGCTAGTCGATAGTATGTCCATGCCGATGGCAGGGAGGCTCTTCGTTTGCATAAGCTCGGGAAACACTTCTTCGGCTGCAAGATTATGGTTTACAATTTGATTGTCATAATCCAGCAGCACCACACCGTCACGAACGGTATCAAACATTTTAGCATAAGCAAGCGGCGTTAATCGGAGCAAGCCAAACCTAAAAATGCCCCAAGCATACACGACACCAGATACAGCGAATCCAAGCGGTGTAAAGTCAATAATCGCATTAAACATATAGCCAATATTAAATAGCATCGGTGCAGCCGCTCCGAGAATTAAGAGAACAATCTGCTTCCGCACAATGGGCAACGCTCGTATATACATCGGAATAAACAGCAAAATGCCCAGCAGCAAAATCGTATAATTATAAACGCCATGCACCGAATACCAAGGGCCTTTTATAGTATTGTACAACGGAACGGTATCTTTAGGGTTCGGAAAATAGGCATCGTATACAAGATGATGCCATTCATTAGTAAGATGCAGAAGAAATGTGACCGAAGGAATGAGAAATAACAGCAGCGCAAGCCACTTTCGGTGAGGGGCTGCAAGCCCGGTAAACTGAATCACCATAAGCAGCCAGAAGGCGGAGACGAAGGGGATGCCTAAATATTCGAACTGAAGCGACAGCTTTACGCCATCCAAGGTAACACTCAATATTTCAAATGCATAGCCAAGCGCATAGCAGGACGCCGCTGCCATCATGTAAACCATCGTTCTCGCCACCTGCAAATGGCGTTTCCGATAGGACAGTACCAACACAAACAGCATCAGCGCCGTCGCTAAGCATAGTAATACTGACATCCACAATCTCGTATCCACGACGGAACCTACCTTTCATTCGCTCTTTAGAGCATCTCGTCTATCATTCGACAAAATAGGTAAAAATCCTTGTAAAGCCCCGACCGGGATTGGTCGGGGCTTTGAATTAGGCTATTTATTTATAATTGCTGTCGTACCTGCCTCTGAACCTGCTATACCCTACACCTGTTTAAACTCAATCCACTCCAGCTGCAAGCCTGGCTTGATAAATTCCAGCTTCAGCTCATAGAAGCCTGCTTCGAGCTCCACCTTCACAAGCTTCTGTCTGATCCATTTGCCTTCGGTTCCATTCGTTTGAATGGTCGTCATCAGTTGGTCGTTCAGCGTTACATTACAAGCACTTTGCGCCAATTCCGTCTCTGGCGACATCAGGCTGACAATAATTCGATATTGCCCAGCTTGATCCACCCGTATAAAGGTCGATTCGACCGCAACAGGCTTAACCTGTGCATTTTGCGAAAGCACCTGCACTTGCTCTGAGGAAGCCCCCTTCCCAAGCGAAGCATTCGCCTTGAACGCTTCAACCGTCTCTACGATTTCATGCTTTCTCGAAAATACAGGCGCGTTCATAATAAACGTGCAAATATTCATCGCAGAGCGCTGCAATTCACCGCGGGTCAACGTACCATTTTCAAGAGATTCAATCGTATTGTCATCCCAGCCATTGATTTCCGCACCGTAGTTCGGCACCACCATGTACAAGTCGTTTTGCGCACGAACCATCCAGTTCGTCAGCTTGCGATCTGCTGGCCCGCCAACTACGACATCGTTCATAATCGCCCACCAGTCCGTCATCACAATGCCTGTGAAGCCCCATTCGCCGCGAAGAATCGTCGTATTCAGGTCATAATTGGAGGCGGCCCAATGTCCGTTGATCGGATTGTAGGAGGTCATAATCGAATTTGCACCGCCCTGCTTCACGGCGATTTCAAAGCCTTTCAAATAAATTTCACGCAAAGCGCGTTCAGAGACAACCGCATCGACCTTGCTGCGATGCTTCTCCTGATTGTTACAGGCAAAATGCTTCAGCGTGGCGTTAGAGCCGCCCTTCATAATCCCTTTCGTACAAGCTGCCGCAAATACACCCGAAATGAATGGATCCTCTGAAAAATATTCAAAGTTCCGTCCATTAAGCGGACTCCGGCGTATATTTAGACCAGGCCCAAGCAGCGTATCAATGTTGTTTCTTAATAGCTCCTTGCCTTCCATGACATATAGCTCTTCGACAAGCTCCGTATTCCACGTAGCCGCGAGCAAGGTGCCGATGGCGACCTGAGTCGCCTTCTGACCGCTATCCATCCGAATGCCCGACGGACCATCTGCTGTACAAGCAACGGGGATGCCATAATTGAACAGCTGGTCGCTGACTCCGCCGAAGGCTGACGCTGTCCCCGATGTAACGAGCGGGCTGCTCATGCCCTCGCCTCTGACGATTGCCGCTAAATCCTGATCGCTAAGCTGCGCGATGAAGCTTTCCATACCGATCTTGCCCTCAAAAACATCCCTTAACGTATATCCCTGATTGCCCGTCTGCGCCAGTGTTGCAGGAAGATTGCTCTCAATCCGTTTAGCCATAGAAGCTTTCCGCTGCGGCACCTCTACAGTGATGAGCTCATACGAGCCATCTGCTTTCCGAGCACCCGGCTTCATTCTCGTGAAGCTTTCCGTTGGAGCCATTGCTTCTTGCAACTGCTCCACAACTTGGAGAGCATCCACGACATAGCCATTTTGGCCCTCGACAGCCACTTCAGCTACCTTTTTCACACTCGTTCCTACATATATACGGTAAGTGCCTGCCTCAAGCACATAAGCGGAAGCATGACCCGTCACACCAGCGTCATCATAAGAAGCCATCGCAGAAACTGGGAAACTCACCGTAATTCGCTGCGATTCGCCTGGCTGAAGCCATTTTGTTTTGCCGAATGCGGCCAGCGCTTTAGCGGGTTGACCCAGCTTGCCTTGCGGCGCTTCATAATAAACCTGCACCACTTCTTTACCCGCGAAGGCAGCTCCCGTATTCGTCACGTTGACATCTACTTCTACGTATGGCTCTCCTGCATTAGTGATCAGCCTTGCATCCTCCGATTGGAGGTCGAACGACGTATACGAGATGCCATAGCCAAACTCGAACTGAACCTTATCCGGGCAAAACGTCTCAAAATAACGATAGCCCACATAAATATCTTCCTCATACACGTTTTTAAATTCATTGCCATAATTGCGGGTCGATGGATAATCGTTGATCGAATAAGCGATCGTATCCGTTAATTTACCGCTTGGCGTTACGTCTCCAGCCAGCACATCGGCAATTGCATTTCCGCCTTCCATACCGCCCTGCCAGGAATAGATGACACTCGCAATGGGATGCACGTAGCTGTCATCGTTCAGCCAGCTCATGTCTATAATATTTGATACATTAAGCACGACAACGGTTTGTTCAAAATAAGCCGTCACCTGCTTCAGCATCGCTTTTTCTTCAACTGTTAATTGATAGCTTCCAGATTCATCGGCATTGTCCTGATCTTCGCCCGCTGTACGTCCAATGACCACAACAGCCTTGCTCGACTTCCGTCTAGCCTCCGAAACCAGCTCATCCGCTAAAGGCATTTCCTTCTGGTGCCATGGCTCAGCCGCCCAGCCGCCTCCGCCGTTATCGAATGGATTTTCCTCAATCCATTTCTCATAAACAGCGGCCAGCGCTTCATTGACGGCAACGTTATTTTTCCCGCGAAGCCCGTCAAGCAAATTTGTTGTATAAGCAACATGAACGCTGCCGCCCGAGCCAGTGCCGCTGCGATAATAGTTCACCTGGGTTCTGCCAAAAATAGCAACGTTGTCGCCATCCTTAAACGGAAGCACCTGTCCTTCATTTTTCAATAATACGGCGCCCTCTGCGGCTACCGTCCGGCTGAATTCTGCAAAGCCCTCTAATGGCACTCCAATATGCTGTATGCTCAATTGATTTCCTCCTGTTCCTCTCAAGCCTCTATATCCACCCTCTTACTATACAAGCTACCCTTCTATAAAAGCAAAATCTCCCAGCTATCCTAAATTAACAGGCAGGATTGTTGAATCGTCCCTCGAATATTTTTATGAATTGAATAATTTAATGAAATAAGGTTGTCTGAATGAAACGCAAATCATATAGATGAGGGTGATTCATGTGGAGCGAGGACTCATTGTGTTTTTGAACGGAACGTCAAGTGCTGGAAAGACCTCCATATCGACTGAGCTGGTCAATCAGAAGGCGATTTCTTTTTACCATCTATCAATTGATGAATTTTTTAGTCATTACAATGATTTTGTGAATAATAAATTTCCGGATGAACCTACGAGAGAAATTGATCATCAAGTCGTCTCGCAAATAGTTGATCATTCCATATTTTCAGTGTACGTATCCACAATTAAATTGTTATCAGAAATGGGTTTTAATGTAATAGTAGACACCGTAATCGAAAATGACAGGTCGTTTAATGATTTTTATAATGGACTTGTTGATCATCCTATATTATTTGTAGGGGTACGCTGCTCGAAAGAAGAGCTCACAAGAAGAGAACAGAGCAGGGGAGATCGCTTGATTGGACTCGCACATTCCCAGTTCGACAATGTATATTCCTATAATGAATATGATCTTGAAGTCAATACCGAAGAGCTGAGTCCAGCACAATGTGCCGATAAAATATTAAATTTTATTAAGTCCGATCAGGATTATTCTGTGTTTAAAAACTTAAGTAAAAGAGAGATTATTGTTTCATAAGGCCCGCTTATCACCGTCATCTCCTAAAATTGAATTTCACGTCCTTGACGAGCCGACTCGTAGATTGCACAAAGCATCCTCATGACCTCAACGCCATCTTCAACCGGGCTGAGCGTCTCCTTGCGCCCCAAAGCGCTGTCGATAAAATGGTTAATTTCATTGCTAAACGAGCCCATAAAATCAAAGGACTTAGAATCGACCTGCGGCGTCATATTCAGGATCGTATCCAATTTCTCCCCGATGATTGAAATTTCCGGCTCCAGCTCAGCGCCGCCCTTGTCTCCATAAAGCTTGACGGATATCTCGTCCTGCTTGGCATGCAGTGTGAAGCTGACGTCTACCAGCAAGCTTGCGCCATTTTCAAAACGAATCATCGCATTGGCCATATCCTCTACCGTATTCTTCTTCGCATCATAGTCGGCGGCTTTATAAAACGACAGATGGCGGATGTTGGAACGGTTGCCTAAGAGATGGGAAAGGTTGGCGGATACCGACTTGACCTTGGGCTTGCCCATCAAATACCAGCAAATATCAATCATATGCACACCCAGATCAATAACGGGGCCGCCACCGGAACGCGCGATATCCGAGAACCAGCCGCCAGGGTTGCCAAGCCGTCTTAAACAGGATGCTTTTGCATAATAGATTTCGCCGAGCTCGCCCTCTTCGATGAATTTTTTCAGAATTTGGGCATTGTCGCTATATCGCCGCACAAACCCTACTTGCAGGAGCTTTCCACTACGATGCACTGCCTTCTCCACTTCGAGCGCTTCCTCGACAGTTTGGCAGAGCGGCTTTTCGCATAGAACGTTTTTGCCAGCATCCAAGGCGGCAATGCTAATTTCGGCATGCGAATTATTCCACGTGCAAATACTGACCGAGTGAATTTCAGGCAGCGCCAGCAGCTCCTTATAAGAGCTGAACACTTTAGAAGCCTTATATTTTTTCGCCATTTCCTGCGCCCGGCCTTCGTTCAAGTCACAAATGGCGTAGATTTCAACCTCCGAGTTGCTGGCATATGCCTGCAAATGGCAATCAGATATAGAGCCTGCGCCGATGACGGCGATTTTTATTTTGGACATTTTGCTTCCCTCCATGATCTGCTTTTCGGCCTGTTCATTTGCTGCTGGGCTTGATGCTTACGCTTCTTGCCAGAAACGGCGTACGTTGTCCATTGCGATTTTTGAAGCGATTCTGCAATCCTCCATGCCTTCAAACTCAACGGAAATATAACCGTCATAGCCAGACTGCTTCAGCACACGGAACACCCCGTACATGTCGATGTCTCCATGCCCCACTATGGCCCCCCGCAAATAATTGCCATGCGCCGTCTGAAACCAGCCTGCTC
Source organism: Paenibacillus sp. KS-LC4 (assembly GCF_036894955.1). Taxonomy (NCBI): domain Bacteria; kingdom Bacillati; phylum Bacillota; class Bacilli; order Caryophanales; family Paenibacillaceae; genus Paenibacillus; species Paenibacillus sp. KS-LC4. The sequence goes on along the minus strand of NZ_CP145905.1, from coordinate 377,586 downwards.
CCGGGTTGCGATAGGAGGGTCTATGGTAAAAATCCTTGGCATGAACCATCGAGGCATAAGGAATGTTATTTTTAACAGCGCTTACAGGATCTTCATCTACACAGAGGAAATTGCCGATGTCCAGTGTCGTTTTGAAGTTATCTCGCGCTGTTTCATGCAATAATCGTTGGATTCGCTCACTGGATTGTACATAATACCCATGATTCTCTACGCTTGTTGTAATGCCGAAGCCGGCTGCATAATCTGCAATGGTACGACATGCCTCTGTAAAAATCGGCAGATCCGCCTCAAACTGAGCGACCGTTCCCTCATGCGCGGGGCGGAAAGCGACGTCATGGCGCATGTTGGTGACACCAAGCGCTCTAGCTACATCGACATGCTTCTTGACGGCTTGAATTTCGTTCTCCAGCGCTTTGGGTCCGTCATTTGCAACAAAATTTGCTCCGATAGCATAATTAGAAATGTCGATGCCCACTTCCTTGGCTGTCTGCACAATTTGATCAACCAACATCGGGTTGTCGATTAGGCTATAGCCAATAGGAACAATTTCCACATGCTCCCCGCCTTGCCCCGCGATAAAACGAATGGCATCCAACACGGTCATTTCTTTTTTATCCAAAGCTTGCTGAAGACTATATGTGCTAAGTCCTACCTTCATCTCTTCCCTCATCCTCTCCCGCATGTTTGCAGCCTCACATCAACGTAAACCCTGTTCCTTATAAAGACCTCCAACTCATCCCCTTTTGGTAAAATGAGGCTTGCCAGCACGATTCGTTTTATTAATTTCGTTATGAAATATATGATCTTCATTATGCACCATCAGTCTAATAGGCTGGACACTATACGTCAATTAGAAGTCATCATTGGTTTGTGGTGCCGGAGTGAATTTCATGGGAGGGCTTTTTCTAGCTTCTCTTATTGTTATATGTATGGGTAAATACAAATAGTGCGCACCCAAAAGGATGCGCACTCGAACTTCTTTTTTCATGATGAACTAGACTAAAAATCTCAAAGCAAGCGTATGCCCTTCAAGAACAGTCCTTATTTATTTTTTCAGATCGGCAATTTCCTTCTCCGTTAGCCCGGTGGCTTTGGCTATCGTTGCTAGGTCTATATTTAGGCTTAACATATTCTCCGCCACTTCTCTTATACCCGTCTTCACGCCTTCCTCCATGCCTGCCTTTATTCCTGCCTTCATGCCCTCCTCCATGCCTGCCTTCATGCCTTCCTCCATGCCTGCCTTCATTCCCGCTTTCATCGCGCTATCCATCATGGACGCTTCATCATGCAGATACTTCTGCCTAGCATCGTACAATCGTCTAGCGTCCGAATCCTGGCTCAAATATTGCAGTGTATCCATCGCTTTCTCTAAGCTCGGCTCATTCATTCTCAGTACCTCCCATTGTGATGTATTAGCCCCTTTTAAAAACAGCAGCCAGTTGATCAACCCCCCCTCTGATGGAACGATGCGTTCATCCAGCTTAGGCAGCTCCAAGAAATGAACCTCGATATCATCAATTAAAGGTATTCCTGTCTTATCTTCACGTAAATGAAACACATTATGATATTGATCGTTCTTCAAAAACGAATAGTTTAAAATGTTGATTGTCACGCATTTCTTAAGCTCCGGATATTTGTCACCCTCACTAAGTTGGCTCGCATACCGTTTGCTCCAGTAAAAAAGCGTTCGTTTCTCTATATCATACTTATTGAAAAGCTGCATCTCAATATCTATCAGCTTGCCTTCCGCAGTCTTGGCATAAACATCAAAAATGGACTGTTTATCAAGTGGATCGTCTTTATCCGTATAAGGATTCATAAGAATAATCTCAGTCAGCGGAGGTTCTCCAGCTTCAATAAAAATACTGTTCAAAAACGCTAACAACACATCTTTATTGTTTTCACTTCCAAATATTCGTTTGAATACAAAATCTACACGCGGGTCCAGCAAATCCATCGGCATCGGCATCGGCATCAGCTCCATTCATTATTATTATAACATTTTTCCGTTTAATTGAACCTCGTAAAGAGGTGCCTCAGCTAGGCATTAATCATCAAGCCAACATTTGAAATCATACCTATTTGTTCAGCAACAAAGTATTAGCATCATTGATATCGAACAACTTGCCTTTATTGCTATTCACAAGCTGAATAATTTGCTTATACGCTGGCCCGCTCTTTGGAGCAATTGCATCAAGGGCAACCTTATTCGCCTTCAGCTCGGCCGTTACCTGACTAAGCGTGAAGCCTGACTTTGCAGGAGTAACACTTTTATCATGAACGGAGGCATCTGTTATAAAAATGATTCTTTTGGCATTCTTTCTGCCTGATAACTTGCTCACTGCCATATGGATAGCATCAAGTCCCGACTCCGGCTCGTCCCCTCCACCAGCCGCCTTAAGCTGACCTAAATTAGTTTTTAAGGCATTTTTATTGCTGGTAAAAGAATAAAACTCCAGATTTTTGTTTTGATCAACATAATTAATATCCCTATAAGCAACAATCGCAAAATTGGAGCCGGATGGGACTGAATCTACAAAGTTCCTTACCGTTTCTTTCATATAATCAATGACGCCCCCCATACTGCCCGTCACGTCAAAAACAAACACAATATCCGTAGGAGCGGTAATACCTTTCGATATTTTGGTTAAAATAGGCGATGAACTAGTCGCTTCAGACTCCGCTTCCTTCTCACTTTCCACAGTTGTAGCGATGATCGGCTCACTCTGAAAAACAACAACTGAATTAGCTGCAATGTTCCACTCTACCAATCCGCCAAGTGCCTCGCTCACGAATCGAACGGGAACCATTGTAATTCCATTGACTAATTGCGGTGCTGCGCTCAGCGTAATAGCAACACCGTTCACATAGGCGATTTTAGAACCTATTGTTAATACGATGGTCTTTCCGTCTTTCGTTGCGGTAACCGTTTGAGTAGCGTTATTCCATTCCACTTTTGCTCCCAGCGATTCAAAAATAGATCGGAATGGAACGAGTACATTCCCCTTTAAATTTACCGGAGCTTGGGCATACGCCTGCATATATCCTGAAATAAACACTTTAATCTGTTTAGCTTCATTGTTAATTGGAACGAATATAGGGATTGAAGCTGCCACTCCGCCTGATTGATTAATGGTTTTCAAATAAACATAATATCCGCCTGAGGCCAGTCCTATTTTCCTCAGTGAATACGTTTTAGTACTGCCTGCTTTCACACTGATTCGCTTAACAACCTCACCACTCGCATTTTTGACCATTAAATAAGAAGAGTAGGCAGGCTGTTTAGCCTGAATGGTTATTTTAACTGTAAGCGTATAATTTTTGTTTATCGTAATAGAGCCCGGGTAGCTTTCGCCTCCAAGCAGCTTAAATTCGGGTTCAGCCTCTGTACCTGTAGGTCCAGTACCACCTGAGACAGGACTCTCTCCTGTTTCCCCAGAAGGAGGACTCACCGTAGTCCCTCCAGCAACCGGCTGCTCTGTTGCCCCGCTCGGTATTGGCTCCTCTACTGTCGCACCAGGGGACGTTTGGGTACCCACAATAGAAGTTTCAGGGAAATAAAAGTATATTTTATTATCGGCACTAGGCGCCCGGCGTTTTGCTAATATGGTAATAGTATAATCCTCATGGTTAAAAGCGAACTCCGAGTTGGGAACCTTGTATCCGTCGATTTCGAGAACAACTTTTTTACTCGAATTTAAATTATATTTTGTAGTTAGTTTAAAAACCCTTGTTGAACCATCCCCATAGGAAAGAGCATTTCCTATATATGACCCGCCCGAAATCCCTTCTCCCCATTCAAAGGTTGGAATTATTAAGTATTTTATTGCAAGCTCCGCTCCCGGATCAGGTGCTTTATTAATGGTAATCGCATAGTTATTATAATCAACCGTATATTCCTCAGTTTCAATTTCTCTGGCATTGATAAACAGACGCAGCTTGGTATTACTGGCCGTAATTTTATTGGGAGTCTCGAATTTAAATACACGGTTTTGTCCGTCTCCATCTTCCAGAAGATTAACGAGGTAATCGTTTTGCCGATACTCGAACGAGGCATAGGCACTCGCCGTTCCTGTCCAGGCCTCTATCCCCCCGGCAAGCATAATAAAAACCATGAACAACAAAGTCATTTTTTTAAAATTCATACTCTCTCACTCCGTTTTCGTAAGACATGATGGGTTTAATATTTGCAGCTTATTCCCACGTTTGGAAATGGTAGCTGATACTCACTTTACCATATATAAAGGTTTTCTTATAGAAAAATATCCCTTAATAATTGTGGTGAAATTTTCATATTTTCAGGTTAATTCTTGCATTAATACCGCTTTCTAAATATTAGATCATTTTGCACGAAAAAATAAATACAAGTTAGGTGCTACAGTATTTTTACTGAAAATGAAAAACCCTACAACCTCAAGGTAGCTGTAGGGCTTCTTCATATGTACTCAACTTTTATAAAGAGTTACGCTGTAACCTTCCGTATCGCCTTAGCGTCCATAAATTGACAATCGGCGTTCGGGATGATAGATTGGCGTAATACCTATTTTTATAGGGCATATTATAAGGGCGATTTTACTTTAATGAGAAAGTTTGCTTTACGCATTCAATTATTCGCTCTGATGGCCATTGCGACAACCTTCTTTTCGCATAACGCATCTGCCGCTGACTTCACAGAGCTTCCAGAGCCACAATGGACCATAACGCTTCCAGATCACACATCAACCACTGTTTTAGACAAAAATTATTACTTTCTAGGAAAAAAATATTTCCCTATCGTTTCTGAGCATAACGGTTCACGTACTGGATATATGTTTCAATATTACAACCCCGGCGTAAAAGGAAAATCCACTTACAAGATGATGGCTTTTGACGATACGACAGGAAAGCAAACATGGACACGCAACTCGCCACACGCGTACAATGCATTCGATATAGACCGTAAAGGAAACCTGTACTATGTAGAACAGGTGAAGATCGACAAGAAAACTTACAGAAAACTAGTCGCCCTTGATTCTAACAATAAGCAGCGATGGGTAAAAACCCTTGCTTCTAGCTTTAATTGGTACGTGCTTGATGATGGGCGTATCGCCATAATTGATACGATTCAAAACAAGAGCCATTTAGTTCTTTATTCAACGGAGGGCAAACAGCTTCTTAATAGAGAGTATGATGGCATTATACGGCACATCCAAGGTAATTATGTCGGCTCCGTTAACTATGTAGGGGCTGCTACGATTTTAGATATCTATTCTATTTCCGCTAACAAAAAAATGACGACTGCTAAATACCCGCAGGATTATTTCAGCTATATACATGCCGAATTTGATGTTCTCAGTGGCGGAACACTGCTTGTTCCGGTATTAGATGCAAAGACCGGAATTGAAACCTTATACGGCTATTCACCTGATGGAAACAAGAAATGGAGCCGTATTATGCCAACACCTGACTCTGATCGCAAAGATAGATTGTTTATGTCCATAGGGAATCACTATCTCGTTCAGGATAAAAACACGCTTACCGTATACGATACAAATAATAAGCTTGTCGCAACGAGAACTTTTGATAACATGCCTGACCAATACACCTTGCAGCCATTAGGAAGCCAGAGCATTGCCTTCGGTGGCGTCGAATCCAAAGGCTACTGGTATGATTTCGAAAAACCTTCAAAAGCAGTGTTCTACGTAGTAGATGCTCGCACGCTCAAAACGCAAAACGCATTAATTCTAGAACAAGCTCGATTTGCCGAGAGAAACATTCGCTTCCTAAATACGGATACCTTTTATCTGGATATGGGTACGCGCCTTGCGAAGTATGAGTTGAAGTAAAAAACACTTGCTCATATATTAGCTATACGTAATGGTATTTATAACTAACGCTACGACAGAGGGAGTTTAGGGCACTATTTTTGTGATTCAAAGCCCTCTGTTGTTTAGTAAAGTTCTAGATAAACTTTCAAACACGTTCGTGAGAATAACCGCAATGATGACAGCCGACCACAAAAGGCCAGATTTTATGATTTTAAATAGGAGTCTCCATCGAGTTAGAAAGAGCAAATCTTTACATCCTCCCACTATAAAGTAATTATTCATCCTTCGATAAAACCGCAAGCATATCCGCCTCAACGACACCTGATTTTTTTCATGGTTAAGAATCGAAAAATCAAAAGGTTTATTAAATTCACTTCTAAAAGTTTTAGCGAGTCCATTCCCATATTTCTTGCCAAATAAAAAAACACTGACTATAGGAGTCAATGTTTTTTATGTGAAATATTTTGGATGCTCTACCATGAGGTGAGTCAGGTATTAACAACTATTTTGCTTATTATTTTTCACCTTTAACCAGCAAATCAACGATGATATCCAACTGATGGTCTACTGAGATCGGATCACTGAGAAGAAATGTATCGAAATCAATATTGTAGATCTTTCCTGCTTTCCCTGCTGGAGTGTTTTTAATGAGCTTCTCCACTTTCTTCAATTGTTCCTCTGCCCCTTCATTTACAGCTAGAAATAACCGATCGCCTATGAAATCAGGAATGACCTCGGTAGATATTTCCCACGTTTCGCCATTGATGACGTCCGTCTTTACTTTTTCGGTTGGCTTCAAACCCAGATACTTGTAAAGAATGTTGCCGCCCATGTTGGTATCACCGTAAATAAAAATAGCATCAGGACGTACATTTAAAATCGAAAAGGTTTCATCTGCCCCAATTAACGGGCTAACCTTCTCCTTATAATCGGCTATTTTTGCCGCAAATGCCTCATTCCATTGCTTGGCTTCCTCTTGCTTGCCAAGAATATCACCAAACATTTCAACATCCTGTATCGGATCGTTGTGCTGCTCTACAACAATCGTTGGGGCGATCTGGCTCAGTGCTTCATACCCGCCCTCTACAGCCTCTGCGAATGGTGCCGTTGTAACAATCAGATCCGGATCAAGCGAAAGAATTTTCTCAGGATCAGGAGGAACACCAACATCTTCAATTCCGGAAGTATCGCTTAACAGCGGGTTACTCAGAATGTAGGTGGTTGCGCCTACTGGCTTTACGCCAATTGCCATTAGCTCACCCAAATGAAAGAGACTGACTACCCGCTGAGGGTTCACGGGAATTTCCGTTTTGCCTTTCAGATGCTCGTAAATACGCGTTTTTGCAGCTGCGCTTTCTGTAGCGACTCCTGCTGAAGCAGGCTGGGAGGCCTCTGCCCCTGTATTGCTGCTTGTCTGACATGCATTAAGCAGCATAGCTGTGCATAATAGCAGCATGGCGCCGAACGCCGGTCTTGAAAATCTAAACATTGATGCTTCCCCTTCCACATTGCATTGATAACAACTCTCATTCTCATTATGGGAAACTAGCTGCGGGGAAACAATAGACGATTTTAATAGACGTAATGGATTATTCTGAACCACCTGCCGATTGCTCTCTCTAAATTGAAGAGGTGAATGGCCGGTATGCTTTTTAAACAAGCGGCTAAAATAATAGACATCGGCATAGCCAACGCTGCTAGCTATTTCCTGAATACGCGCCTCCGACTTCAGCAGTAGCTGCTTCGATTTGTGAATTCGCACATGAATCAGGTATTCAATTGGACCTGTTCCTATCTGGTTTTTGAATAAGCGAGATAAGTAGCTCGCACTGCAGCTGTAGATCCCGGCTAATTTCTCGGCTGTAATCGAATCCCTGTAATGCTCCTGAATATAATGAATCGCTTCGGTTACCAGGTTCGGTCTGCTGTTTTCCATTTTTAACGTGCGGATTTGTCGCATAACCTCGTATACAAACGGCAGAAAGAGAGATTGCGCCTGAAGCTTTTCCATTGGGGCGGTTTGCTGCCACAGGTCATTCATCGCTTTACACTTCTCCTGCAATGGCAGCAACGCAAAAGGAGTGACAGCATAAGGCGCATGGAAGCTCTCCCGCTCCTCCGGCGATTCACTGTCGGCTTTGTACACAATCAAATAGCATTCAAAGTCGTTTCCTTGCGGCATAATCCCCAGCTCTGCTTCCTTTCCCCCATGCAGAATGTGCGGTGCCCGAGCCTGATAGATCGCTCCCGACAACCCCACTCTCGCCTCTCCACGAGTGGTAACTACGAAAAAGCTCGAATGCGCCACATAGCGAGTGGGAGGCGTGTCATTTTCAACATTATACTTTCTAATACCCAGCAGTCTAACGGCGGCCCGGCTCCACCGTTCGATATGGGCTTCCCAATCCATACGCTCTCCCTCCTTCTGTCTCACTTAAGCTGCCCTGCTTCATTGCTTGTTTCATAAATAGTATCACATAAATAGAAAAGACACTCGGCAAGGGGAGTCGAGCCCCTGTAGGAAGATCATGCCACACCAGCTTCAAAAAGCATTAGCCTAAAAATTCAGCTCTGATGCCCTGATAACTAATTTATCAAGAGTCGTGCGTATACCTGGCTTTTTCCATATGAAAAATCCTAAAAGCCCTTTTATCGTAAAGGTTAGGCAACTGGGCAGGAAAAAACCTTTTTCTCAAGAGGAAATCATTCAGCGTTATGTATTAAAACCTTTTAATTAACTGATATAAATGGAGCTAAAAATAGCTGTTAGTATGTCCAAAAATAGTTGAGGGGCGCTTCAAAGTCATGAGCATGACTTTGAAACGCCCCTGCATGGTGATGATGGTCTGCGTAAGTCTTTATCTCCAACTGATTTGTTAATCAGCTTTGGAGATTCTTATCTCGTGCTTTAAGGCTCAATTCCCCAAACTAGGCTGCCGCCTTTATAGAGGGTCACCTTATTCCAGTCCTGATAAGATGTTTTGGTTGAATCGTAGGAATAATCATTCGTTTCGTCAAAGTTGGTCCAGTCCGTTTTGTACATGCGGAGCTGGATATCCCCGGATTGTCCACCTGCCTGAATCGCACCGGCTCCGGAAGTAAAGCTGAGCTCTACATACGTATCGGTAAACGTGCGCTGGATGTTGGTACCGCCAATCTGAGCCCAGTCAATGGCTGAGTCCATAGCTGCGGTGCCTTCCTTTGAGAAGTAATAACGGATTTTCAGATCACTCAGATTTACAGCCGTGCTGCCATTGTTTTTGATATTGAAATACGGCTTGATCTGGTTGTCTGTCGCGTTGCTATCTCCAGCACGGTATTGCAAAACCAGATCGCCAGTAGGAACAACCACGCTTAGCGGAGTTGCGGAAGCAACGGCAGAATTGGCACTTTCACCCGCAGCGTTCACAGCACTTACAACATAGTGGTAGGTCGTGCCGTTGGTCAAACCTGTATTCGTGTAAGATGTGCCGCTCACATTGGCAGCAACCGTAGTGAATGGTCCGGCCGCACTCAGCGCGCGTTTCACGTTATAGCTCGTCGCCCCTGCGGAAGCCGTCCAGGACAAGCTGATCTGCGCATCGCCTGCTGTGGCCGTCAATGCAGTAGGTGCAGCAGGAGCGGTCGCTCCAGCTACCGGCACAGCACTTTTCACAGCCGAGTTCGCACTTTCACCTACCGCATTTACGGCACTGACCACATAATAGTAGGCTGTTCCATTGGTCAAGCCTGTATTGACATACGATGTGCCGCTCACATTGGCGGCAACGGTTGTGAACGGTCCGGCCGCGTTCAGCGCGCGTTTCACGTTATAGCTCGTCGCTCCTGCGGAAGCCGTCCAGCTCAGTGACACCTGTGCATTGCCTGCTGTCGCAGTCAGTGCTGCCGGAGCCAATGGAGCGGTAGGTTCGCCGACATTAGTAGCTGGAAGAACAGGGAATGCGTTTTGCACCAGCATGACGAATTGATCATGGAACCAGTGGCCGGATACTGGAGCGTTAGGAAGCGCACCCGTCAATACTCCATCACTAGTTATATACGTTGGATCACACATCCGGTCGAACCCCTTGCCTTCATTGTTCGGAATTTCCGAACTGGAGCCATCAGATTCACCTGGAGGCTTCACCCACACATAGGCATCCAAATGGGCAGGCCCTGGTGCCGCCTTAGGTGCTTCACCTATACCTGCTCCACTGTTGTTACACCAGTTCCCCCGGTGATTCCGGCGATCGACACGCCCAGAATTTACATAGGTGTTAATATCACTGCCTATAGCCGTTGTCGGACGATTTACCCCTCCCCAACCATTGCGGCTCGTATCAATCAGGAAGCCTACGCTGGCAGGCCAGCCTGCCTGTACAAAACCGCTATACAATGCAGCCGTAAAATCGGTTTCATCAAAATACGGATTCCACTCATAATACTTGGATGACCTGATCGGTTGTCCTCCGATGTTCAGATCCGGGTTGGACAGATTCGGTTCATTCAACGGTGTGCTGTTCGCCGTGTTGGTAATGAAGCCGTCTACGCTATTCAGACCAGCTGCCGTCCCTTGGACAACGCTCGTATACAGCGAGATTGTAGCTGTCCGGTTGTTGTCCCATCCGAGCCAGCCGGAGTGACCGATATCCAGATAGTTGTACACATTCGGAATGGCATGCAGCTTGTCCAACGCATATTTTACGCCAGCTTCGTAGATGCCTGTCGAACTGGCTTGAGCACAGGCTGGTGTATTGAGATTGGTGACCAGGTTAGGCAAGCTGTCTGGTTCAATAATGGCAATGATGCGAATGTCCTGATACTTGGGTTTAGCAAAAATACTTGCGATAACATCAATATAGTCCGTTTTGTACGTCTGCAATGCGGCCAGCGTCAGTGGTAATTCACCATTGGATGCAAGCGCATGGCAGTCCCGGCCCGGCAGATTGTAAATGACGAATGAAGCGGTAATCGGAGTGCCTGCTATCTTTTGAGCCAGAGCAGCATCCAGATGCTCCTCGATGCTTTTGCGTCCGGCATTGTTCGCTCCGCCATTAATGGCGTCAATTCGGTCAATCCAGACTGCCGTTGGATAAGATTTAACCGTTTCCATCTTTGCCTTTAGCGACGCATCACTGGTAAGCCCGATGGATGAATCGACAAGGCTGGAATAATCCGGGTTTAGGTACCCCGTAGCTCCGACAAACGGATTATTCTGATGCGCTTCCGCAGCCTTAATCGTCCCCGGGGCCATGCCATAGAAAATCCCCCCGACAAGCATAGCGATTACAAGTATTTGCTTAATACCTTCGTGGAGAGACTTACCGGCATTAAATTTGGTTTTTAATTTTGTCATCATGGATCCACCTTTCCTTTGGTTAAATTTATTACATATTCATAATTGATCCTCTGTGTCAACATGATGTGTATGCATCCTAGAGAACGTGCGGATGAACTGTGGTTTTTCACCTCCGGCTAAAAATGATTGCGCTTGCAACAAGACGAGCAGATCCCCTTTAAAACTGCAAACAGAGAAACAGAAGTGGGTGACTGAATATGCAGATCAGTTTCCTTGGTGAGGGGTACCGCTTGTGGGTAAATGCGGGTGATCATCAGTGTACAAGCTTCAGGACATGTAACTGGGCCTCAGAAAGGGAAGCGCTTACTTATTGAAGCTTTAAAAAAGGCTGACCCTCGATATAGACCTCAGAGCGCATGTTCACCTCCTTATGGATCTAATTATACTTTATGGATATATTGCTGTAAATTGGATTAATTAAAATTAATGATATTTAATTCCAAAAGGTGGTGATTTTAGAGAGTTCGCTCTATATGATGATTGCAGCCGCATACTCGCCTTTCACTCAGGTTGTCGACGACTTAAAAAACCTATGAAAGCGTATATACTCTAATATAATAATTATTTTTTTCTTAACAACTCGTATTTTATTTGATAATTAAATTATTATTGTGTATTTCGGTATAATTCAATGCTGACGAGCCTATGATCGGTGTTAATCAAGATAGTTGTCGCGATTATATATAAGATAGCTGAGTTTGGACTCTGCTTTAATAGCGCTCGTTTTTTTCGAATCATGCCCTACCTTCTTCATACAGGCCTCAATTGCGCGTTGCCCTTGACCAATGAACAGCATCACTCCCCTGAAGAACAGCTTCAAACCATTATGGAGAAAACCCCGACCTTTTTTGCGGTCGGGGTTTTTATTGTGAAGGCCAGAGGAGTTGAAGCACTGACCGAAGATCAGGCCACACGGCTTTCTACGGGTGTAGTTACAGATTAGATGTCACACTTTTATCAGTATCCAACAAGAGCAGATTTAGACCAAACAGGTATTGCCTCTAAACAATTGGTCAAGTTACCCTGCATGATTTCCGCAACAATTAAAGGCTCGTATGTATTCTCAATGATGATAGCCTGATCTGCAATGGCTAAAAGATTCTGTAATGACTAACCCTATCGGCAACGAATATCGTCCACTGCAATCCAATGTCCACCTTGCTCGACACGAGATGTAGCACGGTCTATATGCATTTGAACGTCCTCAAGGCCTTATAGTATATGGCTATAACTCTCTTGACATCTGACTATATCCTTTGATTTAAAATTATGGCCGTTAGTGTAAAGGCGAGATGGGCTACAAGCAGATCGATCAGAATGGCCTCTGTAAAGTATTCATTTACAACTTCAAAATGCAATAATTTAGAAAGTATAAATGTTGCAAGCAGCGTCACCATTAGGACATAGTAGGCATACTTGAAAGCATACATCATAATCAAGTTGTAGCGCTCATCCTTTTCCCGCGGAAAAACAAACAAAAAATATAAGCTGGACAAAAAGAAGATAAACAAAGCGGCCGGCAGCAAATAAGTCATAACCAGATCACTCACCCCCTTTCGGTTGTTGAGGGAGATATTGGAATACGTCCTCAATTCCCACCTCGAAAACCTCTGCAATGCGAAATGCTAAAACTAAGGAAGGATTGTAGCGATTTGCTTCAAGTGAGATGATGGTCTGTCTACTGACACCGACTAGATCGGCTAAATGCTTTTGCGACCACCTTCTTTCGGCACGCTGCATATAAATGTTGTTCGATAATAATTCTGACAAGTTACCCCCTCCTTTATAGACATTGTAATTTATTTTTTACTTAAGGTCAATTATATATTACAATAGGTTAAAAATAAATTACAGAATCCATTAAAAATGATGTGAACGCCGAACCTAAATTAGCGGAACTCCTCTCTCTGGCACACACAATCAAGAAAAGTGGATGCGTTACTCCTTGATGATGGTTGGAAACAAAGGGAAGTCATTGCCCAAAATTGCAGTTGAACTCGAAATCCATGTTTCGACCGCATTTTATTGGAGACTCAAGATATTAAATGCCTTGCGTTCATTGGGTCACTCTCGTTTGAGTGGCATTGTAGAAAGCGATAAAACTTATATTATGGAGCGTGAAAAAGGCGAAAAGGGTGGCATCGCCCATCGCAAACCTCGTAATCATGGCGGTAAAGCCAAGAAACGAGATTCACCACCATTAGCACATTTAAAATGTCTGATCGGTTACTTACCAACTAATACAAATACATTCCCATCAGGAGCTTCCATTACGGCAATATGCCCAGATTCGGTTGCAAAAGGAGTCCTAATCCATTGGATTTCTTCGTTTTTATTTAACTCATCATATGCTTGTCGAACATCTTCAACATAGATTTCAATTTCGGTAAAGTTATTTTCAGGGTGATTACTCAATACAAGTTCAGAACTATCTTTTAAAGGGAATTTTAAACCTATCAATGTCCAGGTCGAACCGTTATCTAAGCTACGTTCTATCTTCCAGCTTTCTGTTAAGCCCATTGAAATGTAAAACGAGAGTGATTTTTCAATATCTTTTGTATGAATACACACGCATTCTAATTTCTTAAACACATGATACATCTCCTTTTATAAGTAATTTAAGAACAAATGTTCCTATTTAAATTATACCACTATTTCCATCATGTAAAGCAACAATATTATAGAACACCGCCTAAAGAAAACAACAAAAACCCACAACCTCTTGCGGTTGTGGATTTACATGGTGGAAATGAACTGCGACGGTGCAAAACCGTAATTCATCTGGTCGAGCTTGAGGCACAGAACAATATTTATCAATCAATGACGCTATAGACAGCACTTCTTATACTTTTTCCCGCTCCCGCACGAGCACAGATCGTTTCTGCCAATTTTCGAGGATGCCGCCGTGTGTTGAAGCACATTGTTGGCATTCGTGCTCCGACTCCGCTCCTGGCTTAGTTCAGCAGGGGTATAACCGCGATTGGACCACATTCTAGTCGTATTATTGACCTGAATAATTAACGGCACAATTTCATTCAGCTGCTTCTTGTTCAAACGAATTTTGCGGCGCTCAAACTCTTCCATGATGACGCTAAGTGGCTCTTCCATTGAACAAACAAGCTGAATATCATCAATGATCGCCTCAGCCATCTGCTCAACTTTGCCCAAGTGCTGCATGATATAGTTCTTCAACGCTTCTAGCTGCGGCGTCATCTCGAAATAGTCAATCTCCGCATAACGTAGCAGCTCTTCCTTAGGAGGAATGTAGTACGGCTTGTCCTTCACGCTCTCCAAAAACTTTTCATATTCGTGCAAACTTTCTTCATCTAATTCATCGTTAAATAGCATCCCATGCTGTACATTCCAAGTCCGCACCTTATCAGAGACAGATAAGCACACATGATTAAACTGCTCCTTCGTCAAGCTGCCCTCATTCTGATCATTAATAATTTCTATGAGCTTCTGTACGGAGATAATGCCATACAAGTTAGACGCAGCCTCTGAATATCGCAGAACCAACTGGCTTACGGTGCGTTCTTGATTGAATGATTTCAAATCCAGCTTCTGATATGAGGCCTTAACTTCCTCCGGCATGACGAAGTATAGCTTATCCTGCTCCAGGAAACTGAATACCAAGCCTTTATCCATTAAAAATAAATAAGCATCCGCAAATACAGTATTGTCCTGAATATACGGAGCCTTGAGAAGCCGGCTCATCAGCTCCCATTCCTGCTTCTCCGCTGTAAGGAAAGCAGCGCGCACTTGAGTTACATCTGTAATTCGATCGTAAAGCGCATCCACAAGCTCCTGCTTCTTCAGCTTGGAGCGACCCGCTAGCGCGCAATTAGCCGCAATGAAATTTAAACGATCTTTAGTTAACTGCGCAAGAATACCCTTTAAGCTCGTCACAACCGCACCTTTGATCGCATTGTTAATATTCAGTTGCAGCATTTCTTTTTCCAATTCCATTCCTAGACCCCTTTACTATGAAGCTACATAGTTAAATTGTACCCTAATTCACCTCACAATTGAAAGGAAGGATTGGCGTCTCGAAACTGGAGCATAGAAGCTACTACAACGACTTTAACCTGATATTGAAAGACGACAAGCAAGAACCCCCATCGTATGGATCGCACGAGGAGGTTCATTTTTTCCCTGACGCAGTTTAGTTAGTGGGCTTTTGCGGTGCCGGTAGGTGTGTATTTTCCGCCCCCATCAGGCTTCCTAATCTTGAGTGTTTTACGCAAAAGCGGAAGCAGGTAGTAGTCCAATCCATACCGCCCTGCGTTGGTGCCTGCAATGAGTACAATTCCACCGAGAAGAACAAGCCATGGGTTAGTGTTTAACGTTCCTGCGAACATGAACATGAAGTTCATCAAAAGTCCGAAGAAGGCTGCCGCGGCCGTTAACCCCCCGACTATCAATCCGATGCCCACGAGTAATTCACCAATTGGGATGATGAAGTTAAAGAGCTTTACGTTTGGCATCGCGAAGTGCTCGATGAAGTTTACAAAGTTCGGATACACCAATTCTTGAGTCGTTTTATCGGCTACCGGGTTATTGATTGCGTTTGTCAAAAACCCGGTGGCATCGAATCCGCCCGTTAATTTGTGCCAGCCCCCTACAACCCATTGGTAACCGAGGTAGACACGAACGAACACCATAAGCATTGCAACATATTTATTATTTTTTAGCCATGCTAACATCATAATCAACTCCAATTATATTGTGATTTTTTTCACATATTATTTTAAAAAGATAGGTATTCTTCCTTCTTACTTGATAAACTAGGATGTTCTGAAAGACTAGATCGCTTGAACCAGGAACGCTTTGGATTGTAATTTTTCATGATTCATTCTTCCTCTCTTCTTGCTGCTAAGCATTGCTTTCTTCTTGCACCTTTAATATAACATACTTTGATACATATGAATGTGAAAAATTTCACAACTTTGTGAACTCTCAAAAGAATTTGTACGGAGGCGTAAGCTTTGCTCTGAAGTACCATCCATTAACAGTACATCCTCTATGGTATTTAGTGCCTAAGCTGCTTGTATGCCGATAAAATTATACGTGATGCTCATCGGATTTGTCATGGAGGATTTCATTGATATTCTTATTTTTAAAAATAATTCCCTTAGACTTATTATGAGTTCTAGGGAGAGTTCTGGAGAGAGTTCTGGAGAGAATTCTAGTCATATTTGTATGGTATTTTTCACAGCACATAGTTCTGAGTAGCGATAATTGTGATCTATGATTACTGTCATATCACTTTAATTATATGACTTTCTAAACCTTTCTAAACCACCATGTAAGCAGCACAAACAAAAAAGACACCTGACACGGTGTCTTTTCTGATAAGGTTGGTGGAGGCGAGGGGAGTCGAACCCCTGTCCGAAGATCACGCCACACAGGCATCTACGGGTGTAGTCACGATTTTGATGTCACCTAGGAGGACGCCTCGTAACCGGCTTCTTCCAAGGTCAGCCTGATTGTCTTCTTCAGCTCACCCCAGGCGGAGATGAGACAGCGTATCCCACTACTTGTTAGCCCCTAGTCTAGTCACATGGGCGATGCTAGGTAGGAGCACGCTCACAGTTTCTTAGGCTGCGAAAGCGTAGTTTGTTTGTTGTTTGCCATTTAATAGGCTTTAGCGTTGATGAAGTGGACGCGTCCCCACTACCCGCAACCCGCGCTCGTCCTATCCCCGTCGAATCCAAGAACGCCCCCGAGTTGGCATAAATGACTCATCCTAGCCAGCTCATAAGAGCCGCAAACAGATCATCATTTAGCTAAGAACTTGCTTCGTTACTTGCTTAGTATAACACGATTCAAGGATTAATCCTTAAAATGTTGTTGGAACCGTTAGTAAAATTCAACACGCTTTCCTTTAAAACATACGTTTGCTCTGAACTGCGCCTGCGCACAACACGATTAACGTATAATCTTCTGCTTCTCGCGCAGCGCCCGCTGAATATCGCGCTGGGCATCGCGTTTTGCCGCGGAATCGCGTTTGTCGAACTGCTTCTTACCTTTACCTAACCCAATCAGAAGCTTCGCGTAGCCATTGCGCACATAAATCTTGAGCGGAACAATGGAGTAGCCTTCCTGCTTGGATTGGCCGAGCAGCTTGTGAATCTGAGCTTTATGAAGCAGCAGCTTGCGGGCACGCGTCGGATCCGTTGGATTGTGACGATTCCCCTGCTCGAAAGGACTGATGTGCAAATTATGGATGAAAATTTCGCCGTTACGTATCGTCGCAAATGCGTCGCTTATATTGGCTCGTCCGTTACGGAGCGATTTAATTTCCGTCCCCATTAGCACCATTCCCGCTTCATACGTGTCTTCGATAAAATAATCATGGGAAGCTTTTTTATTTTGTGCAAGCTGCTTGCCGTCGTTTTTCTTGCCCATTCTTATCACCTCGACATCATTATTAGCTCCAGAAACTTGAAAAAGCCGCTAGATATATATTGTAGCAATTTTTGAAAATGAAAGCAAGAAAGCAGCTGCCATATTGTAAAATATGGTTTGCTCGTCAAGACCATAAAAAGCCGCTCCGACCTTACGGTCGAAAGCGGCTAAATTTCGCAGTTGATTAAACTACTACAGTTTTACTACGTTTTCAGCTTGTGGTCCGCGGTTGCCTTGAACAACGTTAAATTCTACGCGTTGTCCTTCTTCCAGCGTTTTGAAGCCTTCGCCAGTGATTGCGCTGAAATGTACGAATACATCGTTGCCGCCTTCAACTTCGATGAAGCCAAAGCCTTTCTCAGCGTTAAACCATTTAACTGTACCTTGTTGCATTTGTAAAACCTCCAAAAATAAAATTAATATGCGCCTGTTTCGTTTTGAGAAACAAAAAATTCACACATTGAAAAAGGTTCATGACTGTAATGACACCCTTTTCAATATGTGAATTCAGGTCCATATCATCAATTGCTTTGAGTGTACTATACCCATATTCAAAAAGCAAGCGACAAGCTTAAATAATTTCTAAAGCTTGGCCCGCTGTACCAGCGCTGCTGAGCCTCTGTATAAGGGGCAGCGCTGATGCACGGGAATTTTCAACGATTATGTTTTATTTACGTTTTTTTCTAACAAAAGCAGCCGTTGAATTGCCGCCTCCGCTCTTCTTCTTACGCTTTCTCTTAGCCGCGTCTCCGCCTGCACCAGCAGCGTCTCGCGAAGCATGACCGCTAGGATTCGCGCCGTTTGACGCTGAGCCTGGCTGCGCCGCCTGACGACGCTTGCCGCCTTCAAAGCCACGACCAGCTCCGCCGCCGCTTCGCTCGCCGCCATCGCTGCGACGGCTGCCGCCTCTAATCGGCAGCCCCCACATATCCGTGCGCGGCGCGCCTTCGCCTCCGCGCCCATCGCCTCGATCCTGCGGCTCCGCCCGCACGATCCGCTGCGTCTGCTCCGCCGGCGCAAAGCTGCCGCCGGCGTCGCCCCTGCGCCCGCGGCGCGGCGCGTTCCCGCCGCCGCTTGCGCCTGGCGCAGCTCCGCGCCCAGCGCCCTTGCGCTGGCGCTTCGCGCCTTGGCCGGCTCCGCCGGCCTGAGCAGCTGAGCTCCACCACAGCTGCTCCTCACCAGCGCCGCCATCCTGGCGCTGGCTCTCTCCCGCCGGACGGCCTAGCGCGTCCGGCGATCCCATCGCGGCGCCATCGAACTCGCGCCGCTGCCCCGCACCAAGGTCGTCGCGTTTACCGCGACGACGCGTCCCAGCAGCAACCTCCTGCTGCCACGGGTTCTGCCCGTTACCTGCTTGGCCGATGCTATGCTGGCCGCCATCTCTCACTCTACCGCTGTTTGCCGCTCTTCCGTCTTTCCTATTTTTCCCTGTTCTTCCACCTTGCCCATCAGCCTTAGCGCCTCTTGCTCCGTTGCCTGCTCCAGAGCCACGCACACCATTACCCGCATTGGCGCCTTTGCCTTTAAAGCCACCATAGCCGCCATTTCCGCCTCTGCTGCCAGCTGCGGTATTATCGCCCCTCGCTCTAGCGTCGGTTCCCGCACCGCCACCGCTGCTGCGTCCGCCTTTGTTAAAGCCGCCGCTGCGCCCGCGCCCGCCGCGCGATGCGCCGAATCCGGCATCAGCGATGCCTTTAAAGCCGCTGCGAGGCTTCATATCGACCATTTCAAAATCAATCGTATGATCATTCATATTTACATTGCCAATACGGATTTTCACCTCATCGCCAATTCGGTATACCTTAGAGGTGCGTTCGCCGATAAGCACCATGTGCTGCTCTTGGAAGTGGTAATAATCATCCGTCAGATCGCTCAGACGAATAAGCCCCTCCACTGTATTATCCAGCTCGACAAACATCCCAAAGCTCGTAACACTGCTGATGATCCCATCGAATTCCTCACCGATTTTATCCAGCATGAATTCGCATTTTTTCATCTGCTCAGTGTCACGCTCAGCATCGGCAGCTACCCGCTCGCGCTCAGACGAATGCTGAGCAATATCTGGCATACGAGCAGTCAACGCCTCATTGCGCTTCTCGCTAAGCGCTCCACCGCCTTCCAGCACCTCACGAATAATGCGGTGGATTACCAAGTCAGGATAGCGGCGGATCGGCGAAGTGAAATGCGAATAAAATTCCGCAGCCAGCCCAAAATGTCCCAAGCTTTGCGCATCATATTTCGCCTGCTTCATCGAACGAAGCATAACGGTGGAAATAACCGTCTCTTCCTTCGCGCCTTTAATTTCCTCCAGCAGCATTTGCAGCGCACGCGGATGAACCGAGTTGCCTTTGCCCTTCACAACATAGCCGAAGTTCGCGGCAAACTGCATGAAATGCATCAGCTTCTCCTGATCCGGGTCTTCATGGATTCGGTATAGGAAAGGAACGCGCAGCCAGTGGAAATGCTCGGCAACCGTCTCATTCGCCACAAGCATAAATTCCTCGATAATCTGCTCCGCAACGGAACGATCCCTTTTCACAATATCGACAGCCTTGCCCTGCTCATCAACGATGACCTTCGATTCCTGAAAATCAAAATCAATCGCGCCCCGCTTCATCCGCTGCTTGCGAAGCTTCATCGCCAGCTGCTCCATCAGCGTGAACATATCCAGCAAATCGGCGTAACGCTCCCTCAGCTCAGTCTGCGGCTCTTCCTCGGTTGCAGTCAGCAGCTTGCGTACATTTGTATACGTCATGCGCTCCTTCGTACGTATCACGCTTGTGAACACATCATGACGTACGCGTTTCAGTGTTTTGGCTTCAAACTCCATCTCACAGGAAAGCGTCAGCCGATCCACCTGCGGATTCAACGAGCATATGCCGTTTGATAGACGATGCGGCAGCATCGGAATGACTCGGTCCACCAAATAAACACTGCAGCCTCTGCGGAAAGCTTCCTGATCCAGCTCGGAGTTTTCACGCACATAATAGCCCACATCCGCGATATGGACGCCCAACAAATAATTGCCGTTGTCCAGCACCTTAACATGGACGGCATCATCGAGATCCTTGGCATCCTCGCCATCAATCGTCACAATGACCTCATCCCTCAGGTCACGACGCCCCTGCTGAACAATTTCTTCCTCCGTTATCGAATCAGGAGCCGCTTCCGCCTCTGCATCGACCTCTTCCGGGAAGCCTTCCGGCAGCTGATGCTTGCGGATAATCGACAAAATATCAATGCCCGGGTCATCCTTATGTCCGAGAATCTCAATAATTTCTCCTTGCGCCGCTGAACGGCCTTCCGGATAGGTTACAATGCGCACGACAACCTTTTGTCCAGATACGGCGCCTTTGAATTCATTTTTGGCGATAAAAATGTCGCGGTTAATCCGTTTGTCATCCGGCACAACAAAGGCATACACTTCATGGCTTTCAAAAGTGCCGACCACCTGTGTAACCGCTCTCTGTACAATGCGGACAACCTCGCCCTCCAGACGGCCTCCCGCCTGGCTCTTGGATGTCACACGCACAAGAACTATGTCTCCGTTCATCGCGCTGAGCTGGTCATTGGCATGAATATAAATATCAGGATGCTCTTTGTCGTCAGGCAGCAAAAACGCAAAGCCTTTCGCATGAACCTGTAATTTCCCCCGCAGCAGGTTCATTCGTTCTGGGACGCCATAACGGTCATTGCTCGTACGAAGGATTTTTCCGCTATCCTCCAGATGGGTAAGCAGCTGCAAAAAAGCTTTAAAATCAACAGCCTCCATCACGCCGAAATGCTGCTCCAGCTCCCGATAAGTCATCGGTTTATAAGCGGTCTCCCGCATAAAATCAAGCAATTCCTGCTCTTGTATCATTAGTTTCCTCGTCACCTCATATACCGGAGGCCATTCTATCAGCACTTGCAACCGGTTGATAGATTATCATATATCATTTAGTATACACGAAATTACCCAATCGCATCCGCGAAACAACAAAAAAAGTGGAGGAAGCTCCCCCACTTTTCGCATTCATGACAAAATATTACTGTTGTACGACATAAGCAACAATAAGCGACAGGACGAAAAATCCAACAGCCAATGCAATCGTCAAACGTTGCAGGAACAAGTCCAAACCACGAGCTTTCTGTTTGCCGAACAAGTGCTCAGCGCCGCCACTGATGGCTCCGGACAATCCCGCGCTTTTACCTTTTTGCAGCAATACGACAGCAATTAGGCCAACCGAAAAAATAACCAGTAGTATTTTCAAAGCTATATCCATTCAATCCACCTCCAGCATAGGAGCTCCATTAAAACATATAAAATGATTGTATCACAGCGTTTTGCTGAAAACAATACTTTGCTGTTTTACCCTGACATTTCCTGTTAACGGCTACCCTTTTGCTGGCTGCTTTTTTTTCATAAGCCTTTGCATAAAATGAAAGCTCATCTCTGCGCTTTTGAGTGACGTTTCCGTAAACTGCTGCTGCTCGATAATGATATATTTTACTCCCGATTGCTTAACCACCTCATACAGCTCGGCGTAACCCACATCCCCTCTCCCCAGCTCCGTATCCTTGCGCCCCACCTGAAAATCCTTAAAATGGACAAGCGGCAACCGATCCGAATAATACCTCACGTATTCAGCAGGATCATAACCCGCCATGTATATCCAGCCCAGATCCAGCTCTGCTTCCAGCAGGTCTTCGGGAACAAGCTCCAGCAGGTGGACATATAGCGGCTTGCCTTCAACCTTTTTCCAATCCGCATCGTGGTTATGCAGACATAGCTTCATACCCTGCTGCTTCGTCTGCCAAGCGCATCGCTCCAAAATCTCCGCCAAATATTTGATATCGTCCATTTTTGGCACTTCTGGCACCGGAACCCACGGCACGACCATATATTTAAGTCCCAGCTCATTGGCATATTCAACCTGCCTCTCGAAGTCTGAAGGGATTTTTTTCGAATTTTCAAAATTAAGCGGAATATGGGCGGACGGCGCCACAAGCCCCAGTGCATCCAAACGTTCTTTCAGTCTTCTTGCCGGTGTGTGAAAATAGCCCCCGAATTCGACTGCCTTATAGCCGATCTCAGCGACCTTATCCAGCGATCCCAATAGATCGCTTTCCGTAATATCCCGCAAGGAGTACATTTGCAGGCTCAGCACTTGTGCATCCAATAAATAACACCTCCTTTTCTACTCAAAACCAGCAACCATTTATAGAACAGGCTCGTCATTAGAGGTAACCAAGCAAAAACGACTTCGTCGTCTTTCTAGGACGTGCGAAGAGCTTTGTCGGAGAAATATAAGCCTATTTATAAGTGCAAAACTTATAAATTCTTATATTTCAAGGTGAAGCGGCTGTCGCCGTCCTCTGGCGGCACAGCACGTTTTGGTCCGGGAAATAGAGAGAAAGGATGGCGAAATCATATCCTTTCCTATATTTCAAAAACCGGGCGTGGATTTACACACTACTTATGCAGAGGGGGATACTGCTATGTTTATTATTATTTGCTTGGCCGGGATTATCCTAACCATGATTGTTCTCAAAAAAGCGGGCGCCTTATACATCTATTCCAAAGGTGTCTTCCTTTCCGTCATCCTTACTCTTATAGCCGCAATAGGTCTTTCACAAAATTATTTATATAGTCTGATTCCCTCATTTGAGGATGGGATTACAGTTTCTAATTTTATTGCTTATTGGATTATAGGGGATGATGGTTGGTCGATTCGGCTGTTTCAGCAGTATTCGGAAGGCTCGTTATTGCTTGCTATAGGTTTGCTGGTTGTCTACATTGTTGTGCATCGTGTGGAGTTGGCTGTTGAGTTGGCTGTTGGACGTAGAACGGTACGGCGGTAGGTGGAAGGCTGCTTAAAAGGATCTGCGCTGCGTAAAAGGGTTGGGGTTCGATCGCTGTTGCCCATTGAATTCCCCGAACAATAAGTGCTTTAACGGTAGAATTCCATAGACACCAGCATATGCTTACGAAGCTGCTTTCCTACGGAAAGCTTTAAGCGAACGCTGCGCTTCTCCACCCCAACCCTTTTACTCCGCTTGCCTTTTCAACAGCCTTCTACCCCTTTAAACCTTATTACTTACCAAAAACCCCTGCTCCACAATATTTGTGGGCAGGGGTTTTTGAAGTGCATTGAAGCCTATTCGCATTGATGCTTGCTCACCTTGAAAAGGTCAGAATCAGAGTACTGGCTGATCATAATGAGCAAGTAGTCATTGGTTTGGGCTTATTTGAAGTTTTTAAGGTTGTAGAATGCGGATTTGCCAGCGTATTGAGCTGTAGCACCCAGTTGGTCTTCAATACGAAGCAATTGGTTGTACTTCGCTACGCGGTCTGTACGGGATGGAGCACCTGTTTTGATTTGACCAGCGTTTGTTGCAACTGCGATGTCAGCGATTGTGCTGTCTTCGCTTTCGCCGGAACGGTGGGAGATAACTGCTGTGTAACCAGCGCGTTTCGCCATTTCGATTGCGTCGAAAGTTTCAGTCAAGGAACCAATTTGGTTAACTTTAACCAGAATCGAGTTACCTACGCCTTTGTCGATACCATCGGACAGACGCTCAGTGTTTGTAACGAACAGATCGTCACCAACGAGTTGAACTTTGTCGCCCAATTTTTCAGTAAGCAATTTCCAACCATCCCAATCGTCTTCGGAGCAACCGTCTTCGATTGTGATAATTGGGTATTTTTCAACCCATGAAGCAAGCAGGTCAACGAACTCAGCAGGCGTGAAGGATTTGCCTTCGCCTTCCAGGTGGTATTTGCCATCTTTGAAGAATTCAGTCGAAGCTACGTCCATACCGAGGAATACGTCAACGCCTGGCTTGTAGCCTGCGCTCTCGATAGCGGAAATAATTGTAGTAATTGCTTCTTCGTTGGAACCAAGGTTAGGAGCAAAGCCGCCTTCGTCGCCTACAGCTGTGTTCAGGCCTTTGTTTTTCAGAACCGATTTCAGGCTGTGGAAAATTTCAGCACCGATGCGAAGAGCTTCTTTGAACGTTGGAGCGCCAACTGGCAGAACCATGAACTCTTGAACGTCGATGTTGTTGTCAGCGTGCTCGCCGCCATTGATGATGTTCATCATTGGAACTGGCAGAACTTTAGCGTTGAATCCGCCCAGGTAAGTGTACAGGGATACGTTCAGTGCATCAGCAGCAGCGCGAGCTACAGCCATAGATACAGCAAGAATCGCATTAGCGCCCAGCTTAGCTTTATTCGGCGTACCATCAAGCTCGATCATTTTACGGTCGATAGCTACTTGATCAAGAGCGTCCAGACCAATGATTTCAGGAGCGATAACCGTGTTCACGTTATCTACTGCTTTTTCTACGCCTTTACCAAGGTAACGGCCTTTGTCGCCATCACGAAGCTCAACTGCTTCGTATGCGCCAGTGGATGCGCCGGATGGAACGATAGCGCGGCCTTGGCCGCCGGACTCTAGGGATACTTCTACTTCTACTGTTGGATTACCGCGGGAATCCAATACTTCGCGTGCATATACGTCAACGATAATAGACATGTTTGAACACTCCTCTTAGTTTGATGATCGTTACTACTTCTGAATCAGGGAAACTCCCGTCATTTCAGCTGGCTTGGAAAGCTGCATCAGATCAAGCACCGTTGGTGCAAGGTCTGCCAAAATGCCGTCATTGCGCAGCGTCGCTCCAGCAACCGTCACAATGCAAGGCACCGGATTAGTTGTGTGCGCCGTGAATGGACGTCCATTTTCATCAAATACCATATCGGCATTGCCATGGTCAGCTGTAATAATACATACGCCGCCTTTAGCAAGCACAGCTTCAACGACTTGACCCAAGCATGCATCCGTTGCTTCCACCGCTTTGATCGTCGGCTCCAGCATGCCGGAGTGACCTACCATATCAGGGTTGGCAAAATTCAGGATGATTGCATCATGCTTGTCTGCCTCAATCTCGCTGACTGCTGCCGCCGCTACTTCATAAGCGCTCATTTCTGGCTTCAGATCATAAGTCGCTACTTTAGGCGAATTGATCAGAATGCGAGTCTCGCCCGGCAATTCATGATCACGGCCACCGCTGAAGAAGAACGTTACATGCGGATATTTCTCCGTTTCCGCAATGCGAAGCTGCTTCTTGCCATTTTGCACCAGCACTTCACCAAGCGTATTATCCAGGTTTTTCGGCGAATAAGCGACAAAGCCGCCAATCGTCTCGCTGAACAGCGTCAAGCATACGAAATACAGATTTTTAGGAGCTTGCTCCCCACGTTCAAAGCCGCGGAAATCCTCATTCGTAAATACTTGACCCAGTTGAATCGCACGGTCAGGACGGAAGTTGAAGAAAATAACGGCATCCTCCGACTCGACAAGACCCACAGGTTTGCCATCCTCGCCCACGATAACCGTTGGCATAACAAACTCATCATAAACGGATTTCTCGTACGATTCAACTATCGCCTTAAGCGGATCGTTATATTGCGGACCTTCGCCATATACCATAGCGCGGTAAGATTTCTCTACCCGCTCCCAGCGCTTGTCGCGGTCCATTGCATAATAACGTCCTTGCACCGTGGCGACTTGGCCTACGCCAACCTCTTCGATTTTAGCGAGAAGCTGCTCCATATAACCCTTTGCACTATCAGGGGCAACGTCGCGGCCATCAAGGAATGCATGGATATATACATCCTCAAGTCCCTCTTTCTTCGCCAGATCAAGCAAGGCAAACAAATGAGCAATGTGGCTGTGTACGCCGCCATCGGACAGCAGGCCGTACAGGTGAAGCTTCTTGCTATTTGCTTTTGCATGGCGCACGGCGCCAAGCAGCGTTTCATTGTCGAAAAACTCGCCATCGCGAATCGACTTGCTGATGCGAGTCAAATCCTGATAGACGATGCGCCCAGCGCCGATGTTCAAATGACCAACCTCGGAGTTGCCCATTTGTCCATCCGGCAAGCCTACCGCTTCACCGCTCGCTGTAAGCTGCGTATGAGGGTAAGTCGACCAATAACGGTCGTAGTTAGGCTTTTTTGCTTGGGCAACTGCATTGCCTGTCACGTCATCGCGCAGACCAAAGCCGTCAAGAATAATTAATGCAACTGGAGCAGCCATCTTACTTGGCCCCCTCGATCAGTGCGATATAGGAAGCTGGCTCAAGGCTAGCTCCGCCTACAAGCGCGCCGTCGATATCTTGCTGACCCATATATTCAGCAACATTGTTAGGTTTAACGCTGCCGCCGTATTGGATACGAACCGCTGCTGCTGTTGCATCGTCATAAAGACCAGCAATTACACTGCGGATATAACCGATAACGTCTTGTGCATCTTCAGAAGTCGACGATTTGCCTGTGCCAATCGCCCAGATAGGCTCATAAGCTACGACTACTTCAGCTGCTTGCGCTGCGGACAAGCCTTGGAATGCCGCTACCGTCTGCACGTTGCACACATTTTTGGTTTCGCCAGCTTCGCGCTCCTCAAGCTTCTCGCCTACACATACGATAGGAGTCAGCTCATGCTTGAATGCTGCATGTACTTTTTTGCTAACGATTTCGTCAGTCTCAGCAAAATAAGCACGGCGCTCGGAGTGGCCGATAATGACGTATTTTACGCCCAGGTCTTTCAGCATTACGCCGCTGATTTCGCCTGTGAATGCGCCATTGTCTTCAAAGTGAAGATTTTGTGCGCCAATTGCGATAGTCGTTCCTTTAGCTGCTTCAACAAGGGAAGGAAGCGCAGTGAACGGCGCGCAGATTACGCTCTCTACGCCGTCAACCTCTGCTTTGCCTTTTACATCTGCGAAGAAAGAAGCTGCTTCGGAAACCGTTTTGAACATTTTCCAGTTGCCTGCAATAATTGGTTTTCTGCTCATGTATTTACCCTCCTGTACTGTATGGGTTGCTTATTTATCGTTAAGAGCTACAACGCCCGGCAATGCTTTGCCTTCCATGAATTCCAAGGAAGCGCCGCCGCCAGTGGAAATGTGGTCCATTTTGTCAGCAAGACCGAATTTCTCAGCTGCTGCTGCCGAATCGCCGCCGCCGATAACCGTGTAGCCAGTTGTTTCTGCACATGCTTTCGCTACTGCTTGTGTACCGTGGGAGAAAGGCTCGATTTCGAATACGCCCATTGGTCCGTTCCAAACAACCAGCTTAGAGTTTTTGATCGTTTCTGCGTAAATTTCGCGCGTTTTAGGACCGATGTCAATGCCTTCCCAATCAGCTGGAATACCGTCAACGTCAACGACTTGCGTATTGGCGTTTTTGCTGAAATCATCAGCGACAACGATATCAACCGGAATAAGGAAGTTTTTGCCGAGTTTTTTTGCTTTTTCGATGAACTCAAGCGCAAGATCCAGCTTGGAGTTGTCGACGAGCGATTTGCCGATTTCATGGCCTTGTGCTTTGAAGAATGTATAGGACAAGCCGCCACCGATGATGATGTTGTCGGCGATTTCGATCATTTTGTTGATAACGTCGATTTTGTCTTTAACCTTCGAGCCGCCAACGATAGCTGTGAAAGGACGCTCAGGGTTGTTCAGCGCTTTGCCAAGAACATCAAGCTCTTTCTCCATCAATAGGCCGGATACTGCTGGCAGGTGGTGCGCAATGCCCTCAGTCGAAGCGTGGGCACGGTGAGCGGCGCCAAATGCGTCATTCACATAAAGATCAGCTAGCTCAGCGAAAGCTTTCGCCAGCTCAGCATCATTTTTCTCTTCGCCCGCATGGAAACGAACGTTTTCAAGCAGCAATACATCGCCAGCGTTCAAAGCCGCGATTTGCGCCTTAACATTTTCACCGATCGACTCATCTGCTTTTACTACAGGCTTGCCAAGCAGCTCGGACAGACGCGCTGCCGATGCTGTATGACGAAGCTCTTCTACAACTTCACCATTTGGGCGGCCCAGGTGGCTTGCCAAAATAACTTTCGCGCCTTTTTCGATCAAGAAGTTAATCGTAGGAAGCGTCTCACGGATACGCTTGTCATCGGTAATTTTACCATCTTCGAGCGGTACATTGAAATCAACGCGTACGAATACCCGTTTGCCTGCTACTTCTACGTCACGAACACTTTTTTTAGCCATGAATGTAACCTCCTGATTTTAGCGTGCAAAGCTTGTTATTAGGGCGTGTCTGAGAACTCTGAGGGCAGCCAATTTTGCCGAATTTTCGTTCCATGCAAGGCGCGTTTGTGAAGGCGTACCGGGGGTACGTCAAACAAACGGAACGATGCAGGGGGCGGAAAGGCGGTGAAAGGGGCCACTGAACGGGTTTTCAGACATGCCCTAGCTATATTCAAACAAAAAGAAGCGTTCCCTCTTTATCAAAAGAAGGAACGCTCCCTCTTGGCGCGCGGCCCAAAGGGTCGCGAACCTGAAGGCGCGCTTTGTCGTGAAGACAAAATCGCGCCCCGTTAAGGTTTCGCTTGAATCGCATACGATGCCCCGGGAGCGCCGCGGATTAAGCGTATCCCGCAGCCGGTGCAAGACCGGCCTGGGACGTAAAGCGTTCCATGTAATTGTGGGGGATATTTCCCTTGCTCTTACAGACCTTTGCTTGCGATATAAGCAGCGAGGTCAACTACGCGGTTCGAGTAGCCCCACTCGTTGTCGTACCAAGAAACAACTTTAACCATGTTGCCTTCAACAACCATAGTCGACAAACCGTCGATTGTGGAAGAAGCTGGATCGTGGTTGTAGTCGCTCGATACAAGCGGCAATTCATTGTAGTTCAAGATGCCTTTAAGAGCGCCGTCAGCAGCTTCTTTCAAAGCAGCGTTAACTTCTTCAACGGTTACGTTAACTTTCAGCTCAGCTACCAGGTCAGTTACGGAAACGTTAGGTGTAGGAACACGCATAGCCATACCGTTCAGCTTGCCTTTCAGCTCAGGAAGTACCAGGGATACCGCTTTAGCAGCACCAGTGGATGAAGGAATGATGTTCTCAGCAGCTGCACGAGCACGACGAAGGTCTTTGTGCGGCACATCAAGAACGGATTGGTCATTTGTGTACGAGTGGATCGTTGTCATCATACCTTTAACGATGCCGAATTTATCGTTCAATACTTTTGCAAACGGAGCTAGACAGTTCGTTGTGCAAGAAGCGTTGGAGATGATTGTGTGGGAAGCTGCATCGTATTTATCTTCGTTAACGCCGATAACGATTGTGATATCTTCGTTAGTAGCAGGAGCGGAGATGATAACTTTTTTAGCGCCGCCTTTAAGGTGAAGCTCAGCTTTATCCTTAGCTGTGAAAATACCAGTGGACTCAACAACGATTTCAGCGCCTACAGAAGCCCAAGCCAGGTTTTCAGGGTTGCGCTCAGCGAAAACTTTGATTTCGCGGCCGTTAACTACGATCGCGCCTTCTTTAGCTTCAACTGTAGCATCAAGAGTACCGTGAGTTGTGTCATATTTCAAAAGGTGAGCCAGTGTAGCTGTGTCTGTCAAATCGTTTACTGCTACGATTTCAACATCAGCGTTGTTCAGAGCTGCGCGGAATACGTTACGACCAATACGACCAAAACCGTTAATACCTACTTTAACCATTGTTGTTTCCTCCTAAAGTGTGTTTGGGATAAAAAAATATATTTCAAGACATTTCGCATGCCGAGTGCCATTGTCTCGCCCGGCGCGAAGCATCAAGATCACTTGCCAAAAATATGATTATGGATCCGATTCTTCGATTATTGCAATGATTTCTAATGCGGCAGCCTCATCGGTAACTAAAACATCATTGTGTCCAAAGCGCATCACTGCTGCGATCGCTTCGCCTTTGCTTTTGCCTCCAGCTACTCCGATAACAACTTCAGTCTTAACAATATCCTCGAGCCGTAATCCTACCGTCGGCATCTTGTGGACGACCTGCCCTCTGCGGTCAAAATAAAAACCGTAGGCTTCTGCAAGCGCGCCCTCCGCTTCAATACCCTGCATCGTCGCCTCATCAAGCTTCCTGCGCCGAGCCATCACCATAGCGTCTCCGATGCCGTGCACGACAATACGCGCCCTGCGGATCACCTCTATAATGTCCTGGATATTCGGTTCCTGCATAATGGGAGCATAAGCTTCCTCTCCAAGATGGTCAGGAACGTGAAGCAGCCGATAATTGGCACCTGTTCGCTTCGCCATGGTGGAAGCAATCGTATTCGCCTGATAGTCGACGCTTTCGCCAAGTCCGCCTCTTGCTGGCACGAACCAATTGGTTTTGAGCGGCGCCACAGCCGAAAGCTGATTCGCTACCTGAGCCGTCGTCGTCCCGCCTGTAACGGCAATGACATCGCCTTGCTCCATCGCTTTACGCAGCACCTGTCCTCCTGCTCTGCCAAGCTCCCGCTTCGTCTGTGCGGATACATCAGAGTCGCCAGCCACAACTACAACCTGACTAAGGCCAAAAAAACTTCTGATCTTCTCCTCAAGCTCAGACAAGCCGAAAATCGTCGGCACAAAAGGCTCAAACTGTTCAAGCAGTTCTTTGCCAGGTTCGCTGATCCTCATGCCGGAAGCATGGATTTCAAGCAAGCCCTGTGACTTTAGAAAGTCTGTTTCTGCTCGCAGCACCCTCTCCGTCATACCAAGCGTTGTCGCAAGCGTTCTGCGGCCGATGAGATCAGAGAGCATAACCTGGTGCAGTATCCTGTAGCGCTTCCTCATCACGTCGAGCAAATCTGGCAGAAGCTGCTGCTGCAATTCAATCATTTGGCGCATCTTCTAATTATTCACTCCACCCGTACTAAGTTAAGCGAAACTGATACTCAAGCATTGCGGTGGACATGAAACGTCCCACACTCCCGTTTTAAGTCCCACCTCTATTTTACCGAACTTGATCTCACATTTCAAGTCAACAATTTCATATGAAACCGTTTACTGACACGTTTTTTTCAAATTTATTTTTGTTAGCTGGCTTGATTTCTATACGTATTTAACCTATACTAAATCTTGCTGTTACTTTTATACATGCGCCCGTGGTCCAATGGATATGACGTAGGCCTCCGGAGCCTGAGATCTAGGTTCGATTCCTAGCGGGCGCGTTCTGATTGACTGATACCAGCTTACAGCAAGCAATAGGCGTTTATGATGCCGACAATGTGGCCACCCTGATGAAAGGGTGGTTTTTTTATTTCATTTTTCAGCTATGAAATGGCTGGTGCCTGAGAAAAATCTGATTTGTCTGACTATCTTTGACTTTTAACTTTTTATCCGCTATTATGTTGTTACGGCAATATCAATCTTGTTATTTTTCGGAGGAGGTTTACAGGATATGAATTTCGTTCCTATGGTTATTGAGCAAACTAATCGCGGAGAGCGCTCCTATGACATCTATTCCCGGTTATTGAAGGATCGTATTATCTTCTTGGGCTCGGGCGTCAATGACGTTGTAGCCAACTCCATCATCGCACAGATGCTGTTCCTGACAGCAGATGACCCTGAGAAAGACATCTCCCTTTACATTAACAGCCCTGGCGGTTCGATTACCTCGGGTATGGCTATCTATGATACGATGCAATACATCAAGCCTGACGTATCTACCATCTGTGTAGGTATGGCAGCGTCGATGGGCGCTTTCCTGCTTGCAGCAGGCGCCAAAGGCAAGCGTTACGCACTTCCGAACAGCGAGGTTATGATTCACCAGCCGCTGGGCGGCGCTGAAGGCCAAGCGAGCGACATCGAGATTCGTGCTCGCCGCATTATCAAAATGCGCGATCACCTGAACGGCATCCTATCCGAGCGCACAGGCCAACCGCTTGAGCGCGTGGAGAAAGACACCGATCGCGATTATTTCATGAGTGCAGCAGAGGCTTGTGAATATGGTCTCGTTGACAAGGTTATTGAGAAAATCTAAATCATCCATTAATCCTATGGGTGTATAAACAAAACAAACCCGGTTCAGGCGAATCGGGTTTGTTTTGTTATGAGCTTCTATTTCAGTATGCGTATCACGCAAAAAAACCGCCCCTGGATCAATCTGATCCAAAAGGCGGCATAGCCAACAGATATGGTTACGAGCAGACGAGTCTCTGCTGCATACGGCTTTTTATTGGTTCTCGAGCTCTTCCTTGCTGACTAATGCAGCTAAAGCGTTTACAGCCTGTTCTGCGTCCGAACCTTCCGCACTAATGAAAACTTCAGTGCCCGAGCTGATTGCCAAGCTCATAATTCCCATAATCGATTTGGCATTCACTTTCTTGTCGTCTTTCTCGACAAATACTTCAGATGAAAATTTATTAGCTTCTTGTACGAATAATGCTGCTGGTCTTGCATGAAGACCCGTTTTTAGTCGAACGACAACCGGAAGCCTTGTCATGGAAACCATACCCCCTATATCTTATTCAATCCTTAATTATGCCGATAATTTTAAACTCATTGTATCATTATACCATCGGAAACATGAAGTTAAAAGTTTAGCCGTTGCGTATTTTTTCAGCAAGTTCGTCAATTTTGCGAAGCCTGTGGTTTACGCCTGACTTGCTCACTGACCCTTTGAGCAGTTCTCCAACTTCCTTCAGGTTCAGATCGGGATGCTGCAAGCGGATTTCAGCGACTTCCTTGAGCTTATCCGGCAAGTTTTCAAGCCCTAGCTCGCGGTCCAGCAATTTGATATTATCAATCTGCCGCACGGAAGCGCCGATGGTCTTGTTCAGGTTCGCTGTCTCGCAATTGACGATTCGATTAACGGAATTGCGCATGTCGCGCATAATTCGAACATCCTCGAATTTAAACAGCGCCTGATGAGCGCCAATAATATTCAGCAACTCAATAATTTTCTCGCCTTCCTTAATGTAAAAAATAAAACCTTTCTTCCGCTCGATGCAGCGGGCATTCAGCTCGAACTTATTGGCCAGCTCCACTAATGAGCCGCAATACTCCTCATACATCGAAGAGATTTCCAAATGGTACGAGGAGCCCTCAGGGTTATTCACTGAACCTCCAGCAAGGAATGCGCCACGCAAATAGGAACGTTTGCAGCACGATTTCTTAATCATCGCCTTATCAATTCCGGAGTTGAATACGAAGCCCTCTGAAACGATATGAAGCTTGCTTAATATAGATTGTACCATTGTTGGTATACGTACGATATACACATTGTTCTTTTTCAGCCGCATTTTTTTCCGAACCAACAGCTCGGTGTGTACCTCAAAGTGCTTTTTGACCAGAGAATAAATACGACGGGCTATTGCAGCATTTTCTGTTGAGATGTCCAAAATGACTTTGCGGCTGGATAAGCTGACAGAACCATTCATCCGAATGAGCGCGGATAGCTCTGCAAGCTCACAGCAGGAATCCGCTTCAATAAGCGTGAGTTCCTTTTTTGTTTGTGCCGCAAACGACATGGTTTGTCACCTCTTTCTAATTATCCAGTTTTCCACTAGCTTATAAATATGATGGCTTAGACGCTCGGCATCATGCCTTAGAAACGTCTGGAATAAAACAAAACGATCCGCAATAATCTCGCAGCCCTTGCTGCGAATAGCTTCCAAATCAATAGCGACGGGCTTTGCGCCCATCTCTGCATATTTGGCTTCCACTTGCGGTGAAATTTCACCATTGTTCACAATGACATAATCGAATAATTGCAGGCCGATGTG
The DNA here is from genome assembly GCF_036894955.1 of Paenibacillus sp. KS-LC4. Taxonomy (NCBI): domain Bacteria; kingdom Bacillati; phylum Bacillota; class Bacilli; order Caryophanales; family Paenibacillaceae; genus Paenibacillus; species Paenibacillus sp. KS-LC4. The sequence continues at coordinate 343,478 of NZ_CP145905.1, read as the reverse complement.
GGCCTCAATCGCATTCATATGATCCGATACCGTATAATTGTCCGTCTCACCCGGCTGCGTCATCACATTGCATACAAACAGCTTGACGGCGCAAGACTCCGTAATCGCTTGTGCAAGCATCGGAACAATCAAATTCGGCATAATACTCGTATACAAGCTTCCCGGCCCAATTAAGATGGCATCTGCTTGCTCAATCGCTTTGACCGCTTCCGGCAACGCGTGCGCATTCTCCGTATCAATAAATACACGTTTAATCGCTTGACCCGCCTTTGGAATCATCGACTCGCCAATGACGATCGAGCCGTCGGCCATTTCCGCCTTAAGCACAATGGCCTGGGCTGCGGCAGGCAAAACCCGTCCGCGTACCGCCAGTACCCTGCTCAGCTCGCGTACGCCCGTCACAAAATCGCCCGTGATGTCAGCCATAGCAGCCAGCATTAAATTGCCGAGGCTATGCCCGGCAAGCCCTGTACCTGAATTGAATCGGTATTGCAGCACCTCTGCGAGCAGCGGCTCGGTATCAGCAAGCGCCATCAGCACATTGCGAACATCGCCTGGAGGCGGAATTTGCAGCTCATTGCGCAGCACACCGGAGCTGCCGCCATCATCAGCAACTGTGACGATGGCTGTAATATCCATAGGCTTTTCCTTAAGCCCGCGCAGCATAACGGATAATCCTGTACCTCCGCCAATGACCACGATCTTGGGGGGCGCTCCTATTTTGTGCCTGTTCTGCATATGTTCCCTCCGTTAATGCTTGTCGCGGTCGGAATCGCGATGGCTGACGCGTACCCGTTCCGTATCGCTGCTCCCCAGCACACGGCCCAAGTATTCCGAAATCGCCACCGAGCGGTGTTTTCCTCCGGTGCAGCCAATGCCGATAACGACCTGGCTCTTCCCTTCCTTATGATAAAGTGGAAGAAGGAACTGGAGCATGTCAACCAGCTTAGCCAGAAACGCCTGCGTTTCCGGCCATTTCATCACATATTCATAAACCTCTGGCGTCTGACCGGTATTTGGGCGCAGATGCTCTATATAATGAGGATTAGGTAAAAAACGGACATCATAAATTAAATCTGCATCAATCGGAATGCCATATTTGAAGCCGAAGGAAATGACATTGACTGATAAGTTGTTTTGCTCCAGGTTCGTGAACTTGGAAATGATGCGCTCCTTCAACTGCGCGGGCTTGATGCTGCTCGTATCAATAACCAACGAAGCAGACCCCTTCAGATCCTCCAGCATTCTGCGTTCCAGCTTAATGCCGTCCAGCGGCAAGCCATCGGGCACAAGCGGGTGGCGACGGCGGCTTTCCTTATAGCGTTGAACAAGCACGCCATCCGTCGCATCCAGGAACAGTATCTCACAGCTTATGGTAGAATGGTCTTTAATATAACTTAAAGACTCCGCTAAAGCTGTGAAAAACTCCCTGCCGCGCAAGTCAATAACCAATGCAACCTTGCCGATTTTCCCGTTTGATTGCTCAATCAGCTCAGCAAACTTCGGGATAAGTACTGGGGGCAAATTATCGACGCAGAAGAAGCCAAGATCCTCCAGACTTTGTACAGCAATCGTTTTGCCCGCACCTGACATCCCTGTAATAATAACAAGCTTCGCTAGTGCTGCTGCCGTCTCCATCTTCTTCTCCTCCTCACAAGCGGGGAAAATGTCCCTGTTATCCTATGTTATCGCTACGAGCGCAAAATCAATCCAGCAGCGCCAACGACACCTGCATTGTTGCCGAGCGTAGCAGGGATGATTTTCACGCCATCCTGCGCTTCTTTCTGTGTATACTTCTCGAATACTTCGCGAATTTGATCGAACAGAAAATCGCCGGCCTTGGATACGCCCCCGCCAATAATGAAGCATTCCGGATTCAGCACGACGGCCATGAGCGCCATCGAGCGTCCCAAATAATACGCAGCGCGGCTTACAATGCGTATAGCCACTTCATCTCCAGCTTTTGCTGCATCAATAACGTCCTTCGCCATAATGTCCGTCACTTGAGCAAGCGTCGTACGATCGCCACGCTCCACGGCATCCTTTGCCATACGGATAATGCCCGTTGCAGAGGATACAGTTTCCAAGCAGCCCATTTTGCCGCAGCCGCACTGAATGGCTTCCAGGTCCGGCACAATTGCAATATGTCCAAGCTCGCCAGCCATACCCGCAAAACCTTCGACGATTTTGCCGCCGATAATAATACCGCCGCCTACGCCCGTACCAAGCGTATAGCATACGCAGTGATCGATGCCCTTCCCTGCGCCAGCCCAGGCTTCACCCAGCGCTGCCACGTTAGCATCATTGTTAACCAGCACTTTAGTTGCAAGCTTGGCTTCCAAATAATCTTTCAAATTTACGTCGCGAATCTTCAAATTCGGCGCGAACTTAATATAGCCCGTCGGAATGTCCAAGAAACCGGCTATTCCAACGCCTACGCCGCCAACCTGCTCCCATTCATAGGAAGATTCAGCGACGATGGCACGCGCATAAGTGGCAATATTTTCAAGGATGACATCCGTACCTTTACTCGTTTCTGTGGGACCTTCATACGTATGAAGCAAATCCCCGTTCTCGTTGCACAATCCGACCTTAATTGCCGTTCCGCCAACATCGATTCCAACGTAAATCTTTTGAGACATTTGCAGTCCACCTCATTAATATGTTAATCTTCTCTGTCCACTATAAGCGAAGCTCCTCCCTCTGGTCAAGGCGGGAAGCTCCTTGCTGCCGCTGGATTTGCAAGCTTGAGTCCAACCCATATATCCATAATTCACATCCGCGAGAAGGAGGTATTCATCCTTGCCCTTTCACAACCAGCAAATATTGCCTGCTCCAAGAAAAACAAAGGATTTGGAAAAGCTGATGACTTCTGACTTCTCCTATATCGTGCTGCTGGAGACGCATATCAGCCAATTGAAGAGCATTTTTGAGCTGGCCAATGCCCATGGCAAAAAAATTCTGCTCCACGCCGATTTAATTGGCGGTCTCAAAAATGACGAATACGCCGCCGAATATTTGTGCCAGATGATTCGCCCGGCCGGGCTTATTTCTACGCGCAGCGCCGTAATTAGTACCGCAAAGAAAAACGACCTCATTGCGATACAGCGCTTGTTCCTGCTGGACACGCACGCATTGGAGAAAAGCTATGTGCTGCTGGAGCGCACGAAGCCTGACTATATTGAGGTGCTGCCAGGCGTCATGCCGCACATGATTCGCGAGGTTTTCGAGCGGACGGGCATCCCGATTTTTGCTGGCGGACTGATTCGTACTGTAGCAGATGTTGAAAATGCGATTGCGGCTGGCGCTTCAGCAGTGACCACCTCGCGCAGCGAGCTGTGGACGCACTTCGCTTCTAAGAACCAATAGCTTTATTTAGCAGTTCAATAGCGCTCGGCTCCATTTGTACTACCAGCATATGCTTGAGCTTCGTTCTTTTGCTCTAGGGTACGGTTCAGACAAATGATCACACAGCAAATAACCCTTTGCCTTATTTATCCGGCAAAGGGTTATTTGCTGTGCTTTAATTTAAGCTTACAGAGATTGGCTCCAGTCATGCGTCATGCTGCCTTCAAGGAAACGCTCGCAGTCAAGCGCCGCCATACAGCCACTGCCAGCAGCGGTAATCGCTTGGCGATATTTGCTATCCTGCACGTCGCCGCAAGCGAAAATACCCGGGACGTTCGTCTCGGAAGTGCCCGGCTTCACTTTAATGTAGCCATGCTCATCGGTATCAATTTGTCCATTGAGGAAGGCGGTGTTTGGCGTATGTCCGATCGCTATGAAAATACCGTGCGTCTCAATGATTTCTTCACTGCCTGTTTCATTGTTGCGCACTTTAAGACCAGTAACGCCCATTGGCCCAGCTACAACCTCAACTGGCGTACGGTTTAGGCTCCAGTCGATTTTTTCATTTTCGCGTGCGCGGTCCTGCATAATCTTGGAAGCACGCAGCTCATCGCGGCGATTAACAAGCTCTACATTCGTTGCGAAGCGAGTCAGGAAGCTAGCTTCCTCCATAGCGGAGTCTCCGCCGCCAACTACAACGATTTTCTTGCCGCGGAAGAAAAATCCGTCGCAAGTGGCGCAAGTGCTGACACCACGGCCAACGTTTTCTTTTTCCCCAGGAATGCCTAGGTATTTAGCTGAAGCGCCTGTCGAAATAATAAGCGACTCGCCTACGTATTCGCCCTTGCCTTCTACTTGCAGCTTGAACGGTCTCGCGGAAGTATCCACGCTGTTTACCCAGCCTGTAATAAACTCTGCGCCGAAACGCTCCGCTTGCTTGCGCATATTAGCCATCAAGTCTGGACCCATAATGCCTTCTGGGAAGCCCGGAAAGTTCTCTACCTCCGTCGTTGTCGTCAATTGACCGCCCGGCTCCGGTCCTTCAATAACTAGCGGCTTCATGTTAGCACGAGCCAAATAAATCGCAGCCGTCAGTCCCGCAGGACCCGTACCGATAATAATCGCTTTATACATGCTGTAACCCTCCTTCAATTTTGCCCTATCCGTATTATATTTTACAGAACACGCCTGCTCGCTATTCCAGCGGCTCATCTGGCGCAAATACCGAATTAATCGAACGCATCTTTTCCTTGATGCCGCACACTTGATCGATTCGCTTCGCATTTTTGCTGACCGTTGCAATGGAAGTGCCATAACGAACAGATACCTCATGATACGAAATCGTGCGACGATGCATCTTAGCCGTCAAATATTCCAGCGCTGCTGCCCAGCCTTCCACCTTGCTGAGCTTCGGAACGTCCGGATATACCCGACTTAGAAACTCGACCCACAGCGTCATGAGATCATGCTGTTGAATTAAATCATAACGCTTGTTCATGCGCGAAAGCGCGGCCTCGACAACTTCCTGCCATTTGGCTTCCCATACGGGCAGTCGTGAAGGAACACGGTTCGGTTCGATGACCGTTGCCTTGCCCTCCAATACGGCCTGCAATGGCTCCTGTACATCAATCGTACGCAGAACGAATATCGCAATCCGCTTCAAATAATCATCTTCGCCCGGTTCAATCAGAAACGCTTTGAGCGCATCCTTTACCTCGTTGTCGGCAATCATGCCGAGCGCTTGAATAACCTGCAGCTTCGTGTTGCGATCGCCGTGACGCAGCGCCCAGAAGAAGGAGGAGCGAACGAGCGGATCACGCTTCAAATGATCGGGCAGTCCATCCGAGGAATTTTCCCAAAGCTTGAATTGCTCCTCAAACGGCAAATGATAATGGTAGCTGACCGTTGATTTGTGCTGCCCTTGCTTCACCAGCTCCAGCTGTTCCATGTAATAGCGAGGAATATTCGATTTTGGATCGAGCTTTGCTGTCTGCCGCCATAGCCGCTCAGCTTCATGGAATCGCCCAATATTGCAGGCCGCTACAGCCGCATAATGATAAAGGCACGGGTCCTGATTCAGATCAGGGTCCTTCAGCAAGCGAAGGAAGTGACGGTAAGCCGCCTCGTGCTCGCCAAGAATGCCCATCGTCGTAGCCAGCTTGAACACATGCTCCTCGTGAAAAGGGGCCGTCTTGCGCAGCAGCTCCACTAGCGGGGCCAAGCTTTTCTCATCCTCGGCATGCTGGTAGAAGATCGCCAAATTGCACAAGGCATGCAGATTGCCTGCATCAATATCAAGCGCCTCATGTATCGTTCCCATTGCTTTATCGAACAGACCCATATAATAATAAGCGAGCGCCAAATTGTTGCGTGCTGCCAGAAATTCCGGCTGCGCCGCAATAATGTCCTCCAGCAGGCGAACCGCCTCGGTGAACTTGCCTTCCTCTAGCAGCGTGCGTGCCTGATCATGCTCGAACAGACCTTCACGCGCCTTAATGCTCGTTACCCGCGTTGGACGCTCCAGCTCATAATCGAGCAATTCCATCATTTCTTCCGCCTCATCGAGGTACTGCCCATCCGCATCCTCTTCGAGATAGTGTACCAGTGCCCCTTCAGCGGCTTCATATTGTTCCATGTTAGCATAGTTGTTCGCCATATAGAAATGGCATTCCGTCATCGTAGGATCAAGCACATCGACAATCCAATGCAAAATTTTATTGGATTCCTCATAGTTGCCCATTTCCGATAAAATGCCTGCCATATTACAATGGTTAACCGGATTTTCCGGCTCATATTCCACAGCACGGCGAAAATATTTAAGTGCCTTGTCATAGTGGTATCGGTCCAACGAGCGGACAGCCCGTTCGAAAAAGAATGTGGCATCCCACTGAACAGGTATGATTTTCGTCTTTGGGTCAGCTGTGGCTGCGCGTTTCTTTCCCTTCATTGGCAAGGCACCTCCCGGAAACTTCATTTTCTACGATTATAACATAGGAACGGTCAACTCGCGCACTCAAACTAAAGGAAACGCTGCTCCGTGGCTGCTATTGCCCGCGCTCCCTTGGGGCAACAGGCAAAAAGCTATGAAAATCGCGGACGTTTTAATAACCGCCCGCGATTTCATATAAGTATTTATGCTGTTTTTGGTAAGGAGTCCATAAAAAAATATCGTTACACGCCTGCGTTTTTGAACAGGGTGCTGATCGAACCGCCTTCAATAATGATGCGGGTCGCTTCCGCAAGAAGTGGAGCAACCGACAGCACAGTGAAACGGTCAGGACGATTGTCAGGCAGGAGAATCGAGTCGGTTACGACTACTTCTCTAATACTTGGAATATCCAAACGCTCAATTGCATTGCCGGAAAACAGAGGGTGAGTAGCGCACACGTACACATCTTCCGCACCACGTTCCTTCAGGCTTTCCACTACATTAACAATCGTTGTGCCGGTATCAATCAGATCCTCAATAATAATCGGTGTCTGACCTTCAACATCACCAATAACATGGGTAATCGACGATTCATTGTGTGCCGGACGTTTCTTGATCATAATCGCGAACGAAGTGTCCAAGTAGTTGGCAAGCTTCTCGGCAGTTGAAGCACGTCCTGCATCTGGCGAAACGACAACTGGGTTTTTAATATTCTTCGATTTCAAATAATCGCTGAGCAGATCAAGAGCTGTCATATGATCAACTGGAATATTAAAGAAGCCCTGAATCGCTGGTGCATGCAGGTCAATCGTAACGACGCGGGTCGCCCCAACTGTCGTCAATACGTCTGCAACCATTTTTGCGGTAATCGGTTCCCGCGGCGAGGATTTACGCTCCTGACGGGCATAACCGTAATACGGCATAATGATGTTGATGGTTTTCGCCGAAGCCCGTTTCGCCGCATCAATCATGACAAGCAGCTCCACGAAATATTCGTTGATCGGATGCGAAAACGATTGAACCAGAAACACGTCGCAGTTCCGGATGGTTTCCTCATAGTGGACATAAATTTCGCCACTCTTGAATCTGGACATCTTAATGGCACCGAGCGTCAATCCTAAATCCGAAGCAATCTTCTGAGCTAGTTCCGGATTAGACGATCCCGAGAAAATACGCAACTTGTCGCTTAACATAATACCCTCCTGAGCGTTTAAACCAGATAAGTTTTACCTGACTAGGCTTTCAATGCGCAACGCCTGCTTGCCCTAGCTTGTGCTTTGGGCACAGCCCGTTTGCGCTTGGTCAATACCATTATACATCGAATTGCGAATAATTCAAAAATCAATACTGACTAATTTTCGACGATCAAAGGTCGCGAGCTGCGAAAAACCGACTTCTTTCAACATCAGACGCGCTTGATCAAGGTATTGTGCCAGTCTTTCTGGCTGATGCGCGTCCGAGCCGACCGTAATTGGGATGCCCAGCCTATGCGCATATTCAAGCATTCTGCGGCTCGGAAACATTTCCTCCGCAGGCGTTCGCAAGCCCGAGGCATTCAATTCAATCGCGACGCCATGCCGCTTGACGGCTTCGAGCGCTGCATTTTCCAAATGCGTAACATCTTCCTCCGGCTTAAAGCCAAAACGCTTGATTACATCAATATGCCCGATAAAATCATACAGCCCTGTGGCCGCCGCCTTCTGCACCGCATCATAATACTGCTCATACACCGCCAGCCGGTTTTTGCCTTCCCAGCCATGCGTCTGGCGAAAATCGGTAATATCCCACTCACCTAGAAAATGCACCGAGCCGATTACGTAATCGAACGGGTATGCTTTAAGAATATCCTCGATCTGCCGCTCATAGCCCTCGATATAATCTCCTTCTAGCCCAACACGTATATCAATTTGATGTTTGTACTTCTCCTTAAGCGTCAAACATTCCTCGACATAACGCGGCAGCTCTTCCATCGGCATAGCCATCTCTGGATAATACGTTGCCGGATCGACATGGATAAGGGGCAGATGGTCGGACAGTCCGAGCTGATCAAGCCCCAGTTCAATGCCCTTCTGAACATATTCCTCCAGCGTGCCCACTGCATGCCCGCAGCGAACATGATGCGTGTGGTAATCGATTAGCATAATACAGCCCCGCCTTCCCCTCTTACTGATATGAATGAAAACCGCAAAACGCGGCACCCCGCCTGGCTAGGCTTTGGACTGCTCGCGTTTCATTGCATTATTGCTGGCTGGTTTCCCGTGGCGCTGCACAAGCTCCTGCATCACATCATCGAGTGGCAGGCCCCGTTCTCTGAGCAGCACGAGCAGATGGAATATCAGATCGCTCGCCTCAGAGCGCAGCTCGTCGTTATCCTGATTTTTCGCCGCGATAATCGCTTCGGTTGCTTCCTCGCCAACTTTTTTTAGAATTTTATCAATGCCTTTATCGAATAAATATGTCGTATACGCACCTTCTGGACGCTCCGCATGACGCTCGGCAATGACGGCTTCCAGACTTCCCAATATCGCGAAGCGATCGCCGCCTTGGTCGGCTGCATCGGCAGCTGCCCCGGTTAACGCAGGGTCTACGTTGGAATTGGCCCCTTTTGCTTTATCCGCCAGCTCGATAGCATTGAAAAAGCAGCTATAGCTTCCTGTATGACAAGCAGGACCTACTTGCTGAACACGTACCAACAGCGTGTCGCCGTCGCAGTCATAGGATAAAGACGCAATGCGCTGCGTGTGGCCGCTCGTTGCGCCCTTGTTCCACAGCTCGCTGCGCGAGCGGCTCCAGAACCAGGTTGAGCCTGTTTCCACCGAAAGCTTAAGCGACTCCTCGTTCATATAAGCGAGCATCAGCACCTCCTTGCTCTGCACATCCTGTACGATCGCTGGCACAAGGCCGTCCTCGCTCCACTTAATCTGCTTTAACCAGTCTGTCATCTAACCTCCACGCCCTTCTGCCGCAAATCATCCTTCACTTCGCGAATCGTCATTTCTTTATAGTGAAAAATCGTTGCCGCCAGCGCTGCATCCGCCCTGCCCTGATCGAAAACATCACTGAAATGCTCAATGCGGCCTGCTCCGCCCGAGGCAATAACCGGAATGCCCAGCTTGCCAGATACAGCAGAGGTCAGCGGAAGATCAAAGCCATCCTTCGTGCCGTCGGCATCCATGCTCGTCAGCAAAATCTCGCCAGCGCCCAGTCTCTCCACCTCGCTCGCCCACTCCAGCGCTTTAATGCCTGTCGCCTGGCGGCCGCCGTGCGTGTACACTTCCCACTCGCCCCATGCCTCGTTGAACTTCGCATCAATCGCGACAACGATGCATTGGGAGCCAAATTTGCGCGAGCCATCGCGCACGAGCGAAGGATTTTTAACTGCGGCCGTATTAATGCCGATCTTGTCTGCTCCTGCCCGCAGCAGCCGCTTCATGTCATCCACATGCGAGATGCCGCCGCCAACAGTGAATGGAATCGTAATTTCGCCAGCTGTCCGCTTGACGACCTCAATCATCGTAGCCCTGCCCTCAACCGAGGCGGAAATATCGAGAAATACGAGCTCATCCGCGCCCTCGCGATCATAGGTGGATGCCAGCTCGACTGGATCGCCCGCATCGCGCAAGTTAACGAAATTTACGCCCTTCACGACACGGCCGTCTTTGACATCGAGACATGGAATAATGCGTTTTGCCAGCATATTGCACGCTCCTTATATTAGACTCATCTAAGGCTTCACCTGCGACAGCCCGTAGACATTGATTTCATGGGAAAATAACGTTTTCGTTCGATACATACATGGTGCTTGAAAGTAACTTCCAAGTGATCGAGCCAGCGGCTAGACTAAGCCTTGCTGCTTCCCGTCAAAGCAAGGAAGTTGCCCAGCAGCTGCATGCCGAGCTCTCCGCTTTTTTCCGGATGGAACTGCATGCCGTATACTTGCTCACGCCCAACGATAGCCGTTACCTGCTGATAATAATCAGTTGTAGCCAGCAAATCACTGCCTTGCTCCGGCCTCGCATGGAAGGAGTGGACGAAATACACATGGCCCTCTGTAAGGCCTGCGAATAGCGGGCTTTGCCCCTGCTCGAAGCTAAGCTTATTCCAGCCCATATGCGGAATTTTGTAGTCGCCTTGGAAACGGATGACCTTGCCTGGCAGAAGACCGAGGCCCTCGTTGTCGCCGTATTCCTCGCTCGCGGTGAACAACAGCTGCATGCCGAGGCAAATGCCCAGCAGCGGCTTGCCAGAGGCGGCATACTGCTTGACCACCTCATCGAGCTTCGTCTCGCGCAAATTACCCATCGCATCACCGAAAGCGCCGACACCTGGCAAAATCGCGCCATCCGCTGCTAAAATCTCCTGCGGATCAGCCGTTACAACCGCCTCATAGCCTAGACGCTCAACCGCCTTGCTGACGCTGTGAAGGTTGCCCATGCCGTAATCAATGATCGCAATCATGCTACAGCACTCCTTTCGTCGAAGGCACTCCTTGTACGCGAGGATCAATGCTAGTCGCCTCATCCAGCGCTCGACCAAGCGCCTTGAATACCGCTTCAATCATATGATGCGTATTCTGGCCGTAATGTACGATAACATGCAGCGTAATGCGCGCTTCTAGCGCAAACTTCCATAGAAACTCTTGTACCAGCTCTACAGAGAAGCTGCCTACTTGGCTTGAAGGATACTCCGCGCGGTATTCGAAATGCGGGCGGTTGCTCACATCAATAATAACCTGTGCCAGCGCTTCATCCATCGGCACGAATACGCTCGCGTAACGCTTGATTCCGCGCTTGTCGCCGAGTGCTTCACGCAGCGTTTGCCCGAGGCAGATGCCAATATCCTCCACCGTGTGGTGGTCGTCGATTTCAATATCGCCTTTCGCATTGACCGTCAGGTCGAACTGACCGTGCTTCGTGAACAAATCCAGCATATGGTTCAGGAAAGGCACATCCGTCTCAAGGCTGGCTGCTCCGCTTCCGTCTACCGAGAACGCCAGCTTAATGTCTGTTTCATTTGTTTTGCGAGCTACTTCCGATACGCGTCCTGTCAATTCCGCCATTACCGATTCCTTCTTTCTTCCCGTAAAATAAATGTTCGCTTTGTTTAGTTGTGCTTAAGCTTAATTAAGTGCCTTATTTTGCTTTGCTGCGATAACCTTGAATGAGCCGGGCTTGCTCGTTAGCGGCCCTCGCGCTCCAAACGGATTTGAATCGCCCGTGCATGAGCCTCAAGCCCCTCCTGCCGAGCCAGCGTCATAATTTTGTCGCCATTTGCAAGCAGCGCTTCCTTGCTATAATAGATCAAGCTTGATTTTTTCAAAAAATCATCCACGTTGACTGGCGAGGAAAATCTCGCTGTCCCATTCGTCGGGATGATGTGGTTCGGCCCAGCGAAATAATCGCCAACCGGCTCCGAGCTGTAAGGTCCGAGGAAGATTGCTCCGGCATTTTCGATCAAGCCAAGCAGACTCATTGGATCGGCTGTCAGCACCTCCAGATGCTCAGGCGCCAGCTTATTCACGACGTCGATGCCCTCTTTCAGCGAATCGACCATCAGCACAGCGCCGTAGCTGTCGATTGAAGCCCGTGCAATCGCTTGACGCGGCAGCGTCGCCAGCTGACGCTCCACCTCGGCGGCTACCGCACCTGCAAGCTGCTCCGACGGCGTTACGAGGATGGATGATGCCATCTCATCATGCTCCGCTTGTGACAGCAGGTCAGCGGCGATATAAGCCGGATCAGCCGCTTCGTCGGCAAGCACGACAATTTCACTCGGTCCTGCGATGCTGTCAATATCGACAGCGCCAAATACTTCGCGCTTCGCAAGCGCGATATATATATTGCCCGGCCCGCAAATTTTATCAACGGGCGCAATCGTTTCCGTACCGTGAGCGAGTGCGGCAATCGCCTGTGCTCCGCCTACGCGGTACATCTCCTTGACCCCTGCTTCAGCAGCGGCAACGAGAATGCCTGGATCAATGCCGTCACGTCCGCCAGTCGACGGAGGCGTGACCATTACGATTTCCGGCACGCCAGCGACCTGGGCCGGAATGACATTCATGAGCACGGACGACGGATACGCTGCCTTGCCTCCGGGCACATAGACGCCGACCCGCTTCAGCGGACGCAATATTTGCCCGAGCAGCGTCCCATCCGGCTGCAAATCCATCCACGAGTTGCGCTTCTGCTTCTCGTGGAAAGACCTGATATTGACAGCGGCCTCGCGGATCGCTGTCAGAAAAGCGGCGTCCACCTGCTCATACGCCGCATCAATTTCCTCCTGCGTCACGCGAAGCTCTGCCGCCGTCAGCTCAGCCCTGTCCAGCTTTGCTGTGTAACGCAGCAAAGCTGCATCTCCTTCGTTGCGGACGTCTGCGATAATTGTCCGCACCACTTCATTTTGCTCCGGCGATCCGTATTCCACCTCGCGCTTCAAACCGAACTGCTCTGCTCGCATAATTCTCACAATCGCCAACCCCTTTCCTTCAATGCTTTGTCCCATCCATATATAGCTTTATTCCCTCATGCTCGCGCTCGTGCTCCTGCACTCCTAAAGCTTCGCACCAAGCGTTTCCTGCAACCTATCGCAAAGGCTTTGAATCGCCTCATTCTTCATCCGATAGCTGACACGGTTCGCGATCAAGCGGCTCGTAATGCCGAAGATGGACTCCATTTCGACCAAGCCGTTTTCACGCAGCGTCTGCCCTGTCTCTACCATATCAACAATGCGGTCAGCAAGGCCAATTAGTGGCGCTAGCTCAATCGAGCCATTCAGCTTAATCACTTCGACCTGCTGTCCCAATTCGCGGAAATATTGCGAGGCCACATTCGGATATTTCGTCGCCACCCGCGGATTAATAACCGGCTTCCAGTCCGGCAGCCCGATTACCGACATCCGGCACTTGGCAATGCCGAGATCCAGCAGCTCGTAAACATCTTTATTTTCCTCCATCAGCACATCCTTGCCAACGATTCCAATATCCGCGACACCATATTCCACATAAGTAGGCACGTCTACAGGCTTTGCCATAATAAACTCCATGCCTGCCTCCGGCAGCTCAATGATCAGCTTACGCGTATCGTCAAAATCGCTTGGAATCGGCAAGCCCGCTTCGCGAAACAGCTTTGATGCCTGCTTGTAAATCCGGCCTTTCGGCATAGCCACCTTCAAAATTTCCCTGCCTGCTCCGCTCATTTGCCATCCCCTCCAAGCGTTTCGTTCATAGCCTCGGTAAATAGTAAAAACTCCACATATTCTACGCCTTTGAAAATAAACCGACCAGACGTATTCTTCGATAGCTCCGCTGCTTCCTCTAGCCCAATACGCTCTGTCACAACTGCCGTTCCTTGGCCTCTGAGCTGCTGCGCGATGGCCAGAGCCGCTTTGCGCTCCGTCTCATCATAGCCAATCAGCACTCGCTCAGCTTTCGCTGGCTCATCTTCATTGCCGAGCACTTCCAGTATCCGCGTCGTCTTCAGCGCAAAGCCTGTCGCTGGAGCCGGACGGCCGAATTGAGCAAGCAAATTGTCGTATCTTCCGCCGCTCACTACTGGGAATCCAAGATCCGCCGCATAACCTTCAAAGGTCATGCCGGTATAATAAGAGAAATCGCCGATCATCGTCAGATCAATCAGCACATGCTCGCTTAGTCCGTAAGCGTCGAGCACGTCCCACATCTCGCATAAATGCTGGATAGACGCCTGTGCCGTCTCATCTGCGCTTAATTCAAGCGCCTGCTTGCATACCTCCTGGCCGCCGCGCAGCCTTAAAATCCCTTCCAGCTCGCGCTGTACAGGCTCCTCCAGCGCCAGCTGGCGCAGTTGCTCCCGATAGCCGACGTAATCGCGGCCCAGCAGACACGCTTTAAGCTGCTCCTGCTCCTCCTCGCGTCCAGAAAGCGATTCCTCGAACAGTCCGTTCAGGAAGCCGACATGACCGATAGCAATCTTAAAACGTTTGACGCCGGCGGCCTTCAAGGAAGCAATAGCGAGCGCCACAACCTCCGCATCCGCATCAGCCGAAGCATCGCCAACAAGCTCAACGCCCGTCTGGAAAAACTCGGCCTCACGGCCAGCTTCCTCCTCAATCGCACGGTACACATTCGCATGATACGACAATCGCAGCGGAAATGGGGACTCCTTCAATAACGAGGATACTACTCGCGCAATAGGCGCTGTCATATCCGAACGCAGCACGAGCGTCGTTCCACGGTTGTTGAGCAGCTTAAACAGCTTTTGGTCAGAGGTAGAGCTTGCTACCCCTACGGTGTCGTAATACTCCATAGTTGGCGTAATAATCTGCTCATAGCCCCAGCCCTGCATACAAGCAAGAGCCGCATGCTCAATTCGGCGCAGCTTTGCAACAGCCTCTGGAAGATAATCTTTAACACCAATCGGTTTCTCAAATACTTTTGGTTTAGACATCTATTTTCACCCACAATTTACTTTAGTATGTTAACGCGTTGCCATATTAGCAATCTGCCAAAATAAAGAACCTAGACGTTATGGTAACATGAAGCCTCTGCTCCGTCAAGATTAGAGCTTTGCTGAATAGGAGATATATTATGAATTCCTTGCCTGACATGAACAAAGCTGCTGCTCATGATCAGCACCAGCTTTGTTCGCGTTTCAGCATTGGCAGTTTTAGCTATGATCCGCGGGGCGACTCCCCTTGGCAATCTCACGTATGGGATTCCCGCCAACGAAGGCATGGGCTGGCACATCCTTGTAAACAACTGAGCCAGCGGCTACCACCGCATGATCGCCGATTGTAACACCCGGCAAAATCGTCGTATTCGCGCCAATCATAACGTTTGCCCCTATTTTCACATCACCAAGCCGATATTCGCGAATTAAATACTCATGCGTAAGAATCGTCGTGTTATATCCGATAATCGTATTATCCCCAACCTCAATCCGTTCCGGAAAAAAAACATCCACCATCACCATTAGCGCAAATGCGGTGTGCTGACCGACCTTCATGCCAAGCACACGACGGTAGATCATATTTTTGACCGGCAAAACCGGACAATAACGTGCCAGCTGAATGAATATGAAATTACGTACCGCCTTAAATCGGCTGACCGTACGATAGACCTGCCAGAGCGCATTAGGCCCCTCTACCGGATAACGTTCGACATTACGCAATTTATTTCCGCTCCAATCCTGCGAAAGCGTACAACTCCCGCATATCATCAATGACATACTGAGCGCCACAATCTCGAAGCAACTGCGCTCCCTTCATCGACCAAGCTACACCAACTGGCAAAGCGCCAGCCGCCTCAGCGGATAATATATCGACCGAGCTGTCACCCAGCATTAAGGTCGTCGCCGGATCTGCGCCAAGTGCAGCAATAGCCATACTGACTGGCTCTGGATGCGGCTTAGGATGCGTGACATCATCAATGGTCACAACCGTGTCGACATAATCGCTAAGACCTACATATTTCAAGCCTCGCTCGGTTGTCAGGCGCATTTTCGTCGTTACAATCCCGATCTGGATGCCCTGCTCATGTAAATTTTTAATAACCTCTACAACATAGTCGAAAGGCTTCACATATTCATCATGCAGGCGAAGGTTGACCTCGCGGTAAGCCGCCACCAGATGCGTTACATCCTCAAGCCCCGAAAATTGCTGCATTTGCATCGTTAAAGGCTGTCCCATGCTTGGAATAATATTGTCTCTATTGAAATTCGCCGGAACGAAGCCTTGCAGCGCATCCAGAAACGAGCGGATAATCAATTCGTTCGTATCAATAATGGTACCATCCAAATCAAACAGCATCGTTTTTATGTTACCTAGCACATCTGTCTCCTCCTAAGTCCACTTTAATGCTTATCTATAAGCCTTACAAAAGGCCCTACAAAAAAGCCTTACAAAAACATAACGGCTATTGCCTTCGAGAAGGCAATAGCTCGTCTCATCCGAATTTAAATTTTACCTTTATGCTTTCGGAGCATCATCCGTTGCAATAGCCGCATGCTCCACCTTCGTGGAGACGATTGGATCGGAATAATGCTCTTTGGCAGCTCCTGTTTTGCGGCGAATGACGATAAAAGCGATGGCACCAACAATAAGCAGCAGCGCAAGCAGCTGAGAAATCCTCAGGTTACCATATGACGGGTCCAAATAGCCAGGCTGGAACAAAATCGTCATCGGCGACCAAAGAGCGTCCACAAGGTTTACCAGCCACGCTGGGCCATGGAAGGCCAAGCTGTCCGTGCGCACCATCTCAATGTAGAAGCGGCCAAGGGAATACCAGATGAAATAGCTAGCTAGCAATTCACCCGCACGCAGGAAACGTTGACGACGCAGCACGCACAGCAGCACGATTCCCACAAGGCTCCACAGCGATTCATACAAAAAAGCCGGGTGATGGAAGATGCCGTTCACATTCATTTGATTCACAATAAAATTAGGAAGGTGAAGCGTGTCACGCAGGAAGCTTTCCTCTACGGGACCGCCATATGCCTCCTGGTTCATGAAATTGCCCCAACGGCCAATCATTTGACCAGCAAGCAGGCCTGGCACGCACACATCGGCGAGTCTTAAGAAGCTGTAGCCCTTATAACGGAAATAGAAGAAACCGCAAAGGAAGGCACCAATCAGAGCGCCGTAAATGGCTATGCCGCCCTCCCAAATTTTAAACACATCAAGCGGGTTCTCCTTATAATCCTCCCATTTGAAGGCAACATAATATATGCGAGCACAGATAACAGCGGATGGAACGCCAAGCAGCAGCATATCCATAAAGAAATCCGGCTTAATGCCAAAGCGTTTGCCCTCTTGTATCGCCAGCAGCAAGCCTACTAAGGCAGCTGTGCCGAGAATAATGCCGTACCAACGAACAGTTAGGGGCCCCAGTGAAAAAGCAATGGGGTCAATTAGCGATGTAAGCATCTTTTATTAGCTCCTTCATATCAGTCGTAATCATCCGTATCTTCGGCAATGGTTTCGGTCAGCTTATTAGTAAATTGCAGCGCAGCATTATAGCCCATTCGCTTCAGCCTGAAGTTCATAGCCGCAACCTCAATAATAACCGCAAGGTTACGACCCGGCCTTACAGGAACTGTTACAAGCGGAACGTCGGTATCAATAATACGCGTCTTCTCTTCATCCAGACCCAAACGGTCATATTGTTTGTCCTGCTGCCAATTTTCAAGCCTGATGACTAATGCGATCCGCTTCTGTGTACGTACGGCACCAGCACCGAACAGCGTCATGACATTAATAATGCCTAAGCCGCGAATTTCCAGTAAATGACGGATTAATTCCGGGGCAGTCCCATGGAGCTGGCTGTCAGACGTTTGTCTGATCTCAACTGCATCATCGGCAACAAGCCGATGTCCGCGTTTTACAAGCTCAAGAGCCGTCTCGCTCTTACCGATGCCGCTGCCGCCCGTTATGAGCATGCCCACTCCGTAGATATCTACCAGAACACCATGAATGGTCGCGGTAGGCGCAAGCTTTTTCTCTAGAAAATCTGTAATCCGGCTGGTCAAAATTGTAGTTGCCACATGGCTGCCGAGCACGGGAATTTTCGTTTTGTTCGAATATGCAATCAGTTCATCAGGCGGCTCCAGTCCACGGGTCAAAATAATACAAGGCGTGTCTGAATGGCACAGACGCTCCATACGCAGACTGCGCTCCTCTGACGTCAATGTGCTGAGGAACGTAATTTCCGTCTTTCCTAACAGCTGCACTCGCTCACTCGGAAAATAATCAAAATATCCGGCCATTTCAAGCCCCGGACGATATAGGTCATCAACCGTAATAGCACGCTTTAAGCCTTCTTCACCCGATATAATTTCCAATGAAAAATGCTGTACTAATTCTGATACTTTCACTTTCTTAGGCATAGCATGGCCTCCTTATATCACAACAGCTTATGTAAGCTAATTACCAATAACCTCATCGTATAGGAAAAAAGCGCCGAAAGCAACGTCTTCCCGCTTTCTGACGCTCAAATGAATGAGCCTCTTCGCAAAGTCATCCTCAGTGGAATAACAAAGAGCTGTTGGACGAATCCAACAGCTCTTTTATGAAATCTATAATGGCTTTAGCAATTAGTTTTCGAAAATGTTAAGCTCGGTCTCTGTATCGAACAGGTGAACTTTGTTCATGTCTAGAGCAAGTTTAACCGTAATGCCATCACGCAGAGCGGAGCGTCCGTCTACACGTGCGATAACTGAATCTGTGCCAATACCGTTAAGGTACAGGTACATTTCGTGACCCAGGTTCTCCGCAACTTCGATCGAAGCGTTAACGATTGTGTTAGGCGAAGCTTCCAGGAATACTGGCTCTTCATGCAGATCCTCTGGACGAATACCCAGGATTACATCTTTGCCAATGTAGCCTTTGGAACGAAGCGTAGCCGCTTTGCCTTCAGGTACAACTACATCTACGCCTGTCGCTTTGAAACGAACAGTACCGCCTTGCTCCGTAATTGAACCTTTAACGAAGTTCATGGAAGGAGCGCCGATGAAGCCAGCAACGAAAATGTTAACTGGGTGGTTATAAAGGTGATCCGGAGAAGCTGTTTGTTGAATAAAGCCGTCCTTCATAACAACAATACGATCACCCATCGTCATTGCTTCGATTTGGTCATGCGTTACATAGATTGTCGTTGTTTCAAGACGTTTAGTCAGCTTGGAAATTTCAGCACGCATTTGACCACGAAGTTTCGCATCCAAGTTGGAAAGCGGCTCATCCATCAAGAATACTTGCGGCTCACGAACGATCGCACGACCAAGAGCGACACGTTGACGCTGACCACCGGAAAGAGCTTTCGGTTTACGGTCAAGCAAATGCTCGATATCTAGAATTTTAGCAGCTTCACGAACGCGTTTGTCGATGTCTGCTTTTTTGAATTTACGAAGCTTCAAACCAAAAGCCATGTTTTGGTATACGTTCATATGCGGGTAAAGAGCGTAAGATTGGAATACCATCGCGATATCACGATCTTTAGGAGCTACGTCATTAACAAGACGCTCGCCGATAAACAATTTACCCTCGGAAATTTCTTCAAGACCTGCGATCATACGAAGAGTTGTCGATTTACCACAGCCGGATGGACCTACAAGCACTAGAAATTCTTTGTCCTTGATATCTAAGTTAACGTCAGTTACCGATGCTTTATCAGTTCCCGGATATTTTTTGTAAATACCTTCTAAACGTACGCCTGCCATGTGAATTTCCCCCTAAAAGAAATTTTCTTATAGACCTATCTTATCCCACATGCCCTCAGATGACTATGCACAAACTTTACAAAAAAACTAATGTCTTTTCGTAACTTTGTACAATAGCAATATAATTTTGACTAAGACGGCATCACGAAATTGTCGAACATCAAGCCCTGTCTCCTGTTTTAGCTTGTCCAGACGATATAATAATGTATTGCGGTGGATATAAAGCTTCTTCGCGGTTTCGCTTACATTACAGTCCAATGAGAAAAAGGTTTCCAGTGTAGCAAGCATTTCTGCCTCTACGAAAAGCTCTGTACGCTTTAGCGATTGCTCCAAATATCGGGCTCGCTGGCTCTCCGGTATGCTATTCAGCAGACGCTCCAGCTGCAAATTCCACGGAAAATGAATATTGCTGCCAACGTGGAATTTCCGTCCCAAATTTATCGTTTCGCGCAGCGCAGCCGTCGTCTCTATAATGCCTTTCGCCGGTCTGATCGGATGCGAGACCGCCAGATGGCATTCACCGATCCACTCGCTGGCAAGCATCTCATGCAGCCCAAGACAAATAGAAGCCAGGTTATCCTCCACCGATTCTTCATCGTCATCATCAAACAACTCCGAATCCGCTTCCTTAAGCAACGAAACAGGGCCCCAAATGAGCCATTCCTGCTCCCGCAGCGGTATTAATAAAATTTCCTCTGCGAGAAAGGAACGCAGCAGCTTCTCCAGCTCCACATATGCCGCTTGCTTCGTATTCGAATATTCCGTTACTAGTAAAAAAGGAATCATATCGGCAAACAGCTTGCCTCCCGCTGTCAAGTGATCCGGCATTGATTGCCCCGGCTCTCCTGATTCGAACTGCTCCTGAATCCACTCGCCAATACTGCGGGCAGTCTTCTCGCTTTCCGTAAGCTTGCCAGCAGCCTTAGCATGCGCCGGCATCGCTTCATTCCAACGCAGCATAAAGCTTAGTAAATCCAGCGTGCTCGCCTCAAAGCGACTGCCCTCTATTTCTAAAGCCTCGACTTCATGCTCTACTGCTCGAATAGCCACCCACATTTTATCCTTGCGCTGGACACGTTGTCCTTGCAAGACTGGGGCGCGTCCTGGCTCCTCTGCCTGTAGATAGTGATCTTTATCTGCTATATCATTCCACTCGGACAATTGTATTTTTACTAGACGAACTGGACAGTCCAAAATGCGCTCCAGCGGTTTCAACCATTCTGTCGTGCTCATTTTCTGCTATCTCCTATCGCAAGCCTCACGAATGAACGCTTTTTCTCGTCATTGTAACATATTGGGACAGGTAATTCAGCCCATGACCAGTAAAAGAATGATCGACAGCATAGAGAACAATGCAGCAATTAAATATAGAAAGGATACGGTTTGCACCTGGTTCAATCCCCACTTCATCAGCGCATGGTGGGTATGCAGCTTGTCCGCATGATGCAGTCCTTTGCCACGAGCGAGCCGCCGCAGCATGACGATGGAAGTATCCATAATGGGCAACCCTAGCGCAAGCAGCGGCACAAGCACTGTAATGAAGGTTGCTTTCTTGAAAGCTCCGTCCACGGCCACAACGGCGAGCGTATAACCAAGAAACGTAGCTCCTGCATCCCCCATGAAAATTCTGGCCGGATAAAAATTGAACAAAAGAAAGCCCAAGCACGCCCCTCCAACAATAGCAGCTAAAATCGCCGTTTCAGCCTGCCCTTTGAGCAAGGCAGTAATAAACAGCGTGACCGCTGATAAAACACATACTCCGGATGCCAATCCATCCACTCCATCCATGAAATTAATCATGTTGATAAGCGCGAATATCCAGATTGACGTCCCAAGCCAGGCTACCCAGTGTGGGAGAAAAAAGAACAGGCCCGAAGCAGGGTTCGTCACCCCTGTTATTTGAATATGGAACCAGAGGGGGAGCGTGGACACTGCGCCATAAACGAGCACTCTAGGCCAGACAGGGAAATCCTTTCCATCCGCCTTCGCTTTATCATCTAATAATCCAACGGTGACAAGCACCGCACCACCAACTGCAATCGTCCAGCTTAACGATGTCATTCCCTGAAAAGCAATAATCGTAACGGTGCATGCCACATAAATCGCAATCCCTCCGAGCAAGGGAATGGGCTGCCGATGAATTTTCCGTGAATTCGGCCGATCCATAATCCCATGCTGCAAAGCGAACCTTCTCACAATCGGAACCATTGCACTCACAATAGCCAAACTTATAAAAGCCGCCAACCCATATATCATCATAGACGGACCCCTTTGCATCGCTAATCAGCTTGTTTCCGCCTATTATTCCCTAATGAGCTAATAATCATGAACACCTACTATAAATGTCATTGACGTCGAAAAGATTGAAGTGTTATGATAAAAAAAAGTTAATTTATCGGAATAATAAAAGTAATTGATTTGAGGAGCGATAATTATGTCAACGATTGTCATCATATCGGGCAGCCCGAATCCTGGTTCCCGTCTAACCGGCATTACTCAATATATTGAGCAGCAGCTCATTAGCCAAAATGTAACACTCCGCCATATTACCGTTGCTTCTTTACCAGCGGAAGATCTCATTAACGCCCGTTTCGACAGCCCTGCTATTGTAGAAGCAACAGCGTTAGTAGAAGGCGCTAGAGCCGTTATTATCGCAAGTCCAGTCTACAAAGCCTCTTTCACTGGTGTTCTTAAAACATTCCTCGATCTATTGCCTCAAAAGGGTTTGGAAGAAAAAATCATTACGCCTTTTTTCATTGGGGGCTCTCTGGCCCACCTGCTGTCTATTGATTACTCCCTGAAGCCTGTACTTGCTTCCATGGGTGCTAAGCATTTTTCCAGCGGCGTCTATGCGGTAGACTCTCAAATTTCTCGCGTACAATTGGATGGTGGGGCAGCCGGATATGAGCTAAGTGACGAATTAAAGCTTCGTCTTGACGCTTCCTTAACTGAACTACTAGCAGAGTTAAAGCTTCGCTCCTAATAAAAATACACAAAAAAAGCTCGGTATTAGTGATAACACCAATACCGAGCTTTTGAAATTGCATATAAATAAAAAAATTCGCAGATTATTTTCTGCAAATCAGCTTTTTAAAAATGGTGAGTCATGTAGGATTCGAACCTACGACACCCTGATTAAAAGTCAGGTGCTCTACCAGCTGAGCTAATGACTCTCGATGTGAAAGAAATGGTGGAGGGCGATGGATTCGAACCACCGAACCCGAAGGAACAGATTTACAGTCTGCCGCGTTTAGCCACTTCGCTAGCCCTCCATAAAAATGGTGGCTCGGGACGGAATCGAACCGCCGACACGAGGATTTTCAGTCCTCTGCTCTACCGACTGAGCTACCGAGCCTTATAACGAAAATAAAATGGCGGAGCTGACGAGATTCGAACTCGCGGTCTCCTGCGTGACAGGCAGGCATGTTAGGCCTCTACACCACAGCTCCATAAATGATTGCTTAAAATTGGTTGCGGGGGCAGGATTTGAACCTGCGGCCTTCGGGTTATGAGCCCGACGAGCTACCGGGCTGCTCCACCCCGCGTCATTGTCAAACATATATGGTGGAGGCTGAGGGGATCGAACCCCCGACCCTCTGCTTGTAAGGCAGATGCTCTCCCAGCTGAGCTAAGCCTCCGAAAATATGGTAGCGGCGAAGGGGATCGAACCCCCGACCTCACGGGTATGAACCGTACGCTCTAGCCAGCTGAGCTACACCGCCACATTTTCCCGATTACTTACATTGCAGACCTCGGGCTGTACTGCAATATCAACGTGATTTACACATTGAAAACTGGATGCGAAAGACAAGCTCTGAAACTTTAGCGTATTTATTAGGATAAGCCCTCGACCGATTAGTATTCGTCAGCTGCACGCATTGCTGCGCTTCCACCCCGAACCTATCAACCTCGTCGTCTTCAAGGGGTCTTACTAAATTGGGAAATCTCATCTTGAGGGGGGCTTCGCGCTTAGATGCTTTCAGCGCTTATCCCGTCCGTACTTGGCTACCCAGCGGTGCTCCTGGCGGAACAACTGGTACACCAGCGGTACGTCCATCCCGGTCCTCTCGTACTAAGGACAGCTCCTCTCAAATTTCCTGCGCCCGCGACAGATAGGGACCGAACTGTCTCACGACGTTCTGAACCCAGCTCGCGTACCGCTTTAATGGGCGAACAGCCCAACCCTTGGGACCTACTTCAGCCCCAGGATGCGATGAGCCGACATCGAGGTGCCAAACCTCCCCGTCGATGTGGACTCTTGGGGGAGATAAGCCTGTTATCCCCAGGGTAGCTTTTATCCGTTGAGCGATGGCCCTTCCATTCGGTACCACCGGATCACTAAGCCCGACTTTCGTCCCTGCTCGACTTGTTGGTCTCGCAGTCAAGCTCCCTTATGCCTTTGCACTCTCCGAATGATTTCCAACCATTCTGAGGGAACCTTTGGGCGCCTCCGTTACATTTTAGGAGGCGACCGCCCCAGTCAAACTGTCCACCTGACACGGTCCCCGAACCGGTTTCACGGTCCTAGGTTAGAACTCCGATACGATCAGGGTGGTATCCCAACGTCGCCTCCACACAAGCTGGCGCTCATGCTTCTTAGGCTCCCACCTATCCTGTACAGATCGTACCAAAGTTCAATATCAAGTTACAGTAAAGCTCCATGGGGTCTTTCCGTCTTGTCGCGGGTAACCTGCATCTTCACAGGTATTAAAATTTCACCGGATCTCTCGTTGAGACAGCGCCCAAGTCGTTACGCCATTCGTGCGGGTCAGAATTTACCTGACAAGGAATTTCGCTACCTTAGGACCGTTATAGTTACGGCCGCCGTTTACTGGGGCTTCGGTTCACAGCTTCGGATTGCTCCTAACCGCTCCCCTTAACCTTCCAGCACCGGGCAGGCGTCAGCCCGTATACTTCGCCTTACGGCTTCGCACAGACCTGTGTTTTTGCTAAACAGTCGCTTGGGCCTTTTCACTGCGACCCCCTCGGGCTATTCACCCTACCGAGGTACCCCTTCTCCCGAAGTTACGGGGTCATTTTGCCGAGTTCCTTAACGAGAGTTCTTCCGCGCGCCTTAGCATGCTCTGCTCGCCTACCTGTGTCGGTTTGCGGTACGGGCACCTTCACCTGGCTAGAGACTTTTCTCGGCAGCCGGAGTGCATGACCTTCGCTACTGTAATTTTCGCTCCCCATCACAGCCCAGCCTTATGATGAGCGGATTTGCCTACTCATCAGCCTCACTGCTTGGACGGACTATTCCATCAGTCCGCGTCACTGCCCTTCTGCGTCATCCCATTGCTCATAACGGTTTACGGTGGTACAGGAATTTGAACCTGTTGTCCTTCCACTACGCCTTTCGGCCTCGCGTTAGGTCCCGACTTACCCTGAGTGGACGAGCCTTCCTCAGGAACCCTTAGGCTTTCGGCGGACAAGATTCTCACTTGTCTTTTCGTTACTCATACCGGCATTCTCACTTGAATACAGTCCAGCACTCCTTACGGTATACCTTCAACCTATATTCAACGCTCCCCTACCCAAGTACCATTCGGTACATGTCATAGCTTCGGTGGTGTGTTTAGCCCCGTTACATTTTCGGCGCAGAGTCACTCGACCAGTGAGCTATTACGCACTCTTTAAATGGTGGCTGCTTCTAAGCCAACATCCTGGTTGTCTTTGCAACTCCACATCCTTTCCCACTTAACACACACTTGGGGACCTTAGCTGATGATCTGGGCTGTTTCCCTCTTGACAATGGATCTTAGCACTCACTGTCTGACTCCCGAGAAGCACGTCTATGGCATTCGGAGTTTGACTAGACTTGGTAACCCTTGGCGGGCCCCGCACCCAATCAGTGCTCTACCTCCACGACGTTCATACCTCGAGGCTAGCCCTAAAGCTATTTCGGGGAGAACCAGCTATCTCCGAGTTCGATTGGAATTTCTCCGCTACCCCCACCTCATCCCCGCACTTTTCAACGTGCGTGGGTTCGGGCCTCCAGTGCGTGTTACCGCACCTTCACCCTGGACAGGGGTAGATCACACGGTTTCGGGTCTACGACCACGTACTTATTCGCCCTATTCAGACTCGCTTTCGCTGCGGCTCCGTCTTCCCGACTTAACCTTGCACGTGAACGTAACTCGCCGGTTCATTCTACAAAAGGCACGCCATCACCCATAGATCGGGCTCTGACTTTTTGTAAGCGCACGGTTTCAGGTTCTTTTTCACTCCGCTTCCGCGGTGCTTTTCACCTTTCCCTCACGGTACTGCTTCACTATCGGTCACTAGGGAGTATTTAGCCTTGGCAGATGGTCCTGCCGGATTCCGACGGGGTTTCACGTGTCCCGCCGTACTCAGGATCCGTCTCAGAGAGTGTGTATTTTTGGCTACAGGGCTTTTACCTCTTCTAGCGGGCCTTTCCAGACCTCTTCGCCTAATACACACCTTTGTAACTCCATGTGAGACGTCCTACAACCCCAAGGAGCAAGCTCCTTGGTTTGGGCTAATCCGCTTTCGC